>NZ_RCUX01000007.1 GCF_003667565.1 Mycetocola tolaasinivorans
GAACAAGTCCGGCGTGTTGAAAGTGTGGGGATGATCCCGCTTGAGGCCGGCCGCTCTAGCGAGCCGCACCTTTGGGGTGATGAGTATTACTTTACGCAGGTTCCACAGTTCGGGCAAATCGAGCCCGTTTAATGGCGTGTCGCCCGGCTCCTCCGCGGAAATACGCGGGTCCCCCGCATTTCGACTTCTCGACGGGGCGTCTCGGGTCGTAAATGAGGGGGATCGCGAGGGTGCACACCTAGGTGGTCAGCGTGACCTTGTTGAGCCCCGCCGGGGAGTCCGGATCGAGTCCGCGCTCGATCGCCAACTCCAGCGCCAGCTGCTGAAGGGGAATCGTCTCCAGGAGGGGTACCCCACCCATCGGCACCTGCGGCAACGTGATGTGCGCGGCGGCGAAGGGCAGCACTCCCCCACCCACCTCGAGGACGTCCGCACCCAGGGCGTGTGCCTTTTCGGCAAACTCAATGACCGAGTCCCGACCCAGGGCAGTCCCGGTGAGCACGATGGCCACGGTGCCCGGAGTGACCTGACCCAGCGGGCCGTGAATGGCGTCGGCGGCACTCCACCCGGAGGCCGCGATCGCGTTGGTCTCCATCAGCTTGAGCGCACCCTCACGAGCGGAGGACATAGAAACCCCGCGGCCCACCACGATGACGCGCTCCCGACCGGCGAGGAGCGCGCGAGCGTCCGCATATCCCGCGGGGGCGGCCAGAAACGCCTCGGCCTCGTCGGCGAGGAGGTCCACCCGGGGTTCAATCGCCGCCCACTCCTCCCCCGCAGCTCGCAGCACAATCAGCACCAGCGCGAGGAGCGAGGACGTATAGGTCTTGGTGGCGGCCACCGAGAGCTCGGGGCCCGCGGACAGGTCCACGGCCACGCTGGCAAGCTCAGCCAGGGGGCTCCCTGGGTTGTTGGTGAGGCTGAGCACCGGGGTGCCGCCATCGCGGATCGATTCCACCGTGGCGATCAGATCCGGCGAGCGCCCCGACTGCGAGATGGCGATGGCCAGCGCCCCGGGGTAACGCAGCTGTGGGGCACCGGGGTGCACGCTGGCAGGGGTGGCGAGTGCCACCGGGATTCCGAGCACCGCGTGAATGAGGTACTGAGCGTAGTTAGCCGCGTGATCGCTCGATCCCCGCGCAACCATGACGATCAGTTCGGGCTTGCCCTCGGTGATCAGCGCGGCCGCGGCGTCGATCTGTTCCCGAGAGTTTCGCACCAGTTCGCGCCATCGCTGCGGCTGTTCGGCGATTTCGGCACGCATCAGCGCGCCGGGCACACGCACGTCGTTGTTCGAGGCATCCGGCTTGTTCTTCAGTGACATGTGACCCAGGCTATATTCTGTGCGCCGCCGGCGGGAAGGGCAGTTTTTAGGCCCCGGGAATAGAATCGGCGCGATACGGTTATTGTATGCAAATGCATTGATTTGATTCGATCAAGGAGACCCCCACCATGAGCACACCCCTCGAGCTTGGACTCGACACCTTCGGAGACAGCACCGTGGCCGCCGATGGCACCCGCCTGAGCGACGCGGAGGTTATCCGGAACGTGGTCGCACAGGGCGTCCTCGCCGACCGGGTGGGCGTCGACTTCTTCGGCATCGGCGAGCACCACCGCGATGACTTCGCCGTGAGCGCCCCGGACATGATCCTCGCGGCCCTCGCCGGCCAGACCTCCCGCATCAAGCTGGGTACCGCCGTCACCGTACTCAGCAGCGATGACCCCATTCGCGTGTACGAGCGCTTCGCGACCCTCGACGCCCTGTCCAACGGGCGCGCCGAGGTCATCCTCGGGCGCGGATCCTTCACCGAGTCCTTCCCGCTGTTCGGCTATGACCTCGCCGACTATGAAACCCTGTTCTCCGAAAAGCTCGACCTCTTTGCCGCGCTGCGCACCGAGGAGCCGGTCACGTGGTCCGGCACCATCCGCCCGGCGCTGAAGGATCAGCGGGTATTCCCGCGCACGGAGAAGGGTTCGGTGACGAGCTGGATCGGCGTGGGCGGCTCCCCCGAATCGGTGGTGCGCTCGGTCGAGTACGGCATCCCGATGACCCTCGCGATCATCGGCGGCGACCCTGCCCGCTTCGTGCCCTACGTGGACCTCTACCGCCGCGCACAGGCGCAGGTGGGCGTCTCGGGCATGCCGCTGGGCGTGCACTCCCCCGGCCACATCGCCGCAACCGATGAGCAGGCCATCGAGGAGCTGTGGCCCCACCAGGAGGTCATGCGCAACCGCATCGGCGTCGAGCGTGGCTGGCCCAAAATCACCATGGACGAGTACCGCTCGGAGATCCAGACCGGTTCGCTCTACGTGGGCTCCCCCGACACCGTGGCCACGAAGATCGCCAAGACCGTGAAGCTGCTGGGCACCGACCGCTTCGACCTCAAGTACGCCACCGGCACCATGCCGCACGAGCAGCTGATGTCGAGCATCGAGCTCTACGGCACCGAGGTGATCCCGCGGGTGCGCGCGATCCTCGAGTGCGACTAGCACTCGGGCACCATCGCACAAACACAAACTCCCCCTCCACGCGCACTGCGTGAAGGGGGAGTTTTGTGTTCTACCGGGGGTGAATCCCCACCGGGCTACCGCTCGGTGTGCGGATTCCGCCGGCGCCGAATCAGCAGGAAGGCACCGGCCAGGAGGAGCGCGGTTCCACCCGCGAGCCAGCCGGTGGCGTCCGTACCGGTGTGCGGCAGATCGGGCTTACCGGGCGGGGCCGGGGGCGTGGTCGGGTCCACCGGAGGGTTCGACGGGTCCACCGGAGGCTTCGAGGGCTCCACCGGAGGCTTCGAGGGCTCCACCGGAGGCTTCGAGGGCTCCACCGGAGGCTTCGAGGGCTCCACCGGCGGGGCGGCGAAGGTGTTCACCGCGGTGATCGACAGGGCCTGCGGCTTGTCGTCGCTCCCCCGCGTCACCACGGCGGCGTTCTCGAATGAATCGTGGTTCACCTTCTTCGACTTTGCTCCACCGGCATCCGTCTCGGTTCCGAAACAGTGCGCACCCAGCGGCAGCAGGCGCGCGGCACCCGAGGCGTCGGACAGCGTGACCGTCTCTCCGCCACGAATCTTGACGGTTTCGGAGAGCACCGTGGAGCGCTCCCCCGACTCCTCCACCTGGCAGACAACCTGGATCTCGAATTGCCGATTCTTGACGGCCGCAATGCCCCGCTCGTCACCCGCAAGAGACTTGCTGACGCTGATGGTTCCGGCCGAGTAGCGGTTGGTCAACGAGGCCACAACCGGCCCCGAGGTCCAGGTCTCCGGATCCCAGGGGATGGTGACGTGAACCGGTGCGGCGGCGTCATCCGCCCCGCCCCGTCCGGTCTCGGTGATGTCACACTCGGTGGATGCCGGGAACGGCCCAATCTCCTCGGAGAGAATGTCGGTCGCACCGGCGGTCACGTTGAGGTTCACCGTGCGGTTGTACACTTCGGCGTCGTTGTGCGTACACACCACGGCAAACGAGAGCGTCTTTCCGCCGGCAAACGGCTGGACACCGGCACCCTCGAGAAGCTTGCGAATCTGCAGGGTTCCCTGCGGCAGCTCGAACGTGTTGACCGCCGAAACCGTGAGGCTCTGGAGGTCCTTCGAGTTGCCCGCGGTCACGCGGATGCCACGCTCAAAGGTGTCGTGCGAGATCGAGACGGAGGTGGCCCCGCCGTTATCGGTCTCCTCGAGGTAGCAGGAGGCCCCGACCGGGAGCGATACCGGATCGCCCTCGGCGTTGGTCAGCCTCTGCGTCTCGCCACCGCGCAGCGCTACCGTGCGCGATACCAGGACGGCTCGGGTGTCGCCCTCGGCTACGGCACAGGTGACCAGCAGCGCGAAGTCGCGATCGGCAACCGCCGCGATCGCCGTGGGATCACCCGCGAGGGTCTTCGCCACGGTGATGGTGCCGGCCGAGTAGTAGTTTGTCAGCGATGCGGTGACCTCACCCGAGGTCCACGTGCTGGCATTCCACGGAATCTGCACCGTCGTCGGGGTGGCAGCGCTGTCTGCACCACCCGTACCCGTCTCGGTAACGACGCAGGAACTCGATGCCGGCAGGCCGGTGATGGCCTCCGACGTGGCCGAAGTGGCACCGCGTTCAATCGGCAGACTCACGGTGTCGTTGTACACCTCCTCGCCCTCAAAGGTACAGACGACGGCGAAGCTCAGCTCCTTACCTCCGGCGAACGGTGCAACTCCGGTGCCCTCAAGCATCTTGTGGATAACCAGCGAACCGGTCGGCACCACGAAGTTGTTGGTCACCGAGAACGCGAGGTTCCCAGCCGTGGCACCCGTGGTCGCGGTCACCTTCAGGCCGGTAGCGAAAGAATCGTTCGCGCTAGTCACCGTCGTCGCACCGCCGGTGTCGGTTTCCTCCACGAAGCAGGTGGCACCGAGCGGCACGAACACCGGCTGACCGCCGGCGGTACGCAACTGCACGGTGTCGCCACCGGCCAGGGTCACGGTCTGGTGGAGAAGCGGCGTCTCGTCATCCGCGGTCATCTGGCAGGTGACCGCAACCTCGAAGGTCTTGCCACTCACCGCGGCGAGCGCCGTCTCCCCACCGGTCACGGTCTTCGATACGGAGATCGTGGCCGCCGAGTAGTAGTTGGTGAGCTCGGCCGACACCGGGGTAGCGGAGTGCGTGACGGTGACCGTCACCGGCGCAGCGGCGGCATCGGCCGACCCCGCTCCGGTCTCGGTAACCACACAGCTCGCGAGGGCCGGCAGCGGGCTGATGGCCTCCGAGGACACCTCGGTGGCACCCGCCTCGACGCCGATCGTGACGGTGTCGTTGTATACCTCGGTACCGTCCAGGGTGCACACCACCGAGAAGGTGAGGTCGGTGCCACCCGCGAAGGGTGCAACGCCCGGCCCACTCAGCGTCTTATTGATGATCAGCCCACCATTTTGCAGGAGGCCGGCATCGATGCTGAGATCGTCCGAGTTCCGATCCAGGTGAATCGGATCGGAGGCACCGGTGGTCACATCCGCGTCCGAATCCAGCAGCGGATCCGTGCCCGCATGCTTCGTGGTGAAGGGCTCACCATTCGGGGCGGCAAACGTGACCGTGTATCCGGCCGGACCAGCGCTGCGCAGGCCCGAGAACAGGTACTTCCCGTTCGCCCCGGTGGTGGTTGTCGCCGATACCGGGTTACCCAGGTCGTCCTGCCCACTCAGCGTCACGCGAGCGCCCGAAACGGGCGGCTCGGCTGCCGAGTTAAAGGTGTCCTGAACGCCATTTCGGTTGAGGTCCCACCACACGGTGTCGCCGATCGAGGAGGAAATCACGGTTTCCGGGCGGGCCAGGGGGCCCACCTTGTAGGTGAGGCCCTCGGCCGCGGCCATGACACGGTTGACGTAGACGTCACCGGCACGGTTGCCGATACCGACGGTCTGCACCTCGGCCTCGATCACGTCACCGGAGAGATATGTTCCGGTTTTCTTGACGCGAATCGCGGTGACCTGAGCGGCATCCGTCGGGCACACCCCCTCGCCGGAGACAACCGTTCCCTGGCTCGGAGCATCACACCACGCGGTGGATCCCCCCGCGGCGTTGGTGGCGTGGGTGGGATCAAGTTCGACCCCGGCGGCCGCCGTGTACAGGATGCGTGTGGAGGTGGGATCGCCCGCGGTGAGCGTTGCCCTCTGGAACGTCTGGGTTCCGTTGAAGGAGGTGCCGGCCTGGTCCTGCACCGGCAGAACATCGATGATGTCCGGGTTGGTGATGTTACCGGCGCTTCCCTGCAGGGTGTTGGTCAGGCGGATCAGCCAGCGGTTGGGCTCGGTGGTGGCCTGGCCCGCACGGTTCGCCTGCACCACCGGGGTGAGCGCAATCTTCTGAAGCTTCACTCCCCGTGGGTTAGCCACGGTGATCTCGGCCTGATCCGTGCGCAGCTCTTCCGGCGAGGGGTCCACCGGGGAGGACGCCACCACGGTGTTCTGGCTTGCGCCATCGGGCGCGGTCGGCGAAACCTCGACCGTGAGGATGATCGGTTCGATCGGGGTGTTAATCTCATGCGCAGGCAGTACCCAGCGAATGTAGGTTTGGTCGGGCCCGCAGGCGGCTCGGTGCGCATCGGCGGGGGTTGACCCAAAGGTCACGAGAGAGGGGGCGAGGGAGGCCCGCGAGTAGGTCTGCGAGTCGGGCAGGCAGTCCTCAACCCAGACGTCGGCCAGAATACCGGTGACCGGCACGCCCGCGGTCAGCGTGGGCTCCAGTTGGTACTGAACCACGTCGTTTCCGGTGGCCGCCGGAGGCGTCTTTGAATACTTTCCCTCCTCGCCCTTTCTGACGTTCTTCGTGACCCGCACCTGTGCCTTCGACAGGATCAGGCGATCGCCCTGATTACCGGTGGGGGCGTTCTCACGCGCGACACCGGGGACATAGTTCGACCTCTGCCACGCGCTCGCGGTGCTTGCAAGCAGCTCCTGGAGGGAGAGTTCCGCATCCTTGACGGTTTTGGTACCCATCCAGTTGGGGATGATGGTGCCAACCGGATCGGTGCTGTCTGCCACCCGCATGCTCACCGAGATGATGGCCTGGGTGGAGTTGAAGTTGGTGAACGACGTCCCGTTCGGTTCGGGCATCACCAGGTGCGCACGAATGCGACCGACGGCGGTGTAGATACCCTGCTCGGCCTGGGCCGGGTCGTTTCCGGGGACCAGCGCGGGGTCATCAAACCACGGCCCCTGGGGGTCGTCACAGGCCGAGTCCGCCGCGCTCACGGCCCGCTTTGCCGCGTACTGCACGGTCAGCGGCGGTGTTTCCGCCAGGGTACTGGCGTCAAGGGTCTTCGTCGAGGCACCAGGAACGTTGTTATAACCGGAGATCCAAACGGCCTTTCCCCCCGAGGGAACCCTCTGATACGGGGTCAGCGTGGATCCGGGGATCGCAGCGGCTCGCAGGTGGAGCTTGGTGTTGTCCCAGGCATCACAGACCACACTCGAGATTTTTGCGGGTGCCACGGGGTTGGAACCGACCACGGTGAGGGCGGAGATCACGTTCTGGGTGTCAACCACGGCAATATCGCCGCTGCCCATCCGTGCTCCACCGGGAGGACCCTCATACTGAATACCGAAGTAGGCGGGCGCCAGGTTGTTCCTTTCGCCCGGCACACCCACAAATGCCTTACCGTAGCCTCCGCCGATCTCGAGCGAGAGGTTGCCGGTGCGGTAGTCGTTCCAGTGCAGATCCGGGTACTTCGTTGACTGCCGGCCGGGCTGATCCGCGCTCGTCTGGACGTCATCCTTGGTAAAGCCATTAACCTTCAGGTTCTTCAACACGTTCTTGGTGAAGAGCGTGGTCTTCCCGTTAGTGGTCGTACCAAAATCCCGCACCGTTGCGACCGGGATATAGGCGATAACAGCGCTGGAAACCGCGATTGCCGTGTTACCGGGGATCGCCTTACCGGCGGCGATTTTGGGGAACGTGCGCAGCGACCAGTCGGCCTTCGAGATGGTCACGTGAGCGACCTGACCCGGACCGCTCTGAGCCACCGACCCGGTACCCGAGTCTCGTGCGGAGTTCTGCGCGTTGATGTTCGCATCGGTGATCTTGTTGTTGGGGCCGTCGAGGCCTCCCTGGCTGTATGCCAGCCGCACACCGTACTTGGCAGGATCCGCGTTGATGCGGGCGTGCTGTTCCGGAGTGAGGTTCGGGAAGAAGCTTTCCGCGGTGACATCCTCATCAAAGGTCACGTCTCCGACGGCGGGCATGGCGCCCTTACCGCCGGCGGGACTGGACATCTGGAGCGAGTACACGGACGAGAAGCACACCGTGTTCTGATCCCAGGGGCAGGGTGCCGACTGGCCGATTCTCGAGGCACCGCTGTCTTCGGTCAGGGCATAGCCGTTCTTCGAGATGTCCCACATGAGTCGGGCGGAGGCGGTCACGGTGGTGTCGGTCAGGTCGGCCGCAACGGGAGCGGGGAAGTCCTTGGCGGTGATGCTGGCGGCCGTGATCGGCAGCTGGGCGTCGTTGTGAACGTAGTTCAGCACCGTGGCGGTGATGTTGACCTTATCGGAGGTTGCCTCCTTCTCACCCAGGTTGCAGGTCAGCGTCTGCTCCTTGAGCTCATTCACCGAGGTGGCGGAGATCGGCAGTGCCGGGTTTCCGGCGGTGGCTGGGATCAGGCTGGACCCGGGCGTCAGACAGTACCCGGGAATGCCCGAGATCTCCATGCCCCGGGGGAAGGTGATGGACCAGGTGAGGTTTTCGGCGCTACCGCTCGGTACCGCATATTCCACCTCATAGGTGACCGTGTCGTTGACACGAACGATGCCGTTATGGGCACCGGTGTCGTTGCCTGGACCGGAGGCCGCATCAAAATCAGGCGTTCCATCACTGGCGACACGAACGCTCATTTCCAGGGTGGGGGGAGCCGCCAGTGCGGCCTGCGGGGCCTTCTTCGCGGGGGTTTTCTGTGCGGGGGTTTTCTGTGCGGGGGCGTTTTGAGATTCGGAGGGGGACGGTGTGGGCGCCTCGGGCGCTGCCCACGCGATTCCTCCGGGCACCATGGCAAGCACGAGGCTCAGCGAAAGGGTGGCTGCCGCCACCTCACCGATTCTGCGCCGCCGGGTCGGGTTCCCGGTCTTCGGCATTTCTGGTCCATTTCTGTTCTGCGGCCGACGCGTGGTGGCGCTGCGCTCGTCACGAACATGCCGGGGTCGGGCGTGCGGACACGGCCGACCCCGGGGCACGCGAGTTGCGCACGGGGCCCTCTCTGGCCCGGCTCCCAGTCGCGTCGGGGGGAAAACACGGTGGGAACACCTGGGTAATTAACCCAAAATCGGTCGTTATGCAATAGACCCTAGCATTCGCACAATGCACACGTCAGGATCTTTTTTCACCCGGCCCGAGGCCCCCAAATAGCGCCCGTGCCGCTGGCACACGCGAAGCGAATCGGAGGAGAAATACGTACCCCGCCTGCCCCGGCCCGTTCCCCGCCATTACGCGGAAAACAGGGGAATGATGTGCCTCGTTTCACCCGGAGCGGTGACGTGAGTTTTTCCAATATCGAGCGAACACTCGTTTTTACGTACCCTCATTTGGGGGCAATGAGCGACGGTCCGACACTCCGCTACCCGATCGCTCCGAGGCCGACACACATAAAAAAATCCCCTCCCGCGCGACCATGCGCGGAAGGGGATTTTCGAGGGGTGCTAGCAGCCGACGCGGGTGACCTTTGCGTTGGTGTTGACGTAGTCTCCCGCGCTCACAATGACGTTCGGCGTGGTGCCGTTGAACCCGAAGGCGAGGCCGGAGTTCCGGGCATTCGCGATCGAGCGAACCGGGCTACCCAGCGGAGAAACCGAGTTTGCGGCGGTGCAGCTCGTGAAGATGATGCGCGATCCGGTCTGGTTCACCCCGGTGTAGGCACACATGTTGCCGGTGGCACAGGAACCCACGGCGAACGTGCTAAATCCGGTGCTGGCCTCATCAACAATGGTCAGGATGGCTTCGCCGCCACCCCAGGTCACCTCACCCGGGCCGGTCTGCACTCCACCCGGGAACTCGACGAGAACCCGGTCGACGCGCGCCTGAATCGCGTCGGCTCCGGCCGGGGCAGCGGCGCTTGCGGCGGTCGCTCCACCAAACAGCAGGGCGGCGAGCAGAGCGGTGCCGGAGAGGAGGCGAGTGCTGAGTTTCATGTGTTTCCCTTTCTAATACCAGGCGGTGTAGTCAATGACCGCCGGTGCCGTGAGATCGCGACGATCGGATCCCGTGTACACGCTCTCATGCGCGATGACTCCCCGCGTCGGGGTGACGATGAGAACGTCACGCATGTTTCCCGCATCCCGAGTCTCGGAGCTGAGGCTCGTGCCCGCACGCCCCAATCGGTCGGTCACGGTGCCGTCGACCCGCAGGTCCGGCAGGGTGGAGATAAATCGAAGCAGCTCCGACTGCTGCAGCGCGGTCAGCGTCCGTTCTGACAGCAGCGTACGAACCGCGCTGAGGTAGTCGCCGGTTGTGGCCGAGGCATCAAGCGCCTGACCGGCGCGCAGGTACGCCCCCCAGTCAGTCACCCCCGCGGGGTCTGCAAAGAAGAAGGGATACTGGCCCGCGGCAAAGGTGCGCTGCTTTATCAGGGCACCCGCCGCCTCCCCCGAGGTGCCCGGGGGAAGACGCCCGGCAGAGTCCGCCCGGCCGAGGGCGCGAATCTGCAGTGCGGTGGTGCCGTTTGCATAAAACTCAATGTCGGAACGCTCCGGCTCAATGGTCTGCGGCGGATTATCCGGCCGGAACTCCAGGGCCCAGTACTGCGAACGCACACGGTGGGTGTCCACCGGCACGGACCGCACCAGCAGGTTTGAGCTGACCGATTCCAGCAGTTTCTGCGGGGTCACATCGAGCGGCTCCGCGACAAGTTGGGCGGGCGTCTCTGCCCGGGCAGCGGTGGAGCTGCCCGGCCAGAGCGACACCGAGGTGGCGGTAATCCCCAGTACCGCCACGAGGGACGCGGCAATCGCAAGCGAGGGTACCCGGAACCAGCGATTGCGTGCAGCGCGTTCCGCGGTCGTACCCCGGGCCCTAAGACCCGTGCGATTGTGAACTGTTTCGCCGGCGAGCTGCACCCGGGCCAGGACCGCGAGGTCCCGCTCATCAAGTGGCGCGTCCAGCGGGGTGATGGCCGGATCAATCCGGGCCATCAGCCCCACGAGCGAATCATTCCCCGTGTTCATGTGCGTCCCCCATTCTCGGTTGTAGCGACGGGTGGCTCATCCAGCAGGGTGCGGAGCTTCTTCCGCGCCCGGCTGAGGATCGCCCAGGCTGAGGTCACGGAGCAGGAAAGAGCAACCGCAACCTCTGCGGCCCCTAGTCCCTCCCAGTAGGTCAGCATTACCGCTTCGCGTTCCCGTTCCGTGAGTTTCAACAGTGAGCGAGAGAGTGCAATGCGATCCAACTCATCGGTTTCCTCTACCCGTTCCGCGAGAACCCGTTCCAGGGTCCCCTCGACCGCGAGACGGCGTTCCGCGGATCGGTAGTGGTCACTGATTTTGTTGGCGGCAACCCGGTACAGCCAGGGCAACTCGATCGAGTCTCCCTGTTGGTGCCGTACCCATGCGGCCGCAAACGTCTCGGCCGCGATGTCTTCGGCGAGCGCAGCGTTTGGCACGCGGCGCTCGGCATAGCGACGAACAAGTACGTAGTTCACCCGGAACACGTGCTCGAATGCCTCTACCCGCTGCCTAGTCATTCACTCAGTTCTGTATAGCCCCGTTGTCGCCTCCCAACACGTCTATCGGACGGGGAAGCATTTCCTGACATTTAATCTGAAAATCGTCGAGCGCGCTCAGATTGCCGTCACGGTTTCGGCATCAATGCGCAGCTCACGGGTGGAAAGCGCCCGAATATCCGCGGGAACCTCGCCCGAGATAACGATTGTCACACCGGTGTTCACGAGATCCTGCAGAATGCCGACAAGGCGCTCGGAGACCGTGGAGGGCAGAAGCCGGAACGGCTCGTCGAGGATCAGCACGCGCGGATTCTCCATCAGTGCCTGGGCGAGCGCCAACTGCTGGCGCATCGCCGGGGTGTACTGAAAAACCGGGAGCGCAAGGGTCGGATCAAGTTCCAACAGGCGCATGGTGTCATGAATCTGTTCCTCGCTCACGAGGCGCCGGATCAGGGCGAGTTCGCGCAGGTTCTGCACCCCGGTACGACGGGCGATGAAGCGTGGGCGATCGATGATGATCCCGAAGCTCTCGGGAAGCGTCTGTCCGAAGGTGAGATACGCGGAATCGATCGTCACGGTTCCGCTGTCGGGCACCGCGAGGCCGCACAGGAGACGCAACAGCTGAGTCTTCCCCACTCCCTCGACACCGGAAACCAGGGTGAGCGTGCCGGGTTCGATGCCGAATGAGACGTCGCGGAACAGCCGCACGCCCCGGAATGACTTGGATACCTGGGAGACGGTTACAACGGGCATTCGTCATGCCCCCTCGGAGAGGACACGGCCATTAGACCAGGCCGTCGGCGTTCTTCGGGGTGGCCCGCCAGATCGCGGCCAGGATGAGAATGCCGGCGGCCACCAGCGCGGCGGCGGGCGCGAAGATTGGTGCCCCGACGAGCTCGGCATCGTGCAGAGCGCTGAAGGGAGCGACGATGTTCATCCAGCCGAGCGATGCCGGGATCAGGTATCCGACCACCGCGGCCAGGATTACCGTCGGAAACATCAGCAGGTAGACGCGGCGGCCGGTCCAGGCCAGAAGCGTGGCGAGGCTGCAGAACACCAGGGTTGAGGCGAACAGCCCGAGGAGCCCCAGATAGAACGTCGAGGTTTCGGTGGTGAGCATGCTGATCGGCTGGTCAAGGATCGCCGCCCCGAGGATGAGCACAACCCCCACCCCCACCGCGAAGGCGGCAATGTGCGGGATCTCCCGCGTCACGATGGATCCCGTCCAGCGCCGATAGCTTCCGTGGCGCAGCGCGGCGTAGATGCCGAGCTCGCCCGCGGTGTCCTCGGTCCGGACCAGATAGGCGATCGCGTACCCCACCGGAAGTAGGAGCGCTAGGAGATAGGAGCCGATCGGGCCGTATGCCCCGGCAAAGAACGCCTCCGTGAGCCCCACCTGCTGAGACTGCGCGGTCGCATGCGCGAAGAGTACGGAAACCAGGGCCGTGCCCTGGAGCAGGATGGTCGCTCCCGACCGTCCCACCAGGAAGGCTCGCAATCCGGCCGCCGTGCCCCGCCAGTTTTCCCGGCGAAGCATCCCCTCGGCGACCGGATCGCGGGTATCCGAAACACCAAGCATCGACCTCATGCTCTCGGTCACGGCCACGCTCCCCCTGCGCGGAACCACCCCGAGGCCTCCCCAAGGGGTGCAATTCACGCGTCACCCTGTATATCGCCCGAACGGGGGGATCCTGACAATCAGTATTGAAATTTTTTCGGACGGCTCGAGCCGCGATACCCGCGGAGAACTCCCGGGTTCAGAAACAGATGGCGTTTCAGGTGATCGCGGTCGCGATCCGAAACCAGTGCGAGGTCGGCGGGATCCTCGAAGTGATCTCTGATGGTGTCAACGCCCGTAGGCGAAGATAATCAGACCGTAACGAGGCTCGATGACGCCGGCAACCACGGGCTCGTGCTCACCGGGCAGCCAGGTCCAGACGTATACGCGCTTAGCAGTCATCGTCGACGTCATCCGAACAACGCAAAAGGCCCGGTTCTATTTCTAGAACCGGGCCTTTATCAATTGTGCGCGAGGGGGGACTTGAACCCCCACGCCCTTACGGGCACTGGCACCTGAAGCCAGCGCGTCTGCCATTCCGCCACTCGCGCAATTGACACACTTTCGTGTATTCGTTCCGCACTTCCGTGCGGACTTCATGAGATTATCACAGCGTTTACGCGGTTCCCTAATCGAGGGACATTCTCCGCGCACGGTGGGCGTGTCGACCCGTGGTTTCGCGGGTTTTGGTGCCGCAGAGGCGACAAAAGGGCCGCGAAATAGCCACCAAAAGGATGAAATTCAACCCATTCTCGCGCGCCCAGAGATGCCAGGTTCAGACTCGCCGACTAACATGGGCCTAGCCGATCGGCACCTAAACCAACACCCCGGGGAGATCTGTGGGCATTCTGGACAGTTTCGAAAAGGGTCTTGAGCGCGCCGTAAATGGCGCGTTCGCGAAGACCTTTCGTTCGGGATTGCAGCCGGTGGAAATCTCCTCGGCGCTGAAACGCGAGCTCGATACCACCGCCGCGGTGGTCAGCCGCGACCGCATCCTCGCCGCGAACACCTTCGCCGTGTATCTCTCCCCCACCGACTATGAGCGCATGTCGAAGATGGGCCGCGCGCTCGTTGATGAGCTCGTCACCATCGTGCAGAAGTACGGCAGGGCGCAGGGCTACACCTTCGCCGGACCGGTCAGCGTCGTGCTGCGTCCCGAGAACGGCCTCAGCGAGGGCATCATGCGCGTTGACACCGAAGACCCCCAGACCGACGTCGTCTGGCTCCCCGCACTCGATATTGCCGGGCAGCGGTACCCGCTCTCGCGCAGCCGCACCGTCATTGGCCGCGGCTCCGACGCCGATATTACGATCGCCGATCCGGGTACCTCGCGGCGCCACGTCGAAATCCTCTGGGACGGCTCGCGTGCCCAGGTGCACGACCTCGGATCCACCAACGGCTCGGAACTCAACGGCCAGCGCGTGACCCAGGCCCTCCTGGAAGACGGTGCCGTGATTCAGATCGGCCGCACCCAGATTACCTATCGCCTCCTGGCACAGTCCGCTCCGAACCCGGCCGGACGCTCGACGCAAGACGGATTCTGGGGGACCCCCGAATGAGTGATCTCACCCTTCTCGTCCTCCGGCTCGGATTCTTGATCCTGCTGTGGCTCTTCGTCTTTGCGGTGGTCTACGCCCTGCGCTCCGACCTCTTCGGTCGCACCGGCAAGAAGCCCGCTCCCCGCGTCGCGGCCGCCGCACCGACCCCCGCACCCGCACCGCGCCGGGCCGCCCCGCGACCCGCGGCACCGGCACCCACGCCGGCACCGGGCGGGCGCACCCGTGCCACGATCCACACCTGCGACCGGCTGGTCATCACCTCGGGACCGCGTACCGGTCAGGATCGCCCGCTCGGCACCGGCCCGCTGAGTATCGGCCGCTCCTCGGATTCGGATCTGATCCTCAAGGACGACTACACCTCGACCCACCACGCGCGACTCCTGCTCTGGGGCGAAGAGTGGATGCTCCAGGATCTCGACTCCACTAACGGCACGTTCCTCGAGGGTAAACGCGTCTCTGCTCCCACCCCGATCCACCTGGGTGACGTCATCAAGGTGGGAGCCACCACCTTCGAGCTGCGGTGATTCGATGACCGTCGGCGGCAACAGCGCGGCCCTGTCCCATGTCGGACGGGTACGCAGCAATAATCAGGACTCCGGATATGCCGGGAACTCACTCTTTGTTGTCGCCGACGGCATGGGCGGGCACGCCGGCGGAGACGTCGCCAGTGCCGTGGCGCTCCGCCGCATCATCGAGGCCGACATCGACTACCCCACCGCCCAGGATGCCGCAGCCGCGCTCCAGGCCGCCATTATCGCGGCCAACGGGCAGCTCACCGAGGCCGTGTTTGAACACCCCGAACTCACCGGCATGGGCACCACGGTGGACGCCCTCGTCCGCGTGGGCGACGAGGTCGCCATCGCGCACATCGGCGACTCCCGTATCTACCTGCTTCGCGAGGGCGAACTGTCCCAGGTCACCACCGACCACACCTTCGTGCAGCGCCTCGTCGATGCCGGCCGCATCACCGAGGAAGAGGCGCTGGTGCACCCCCGCCGCTCGGTCTTGATGCGGGTGCTGGGTGATGTGGATCAGTCCCCCGAGGTCGACACCATGGTGCTCGCCACCCGGCCGGGCGACCGCTGGCTCCTCTGCTCCGACGGCCTCTCCGGGGTCGTGGACCGCGAACTCCTGCGTGCGACGCTCATGGCCGAGGGCCTCAGCGCTCACGCTGTAGCCGAACGCCTCGTGCGCTACACGCTGGATCGCGGCGCCCCGGACAACGTTACCGTCGTCATCTACGACGTCACCGCCGAAAACACCGCCGCGGAACCCAACACCGTGGGGTCCGCCGCCAAGCCGCTCGCCTTCGAAATTTCGGCGCCCCGACGCACGAGCCTACTGCCCGCGCTGCGGCTGCCCGGCTCGCGACCGGCAGCGGCGGCCCTCCCCCCGGTTCCGGCCGGGGTGGAATCCGATGACTACTACGGGGAACTCCTCGAGGAGGACGCACGCCGCGTACGCCGCCGCCGCCTCACCTGGGGTGTCGGAGCGATCGTGGTGCTGCTGGCACTACTCCTGGCCGGTATCGGCGGATATGCCTGGACGCAGTCCCGCTACTTCGTTGGGGAGAGCCCCGACCGCAAGACCGTCATGGTCTTCCAGGGCGTACCCGAGGATGTCGGTCCGATCTCGCTTTCACACGAGTTCAAGGACACCGATATCCAACTCAGCAAGCTCCCCGACTACGACCGTAACCTGGTGCGACAGAAGATTCCGGCCGACTCCCTGGACGAGGCAGACGCGGTCGTCAGCCGCCTACGACAGCTGAGTAAGGAGGGAGAGTAGTTGAGCGCCGAACACACCCAGATTCACGGTCAGGCTCCCGCCTCCCCCGGAATCGACCCGCTAAAGGCCGACACCGGTGTGATTCGCACCATGCGGAAACTGCGCCTCCCGAAGGCGCACCGCAACCGCGAACTCGCGCTCCTTCTCTTCGCCTGCGTGGTCAATGCCGGCGCCCTCATCGGCGTGCAGCTCGGTGCCCTGGGCCGCATCGACCCAGAAATGCTGGCGCTCTGCGGTGCCCTCGCTTCGCTCGTCATCGGCCTGCACGTGTGCCTGCGCTTTGTGGCCCGCGACGCGGATCCCATCATCCTGCCCGCCGCGACCGTACTGAACGGCCTCGGGCTCGCGATGATTTACCGCATCGACCTCGCCCGGAACGTGACGGGCTGGTCGGCCGCCTCCACCCGACAGATCGTGTGGAGCTCGATCGCGATCATCGCCGCAATCGTCGTGATTCTTGTGATCCGCAACCACCGAGTGCTCTTCCGATACACCTATCTGTTCGGCTTTGGAGCGTTTATTCTGCTGCTCCTCCCCCTCGTACCCGGGCTCGGACGCACCGTCGGCGGCGCCACGGTGTGGATCGGGTTCGGCGACGTTGTCAACTTCCAGCCCGGTGAGATCGCCAAGATCTTCCTGGCCATATTCTTCGCCGGCTATCTGGTGCGCACCCGGGACACCCTCGCGATGGTGGGAAAGAAGTTCCTCGGCATCCGATTCCCGCGCCTCCGCGACCTCGGCCCCATCTTTGTGGTGTGGCTGCTCTCGATGGGCATCATCGTGTTCCAGCACGACATGGGCACCGCACTGCTGTACTTCGGCATGTTCACGATCATGATCTACGTCGCCACCGGGCGCCTCAGCTGGGTTCTGCTCGGCATGGCGCTGTTCCTCGGCGGCGCCTATGTCGCGAGCCAAAGACTGTCGTACGTTCACGGCCGCTTTGACGCCTGGCTGGATGCCTTCTCGCAGGAAAACTACGAGAAGGTCGGCGGGAGCTGGCAGCTCGTGCAGGGCATCTTCGGCCTCGCCCACGGCGGTTTTACCGGTACCGGCCTCGGCCAGGGCCGACCCAACCTCACCCCGCTGGCCGAGAGCGACTTCATCATCACGAGCCTCGGTGAGGAGCTGGGCCTCGCCGGGCTCTTCGCCATCCTCGCGCTGTTCCTGATCCTCGTGGCCCGTGGCCTGCGCATCGGCTTCAGCACCCGCGACGACTTCGGCAAGCTCCTCGCCATCGGCCTCGCCTTCACCATCGCACTGCAGGTCTTCATCATGGTGGGTGGGGTTACCCGGGTGATCCCGCTGACGGGACTCGCAACCCCGTTCCTCGCCGCCGGCGGCTCCGCCCTGGTGGCCAACTGGATCATCGTGGCGCTGCTCCTCAAGCTGAGTGACGGTGCCAAGCCCGAGCCCGAGGAGGTGCGGAGTGCATAAGGAATTGCGCCGCGTCGGTGCCGTCGTTGTGCTGATGTTTGCGGCACTGTTTGTCTCGACCACCGTCATTCAGGGGGTGCAGAGCGAGGCCCTCGGTAAGGATCCGCGAAATACGCGAACCCGCTATGACAGTTACCAGGTTGAGCGCGGCCCGATCGTGCTCGCCGATGGGACGATCGTCGCCCAGTCCGTGCCCTCAAACGATGAGTTCCGCTACCAGCGGGAATACCCGCAGGGCCCGCTCTATGCGGGAGTGACCGGCTACTTCAACCCGATCCAGGGTGCCACCGGTATCGAGCAGTCCATGAACGACTACCTCACCGGAACCTCCAGCTCACAGTTCCTGACCGACCTGGCACGGATCGTCAACGGCCAGCCCGCCCGCGGTGCTCGGGTGGAACTGTCGATCGATTCCAAGGTGCAGAAGGCCGCCTCCGATGCGCTCGGTACCCGCCGCGGCGCCGTGGTGGCCATCGAGCCCAAGACCGGCAAGATCCTCGCGATGGTGAACAACCCCACGTTTGACCCGAACGGCATGGCCTCGCACGACTCCGATGCCGTTGCGGCGCTCTACAAGGATCTTCTCGCGAACCCGCTGGACCCGCTGATTAACCGCGCGATCAACGGAAACCTCAACCCGCCCGGATCCAGCTTCAAGGTCATCGTCGCGGCCGCGGCCCTCGCCTCAGGTGAGTACACCCCCGAGAGCGAGTTCCCGAACCCCGTCTTCATCGAGCTCCCCGGAACCAACACCAAGGTGTACAACTTCACCCGTGCGGCCTGTGGTCCGGGTGAAACCGTGACCCTGGCCGAGGCGATCCGTCAGTCGTGCAACGTTCCGATGGCGGAACTGGGCATGCGTTTGGGCGCCGATAAGATTCGCGAACAGGCCGAAAAGTTTGGGTTCAACACCCCCCTCGACATCCCCCTGCGGGTTGAGCCGAGCGTGTACCCCAAGGGCGGCGATATTCCGAGCACCGCGCTGTCGGCATTCGGCCAGTGGAACGTCCGTGCCTCGCCAATGCAGATGGCCATGGTCTCCGCGGGGATCGCCAACCGCGGCGAGCTCATGAAGCCCAACCTTGTCAACCGGGTCATCGGCCCGAACCTCGACGTGGTCAAAACCTTTGACCCGGAGAAACTCCGGCAGGTGGTGACCCCCGATCAGGCCACAGAGTTGACCAAAATCATGATCGCCGCGGTCGCAACCGGGCAGTCCAATAATGCAAGAATAGAGGGGGTCAACGTGGCCGGAAAAACGGGCACCGCCCAAAACGGTGAGGATGACCCGTACACTCTCTGGTTCACGGGCTTCGCGCCCGCGGAAAACCCGGAGGTAGCGGTGGCGGTCGTGGTGGAAAACGACGGTGACCTGGGGCACCATTCCTCGGGAAATATTGTTTCCTCTCCGATTGCAAAGAAAGTTATAGAGGCGGTGCTGAATAAATGAGACCCACGGCAGGACTGACCTTCGGGGGACGCTACGAGCTGGTTTCGCGTATTGCCATTGGCGGCATGGGCGAGGTCTGGCAGGCGACCGACTCCGTGATCGGACGAACCGTCGCGATCAAGATCCTCAAGGACGAATACCTCGGGGACCCCAGCTTCCTGGAGCGCTTCCGCTCCGAGGCCCGTCACGCGGCACTCGTCAACCACGAGGGCATCGCCAACGTCTATGACTACGGTGAAGAGGAGGGTAGTGCCTTCCTCGTGATGGAACTCGTGCCCGGCGAAGCGCTCTCCACCGTGCTCGAGCGCGAGCGGGTACTCCCCGCCGACCGCGTACTCGACATCGTGGCACAGACCGCACTCGCACTGCAGGCAGCCCACTCGGCCGGCCTCGTGCACCGCGACATCAAGCCCGGCAACCTGCTGATCACCCCGGACCACCGGGTGAAGATCACCGACTTCGGTATCGCCCGCATCGCCGACCAGGTACCGCTCACGGCCACCGGTCAGGTGATGGGCACCGTTCAGTACCTCTCTCCCGAGCAGGCGTCCGGTCACCCAGCATCGCCGTCGACCGACATCTACTCGCTGGGTATCGTCGCCTATGAAGCCCTCGCGGGTAAGCGCCCCTTCACCGGGGAATCGCAGGTTGCGATCGCCATGGCGCAGATCAATGAGGCGCCGCCGGAACTTCCCGCCACCGTGGCCGAGCCCGTGCGCAACCTCGTCTTCTCGATGATTGCGAAGAGCCCCGCCGATCGCCCCGCCTCGGCCGTGCACGTTGCCCGTGCCGCTCAGGCGCTGCGCCGCGGAGACGTGGCCGCGGCTACCGCCGCCGTGCCCTCGATTGCCGATGGCGTTGCCATCACCGGTGCGACCCAGCTGATCGGTCAGTCCGATGCCGCCACCACGCTGCTCAACACCCCGAACACCCAGCGTCAGCAGCTGTTCGGCTTGGAGCCCTCCACCGCCGCGGTAGACGTGGTCGAGGAGCCCAAGAAGAAGAGCGCCTGGACCTGGCCGCTCATCGCCCTGATCGTCATCCTGACCGTGGTGCTGGGCTTTACCATCTTTGCCCTCCTGAAGCCCGGAGCGGGAGGCAACGACCCGTCGACCTCCTCCCCGAGCCCGACGGTCTCCGACACCACGGAGGAGCCCTCGGCAACCCCGACGCCCACCGAGACCACCGTGCCGGTGGATCCCGCCCAGTACATCGGTCGCCCGGGTGATGACGTCGTGAACGCTCTGTCCGGTCTCGGGCTCAAGCCCAGCCTGGCCACCGGAAATGCCGCGACCAGCAGCGATCAGGTAAACACCGTCATCAAGCTGTCGAAGAGCGGAAACGTTCCGGTTGGTTCGGAAATTGTTGTCACCGTGTACGGACCCGTTGCTCAGGCACCGGCACCCGCGGGTGCGCCCGCGGTGGCCTGTGGACCGAATGGCTGCGTGGAAAACTCCAAGGCAACGGTCACCTGGCCGCGCTTTGATCAGTGCCCCGCCGGCCTGCAGCTCGAGGGTTACCGACTGAACGTCAACGGTGCCACCATCAGTGGTTCCGGTACCGTCTCGCGGGATCAGACCAAGATGGAAATCACCCTCGGTGGTGCACCCGGCCCGGCAACCATCAACTACGTGGCGCTCTGTGGCGAAGACACCGAGTCGCCGGCCTCACCGACCACCTCGGTACCGATCGTGAAGGCCCCGACCACGCCGTCCAGCACGCCGTCGTCTTCACCCAACGAGTAGCTCACACAGCGGCGTAATCGCGCCGCCAGCACTGCGATCCCCGGCGGAAACGCCGGGGATCGTGGCATGATAGTAGCGACAGTGTCGCATGGGGAATCTGGAGATTTTGTTGGCTGAGGAAGAGCGCCGGTTGGCGGACCGATACGTAGTGGGTGCACTGATTGGGCGCGGCGGGATGGCCGATGTCTATCAGGCCACCGATACCAAGCTCGGTCGTACCGTCGCGCTCAAGATCCTGAAGGCCGATCTCGCGAGTGATCCCGCCTTCCGCCTTCGCTTCCGCCAGGAGGCCCAGGCAGCCTCGAGAATGGCGCACCCCACCATCGTGCGCGTTTACGACGCGGGCGAAGACCAGACCATCGATGCCGATGGGCACAGCGTCCTCCAGCCGTTCATCGTCATGGAGTTTGTGGCCGGCCGCACGCTGCGCCAGGTGATCGCCGATCAGGGGCCCCTCGCCCCGGATCGGGCCGTGCGAATCGCGGCGAAGATCCTGACTGCCCTGGAGTACTCGCACCGCGCCGGAGTGGTGCACCGGGATATCAAGCCCGGCAACATCATGCTCGGTGCCGACGACACCGTCAAGGTCATGGACTTCGGTATCGCTCGCGCGGTTTCCGATACGTCCGCCACGGTGGCCCAGACCACCGCCATTCTCGGCACCGCATCCTACTTCTCGCCCGAACAGGCAAAGGGTGAGACCGTCGATGCGCGCACCGACCTCTACTCGACCGGTGTGGTGCTGTTTGAAATGCTCACCGGGCGCGCACCATTCCGGGGCGAAACCGCGGTGGCCGTGGCCTACCA
The DNA here is from genome assembly GCF_003667565.1 of Mycetocola tolaasinivorans. Classification (GTDB taxonomy): domain Bacteria; phylum Actinomycetota; class Actinomycetes; order Actinomycetales; family Microbacteriaceae; genus Mycetocola; species Mycetocola tolaasinivorans. The sequence goes on from NZ_RCUX01000007.1 coordinate 21,515, forward strand.
GCACGTCAGCGAGGCGCCCATGCGGCCGTCTCAGCTTAATCCGGGGGTTTCGTCCCCACTCGACATGGTGGTGCTGCACGCCCTGACGAAGAACCGCGAAGACCGCTATCAGTCGGCCACCGAGTTCCGTGATGAGCTCGAGGCTGCCGGGCAGGGTCGTGCACCGCTCGCGCGCCCCGAGCCCGAGTCGACCACCCAGCTCTTCGGCGACCTGGCGGCAGCCCCCAGCGGGGCTGAGCAGGCGCTGCGCCAGCTCACCGATGCGTCGGTGCAGACAAAGACTCAGCGTCGCCCTCCCGTGGTGTGGATCTGGGCGGGCGCCGCGGTTGTTGCCGTTATTCTGGTCGCGATTCTGGTGTGGGTGGTGTCGTTCTCGAACACTCCGCTCGCAAACCCGAAGGTAACCGTACCCGCACTCTCCTCGATGACCCAGGAAAATGCGGTCGGAACCCTGCGCGGACTCTCCCTCGTGGACAGCGTCTTTGAAGAGAACAGCGACACCGTCGCTGCGGGCCTCGTGATTCGCACCGATCCCGACTCGGGCACCGAGGTGCAGTCCGGCACCGTCGTGAAGCTCTACGTTTCGCTGGGTGCGAAGACCGTGAGCGTGCCCACGCTGTCAAACATGAGCCAGGCGGATGCCACCGCAAAGCTGACGGCCGCGGGCCTCGAGGTGGGCACAATCACCACGGAGAGCTCCCCGCAGCTCTCCCAGGGCACCGTGATCTCCAGCACTCCGGCCTCGGGTGAGGCCGTCGCCCCGGGCTCCCGCATCGACCTGAGCGTGTCTGACGGCACCGTGCAGGTGAACGATGTCACCGGCAACAAGCTCGACGTGGCCACGGCCATGCTGCAGGCACTCGGTCTGAACGTCATTCCTCGCCCCGATTCCTCCTGCCCGGCTCAGGCAGAGTCGATCGTGAACTCACAGTCCCTCGCCCCCGGGTCTGCGCCGCAGGGCTCGGACATTCAGCTCGGCTACTGCACCGGCTCCACGAACAACAACCCGGGAAACACCCCTTCGGCACCCCCGAGCGACGATCCCGAAACCCCGGGGCACTAGGGTTCGGCGGGCTTACACGACCCGCGCGCACGGCATGACGCCGGGCAGCAAAACGGCCGTTTCGACACCGGGGAGTATTCCCGGGCGAAACGGCCGTTTTTTGGTCTCTAGCGACCGCTGGGAGTGGTGGAGAGCAGCGGGCTCAGCGTACGGGCGCGTTCCGGTGCCTCGCTGAGGCCGGCGACTGCGAGCCAGTTCGCGATCATCTGGTAACCACCCTCGGTGAGCACGCTCTCGGGGTGGAACTGCACGCCGTAGATCGGTGCGGTGCGGTGTCGCAGGCCCATGATCACGCCGCCCTCGGTGCGAGCGGTCACCTCGATCTCCTCCGGCACGGTGTCGTTGACCACCGCGAGCGAGTGATACCGGGTCGCCGTAAAGGGCTGGGGGACGCCGGTGTAGAACGCACTGCCGTCATGGGTGACGTCGGAGGTCTTTCCGTGCATGAGCTCTTCCGCCACGGTGACCGTGGCACCGAAGGCCTCGGCGATCGCCTGGTGCCCAAGGCACACGCCAATCAGGGGTACACCGTGGGTGTGCGCCGCGTGCACCATCGCGATGGAGACGCCCGCATCGGCCGGGGTACCCGGACCGGGCGAGACCAGAATGGCATCGTATTCGCGCACGATACGGTCTGCATCGGCCTCGGCGAAGGTGTCATTGCGCACAACCTCGGTCTCGGCACCCAGCTGCTGAAGGTAGCCGTTCAGGGTGTAGACGAAGCTGTCGTAGTTGTCGATAACGAGTACCCGGGTCATGGCCTTCTCTTACTGTTCAATGGTGACTTCTTGGTTGTCCACAATCGACTGTACCCAGGGAAAGCCCCAGGTGACCAGTGCGTAGAGGGCAACACCGATGAGGATGAGCAACAGGATGATGCGCAACCAGACCGGGCCGGGCAGGATTCGCCAGAGTGCTGCGTACATGGTTATCCCTCCGTGGGGGTCAGCGAGGTCGGCGCACCGTCTGCTCGCGGGGTGAAGGATTCAAACAGCCCGTACGCGATGATGCGCTCGGCGGTTGACATCTTGGGGTTGCAGCTGGTCAGGGTGATCACCGACTGGGTGGCCGCGACCGAGTCTTCCCGGGGCACCGGGTTCAGGACGTCCACGGCTGTGGGCTGCACGTACTCGGAGTTGCGATAGCGATAGGTGAACCAGCCCTCGCGGGTTTCGATCACGATCGCGTCGCCGACTCGGAGATCCGCGACGAGGTTGAGTGGGGCGCCGTGGGTGTTGCGGTGACCGGCCACGGCGAAGTTTCCGGCCTGGCCGGGCAGCTGCGTGTCCGGGTAGTGACCGATACCGGCCTTATCCAGGGTCTTCGCCTTTGAAACTCCGCCGGCCAGCGGGGCACCGTAGTCGGGGCCGAAGCGCGGAATGCGCAGGGTCGCGAAAATCTCACCGTCGCCGGGTGCCGCGATCACGGGAACCACACCATCGTTCGGCGTGCCCGGCTGGGCGGATTCCTCGGCATCCCACTTCTCGGTGAGCGAGGCGGCCTCGCGATCCTGCTGACCACGCTCCACCATGTCGTTGTACCAGAGCTGCCAGACCAGGTACAGGAGCATCAGGGCACCCGCGGTCAGCAGGATCTCGCCGAGGAAACCGATGATGCTGAAACCCTCAAACGGGCGCTTTCGGCGCCGGCCGGGTCGACGGCCGGACCCGCTGGACCCTCCGGCTGTGGCCGGCTCCGCGCTCGGGGTAACCAGCATGGCCACCGTGAGCGGAGCCTCGGCTTCCGCGGGGGTGGTCTCGGTGGGGCCCGGGGCGGCCTCATCTGGTCGGCCCGCGCTAAAGAAGGCTTCGAGGTTAAAGGGGTCTTCGACCGGAGCTTCCGGCTCGTCCGCGGTTGCCGCCTCGGGTGCCTCGACGGGCACCGCGGTGGGTGCGTCGGCAGGTGCGTCAACCGGGTTCAGGGGCGGCGTGACCGGAACGAACGAGGGGGCCTCTGCGGTGGGGGAATCGGCATCCGCGGCGGGAATCGTGCCCCGCTCTGACGCCTGCGCTGCGGCGCGTTCTGCTGCACGGCGCGCGGCGCGCGTGGGCGGGATCGTACCGTCGGATTCAGAGGACATGGGCGTAATTCTATCCGCCCGGGGTGAAGTTTCGGTTGGCTTTCGGCCCAGAGTCTGCGTTCGTGGCCGACGCTCGGCTACAATCGGGGACATGGCACGTGCAAAATCCAAGAAAACTCAGCCCGCGCAGGGCACCGAATCCTCCGGCGAAGCAGCACCCAACGCGGTCTGGTTCAAGCCGGTCATGTTCGGGTTCATGCTCCTCGGACTCGTCTGGATCATCGTCTTCTACGTGAGCCAGGGCACACTTCCGGTGCCCTCGCTCGGTTCGTGGAACATTCTGGTGGGCTTCGGAATCGCCTTCATCGGCTTCCTGATGACCACGCAGTGGCGCTAATTACACGGTCGTAATTTAATCCACAGCACCCTCCACAGTGTGGACAAGGGCAATTACACTCATGTAACTATCCCCAGGCTGTGCACAACCCTGGGGATAACCCTGGGGATTACCCTGTGAGTCCCTGTGGACACGCACGTGGATAACTCCTCCACACGGACAAACAAAGGGCCGGATCCCGCGGGATCCGGCCCTTTTGTCTATATCTATGGTGTCGCTACGCTCACGCGAAGGTGGGGAAGGCAAACCGCCACAGCGACAGCAGGATCATGACGACCCCGAGCAGGCTGGTCAGGAGCCAGAACTTTCGAGTCTGGTTGGAGCCGCGGCTCTCGTAGCAGATCCAGCCGAAGATGGCGCCGCCGATCAGGCCACCGAGGTGCGCCTGCCAGGAGATGCTCATGCCGGGCAGGAACCCGATCACGAGGTTGAGGCCCACGAGTACCAGGAGGCTGCGCATCTCGTTGCCGAGGCGCCGCTGAATGACGATGAAGGCACCCATCAGGCCAAAGATGGCACCCGATGCTCCCACAACCGGCTGATCGATGGGAGCGAGGAACATCACGCCGAGCGATCCGGCAAAACCGGCCATCAGATACAGCGTGAGGAAGCGGCCGCGACCCAGCTGCTGCTCGAGCACTCGGCCGAAGATCCACAGCGTGTACATGTTGAGCAGGATGTGGAAGATAAAGCCCGTGGAGTGCAGGAACACCGAGGTGAGCATGCGCCACGGCTGGAACAGCTGAGGTTCAGCATGAATGGGCGCGAACCAGAACGTCTGGGTGAAGCCCGGAACGAGCCACTGCAGAATGTACGCGAGGGCGGTAATCGCGATGATCACCACGGTCACGCTCGGCGTGCGGGTAGCGAGTGCACCGCGGCCACCCCAGCGCGAGGCGCGCTTTTGGGCGGTGGACATCGAGGCACGCTGTTCGCGCAGGCACTCGGGGCAGATCACGCCCACCGCAGCCTGGGTCTGGCAATCGCCACAGATCGTGCGACCGCAGCGCTGACACAGCACAAAGCTCGCACGATCCGGGTGGCGATAGCAGACACCGCTGGACCGGGCCCCAAAATCTGAACTCATCGTGAGACCCGGGTCCGTAAATTAAACGGTTGCGATGTCGACGCTCTCGATGACAACGTCATCGATCGGACGGTCGCGGGCATCGGTCGGAACCGCGGCCAGCTTGTCAACGATCGCGCGGCTTGCCTCATCCTCGACGGCGCCGAAGATGGTGTGCTTGCCGTGCAGCCAGGTGGTGGGGGCAACGGTGATGAAGAACTGCGAACCGTTGGTACCGCGGCCACCGATCTTGCCGGCGTTGGCCATGGCCAGGATGTAGGGGGAATCGAAGGTCAGGTCGTCAACGATCTCGTCGTCGAACTTGTAGCCCGGGCCGCCGGTTCCGTTGCCCAGGGGGTCGCCACCCTGGATCATGAAACCGGGGATGATCCGGTGGAAGACCGTGCCGCTGTACAGCGGGGTCTGGCGCTTTTCACCGCTACGCTCGTCGGCCCACTCCTGCTCGCCAGTGGCGAGACCTACGAAGTTGTTTACGGTCTTCGGCGCGTGGTTGCCGTAGAGGTTTACAAGGATGTCACCGTAGTTGGTGTGGATGGTTGCGACGGCAGTGTGCTTTGACATGGCTCAATTCTCGCATACTTGTTTTGACGCATCGGGTCGAGTTCTCGGGATTCGGTGGCAAGATGGTTAACCGACACGTCCAAAACGAGCAATGGAGGTCCAGAGTGAATCTGTCGCGTCAGCGCAAGAAAGAAATCAAGCGCCTCAAGGGAGATGCCAGCGCCCTCTGGGCTGCCCAGCAGGAACTGCTGGAGCACGCAAACTCGGTGGCCCGCGAGGCCGGCCGTCAGGTGGGGAACTACTCGCGTGAGCAGGTTGTCCCCGGGGTTGTGCAGTCCTACGAGCAGCACGTCCAGCCGGTACTGAACCGCGGCGCCGCCATCGGCCGCGACGTTGTAGACAACGCCAAGCACACGGTCGATCACCGCGTGGTCCCCGCCATCGGCGCGGCCGTGGGCACCGTCCTCTCGATCGGCGATGTCGCGCGCGACAAGCGCGTGCAGAGTGCCCTCGCCCGGGTAGACCCGAAGGCCGCCTTCAAGCGCGCCGCCGCGGTTGCCGCCCCGGTGAAGCAGAAGAAGAAGCGCGGCGTGGGCAGCGTGCTCGCCATCGGTGCCGGCGTGCTCGCCGCCGCCGGTGTCGCCTATGCCCTGTGGCAGACCTTCCGCGCCGACGATGAGCTGTGGGTTTCGGAGGACGAACCCACCAGCAACGAGGGCTAGAAGACCTCACGTCCGCGGCGGCCACCATCCGCCGCGCGAACGTGCAAAAGGGCTCCGAGGATTTTCTCGGAGCCCTTTGTTGTACCTTTTTGCCCTGCGGAGTGGGGTTGGGTCGTCTGAAGGGCCGCTCCGGCCGCGAGCCACCCCGGAGGTACTCTCACCCGACTCGGGCGGGTTACGTCGCCTGAGGGCCGCCCTGAGCGTGCCACAGCGCCAGTGCGGCCGGTACCAGGCTCACGGTGCCCAGGGTACCGACGCCGTCCAGCGGCTGCCAGGCGGCCCAGTCGGTCGAGCCGTTCTCCTCGTAGCGGAGCTCTCCCGAGACAACGCGGGCCTCATAAACGATGCGCAGGTTGTGCAACGGGACGTTTCGGGTGGGATCCAGGCGACGGTGCGCCGGCGTTACCAACGAATCGATGCCGATCAGGCGAATCACCTCGGCCTCGTAGCCGGTCTCCTCGCGAATTTCACGGATCACGGCGTCCGCCGGGTCCTCCCCCGGGTCGATTCCGCCGCCGGGCAGCGTCCAGCCCGAGTGTCCGTGCTCATTCCAGTGCGCAAGCAGAATCTGGGAGCCATCGGAAATGATGCCGTAAGCGGCGACGCGGATGTCCATTCCCCCACGCTACCCGGCGAGGGTTTCGCGAGGAAAGCTTCCCGGCTGCACGTTCGTCGCGAATCCGGGGCGCCGCGGCGGTCGGGGGAATGCTCACGCCCCTGGGTAAAACAAAATCACCCCGTCTTTCGACGGGGTGATTTTCATCCTGTGGAGCCTAGGAGAATCGAACTCCTGACCTCCTGCTTGCAAAGCAGGCGCTCTACCAATTGAGCTAAGGCCCCAATTTTCGAAGGATGTTGAGTAATCAACTTCCTCAGAGTGGGGCTACCAGGACTTGAACCTGGGACCTCTTCGTTATCAGCGAAGCGCTCTAACCGCCTGAGCTATAGCCCCCTGTGGACATAAATGAGAATACCGGAGGTTTGGATCATTTCTCAAATCGACGTCGCCGGGCGGCGTGTTCCCCGGAAATCCGGGCCTCGATGGGGACCTGTCCGGGGGACAAAAAAGCCGTGCCGGCGCCCGATTCGGGGCACCGGCACGGCCGGGAATTGCTAGTTGTTGGTGAAGCCCACCAGAACACCACCGGTGACCTTGACCGCGAGGTTGAACAGCGCGGCCGAGATGGCACCCAGCGCGGTGACCACAACGAGGTTCAGGATTGCGAGCACGGCACCGAAGCCCATGATTCGACCGAGGTCGAAGATGGCCATGAGGTCCGCTCCCGCGCCCTCCTTGGCCTCCCCGCCGGCAACCGTCTTGTAGAGGTTGTTGATCTGCTCAAACACGCCGGTCTGCTGCAGCACGGTGTACACCAGGAAGAAGAACACCACGGTGATCACGGCGATCGCGACGGCCGCGAGGAAGGAAATCTTCAGCGCCGACCAGAAATCGATGTAGACCAGCTTCAGGCGAACCTGCTTGGTGTTGGTCTTCTTGGTGGATTTCTTTGCGAGCTTCTCGGCAACGCTAGTGGACATGCTTATTCTTCCTTCTCGGACGCATCCGCAGCTACCTCTGCGTTGGTCTCATCTTCCCCGTTTTGGCCGTCAAGATTACGGTCGCTATTACGCGCAAGCGCAATAATACGGTCATTGTCTGCGAATCGGGCGAAGACGACACCCATCGTGTCTCGACCCTTGGCCGGAACCTCGGCCACGGCAGAGCGTACCACCTTGCCGCTGGCAAGAACCACGAGCACCTCGTCCTCCTCGCCGACCACGAGGGCACCGGCGAGCTCGCCGCGATCCTCGCTGAGCTTGGCCACCTTGATTCCCAGGCCACCACGGCCCTGCAGTCGGTACTGCTCGACGTCGGTACGCTTGGCGAAACCACCCTCGGTGACCACGAAGACGTAGCCCTCGTCACCGGCCGGCGGCAGCACCGAGGCGGACAGCAGGTTGTCGTCGCCGCGGAACTTCATGCCGGTCACACCCGAGGTTGAGCGGCCCATCGGCCGCAGCGCCTCGTTATCGGCGGTGAATCGGATCGACATGCCCTGGCGAGACACCAGCATCAGGTCGCTGTCTTCCTCAACCAGCATGGCCGAGACGAGCTCGTCGCCCTCGCGCAGGTTGATCGCGATGATGCCGCCGGTGCGGTTGGTGTCGTACTCGGACAGCGCGGTCTTCTTGACCAGGCCGCCGCGAGTCGCGAGCACCAGGAACTCGGCCGCCTTGTAGTCGCGGATGTCGAGGATCTGAGCGATCTCCTCCCCCGGCTGCATTGCGAGCAGGTTGGCAACGTGCTGACCCTTGGCATCACGGCCGGCCTCCAGCACCTCGTATGCCTTGGCCCGGTACACGCGGCCGGTGTTGGTGAAGAACAGCAGCCAGTGGTGCGTGGTGGTCACGAAGAAGTGCTCCACCACGTCATCGGCGCGCAGCTGGGCACCCTTGACACCCTTGCCGCCGCGGTGCTGCGAGCGGTAGTTGTCGCTGCGGGTGCGCTTGATGTATCCGCCGCGGGTGACGGTCAGAACCATCTCCTCCTCGGGGATCAGATCCTCGATGTTCATGTCGCCATCGAAGCCGTACATGATCTCGGTGCGGCGGTCATCGCCGTACTTGTCGACGATCTCGGTGAGCTCCTCGCTCACGATCTCGCGCTGACGTACCGGGCTGTCCAGAATCGCCTTGTACTCGGCGATCTCGCGCTCGAGCTCGGCCGCGCGGTCGATGATCTTCTGACGCTCGAGGGCGGCCAGGCGGCGCAGCTGCATCGCGAGGATCGCATCGGCCTGCAGCTGGTCAACCTTCAGGAGGTCGATCAGGCCCGCACGGGCCTGCTCGACGTCCGGGGAGCGACGAATCAGCGCGATGACCTCGTCGAGGGCATCGAGGGCGGCCAGGTAGCCGCGCTGGATGTGGGCGTCGGCCTCGGCCTTGCGCAGGCGGAACTGGGTGCGACGCACGATGACGTCGACCTGGTGTGCGGTCCAGGCGGTGATGAAGCCGTCCAGCGACAGCGTGCGCGGCACACCATCAACGATCGCCAGCATGTTTGCGCCGAAGTTTTCCTGCAGCTGAGTGTGCTTGTACAGGTTGTTCAGCACGACCTTGGCCACGGCATCGCGCTTCAGCACGATGACGAGGCGCTGACCGGTACGACCCGAGGTTTCGTCCCGGATGTCCGCGATACCCTGCAGCTTGCCGTCCTTGACGAGGTCCGCGATGCGGATCGCCAGGTTGTCCGGGTTGACCTGGTAGGGCAGCTCGGTCACGACGAGGCAGGTACGACCCTGGATCTCTTCAACGCTCACCACGGCACGCATGGTGATCGATCCGCGGCCGGTGCGGTAGGCATCCTTGATGCCGTTCACACCGAGGATCTGGGCACCGGTCGGGAAGTCCGGTCCCTTGATGCGCTCCATCAGGGCCTCAAGAACCTCCTCGCGCGGCGCCTCAGGGTTGGCGAGGTGCCACAGGGCACCCGCGGCCACCTCACGGAGGTTGTGCGGGGGAATGTTCGTGGCCATACCCACGGCGATACCGACGGAGCCGTTGACCAGCAGGTTTGGGAAGCGCGCCGGCAGAACCGAGGGCTCCTGGGTGCGGCCGTCATAGTTGTCCTGGAAGTCGACGGTGTCCTCGTCGATATCGCGCACCATCTCCATGGCCAGCGGGGCCATCTTGGTTTCGGTGTATCGCGGGGCCGCGGCGCCATCGTTACCCGGGGAACCAAAGTTTCCCTGGCCGAGGGCCAGCGGGTAGCGCAGCGACCAGGGCTGCACCAGACGGACCAGGGCGTCATAGATCGCCGAGTCACCGTGCGGGTGGAACTGACCCATCACGTCACCCACGACGCGGGCACACTTCGAGAACGCCTTGTCGGGGCGGTATCCACCGTCGTACATTGCGTAGATCACGCGGCGGTGCACGGGCTTCAGCCCATCACGCACCTCGGGGAGCGCACGCCCCACGATCACGCTCATGGCGTAGTCGAGGTAGCTGCGCTGCATCTCCTGACGCAGATCCACCTGGTCGATCTTGCCGTGCACGCCGTAGTCGCCGTGCTCGGGGGTCTCTTCGATGTTCGTTTCGTCGCTCATCAGTTATTCACTACCTATCGCCGTGGGAGCCGCGGGGGCTCCCAGAGTTAAATCCGGAGTGCGGGTGCGCCGCAGAAACGCTAAATGTCAAGGAACCGGACGTCCTTCGCGTTCTGCTGGATGAAGGTGCGTCGAGCCTCGACGTCCTCACCCATCAGCGTCGAGAAGATCTCGTCCGCGGCGGCGCCGTCCTCCATGGTGACCTGACGAAGGGTGCGGGTTTCGGGGGCCATGGTGGTCTCCCACAGCTCCTTGTAGTCCATCTCACCCAGACCCTTGTAGCGCTGGATTCCGTTGTCCTTGGGGATGCGCTTGCCCTTGGCCAGGCCCGCGGCGAGCTTGTCATCGCGCTCCTCATCCGAGTACACGTACTCGTGAGCGGAGTTCGACCACTTCAGGCGGAACAGCGGCGGCATGGCCAGGTACACGTAGCCCTGGTCGATCAGCGGACGCATGTAGCGGAACAGCAGGGTCAGCAGCAGGGTCGTGATGTGCTGGCCATCAACATCGGCATCGGCCATCAGCACGATCTTGTGATAGCGCGCCTTTTCCGGGTTGAAGTCCTCACCGATACCCGCGCCAAACGCGGTGATCATCGCCTGTACCTCGGCATTACCGAGCGCACGATCGAGGCGAGCCTTCTCGACGTTCAGGATCTTTCCGCGCAGCGGCAGGATGGCCTGGGTTTCGGGGTTGCGACCCTGCACGGCGCTACCGCCGGCGGAGTCACCCTCGACGATGAAGATTTCGGAAACCGAGGGGTCCTTCGACTGGCAGTCCTTGAGCTTTCCGGGCATACCGCCACCCTCGAGCAGCCCCTTACGACGCGCGGTTTCACGCGCCTTGCGGGCCGCCAAACGCGCGGTAGCGGCGGAGAGTGCCTTGGTGATGATCGCCTTCGCGATCAGCGGGTTACGGCCGAACCAGTCGGAGAGCTGGTCTCCGACGACCTTCTGAACGAAGGCCTTCGCCTCGGTGTTACCCAGCTTGGTCTTGGTCTGGCCCTCGAACTGTGGCTCACCGAGCTTGATCGAGATGACGGCGGTCAGGCCCTCACGCACGTCGTCACCGGAGAGGTTGTCGTCCTTGTCCTTCAGGATGTTCTTCTCGCGTGCATAGCGGTTGACCAGGGTGGTCAGTGCGGCGCGGAAGCCCTCCTCGTGGGTACCACCCTCGTGGGTGTTGATGGTGTTCGCGTAGGTGTGCACGCTCTCGGTGTACGAGGTGGTCCACTGCATCGCGATTTCCAGCGCGATCTTGCGCTCGGTGTCCTCCTGCTCGAACGAGATGATCTCCTCGTTGACCAGTTCCGAACGCTTCGAACGGTTGAGGTGCTCCACGTAGTCCACGAGGCCACGCTCGTAGTGGAACACGTTGTGCTTCTTGACCGGGGCCGCGGCCTCCTCGCCCTCGGCGGGCTCCTCGATCTCATCGACACGCTCATCGATCAGCTCGATGCGCAGACCCTTGTTCAGGAATGCCATCTGCTGGAATCGGGTGCGCAGGGTGTCGTAGTCGAACTCGACGGTTTCAAAAATCTCGGCGTTCGGCCAGAACGTAATCGTCGTTCCGGTCTCGTCGGTGGCCTCGTCCTTGGACAGCGGGGCGTCCGCAACACCGTTGTGGAAGGTCGCGCGGTAGGCGTTGCCCTGGCGCTTCACCTCGACGTCGAGTCGGGTCGACAGGGCGTTCACCACCGAGCTACCCACACCGTGCAGACCACCGGAAACGGCGTATCCACCGCCGCCGAACTTACCGCCGGCGTGCAGGATGGTCAGGACCACCTCGACGGTGGACTTACCCTCGACCGGGTGGATATCGACCGGGATACCGCGGCCGTTATCGACAACGCGCACGGCGCCGTCCTCGAGGATGGTGACGATGATGTTGTCGCAGTAGCCAGCAAGCGCCTCATCTACCGAGTTGTCAACAATCTCGTAGACGAGGTGATGCAGACCGCGAGGTCCCGTGGATCCGATGTACATACCGGGCCGCTTGCGGACCGCCTCGAGACCCTCAAGAACCTGAATCTGACTCGCGCCGTAGTCGCCTGACTGTGCCGACATATTCGGTTCTGATGACATATGAAATTGGGCTCCAAACCGTCGTGAATTCGACCCTCTCAGTCTACCAAGAATTGCCGCAAATAGGCGGCTATTTTGGCTTCTACGGCGGGTTTTTTGGCCGGCCGACCACTTTTGTTGGGTTACCCGTAAGTGTCGCGCACACCACGGCCCTGAACCGATCGTGGCCCACGTTTGAAGGACGGGACGTTCGGCCCCACAAACCGGATACCCTCGATGCCGGCATCCGGATAGCGCAGCGCGATCTGCTTCATGATTTCCAGCCGCATCAATCGCAACTGGGTGGCCCAGGCCGTCGACTCACACTGCACGCTGAGGGTGCCGTTCTCGACGGCGATCGGGGTGGAGTGTTTGGCCGTCTCCTCCCCCGCCAGCGCGATCCAGTTGTCCATGAGCTCGGCCCGCGACAGGTTCGAATCCCAGCCGAGCTGCACCGTCAGCGCGCTCATCACATCGCCCAGCCCGCGCGGCTCTCGGCCGCGACCATAGGGCATACTCTCGCCGGAATCCCGCGGATCCTGACGCTTTTTGCGCGTACGATGCCGGGTGCCGGTGAACACAAACTTGAAGTGTTCGTACACGGCCATGGCCTCGGCCGGGCGCTTATCCTTCGGCGAAGGCATCGATCACCTCCGGGTCGACAACAGTGCCCGAGCGAATATGCACGATGTGCGCGGTGAGTTCCTCGGGAATATCCTCGAGTACCGCGGCGGTGATGAACACCTGCTCGTATCGCGAAATAATGCCCGCGAGGCGGGCGCGGCGCCGCTGATCCAGCTCGGCGAACACGTCGTCGAGAATGAGCACCGGATCGCCGAGGAGCGAATCACGCCGCAAAATCTCGGCGGAGGCGATCTTCAGGGCGAGCGCAAACGACCAGGATTCTCCGTGGCTCGCATAGCCCTTCACGGGCAATCCGTTGAGGTCAAAGCGCACATCGTCACGGTGCGCACCCACCAGGGTCACGCCACGATCAAGCTCAGAGCGCCGTTTTTCGATCAGAGCGGCCCGGAACGTGGCCATGATCTGACCACGCTCGGCGCCGCTGCCCGGATTCCACACCACGTTTTCAGGGTCGTCGGTATCGGTGTCATTCCCGAGGATCGACAGAATCGGCACGAGGCCTGGGCTGTGATCGGCGCCCACGACCTCGGAGTAGGCCGTACGGATGGGCTGCTGCAGCTCGGATATCAACACGAGCCGCTCGGCGATAATCTCGCTCCCCAGGGTCACGAGCTTGTCGTCCCAGATTTCCAGGGTCGTGAGCTGCGCCTCCTTGACGCCGGTGGCACGAGCGGACTTGAGCAGGGTGTTGCGCTGGCGCAGTACGCGCTCATAGTCGGCCAGAACTCCGGCAAGTCGCGGGGTGCGCAGCACGAGGAGCTGATCCAGGAAGCGGCGCCGCGCCGAGGGATCGCCCCGGATAATGCCGAGGTCCTCGGGGGCGAAGAGCACGCTGGAGAAGTAGCGCGGAAGTTCACGCGGCTTGATCTGGCCGCGGTTGATCTGGGCGCGATTGGCGGCGCCGCGGTTGATCTGCACCTCGACCAGCAGATCGCGTCCCTCATGGTGTAGCTTTGCGCGGATGACCGCGGAGTTTTTCCCCGCACGAATCATTGGGGCGTCACCGGAAACCCGGTGCGAACCGAGTGTGGAGAGATAGCCCAGAGCCTCAACCAAATTGGTTTTGCCCTGGCCGTTCTTCCCCACAAACAGGTTCGCACCCGGCCTCACGGAGACGTCGGCACTCGCGTAATTTCGAAAATCCGCGAGGTTTAGATGCGTCACGATCATGTCATCACCCCGGTACTGGCGTGGCGGCACGAAGCGTGCCGCGGGTTATTACTCCGCGGACTTGACGACCGAGTGTCCACCGAACTGGTTGCGCAGTGCGGCGACGGCCTTCATCGCGGGGGAGTCTTCCTGGCGCGACACGAAGCGCGCGAAGATCGACGCGGCAATGGTCGGCACGGCGACGGCGTTGTTGATGGCCTCTTCGATGGTCCAGCGACCCTCGCCGGAGTCCTCCACGTAGCCCTCGATCTCGGCCAGGGTGGGGTCTTCCTTGAGCGCGAGCACCAGGAGGTCCAGCAGCCACGAGCGCACGACGGTGCCGCGCTGCCATGCCTCGAAGGTTCCGGGAACGTCCTTGATGAGGTCCTTACGAGCCTCGAGGAGCTCGAAGCCCTCGGCGAATGCCTGCATCATGGCGTACTCGATACCGTTGTGAACCATCTTGGCGTAGTGACCGGCACCGATTTCGCCAACGTGTACGAAGCCCTCTTCGCGGGGGCCCTCGGGGCGCAGCGCGTCGAAGACGGGCATGACGCGGGCAACCTGCTCAGCGGAGCCACCAACCATGAGGCCGTAGCCGTTCTCGACACCCCAGACACCACCGGAAACACCGGCGTCTACGTAGTCGATACCCTTTGCGCCGAGCTCCTTGGCGTGCTCAAAGTCGTCGGAGAAGCGGCTGTTGCCACCGTCGATGACGAGGTCACCGGGCTCGAGCAGGTCGCCCAGCTCGGAGATAACCGCGTCGGTGATCTTGCCGGCGGGAACCATGACCCAGACGGTACGGGGGGCGGGCAGAGCCGCGACCATCTCGGCCACCGAAGCGGCGTCGGAAACCTCGGCGTTGCGGTCGTAACCGGTAACCTCGATGCCCCCAGCGCGCAGGCGGGTGCGCATGTTGCCACCCATTTTGCCCAGGCCGATCAGTCCAATGTGCATTTCTTCTTCTTCCATCTGTGAGTCTCGGGTGGGACTCGGGTTAGCGCAGCAGCAGGTTGGGCTGCAGCAGGTACTTGTAGCTGTCAGCACCGGGCTGGTCCTTGGAGGACTGCGCGGTGATCAGCATCGGTCCCGGCTTGTTAGTGTTCTCCGACTTGGTAAACGAGAACCGAACAAATTCGCTCCGAACGGCGTTGAGGCCGTCAATCAGGAACGCGGGCTTCAGCGACAGCACGATGTCCTCACCGGTGAGCAGGGCATCGATCTTCTCCGATGCCTGCGCCTGTTCGGAGCCCACTGCCTCCATCACGAGACCGTCAATCGTGAAGGTGAACCGGAGCGCCGCTTCGCGCTCCAGTACCAGCGACACGCGTCGGACGGCTTCGATGAGTTCTCCGGTGTTGATCACCGCGTAGTTCTCGGTGGTCTCGGGGAACAGGCGACGTACCGGGGGGAACGTGCCCTTGATCAGGAGCGAGGTCACCGTCTTGTTGTCCGCGGAGAAGGCGATCAGCTCGCGATCGTCCTTGTTCGTGAACGCAACCGAGATGTTTCCCGAGTGACCGAAGGTCTTACCGACCTCCTGCAGGGTGCGAGCGGGAACCAGGGCAGTGATGGTCTCACCGGTGCCGCCGACCTCGCCGGAATCCCAGTCGATCTCGCGAACCGCAACGCGGTAGCGGTCGGTGGCGACGAGACCCAGGTGGTTTTCGGAAACCTCGAGCTGCACACCGGTGATGACGGGGGTGACATCGTCTCGGGAGGCGGCCACGGCTACCTGTGCCACGGCGGCTGAGAACTCATCGGCGGGAACGAGCCCGGATTCACCGGAGATTTCGGGAATGCTCGGGTATTCCTCAACCGGCATCGACAGCAGGGTGAAGCTCGCCGAACCACAGGTCACGAGAATTCGGTTGTCTTCGGTTGCGAACTGCACGGGTGCGTTCGGCAGACGGCTTGCAATGTCGGCCAGGAGACGCCCGGAGACAAGAATCGACCCTGATTCTTCTACCTCGGCGACGATCTGAGTCTGAGCCGAAACCTCGTAGTCAAAACTCGAGAGGGTGAGGCCGGTGTCGTTTGTCTCGATCAGTACACCGCTCAGGATCGGCAGTGTGGTTCGCTGCGGCAGCAGTTTTACCGTGAACGAGACGGCTTCGCTAAAGACATCGCGATTGACGCTAAATCGCACGTTGAGTTCCCCTGTCGTTTACAAGCTCTGGAAACACCATGTTAGCCGTGCTGGCTGAGTTTTTGTGTTTCGTGGGTAGCTACCCATGACCGATCTCGGTCTTTTTCTGCCCGCTCAGCGGGCAAAGGTTGTTGGGCGCCCAATTTCATTTAAGAATCTTTAATGGTGTTAACCGTTGTGGAAACTGTGGATAAGTCGTTTGTTCCCGCTGATCCGTTGGGCGAGCGGGGTATTTGTCCTGTGTGTGATTTGTGTGATTCGCTGTGGGCTCCGGGAGAGCGTCCCGCGTGATTTAAGGGATTTCTCACAGGGCGCCTCGTTAAGTGAACAGGTTTCCCCGAATCTGTCCACAGGTTTCCACATGGTTATCCACATTGTGCACTTGGGGAGGAAAGCCCCATATCTGTGGATAAGTGGCTCGTAATCGACCCTCTCCGGGGTCAAAAACTTTTAAACCGGAAGCCTCCCGGACATTCATTTTGGGCGCGTCACGACGCAAAACAGGCCCAGAGTTCGGAAAACTGCCACATTCGAGGCGCGCTTAAAAACGTTTTCAGGGCCTGTTTTTCAGCAAAAACCCCCGAACCGCATCCGGGTGGAATGCGATTCGGGGGTCAGAAACCGGATTTAGCCGTTAAAACGGTGTCCCTGCTTGATTCTGCTGGTGAGTTCCGTGACCTGGTTGTAGATCGAACGTCGCTCCTGCATGAGGTCGCCGATCTTCTTGTTGGCATACATCACCGTGGTGTGATCGCGACCACCGAACAGCTGCCCGATCTTGGGGAGCGAGAGGTTGGTGAGCTCGCGGCACAGGTACATGGCGATCTGACGCGAGGTGGCGATGGCCTGCGACCGGCTCGAGCCGTAGAGATCATCGACGCTCAGCTTGAAGTACGCGGCGGTGGTATTGATGATGTCCACCGGGGAGATCACGTTGTCCTCATCGAGGGTGATCACATCCTTGAGCACGGTCTGAACCAGGTTCATATCCACCGGAGTGCGGTTGAGGCTCGCGAATGCCGTAACCCGGATCAGGGTTCCCTCGAGCTCACGGATGTTCGAGGACACCTTGGACGCGATGAACTCGAGAACCTCATCCGGAATCAGGAGCTTCTCGCTGAGGGCCTTCTTTCGCAGGATCGCGATTCGGGTCTCGAGGTCGGGCGCCTGCACGTCGGTGATGAGGCCCCACTCGAAGCGGGAGCGCATGCGATCTTCGAAGCCGGTCAGGGCCTTGGGCGGAAGATCACTGGTGATGACCACCTGCTTGTTGTGATCGTGCAGGGTGTTGAAGGTGTGGAAGAACGCCTCCTGGGTTTCCGCCTTGCCCTGCAGGAACTGAATATCGTCGATCATCAGAATGTCGATGTCGCGGTAGCGCGCCTGGAATGCGGAGCCGCGGTTGTTGGCGATCGAGTTGATGAAGTCGTTGGTGAACTCTTCGCTGGAGACATAGCGGACACGGATGCCCGGGTAGAGGCTCATCGCGTAGTGCCCGATCGCGTGCATGAGGTGGGTCTTTCCCAGACCCGATTCGCCGTACACAAACAGCGGGTTGTACGCCTTGGCGGGTGCCTCGGCCACGGCCACGGTCGCCGCGTGTGCGAATCGGTTGGACTGACCGATCACGAAGTTGTCGAAGGAGTACTTCGGGTTCAACCGGGTGTCGTTCTGCCGAGCGGGGTGGATCTGCTCCCCCACCGGGCTCGCGGCCGGCACCACCTGCTCCGGGGTGTACACGCCGGCGTCGGGATCGGTTGCGGGCAGCTCGACCTCGGGCTCGTCCTCGATCATCTCGGGATTGACCACGACCGCGAAGGTCTTTGCTCCGTGGGCACCCTCGGTCTGGCTCAGCGCCTGAATCAGCGGCGCCTTCATCCGGGTGTTCAGCTGTCCGGCGGTGAACTCATTGGGCACCTCAAGATAGAAAGTGCCCGCCATAACGCCCTTGGGGATGACCAGATTGAGGAATCCGTGAAGGGGCGGCGTGACGCGAGAATCCTGGGACATCGCGTCGAGAACTTGCTGCCACGACTTCTGTGTTTCGTCGATCTGATTGGACATATCTCCCCAAAAGTTATTCACAGGCTTATCCACGGAAAGCGTTGAAGTGGCGTATCTACCGGGATCCAGGCCCCCGTATCTGGGGATAACTGACCCACTCACGCTAACCGGTACTGCACCGATCGGCCAAATCTAGCGGAAAAATCGGGTGCGCATCAGACTGGTGAAATGCTGAAAATCTGTGGATAATTGATGCTTTGTTGGTCTTCGGTTTGACCCCGCGCGTGTTTGGCCGTAGTTTTAATTGGTTGACGTAGCCTTCGGGCACCCAGTTTTTCTCTGCCTTTACGAACCGGGCAGTGAATGTCCTACCCAAGAGTGAGTGATTATGAGCAAGAGAACTTTCCAGCCGAACAACCGTCGTCGCGCCAAGGTGCACGGCTTCCGTCTGCGTATGCGCACCCGTGCGGGTCGCGCAATCCTCTCGGCGCGCCGCCGCAAGGGGCGCACCGAGCTGTCGGCCTAATACCGCCGAAGCTACAAGCGAAACGCACATCACCGTGCTAGCCTCCGAACTCCGAATCACCACGGGCGCCGATTACAAGCGCCTGGTGCGTCGAGGACGACGGAGCGTTGGCGCGGTGACTGTTGCATATATGCACATGAACCCGAATGGCGGATCTCCGCGATTCGGGTTCATTGTTGCAAAGAACGTGGGTAACGCCGTGACCCGAAATCGGGTGCGGCGCCGGCTCAAGGCGGCGAGCTTTGAGCTGCGAGACAGCTTTCCTCCCGGCGCGGAGATCGTCTATCGGGCGTTCCCCTCGGCGGCCGTAGCCGACTATGGGACCATTCGGTCCGATATTGCCGCGGTATCCGCCAGATTCGTGTCGAAATGATCGTCCTCGACACCCTGCTCCTGGTACCGCGTAACCTGGGGCTCGCCATACTCATGGTTTATCGGCGGCTCATCTCACCCCTCTACGGTGATGTGTGCCGCTACTACCCCTCCTGCTCGGCGTATACCCTCGGGTCGATTCAGCAGAGGGGCCTCCTCCTCGGTTCACTCCGCGGTGCCATCAGGATTGTGCGCTGCAATCCCTGGGCCGCCGGCGGTATCGATGACGTACCGCCCAAAATACACTTCCGCTACACCCTTACGACGCACGGTTTTGTCGTAGCAACGACCCAGAGAAAGGTCTGACCCAAGCGATGGACTTCCTAGGAACTATTCTGTGGCCACTGAAATGGGTGGTTGAGCTCCTCCTCGTGGGCTGGCACTGGCTGCTTACCTCGTTCGGCATGGACTCGGGTGCCGGTCTGACCTGGGTGCTGTCGATCGTGGGCCTCGTGCTCGTGGTGCGTACCGCTCTGATCCCGCTGTTTGTGAAGCAGATCAAGAACCAGCGACGCATGATGGAGGTCGCACCCCAGCTGAAGAAGATTCAGGACAAGTACAAGGGCAAGCGTGATCAGCTCTCTCGCGAGGCCATGAGCCGCGAGACCATGGCGCTGTACAAGAACACGGGCACCAACCCGCTGGGTTCCTGCCTGCCCCTGCTGGTTCAGATGCCGATCTTCTTCTCGCTGTTCTCCGTGCTGAATGGCGCACAGAACTCTAAGGCTGGCGTTGGGCCGCTGAACGCGACCCTGGCGAAGGAGTTTGGTGAGGCCAAGCTCTTTGGTAACGCACCGCTGCACGCGAGCTTCCAGTCAGCCATGAACGACCCGGCCGGCCCGCAGACCATCGTCATGGTCATCGCCGCAATCATGGTTGTCATCATGACCGCCTCGCAGTTCATCACTCAGCTGCAGATCGTCTCGAAGAACATGTCGGACGAGACCAAGGCTTCGCCGATGTTCCGTCAGCAGCGCATCCTGCTCTACATCCTGCCCTTCGTCTTCCTGTTCTCCGGTTTCGCCTTCCCGCTGGGCGTGATGTTCTACTGGCTGACCACCAACATCTGGACCATGGTTCAGCAGTTCCTGATCATCCGCAGCATGCCGATGCCCGGTTCCGAGGCTGCTCGTGAGCGCGAGGCTCGCCTCGCTCGTAAGGGCAAGCTCGAGCCGAAGAAGGAAGCCGATACCATCGTTATCGAGGAGCGCAAGCCCGCTCAGCGTCAGCAGCCGATGGGTAAGAACCGCGCCAAGAAGGCCGGTGCTCCGCAGCAGCCCGGTTCCTCCGCACAGCCCAATAAGAACGACCCGCAGTCCGGTAACGGATCGTCGAACAACTCCCCGAGGAAGTGACAGTGATGACCGAAATCTCCCACTCCCCCGTCGCCCGTGAGGCTCGCGACCAGGAACCCACCCTCGCTGAGCTCGAGGAGGAGGGTGAAATTGCGGCTGATTACATCGAAGAATTCCTTGATATTGCCGACGTAGATGGCGACATCAACATCGATGTTCGTAATGGCCGTGCCTACCTGGCCGTGACCGAGAGCGATGAGGCAGATTCGAACCTGTCGGTCCTCTCTCACACCGATACGGTCAACGCCCTGCAGGAGCTGACGCGGCTCGCCGTGCAGTCCAAGACCGGCGCGTTCTCACGCCTGATCCTGGATATCGGCGGCTCCCGCGCTGCCCGCGAGGCTGAGCTCTCGCGACTCGTAGACCGGGCCATTGAGCAGCTCGAACAGGGTGCCACATCCGCCGCTCTGCCGCCGATGTCGAGCTATGAGCGCAAGCTCGTACACGACCTCGTCGCGGCTCGCGGAGTCGTGTCGAACTCCTCTGGCGAGGGTCGCGATCGGCACACCGTTATCACGCGCTCCTAGCGCTCTGTGGGGCTCCTGACGGAGTGACCTAATCACCCGTGTGGGCCCCGTGTTTCACGTGAAACACGGGGCCTTTCCAAGATAATGAGGAAGAAATGACCGTCGAAAACCTCGAGGCCGAACCCGCGGAGTCTGCACAGATCCTGGGTGCGCAGCTCCCCATCGCACGTGCTTTTACCGAGAACCTCGCCCGTCACGGCGAGGAGTTGGGCCTGATCGGGCCGCTCGAACTCCCCCGCCTGTGGAGCCGTCACATCCTGAACTCGGCCCTTGTTGCGCCCCTGTTGCGCCCGGGTCGGGTCGGTGACATCGGGTCGGGAGCCGGCCTTCCCGGTCTCGTTCTCGGCATCGCACGCCCCGACGTTGACTTCATCCTGATCGAGCCGATGGAACGCCGGGTCGCGTGGCTTAACGATCAGGTGAACGAGCTCGAGCTGAAGAACGTCACCGTTCTGCGTTCCCGTGCCGAAGAGGTCGTGCTCGACGAGCCGCTCGATCAGGTGACCGCGCGCGCCGTGAGTGCCTTCCGGAAGCTGCTTCCGTTGACCGCTCCCCTGCTGCGGGACGGCGGTGAGCTCGTACTCATGAAGGGCATCAACGCGGAGGCTGAGGTGGCCGCGGCCGCCAAGGAGATTCGTCGATTCCGCGTTTCGGATATTCGCGTCGACGTTCTCGGCGAGGGTGTTACCAGTGAGGTGACCCGTGTGGTGCGAGGTTTCGTTCGCGCCTAGCCTCTGGCCACTCCCCCACGAGTGAGTGCTCTCGACCAAATTGGTTGAGAGCACTCACTTTTTTGGTGCGCACGCGTAAAGGTCTACATCATTCTGTTGCGCTATGTGCGGGTGCGGGTCATTCATATGTACAAAAGTGGTGTGTCCAGATTGATCCTAAGCTCGGGCCGGTAATTTCCACCGACGTTCTTCGCCGAACCCTTTCTTAGATTGAATCTTCGCATTTTGAAGTTTTTAATTCCAGGTCAGAAGCTATTTTGATTGTTTTCTGTGATCGGATGTTCTGGAAATGCGTTGATTTCGACGTTTTGGCGTCGAGACGCAGGAATTTCTCGTCTGCCTCCGAGTTGCTGGTGCCGATGTTGCACTGCCCCAAGCTGGTTCGCGCACCAATCGGTGTCGGATCCTATTCGTTTTGCGGTGTGCACACCGTCCACCGCACTGAGGGACCGTGTTCGATAGCCTGGTGCGGTTCTTCGAAAATGATCGCAGGTAGTGAGGGTTCTTCATGTTCGCCCGCCTTTGGAGAATGCGTCGATTCGCGTTTAGTGGCATCTGATTGTGAAGCCAATGGAGGTTGCCGCTGTCCGTTAGCAGCTAACCTCCTCCGCCGTCCTTCTTCACCTGCTCGTCATTTTGAAGAGCTGTGCGCGGTGGGGAGCCACTGGCCTTGCTCTCCTCATTTGAACTATTAGCCCCCCTCTGATGTCGTGTGCGATGCACCGTTTCACGTGAAACATTGTGCCGGTATCGTTTACTTCTGAGCATCCAGAGGGCGCGACGCGCGTCGAAATTGGACGCAGTGTGACGCCACTGTTGGCCTGCTCGGATGTGCGCGTACGACGGTGGTTCTCGTATGCGTGCCGAGCCGAATTGGCGTGAATCGAGCGAGATCGACCGTGTGTGGGTGGCCAGAAGTTGAGTCCTTGCGGGGCTCTTCGAAACACTTTTCCACGCGCCGTGAGTTGGGCGCGAGACGAGGTTTGCGATTCAGGATCGTTGGCTGTTCACCGCGGTGCACGCCTAGCGATTCCTTTCCTCAGCGTCCCCGTTGCACGTGAAACACTGAGTACAGTTCGTCAATCCACGTCAGTCTTTCACGTGAAACGAGGGACTCTACGTTGGGTCTAGATCGATAGATCGGGGTGGGTCTGTGGACTCCCCTCTGTTGATGCCGGGGTGCCACTCCCCGTTCGCGAGCGTCACGGAAGTCATCTCCTGAGCTGCGTCTCTTCAACTGTCAGGCGTGCGCACCCGAGTGGTGCCACCACGGTCGTGCTGACCCTCACCTCCAATGAATGTTCACTCAAAACGGCGCACGCGGTGACGTTTGTCTCGTCCCGATGGCGTGCTTTCCTTCTCTGTATATGGTGGTCTTTCGGGACCCAGTGAGGGTTCGACTTCGGGGCAGGCGGGCAGTGCAGCGTTCCGCTGGGTCGTGTCGTCATCTTGAGGTGAGGTCCCATCATGAGGTGAGGCCCCCAGGGACTGACACCTCACTAGCGCTGACTATCGTGTGGATTTGCGGACCCGCTTGTGTATCTCGGACAGGAGCCGTGCACACGTGATGTAGCGCAGACTCCGGATACCCCGGGGTACGTTCGGCCCGGGAAACTGCCCGGAGTTGCCCATGTGCACATGTGGCTCTCGGTCCGCCTCTATGCGGGTGCAGGGACACCAATCTACATCCACCGTCGTCTACCGGAGTCATAGCGCGCGCATTTTCGAATCCCGTTTGGGAGCATCTGGCGTCCTCTGCGCGGTGCCCATCGACCCTTGAGAACGGCCCGCTAGGTGCTGCCCCTAGCTGCTGCCCATCGGGCGGGATTCCGTCACGGGCGTTCCGTGCCTGCTCCCTGCGTTAGCGAACCGGTCTCGCGACTGCTTCGCGACGTTTCGTCTATGTCCGTCGATGCTCGCCAGACTGCATGGGTGGCGGCAGTGCCCGCGGGACCTCTTGGCGAGGATTTTCACTGCCATGTTTCACGTGAAACATAGCTCGTAGTTGCCCTGTGTTGCCCGGGGAGAATACAAGGTGCCGTGATTGCTGCGCGTGGTCGGTCCGCCCGCAGCACTCCGTGGTGTGCGAGCGTTTCACCACTATGCCGGATGTCTTTGGAACCACTCGCGATCGCAGGTGTCCGTAGTTGTACTCCGCGAGGTTCGGGGCGAGGAGCGCCGGTGGCGGCGTTCTTTTGTGCTGGTTACCGCAGTATGGCGCTTTTGTGGGCGGGGATACTTGTGGCCACAGTGCCTACCAAGTTGCATGCAGGAGCGATGTGTTTCTGGGGCCCATTGCGGCCGGAGAATGAGTGTGGCGGGGTAGAGCTATGTACCGCTCGACCAACGTCCCTAGGCACGAGGACGTAGCCAAGGGATCAGCATCGACTGGAGGTATTCCGTGTGACCTGGTCGTGTAGCTCTGACGTGCACCATTCGTTTCCCTCCACCACACGAATGCAGTGATTCGGGACCCCCCGTTTCGCTTGTGCTTGGGTGTTAGTTTGCTCTGATCCAGGCATACTCCCTCAACCCTGCACCGATATCGGGTCTCACGATGACTGTGGGGAGAGGAGCGAGACGATGCGGAATGGCCGTATTGGATGGGAGTGCCTGAAAAGCCGGCGTCGGTGTTCTCGGTTTCCGGAAAACAACAGTCCCGCCTGAGCCCGAACGTAACCGTGGTGCCGGTAATGGTTGTCGACGGCCCCGTAGGTTGGCTACTGAGACGTGCGGCGCATCGGTTTGGTACAGCGGCCCTCCGATGCTTTCGAATTGGCTAACCCGTGGAGAGAGGTTCCACGCCACGGTGAGATGTTTCACGTGAAACGATGTGGCAGATCGAGGATGCCCACACGGGGTGCCACAATCCTCAGAACCCGTGGAGTTCTGAATGCCCGCACACCCATTGGGAACGCAGTGCGCCACCGCACGGAATCTATGCGGCCAACGAATTGCGGATCGACCTTACAGCCGCGGGTCGCCACACATGCATATATACACACCATGTACCTGGTGAGCGTTAACGGGGTTGACCGCACAGCGCGGGGACACAGCGGCACAGGGGCACAGGGGCACCCCCAATTGAAACGGCGAGACGCGACAGCTAAACCTCAGTATCCCCTCGGCACGCGGAAATCGGCACCCCAAATGTCTCCTGATCGCGATACGGTTAAGCAGACACAGAACGGAGACTGTTTCACGTGAAACAATCACAGCCTGACCGCGACGGTAGCGGTGAAAACACCGCGCCCGACGCAGGTACGCCGCTTGCTCGGGAGATCGCAGACCTCAGCAAACGTCGCCGTGTAATCGGCCAGTTTCCGGTGCCCCTCCCCCGCGAAACCCGCGTCATTGCGGTTTCAAATCAGAAGGGCGGAGTCGGCAAGACCACGACCACGGTGAACCTTGCGGCCGCACTGGCAAAGTCCGGTGCGCGCGTGCTGGTCGTCGATCTTGATCCCCAGGGAAACGCATCCACTGCCCTCGGCGTGGAGCACACCGCCGAGACCCCGAGCATCTACGACGTCCTCATCGATGGGTTCGCCCTTGAGGAGGTCGTGATGCCGAGTCCCGAGTTCCCCAACAACCTGTTCTGTGCACCTTCCACGATTCACCTGGCCGGCGCTGAGATCGAGTTGGTAACCCAGGAGCGCCGCGAACACCTCCTCCGCGGTGCGGTGGACGCCCTGCTTGCGGAGGCCCAGGGAAAATACCACTACGTCTTCATCGACTGCCCGCCGTCGCTCGGCCTACTGACGATCAACGCGTTTGTCGCCGCACGCGAGGTACTGATCCCCATCCAGTGCGAGTACTACGCGCTGGAGGGCCTCAGCCAGCTCCTGAGCAGCATCCAGCTGATCGGCGAGCACCTGAACCCCGGACTTCGCCTCTCGACGATCCTGCTCACCATGTTCGACGGACGCACAAACCTCTCAAACCAGGTTGCGGAAGATGTGCGAACGCACTTCCCCCAGCAGGTTCTCCACACGGTGATCCCCCGCACGGTGCGCATTTCCGAGGCGCCGAGCTTCGGACAGACCGTCATTAGCTACGACCCGAGTTCCCTCGGGGCCGTTTCCTACCTGGAGGCGGCGGCAGAACTCGCCGTCTGGGGCCGAAAGCACGAACAAAAGCAGCAGACCGTCGGAAAGGACGCCTAATCATGGCAACAAAACGCACGGGACTCGGCCGCGGTATCGGGGCGCTCATTCCCACGAGCGACAACCCCGGCGCGGCACGTCCGGTAGACGTGTTCTTCCCGAGCGGGAGCACCCCCGCAGCGGCACCGAACGCGAACGAGGGTGAGGCTCCGGCACTGGTATCCGTGCCCGGCGCCCGACTCATCGACATCAACCCCGCCGATGTCATTCCGAACGCGGTACAGCCCCGCACCTACTTTGAACCCGAGGCTCTGGCCGAGCTCGTGATCAGCATCCGCGAGGTGGGCGTGCTCCAGCCCATCGTGGTGCGCACCCACCCCACACAGAGCGGCAAGTACGAGCTCATCATGGGTGAGCGTCGACTGCGCGCGAGCCGCGAGGTTGGGTTGGAGCGCATCCCCGCCGTCCTCAAGGAGACCGCGGATGAGGACATGCTGCGGGACGCCCTGCTCGAGAACCTGCACCGCTCCCAGCTCAACCCGCTCGAAGAGGCATCCGCCTACCAGCAGCTCCTCAGCGACTTCGGGATCACCCAGGAACAGCTCGCCGAACGCATCGGCCGATCACGCCCCCAGATCAGCAACACGCTGCGTCTCCTCAAGCTCCCGGCATCCGTACAGAAGAAGGTGGCGGCCGGTGTCCTGACCGCCGGGCACGCCCGTGCCATTCTCTCGGTGAACGACCTTGAGAAGATGCACAACCTGGCCGACAAGATCATCAACGAGGATCTCTCGGTACGCGCCGCCGAGGCCGCAGCTACAAAGAGCGCTCCCCCGCGCCAGAATGCCCCCGTAGCGGGCAATAAGCGGGGCTATCTAGACGAGGTAGCCGAAACCCTCGCCGATCGCCTGAACACCCGTGTGAAGGTCACGCTGGGCGCCCGAAAGGGTTCGGTCACGATCGACTTCGCCACCGTGGGTGACCTCAACCGCATCCTGAAGGAACTCGGGCAGAGTATCGACCCGCGATAATCGTCCACCACAAAGCTCCAGTAATACACAAAAACCCCGGATTATCCGGGGTTTTTGAGTATTTGAGCGCGATTGCTCTGCGGTTTTCCCTAGAGGAAAGCGGCCAGGTCTGCCTCGAGGGCGGCCTTCGGCTTTGCACCGATGATGGTCTTCGCGACCTCGCCGGCCTTGAAGACCTTCAGCGCGGGGATCGAGGTGATCTGGAACTGTGCGGCAAGCTGCGGGTTCTCATCCACGTTGACCTTCACGATGTCCAGCTTGTCCGCGTTCTCGGCGGCAATCTGGTCGAGGATCGGCGAGACCATGCGGCACGGGCCACACCACTCGGCCCAGAAATCAACCAGAACCGGCTTCTCCGAGTCGAGAACCTCGGCCTGGAACGTTGCTTCAGATACTGCACGTGCACTCATAATGAGCTCCTTAGAAAATTGAAGAGTGGACTCGGATTAGGCGTGAGCGGGGGCCTGTACGGCGCTCTCACGGGCTGCCAGATAGTGTTCGGCATCCAGGGCTGCCACGACACCGGAACCGGCCGCAGTGGCCGCCTGACGGTACGTAGGATCGATCACATCACCGGCGGCAAACACACCGGCAACGTTGGTCTTCGAGGAGCGGCCGGCGACGGCAATGGTGCCCTCGGCGGTCAGGTCGAGCTTGCCGTGCACCAGGTGGGTGCGCGGGTCGTTTCCGATTGCCACGAACAGGCCGTCCAGGGCGAGCTCGCGCTCCTCCCCCGTCACGGTGTCGGTCAGGGTGACGCCGCTCAGGGCATTCTCACCGCTGATGCCGGTCACTTCGGCGTTCCAGATGAACTCGATCTTCTCGTTGGCGTGGGCACGCTCCTGCATGATCTTCGAGGCACGCAGGGTGTCACGACGGTGGATCACGTAAACCTTGCTCGCAAACTTGGTGAGGAAGGTGGCCTCCTCCATCGCGGAGTCTCCACCGCCGACAACGGCGATGGTCTTTTCCTTGAAGAAGAAACCGTCGCAGGTCGCGCACCAGGAGATACCGCGGCCGGACAGGCGCTCCTCATCGGCCAGGCCGATCTTGCGGTAGGCGCTACCGGTAGCGAAGATCACCGACTCGGCCTCAAACTCACCCGAGTAGCCGGTGACAACACGCTTGATGTCGCCGCTCAGGTCGAGTTCGGTGACGTCGTCAAGCAGAACCTCGGTACCGAACTTTTCGGCCTGTTCCTGCATCTTCGCCATGAGCTCGGGGCCCTGAATTCCCTCGGGGAAACCCGGGAAGTTCTCGACCTCGGTGGTGTTCATGAGCTCGCCACCCGCCTGAACGCTCGAGGCAATCAGCAGCGGGTTGAGGTTCGCACGCGCAGCATAAATAGCGGCGGTGTAGCCGGCAGGCCCGGATCCGATAATGATGACGTTACGCAATTAGACTCCCTTGAGAATGTCCCGTTGAGGGGTAGAACACATTGTACGTGGGATGCATTCCCAAGGCTCCTGAGAACCCGAAGCATCGCCGAAAAGCCGCGGAAAAACTAGGCCCGACGCAGGCGGCGCAGCACCTTTGTGAACGGTGCCGCGATGGTTGCGAGCTCGCGAGCACGGAAAACCCAGAGGAAGAATACGTAGACCAGGGTCGTGACCGCGCCCGCAATCACCATGGTGAACATCGCCGCAACGGGGGTGCTCAGCGCCCATCCCTCGACGTTCATTCCGCCCATCACGAGCACCACAAACCCACCGGCGATGGTGGCCGGGATGGCCGAGAAGGTGAAGATCGACATGCTGTTCACGATCTGCTGCACGTCCAGACCGTGCAGGCGACGGCGCAGCAGGAAGAAGGCAACAAAGGTCTGCGCCGTGCCCGCGATGCTCGTGGCCAGTGCCACACCGAACCCGATCAGGGACTTATCCAGCAGCAGGCATCCGGCCGCGAGAATACAGAACAGCACCGCTTGGAACAGGGTAAAGAAGAAGGGTGTGCGGGTATCCCCGAGCGCGTAAAACGTGCGCTGCAGCACGAAGAGGAAGCAGAACGGAACCAGGCCCACCACAAAGGCGATGATCACAAAGCCCATCGACACCGCCTGCCCGGGCGAACCGGCGAAGAGGGATCCAAAGGGGATCGCCACGGCGAAGAGCACCGCGGCGGAGGCCACGATCATCATGCTGACGTTACGCAGCGAGGCCGAAACATCGAGCTTCAGGGCCTCCATATCCCGCGCCCGTGCGTGCTCGGCCATCCGGGTGAAATACGCCGTGGTGAGGGATACCGCCAGCACCGAGTGCGGCAGCATGAAGATCAACCAGGCGTTCTGCAGCGCAAAAATCGAGGCGTTGTTGGGGCCGGAAGCACCCGACACGACGGTGGACTGCACGATACCGGCAACCGTGGTGACCAGGATCATTGCGAACGACCAGCCCGCGAGCTTTCCGGTCTCGGCAAGACCCACCCCGCGCCAGGCGAAATCGGGCCGGAAACGCAGACCGAGAACCTTCCAATAACGGAACAGGATCAGCGCCTGAGCGGCCACACCCAGCGTCGCGGTTCCGGCGAGAACCGCGACCATCGCCGGCGTCCAATCCGAGGCCTCACGAAGGCCCTGCGAATCCGCGCCAAACATGCCCATGAACACGAACAGGCCGGCGATCGCGACCACGTTGTTGAGGGCGGGAGACCAGGTGAACGGTCCAAAGATCTTGTGGGCGTTGAGGATCTCACCCAGCATCGAGTACAGGCCGTAGAAGAACAGCTGCGGAAGACACCAGACGGCAAAAACGGTGGCCAGGGCTGTCTGTTCCGGCCCATAGGACGACCACACCTTCACCAGCAGCGGTGCCGCCGCCATTGCGGCAACGGTGGTTGCGGCGAGGATCGTGAGGGTGATGGTGAGGAGCTTATTAATGTACGCGGCACCACGATCCGCGTGCACCGTGGCCTTCACGATCTGCGGCACCAGAATGGCCGACAGCACACCGCCGGCAATGATCGTGAAGATCGTGTTGGGGAGAATGTTTGCGGTACCGAAGGCATCACCGCTCACACCAACCTGGCCGATGGTGCGGGCGATCAGGATCGCCTTGATGAAACCGAGCACACGGGAAACCATGGTGCCCGAAGCGAGGAACGCGCTCGCGCGTCCGATGCCGGGGATCGAAACGGGTTTAGCCATCGGTGGGGGCCTTCTGGGTGGGGGAATCAGTGGCGGCCGCAGCCAGGCGGCGCCGCTTACGAACCGTGCGGAACAGGCCGCCGGCGAGCAGCAATACGACGATGCTTCCGAGCGTCACCGAGCCGATGATCTCCCAGTCGGCGCGCACGTTCACACGCACCGAACTCGGCGCACCCAGCTGGGTGCCATCGGGCGCGTGCAGGCTCAGCGAGAGCGTGGACTGACCGTTACCGATCCGCGCCCGAACGGGCACGCTGAACTTCTCGGTGGTGAACGGTTTGATCTCACGGGTCACGGAGGAATCGATCGCGAGGCGCAGATTGTCCGACTCCACCTCGAGGGTTACCCGAACCGGATAGGGGAGGTCGTTACGCACCGAAAAACCGAGGTTTGACTGCCAGCTCACCATGTTGAACTGCTCGGTAGGAGCGAGCGTGATTCCACCGAGGGTGGCGGTGGTCTGGTCATTGTGCTCGCGCACGGCGCCATCCCAACCGGAGTACTGGCTGGACCAGCCCACGGAGAGCAGCGAGAGAATCTGGGCACGCTCACGTCCGGTCAGGAGCGCGGGATCCTCGAGCGCATTGGCAAACTTCGCCAGGGTCTGCTCACGCTCAAGCAGGGTCCGGGCGAGGTCAATGCGATCCTGCGGAACGGAGTGATCGCGCAGGGTTGCGGCGGTACTCGGGGCGGCACGCAGGGTCGCAAGGGACACAATGTGGGTTTCCGGAATGGAATCAAGCAGCGAGATCGCCGCATCAATGTTCACGGCGGTGTCGGCCCAGCCGCGCGGCAGGGTTACGAGCGTGGAGCGATCACCGGCACCGGGCTCGGTCGCGAGGGCAGCGAATGCCGCACGAAGGTGGGCGGGGTCGGTGTCGATGCCACCCTCGGCATCGGGGTGCACGAGATCACGAAAGATGGGGGTGAGGATGGGATCCGCGACGAGAACATCGTTGCCGCCAATGGTGCGGTGTGCGGCGGGCGTGGTGCCCTCCTCGCCGCTGAGAGCATCGCCGTCCAGCAGCGTCGTCTGCTGCCCGGATGCCGTGATCACCGACAGGTCTGCGGCGGAGGTGGTGTCGGTTCCGGGCCACACGATGCCCGATTCCGTCACCGGCCAGCCGGTGAGCTGTTCGAGGGTCGGAAGCTGAGGGGTGTCCGGTGAGGCCGTGGCGGTGCCGTTTGACCCCTGCGCGGGAGGGAAGTTTGCCTCGTCGACGCCGTACTCGAGCGAGATCGGTGCGAGTAGTGCTGGTGCCCCCGCCTGTGCCTGAAGTGCCGCATCAGCGTCAGCGTATTGCAGGAGGAAACTCGCGTTCGACGCATGCTGTAACCGGTCAAGCCAGTTAGCGGCGGACTCGGGTACCGCGGTACCCAGGCTGCGAATGGACGCGAGGATCATGGGGTCGATCGCGAGGGTTACCGGGCGATCAAGCGCCGCGTCGAGCTGCCGAGACAGTACCCCGCCCGGTGCCGTCCACTCCGCCAGCAGGGTGGTGGGAATGAGGCCCGTACTGCTCGGCGGTGCGGTGATCGGAACCACGATGGCGAGACCGCCCGTGGTCTTGCCGGAACCCGGGTCAAACAGCACGCTGCTGCGGGCCTCGGTGGTGACCGAATCGGAAATGTAATACGCGCGAATCGCATAGTTTCCATAAACGGAATGTAGTTCGAGTTGCTCCGCCGTGAGCGTCACCGGGGTGGTCGTAAACGACTCTCCCGGCGCGAGTGCGGGCACGGAAACGGAGTTCAGTGCGAGCGGCAGCCGCACATCGATAGACCGGTCATTCCACCCCGTGAACTGCGTCAGGGAGGACAGCGGCAGCGGGCCCGAACTCAGCGTGGTTCGTCCGGCGGGAAGCGTGGTGTCGGTGGAATTGACGATCGTGGTCGAGAGTACGAGGCTTCCGTCAACGCCGATGGTGGGTGCGGACTGCGTGATCGACACCGTCGCGGTCCGTGCCGGCTCGGATTCGGGAGTCGCCACCGGAGATGCCGAAACGCTCGCGGGCTGGATCGCCAACGCCTGCGCCGCGATCGGCGCGCTCAGGACACCCAGGGCCGTCAGGGCGGCGATGAGTGCGGTCCGCGTACGCGGGAGGGTCCGGAATCGTGTCATAGGCAGTCTCACGCGTGCCACGGAGTGCACGAGATAACAATTGATTCTACGGGTGATGGCTGAGCGTCAGCGGTGCGCCGCACCGGCCGGGCGCTCCGGCGCTGAGAAGGGCGCACCTCGGCCGGCCGGGCACGTGACCCGGGGTATCCCTGCCTCACGCGGCATCGAGTCGACCGAGCATGCTCCATACGGTACGAGCAAGCTCGGGATGGTGGAGGCCAATCTGGCGAAGAATCTCGCGCTCAACCCGGTTCGCATCCGCCGCGTGCAGCTGTGCCTCGGGGCGCGAGCTGCCGGCGGCAAGCCGGGCCAGAATGTACTGGGCGGTGAGCCCGCGATCATCGATCTCCGCATTGCGCAGTTCGGTCACGACGAGCTCATCGATGGTGGGAAGCTCCGAGAGGAACTCGTGGGGGTCCTCCCCCGCGCGTGCACGGTTCTCAATCAGCACCGCGCGCTCGAGTGTGGCGTCGCGGCGCAGCCTGATGAGGTCGAGTGCGCTGGTTTGCATGCGTGCTCCTTTTGCGGATGTGCCCCTTCAAGGGTACGCGCTGTCGGCGTGCGGCGCCGCGCGCTACTCTGATTCGATGGAACTTCCCGAGGTGTGTGTCTGTTACGTGATTCGTGAGGAAGACGGGGAAGCCCGGGTTCTATTAGGGGAAAAGCGTCGCGGACTGGGCCGCGGCCGGGTGGTGGCACCGGGTGGGAAGCTGGAACCGGGCGAAACTCCGGAGCAGGCGATCGTGCGCGAGGTCCGCGAGGAGGTTGGTCTGGTGATCGACCCTGAGGCGCTGCAACCGCACGGATATATTGACTACCGCTTTCCGTCCCGCCCCGAATGGAGTCAGCGTTCCTGGGTATTCAGCGCGCGATCGTTTTCCGGCGCGGTGAGTGCGTCATCCGAACTTGATGCCGACTGGGTTTCCCTCGCGCGAGTGCCCCTGGATCTCATGTGGGACGATGCCCGTTACTGGCTGCCCGGTGTTCTTACCGGCGGCCCGGTAGTGATGGACTTTACCTTTGCCGAGGACAACGCGACGGCCATCCCTCACCCACGGTAACCCCGCAGGGAGGTTTCATTAGCGGGAGGCCCACCCGCGCCGTGGTTTTCCTCGCGCCGCGAATAGCGTTCAATAGAGGGGTGACTCTCGAGCAAAACCCCGCAACCCTTGCCGCCCTGCGTGCGGATCTCATTCGTGCCGATTTCCACACGGCCAGCCTGCTCGCCCTCTGGGGCGAGGATGCCGACGCCGCACTGGTCCGCGCAAACACACTGCCGGCCGAGCGTGCCCTCGCGGCCCGCCGCGACGCCACCTCGGAACCCGCGTTTGCCCGGGCAGTGCTCGCCAAGCTCTTCATCCTGGGACACACCCTCTCCCGTGACGAGGTGGCCGCCGCGCTGCCGAGCGCGGGTATTGACGGCCTCATCGACCTGGCCCTTGCCGAGAACACCGATGCCGGCCTGCGCGCGCTGCTCGAACTGCGCCCCTACACCTTCACCGATGGCACCGATGCGGTGAACTGGTGGCTTGCCGCGGACCTTGGCGAGACCATCGTGGGTGGCCCGCTGCGCCCCGATCACGTCGTCGGCGTCGGTGGTGCCAGCCGCACGCTGGCCGGCCTCATCGTGCCCGAGTCGATCGATACCGCACTTGACCTGGGTACCGGATGCGGCATTCAGGCACTGCACCTTGCGCGCTACGCCCGTCGAGTGATTGCAACCGATATTTCCGAGCGCGCCCTGCGGGTGGCCCGCTTTAACGCGGACCTCAACGAGGTCGCGGGGATCGAATTCCGCCTCGGCAGCATGTTTGAGCCCGTCGCCGGTGAGCGCTTTGACCGGATCGTTTCGAATCCGCCGTTCGTGATCACCCCGCGCGGCGCCGATGCCCCCGAGTATGAGTATCGCGATGGTGGCCGCGAGGGAGACGACATCGTGCGCGAAATGGTCCAGGAGGCGCCGCGACACCTCACCCCCGGTGGTCTGGTTCAGATGCTGGGTAACTGGGAGTACCGCGCGGACGTCGATGCGTTTGAGCGCATCCGATCCTGGTTGGATGCGGACGTCGACGCCTGGGTGCTGGAGCGCGAGCGGCAGGATCCCGTGCGCTACGCCGAGACCTGGATCCGCGATGGCGGTACCCGACCCGGTGATCCCGAGTTTGTTCGTCTGTGCGGTGCCTGGCTCGATGATTTTGAGCGCCGCGGAACCGTGGGCGTGGGCTTCGGCTACGTGCTCCTACGTCGCACCGATTCCGACCTGCCGATCTGGCGCCGGTTCGAGCGCGTGGGCAGCCGCGTGGCCGGTGCGCTCGGCGCGCACGTTGGTCAGGTGCTCGCGGCCCGTGACTGGCAGGCGGCACGCAGCGATGCCGCCCTCCTGGGTGAGAGCCTGCGGGTGAGCGGCGACGTGACCGAGGAGCGCCACTACTGGCCCGGGAACGAGGATCCCTCGGTCATGATCCTGCACCAGGGAGCTGGTTTTGGCCGAACCGTGGATCTCGACACCGGGCTCGCCGCGATCGTCGGGGCGAGTGACGGCACCCTCGAGGTGGGCGTGCTCATTGCCGCGATCGCCGAGCTGCTGGAGGTGGATACCGGTGCCCTGGGTGCCGAACTCCTCCCCCGCCTGCGCGAACTGCTGGACGAGGGGTTCCTGGTGCCCGAGGAGTTCGCCGCCGCGTAACCCCGCAGCAGGGTTACGTGATCGGTGATCAGCGGCGTGAGTTGTGCTGAGCGGTGTGTCCGGTGATCGGTGGCGTGACCTGTGCCGGGCGCTACGCGACGATGGCGAGGGCAAACGGGAGCACAGACCGCGCCCCCGCGTGACGCAGGGCTAGTCCGGCTACCGTGAGCGTCCACCGGCTATCCGTGCGATCGTCCACCAGCAGAATGGGGCCGGGACCGGCGGCGGCCAGGGCGGCCGCGAGATCCTGACCGACGGCGAAGGAATCCCACACTCCGGCGAGGCGATACCCGCTGTTGCCACCCGAGCTCCCGCGGGGACCCTCCCCGACGAGCTCGAGGGCGCCGAGATAGGGAAGCTTGCCCGCCCCGGCGAGGGAGCGCGCAACCGAGTCGACGAGCTGCGGGTGAGAGCGCGAGGGGACGGACACCACTGCGACCGGACGTTCGGCCCAGCCCCAGGTGGCGAGTACCCGGATGGCGGCACCCACCAGGGCGGGGCTTGCCGGGGCATCCGGGGTGCCGGGCGCAAACAGCTCGCGCAGGGTACCGCCCCAGCCGAGATCGGTGAGACGGGCGATGGCCCGACCTGGTTCGTTGCGCAGGCCCTCGGGAATTTTGCCGCGCACGGCGGTGCCGCCCAGGGTCACGCCGAGCCGATCGGCACCCGTGGGCCACTGGCGCCGCGGCTCGATCTCGACCGAGACGCGATCCAGAGACTGCGCGGCCACCTCCTCGGCTTGCCCACTGATGCCGGTGGGATACCAGGGCGCCGTGCAGCGATCGCAGCGGCCGCAGGGCGCCGCCGTGGGGTCATCCAGATCGCGCTGAAGCGTGGCCATGCGGCACTCGGAGGTGCGCTGATACTCGACCATCGAGGCCTCCTCGGCCAGACGGGCGCGGGAGATGCGGTCATAGCGCTCTGCGTCATAGTGCCAGGGGGCCCCGGTGCGTACCCAGCCCCCGGCTACCCGGTGAACCGCGCCGTCCACATCGAGCACCTTGAGGAGGAGCTCGAGCGGGGTACGACGAATGTTCACGCGTGCCTCGAGGGCCGGGGTCGACAGAGGTTCGGAGCCGAGGGCGTCCAGCACCGCGCGGGCGCGCTGCTCGTCCGGCATCGAGGCGGTGGCGAAGTAGCGCCAGATCTCACGATCCTCGCTGCCGGGCAGCAGGAGAACGTCTGCGCTGTCTGTGCCGCGGCCGGCGCGGCCCACCTGCTGGTAGTACGCCACCGGGGAGGACGGCGCCCCGAGGTGCACGACGAAACCGAGGTCGGGCTTATCAAAGCCCATTCCGAGCGCGCTCGTGGCCACCAGCGCCTTGAGCTCGTTGTTCTTGAGCATGAGCTCGCTCTCGGCGCGCTCATCGGTGTCGGTACGGCCGGTATAGGCCCGCACCTCGTGCCCGGCGTCGCGCAGGAGCCGCGCGGTGTCTTCGGCGGCCGAGACCGTGAGTGAGTAGATGATGCCGCTGCCGGGGAGCTCGGCGAGATGGCTCAACAGCCAGCCCAGCCGTGCCCGGGAGTCGGGCAGCTCGAGCACGCCGAGACGCAGCGAGGCACGGGCCAGCGATCCGCGGCTCGTGACCACGCCGCGATCGTCTACCGCGAGCTGCTCCTCGATGTCGGTGACCACGCGGGCATTCGCGGTAGCGGTGGTGGCCAGCACCGGGAGGTCGCTCGGCAGCGCGCGAATCAGCTCGGCGAGGCGGCGGTAATCCGGACGGAAGTCGTGGCCCCAGTCCGAGATACAGTGGGCCTCATCAACCACGAGCAGGCCGATGCGTTCGAGCAGCGTGGGCAGCTGCTCGTCGCGGAAGCGCGGGTTGTTGAGCCGTTCCGGGGAAACGAGGAGGACATCAACGGTATCGGCGGCGAGGGCCGCGCGGGCGTCGTCCCACTCGTGGGCGTTTGCGGAGTTGATGGCCACCGCGCGCACACCCGCGCGTGCGGCCGCGGCTACCTGATCACGCATCAGCGAGAGCAGGGGCGACACCAGAAGGGTGGGCCCGGCGCCGCGTCGCCGCAGCAGCAGGGTCGAAATGAAGTACACCGCGGACTTGCCCCAGCCGGTGCGCTGCACAACCAGGGCGCGGCGCCGCTGCTCGACCAGCGTACTGATGGCCTCGAACTGCCCCTCGTGGAACCGGGCATCCGGAACGCCGGTCAACTCGGCAAGAATGGCGCGGGCTTCGGGTTCGATCTGGCTCTCGGACATGCCCCCAGTCTCTCAGTAACCCCCGGCATCCATCCGGGGCGCGCGCGTTATTGTGAGATGCCGGGGGCGGAATGCGCCCTGTGCACGGCTGGTCGCGTGCTACTTCGGCGCGCGGAAGCTGCGCACCACCGAGGCGATGCTCGCATCCGGTAGGAACGCCCGCCCCAGGCCGAGCCCGATTCGGGCCAGATCGCCCTCGTCGCGGTACAGCAGGTACACGGGCTCATAGCGCGGATTGAACTTGCGCTTGAATGCGTGCAGCGAGCGGAACCCGTAGAGCGGCTCGATGGCCTCACCGAGGCCACCCAGCAGGTTGTCGATGATGTTGCCGCCGCGCTGGCCCAGGTGGGCGAGGGGCGCCCCCGAGAGCGAGGCGATCTGCGCGCCCTCGGCCGAGAACTCCTGAGCCGAGCGACCGATCAGGTACTCCATGACCGGTCCAAAACCGCCCTCGCGGCGCCGCATCAGATCGAGCGTCCAGCCGTGAATGGTGCCGCCCTCGCCGTAGACGGGAAGCCAGCTCAGGAAGCCATCGATATCGCCCTCGGCGTTGTAGGCCAGGGCGAGGCGCACGGCGGGATCGCGCGCCTCGTCGACGCCACCGAGGGTGAAGCCCATTTCCGGCAGGCCCTTATCGCCGAGCCAGGCCTCGGAAATCTGCCGCACCTGCTGCTGCACCTTACGCGGTTCCTCGGCGAGGTGGGTGAGCCGGAAGGTCACACCCTCGCGGTCGGCCTTGTTGAGGGACGTGCGCACGGAGTTCCAGCGCTTTCCGGTGAAGGCCAGGCCGGGAAGATCGATGATGGTGTCCTCGGCGACCTGGAGCGATCGCCAGCCGGGCAGTGCCTCGGTGCGCAGACCCTCGCTCGCCACGAAGAAGCAGGGCACAAACCCGGCGCGCTCGGCCGCGGTGATGAACTGGCGGGTGGTCTCGGTGCGATCGGACAGCGGGCCGATGGGGTCCGAGAGGGCGATGGCCGTTTTCGCGTGTACCTGATACGTGACAAATCCGGTGCCGGCGGGGGTGAAGAAGTGTCGGTTGTCTGGCCAGGTGGTCATCCAGGACATGGTGCCACCACCGTGCTCACGCAGGAGCTCGCGCACGCTGCGCTCGCTTCCGCCGCCATCACCGGGCAGGCGGCGCCGGATCGGCACGGTGAACGCGCCCCGCGCCACGAGCAGATACACGAGGAACATGGCCCACAGTACGCCCGTGGCCGCGGTCACGTTTGCGCTGCTTGCATAGGCGCGCAGCTCTTCCAGCTCGGGCAGGTTTGTCTGCACGATCAGGAAGACCGAGAGGCCGAGCAGCATGTTGAAGGCCGAGAGCGCAACGCTCAGCAGCCAGGCGAGACGCCGCCCGGTGCGCAGCCCATTGGCGAACACCAGAATGATGAGCGCGTTGATCACCGCGTGACCCCAGGCACCCTCGAGCAGCGAGGTGTCGCCGAAGGGGCCGTGGGTGCGCACGACGGTCAGGATCAGCTGGATTGCGCCGAGCCCCAGGATGGTGACAAAGGTGGTGAAGCGGCGCTCGTGAACGCTGGGCGCGCGCTTGCGGCGAATCGTGCCGAGCGCGAGGACCAGCACGATCGCGGTGGCATTGAGGAGCGCGGGCAGGATACCCACGAAGAGCACCCCGATCGCGGCCACGTAGATCAGGATGAGGCGCCCGCGCCCGCGCCACGGAGACGGAAGGCTGTTCACCGATGCGGTCAGTGCGGCAAAGAGACCCGGGATCATGCCGACGGTGATGGTGTTCGAGAGGGTGTCCGCCCACTCCCAGCCGATGCCGGAGAAGACCGAGAGGAACAGCGCGACGATGAGGACCGAGGCCACCTGCCCGAAGATGAAGTACCCGGCGGCGATGCCCGAGCCGCGCCGCAGCTCCAGGCGAATGACCGAGAAGGGCAGCAGGATGAGCACCCACACGTACATGGCGGGGTGCGCCGCCCAGAGCATTCCGGTGAGCAGGGTCCACCAGTGGCCCATATCAAACGCCGGGACACCATAGGCGACCAGGCGGAACCAGTGGCGATGCTTCAGCGGATCCCAGAGCGCACCGGTGGTGATCGCGAGGAAGAAGATGACCCCGATCAGCCCGCTGCTAAAGGGGAGTCGTCGGATGACCGCGATCCAGCGGCGCGGGTGCCAGCGCGAGACGGGCGCCTCGGGCTCGACCGGAGCGGTGTGGTCGACGGTTGTCATGTGACCCCTTCACAAAAGAACACAGGTCTTCGAAACACTACGGGGATTTCCCGGGGAAACCCCGTGAGCAACACCCGTTATAGGTGGATTAGCATTCAACAACGTTGACCGCGAGGCCTCCGAGCGAGGTTTCCTTGTACTTGCTGCTCATGTCGTTGCCGGTGTCCCGCATCGTCAGAATGACCTGATCCAGGGACACCCGGTGGGTGCCGTCGCCCCAGAGCGCCATCTTCGCGGCGTTCACCGCCTTCGCGGCGCCGATCGCGTTGCGTTCGATGCAGGGAATCTGCACTAATCCGCCCACCGGGTCACAGGTGAGACCGAGGTTGTGTTCCATTGCGATCTCGGCCGCATTGGCCACCTGGGCGGGGGTGCCGCCGAGGATTTCGGCGAGGGCGCCGGCCGCCATCGAGGAGGCGGATCCGACCTCGCCCTGGCATCCCAGCTCGGCGCCGGAGATGGCGGCCTGCTCCTTGTAGAGCACACCGATGGCCGCCGCGGTGAGCAGGAACCGCTCGGTGATGTCATCGCGCAGAGCGCGGAGCGGTGCGCTCGCCTCGGTGCCGCCGTTCGGGTCCATCAGGGCGCGAACGGGCGGGGCATAGTGCGTGGCATAAAACAGCACGGCGGGGATGATTCCCGCGGCGCCGTTTGTGGGCGCGGTGACCACGCGTCCCCCCGAGGCGTTTTCCTCATTGACCGCGAGGGCCACCAGATTGACCCACTCCTGCCAGTAGAGCGGGTCGCGGTGGGGATCCAGCGCGCGCAGCCGATCGTGCCAGCCGGGTGCGCGGCGCCGTACGTCCAGCCCGCCGGGAAGCACACCGGTGCGAGCGATGGCCGAATCGGCGCACTCGTTCATAACGTCGCGAATGTGGAGGAGCCCGGAGCGTAGCCCCACCGCATCGGTCTTGGCGAGCTCGTTGCGGCGCATCACCTCGGAGATGTCGATCCCCTCGGTGGCGCAGTGCTCGAGAAGGCGCGCGGCGGTGGTGAACGGAAACGGGTCGGGCCGGGAGACTTCGGTTTCGACCTCGACGGCGCCGTCGCGGGTGATGAAGCCGCCCCCGATCGAGTAGAACGTTTCGGTGACCAGCTCGATGCCGTGTGCGTCTCGCGCGCTCAGCCGCATCGCGTTTGTATGCCGCGGGAGTACGGTGAGCGGGTGCAGGACGATGTCATCCTCGGTGTGGATGAGCGCGCGCTCGCCGCCGAGTAGCAGCGGTGCGCCGCCAGCAATTGCCTCGAGGGTCACGGTGACCGTCTCGGGGCCAATGGTTTCCGGATCGAATCCGGACAGGCCCAGCAGGATCGCCCCCTGGGTGCCGTGTCCGCGGCCCGTGGCCGCAAGCGAGCCGTAGAGGTGGATACTCAGCTCGGCGACGCTGCCCAGCAGGCCAGCCTCGCGAAGCTCGGCGGCAAAGATGTTGGCGGCCCGCATGGGGCCGACGGTGTGTGAACTCGAGGGACCGATTCCGATCGAAAACAGATCAAAAACGCCGACACTCATGGGAACTCCTCTGTAGTGGATCCGGCAAATCTTGTGGGGGGACGGATCCGTGAACCGTGGCCGCCGGGATCGCCGGCGGCCACGGAACCGCATTACGGTGCGGTGACGCCGTTTGCCGCGGCGTACTCCTCGGGGCTCAGCAGCGGGCCCTCCTCGGTGACCCGTACGGTGAAGAGCCAGCCGGCACCGTAGGGGTCGCCGTTCACGAGGGCCGGGTCATCCAGAACGGTCTGGTTGATCGAGACAACCTCGCCGGTGACCGGTGCGTACAGGTCGGAGACCGACTTGGTGGACTCCACCTCGCCGCAGGTCTCCCCCGCGGTCACGGTGGAACCCACCTCGGGGAGGCTCACGTAGACGATGTCACCGAGGGCCTCGGCGGCCACCGCGGTGATGCCCACGGTGGCGGGATCGCCGGCGGCGAGCCACTCGTGCTCGGCGGAGTACTTCAGGTTGGGGGCAACGGTGCTCATGGGTACCTTTCGATGGTGCGGTGCGTGGGTGCGGTGGTTAGCGGATGCTGATTAGCGGGTGCGCCGATAG
Organism: Mycetocola tolaasinivorans; assembly: GCF_003667565.1. Lineage (GTDB taxonomy): Bacteria > Actinomycetota > Actinomycetes > Actinomycetales > Microbacteriaceae > Mycetocola > Mycetocola tolaasinivorans. Next base: position 62,501 of record NZ_RCUX01000007.1, read on the forward strand.
AACGGGGTGGCGGTCACGGTGAAGGCCTCGGGTTTGCCGCGGAGGTCGGCCTGGACCGGGGTGCCGGGGGTCGCGTATGCGGGGTCAATATAGGCGAACGCGATCGGAAAGCCGAGGGTGGGGCTCGGCTGGCCCGAGGTCACGGTGCCCACGGCCTCGCCGTCGACCAGGATCGGGTAGCCGGCGCGGGCGGCCCGGCGACCCTCGCCGCGCAGGCCCACCAGGACCCGGCGAACACCGGTCGCGTGGGCGGCCTCGAGTGCGGCTCGGCCCACGAAGTCGTGGCCCTCATCGAGGTTCACCACGCGGTCAAAGCCCGCGTCGAACGGGGTGAGGGCGCTCGTGAGCTCGTTGCCGTAGAGCGGCATGCCCGCCTCGAGGCGCAGCGAGTCTCGGGCGGCCAGCCCACAGGGAATCAGACCACGGGTGAGGCCCGCGGCGAGCAGGGTATCCCAGAGCCCGGGGGCCGCGGTGTCCGGGATGAACAGCTCAAAGCCATCCTCCCCGGTGTATCCGGTGCGGGCCACGAGTACCGGCTGATCGTCGATGCTGAACTCGTGAGCCGCGTAGTAGCGCAGTGCCGCCAGCGTCTCGTGCTCGGCCTCGGGCAGCAGACCGGTCAGGATCTCGGCGGCACGCGGGCCCTGCAGCGCGATCAGTGCGGTGTGTGCGCTCGCATCGGTGACGGTGGCGGTGAACCCGGCGGCACGCGTGGTCAGCTCGGTGAACACCAGCTCGGCGTTGCCCGCATTGGGCACCACGAGGAAGCGCTCGGGGGTAATGCGATAGACGATGAGGTCATCAAGGATGCCGCCGTCCTGCGCCACGATCAGCGAGTACTTGGCCCGGCCCACGGCCAGGGGCTCAAACACCCCGACCAGTGCGTGGCTGAGCGCGGCCGCGGCATCCGGCCCCTGCACCCAGACCTCGCCCATGTGGGAGAGGTCAAACAGGCCGGCGGCGGTGCGCACGGCGGTGTGCTCGGCGAGCTCCGATCCGTAACGCAGCGGCATCTGCCACCCGCCGAAATCGGTGAAGTGCGCGCCGAGGGCCGCATGGGCCTCGTACAGGGCGGTGGTGCGTTCACTCATCGGGTGGCCTCTTCCTCGGGGCTCTGATCAAAGGCGGACAGGGGCGGGCAGGAGCAGATCAGGTTGCGGTCGCCCGCTGCCTGGTTGATTCGGCCCACCGGTGGGAAGTACTTGTCCTGGCGCAGGCCGGGCACGGGGAATGCTGCCTGCTCGCGGCCATACGGGCGATCCCAGGTGTCCGACAGCAGCGCGGCCGCGGTGTGCGGCGCGCGGCGCAGCGGGGACTCGGCCACCGGGTACTCCCCCGCCTCCACCGCGGAGATCTCCGCGCGGATCACCCGCATCGCGGTAACGAAGCGCTCCAGCTCGGCGGTGTCCTCGGACTCGGTGGGCTCCACCATCAGGGTGCCGGGCACCGGGAACGACAGCGTCGGGGCGTGGAACCCGAAGTCCATGAGGCGCTTGGCCACGTCTTCCGCGGTGACGCCGGTAGCCGCGGTGATGGGGCGCAGATCGAGGATGCACTCGTGCGCGACCAGGCCGTCGTTTCCGCGGTAGAGCACCGGGAAGTACTCGTCCAGGCGCGCGGCCAGGTAGTTGGCCGAGAGCAGAGCGGTGCGGGTGGCGCGGGTCAGGCCCTCGCCGCCCATCAGGCGCACGTACGCCCAGCTGATCGGCAGTACGCCGGCCGAACCGAAGCGCGCCGACGAGATCGGCGTGGTGGCGTTCGGGTCGGTTGCGTCTCCGGGAAGGAACGGTGCGAGGTGCGCGCGCACGGCCACCGGGCCCACACCGGGTCCGCCGCCGCCGTGCGGGATGCAGAAGGTCTTGTGGAGATTCAGGTGCGAGACGTCGCCGCCAAACTCCCCGGGCTTCGCGAGGCCCACCAGCGCATTGAGGTTCGCGCCGTCGATGTACACCTGGCCGCCGGCGGCGTGCACGGCGTCACACACCTCGCGCACATCGGCGTCGAAGACTCCGTGGGTCGAGGGATAGGTGATCATGATCGCGGCGAGCACGTCACGGTGCTCGGCGATCTTGGCGTTCAGGTCGGCGTGATCGATCGTGCCGTCGGCCGCGGTGGCCACCACCACGACGCGCATGCCGGCGAGAACGGCCGAGGCCGCGTTGGTGCCGTGCGCGCTCGCCGGAATGAGGCAGATCGTGCGGGCCTCGTCCCCGCGGGAGCGGTGGTAGCCGCGAATGGCCAGCAGGCCCGCGAGTTCGCCCTGGGAACCGGCGTTGGGCTGCACCGAGACGCGGTCATACCCGGTGATCTCCGCCAGGTCCTCCTCCAGCTCGGTGATGAGCTGACGCCAGCCCACGGTCTGGTGGTCCGGGGCAAAGGGGTGAATCGAGGCGAACTCGGGCCAGGAGATGGCCTCCATCTCGACCGCCGCGTTGAGCTTCATGGTGCAGGAGCCCAGCGGAATCATGGTGCGATCCAGCGCGAGGTCGCGGTCGGAGAGGCGGCGAATGTAGCGCAGCAGCTGGGTTTCGGAGCGGTGCTGGTGGAACACCGGGTGGGTGAGGAACGCGCTGGTGCGCACGAGCGCGGCGGGGATACGGTCGCCCTCGGCGGGCACCACCGGTGCACCCTCGGTGCCGGTGATCGCGGCCAGTACGTGGTCGAGGATGCGCGCGGTGGTCACCTCGTTTACCGCCACACCCACGTGATCAGCATCGATGCGCCGCAGGTTGATGCCGCGTTCCTCGGCGGCGGCCAGCACCTCGGCGGCGCGACCGGGAACGGCCACGGTCAGGGTGTCAAACGCGGTCTCGTTGACCACGGTGATTCCCTCGGCGACGAGCGCATCGCGCAGGCCGGTGGCCAGGCGATGGATGCGCCGGGCGATGCCGGTGAGCCCCTCGGGGCCGTGATACACGGCGTAGAAGGAGGCCACCACGGCCAGCAGGGCCTGCGCCGTACAGATGTTGGAGGTGGCCTTCTCCCGGCGAATGTGCTGTTCGCGGGTCTGCAGGGCGAGGCGGTAGGCGGGGCGGCCGGCGTCGTCCACCGAGACGCCCACGAGGCGACCGGGGAGCTGACGCTCGAGCCCCTTTCGCACCGAGATGAACGCCGCGTGCGGGCCGCCATAGAACAGGGGAACGCCCATCCGCTGGGCCGAGCCGACGGCGATGTCGGCACCCTGCTCGCCCGGGGAGGTGAGGAGGGTCAGCGCGAGCAGATCGGTGGCAACCGTCACCAGGGCCCCACGCTCGTGCGCGGCGGCGATGGCCGCCGCGTGGTCCACGAGGGCACCGGAGACCCCGGGCTGCTGGAGGATGACACCGCCGAGCGGGCCCTCGGGAAGGTCAGCGGGCAGGCCCTGCGAGAGGTCGGCCACGATGATGTCGAACCCGAGCGCCTCTGCCCGACCGCGCAGCAGCGCGATGGTCTGCGGCAGCGCATCGGCGTCGATGACGGTGGGGGCGTTATCGGGCAGGCCGCGGGTCGCGCGGCGCATGAGCAGCGCGGCCTCCACCACCGCGGTGCCCTCATCCAGCAGCGAGGCACCGGCGACGTCGAGCCCGGTGAGGTCCTGCACCATGGTCTGGAAGTTCAGCAGGGCTTCGAGGCGGCCCTGCGAAATCTCCGGCTGATACGGGGTGTAGGCGGTGTACCAGGCGGGGCTTTCGAGCACGTTACGGCGAATCACCGCGGGGGTGATGGTGTCCGAGTAGCCCTGACCGATCAGCTGCACGGCGGTGGTGTTTTTCTTCGCCAGCGCGCGCAGCGCGGTGAGCACGTCGGCCTCGGAGAGCGGTGCCGCCAGGTTCAGCGGCGCGGATTGCCGAATGGCGGTGGGAACGGCGGTGTCCACCAGGGCGGACAGGCTCGGCTGGCCAATCACCGCGAGCATGTCGGCAACCTCGCCGGGACGGTGCACGCCGATGTGGCGCTCGGCGAAACCGGGCTCGGCGGTTTCAGGCGCGGTGGCCCCGCGCTCGGTGGATGCGGGGGAAACGGATACGGACGGGTCGACCAGGGTCACGGGAACTCCAAAATGGGTACCGGCGCACAGCACCGGAAACGATGGGTTCCTCCCCGCTCTGTAGCTGTACCTGAGAGATTTCGCGCGGGGATCCGCACCTGCACCGTCGGTGGATTCACGCGCGCACGCGTGAATCACTTTCCAGAGTTGCCGCACCACTGCGGTCCTTGGGCCTGAGAGATTCCCGGGGAGGGTTTGCTCCTACGGCGCCCAAACTTCGGGACTCTCCCGCGGTGGTTTAGTGGCGTATGTGATTGTGGGTGTTCGGCATCAATCTACACGGTTTTTGAGGCCGTGAATACTATTCGGCGAGAGCCTGAACCACCTGCGCAGCCGTGGTGCGGGCCGAACGTGCGGCACCGATGGTGCTGGCCTGCGGGCCGTATCCGGCGAGGAACAGCCGGGGTTCATCGAGTGCGCGGCCGCGCTCCACCCGGATGGTGTGCCCGGGGGCGGCGAGACCGAGGGGTGCCAGGTGGTCCACTTCGCCGCGGAATCCGGCGGCCCAGATGATCGCGTCCACGTCCTCCGCGGTGCCGTCCGGCCAGATGACGCCGGTCTCGGTCATCGCGGTAAACAGGGGGCGTTCGAGCAGGATTCCGGCCTCGCGGGCCTGCCGCATCCGCCGGGTGAGGGGAACGCCGGTGCCGGAGACGATGCTCGGCAGGATCTCGCCCGCGCGGGCGGCCTCATCCTGCGCGGCCACGGCGGCGCGCGCGTGATCGCGGGCCAGGCCCACGGTCTCGCTAAAGTCCACCGGATGCCGGGTGGCCCACTGCACGCGGGCGGCCACCGGCGAGAGCTCCAGGACAAACCCGATCGCGCTGGTACCGCCGCCCACCACGATGACGTGCTGCCCGGCAAACTCCTCGGCCGCGACAAAGTCCGGGGTGCGCAGCTGGCGGCCGTGGAAAGTTTTCCGGCCGGGAACCTCGGGCTGGATCGGGCGGGCCCAGGTGCCCGAGGCGTTGATCACGATGCGCGCGAGGATCGTGGCGTCGGGCGCATCGGTGACGGCGTTGCGGGTCGTGACCCGCAGGGTGTTCTCCGGGCCGTCCGCGGTCACCGCGACCGCCTCAACCGGCCGCCGAATGGGCAGGCCGTACGCGCGCTCATAGCGGGCATAGTAGTCGGCGACGATGTCGCGGGCGGGCTCATCCCCGGGGGCCGTGCGGAAGCTCAGACCGAGGGTGTCAAGGCCCGGAAGATCTTCGACCTGGTGGGCGTCATCGAGGCGCAGGGAGGCCCAGCGGTGCTGCCAGGCGCCGCCGGACCCCGGCCCGCGATCGATCACCCGCAGGTTTGTGACCCCGCGGCGCTGAAGCTCCTGGGCGGTGGCCAGCCCAGCCTGACCCGCCCCGATCACCAGGACGTCTGTCCGGGTGATGTCCGGCACCGTCACGGGGCGATGTCCGTGGAAGGGGCCGCCGCCTCCGCGGCGCTCGCGGGCGGGGTCAGCGCGTGCAGACGATCCTGGGGGTCGAGGGTGCGCAGGATGCGCGTGCTGATGTCATCCAGGGAATCCACGAGGTCCGGCCCGATCGCATCAAACACGTGCTTACGGACGGTCTCCACGTGGCCGGGCGCCGCGGCGACCACGACCTCCCAGCCCGCATCGGTGAGGCGAGCATTGGTGGCCCGGCGATCATCCACGCAGGGGAATCGTTCCACAAACCCGCGCTCCTCGAGTCGGCGCACCACGTGGGACAGCCGGGGCAGGGTGGCATTGGTGGCATCCGACAGCGCGGTCATGCGCAGCGTACGCTCGGGGGCCTCGGAGAGCTTCGCCAGGGTGAAGTACTCGTAGTGGGTGAGACCGGCATCGGCCTGCAGCTCGGATTCGAGAGCTCCGGGCAGCAGCTGCACCACCGCGATGAAGCGCAGCCAGGCGCGCATCTCCTCGTTGTCGAGCCAGGGAACCTCGGTCATTTTTCCTCCCAGAACGTGCCCGCTAACTATAACGCGGGTGCCCTGCTCGCGGGCACCGCGGGAGCCGGGCAGCCCGCGCAGAGGCCGTCGGAATGCGACGGTTCCGAGGGCGATCCTTACGCCGACGGCGGAATGCCCGGCGGACGGCCGGGAACAACCCGCAAGATGGGAGTGTGGGGTGCAGGTGTGCACCCCGCTACGTCTTTTCCTGCCTGGCCGGGTACCCTGGATCGACCCCGGCCGTTTGTTTCAAGGAGCACCATGAGTCAGAGCCCCGCCGAGCGGACCCCGTATGAGGTCCTCGGGGTGGCCGGTAGCGCGAGTGAGGATGAGCTGCGCAAGGCCTATCGCCGCCGCGCCCGCGAAACCCATCCGGACACCGGAGGAAGCGCCGCGGCCTTCGACGAGGTTCAGCGCGCCTGGGAACTCCTCGGAACCGCGTCTGCCCGTGCGGCCTATGATCGCGGAACCCCCGCCTCCTCCTCCGCCTCCGCCTCCGATCCCGGCGCTACCTGGTCGGCGGCCCCGCGGCCCCCGCGGCAGGACTCCCGGCCGAAGGCACGCACCTACGGTCACCCCGGTGGGCGTGCCCGCGAACGCTACCTGACCATGCTGCGCGAGTGGGTGGGGCGCGGGGTAGATATCCCGGACCCGTACAACGCGAGCCTGGTGCGCACCGCTCCCCCGGAGATCCGGCGTGAGCTCGCGAAGGCGCTCGCCGAGGAGGCTACCGCCCGCCAGGTGACCGACCTGGGGATGGGCTTCACGATGTGGAGCGAGGTGCTCGCCGGAAACGAGGGTGTGCTCGACCACGTGGTCCTCGGCCCCGCCGGGCTGTTCGCGATCACCTCGGAGGACTGGGGCGGACGAATCCAGCTCAAGCGCGGCGAACTCATCGGCGAAAACATCGGCCCACTGGAACTCCCCGTGCGCCGCACCACCCGCGCCGCGCGCGCATTCGCAAAGGCCCTGCGCGTGAAATTCACCGGCGTGCTGATCGTGGTGCCGGATAACTCGATGGAGGACGGCATCGTCGCGGTCGGTCGCGGACGGCACGCAAGCACCCTGATCGTGCAGCGTTCGCTCCTCGGCCACGTCCTGCGCACCGGTATTCCCGGCATGGCCCACGGCAGCCTGAGCGACGTGTTTGAGCTGCGCAGCGTGCTGCAGGCGGGTATTCGTTTCCCCTAGGTCACCGCGGTGCCTATCCTTAAGTGGTGAGCACCGGAACCCAGCAACTTCTTGACCGCGCGCCCGCGGCCCTCGCCGAGACGCCGTGGGAGGTCGTGGTGTGGGATGACCCGGTGAACCTCATGAGCTACGTCTCGTTCGTCTTTCGCAGCCACTTCGGCATGAGCGCCGAGCGGGCCGAGGAGCGCATGCTCGCGGTGCACAACGACGGCAGCGCGGTGGTGGCGCAGGCGGGGCGCGAGGCCGCCGAAATGCACGTGCAGGCATTGCACGGCTACGGTCTCTGGGCCACGGTACGGGCAGGGAATGCCGGAGATTCGGGGGCCGGCGCGTGAGTGATTTTGGTGCCGTTCGGCTCGACGAACACGGCTTCAGTCTGCTCCTGGAGGAGCACGAGCGGGTGATCCTCGGTGATCTCGCCGCGCAGCTCATCCAGGTGCTCGAAGACCCCGAGGACCCGGTGGCCGAGCGTCTTTACCCCGATGCCTATCCGGATGATGCCGAGGCCTCCGCGGAGTTTCGTCGCCTCACCCGCGGCGACCTCGATGACGCGCGCATCGCGGGAGCGACGCTCCTGCTCGAAACCATTCCCGAAGACCAGGACGCTCCCATCCTGCCGCTTGATCGCGCGGGTGCCGAGCGTGTGATGCGCTCCCTCGGCGACCTGCGTCACGTGCTGGCGGAGCGGCTGGGCATCAGCGTCGCCTCTCCCGAGGGCGACCCCAACGATCAGTTCACCATGCTGTACGACTGGCTGGGTTACCTGCAGGAGTCGCTGGTCCTGGCGCTCGTGAGCGGGGACGAAGAGTCGGGGCGGCTCGCACGCGCCTAGCGGGTACCCCTGCGGGAGAGGGCCAGGTCCAGGCCGGCGATCAGCACCGCGCCGAGCAGATACGCGAGAAGGTCCAGCGGGTTGAACGTGGTGCCCAGGAGGTAGCGCCAGCCGATCCACTGCCGGGCGAGTTCGAGCGGCAGCCCGGTGGCCTGAAGGAACTCGATTGCCCAGCACACGAGCGTGGTGAGGATCGCCAGTGGCGCCGGGCGCAGCCGTACCCAGATCAGCGTGAATGCCAGATACGCGGCCACCGCATAGAGCGCATCACCGCAGAACCCGGCGAGCTCACCGGAACCCAGACGCGTCACGGCGATTCCCAGCGCTATGCAGGCGATGAGTGCCACGAGTGCTCGCGTTCGGCGGTGCGGTGCGGGTGAGTCGGTGGTGAGGCGCACGGCGACCTTTCATGGGTGAGACCCCAGGCTAACCCGCGCGGCGCGGGAAAAGCGTGTGTGCGCTCCCGTGCCGCGAGGATCAGTGATTGGATGGAGGGTATGCAGAACATCGACGAGCTCATCGCGGACTTTGGCGGCTATATTCAGGACTCCCCCTCCTCCTATCACGCGGCTTCCGCGGGGGCCGCGCGCCTGGAGCGTGCCGGGTTCACCCGCCTCGATGAGGCCGAGGCCTGGCCCACCTCGGCCGGCCGCTACCTCGTGATTCGCGATGGCGCGCTGGTCGCCTGGGTGCAGCCCGCCGTCGCGACCGCGACCACCGGATTCCGCATCCTCGGCGCCCACACCGACTCCCCCGGGTTCAAGCTCAAGCCGAAGCCCAGCATCGGATCCGACGGCTGGCTGCAGGCCGGTGTGGAGGTTTATGGTGGCCCGCTGCTGAACTCCTGGCTCGACCGCGAACTCGAACTCGCCGGCCGTCTCGTGCTGCGCGACGGCACCGAGCACCTCGTGCGCACCGGACCGTACCTGCGCATCCCGCAGCTCGCGATCCACCTCGACCGCGAGGCCAACAACGGCCTCGCACTCAACCGCCAGCGCCAGACCCAGCCGGTTTACGGCGTGGGCGACCGCTCGAGCGCTGATCTCGTGGCCCACCTGGCCGCCCTCGCCGGTGTCGACGCCGCCGAGGTCGCCGGATACGACATCCTCACCGCCGACACCCAGGCTCCCGCCCGCTTCGGCCAGAACGGCGAGCTGTTCGCCGCCGGCCGGATGGACAACCTCACCTCGGTGTGGGCGGGCCTGCACGCCATCGAAACCCTCACCGCGGACCCCGAGCACATCGTGATGCTCGCGGCGTTTGATCATGAGGAGCTCGGCTCCGAAACCCGCTCGGGCGCGAGCGGCCCGCTGCTCGCTGAGATCACCGAGCGCATCTCCCTCGGCCTCGGTGCGGACGCGGCCGAGCGTGCCCGCGCCTACGCGGGCTCCTGGTGCCTCTCTGCCGACGCCGGCCACTCGGTGCACCCGAACTACGGCGAGATGCACGACCCCAACGTGCGCCCGCTCGCGGGATCCGGCCCGCTGCTGAAGATCAACGCCAACCAGCGCTACGCGACCGACGCCCACGGGGCCGCCCTGTTCGCCCGCGCCTGCGAGGCGGCCGGGGTGCAGTACCAGGAGTTCGTCTCCAACAACACCGTGCCCTGCGGCTCGACCATCGGCCCCCTCACCGCAACCCGCCTCGGCATCCGCACGGTGGACGTGGGTGTGCCCCTGCTCTCGATGCACTCCGCCCGCGAGCTCTGCCACGTCAACGACCCGATCGCGCTCTCCGGCGCGATCAGCGCGTTCTTCGCGGGGGCGTAGCAGCAACGTCGACATCGTCACCTGGCAAACACCCCGAGTGGTCGTGCGCCAGGATGGGTTAAACGCCCGTCGCTCCCCGTCGTGAACGACGGGGAGCGACGCTGTGCCTCATACGTGGGGCGTTACGCGTAACGGCTCTTACCGATTCGCGAAGTCGTGCTGCGCATGACGGACGTCTTCGTCTCTGAGGGCTTTGATGGCGTTACGACCGTCGTGGCTTTTCCGCCTGCGAGAGACGATATCGTGCCGCCGTTAACAACGAAAAACGATGAGCGTGGTTCTTTCGGGTGCTTTCTGCCTGACATCTTTCACCTCCGTTTTGGTGTTGCGACCATACCACCTCAGCCTAGGCTATGAGACGGTTTTCCGTGAGGATTTCCGTGCCCGTCGCGCGAGGTGCCACCTCCCGTAGCGGGTGGGAATGGAGGTAAACCATCGCGAGTAACGCACACGGGTGATTGCCCTGATGCTGACGAGTGCCCCCGCTATCACACCGGAGATCCACGCCCCCGCGCACCACAGACTGGGGAGGTCCAACCGCTGTTGCCCGATGACGATGCTGCCGGCCATCGCGAACAGCAGGAGAGCACAGACGATCAACATCGCGCGGAGAGGGTTGAGTACGCGGGAAGAAAAGGTGTGCTCGGTGCGGGCAACCAGGAAGCCAATAAACACCGCTGGTGCCGCCAGAAAAAGTGCCGCGGCGTTACCCCCTTCATCGGTCAACTTGGATATCGCTCCGTCCACGTTGAGCGCGAGTATGAAAACCGTTGTCGTGAGGAGTGCGGCGAGGACGGCAGACGTCCACAGCCCTCGCATGGGAACCCGCAGCTGAGCGTGGGCGTCTCCGGCGGGCACCCGTGTGTAGCTGTGATGGACGTGTGCGACGGGGATTCCGCTTGAATCAACGGAGGTTGTTGCGTTGTTGATTGCCGGATCTGCGGGGAGGCTGAGCGCTCTAATATCCAATTCCGGGGGCGTTTGGAATTCAAGGTGATACGACCGAGTGCCAGCGGGCATGTGCATCGGCAGCCCCACCTTGAGGTTTGCGAGTCCTACTGCCACACCGATGTCCATGATGAAGGTGGCCCATTTTCGCGGTGGGATTACCCAGTGATACGAGAACTTCAGAACCTGACGTCTCCCGGCGAGTTCCGCCGGAATCAGAGCGATCAGTACGAAATCGGTGGAGAGGTTCTGCAGAAATCGCTGCACGCTGTCTTCGAGTGGGAGACCTCTGTCCCAGATCTCGGTTTCCCCCCATTTACCCGACACGATGAGGTTCCGGGTTTTTTCCAGATTGGTCGTCCCCTCGTTGGCAACGAGTTCCTCTACAGCCGTGCGAAGAGCGCGTGAGTCTTTCACCCCTGACCTGTGCAGGACATGGAGGACAGCCTGGATGATCAGCGTTGATGTTTCACGAGAGCCCATCAGAGGGAGAGAACGCCCATCCGAATCGAAGGCATCCAGATGCCGCATCGGGCCCTTCACGATAAAAGCCAACGGAACCATCATGAGACCACGCACGCTCGTGATGCTTCGAACCCTTCGTTCAACCCTGTCATACGCAAGACGCGGGTCGATCAAGGGGTCGCAATCCATCGAGTGTTTGAGCCGCCCCCGCGACCCGACGAGGGGATGGACGCTATCAACCCGTCGATAGACCCACTCACTCCAGCCATCAATCGCGTCGGCAAGAGCCTCCCCCGCGCGCTGATCCGCGCGGTCCTGGAACGCAAGTCGCCGCGTTGCGCCCCTTGCCTCTCGCCCGGTGCCTGCTGGATTCGAATTCACCTCGGTTGCCCCCCTTGCAATGATGTCGTTCCTACCCTCCGGGAGAACAGCCTAGGGCAACTGAAACCGGGAACTGTGGAACGCTGGTTCCGGGTCCACCGATAGTTTTTCGTTTGTGCGGGTGACGGTGACAGTAGGCGTAGAACAGGCGCTAGTGGAGAGGCGGTGCCTCGCTCGGATGAGGGGCTCGCGGACGACCTCTCGTGAGGACCGCCACGCCGTGATGCATAAACTTCAAAAGACGAATTTTTAAGGCCCGGAAACACCCCCGAAAACCCCGCCACGCCGGGGATTTCAAGGGTGTCACGGGAGGGTCAAAACACGCCCTCGGGAACGTTCATGTGACATTCACCAGAGCGTCACCGTCGGGGTGTGAAAATAAATCGTGAACTACGAGTTTGATTCCGATCCGTCGCGCCTGGACCTCGGCGCGATTTGGGAGTTTTTGTCTACCCAGGCACCCTGGCACCGGTGGCGTACCCGCGAGGACGTCGAGGCGCAGATTCGCGGCGCATGGCGCGTGGTGGGTGTGTATACCGAGCACGGCAACCAGATTGGTTTTGCCCGTGCCGTCTCCGATGGCGTCAACGATGCCTACCTTGCCGATGTCTACGTTCTTCCCGAACATCGCGGCCATAATCTGGGCCGACTGCTCGTCGAGGAAATGATTGAAAATGGCCCCGGCCGCGACTTCCGCTGGACCCTGTTTACCTCCAGCGCACACGGCCTGTATAGCAAGTTCGGATTTGTCGAACCGAGCCATACATCGATGGTGCGTCCCGGTCGTCGTGCCGAACGCATCATGGAGGCCGTCCCCGACCTCATCCCCGCTGAATCCAACGTCCTGACGATGGAGCCCGCCGCCTAGACCGCTCACCCACTCGGAACACACAGAGCGGCGCCCAGGATCCTGAAGGATCCTGGGCGCCGCTCTGTGCTATTTGGGCTACTTCTGCTCGTTAGCCGCGCGCTCCTCGGCGAGAATACGACGACCCTCGTTGCGCTCGTTGGTGCGCTGGTTGACGGCGCGCACCTCGGCCTGGGTGGCACGCTCGGTGACCAGCCAGGTGGGCGGGTTGGTCAGCAGTTCCTTGATCTCGGCGGTGGTGAACGCGTTGTCGGCCTGCTCGGCACGGGCCAGACCGGACACCGAGATGCCCAGCTTCCGTGCCACCTCGGTGCGAGGGTGCGGTCCGTTCAGACGCAGCTCAACCAGCCACTCGGGCGGGGTCTGCTGGAGTGCGAGGAAGGCCTCGCGGGTGATCGGCTCGGCTTGGAACTCCTCCGGCGTGGCCGGGAGGTAGATTCCGAGCTTCTTTGCCGCGGTCGCGGGTTTCATGTTCTGCTCGCTCATGCTCCCAGGGTAACCGGGATTGCGGCCTTCCCGAAATCTTTCCCGCGATCCCTGCCGTAGTCTGGATGTGGCACCTCGCCGTTTTGTGGGGCGCACAGACCCAGGGAGGCACCGTGACCGAGCACCAGAACCCGTCACCGGTACCGGAATCGGAATCGACCGATCCGGCCGATTTCCGGATTGCCTATGTCTCCGGCGTCTCGCTGGGTAAGTGGGGCACCGCGTGGACCGAACGCAACCCGCGCATCCGCACCTCCTTCACCATGGGCGAGCGGGACGTTCAACGCCGCGTGCTGACCGACCACACCGCGGATGTCAGCTTCGTGCGGCTCCCCTTCGATCGTGGCGATGACCTGCACCTCATCAAGCTGTACGAGGAAACCCCGATGGTGGTGCTGCCCAAGGGCCACGAGCTCCTCGAGGCCGATGAGATCGCCCTCGCCGATCTGGCCGGCCTGCACCTGATTCAGGACCCCCGTGACGTTCCCGGCTGGTCCGAGATCGGCACCGAAATGATCGAGGGTACCCGCCCCGACCTCCCCGCCCCCGACCGGGTCGTCGACGCCATCGAACTCGTCGCCGCGGGCATCGGGTTCGTCATCGTTCCGCAGTCGCTGGCTCGCCTGCACGACCGCAAGGACGTCAAGCACCGCCGGGTGACCGGCGTCGAACCCACCGAGATCGGCATCGCTTGGCGCATCGACGAGGACGACGCGGTGCGCGCAGAGCGCGTTGAAGACTTCATCGGGATCGTGCGTGGTCGCACCGCAAACAGCTCGCGTGGCCGCGCCGAAGCCGAGCCCGAGGCCCCCGCCAAGAAGAAGGGTCCGGCGCAGCAGCCGAGCAAGAAGCCCGCGCCGTTCCGCCCGCGTCAGCCGCGCAAGCCCGCGAGTAAGAAGCGCGGTCGGCGCTAACGGGCCGAGGGGCGATCGGGCGCAACGGCCCGTGCTCGCCCGTGCGCATCTGCCGTGTAACGGAGGTTCGTCCGCGGTGTCCGCCTGAGCGACGTCGCGCGGGTGCGTCGCCGCCCGCCTTGTAGAATCGGTTCCATGGTGAGAATGGCTGAAGCCCTGGTACGGCTCGAAGAACTCGCCGCCTCCCCGATCGTGTCGACCCTGTCGAACGCGTTTGCGGATGCGGGGTATGAGCTGGCGCTGGTGGGCGGTCCGGTACGCGACGCGATGCTCGGTCGCCCGGTTAACGACTTCGACTTCACCACGAATGCCCGCCCGGACGACATCCTGCGCGTGGTCACCCCCATCTCCGACGCGCAGTGGGATATCGGCCGCGAGTTCGGCACCATCGGTGCGCGCATTCACGGCGAAACCGTCGAGATCACCACCTATCGTGCCGACACCTACGACGGCGTGACCCGCAAGCCCGTGGTCGCGTTTGGCGATACCCTCTCCGGTGACCTCAGCCGCCGTGACTTCACCGTCAACGCGATGGCGCTGCGCCTGCCCCAGGCCACCCTGGAAGACCCCACCGGCGGGGTGGACGACCTCATCGCAGCCACCCTGCGCACCCCGATCGAACCCGAGGTGAGCTTCGGCGACGACCCGCTGCGCATGATGCGGGCCGCCCGCTTCCAGGCCCAGCTGGGCTTCCACGTCGATGACGCCTCGCGCGATGCCATCGCCGCGATGACCGAGTCGATCACCCACGTCTCGGCCGAGCGCATCCAGGCCGAGCTCAGCAAGTTGCTGCTGACCGACCACCCGCGCCCGGGCATCGAGCTCCTGGTAGACAGCGGTCTCGCCGATATCGTGCTGCCCGAGCTCCCGGCACTGCGCCTGGAGGCCGACGAGCATCACCACCACAAGGACGTCTACCAGCACTCCCTCACCGTGCTTGAGCAGGCCATCAGCTATGAAAAGGAACGCCACCCCGGTGCCGAACCCGACCTCGTGCTGCGCTGGGCCGCCCTGCTGCACGATATCGGCAAGCCGGCCACGCGCAAGCTCGGCCCGGGCAACACCGTGACGTTCTACCACCACGATTTGATTGGCTCCAAGCTCGCGAAGAAGCGTCTGGGTGCCCTGCGCTACGACACCGCCACGATCAAGGCCGTCGCAAGACTGGTCGAGCTGCACATGCGGTTCTTCGGTTACACGGAGGCCGCGTGGGCGGACTCCGCCGTGCGTCGATACGTGCGCGATGCGGGCGACCTCCTGGAACGCCTGCACATGCTCACCCGCGCCGATGTCACCACCCGCAACCGCCGCAAGGCCGATCGCCTCGCGTTTGCCTATGACGACCTCGAGCACCGCATCGAGGAGCTTGCCGCGCAGGAGGAGCTTGACGCCGTGCGCCCGGATCTCGACGGAAACGAGATTCAGAAGCTACTCGGAATCGCACCCGGCCGCGAGGTGGGCGAGGCCTACCGCTGGCTGATGGAACTGCGTCTCGATGAGGGCCCGCTCGGCCCCGAGGAGGCCTCCGCACGCCTGGTGGAATGGTGGGGGCAGCGTTCGTAGCGCGGTAGGCCTCGCGCATATGGCGCCACCGGTTGTCGCTTTGTCCCGGTAGGGGCACCCGTCACGGCACCAATTTTCGACGCACAAATTCGACGGGTTTTTTCCCGTAATTGCACGGAGAATCCGTGTGCGTTCGGGCCGAATATTGGTCCTTCGCGTGGCAGGCTGCCTTGTGATCAGGGCGCAATCGATGAAATAGTTAACGAATCCGTTACGTTTTTCGTGACCATGGTGACGATGTCAGGTGATCGTCACCATCTTTTTTATCGCCTTGTTTGCGGGCAGAGCCGGTGAAACCCGTGCCCCGCAGCGCACCTGGAACGAACGAAGGACGTAAACCTCCATGATCCGTAAAAAGCTCTCCGCCGTGGCACTCCTCGGCGCGGCCACGCTGCTCCTGTCCGCGTGTTCCGGAACCGATGGTGGAGCCGCCAGCGACAGCCCCGCCTCGGGCACGACCGAGCTCACCGTTCGCGTGTGGGATGAGGCCGTCGCGGCATCCTATAAGGAGTCCTTCGCCGCGTTCGAGAAGCAGAACTCGGACATCACCGTCTCGGTGAACACCGTTCCCTGGTCGGAGTACTGGTCGGCCCTGCGCAAGGACGTTGCCGCAAAGTCCGCCGACGACCTGTTCTGGGTCAACGCCTCGAGCTACCCGGCCTATGTCGACAGCGGAAACCTCGTCGACATCGGCGCGACCCTCGGCGATACCGCGAAGAACGCCTGGGAGCCCAGCGTGGTGGAGCAGTACACCCGCTCGGGCAAGCTCTGGGGCGTTCCCCAGCTCTACGATGCCGGCATCGCGGTCTACTACAACGCCGATCTCCTGAGCGCGGCCGGTGTCGAGCCCAAGACGCTGAACGACCTGACCTGGAACCCGGACGCCGAGAAGGACACCTACCTCAAGACGGCCAAGGCCCTGACCCGTGACGCCGCGGGCGTCGCGGTCGACGCCGAGGGGTTCGACGGCACGCCGGTCACCTACGGAACGAGCCTGAACAACGACGGTCAGGCCGTGATCCTGCCGTTTATCGGCTCCAACGGCGGGGTGTTCCAGGACGGTGATAACTTCGCGTTCGCAAACACCGAATCCGCCGAGGCCATCAAGTACGTCGTTGACGCCATCAACACCTCCAAGGTGGCTCCGCCCGCCGCCGAAACGAACGAGAACAGCGACGTGGTGCGCGATCAGTTCGTCGAGGGCAAGCTCGCGACCTTCCAGTCCGGTATCTACAACCTGAAGACGGTGTCCGAGAAGGCCGGGTTCTCCTGGGGCGTGGCCATGCTGCCCGAGGGCCCCGAGGGCCGTGTCTCGGTGACCAACGGCATCGCCGTGGCCGGGAACGCCGCCGCTGCCAAGGAGAAGCAGCCCGCGATCAAGAAGCTGCTGGCCTGGATGGGCTCAACCGAGGGGGCCGACTTCATCGGCCGTCAGGGCACTCACGTGCCCGCAGTGACCGATGCACAGAAGACCTTCTTCGACTATTGGAAGGGTAAGAAGACCAACGTCGACCCCTTCTTCGACGTGGTGAAGGACGGAAAGACGATTCCGCCGTTCCACGGTGGAAAGTTTGTTGCCGGGCAGGAGGCGTACGCACCCATCTTCAAGGAGATCTTCGCCGGAACCCTGGATGTCCGTGACGGCCTGAAGAAGGCGCAGGCCGCCGGAAACGTGGCGATGAACGGCTAGCGTTCGCGCGGTTCCCTCACCCCCGTCCCAACCTTGGGGGCGGGGGTGAGTAGTCCACAGAGGCGACACGCGAGGGAAAAATCAAGTATGCTGAGGAGGTTGTGTGTTTGAACCTCGACTCCGAGGGTCTCCGCACAACGATGCAGAACCCTCCTGTCACAGAAATACTGTGGCCGTTCGAGTCCGAAGGAGGTGGGTTAGTGACGCATCAGTATGAACTCATGGTTATTCTCGACCCGGAGATTGACGAGCGCACGGTTGCACCGAGCCTCGACAAGTTCCTGAACGTCATCCGCAACGATGGTGGAACCATCGAAAAGGTTGACATCTGGGGCCGTCGTCGTCTGGCGTACGAGATCAACAAGAAGGCCGAGGGCATCTACGCCGTCGTCGACTTCACCGCGACCGCTGCCGCGACCGCTGAGCTGGACCGTCAGCTCAAGCTGTCCGAGGCCGTCATGCGCACCAAGGTGCTGCGTGCCGAGGAAGCTATCGCTCAGGTTGCCGTGGAGGCCGAGCGCGCAAGCGCCAAGGCCGCACGTGTTGCTGCTAAGGCCCAGTCGGCCGAGGCGAAGGCCGAGTAGTTTCGATGGCTGGCGAAACGATCATCACCGTGGTGGGAAACCTCACCTCGGACCCGGAGCTGCGCTACACGCAGTCCGGTCTGGCGGTCGCCAACTTCACGATCGCATCGACTCCGCGTAACTTTGACCGGCAGTCGAACGAGTGGAAGGACGGCGAAGCGCTGTTCCTCCGCGCGTCCGTCTGGCGCGAATTTGCCGAGCACGTCGCCGGATCGCTGAGCAAGGGAAGCCGTGTCATCGCGACCGGTCGCCTGAAGCAGCGTTCCTACGAGACGAAGGAAGGCGAAAAGCGCACCGCGATCGAGCTTGAGGTTGACGAGATCGGTCCGTCGCTGCGGTACGCAACCGCTCAGGTCAGCCGTGCACAGTCCTCCGGCGGTGGAGCTCGCTCCCCGCAGGGTGCCGTGTCGGATGAGCCGTGGGCAAGCGCCGCACCGTCGTACAACAACGCGCCGTCGAACAACGCGTCCTCTGGAGCAGATGCCTGGAACACTCCCGGCACCTTCGGGGACGACACTCCCTTCTAAGAAATTTTCTTCGAGCCCCGGCTCGAGGTAGCACACAAAGGAAAAGATTATGGCTGGAAAGTCTGGCGGCCCTGGCCGCAAGCCTGCCCGCGGTAAGGGCGCAAAGGTCGTCGCTCCCGCGAAGGCAATCCGCGTCGGCGTCATCGACTACAAGGATGTCGCAACCCTGCGCAAGTTCATCTCCGAGCGTGGAAAGATCCGCGCCCGTCGCATCACCGGTGTTTCCGTCCAGGAGCAGCGTCTCATCGCCCGTGCCGTCAAGAACGCACGTGAGATGGCGCTTCTCCCCTACGCCGGCTCCGGCCGCTAAGGAGTAAGCAAATGTCGAAGGTAATTCTGACCCACGAGGTCACCGGTCTCGGTGCCCCCGGGGACGTTATCGAGGTAAAGAACGGCTACGCCCGTAACTACCTCGTGCCCAAGGGCTTTGCTGTTGTCTGGACTCGCGGTGGCGAGAAGCAGGTTGAGCAGATCAAGGCGGCTCGCGCCGCTCGTGCGCTGCACACCCTCGAGGACGCTCAGGCGCTCAAGGCAAACCTGGAGCAGGGCAAGGTCAAGCTGACCGTTAAGGCCGGCCGCGAAGGCCGCCTGTTCGGTTCGGTGAAGACCACCGACATCGCCGCTGCCGTTTCGGCTGCGGGCGTTGGCGAGATCGACAAGCGTAAGGTCGAGATCCCCAACCCGATCAAGGCAACCGGTGACCACAAGGTTATCGTTCGTCTGCACGACGAGGTTAGCGCGACCATCACCCTTCAGGTGGTAGCCGCCAAGTAGGTTGTTCTCCCGGACTCGCTCCGGGAGACCCCACACATTCACGGCCCCGGATCTTTGATCCGGGGCCGTTTTGTGCACAGTCGGTGTGGATGACGGCAACGTTCATCCACCACTATAAAGAGTTTTTCCCCACAGCCTTGTGGAAGAATTAAAACCCAGGTGAGAGGGCATTTATTGTCCAAACTTTTCATGTTGTCCACAGGTGTTCACACAGGTTGTGCACACGCGTGAGCGAGTTTCCCGCAGATTTTCCACAGAGTTATCCACAGGTGCATTTGTGCATTCTGGGGGTGCTCCCGTAGCGTGGTCGAGGATCCCTCTCGCGGGCCACTATCTGCGGTTACGTCGAGGGAAGGTGTCAGTGGTTCATGGTGAACTGCGACTGCGCAAACCGAAGATGATCTCCTCGGGCAACGCGCGCGGCATAAAAGGAGTTTTTCGGTGTCAATTGCGGATCTAGGCCTCTCAGACCCCGGGCTGGGCGAGGGCTCGCGTGCGGAACGAACCCCGCCGCACGATCTGCTCGCCGAGCAGTCGGCCCTCGGCGGCATGCTCCTGTCAAAGGACGCCGTCGCCGACGTGGTCGAGACCGTCCGCGGTACCGACTTCTACGTGCCCAAGCACGAGATTATCTACGACGCCGTTCTCTCCCTGTACTCGCACGGCGAGCCCACCGACGTGATCGCGGTCACCGATGAACTCATCAAGCAGGGCGAGCTCTCCCGCGCCGGCGGCGCCGACTACCTGCACTCCCTCACCAGCCTCGTGCCCACCGCGGCCAACGCCGGCTACTACGCGAGCATCGTGGCCGAGCGCGCGCTGCTGCGCCGCCTGGTCGAGGCCGGCACCCGCATCGTCCAGATGGGCTATCAGGGCGAGGGCGAGGCGCTTGATCTCGTCAATAACGCCCAGGCCGAAATCTATGCGGTGAACGGCAACGTCGACACCGAAGACTACGTGCCCCTGGCGGATGCCCTGGGTGCGGCCATCGACGAGATGGAGGCCGCGGAGGGCAAGGACGGCCAGATGACCGGTGTGCCCACCGGTTTTGTCGAAATGGACGAACTCACCAACGGGTTCCACCCGGGCCAGCTGATCCTGGTTGCCGCGCGACCCGCGCTCGGTAAGTCCACCCTCGCACTCGACTTCGCGCGCGCCGCGGCCATTGGCCACAACATGCCCGCGATCTTCTTCTCCCTGGAAATGGGCCGCGCCGAGATCGCCATGCGTCTCATGGCCGCCGAGGCCTCGGTTCCCCTGCAGAACATGCGTAAGGGCACCGTTGATCAGCGCGACTGGACCAAGATCGCCTCCACGCGCGGCAAGATCAACGACGCCCCGCTCTACATCGACGACAGCCCCAACATGACCCTCGTTGAGATCCGTGCCAAGTGCCGCCGACTCAAGCAGAAGGTGGGCCTCAAGCTCGTTGTGATCGACTACCTGCAGCTGATGACCTCGGGCAAGCGCGTCGAGAGCCGTCAGCAGGAGGTCTCCGAGTTCTCGCGATCGCTCAAGCTGATGGCTAAGGAACTCCAGGTCCCGGTCATTGCGCTGTCGCAGCTGAACCGTGGGCCCGAGCAGCGTGCCGATAAGAAGCCCGCCATCTCCGACCTCCGTGAGTCCGGATCGCTCGAGCAGGACGCCGACATGGTCATCCTGCTGCACCGTGAGAGCGCGTATGACCGCGACAGCCCCCGTGGTGGGGAGGCCGACCTCATCGTGGCCAAGCACCGTAACGGACCAACCCGAGATGTCGCCGTGGCCTTCCACGGCCACTTCTCCCGCTTCGCGGACCTGGCACCGGGTTCCTAGCAGGGGCGTCGCCTCGGTTTTTCGCGGTATTTTTCCCCCGATTCGGGGGCTACTTCGCCATCATTGCGCGCTGCTACTCTGCGCTTGGCGATGGAAGCGGGTGCCGTGAACCGAGGGGCGTGACCCAGTGGTTTCGGGGTTTTTCTGCGGATGCGTCATCTCGATGTTCATCCGCTCAAAGGAACCGCCATGGGCCCACGTTTACGCTCCCTCACCCTGGGCGGAGTTTCCGCCGCCGTCATCGTTGCCCTGCTCGCAACCCCGGTTTCGGCGCAGCCCCTGCCCGAACCCACCGCGCTGATTGCGCCGCAGTCAGAGAACACGGCCGATCCAGCCGTGACCCTGGAGCCGACCGTGACCTCGGAGCCCTCGGAGCCTTCGGATCCCAAGCTCGTCCTGCCCGGCCAGCCGCGTGCCGCCGTGGGGGCGGCCGCTGCCCCGGGGAGTGAGGTTCCCGCGGGGAAGTGGGCGACGCTGAGCGGGCAGATCATGCTGGGGGACGTACCCTTTGCGAACTCGCCGTTTACGCTCGTGAACCACTGGGCGTTTGAGTCTGGGGAGACTACCCACTGGCGCACGGATGCGCAGGGTAAGTTCAGCGCACGCGTGAGCGCGGGGCTATACGCGGTAAATTACGAGCCGCCCGCCCCGTTCTATACCTCGGCGAACTATGAAGATGCTGTTGAGGTGCGCGCGGGTGCAACCGTTGCCCTGGGCAAGATTCAGGCGAAGCGCGGGGTCGAAATCGGCGGCACCATGACGCTGCCCCCGGGATTCAGCATCGGTGAGATATTCGAGCTCGGCGTTGAAAATGCTGCCGGCACCAATTCCTGGCGGACCACCCAGAGCCGCGTCAACGCGACGACAGTGACCTGGCGTGCGACGGTACCCGCCGGCAAGTACCGCGTAGCGTTCTCACGGGGAGATCGTGATTTCGAACCGCAGTGGTGGAAAAACGCAAAGACCTCCGCGTCGGCAACGCTGGTCACCGTTGTGGCCGGGAAACCCCAGCTGGCGCTGAACGCCACGCTCGCGACCAGAGGCAGCACCCTGAGCGGTCGAGTACTTGATAGCTCCGGGAAACCCGTCGCCGGAGCAGAGGTCTCCGCCAGCGGACCGAACGGAGCAAGTTCCACGGCGCAAACCACCGGAAGTACGGGGGCGTTTATGCTCGCCGGGCTGAGTGCCGGAGCGTGGACCGTGAGCGTGCGAGCGCCATACACCCAGGGCGCATGGTTATCTCGCCCGCAGTGGTACAGCGGGGCCGCGTTCGAAAAGGACGCCACCAAGATTGTCATCGCGAGCGGTGCCCCCACACATCGCACGGGAATTGACATCAAGATGCTCGCTACGGGCAGCGTCTCGGGCACGGTGAGTGTCCGCGGGACCGGCGGGCTGGTTCGTACCCACCTCATCCCGGTCGGCGTTGAACCCGAGCGTGATAACAACTGGGACACCGCAAACTACGGCACCTCGTTCCTGGCGGAGGGGCTCGTGCCGGGCAAATACAACGTGTATTTCTCCGGACCAACGGGGCGGCTTCAGCCGGTACCAGCAACAGATGGCAACCCGCGCACCGTCACGGTCGTGGCGGGAAAGACGGTCTCGCTCAACCTCGTCCTGCGGTTCGGCGGGTTCATCATCGATAGCGGGAATGGTGCGCTGGAGTTTGTCGATGCCGATACGGGTGCGATCGTCGACCGCGCATACATGGACGGCAAGTACGTTTCCGGCACCGTGCTCGCGGGGTCACGAGTAAAGATCCGAGATCGCGACGGTGAACCACGCTACGTTCCGGGCAATACTACCGCCGCGAACGCACGGATATTTACGGTGACCGAGGGCAGTTACCAGCCCGTAAACATTAACAATTCGACTCGCACCTCAATATCCGGCCGGGTGACCGATGCCGGTGGTGCGGCAGTCTCGGGTGCCCAGGTGGAGCTGCACGTGTACCAGGAGTGGGGCGGATACACCACGGAGTTCGCCGCCTACACAGGCCCGGACGGGCGCTATTCGTTCACCGGGCTGCGGGTCACTACCCAGTATCAGGTATTCGTGAGGTCGGAGAACCCGTTGCGTGAGTCGCGCTGGTACGGCGGCAACGGAGGAAACGACGGCTATACCGGAGCCACCGCACTCTGGCCCGCGGATACAACTCCGATCACCGGCGTGAACATCGTGCTGGGTGCCGTGGGTGCGGCGCGCGGCAGCATCAGCGGGTCCGGCAGCGTGGAGGATAGCTATCGCATCTCGGCCGTAGCGGTTGACGGCTCTGGTCGCACCTACTCCACCTGGAGCCCGAGGGTCAAGGATGCGAGCTGGACCCTACCCGGCCTACGACCCGGCGATTACACGCTGCGCATCGAACGGCGGATCCGCGAGGTGACCAGCGTGGTTCTGGAACGAAAGATCACCGTGAAGGCGGGTGCCTGGACGGACACGGGGCAGCTCAGTGAGACCAAACCGGCCATTACCGCGCAGCCGAAGGCCGTGAGCGCCGCGGTGGGGGCTCGCGCCACGCTGAGCGTCACCGCCTCGGGCCCGTCACTGAGTTACCGTTGGCAGCAGCGCGCGGCGGGCAGCTCGGGCTCTGGCGGCTGGAGCGATGTGGCCTACGCCACAGCGCCGACCCTCACCGTGACGCCGAAGAGCGTGGCCGCGGATAACAAGCGCGAGTATCGGGTGATCATCTTCAACGCCGTCGGTTCGGTCACCTCGGCGACCGCGATCCTGACCGTGCCCAAGGCCAAATCCGGGGCAATCACCGTGAAGGCTCCGGCGAAGGCGACGTATGGTTCGCCGGTCGCGGTGCCGGTACAGGTGGCTCGTGCTGCGGGGGCGAAGGCGGATGCCACCGGTACGGTACGCGCCTATTCGGGCACGGCGGAGGTGGCCAAGGCGACCCTCTCCGGCGGAAAGGCCACGCTGAGCGTGCCCGTCAGCGCGCTCGGCGTGGGCACCCGTGCGCTGCGCTTTGCCTACGCCGGCACGGCCGAGGTGGACGGCGTGAGCACCAACGCCTCGATCGTCGTGGCGAAGGCCACCGCGACGGTCACGGGAACGGTACCCGCCACGATCAAGCCGAAGGCACGCCCCGTCATTCCCGTCTCAGTGACCGCGGGGAAGACGCCCGCCACCGGAAAGGTCACCGTGACGTTTGCGCGGAACGGTTCGAAGCCGGTCACCGTCACCGCGAACCTCAGCGCGGGGAAGGCCCAGATCACCACACCGTCTCTCGCCGCCACCGGGAGCTACACGGTCACCGTCGCGTACGCGGGTTCGGGCAACGTGAGCGCGAAAACCCAGCGGGTGGGAACCTTTAGCCTGCGCTAGCGAGAACACCCTACACACGGCGTCCGGAGCCTCCGCTTCGGGCGCCGTGTGTCTCTTCCGGCTGGCGTAGACTGGGTGGGATTGTGTTCATCCTGGAAAAGAGGATAATTCGTGGCCACGCCCGCAGCCATTCACCCCCGTGAAACCCCGCCCGCTCTGCCTTCCGGAAGCTGGCTGGTGCCGCTTTCCCGGGCGGTTATCGCGGCCGTGGTGGCGCTCGTGATCACCTTTTCCAGCGACCACTCCCCCAGCCTCGGCCTCACGGCCTTCGCCGCGTACGCGCTGATCGAGGGTGCGATCCAGCTCGTCTGGGGTGCCCGCAACGTTCCCGCCCGCTTCGGCCGCGGGGCCACTCGCGCACAGGGCGCGATCGGCGTGATCGCCGGTATCCTCGCGCTCATCGTGCTGCTCGCCATCCCGAGCGCGCACCTCGTGGGCCTGCTCGCCCTGGTTGGCGGCTGGGCCCTCATCACCGGTGTGCTGGAGCTCGTGGGCGGCCTGCGTGCGCGTGGCCGGCTGGGCAATGCGCGGGACTGGATCGCCGTGGGCGGGTTTACCCTGCTGCTCGCGATCGCCGTGCTGCTCGTGCGCCCCGAGTTCGTGCACAACTTCGGTGGCGACGGCAAGGTGCCCCCGGGCGTGCTGAACGCCTCCATCATGACCGTCGGCCTCTTCGGCGCCTACGCCGCCATCGTTGCGGCCTACCAGGCCATCGCCGCCCTCTCGCTGAAGTGGGCCCCGACCGAGAAATCGGTCCCCGCAGTTTCCGTCTCGAAAGGCGAATAGATCATGACCTCCGCAGCCGATCAGGAACCCGAAGTCACCCCCACCGCTGACGCCTCGGCAGCCTCCGCCTCCGTAGACCCGGCCGCGATCGCCGCGGGCCTCGCCTCGGCGGATGCCGAGAGCACCGACCCCGCGGTCGTGGCCGCGGCGGCCGCAGCGGCTGCCGCAGCCGCACGGGTGCCCACCCGGCGCGAGATCCTGCGCCCGGTAGAGCTCCTGGTCATCGCCCTCATCTTCGGTGTGTTCACCGGTCTGATCGCGCTGATGGGTTCGCGCGAACCCATGCTCGGGCTCATCCTCGGCGGCGTCGCCTTCATCGTGGGCCTGATCGGTATTGCGATGTTTTCCCTCGCAATCAAGCCGGACGACTTTGAGGCGCGCGATATCCACGCCCAGAACACCGAGGGACGGCAGGGCCCGAAGGCCCACTAGTCCTTCGCGCTGCACGCCCGATAGCCCCGAAACCTTCGTTCGGGGCTATCGCTGTTTCTGCGCTATCGCCGTTTCTGGGCCTGGTCGCGGCACCGACCGCGCGCTACGCTTGCAGCGATGACCGAGCAGATCAGAACACAGGGCACCACGGCTCACCGCGCACGCACGAGACTGCGCCGGGTGTGTGCGGGCGTACTGCTCGCGCTCGGTGCGCTCGTCGCTCCGGTGGCGATCGTGGCGAGCTGGACGGCCACCCAGACCGCGAGCACCGACGCCTTCGTGGATACCTTCGCGCCGCTGCTGGAAACCCCCGAGGTACGGGCGGTGATTTCCGCCGAGGTGAGTTCTGCGGTGGTCGAGGCCGCCGACATCCCGGGGCTCACCGCTCAGGCCTTCGAGGGGGTCGAATCCCTCGGCCTGCCGCCGCGTGCGACCTCCGCACTCGGGGCGCTGCAGGGGGCCGCGGTGGAGGGCATCACCGGGCTGATCGAGCGCACGGTGGATGACGTGATCAACTCCCCCGGCTATGACCGCCTCATCACCGCGGTGCTCAAGAACTCGCACCGTGAGATCGTTGCGGCGCTCTCCGGCAGCGAGAACTCGCTTCTCGCACTGGGGCCGGACGGCAGCCTCGGGGTGCGGCTGGGGCCGATCATCGATTCGGTGCGCGAACGCCTCGTGGATCGCGGCCTGAGCTTCGCCTCGGCCATTCCCAGCGTGGATCGCACCATTGTGCTCGTACAGGCCGATGAGCTCGCCAAGCTCAAGCCCGCCTACGCGGCCCTGCAGGCCGTGGGAGCGTGGCTGGCACCCGTTGCCGCTCTCCTGCTGGTTGCGGGCGTCCTGCTGGCCCCCAGACGCCGTGTGGCGATGCTCTGGGCAGCCGGTGCACTGGCCGGCATCCTTCTTCTCGTAGTGCTCGCGCTGCGTATTGGGGTGGGAACGATTGTTCCGGGCCTGGGCGAAAGCCTCGGATCGGAACCCGCCGCCCGCGAGATCCTGGCCACCCTGACCGAATACATTCGCACCATCTCCGTGACCGTCGCGATCCTGGCGATCGTCACGGGCATCGTGACCTGGGTGACCGGGCCCTGGTCGCCGCCGCGGAGGTTCCGTGCGGCCTGTGCCCGAGGCTTCGCCCGGCTGCGACCAAAGCCGCGCGAGGGTGCGAGCATCAGTTAGCACGCTCACACGCGCACGGCACAAAAATACGGCCCCGGAACGAGGCGTTCCGGGGCCGTACCTTTGTGACCGACTACGGCAGGTAGTCCACCAGGTCGGAGGACAGACCCACGTAGGTGGCCGGGGTCAGCTCGAGCAGGCGGGCCTTTGCCTCATCGCCGATTTCGAGTTCCTGCACAAACGCGATCAGGTCGGCCTGACCAATGCGCTTGCCGCGGGTGAGCTCCTTGAGGAGTGCGTACGGGTCCTCGATCGAGGAGCGGCCGGCGGCCACCTCGGCGCGAATCACGGTCTGGATGGCCTCGCCCAGGATCTCCCAGTTGGAGTCAAGGTCGGCCAGCAGCGCCTCGCGGTTCAGCGAGATCTCGCGCAGGCCGCGGGCCAGGTTGTCGAGGGCGAGCAGCGAGTGGCCGAAGCCCACACCGATGTTGCGCTGCGCGCTCGAGTCGGTGAGGTCGCGCTGCATGCGCGAGGTCACCAGGGTCGCGGCCAGCGAGTCGAGGATTGCGCTCGAAAGCTCGAGGTTGGCCTCGGCGTTCTCGAAGCGGATCGGGTTGATCTTGTGCGGCATAGTCGAGGAGCCGGTGGCTCCGGCCTGCGGGATCTGGGTGAAGTAGCCCATCGAGATGTAGGTCCAGATGTCCGTCGCGAGGTTGTGCAGCACGCGGTTGGCGTGAGACACCTTGCCGTACAGCTCGGCCTGCCAGTCGTGCGACTCGATCTGGGTGGTCAGCGGGTTCCAGGTGAGGCCGAGGCCCTCCACGAACTCCTTCGACAGCGCCGGCCAGTTGGCCTCGGGCTCGGCCACCACGTGGGCGGAGAAGGTGCCGGTGGCACCCGAGAACTTACCGAGGTACTCGGTCTGCTGCACCTGGGTCACGATGCGCTCCAGACGCCAGGCGGTCACGGCGAGCTCGCGGCCCATGGTGCTCGGGGTCGCCGGCTGACCGTGGGTGTGCGAGAGCATCGCGGCATCGCGGTGCTCGTGGGCCAGATCGCGCAGGATGTCGATCACGCGGCGCAGCGCGGGCAGCCAGACCTCCTGCACGGCGGCCGACACGGTGAGCGCGTAGGAGAGGTTGTTGATGTCCTCGCTGGTGCAGGCGAAGTGGGTCAGCTCGGCGATGGCGTCGAGGCCCAGCTCGCTCAGGCGGTGACGCACCAGGTACTCCACGGCCTTGACGTCGTGACGGGTCACGGCCTCCTTCTCGGCGAGCCAGTCGATGTCGGCCTGCGAGAACTCGGAGTACAGGGCGCGCAGCGAGCGGGTCTGGTCGTCGGTCAGCGGGGCGGTACCAAACGCGCCACGGCCGGTCAGGGCGATCAGCCACTCGACCTCAACCTGCACGCGGGCACGGTTCAAACCGGCCTCGCTCAGGTATTCACCGAGACCACTCACGGCGGCCTGGTAGCGGCCATCGAGCGGGCTCAGGGGCTGGATCGGAAGAGAGGTCATCGGGAGGCTCCTGATCGGATTGCGGGTTGTATTTGGCGAAAGAGTTGTTCGCACGCCTTCCTAATCATGACAAAAACCGCGTCAAACACCGCATCGTCCGCATAGTAGGGGTCGGGAACATCGCGCAAATGTGCCTGCGCGGGATCAAAACTCAGCAGGAGAGACACCCGGTCGGCGTCCTCATCGGTGGTCGCGCCGGCGCGCAAAACGCGCTCATGGCTGCGATCCAGGGCCACCAAAAGGTCGAATTCCTCGTAGTGTTCGGGCTGAAACTTGCGGGCGCGGTGGGCGCTGCCGTCAAAACCGTGCCGCGCGAGCGCCGCCGTGGTGCGCGGATCGGCGTGCTCGCCGACGTGCCAGTCCCCGGTGCCGGTTGAAATTATGCGCAGCGAGGAACCGAGCCCCGCCTCCTCCGCGAGGGAGCGCATGATGACCTCGGCCATCGGGGAACGGCAAATATTTCCCGAACACACAAAGTTGATCGCATACGGCTGCGCGACGGTGTCCGGGGTGTCCACGGTCTAGCGGCGTCCGAGCTGGGGGCGCAGAATGGCGCCGATGATGGCGTTGATGATCGAGATCACCACGGCACCGAGAATGGCCCAGCCGAGGTTTTCGACGCGCAGTCCGAATCCGAACCACTCGGTGACCGATGCCACCACGAGCAGGAGAGCGCCGTTGATCACAAACGAAATCAACCCGAGGGTGAGCACGTAGAGCGGGATCGCGACGATTTTCACGATGGTGCCGAGGATGCCGTTGACGAGCGCAAAGACGAACGCAACCGCCAGATAGCTGAGCCCGATCTGCCACCACTCGTCATCGGCGAAGGGGCGCACGGTAACCCCGCTCAGGAGCAGAGTGGTGAGCCAGATCGCGATCGCGTTGGAAATAAGACGCAGGAAAAACTTACCCATACGCTCCACTATCGCAGTTCTTTCGGCGCGTCGCACTACATTCCAGCGGCGGTATCGGCGGATGCATAGACTTTGGTGGTGGATACCGTACAACGAACATCTGTGAAGCTGAGGCCGGAGATCCTGGCCTCGCCGGTTTACCGGCAGGGGCGCGCCGCCGGCGCGGACGCCTTTAAGCTTTCCAGCAACGAAAATCCCTTCCCGCCGCTGCCCGCCGTTCTGGCGGCGATCACGGCCGAGTTGGAGATCAACCGCTACCCCGACGCCACCGCCGCCGCGCTGCGCGGCACGCTGGCCGCGCGACTCGGGACCACCGCGGACGAGGTCATCATCGGCTCCGGCTCGGTGGCGCTCCTGCAGCAGTTCATCCTCGCGGCCGCGGGCCCGGGCGATGAGGTGGCCTACTCCTGGCGCTCGTTCGAGGCCTACCCGACCATGGTGACCGTGGCCGGTGCCACCTCGGTGCCGGTGCCGAACCGCGCCGATGGCGGGCACGATCTGCCCGCGCTGGCCGACGCGATCACACCGCGCACCCGCGTCGTGATCGTCTGCAGCCCCAACAACCCCACCGGCGTCACCGTGACCGCGGAGGAGTTCACCGCGTTCATGGAGACCGTGCCGAGCGACCTGCTCGTGCTGCTGGACGAGGCCTACGCCGAGTTCGTGCGCGAGCCCGAGGCCGTCGACGGCCGCGAGCTGATCGGCCGCTACCCGAACCTCGTGATCCTGCGCACCTTCTCCAAGGCCTACGGCCTGGCGGGTCTGCGCGTGGGCTGGGCCACCGGCCCCGAGGCCATCCTCGATGCCGCCCGCGCGACCGCGATCCCGCTGTCCGTGACCGGGCTCGCCCAGGTGGCCGCTGAGGCCTCCCTCGAGGCAGAGGCCGAGCTGCTGGAGCGCGTGGAGAAGATCACCGTGCGCCGCACCGCGTTTATTGACGCGCTACGTGCCCAGGGCTGGAACATCCCCGCGAGCGAGTCGAACTTCATCTGGCTGGCACTCGGCGACCACACCCTGCGTGCGGCCGAGCGTTTCTTCGACGCCGGCCTGGTCACCCGCCCCTTCGCCGGCGACGGCGTGCGCATCAGCATCGGCGAGGAGGAGTCCCTCACCCCGCTCCTCACCGTCGCGCAGGAAATTCTGACCGAGCTGCCCACCGGGCACCCGGCACGAGCATAGGGAGAACCCCATGACACTTCACATCGATTCGGCCGAAGAGCCGGTCCGCTTCCTCAGCCCCGATGGCACGTTCGCGCCGACCCCGGCCGCCGAACCCTTCCTCGCGCGCCTGGACGCCCTGAGTGACGCCGACCACGAGCGCTTCTACCGCGACATGGTCTCGGTGCGCGCATTCGACCGCGAGGCCACCAACCTGCAGCGTCAGGGCGAGATGGCCCTGTTCCCGCCGAGCGAGGGCCAGGAGGGTGCGCAGGTCGGTTCGGCCCACGCCGCCCGCCCGCAGGACCACATCTTCCCCTCCTACCGCGAGCACGTCGTGGGCATGATCCGCGGGGTTGACCCGGTGGGCATCCTCAGCCTGATGCGTGGCGTGACCCTCGGCGGCTGGGATCCCACCGACCCGAAGAACGGCAACTTCCACCTCTACACGCTGGTGCTCGGCTCGCAGACCCTGCACGCCACCGGCTACGCGATGGGCCAGCTCTTCGACGGTGCCAGCGGCACCGGCAACGTCGAAACCGATGAGGCCACCATGGTTTACTTCGGCGACGGCTCGACCTCGGAGGGTGACGTCAGCGAGGCGCTCGTGTTTGCCGCGAGCCACCAGACCCCGCAGGTCTTCTTCCTGCAGAACAACCAGTGGGCCATCTCGGTGCCGGTTTCGGTGCAGTCGCGCACCCCGCTGTACAAGCGCGGTGCGGGCTTCGGTCTGCCCAGCGTGCAGATCGACGGAAACGACGTACTCGCAAGCTATGCGGTTACCTCACAGTTCCTCGACGAGGCCCGCACGGGCCAGGGCCCGCGCTTCATCGAGGCACTGACCTACCGCATGGGTGCCCACACCACGAGCGATGACCCCACCAAGTACCGCACCGATCAGGAGCGGGCCGAGTGGGGCACGCGCGACCCGATTATTCGGTTCGAGGCCTACCTGCGTGCCCGCGGTGCCGCCGAATCGCTGTTCACCAGCGCCGCCGAGGATGCCCGCGATCTCTGCGCCGACGTGCGCACCCGCACCCTCGCGCTGGAAGCACCGGATAAGAACACCATTTTTGACCACGTCTACACGGACGAACATCCGCGCATGCAGGAGCAGTCCGACTGGCTGAACCGGTATGAGGAATCGATGACGGAGGAAGCCCGATGAGCGAGCTCGTAACCATGCCGATGGCGAAGGCCCTGAACGCGGGCCTGCGCGCGGCGCTCGCCGCGGACGAGAAGGTCCTGCTGATGGGCGAGGACATCGGCCCGCTCGGCGGCGTCTTCCGCATCACCGAGGGCCTGCAGGCCGAGTTCGGGCCGCGCCGGGTGCAGGACACCCCGCTGGCCGAGTCTGGCATCGTGGGGACCGCGATCGGCCTCGCGATGCGCGGCTACCGCCCGGTGTGCGAGATCCAGTTCGACGGCTTCATCTACCCGGCCTTCGACCAGATCGTCTCGCAGCTGGCCAAGCAGACCAACCGTCACGGCGGCGCCGTGTCGATGCCGGTCGTGATCCGGGTGCCCTACGGCGGGCACATCGGCGCCGTGGAGCACCACCAGGAGAGCCCGGAGGCGTACTTCGCGCACACCGCCGGCCTGCGCGTGGTCAGCCCGTCTACCCCGAACGATGCCTACTGGATGATCCAGGAGGCAATTCAGAGCAACGACCCGGTGCTGTTCTTCGAGCCCAAGAGCCGCTACTGGCCCAAGGGCGAGGTGAACCTCTCCGAGTCGCAGCTGGGGCTGCACCAGAGCCGGATCGCCCGCGAGGGTACCGACGTGACCCTGATCGGTCACGGTGCCATGGTGTCCACCCTGCTGCAGGCAGCCGAGGTGGCCGCCGGCGAGGGCATCAGTATCGAGGTTGTGGACCTCCGCTCGATCTCCCCGATCGACTATGCGCCCCTACTGGACAGCGCCCGCAAGACCGGCCGCGTCGTGGTGGCCCAGGAGGCCCCCGAAAACGCCTCGGTGGGCTCGGAGATCGCCGCAACCCTGGCCGAGAAGGCGTTCTACTCGCTCGAGGCCCCCGTGCTGCGGGTGTCGGGGTTTGATACCCCGTTCCCTGCTGCGAAACTTGAAGGACTGTACCTGCCCGATGCCGACCGCGTACTCGACGCGGTGGACCGGGCCCTGGCGTACTAGAAGGAGACGAGATGAGCGAGCAGAGCTTTCCCCTGCCGGACGTAGGCGAGGGCCTCACCGAGGCCGAGATCGTCTCCTGGAAGGTTGCCCCGGGCGACCGCGTGGAGATCAACGACACCCTGGTTGAAATCGAGACCGCGAAGTCCCTGGTTGAGCTGCCCTCCCCGTTTGCGGGCACCGTCACCGAGATCCTGGTGGCCGAGGGCACCACGGTGGATGTGGGCACCCCGATCGTGACCGTGACCGACGGTGCGGCCGCCCCCGTGGCCGCTCCCGCACCGGCCACCGATGACGCGGTGGCCGAGGCCGCCGCCGACACCCAGGCCACCATCGCGGCCGAGCCCGAGGGCTCGGGTTCGGTACTGGTGGGCTATGGATCGGCCGGCGCCGTGAAGTCGCGTCGCCGCGGCCGCCCGACCCCGTCCTCGGCCCCGGTACCGCCGCCGAGCGTGCCCGCGGCCGCCGCCAGCCCGATCATCGCGAAGCCGCCGATTCGGAAGCTCGCGAAGGACCTCGGCGTGGACCTCTCCGCGGTCCAGGGCACCGGACTGGTGGGCGAGATCACCCGCGATGATGTGGTGCGCTCGGCCGGTCAGGCCAGCGTGTTCCGCAACATCGAGACGCCCGCCTGGGCCCCCGAGCGCGAGGAGCGCATCCCGGTCAAGGGCATGCGTAAGGCCATCGCGCAGGCGATGGTGCAGAGCGCGTTCACGGCGCCGCACGTGAGCGTGTTCGTGGACGTGGACGCCACCCGCACGATGGAGTTCGTGAAGCGCCTGAAGGCCTCCCCCGACTTTGCCGGTGTGAAGGTCTCTCCGCTGCTGATCATGGCCCGCGCCATCATCTGGGCCGTGCGCCGCAACCCGATGGTCAACGCCACCTGGACCGAGAACGAGATCATCGTCCGCCACTACGTGAACCTCGGCATCGCCGCGGCCACCCCGCGCGGTCTGATCGTTCCGAACGTCAAGGAGGCACAGGGGATGTCGCTGCTCGAGCTCGCCAAGTCGCTCGAACAGCTCACCCTGACCGCGCGTGACGGCAAGACCACCCCGGCGGACATGCAGGACGGCACGATTACGATCACCAACATCGGCGTGTTTGGCATGGACACCGGAACCCCGATCCTGAACCCGGGCGAGGTCGGCATCGTTGCGCTCGGCACGATCAAGCAGAAGCCCTGGGTTGTGGATGGCGAGGTGCGTCCGCGCTTCGTGACCACCATCGGTGGCTCCTTCGATCACCGCGTGGTGGATGGCGACGTTGTCTCCCGGTTCATCGCCGACGTGGCCTCGATTATCGAGGAGCCCGCGCTGCTGCTCGACTAGGGTTTCCCACCCGCACACCCCCGGGTTGTCTGTGAGACAACATGCCCGGGGGTGTGTGCGTTTGGCGGCACTTGTATGGATGTGATGTAACGTTCCGGTAACGGTCCGATTATTGTGCCTTCACCTGGACTTTCATTCACGGGTTCTCGGCTCAGTGTGGCGTTTGCGGCGTGATCTAAGGGTTCTCGATTGGCAACTCGCGCCCGAGGTTGTTAGCGTTGATGACGGACAAAGAGTCCGCAACGAGCCCGCGACCGGTAGACACTTTCTGTGGAGGTGTGAGCCGGGCGTATGGTCAGTCGCGCCGGAGGCGGTCCCATGATCGCTCCGGGTATGCCACCCTTCGCCACCCGAAAACCACCGATGTTCGGGGAGGCTTGAGTACGGGGGTATGCCGGGCGTGGAAGACCCGGACGTAAGAGCGAGTGTCACCTGGCCGCTGGCGGAAACGTCGCCCGGGTGACCGGAAAACTGCTGTGTCACATAACTTTGCCGTGGAGGCATCGAGCCTCTACAAAATCTTTGGAAAAAAGCCGCGCGAAGCCCTGAACCGGATGCGTTCCGGGGCGTCCCGCGACGAGATCGCCGCGCTGGGAACCGCGGCCGTGATCGACGCCTCGTTCGAGGTGCTGCCCGGAGAGATCTTCGTGGTGATGGGCCTCAGTGGTTCGGGGAAATCCACCCTGATCCGTATGCTGAACGGCCTCTTGGAGCCCACCTCGGGTTCCGTACGGGTCATGGGTAGTGAGATTGCCGGAATTCCGGCACCCAAACTGCGCGATATTCGGCGAAAGTCGGTCTCCATGGTCTTTCAGCACTTCGCGCTGCTGCCCCACCGCACGGTGCTCGATAACGCCGCCTACGCGCTGGAGATCCAGGGCATGCCCGCCGCGGAGCGCCGAGAGCGCACCATGAAGATCCTCGATCGGGTGGGTCTTGCGGGCTGGGAGCACAAGCTCCCCGGTCAGCTCTCGGGCGGAATGCAGCAGCGAGTGGGCCTCGCCCGCGCACTCGCCGCCGACACCGACGTGCTGCTGATGGACGAGGCTTTTTCGGCCCTCGACCCGCTGATCCGCCGAGAAATGCAGGAGCAGCTCGTTGACCTCCAGCGCGAGCTTGGCAAGACCATCATCTTCATCACCCACGACCTGAACGAGGCCATGTTCCTCGGTGACCGCATCGCCGTGATGCGCGACGGTCGCATCGTGCAGGTCGGCACCCCGGATGAGATCCTGACCGACCCCGCCAACGACTACGTCGCGCAGTTCGTGCACGACGTAGACCGCGCCCGGGTGCTCACCGCCGAGGGCGTGATGGAGGCCCCGCACGCGGTGGTCCAGCTCTCCGCCGGCCCCCGAGCCGCGCTCCGCGTGATGCGGGATGCCCAGACCTCCACCGTGTTTGTGCTCGGCCCGGGACGCACCCTGCTCGGTGTCGTGCGCGATGCCGACGTGCTGAACCTCGTACGCTCGGGCGCGCGGGACCTCTCCCCCGCCCTGCAGCAGGCCGCGGCCACGGTGACCCGTGACGCGCTGCTGATTGACCTCTTCGAGCCCGCCGCCGAGAGTCCGCTGCCGGTCGCGGTGGTTGATGATCAGAATCGCCTGGTCGGTACCGTCCCGAGGGTCACGCTGCTCGCAGCGCTCGCAAACGTCCAGCCGGTGATCACCGCGGAAAACGCGATTATTGCCCCGGCCACCGTGCCCGTTGAGGTCATTACCGAGACCCTGCGCGCCACCGGCGGGCCGGATAATGTCCCCACAAGAACCCCGGGTGATGCGCCCGGATCCGCACGCACGAACACGGGAGGTCGCGCATGATCGCCGTGATGAACGCGGGCTGGGACCGCTTCCTCGACACCGGCCGCATTCCGCTGGGTAAGTGGGTGGAGTCCGTAGAGACCTTCGT
Organism: Mycetocola tolaasinivorans; assembly: GCF_003667565.1. Classification (GTDB taxonomy): domain Bacteria; phylum Actinomycetota; class Actinomycetes; order Actinomycetales; family Microbacteriaceae; genus Mycetocola; species Mycetocola tolaasinivorans. The sequence goes on from NZ_RCUX01000007.1 coordinate 97,915, forward strand.
CACCACGAACCTCTCGGGCCTGTTTGACGTGATTCGCGCGGTGTTCAAGGGCCTGTACGACGCCGTGGACACCGTGTTTGCGGGGCCGCCCTTCTGGGTCATGATCCTGATCCTCGTGCTCGCGGGCCTCTGGGTGCGCGGCTGGAAGTTTGCCCTCGGAACCCTCGCCGGGCTCCTGCTCGTGGTGGGTGTCTCGCAGTGGGAAAACGCGATGCACACGCTCGCGCTCGTCATCGTGGCGAGCCTCATCGCGCTGATCATCGCGCTGCCGCTGGGTATCCTGACCGCCCGTTCGGATACCGCCTCGGCGATCGTCCGCCCGGTGTTGGACTTCCTCCAGACCATGCCCGCGTTCGTGTACCTGATCCCCGCCCTCGTGCTGTTCCGGGTGGGTGTGGTGCCGGGAATCGTCGCCACCATCATGTTTGCGCTGGCCCCGGGGGTGCGCTTCACCGAGCTGGGTATTCGTGGCGTGGACCGCGAGGTGGTCGAGGCCGGCCACGCCTTCGGTGCCTCCCCCGGACGCATCCTGCGCCAGATTCAGCTGCCGCTCGCGATGCCGACCATCATGGCCGGCGTGAACCAGGTCATCATGCTCTCGCTCTCGATGGTGGTGATCGCCGGGATGGTGGGGGCCGAGGGCCTCGGCACCGACGTGGTTTCGGGCCTGACCCAGCTCAATACGGGGCTCGGCGTCGAGGCGGGTATCAGCGTCGTGATTCTCGCCGTCTATCTCGACCGGATGACCGCCGCACTGGCGAAGCCCCGGCAGCGCCGATTCCTCGCGAAGCGCACAGCGGCGGCCTCCGCCGCCTAGATCGCAACACAGCAACAGCGCAACAACTCATTTCGATACGTGAGCGGTGACCGAGACGTCGCCGCCGAAGGGAACGATTATGTCCAAGATTCGAAACACCGCACCCCGTCGCCTGCTCACCGCGGGCGCCCTCCTCACCGCCGGCGCCCTGACGCTCGCGGGCTGCTCCTCGAGCGCCACCCCCGCCGAAACGCTCGATAACGGCGACCAGAAGACCCTCAACGTTGCCGTATTCAATGGCTGGGATGAGGGGATTGCCGCGAGTGAGCTGTGGAAGGCCGTGCTGGAGGATGAGGGCTACAGCGTCAAGCTGACCTACGCCGACGTGGCTCCGGTCTACACCGGTATCTCCGATGGCGACTACGATCTGCTGCTCGACAGCTGGCTGCCGACCACCCACAAGGACCAGTTCGATCGGTTCGGCGATAGGCTCGTGGATCTCGGCTCCTGGTACGACAACGCGAAGCTCACGATCGCGGTAAATGAGGACGCCCCGATTACCACGATCGAGGAGCTCAAGGAGAATGCCGATAAGTTCGGCAACCGCATCGTCGGTATCGAGGCCGGGGCCGGCCTGACCAAGCAGGTGCAGAACAATGTGTTCCCCGACTATGAGATTGGCGACGAGCTCAAGCTCGTGACCTCCTCGACCCCGGCGATGCTGGGTGAGCTGAAGGCGGCCACGGCCAAGGGCGAGAACATCGCCGTGACCCTGTGGCAGCCGCACTGGGCGTATGACGCCTTCCCGGTGCGCGACCTTGAGGATCCGAAGAACTCGCTCGGCACGGCCGAGAGCGTGCACTCGGTGGGAAGCACCACGTTTAAGGAGAAGTTCCCGTCGCTTGAGAAGCGGATTCGCGCCTTCTCGATGGATGACGAGACCCTCGCCTCGCTCGAGAACGCACTCTTCAACGATCGCGATGGCGACCTGCAGGAGCTCGTGCGCTCGTGGATGGCCGACAACAAGGAGTATGTGGACTCCCTGTAGCCTCCGCGCGAGAATTTCGGTTTTCGCCCGTAAATTCGCCGTGCGTGCCCCGGAATTTCGGTGGTGCGCACGGCGTTTTTGGTGGAGGAAACGCGTCCAGAATCGCCCGTGTTGAGAACGGTTATCATTACTGATAACGTTTCTCATATGAAGAAACGACTCCTCGCCCCCCTCGTCGCGCTGCCGGCGCTCGCCCTGGTCCTCAGCGGCTGCTCCGCCCCGGGCAACGCCGAAGCCTCCGGTGACTCCACCGCACCGCTCACGGTCGTGGCCAGCACTAGCGTGTACGGCTCGATCGCCCAGGCGATCCTCGGCGATCACGGCACCGTGACCAGCCTGATCAGCTCCGTTGCGCAGGACCCGCACAGCTATGAGGCCACCGCGCAGGACTCCCTCGCAATCTCGAAGGCCGACGTCGTGATCAAGAACGGCGGCGGATACGACGACTTCATGAACACCCTGCTGGATGCCCACAAGGGCAACGGCCCGAAGGTCGTCGACGCGGCCGAGGCCTCCGGCCTGCTGCCCGGTCACGAGGCGCACGATCACGACCACGACGCCGAGACGGCCGCCCCCGATGACTCCTCGAAGGAGGCCGCGAAGGACCACGACGAGCACAACCACGTCGAGGGCTTCAACGAGCACGTCTGGTACAGCTTTGAGGGCGTCAAGAACGTCGCCCACGACCTGACCCACGTCCTCGGCGACGCCCGCCCGGCCGAGGCCGACGCCTTCCACAAGAACTACGACACCTTCGCCGCAAAGCTCGATGAGCTCACCACGCGCGTGGAGGCCCTGAAGCCCGAGCTGAACGGCAAAAACGCCGCGATCACCGAGCCCGTGCCGATGTACCTGCTGGATGCCGCGGGTATGAACAACGTGACCCCCGCCGAGTACAGCGAGGCCATCGAGGAGGGTACCGACGTGTCACCCGCCGTCATGCAGGCCACGCTCCAGGCGGTCGGTGCGGGGGATGTGCTCCTGCTCGCCTACAATGATCAGACCAGTGGCCCCGAGACCGAACAGGTCCGTAAGGCCGCCGAGGCCGCGGGCGTCGCGGTGGTGGACTTCACCGAGACCCTGCCCAACAACAAGGACTACGTGAGCTGGATGCAGGACAACATCGACAACCTCGCAAAGGTCGCCAAGAAGTGACCGGCGCACCGGACGCATCCGCGGCCGCACACGAACACGGCCACCCGGATGCTCCGGTGCTCCGCCTGCGCGACGCCCGCCTCGGTTTTGGCGGGCGTACGCTCTGGGATCACCTCTCCCTCGACGTGTGCCGCGGTGAGTTCCTCGCGGTTCTCGGGCCCAACGGCTCGGGGAAGTCGAGCCTGCTGCGCACGATTCTCGGCCAGCAGGATCTCACCGCCGGCACCATCGAGTTCCGCGGCGATGACGTGCGCCGCGGTGACCGCCGCATCGGCTACATTCCGCAGCAGAAGATGATTCCGCCGGGCACCCCGATGCGGGCGCGTGATCTCGTGGCTCTCGGCGTCAACGGGCACCGTTTTGGGCTGCCCCTCCCCCGCCGCGGAGAACGCGAGCGGGTGGACGAGCTGCTCGAGTCCGTGGGGGCCTCGCACTACGCGAATGCCCCGGTGGGGACGCTCTCCGGCGGCGAGCAGCAGCGACTCCGGGTGGGCCAGGCGCTCGCCGGAGACCCGGATCTCCTGCTCTGCGATGAGCCCCTGCTGAGCCTCGACCTCAACCATCAGCGCGAGGTCTCCGAACTCATTGACCGGCGCCGCCGCACCCACGGCACCCCCGTGGTGTTTGTGACCCACGATGTGAACCCCGTGCTCGGCATGGTGGATCGCATCCTCTACCTCGCGGGTGGGCAGTTCCGCGAGGGCACCCCGGATGAGGTGCTGCGCAGCGACGTGCTGAGCGAGCTGTACCAGACCCCGGTGGAGGTGTTCCGCTCCCGTGGCCGCGTCGTGGTGATGGGCCTGCCGGACACCCACGACCACCACCCGCACGACGACACGACCGAGGCTTCCCGATGACCACCGCGCTCGCCCCCCTGATTTTGACCGCCGCGGCCGGCGGCGGGGATGACCTCTGGTCGCGGATGTTCTCCTTTGCGAACTACGGCGAACTCCTCCAGCTGGTGCAGAACTCCGTCATCGCCGGTGCCGTGCTCGGTATCGTTGGCGGCCTGATCGGTGTCTTTGTGATGCAGCGCGATATGGCCTTCGCGGTGCACGGCATCAGTGAGCTCTCGTTCGCCGGGGCCGCGGCCGCCCTGCTGCTGGGCGTCAACGTGGTGGCGGGTTCGCTCGTGGGCTCGCTCATCGCGGCCATCATCATCGGCGTGATGGGTTCCCGGGCGCGCGATCGCAACTCGATCATCGGCGTCCTGATGCCGTTTGGTCTGGGTCTTGGAATCCTGTTCCTCGCGCTCTACCAGGGGCGCACGGCCAATAAGTTTGGTCTGCTCACCGGGCAGATCGTCTCGGTGGATGACCCGCAGCTGCTCTGGCTGATCGTGATCAGCCTCGTGGTGCTGCTGGGCCTCGGCCTCATCTGGCGCCCGCTGAGCTTTGACTCGCTGGATGCCGACGTGGCCGCCGCGCGCGGGGTGCCCACTCGGGCCGTCTCGCTGGTGTTCATGGTGCTGCTCGGCCTGATGGTTGCAGTTTCGGTGCAGATTATTGGTGCGCTGCTGGTGCTCGCGCTGCTGGTGACCCCGGCGGCGGCCGCGATGCGGGTGTCGGCATCACCCATTCTCGTGCCGATTCTGAGCATGCTGTTTGGCTTTGTCTCGGCCGTAGGGGGTATCCTGCTGGCACTGGGTGGTTCGCTTCCGATCAGCCCGTACATCACCACGATTTCGTTCGCGATCTACCTGGTGTGTCGGATTATCGAGGCGCGCCGCACGCGGACACGGTCGTTCCGCAGCGCCGGCACTACTGCCGGAGTGGCGGCCTAACGGGGTCGCTGGAAGGCGTCCGAACGGACGCAGACAGGTGAGGGAAAGCATGGCAATTCGGCGAAATACCTGGCAGCGTGAGGCTGTGCGGGAGGCGCTTGAACGCTCCGAAGGCTTTATCAGCGCGCAGGCGCTGCACACCGAGCTGCACCGTACCGGCTCCCCCATTGGCCTGGCCACCGTCTATCGCGCCCTCGCGGATCTCAGCACCGAGGGCGAGGCGGATTCCCTCCAGTCCCCGGAGGGTGAGGCCATCTACCGCTCCTGCGCGAGCATCGATCATCACCACCACCTGATCTGCCGCCAGTGCGGTACCACCGCCGAGATCGAGGCCACCGAGGTCGAGGCGTGGGCCTCCCGCGTGGCCGCCGAACACGGCTTCACCGAGGCGCGTCACGTCGTCGACATCTTCGGCCTATGCGCCGACTGCACCGCCGCGGCGGCGCGCGCCTAGCGCTCCCCGCACACACGAGTGGGCACCCGGCCGGTTGGCGCGGGTGCCCACTGTTGTGTGTTTTTTCCGTGGTTACTCGTCGATCCAGGCGGCTCCGAAGATCGCCCGCCCCTCTATGTACGTGCGGTGGAGGTTACTGGTCGATCCAGGCGGCTCCGAAGATCGCCCGCCCCTCTATGTACGTGCGGTGGAGGTTACTGGTCGATCCAGGCGGCTCCGAAGATCGCCCACCACTGCGCGGTGAATGCTACGTCGTGCACCTTCTTATCGGTGACGATCACCGAGACCGCCTCGTGCAGCGGGATGCTGATCGCGTGGTCGATCAGGCCCGCCTGAATGTCGGCGGACTGCTTTGCCCGGCTCGCGGCGTCTACGTTGACCGACTGGTCCTTGATGAGCTGGGTCAGCTCGGGTGTGACGTCCGCGCGGGCGAGGTTGGAGTACTCGGGCACGAAGTTGACCAGGAAGGCGTCCGGGTCGGGGCGGGTGAAGTTACCAAATGCGAACGCGTAGTCGCCCGACTTTAGGCTGGCCTGGAGCTCCGCACCGGTGACCTGGCGGAGGTCGAGCTCGATGCCGTTGGCCTTGAGCTGCTGCTGGATGAGTTCGAACAGCGCCTTGTTTTCGCTGCTTTCAAACGGCAGGCTCAGCGCGAGGCGCTGGCCGTTTTTGGCCCAGATGCCGTCGGATCCGATGGCCCAGCCGTCCGCAGTGAGGATCTTCTTGACCTCGTCGGGGTTGTAGCTGAGCTTGTCGCTGAGATCGGTGTAGGTCGGGAAGACGGCCGAGACCACGCTGGTTGCGGGCTGGATGGTCTTATCGAGCAGTACCGACTTGATCTCCTGACGGTTGATCGCGCGCTGCACGGCTCGGCGCGGTGCCTCCTGGGAGAGGATTGGGTCCGCGGTGTTGGGGTAGAGCGAGTAGACGATGCCTGCGGAGGGGCGCGAGTAGACGCTGTACTCGCTGTCGACCTCGTCGATGTTGTTCGAGGAGGGCCACTGGATGGCGTCCACCGAACCGCTGGTGAGCGCGCCGATGCGGGCCGAGGACTCGGGGATGACGAGGTAGGTGAGGGTGTCGATGTGCGGCGCACTGGCGTTCTTTCGCGCCGTGGAACCCCACTCATAGTCCTTCCGGGCACTCAGCACGAGACGCTCGTCCTTCACGACGTCCTTGATGACGAATGGACCGGTGCCGATCACGCCGTTTGCGCGCTCCTCGATGGTCTGCTTGGTGGTGGAGGGCGAGACGAAACCGAGCGGGGCCTCGGACGCGGCCTGCAGGAAGCCGGCCTTGGGCGCGTCGAAGGAGATCGCGACGGTGTACGGATCGATCACCTCGGTGCCGGTGTACCCGCGCAGGTAGGCGTTGGCCTGACCCGCGGTGCCCTGCTTGCCCAGCTCGATAATCGAGTCGAAGTTGAGCTTTACGGCCTCGGCATCGAACTTCTCGCCGTTGCTGAAGGTCACGTCATCGCGCAGCTTAAACACGTAGCGCGCGCCATCGTTTTCGATCTCCCAGCTGCTGGCGAGCCAGGGCACGATCTTGCCGGTGTCCGGGTCCTGATCCACGAGCGAGTCGGTGACCTGGATGTTGGTGAAGGTGCGGCTGGAGGACTGCTGGCGATCCAGCGGGCCGATCCAGGCGACGACGCCCACCGTGAGGTTGCCGCCGACCACCGGGCCGGAGGTTGCGGGCTTCTCGGCCTCGCCCGCGGCGGCTCCGCCCGCGCAACCGCTGAGTGCGAGTGCGGCGGTGAGTAGCGCCCCGATCAGGACGGGTCTCTTCTTCATGGTGTTCCTCTCGTGGTGCTCCCGGGTGGAGGAGCGAATGGGGGTGTGGATGGGGTGGTGCGGGTGGGGCTAGGGGGAAACCTGGTGGCGGCTGCCGGGAATCGCGTCGATCAGGCGGCGCGTATACGGGTGTGTGGCACGCTCGAAGACGTCCGCGGTCGGGCCAGACTCGACGATCTCGCCGGCCTGCATCACCGCGACCTCGTGTGCGATCAGGCGCACCACGGCCAGGTCGTGCGAGATCAGGAGGTAGGTGACCCCGGTCTCGCGCTGGATTTCATTCAGGACGTCGAGGATCTGCTTCTGGACCGAAACGTCGAGTGCCGAGACCGGCTCATCCAGCACCACGAAGTCTGGGGCCGCGGCGAGGGCCCGGGCGATGGCGATGCGCTGACGCTGACCGCCGGAGAGCTCCCCCGGGCGCCGGCCGGCGAAGCTGCGGGGTAGGCGTACCTGATCCAGAAGCTCCAGCACGCGCGGTGTGCGGGCGGACCGTGACGCCCCGAAGGCTCGCAACGGTTCCCCGATGATCTCCGCGAGGGTGAAGCGCGGGTCCAGCGAGGAAAACGGGTTTTGCTGCACCAGCTGAATGCGCCGGGAGAGCTGCCGCCGGGTGCGGGCGCTCGCGCCGTGGAGGTCAACGCCGTCGAAGTCGAGCGTGCCCGAGGTTGCGGTTTCGAGGCCGGTGATGATGCGGGCGGTGGTGGACTTCCCCGAGCCCGACTCCCCCACGATGGCCAGGGTCGTCCCCCGCTTCACCTCGAGTGAAATACCATTCACGGCGGCCACCGCTCCCTGCCCGTGGCCGTAGGTCTTGTGGAGGTCGGTGATCCGCAGCAGCGTGGGGGCTTCGACCAGGACGTCCGGGCGTGCTGCCGGAACCGCCGTGAGCGAGGGGGCGGCCTCCAGCAGCGCGCGCGTGTACGGGTGCGTGGGGTTGCCCAGCACCTCGTCCCGGGTGCCCTGCTCGACGATGCGGCCCTTTTCGAGCACGATGATGCGGTCGGCGCGATCGGCGGCGACAGCCAGGTCGTGGGTGATCAGCAGGATGCCGGTCTCGTGCTCGGCGCGAAGCTGATCGATCTGATCCAGCACCCGCTTCTGCACGGTCACATCGAGCCCCGAGGTGGGTTCATCGGCGATGCAGATCGAGGGATTGTTGGCAATCGCGATGGCGATCAGGACCCGCTGCCGTTGCCCACCGGAGAGCTGGTGCGGAAACTGATCGGCACGCTGCTCGGGCCGGTCGATGCCCACCTGACGCAGCAGCTCCAGCACGCGCTCGCGGCGCAGCGCCCGCGGTACGGTGCCGTGAATGGCGAGCACCTCGGCGATCTGCCGCCCGATCGGGTAGACCGGGTCAAGACTCACGGTGGGGTCCTGCGGGATCAGGCTGATCGACGCACCGCGCTTGCGTGCCCAGGTGCGCTCCGATGCCCCGGCCACGTCGATGCCGTCGATCAGAATCTCCCCGGCGGTTACCGAGGCGGCCCGCGGCAGGAGGCCGAGTGTGCTCAGCGCGATCGTCGACTTGCCCGAGCCGGAGCCGCCCACGAGGGCCACCGTCTCCCCCTTCTGCACGTGCAGGGAGACGCCGCGCACGGCCTCCACGCGTCGCCCGGCACCGGCGGAGTAGGCGATGCTGAGATCGGAGATGCGCAGGACCGAATCGGTGTGATCAACGGCCGGGGTTGCGACAGCGGGGTCGGTGAGGGTCATCGTCGGTTCTCCAGGGTTCGGCCGATATAGGCGGCGGCGAGAACAACCACGGCGATTACGAGGCCGGGCAGCGTGGTCATCCACCAGGCCGAGGCGAGGTGGGAGCGGCCATCGGCCACCAGGGTGCCCCATTCGGGCGTGGGCGGTTTCGCGCCGTAGCCGAGGAAGTTGAGGGCTGAAATGGCGAGGATAGCCGCGCCAAATTCGAGCGCCACGAGGCCCAGGATCGGGGTCGCGGCGTGCGGGAACACGTGTCGGATCAGGATCGACCACCAGCGCACCCCGGACACCTTCGCCGCCTCGACGAACGCCGAGGTGCGCACCTTCAGTACCTCGGAGCGCAGCACCCGCGAAAAGGCCGCGACCGACCCGATTCCCACCGCGATGGCGACGTTCATCGTGCCGAAGCCGAGGGCGGTGATCAGGATGAGCGAGAGCAGCAGCGAGGGGATCGAGAGCAGCACGTCGATGATGCGCATGAGCACCTCATCCACCCAGCCGCCCACGTATCCCGAGAGCAGACCGATCACGGCACTGACCACAAACGCGATCGCGATGGCGAGGGCCGTGGCCTGGAGTGACAGCGCCGATCCGTGCACCACTCGGGCGAAGATATCGCGCCCGATAGCGTCGGTGCCAAACGGGTGCGCGCCGCTCGGCGGCTGCTTGGCATCCGCCCCCACCCCGAGAATCGGATCGTAGGGCGTGAACCAGCTGGGCACCAGCGCCCACAGCAGGACGAGCACCACCACGGCCACCGAGATGACCAGGCCGTAGTCGATGCGGCGCAGGCGTGCGCCCAGCTTTTCCCGGTGGGGCTCCGCCTCGGCCACGTCGAGTGCGCCGGCGATGTCGGTTTCGCGCGGTGCCACCGTGTCGCCCGGGGCGGGCCACTCCCCCGCAACCGCGGCCGCGCTCGCCGCGGTATCGCGGTCAATCAGGGTGTCTGAACCGTGTGCCATGGTGTTACCTTCCCGCGCGCGCAATGCGCGGATCGAGGAGCGGATAAATGAGGTCTACCGCGAGGTTCGCGACGGCGAAGGCCACCGCGGAGAGGATCACCAGGGTCTGCACCAGGGGAATATCCTGCGCGTCGACCGCCCCCTGCAGGAGTCGGCCGAGCCCGCGGCGAGAAAAAACCGTCTCGGTGACCACTGCGCCGGCGAGGATTCCGCCGATCGTGATGCCGAGGATCGTGAGCGCAGGCAGCATGGCGTTTCGGAACGCGTGAACGAGCTGCACGCGCGCCCGGGACGCCCCCTTGGCCCGCACGATATCGATGTAGGGGGCGTGTAGCTCCTTCGCCATCCCCCGCCCGAGAATCTGGGCGTAGGTCGCGGCGGCCGGAATGGCGAGGGTCAGCGCGGGCAGCACCAGCGCCGGGAAGCCGTTGTTGCCCAGCGCCGGAAACCACTTCAGCTGGTAGGAGAAGAACTGGAGGAGCAGCAGGCCGATCCAGAACGCCGGGAGTGACGCGGCCACCGGCGGGAGCGAAAACAGGATGCTGCGCACCGGGTTTGAGCGGCTGAAATTGGCCAGCAGTGCGATTCCCACACCGATGATGAGTGAGAACAGCAGGGCCAGTCCGGCGAGCTGCAGGGTCTGCGGTGCGGTGCTCACGATGAGCTCGGTGATCGGTGTCTTGTGCTGCAGCGAGTCGCCAAAGTTTCCGGTGAGTGCGCGGCCCAGCAGCATCAGGTACTGAATGATGAACGGCTGATCGAATCCGTACTTGGCGGTCAGTGCCGCTCGCGCCTCATCGGACACCTTCAGCGAGCTCTCCCCCGCCCCCGTGGTGGTCAGCATGAGCTCGACCGGATCGCTGGGCAGAAGATAAAGCAACACAAAAGTCACCGTGTATGCGGCCCACACTACGAACAGCGCATAGCCGATTCGGCGCAGAATATAGGGCGTCACGTGGGCTTCCTTCCGAGAATCTGGGGACGCGGCGCGCCCGGGGTGAGCCCCATACTCGCTACAAAAGAACCACACACATAATTTGTTACGAAATAAAGAGACATACTCGCACACATGATTCCGACGGTTATATCGTGACTGCTGACCGAGACAATCGAGTGAGGGGCAGGACATGACAGAACTGGTAATCGGGATCGAGCTGGATCTCGTGGGCAGCCATCGAGCGGCGTGGAGGTTTGCCACGCATCCGCCGCACGTCGCCCTGAACCCGGAGCACATCGCGGGGCAGGCGCGGCACCTGGACGAGGCCGGATACGACTTCCTGAGCCTGCGCACGCCGCCGGAACCGGGGGAGTTTCCCACCCGGAATCCGCTGATTCGCCTGAGCGCCACCGAACTTGCGGGCTTCCTCGCCGGGCACACCCACAACATCGGCATCGTGGTGGACACCAACACCATCCGCGCGGAGGCCTTCCATCTGGCCAACCAGCTCGCGAGCGTCGACTGGACCTCGGGAGGCTGGGCGGGCTGGATCCCCACGATCGATGAGACCCCGGCGATCGCGGCGTCCTTCAACGAGGAGGAGATCACCGATACCGACCGTCTGCACCGCGAGGCGGTCGAGGTTGTGACCGCCGTGCGCCGCATCTGGGACACCTGGGAGGACGGCGCGATCCTCGCCGATCAGAGCATTCCGCGATTCTTCAACCTCGAGCGCTGGCACAATACCGACTTTGTGGGGGAGTTCTTTACCGTCGAAGGGCCGAGTATTGTTGCCCGCCCGCCGCAGGGTCAGCTCGTTGTGTTCGGCTATGCGGGGGATAACCTCGGCGAGGGTGTGGACGTCGTGTTCCTCGACGCACGCGGCCCGCAGGAGGTGTCGGCCCGCGCGGCGGCGGCCCGTGCCGCCGGGGCGCGCTCGGTGATCCAGGATGTCCGGGTTGTCCTTGCCGCCGATTCGGACGCCGCCGCCCGCCGCCTGGCCGAGCTCGAGGCCGCGGGGGAGTGGAACGAGGACCGCCCGGCCCTACTCTTTGCCGGCACCCCGGCAGCCCTCACCGAGCTTCTCGCCGGTATTGCCGATCACGTGGACGGGGTTCGCCTCCTTCCCGCGGTCAACGACGTGGACATTCCGCTGCTCTCCCAGGCCGTATTGCCGGCCCTGGCCGAGCGCGGCGTGCACGAGCGGGCGACTATCGCCCGTACCCTCACGGAGCGATTAGCCCTCGCCCCGCGTCAGAACGTCTTCGCCCTCGAGCGCGCCGCGCGCTGAATCAGGAGAGAATCATGAGTTCAACACCCGACTACCCCCGCCCGAACGCCCGCTTCCACCTCTCCCTGTTCCTGGGATTTGGCGGTCAGTATGAGTGGGCAAAAACCGAGGATCACCGCGACTACTTCGACCCGGAAATCACGCTGAAGTTTGTGCAGGACGCCGAGCGTGGGCTGTTCAGCACCGTGCTGTTCGGCGAGGCGCAGCGCCACTTCGAGCACCTCGGAAAACTGAACGATATTCGCTTTACCGGGCGTCAGGATGCCCTGGTGCACTTCGCGTTTCTCGCCGCCCGCACCAAAAACATCGGCCTGGCCGCAACCCTGAACACCACCTACTCGAAGCCGGTGGAGCTGGCGCGACGCCTAGCCACCGTGGATCTCCTGAGCGGAGGCCGCGGAGCGTGGAACGTGATCACCACCGAAAACCCCTGGATCGGCGGAAACTTCCGCAAGCCCGGCTGGCTGCCGAACTCCGCTCGCTACACAAATGCCGAGGAATACGTCAACGGGGTGCAGGCGCTGTGGGAGGCCTGGCCCACCGACGCGGTCGCGCACTCCACCGAGGCCGAGGCCTGGTCGGAGGGTATCGGCCTGGTCGAGAGCCACGGCGAGTATCAGCGCTTCCGCGCGGTACCGAGCGTTCCGCCGAGCCCGCAGCCGTATCCGGTGTACTTCCAGGCCGGAAACTCGGCCGAGGGGCGCGACTTTGCGGCCCGTCACGCCGAGGCGCTCTACACGTTCCAGATCGACTTCGATGACGCGGTGGCGTACTCCGCGGATATCCGGGCTCGCGCGCGCAGCTACGGTCGCCCGGGCGACGACATCAAGGTGCTACCCGGCGCGAGCGTGATCCTGGGGGACACCGAGGCCGAAGCGCAGGAGCGCGCCGAACATCAGCAGCGGCTGCACCTGCTGAATGACCGCTCGATCCGCCAGCAGGTCGAGGACGTCTGGGGTATTGAGCTTCCGGACCTGGACCTCGATGGCCCGCTGCCCGAGACCGAGCCGGTGATCACCAAGCAGAACCTTGGTCACGGCATCGTCCACACCGGAAACGACCCGCAGTCGGTGGCCCGCGGCTGGCGGCAGCGCTTCGAGGAGCGCGGTCACCGCTCGGTGCGCGAGCTGGTGGCCGGGTTCCACAGCCCGCGGGCCTTCATCGGAACCCCCGGACAGGTCGCGGACAAGCTGGTGCACTACCTGAAGTCGGACGCCCTGGACGGCATCAACTACTACCCCAGCGACTTCCCGAACGGCGTGGCCGAGATCACCGATCGCCTGGTCCCCGAGCTGCAGGAGCGCGGCGTCTACCCGGACTCCTACGCGGGCACCACGCTGCGCGAGAATTTCGGCCTCCCGGCGGTGCCCGCGCACATTCGGGTTCGGGAGGAGCTCGCGCGCCGTGCGGGGAGCGAAAACCCGGCGGCCATCGATGCCGCCGAGAGCATCTCGATCGATGATCGGGTGCTCCAGCGCACCGAGTAGCACCACTCCATTTGCGCGCCGAACATCGCGAAACATTCGAGCCGCAAAGTTCCGTATGATATGAGTTCGGAACCTAAGGGGCAGAGATATGTATGGAGACAGTGGGCCCGGGCCGTTCGATGGACGAGCCGGGACGATTCGCAACGCGCGTCAGCTGCACAACCACGTAGCCGAGCTCATCGGTTCGGGGGAGCTGGCCGTGGGCGACCGTCTGCCGACGATTCGCGAGGTGGCTACGGTGCTGGAGCTGAGCCCCAGTACCGTGGCCGCCGCCTGGGCGCTGCTGCGCGAGTCCGACCTGGTGGAAACCAAGCGTCGCGGTGGCACCACGATCGCTGATACCCGCAAGGGCAAAACCCGAACGGTTCAGTGGAGCGAGATCGATCTGTCCTGGGGATATCCGCAGTACGACCTGCATCCGGCCCTCGGCCGAATCCTGGTGGATGCCCTGCGCGAGGAGTCGCTCAACGTGGTGGGGCGCGAGTACATCCTGCCTCGGTTGCAGCGGCAGCTCGAGCCCGGCTGGCCGTTTGTTCCACCCGCCTGGACGACGGCGGGCGGTGGCACCGAGGCGATGTACCTCGCCCTGAACGCGATCGCGCGTGAGGGTGGGCCGATCGGCGTCGAGGTGCCGGCCGCGCCCGGTGCCCTCGATATGCTGCGCGAGCTGGACGTGGCCGCGGTCACGATCCACGCCGATGAGCAGGGCCCACTGGTCGATTCGGTCCGGGCGGCCCTCGCCCAGGGCGTGTCCGGCATTGTCCTCCAGCCCACGGGCTCGTATGCCAGGTTTGGTCGACTCTCCCGGCAGCGCATGGGGGAGCTCGCGGCGGTGCTGCGCGAGGCACCGGCCGTCTGGATCGTGGAGGATGACACGATCGGGCCGCTGGGCCCGACCGCTCGCGTATCGCTGGGGGAGGAACTTGCGGACCGCGTGCTGCACGTACGCTGCTTCTGCAAGGCCTACGGCGTGGATATTCGCACCGCCGTCCTCGCCGGCTCGGCCGAGCTGGTTGAGCGCGTCAACCAAGCGCGCAGCAACGGGTATGCCTCCAACAGCCGCATTCTTCAAAACGCGCTCGCGGGTCTCATTCGGGACCAGGGGGCCGCCCACAGTGTGTCCCTCGCCACCGCGGCCTATGCGCGGCACCGCACCCTCCTCCTTGAGGAGCTGCGCGATGCCGGGCTGACCGCGCGGGCCGGGGCCGACAGCCTCGTGGTCTGGGTGGACATCCCGGACGAGGCCGTCGCCCTGATCAACCTTGCCCGCTCCGGCATCGATGTCGGTTCGGGTCGTACGTCCTATCCCGGTGATGAGCGGCACACCCCGTGTCTGCGCATCGCCGTCACGCAGCTTCCCGATGACCGACGACTCATCCGAGAGCTCGTGGATCACATCAGTCACGCCGCCGTTCCCGAACTTCGAGAATTGGCGCACTAACGCACCACTCCCGAAAGGAAACACCCGTGTCGAATTCCCTGTCCTCGGTGTCCGCCGAGACCACCCCCGATCAGTTTGTCCGCAGCGATGAGGTTGAGGCGGGTGGCGCCGGCAGAAGTGAGGCGTTCCGTCGCCGGTTCGGCGAGCGGGTGGATGCCGGTTCGGGGGAGTGGAACGCGGTACTGGAGCGCCAGTTTGCGCACCGATCCGTGCGACGGTTTCTCGAGCGAGAGGTGGGCGACCCCGAGCTGCTGACCATTGTTGCGGCCGCGCAGTCGGCGGCGACCTCCTCAAACCTGCAGAGCTGGAGTGTCGTATCGGTGCGCGATCGTGCGCGGCTCACCCGGCTCGCGGCCGCCGCGCGTCAGCCCTTTATTAGCGCGGCACCCCTCCTGCTGGTGTGGGTGGCCGACTATCACCGCGCGGGTGTGGTGGCCACGGATCAGGGCGGGGACATTTCGACGGTGAGCTATCTCGAGCAGACCCTGACCGGATTTGTGGATGCGGCCATTGCCGCGCAGAACGCCGTGCTGGCGGCGGAATCCCTGGGGCTCGGCACGGTGATCATCGGGTCGATTCGCAACGATCCCGAAACCGTGCAGGCCGAGCTCGGGCTGCCTCGGCACACGTTCCCGGTGATCGCGGTGGCCCTCGGCTACCCGGATCCGGAGGACACCGCGGGCATCAAGCCACGGCTCGCCCCGACGGCCGTGCACCACGCCGAGCGCTATCGAGACGCCGACACCCTGGAGGAGGTGCGCCGCTACCAGGAGGTCATCGCCGATTACTACCGCACCCAGGGCAGCGAGTACGACTGGCCGGCCCAGGTCGCGGCGCGCGTGGGAGACATTGCGGCGCTCAGCGGGCGCGAGGGGATCCGCGGCTGGCTGACCGATCAGGGGTTCGATTCCCACTAGTAAGTGGGTGCGACGAAAACGCCTCGGGCGGTCAGGGCATTTGCCGTGACCGCCCGAGGCGCGTGTACGTAGGGGGCTATGCCGTGGCGGCGTCTACCTGGCCGATCGTGGTGGCGAGGGCGATGTCGAAGACGTCGATGGTGGCCTCACGGTCGCCCGTGATGAGGTAGCCGAACTGGGTGCCGAACAGGCAGTTTGTGATGTGCACCGCGAGGCGATCGATCTCGGCCGTCGCCACGCCCTGACGGCGCAGCCACTCGCCAAAGAGGGCGCGCCAGACCCCGTAAGAATCGGTAATTCGGGTGCCGATATCCGGGTCGATCCGCTCGAGCGAACCTGCCTCGAACTGGATGCGAATTCCCGGAAGGTGCCGCGGCTCGAGCGAGGCGATGAAGGCTTCGCGCATCCAGACGAGCATTTCCTCACGGCTGAATGAGGCCACGTCGAGCCCGTCGAGGGCCTCGCGGC
Organism: Mycetocola tolaasinivorans; assembly: GCF_003667565.1. Lineage (GTDB taxonomy): Bacteria > Actinomycetota > Actinomycetes > Actinomycetales > Microbacteriaceae > Mycetocola > Mycetocola tolaasinivorans. The sequence continues at coordinate 114,130 of NZ_RCUX01000007.1, forward strand.
GCATGCGCACGCTCTCGTCCAGGATGGCGTCGATGAGCTCCTTGCGGGAGCCGAAATGGTAGACCAGCACGTAGGTGCTGACACCCAGCGCGGAAGCGAGGCTGCGGAACGTGACGCGCGAGAGCGACGATGATGCCACGTACTCCAGAATCTGCGCGAGCAGCTCTGGCCTGCGGTTTGGATTTGCCGGACGGCCCACGCGGTCCCCTTCCTAGATAACAATCGGAAGGATAACACCTGGATTGCGACACGGCGACGTTCGATCCCCCGGACTCCCAGCCTGTTTTCAGAACAAGCGTTCTTATAATGCGAGCACCGCGGAAAATACCGCAGACGAGTACGCACCGCAGCGGGCTCGGATCGTTGTTTGGGGGAAAACATGGCACGGACCGGAAATCCGGAACGGAAGACGGAGCTGCTCGATCAGATACTCGAGTATCTCGTCGACGTTCCGCTCGCGCAGGCGTCGTTCCGCTCGCTCGCCGATGCGCTCGGCGTGAGCACGTTCGCACTCGTCTATCACTTTGGAAATAGGGAACAGCTCGACCAGGAGATCCTCGGGGTCGTGCGCGACCGGCAGGCGAACGAGATCACGGGGGTGGATCCGCTCTCGCTGAGTGGGGAAGACCTGATCGAGCGCGGGCTCCGCGTGTGGGCGGAAGGTCTGACGCGGCGCGGGTTGCTTGCCAGCCGGTTGGCGTTTGAGGCCGGGGTGACCGAGCGGCTGCACTCTCCCGAGGGCGGGATCCTCGCGCAGGCGCACGAAAAGTGGTGCCGGGTTGTCGGGTCCTGGGCCATTGCGCACGGCGCGACCCAGGAGACCGCCGAGCTCGAGTCGGGCCTGCTGCTGGCCGGGTTTACCGGCATGAACTACAGGGTGCACGTGTGGGGTCCTGCCGCGGTGCCCACCGCGCACGTTGAGGCACTGCTGCGTCGCTTTGTCTCCCAGGTTGCCCCGGCCGAGGCGGTGGCCGCGCGGTAGCGGTCACGACCATTCGGCCGAGGGCTCATTTCGGGTTTGCCGGGCGCGTCGGAATGAGATAAGCTTGACCCTTGGCCGGACGGACTCCCCCGTTCGGATCGTACGAAAACCTCGCTCTCTCGGGCGCGAGTCACTTCGTGCCGACAAGAGATCTTGGGCGAAACCATCGGTTTCGCGGTATTCAAGGAGATTCACAATGGCATCAGTGTGCCAGGTGACCGGCGCCGTACCCGGCTTCGGACACAACATTTCACACTCGCACCGTCGCACCAAGCGTCGGTTTGACCCCAACGTTCAGAAGAAGACGTACTACGTACCCTCGCTTCGTCGCAACGTTACCCTGACCCTGAGCGCTAAGGGCATCAAGGTTATTGACGCTCGCGGCATCGAGTCCGTCGTCAAGGACATCCTGGCTCGTGGAGGCAAGATTTAATCATGGCTAAGCACCAGGACGTACGTCCCATCATCAAGCTCCGTTCCACCGCGGGCACCGGTTACACCTACGTAACCCGCAAGAACCGCCGGAACAACCCCGACCGCATCGTGCTCAAGAAGTACGACCCCGTAGTGCGCAAGCACGTTGAATTCCGAGAGGAGCGCTAAACATGGCTAAGAAGAGCATGATCGCGAAGAACGAGCAGCGCAAGGTCATCGTCGAGCGCTACGCAGAAAAGCGTCTCGAGCTGAAGAAGGCCCTCGTTAACCCCAACTCGACCCCCGCCGAGCGCGAAGCCGCTCGCCTGGGTCTGCAGAAGCTGCCCCGCAACGCTTCGCCGGTGCGCGTGCGCAACCGCGACGCCGTTGACGGTCGCCCCCGTGGAATCCTGACCAAGTTCGGTGTTTCCCGTGTGCGCTTCCGCGACATGGCTCACCGCGGTGAGCTGCCGGGTATCACCAAGTCGAGCTGGTAGGTTCTCCTTCCACCTCACCACACGGTGAAGTTCTTGTCCTCAGGGCGTCCGTTTCGACGGGCGCCCTGAGGCGTTTAACCCGCCAAAATAGGGCGCAGACTGTGAACAAAATCAAAGAATCCGGCGACACGCGGGCATTTTCGGCCGCATTGGCGTGAATATCCGCGAAAACATGCGGATTTCTGGTACATTCAAGGCGGTCCTCGTGGACCAGCTGCGAACTCAGGCGAGCTCGTGGAACGTACCAGTTACAGACTGCAAGAAAGTCCGAGGAGGACACTCATGGCTGATAAGACTCTTAACAAGACCGAGCTCGTTGCGAAGATCGCTTCCGAGTCCGGCCAGAGCCAGGCTGCTGTCGGCGGCGTGCTCGATGCCCTGTTCAACGTTCTGGCCGAGTCGGTTGCAAACGACGTCAAGGTCACCATCCCGGGTTGGCTCGCTGTAGAGCGCACCGCTCGTGCCGCTCGCACCGGCCGCAACCCGCAGACCGGCGCCGAGATCCAGATCCCGGCCGGTCACTCGGTGAAGGTTTCGGCTGGTTCGAAGCTCAAGGCTGCCGCTAAGTAATTTTGCTTTTTGGCATCTAGCTTCACAGCGTGAGCAGAGGCAGACCCCGCGTGGGTCTGCCTCTGCTGCGTTTAACCGTGCACGTACTCGCGTAGGCTGGAGCGGTGTCACGAGTAACCCGCATCATCGCCCCGGCAGTTCTGCTGCTCACTGCCGTCCTGGCGCTCTTCGTAGCGCTTGCCATCGGTGGGGGTGCTCAGGCGCAGCAGCTTAGTGATCCGGGTGCCGGGGTGCGCTACGGACTGCCCATCGCCAAGATGGTGGTCAACATTTCCGCGGCCGGCATGATCGGTGCCCTCACGCTGGTGCTGTTTGCCCTGACGCCGCAGCGTCGCGAGTATGGCGCGGCCCTGGATGTCGCCTCCGCGAGCGCCGCCGTGTTCACGGTGGCCTCGGGTACAACCGGGGTCTTGACCTTCCTCAACGTTTCGGGTGTGCCGTTCCAGCTCACCGCCGAGTTTGGGTCGAAGATCGGGGTGTTCTTCACCGATGTCGAGGCCGGACGGGCGTGGTTGATCACCACGCTGATCGCCGCGGCCGTCACGGTGCTGTGCTTCTCCGTGCGCAACCAGACCCTGGTGTTTTTCGTGGGCGTCCTCGCGGCCTTCTCCCTCCTGCCGATGGCGCAGCAGGGGCATGCGGCCGGCACCTCGGGTCACGGCCAGGCCGTGACCGCCCTCGGCCTGCACCTGCTGTTCGCGGGTGTCTGGCTCGGTGGCCTGCTCACCCTCGTCTTTATTCGACAGCATCTTGAGCGTGGCCGACTCCCGATCGTGCTGGCCCGCTATTCAACGCTTGCGCTGGTCTGTTTTGTGGTCGTCGCCATTTCGGGCTATGCGAGCGCTGCGCTGCGCGTGGGATCCCTCGAGCAGCTGACGACCCCGTACGGCCTCCTGGTGGTCCTCAAGGGCCTCTCGCTGGTTATTCTGGGCCTGTTTGGTGCCTCGTATCGCCTGCGCATGATCGATCGCCTGGAAAAGCGTGGAAAGAACTCGACGTTCTGGTGGATCGTGGTGGCCGAGTTGGCCTTCATGGGTATCGCCTCGGGTGTGGCCGCGGCCCTCGGGCGCACCGCGACCCCGGTGGTCGAGGACCTTCTGCCCACGCGCACCCCGGCCGAGCTTCTGACCGGCGATAAGCTGCCGCCCGAGCTCACCCCGTGGCGCCTGTTCACGATGTGGGAGATCGACCTCATCTGGCTGCTGGTGGGCGCATTCGGTATCTTCTTCTACATCATGGGCATGTATCGCCTGCATAAGCGTGGCGACAAGTGGCCGGTACTGCGTGCGGTGTCCTGGATCGCGGGGCTCCTGCTGCTGATGTGGATCACCAGCGGCGGTATCAACGTCTACCAGCGCTTCCTGTTCTCGACCCACATGCTGGGCCACATGGCCCTCACCATGGCGGTACCGGTGCTGCTGGTGCCCGGTGCCCCGGTGACCCTCGCCATGCGGGCGATCCGCAAGCGACAGGACGGCTCTCGCGGGGCGCGCGAGTGGATCCTCACCGCCGTGCACTCGCGCTTTGCGACGCTGATCACCAACCCGGTGTTCACCGCGGTGATGTTTGCCGGCTCGCTCTGGGTGTTCTACTACACCGATATCTTCCGCTGGTCGATGGTGGACCACATCGGTCACGAGTGGATGATCATTCACTTCGTGATCACCGGCTACCTGTTTGTGCAGTCGCTTATCGGAATCGATCCGGTGCCGCACCGCCTCTCGTATCCGATGCGCCTCATCCTGCTGATCGCGACGATGGCGTTCCACGCGTTCTTTGGCCTCGCGATCATGTCCAATACGGGGCTGTTTGTGGCCGACTGGTTCGGCGCGACCGGCCGCACCTGGGGAGATCTCCCCATGGACGATCAGCGTGTGGGCGGCGGCATCACCTGGAGCATCGGGGAGATCCCCACCGTGGCCCTCGCGATCGCCGTGGCCGTGCAGTGGAGCCGAAACGACGTTAAGGAACAGCGTCGTTCGGACCGCCGAGCCGACCGCACAAACGATGCCGAACTTCGGGCTTACAACGAGCGCCTGGCCAAGATGGCCGAGCGCGATAACGCCCAGAAATAGCCTTCCGAGCGGTGGGCCGACCCCGAGGGGCCGACCCACCGCAGCTCAGCGCGCCCTAGACGGATGCCCCGGGGTGCGCGCCTCGGCCAGGGTGTCGAGCCAGGGTGCGATGTCTACGGGAATCGAGTAGATCGCGGGCGGGTGGTGCAGACGGGTCTCGGCATCGGTGTCGGATGCCGGGCGGGTAACGCGGTCGTTCATGATGTTCTCCGATGGTGGGGTGTGCCGGAAGGTGGCGTGGCGCCTACGGTGCGGGCGTCGGGTCGGTGGTGGGCGAGTTCTCGGTGCCGGGAGTGTCCTCGATGGCAGGAGCGTTCGCAGCTCCCTGGGTGTCTTCAGTGGGCGGGTTCTCGTCGGCGGGGGCACCCTCGACGGGGAGCGCGCAGCCGGGAAGGGCGCGTGCGTTCTCGAACGGGAACGAGACGCCCAGAGCGGCTGCGGATCCGGCCCCGGAGGACGGTGCGGGGCTCGGATCGGGGGTGGGCGTCGGAGCCGGCAAACCCGAGGTGGTGCCCACGACCTCGAGCGGGAAGGCGTTGGTGATGGGGCCCTGGCTGGTATCGGTGCGGGTCTGCAGCTCGATGTCGGTATCCGATACCGAATCCCAGCGGCGAATGATTCCCTCGCTATCGGCGGGCTCCAGTGTGAGCGGCGTGCCCGCGGAGTCGAAGAGTTGAACGCGGTCGAGGGGGAGACCCGCGCAGTCGTAGGCGAAGATGTTCTTGACGTTCTCACCGTTCATGGTGAGCCCCGGGGGTGCCTCCCACGTGTCCGAGTCGGACCCCTGAGAGCCGTACTCATCGTAGGAGAGCCCGTGAATCGCGGTGGGAACCATGAACAGCAGGGCGATGACCGCGACGATGCTGACGATGACCTTGAGCACCCGCAGGAGGGTGGAGCCGAGCCAGGCACCGCGTCCCCACTGAACGCTCAGAACGATGGCGGCGGCCAAGAGGAGCCACCCCAGGAAATCGGCCGGCAGAAGCCAGTTGAGGCGCACCCCGACCGCACCGGTGCAGATAAACAGCGCCCATCCGCGAGCGACCCACCAGACGGGTCGCAGCGACACCACAAACCGCCAGAGGGGGGCGACGCGGCGGTGCTGGGTCAGGGCGATGGCGCGGTCGCGGCGCGCCGCCCAGCGTTCACGGGCATCGGGCCGCGGGGGCACGTGGGTGCCCACCGCGGGCAGCCCGGCGGACTCCCGCAGCTCCTGCGCGTAGGCTGCCGGGTCGCCGAGGTCATCGGTGTCGGCCAGGCGTTCGGCGAGGTCGGCCTCCAGGCCCTCGGTGAGTTCCGTGATCTCCTCGGTCCCCAGATCGGCGAGGCGTGCGCGCACCTCGGCGGCGAAGGCGGTGGCGCGCGGGTCGGTCGAGATGCCGGTCATTTGGTTCCTCCCGGGGTGGTGGCGGGGTCTGATTCGGGGTTGATGAGTGCGCCCAGACGCTCGGCAAACGCGCTCCAGGTGCGGCTATCGGCCTCCAGGGTGGCGCGTCCCTGATCGTTGATGCCGTAGTACTTGCGATGTGGGCCGCCCTCGGAGGGCACCACGTAGGTGGACAGTAGCCCGGCGGCATAGAGCCGGCGGAGGGTGCCGTATACCGAGGCGTCCCCGACGTCCTCGAGGCCCGCGGCGCGCAGGCGACGGACGATGTCGTACCCGTAGCCATCCTCGTCACGGATCACCGCGAGCACCGCGATGTCCAGGACGCCCTTCAGTAGCTGTGTAGTATCCACGCGTTCTCCTATCAACACACTGCACACTACTACGGAATGCGTAATAGTCAAGCGATTGTGTCCGATGTGTGTCGAACTGCGGGGTATCCTGGGATCTGTCGATTTCGAAATGAGGGGTCCGCGTGGCATCGTCCTCACCCGCGCTCAGTAGTGAGCAGCAGGCCGTGTTTGACCTCATCGAGGGCACCCGCGAGCACCTGTTTGTGACCGGTCGTGCGGGTACCGGAAAGTCGACCCTGCTCAACCACCTCTCGTGGAACACCAGCAAGACAATCGTTATCTGTGCCCCCACCGGTGTCGCCGCGCTCAACGTGGGCGGCCAGACGATCCACTCGCTCTTTCGGCTGCCGATCGGCCTGATCGCCGATCAGGAAATCGAGCAGAACGACCAGACCAAAAAGCTCCTCAACACCATCGATACGCTGGTGATTGACGAGATCTCGATGGTGAACGCCGACCTCATGGACGCCATGGATCGCAGCCTGCGCCAGGCGCGGCAGCGTCGCCACGAGCCGTTCGGCGGTGTCCAGGTTGTCCTCTTTGGCGACCCGTATCAGCTCGCGCCGGTGCCCGGTCACGGCGAGGAGCGCGACTATATCGCCGACACCTACCGCTCGTTCTGGTTCTTCGATGCGAAGGTGTGGCAGGAAGCACCGCTGCGCGTGATCGAGCTCGTTCAGATTCATCGGCAGGCAGACAACGACTTCCGCCGCATGCTCACCGCCGTGCGCCACGGCACCGTGGACGCCGAAATTGGCGGTCGCCTCAACGCGGCGGGGGAGCGTCCGCTGCCCGAGGACGGCGACACCATCATCACCCTCGCCGCCCGCAATGACGCGGTGACCCGGATCAACGCGGCGGCGCTCAAGAAGCTGCCCGGCCGCCTGCTCACCGCCCGCGCCGAGGTGACCGGCGAGTTCGGGAAGTCGGCGTTTCCGGCCGATGACAAGCTTGAACTCAAGGTTGGCGCGCAGGTGATGTTCCTGCGCAACGACGCCGCGGGGCCGGATGGTCAGCGCTGGGTCAATGGCACCATCGGCACCGTCACGCGCATCGATACCAACGTGTTTGTGGAGGTCGACGGCGAGGTCCACGAGGTCGAGCCGGCCATCTGGGAGAAGTATAAGTACAGCTACTCGCCGCTGACCAAGCAGCTCAAGCGCGATATCGTGGCGGAGTTTACCCAGTTCCCGCTCCGGTTGGCCTGGGCCGTGACGATTCACAAGTCCCAGGGGCAGACCTACGATCGCGCGATTGTGGACCTCGGTCCGCGCGCGTTCAGCCCCGGTCAGACCTACGTCGCGCTCAGCCGCCTCACGAGCCTCGACGGGCTCTATCTCGCGCGCCCGCTGCGCCCGAGTGACGTGATCGTGGATGAGGACGTCGTGCGCTTCATGAGCGGCCGCGAGTCCGTGGGGCCCGACGCCGCACCTCCGGCATTCTCCTAGCGCTCGGCCTGAGCCGCACCGCCTGCGCGACCGCACGCAAAAACGCGGGCACCTCCGAGGAGGTACCCGCGTTCACACACCCCGTGGCTACGCGGCCGCGGCGGCCTTCGCGGCGGTGAGGTCCACAAAAAGCTCGGTGTTGTAGGCGTAGGCGCGCACGATCTCTTCGATGACGCGCTCGCGCTCGGCGTCGTCCAGCTCCAGGCCGTCGAGCAGGGCGCGGTAGGCGTCCTTGAAGGCGGCGGCATCTTCGATCTCGGGGAACGCGTAGAACTCGATGCCGCGCTCATCCAGCTCAAACTGACGCTTCATCAGGCGGGCGATGTACTGGCCGCCGGAGAGGTCGCCGAGGTAGCGGGTGTAGTGGTGGGCGATCAGGCCGCCGGCCCAGCTGGGGCCGACCTCGTTGATGCGTGCCACGTAGTTCACGGTGGTGGGCAGCGGGGCGATCTGCTCGCGCCAGCCGTCACCGAGCAGGAATTCCAGGTCGCGCTCCAGCGAGGGCAGGCGGCGCAGCGACTCGAACACGAACGCGCCGGCCACCGGGTCGTTTGCCTGAGCGTCTGCGGCGGCCTCGAGGGCCTCGTAGATGAAGAAGTGCTGGGCGGTGAGGGCGGCGTAGTCCTCGCGGGTGCCGCGGCCGCGCATCAGGTCGGCCATGAAGTCCGCACCCTCACTCGAGGAGTGATCGGTGGCGGTGCGCTCGCGAACCTGGGTGGAGAAGGGGGTGACATCGGTCATGAGACGCTCCGGACGTGCGGGGAAAATGGGGAAGGGGTGGGCACCGAGGGCCCGTTTACTTAGGTTACCCATACCGGCACCGTGTCGGCAAGATGCTGGGCGATTTCTCGGCCGTTTTTCGGCCGGGTGTCGAACTAGGCGTGCGGGCGCGGTTCGAGGCCCAGCTCGGCGCAGGCGCGGTCGTACAGCACCACGATCTCGCGACGGATTTCGGGACGCTCGGTGATCGAGGTGCTCCACTCCACGCGCAGGTCGCGTGCCGCGTCGCCCACGGTGATGCTCCAGGTGCCGCCCTCGCCGTCCAGTGCGGTCATGACCGCGGTGGTGGCGTCGCGGTCACCGAAGGCGCGCGCAATCAGGAGGTTGTCATCGTTGTGGTCGTCGTTCATGTGGTGCAGGACGCCCGCAACGATCTCCGGGGCAAAAACAAAGGCGCTCATGGGGATCCTTCGAAAGAGTAAGGGTTACCTAAGTAGCCTAATGGATTTTTGGGAGACCCGCGTACACCGCTAAAACGTGGGGCTAATTCGCATCAGACTGTTCGGGTGCGAACCGGCAAAACACCCGGCTGCGCGACGCGGGCCAGCGCGTCGAGGGCGCGCTCGCGCGGCTCCGGCGGCAGCTGCGGGAGCAGGGCGCGGAGTTTTTCCTGCGCGGCGTCTGCCGCCGGCGCAGACGCGGTGGAGAGCCGGCCGAGGGTGTCCACCGCGACGATGAGTTCGGCCGCGTCGGCAGAGGCTGTGACCAGGGCGTCGACGAGTTCCCACACTCGGGAGGGCGTTTCGGCGAGGTGTTGCGCAGTGAACCCCGTGGTGGTCTCGGCGGCCACCGATCCGCGACCGGCGAGTGCGGCGCGAAGAACGGGCACAAGTTGGGCGGGTGGAACGTCACTCACCGAGAACAGTGAGTAGGCGAGCCGGGCTGAGATCCTTGCGTGCTCACCGGTGGTCGCGAGGTCTTCGGCCACGAAGCGGAGAGCCTCGGCCGACTCGGGCGGAAGCCTGCGCCCGGCCAGCAGGTGTTCGGCATCCAGGATGGTGCCCAGGGTGTGGCGCGCGAGGGGAGCGAGGGAGAGCGCGTGGATCGCCTCACGAGCGCCCAGCACGTGACCCTCGGCCAGGATGGCCGCGACGAGACGGCCGGTTCCCGGCGAGCAGTGCTCGGGGGCGGCGGCCAGGGCGTGCCACACCTCGGCCGCGAGCTCGGGAGCGCCGCTCACCCAGCCGTGGACGAGTGGCACTGCGGCGTCGGAGAGCGCGCCCGCCGCGGAAACCACGGCGGTGATCGCGCGGGTGGCATCCGATCGTGCCGCGGGCGAGAGGCTTCCGGGGTGTATGCGCGCGAGGAGCGATCCCGCACGCAGCGCATCTTCCTCGGTGAGCCCCGCGGCAAACTCGGCGCGGATGAACGCCCGTTCCGTGGCGGCCTCGGCTCGCCCCAGGGCGAGTCCGATGGCGGTCCAGACAACGTCTGGATGCGGGTCAGCCCCCAGGATGAGCAGGCGGCGTGCGGCGTGATCGATCGGGGCGGCGCGATCCACGGCGGCCAGGGCGAGACGACGCGCGGATACGGTGTTGGTGGCCGCAGCTATGCGGTCCAGCAGGGCGGCGGAGTCCGCGGCGGCGAGGGTGCCCGCACGGCGAACCAGTGCGGCTCCGGCCACGCGGCGCAGCGGGCCGATGGCGGGGTCGGCGGCGGAGGTAAGGATCGTGCACAGGTCGGTATCGGCGGCCGCATCCTCCGGACGCGCGCCGAGTAGCGCGGTCGCTCGCGCACGCAGGCGTGCGGCGGACGGGTCTGCATCCGGCGAATCGGCCGCTGCCTCATCCGGCGCGAGGGCCAGGTCCCGCAGCACGTCGAGTCCATATCCGGGAATGCGCGCGAGCGCTCCCAGCGCCTCACGGGCGGCGTATTCATCATCGGTAGATGCCCGGAGTAGCTCGCCATACGCCGCGGCGACCAGCGCGCGGGTTCCGGCACCCCAGGAGGCGGAGCGAGCGGTCTCGGGCAGGAGCCCCGCGTCGCTCAGCCCCGCGGTAGCCAACGCCTGGGCGATCAGATCGCTCGCGGCATGGGCGAGGGTTGCGCGCACCGCGGGGGAGGCGAGGGCCGCGGGGAGCGGCGAGGCTGCGCTCAGCAGCGCGCGGACGCGAGCGGTGCGGGTATCGCGGTCGCGCAGCCAGGCGGTGAGGAGCGCTTCGGCGGCGGCGTCATCGTCCGGGCCGAGCTGCGCGATGCGGCGCTCCAGCTCGTTCGTGACCCCGGGGTGTTTCGGATCCATCCAGCTGAGCTGGGCCAGCGCCTCGGTCGTATGGGCGTGGGGCAGCAGCCGATCGATCACGAGGGCCCGCAGCTCGTCGGGGATCACTCGCAGGTTCCACACGATGGTGGTGATCGGGGCGACCGCGTCCAGGATGCGCCAGCCCAGCGGGTCATCCCCGCGGGAGGCGGTGAGCAGGCGCAGGGCGATGCGGGAGAGGGCGTAGAGGGTTCCCAGATCGCGATCGGGCGCGGATAGCGCCGCCCGAAGGAGCGGGAGGAAGGCGTCGGCGGTCAGGGTGGAGAGCGCCCGGGAGGGGAGATCCGCGAGTGTGGTGAGGGCCGCGCCGCGAACCGAGCCGCGCTCGCCGAGGAGTGCGGTGTGGCGGGTGAGGAGGGCCGGGAGGCCCGCCTGGGAGTCGAGCCCCGCCGCCGTAATCAGCGTCTGATAGCCGCGCGCACGTCGGAGGGGATCGGCGTCGGTGAGGAGCGGCGCGAGGAACGGTTCGGCCTCGCTGAGCGGCAGCCAGCCCGCGGATTCCTCGCCGGGAGAGAGCAGTGCCGCGGTGTTCCGGGCGATCTCCGGCAGCAGGTCGTCGCCATCCCAGCGGCCCGTGTGAACGCGTACTCCGCGATCGATGAGCGTGGCCAGGAGCAGCCGGGCATCCGCCGGTGCGGCCGAGGTTAGTATCCGGGTGGCCAGCAGAGAGGGGTAGTCGTCCTGAAGGTGCGCGCTGAGGAGATCGAGCAGCGCGGCCGGGGCCTGCGCGGCGAGGAATCGGGCGGTTCCGCGGGAAAGGAAGAGGTCCTGGCGGAGGTTCAACCGGGTGGAGATCAGCTCCCGCGTGGCGGCCTCGGGGTTCGCCCGCACCAGGGCATCCCACAGCGGGCCGTGGTCGTACTCCCAGCCCTCGGCCGGCGGGCACTCCCGAGCGGAGATGCGCACCGCCTCATCCTCCCCGGTGGCCGCAATCGCGAGGCCGAGGGCCGGCTGAATGCGGGTCCAGACGGCGGCGCGCTCGGCCGGCGCACTCACCCGCACCGATGCGAGCAGCACGGGAATCGAGGGCCCGGGGTGGGCGCGGACGATGTGTTCCGGATGCTCCGCACCGGGAATGAGCGTGCCGAGGTGTTCGGCGGCGAGATCGGGCGACACCGCGGGAAGAACCAGGCGTGCCTCGGAGATGCGGCAGGCGTGCAGGGCCGCGCCGAGCAGGGCATCGGCGAGCTCGCTGCGTCGGGTGGCGCGCACCGAGCGGATCAGGCGGGCGCGTTCCCGGGCGCTCGCCCCGGCATACGCCGCGAGCACGGTCTCGGGGGTGGCCTCGGTGCAGCGGGGGAGCGCGGCAATCGCCAGCTCCCGCACGCGGGCGTGGGGATAGCCCAGTAGGGCCAGGAGCGGCGTGACCGCGCGTGCCTCCCGCGCCAGCGCGGCGGCGATTTCGGCACCCCAGAGGGAATCCGCCACGAGCTCGGCGGTGAGCGCCTCGATCTCCGCGGGGGCCGCCTGGCGCGCTCGGAGCGCGATTTCCCGGCGGCGATCCGCGGGAGAGAGGGTTTCGATCCGGTCCAGCAGCGCGCGTGCGGTCATGCGGTCAGCATAACCGGCCCGGCTGGCATGGTCCACGTACTAGCCTGGAATCCATGACCCCCTTTGTGCCGCCCGGATATCGCACCATCGCTGCGCCGGCCTCGGCCGAACAGGAGATCAAGCGCTCGAGGTTTATTTGCTTTTTGACCCCGGTGGCCGATGAGGAGGAGGCGCGCGCCGAAATCGCCCGCGTGCGTGCCCTGCATCCCAAGGCCCGGCACCACTGCACCGCGTTCGTGCTGGGGGAGCGTGGCGAACTCAAGCGCAGCAACGACGATGGGGAGCCCTCGGGAACCGCGGGTGCCCCGATGCTGGACGCGCTTGACGGGTCCGAACTGACGTTTGTGGTGGCCATCGTGGTGCGCTACTTCGGTGGCATTCTGCTCGGGGCCGGCGGGCTCACCCGCGCCTACCGAGCGGCGGTGGCGGACGCGGTGACCCACGCCAAAATCCTGCGCTTTGAGCCGCGCGAGCGCATCGCCGTGACGCTCGACTACTCCACCGCGGCCGTTGTCGAGGCCGAGGCGCTGCGCCGCGGATGGAGCATCGGCGAGGCCGAGTACGGGGCCGCGGTGACCCTGCGCCTGGGCATCCCGCCCGAGGATCGCGACATCGCCGCCGAGCGCATTGCGGCCCATACCGCCGGTGCCGCGGCGATCGTCGACGAGGGCTTCGGCTTCGTGTCGGTGGGTGTAGTCGACTAGCGGCCTCGGGGCGGCCCGTGGGCCACCCCGAGGGGCAATTTGCCTAGTCTTCGCGGGTGCCCGCGACCTCGGCCAGGGTCTCCGGCGTCACCGCCGTCGGGCGACGGTGCGGGTAGGCCAGCAGGATCACAAACGCGATCGCGAGGGCCGCGATGGGGAGCCCCGACATCAGCGCGCGCACGCCCACGGCGACCGACTCGGGCTGCACCGGGGCCGCCTGGTTGTAGCCCGACCAGGGCAGGATCAGTCCAAAGGCCACGGCCTGTACGGTGACCGACCAGCGCACGATGAAGCCGTTCACACCGAGGTACATGCCCTCGCGGCGCTGGCCCACCCGTTCGGCATCGATGTCGATGATCTCGGCCAGCAGGATATCCAGCAGCACGAGGACACCGGCGATGGCCACGCCCACGAGCGCCGCCGTGCCGATGGCGGCGGGCATGCCCGAGAGCAGCAGGAACGGAGCCAGACCGAGGATGAAGATCGCGACGGTGGCGAGAATGGCGGGCTTTGATCCGAACCGACGAATGAATGCGCTCCAGACGTAGACCATCGGTATCGCCACGACGAACATGGTGCCGAGGATGAGCGAGACCGCCCCGGGGTCGGTATCGCCGATCACGTACTTGGTGAAGAACGGCATCGCCGCCTGCATCAGCGCGATGGCGAGCTGGATGAGGAAGCTCGCGGACACATAGACCAGGAACACGCGGTTGGTGAGGGTGGCGCGCAGTGCCCGGCCGAACCCGATCGGTTCGGGGATGTCCTGCGCACGCTCAACCGAGCCGGAGAGGGCGATCACGAATCCGAGCAGCACGAGGGCACCCAGCACGATACCCATGCCGGCCCAGCCGAGTGCGCCGTAGAGGACCGGGCCGAGTGCGACGCCGAGGATCAGACCGACGATGGCGAACAGCTGACGCCAGGCAGAACCCCGGGCGCGCTCCTGCGTGCTGCGGAACATCTCGGGGAAGAGCGAGCCGTAGTTGAGCACCACGAGCACAAACAGAATGTCGTAGATGAGGACGATCACCAGGAAGTTCCAGAACAGGCCCACCGGGGTGGTGGCGAACGGAATCCAGACCAGGGTGAAGGCGGCAGCCAGCGGAACGGCACCGAACATGATCCAGGGGATGCGCCGGCCCCAGCGCGACTTTGTGCGATCGGAGAGGTAGCCGAACAGCGGGTTGAGGAGTGCGTTGAAGACGCCGTGTACCGCCATGGCGATCGCGATGAGGCGTGGGTCGGCGCCGAGGGTGTCGACGTAGTAGAACACCGCGAGGGTGGCAAAGGTTTGCAGCATGAGCTGGGCGGAGAAGTTTCCGGCTCCAAAGCTCACGACCCGTCTCGTGGTGAGCGCCGTGGGTGGTGCGGCGGCTGGTCGGGGTGAGGCACTCGTCATTGGGGGACTCCGATCGTGGGTTCGCGCGGGGGCACGAGGGGTGGGGAGGAACAAAAAGGCGTTGAATGAAATGTAGACCATGGGTCTAGATATAGCTACGTCATGTACCATTGGTTTACACGCTTGTTACATCACGCTCTCCCCAGAACCAGGAAATACGGATGATGAAACCACTCGATCCCCTCACCAATCAGGGGCGACACGAGGCCCTGCGCGCCCAGCTGTTGGACGTCGTCGACACGCTGATTCCCGGTGAAGCACTGCCACCCGAGCGGATCCTGGCCGAGCGGATGGGCGTTGCCCGGATGACCCTGCGCCGCGCCCTCGCCGACCTGGCCGAGTCGGGCGCCGTGGTGCGCGTGCCCGGCCGAGGCACCTTCGCCCCCGCCGCCGCGCGATTCAACCCCACCGTTGACGGCTCGCTGCGCGAGGAGATCGCGCGGATGGGCTCGGTGGCGCGCACCCGCACCCTCGAACTCAGCATCCAGCCCGCGGGTGTGCGCGTGGGTCAGCGCCTGCGCCTCGCCCCCGCCACCCCCGTCCTGCGCGCGGTACGGCTCCGATTCGCCGGGGATGAGCCCGTGACGCTTGAGCGCGTGCACCTTCCCGCGGACCTCGTACCCGGGCTCAGCGCCGAAGACCTCGAACAGGGCTCGCTCTATGAGCTCCTCATCGGTCGCTTCGGCATCGCCCTGGGCGCCTCCCGGGTCACCGTGCGTGCCACGGCCACGAGCGGCCGGGAATCTCAGCTGCTCGATGTGGCACCGCACTCCCCGGCGTACTACGTGGAGAGCGTCCGTGAGGATGCCGAGGGGCAGCCGGTGGAGTTCCTTGATGCCGTCTACCGCGGCGATCGGTTCCAGTTTGAATCTCCCTCGCGGGTGCGCTCGCCCATGCCACACCTGGCCCCCGGGGCCTTTACCGGACCGGAGTCGATCTATGGAGACTAGCTCGATCCTCGCCATTGACGCGGGGGCGACCAAGACCCGTGCCCGGCTGATCCTCGCCGATGGCCGCGTGAGCGAGGCGACCGTCGAGGGCTTCCCCGTCGTGACCGCCGAGGGCGGGGCCGAGCGCGCCGTCTCGGTGCTGCGGCTTCTCGCCGAACGGCTCCCGCTGCCCGAGCGGATCGGCACGGTGGTGCTCGGGGCCAACAGCGTGCACGTTCCGCATCCCGCGGTTGAGGCGCTTGTCCTTGATGTCCTCGGTGCGGCGCTGAGTTTCGAGCGCGCCATCATCTGCAGTGACATGGTGACCTCCTACGTGGGGGCCCTCGGCCTGAGTTCCGGCGTGGTCCTCGCGGCGGGCACCGGCGCGATCGCGATGGCGGTGGACGCCGATCTGCGTGCGCACCGCGTGGACGGTCTCGGCGCGTTCCTCGGCGACCACGGCAGCGGCTTCCGGATCGGTCATGAGGCACTCACGGCGGTCTATCGAGACCCCACCGCCGAGTCGCTGCGGGCACTGCGGGACGCCTGGATCGGGATTCACGGTTCCCTCGAGGCCGGCGCCCACGCCGTCTATGGCGGGCACAGCTCGGTTCAGGTGATCGCGAGCTTCGCGCGCCCCGTGATTGAGCTCGCCGACTCCGACCCGGCGGCCCGGGCGTTTGTGCGCCACGCGGCCGAGGAGCTGCGCGAGACCATCCGTCTCGCCGCCGATCTGGCCGCCCCCGGAGCGCCGGTCACGGTGCTCGGTTCCCTCGCCACCCCGGGTAACGCGCTGCACCGCGACATCGTGGAGCTGCTCGCTCCCCACACACTGGCCCCCGCGCTCGGCGACGCGCTCGACGGTGCCGTCACCCTGGCGCGTTCGTCTTCCCCACTATTCCTGGAGGTTTCAGCATGGCATCAGCACCCGTAACCCTCGCCGAGCGTCTCGGCTACTCGGCCGAAGACGTCCTCGTCATCATCAACGCCGATGACTTCGGCATGAACCACTCGGCAAACCTCGGTATTTCCTCGCTGCTCGCCGAGCGCCGCATCTCGAGCGCGACCCTGATGCCCCCGTGTGCCTGGGCTCCCGAGGCCGCGCAGATTTCCCGTGAAAACCCCGGGTTTGACGTGGGCCTGCACTTCACCCTCACCAGCGAGTGGGCCGCGTATCGCTGGCGGCCGCTGACCGCCGCGGCATCCCTCGTGGATGACTCCGGCTACATGCCGCCTAAGATCCTGCACGTGGAACAGCACGCCACGGGTGAGGACGTGCGTGCCGAGCTGCACGCGCAGGTTGCGCACCTGCGTGGTCTCGGCGTGGATATCAGCCACATCGACAACCACATGGGCAGCGTCTACGGCATTGCGACCGGTCGCAGCTTCCTGCGCGAAACCCTTGAAACCTGCGCCGAGTACCACCTGCCCTTCCGACTGCCGCGCTATGCCGAAACCACCCCGGACGGCCTGGCCGAGCTGGAGCAGTCCACCGCCGAGGTGGCCCGGCTCGCCGACTCCCTCGGCGTGGTGATCCCCGACCGCCTCGCGACCGTGGCCTTCCACAACCAGCCGGAGGACAGCCCGGCGAAGCTCGAGGCCGAGTGGACCGAGCTGATCGAGAACCTGAAGCCCGGCGTCACCGAGATCTACCTGCACCCGTTTGTCGAGACCTCGGAGCTGCGGGCCTCGGTACGCAGCTGGGAGCGTCGCGTGATGGAGCACGCGCTGTTTGCCGGTGACGCGATCGGCAACGCCCTGGAGCGTCGCGGTGCGCGGGTCATCACCTGGCGTGATCTGCGCGACCTGCAGCGCGGGGAGCGCGGCTAACCCGCGTTGCTAGCGGGCGTCGCCGAGGGCCGCCAGCCGGATCTTTTCGGCGCGGGTGAGCCCGGCGGCCGCCCGCGCGTGGGCGTCCACGATGAGGTCCTCGATGAGTTCGGCGGGCACGCTGTCGTCGAGCACAATGGTGATCCAGTGCCGCTTATTCATGTGGTATCCGGGCGTAATCGCGGGGAAGTCACGGCACAGGTGGTCGCCGCGCACCGGGTCCACCTTGAGGGTCAGCCGGAGCGGTGAGCGCGCCTCGGAAACCATGCCAAACATCTTCCCGAACACGCGAAATACCCGGGCGTCCGGCCCGAACGGATACGAGGCTTCGGCTCCGGTGAGCGCGCAGGCGACGCCGTCCCAGCGGGCGTACTGCTCGTGATCGAAGCTCACACCGCACTCGCGGTTTCGGCGGTGAGGGCGTCGATGCTCGTGGGCGAGAGCACGTAGCCGAGCACCATCTGGGCGGCCCCGAGGGTGCCGCCGCGGTCGCCCGAGCGGGAGGGGATGATGTGTAGATCCTGGCTCGACAGCGTGATGCTCCGAGCCTCGACGATCTCCCGCACCCCGGCCAGAAGGTCTGGTGAGGCGGCACCGATGCTGCCACCCACCACGATGTGGGAGGGGTTCAGCAGGCTCACGACGGTGGCCAGTGCGGCCCCCACATCGCGGCCGGCCTGGTGCAGGATGGCGGGTACCGGATCGGCCCCCGCCCGGATAATCTCCACCACGGCCGAACGGCTGCGTGGTGCCGCGGGGCCATCATCGAGGAGCTCGCCCAGGGCGGCGGCCCCCACCAGGGCCTCGAGGTCGCGCTCATCGGTGGGTTCACGCCCCGACTCGGGATCAAAGGGAATGCGCACGTGGCCGAGGTCGCCGGCCGCGCCCTGGGTGCCGCGGCGCAGATCGCCGCCGCTGATGATGCCGGCACCCACACCGGTCGAGACCTTCACGTAGACGAGATCCTGTACCTCGGGCCACTCCTGGGCGCGCTCGCCGAGGGCGAGGAGGTTCACGTCGTTGTCAACGAAGACCGGGGCCTCCAACCGGGTGCCTACGTAGCCGGCAATGTCGAAGCGATCCCAGCCGGGCATGATCGGCGGCGCAACCGGGTGCCCCGCGGCGTGCTCGACCGGGCCGGGAACGCCGATCCCGACTCCCAGCACATCGGCGGTGTTGTGCCCGGCTGCGGCGAGCTGACGGTGGGCCGCCGCGATGACCCAGTCCAGCACCGGCACCGGGCCATCGGCGATCAGGAGCTCGCTGCGCTCCTCGGTCAGGATGGTGCCGAAGAGGTCGGACACGGCGACCTGGCCGTGGGTGACGCCGAGTTCGGCGGCGATCACGACCCGGGCGCGGCCATTGAGGCGCAGGCGGGCGGGCGGGCGGCCCCCGGAGGACTCGGCCTCACCGGCGGCGATCAGCAGCCCGGCGGCCACCAGGGTGTCGACCCGGGCGGAAACGGTGGAGCGCGCCAGCCCGGTCAGGGCCCCGATCTCGGCCTTCGTGCGCGCACTGCCATCGCGGAAAATCTGGAGGACGTGGCCGGCACCCGCGCCGGCGGTGGTCACGGCAACGGGGGCGGTGACGGGGCCCGGATCGCCCGGAATATGGGGCCGCGGCGTGGCCGCCACGCCACCCGAACCCGCCCTCTCCGCGGCGGTGGGTGCGGGGCGGAGGGCGTCGGTCATGCCGAGAGTCTAGCCGTATCGGGGGCGTGCGGCGGGCAGGGTGACATCCGTTTCGCGGAGTTTCCCGACTTTTGTTTGCTTGTAGGCAAAAGTCCGCTACGCTCGTTCTCACGGACCCATCCATCCACTCCGCAAAAGGATCATTATGACTTCCAACCTCCTCACCGCTCAGCTGTACTCGGTGCGTCACGCGCTCGCCGAAGACCGCGCCGCCACGCTGACCCGTCTCGCCGAGATCGGCTTTAAGCAGATCGAGACCTTCGGCTTCAATGCCGAGAGCGTCGCCGACATCCGCGAGTTCGCCGAGTACGGCCTCGCCGTGCCGAGCGCACACTCCAACTTCCTGGGCAAGGGCCTCGACGTTTCCGCCACCTTCGCCGCGGCCGCCGAGGCCGGCGTGGGCACCGTGATCGAGCCCTTCCTGCCCGCCGAGCACTTCGCCGACGCCGACGCCATCAAGAAGGTTGCCGACCAGCTCAACGCCGCCGCCGACCTCGCCGACCAGCACGGCGTCGTCACCGGTTACCACAACCACGCCTGGGAGGCCGAGGGCCTGGTCGAGGGCGTCACCCCGATCGAGTACCTCGCGAGCCTGCTCGACCCGCGCGTGACCCTCGAGATCGACACCTACTGGGCCCAGGTGGGCGGCCAGAACCCGATCGACCTCCTCGGTCGCCTGGGGGAGCGCGTCTCCCTGCTGCACATCAAGGACGGCGACGCGAGCCGCGATGTCAAGAACCAGCTGCCCGCCGGTTCCGGTGTCCTCGATGTCCTTGGCATCATCGCCGCCGCCCCGCACGCCACCCCGGTCGCCGAGTTCGACGACTACGCCGGCGACATCTTCGAGGGTCTGCAGACCGCCTTCAACTTCCTCACCAAGAACGGCGTCCAGGCATGAGCGGCGTCGTCGGAATCGGCCTGATCGGTGCCGGTGTCATCAGCGACCAGTACCTGAAGAACCTCACCACCTTTGCCGACGTCGAGGTGCGCTTCATCGCCGACCTCGACGTCGAGCGCGCCCGCACCCAGGCCGAGAAGTACGGCGTTGCCGGCTTCGGAACCGTGGCCGAGCTGCTGGCGGACGACTCGATCGAGATCGTCATCAACCTCACCATCCCCAAGGTGCACGTTGAGATTGCCCTGCAGATCCTGAACGCCGGTAAGCACGTGTGGAGCGAGAAGCCCTTCGCACTGGACCGCGAGAGCGGCCGCGAGCTGCTGGCCGTGGCCAACGCCAAGAACCTGCGCGTGGCCACCGCCCCCGACACCTTCCTCGGTGCCGGTATCCAGCACGCCCGCCGCCTGGTGGAGTCCGGTCGGATCGGCGCCCCGCTGACCGCGCTGACCCTGTTCCAGGTGCCCGGCCCCGAGAGCTGGCACCCGAACCCCGACTTCCTGTTCCAGGAGGGCGCGGGCCCGCTGTTCGACATGGGCCCCTACTACTTCACCGCCCTGGTGCAGCTGTTCGGCCCGGTTAAGCGCGTCTCGGCGCTGTCCTCGAAGTCGCGCGACACCCGCGTGATCGGTTCGGGACCGCGCGCGGGCGAGTCCTTCGACGTCACCGTGCCCACCCACGTGAGCGTCAACATCGAGTTCGAGGGCGGCCAGAGCGCCCAGTCGATCCTGAGCTTCGATTCGCCGCTCGCGCGCATCCAGTTCGAGGTCACCGGCGAGACCGGTGCGCTGACCATCCCCGACCCCAACCGTTTCGAGGGTGAGCTCATCGTGCACGGTTACGGTGTCGAGCCCGAGACCATCGAGGCCCAGGGCACGAGCGCTGGCCGCGGTATCGGCGTGGTTGAGCTGGCCCGCGCGATCCGCGCCGGTGTGCCCGAGCGTGCCTCGGGTGAGCTCGCGTTCCACGTGCTCGACGTCATGGTGTCCACCGCCGAGTCGGCCGCCTCCGGCGAACCGGTCACCGTGGAGAGCACCGTTGTGCTGTCCGCTCCGCTGGCCGAAGACTGGGATCCCGCGGCCCGGGTGATCGCATGAGCGTAAACCCCAACCGCATCGGTGCGGGCGTCGGCGTGGGCATCGTGGGCGGTGGCTTCATGGCCACCGTGCACGCCCGCGCGGCCCGCACCGCCGGGGCCACCCTCGTGGGAGTCGTGGCCTCGACCCCCGCCCGCTCGGCCCAGGTGGCCGAGGAGCTGGGCGCGCTGCAGGCGTTCGACTCGCTGGAAGCCCTGCTCGCCGATGAGCGCATCACCGTGGTGCACGTGTGCACCCCGAACGCGCTGCACGCCGAGCAGGCCGCCGCGGTGATCGCCGCCGGCAAGCACGTGGTGTGCGAGAAGCCGCTCGCCACGACCCCTGCCGAGGCTCGCAGCATCACCGAGGCCGCAACGGCCGCCGGTGTCGTGGCCACGGTGCCCTTCGTCTACCGCTTCCACCCGATGGCGCGCGAGGCGCGTGCGCAGATCGCCGCCGGTGGCAAGGTCCTGACGATCGGGGGCGAGTACCTGCAGGACTGGCTCGCCGCCACCGACTCGGACAACTGGCGCGTGGATTCCGCCCAGGGCGGGAACTCCCGTGCGTTTGCGGACATCGGATCGCACCTGGTCGACCTCATCGAGTTCATCGGTGGCGACCGCATCCACTCGCTGTATGCGCGCACCCGCACCTTCCTGGCCGAGCGCTCGGGCACCGGAACCGTCACCACCGAGGATGCCGTGTCGGTGAGCTTCGAAACCGTGGGCGGTGCCATCGGCACGCTCCTGGTCTCGCAGGTCGCCCCGGGCTTCAAAAACGGCCTCGTCCTGAAGATCTCGGCCACCGACTCGAGCATCATGTTCGAGCAGGAGCAGCCGGACTCCCTGTGGCTCGGCACGCTCGCCGAGAACCGCGTGCTGCCGCGTGAGGCCGACCGCCTCGACGCCGATGCCGCGCGCCTCTGCGTGGTGCCCTCGGGTCACGCCCAGGGCTATCAGGACGCCTTCAACGGCTTCGTTGCCGACACCTATGCGGCCATCGCCGGTGAGACCCCCGTGGGTCTGCCGACCTTCGCCGACGGCCTGCGCGCGGGCCTCATCACCCAGGCGGTGCTCGACTCGGCAGCGTCCGGTCAGACCGTGGTTCTGGACTAGAGGAGATTGAAATGACCGAAGCACGACTTCCCGTCACCCTGTTCACCGGGCAGTGGGCCGACCTGCCCTTCGAAGAGGTCGCTCGTCTGGCTGCCGAGTGGGGCTATGACGGCCTCGAGATTGCCGCCTCCGGCGACCACCTCGACCTCAAGCTCGCCGATGAGGACGACTCGTACCTGGCCTCGCGCCTGGAGATCCTCAAGCGCTACAACCTGCAGGTGTTTGCGATCTCGAACCATCTCACCGGCCAGGCCGTGTGCGATGACCCGATCGACTTCCGCCACCAGTCCATCGTTCGCCCCTACACCTGGGGTGACGGCGATGGCGAGGGTGTGCGCCAGCGCGCCGCCGAGGACATGAAGCGCTCGGCCCGCGTCGCGCGCAAGCTCGGCGTGGACACCGTGGTGGGCTTCACCGGATCGAAGATCTGGCAGTACTCGGCGATGTTCCCGCCGGTACCCGCCTCGGTCATCGACGCCGGCTATGAGGACTTCGCGAACCGCTGGAACCCCATCCTCGACGTCTTTGACGCCGAGGGCGTGCGCTTCGCCCACGAGGTGCACCCGGGCGAAATCGCGTATGACTACTGGACCAGTGTGCGCACCCTCGAGGTGCTGAACCGTCGCGAGGCCTTCGGCTTCAACTGGGACCCGTCGCACATGATGTGGCAGAACATTGACCCGGTGGGCTTCATCGTCGACTTCGCCGACCGCATCTACCACGTGGACTGCAAGGACACCCGCCTGCGCCCGCACAACGGCCGCGCCGGCGTCGTGGGCTCGCACCTTCCCTGGGGCGACCCGCGCCGCGGCTGGGACTTCGTCTCCACCGGACACGGCGACGTGCCCTGGGAAGACTCCTTCCGTGCCCTGAGCGCGATCGGCTACAACGGCCCGATCTCGGTCGAGTGGGAGGACGCCGGCATGGACCGCCTCGTTGGTGCCGCCGACGCGGTGAACTTCGTGCGCTCCCTGCTCTGGAAGCTTCCGGAGGGTTCCTTCGACGACGCCTTCTCCAACCAGTAGGTAGCGCCGCTCAACAGATGTCCCGCCCGCGATCCTTGGATCGTGGGCGGGACGTCTGCATTGTGGGCACCGTGCGGCGCTAGCGACGCGGGTTCGGGCGCTCCGAGGGCTCCCAGCCGCGGCGCGTGGCGCGCGCCCCGTGCTGCTTGTACCGGGTGCGATACACGAGGCGTGGGCGGATGAAATAGCCGATCGGTGCCGAGAACACGTGCACCAGGCGGGTGAAGGGCCAGAGCACAAACAGCACCATCGCGCACAGCACGTGCAGCTGGAACATGACCGGGACGTCCGCCATCAGTTCGGGCTGGGGCTGGAAGATCATCAGGCCGCGCATCCACGGCCCGATCGTGCCGCGGTACTCATCGCCCGGGCCAAACACCTGGTGCATGACGGTGGCCGCGGTGCCGAAGAGCAGGGTCACGGCGAGTACCGCGTACATGATCCGGTCCATCACCGTGGTTGCGCGGCGCACGCCCGCGGTGACCCGGCGACGGTAGAGCAGGATCGCGAGCCCGGCGAGGGTGAGCACGGCCGCGGCGGTCCCCATCCAGGTGGCCCCGAGGTGGTAGATGTGCTCGCTGATACCGATCGCATACAGCCACTCGCGCGGGATGAGCAGGCCCACCACGTGACCGGCGATCACCATCAGGATGCTCAGGTGGAACATCGGTGAGCCCCAGCGCAGCAGGCGGTTCTCGTGGATCTGGCTCGACCGGGTGGTCCAGCCAAACTGGTCGCTGCGGTTGCGCACAATGTGCCCCACCACGAACGTGGCCGCGGCCGCGTAGGGCACGGCCACCCACAGAAAAATACTCAGCGGACTCATACTCGGATCTCCTCGCGGGCCGGATCGTTCGGGGAAAAGGGCTTCAGCTGGCCGAGGAAGCTCACGCCCACGGTTTCGGTGGGT
This sequence comes from Mycetocola tolaasinivorans, assembly GCF_003667565.1. Taxonomy (GTDB): domain Bacteria; phylum Actinomycetota; class Actinomycetes; order Actinomycetales; family Microbacteriaceae; genus Mycetocola; species Mycetocola tolaasinivorans. The sequence goes on from NZ_RCUX01000007.1 coordinate 138,021, forward strand.
GGGCCCTCATCCTGCGCGGTGACTGGGCGGCGCTGCCCGCCGCGCTCGCGACCGAGCCCGCCCTGCTCGTACTGGATGAGCCGTTCGCGGCGCTGTCGACGGATGTACTGCCCGCGATTCGCGAGAGCGTGCGCGCATTCCTCGCCGAGCTGAGCATCACCACCCTGCTGATCACCCACGACGCCGTGGACGCCTGGGCGCTCGCTGATCACCTGAGTGTCATGGAGCGTGGCCGGGTGGTGGAGACCGGCCGCGCGAGCGAGCACCTGTCACGTCCCCGAACGCCGCTGACCGCGCGGCTTGTTGGCGTCAACCGGCTGGGCGTCGGGGCCGGACCGGATACCCGCCTGGTGGCCTTTTCGCCGGGGGCGGTGGTCGTGACGGACGTGCACCCGTCCGCGTGCGCGCTCGCCCATCCGGCCGCCGCGGGCCTCTGGGTGCACGGCACGGTCTCCGCGATCGAGGCCGTGCTCGCGGGGGTGGGCCTGCGCGTGCGGGTGGAGGACGGGGCGCTCATTCGCACCGAACACGCTCATGCGCTGGCGGTGCCGAACGCGCCGAGCCTTCTCGCCGAGATGCCGCCCGGGCGGCGGATCCTCCCCGGCGAGAGGGTGTGCTGCCGGGTGCATCCGGATCGGCTCGCCGACTACGCGGAGAGCCCCGCGAGCGCCTAGTACCGCGGAAGCGTCGGGTCGATGTGGCGGCTCCAGGCCTCGATTCCGCCGATCACGGAGATATCGTTTGAGCGCCCGCGTTCCCGCAGCGCGCGCACGAGGTTTTCGCTGCGTACCCCGTGATGGCAGAGATAGACCACGGGAGTATCGGTGGGCAGCGTGTGGTCGTGGATGCCGGCGAGGAGTTCGGCATAGGGGATTGCCCGGGTACCGTTGATCGCGGCGAGACGCCGTTCGGCGGCGGAGCGCACGTCCACAAACAGGAAGCGCTCGCGCCTGGTCGGGGCCTCGAGCCCGTGGGCGAGATCCTCGACCGACCAGAAGGAGGCATCGGCTCCGGCTGCGGGGTGGCCGTCCGGCCCAACCGCCGTGGCGCACAGCGGACCGGAGGCGGGCGAGGTGAGCGTGGTGACCGGGTTGCGCCCGGGGTCGGCCTCGAAGCGGATCTCCCGCCAGCTCTGCTGGAGGGCGTTGACGCTGAGGAGGCGCCCGAGGAGGGAGTATCCGCGCCCCGTGATGAGGTTGACGGCCTCGGTGGCCATCGCCGCCCCGACGCTGCCGCAGAGCACACCGAGCACGCCGCCCTGGGCGCAGTTCAGCACGCTGCCCGCGGGCGGAAGCGCGGGGAAGAGGTCGCGGTAGGTGCGGCCGGGAAGGCCGTCGGAGGGGGTGGCCCAGAACGTGGTGAGCCGGCCGTCCTCGCCGAGGATCGATCCCCACACGCACGGAATCCCGAGGATTTCGGCGGCGTCGCCCACCAGGTAGCGGGTGGCGAAGTTGTCGCTGCCGTCCATGATCAGGTCGTAGCCGGAGAGCGTGGCGAGGGCGTTGTGGGCATCGAGCCGGATCGGATGACGGGTGATCGTCACTCCCGAGTTGAGTGCGCCCACCGTCCGCGCGGCCGAGTCGACCTTTGAGCCGCCGAGGGCCGCCTCGGTGTGGATGATCTGCCGCTGCAGGTTGGAGACCTCGACGGTGTCGTCATCGATGATGCCGAGGGTGCCGACCCCGGCCGCCGCGAGGTAGAGCAGCACCGGGCTGCCGAGGCCCCCGGCCCCGATCACCGCAACCCGGGCGGCCGCGAGGCGGCGCTGGGCGAGGGCGTCAAACCCGGAGAGGGCGAGGTGGCGGGCGAAGCGTCGCTCGAGTTCCGGGGAGAGTCTCCCGGCGGCCTCGACGAGCGGGGCGAGGCGTCTTCCGAGCGGTGGGGCGTCATGCCCTGTAGCGGTCATGAGTGCAGGTTAGGTCGCGTATGCGGAAAAGGGTCGCGCCGCAGACCGTGAATATTCGGTGTGCGACGCGACCCTGATACCGACCGCCCTGATACCGGTTGCCCGGGGAGTGCCCGCTAGTGTGCGAGCTCCTCGACCGGAACGAAGGTTTCGGTGAGGCCAAACGCGACCGGGCCGAAGGTGTCGAGCGCCTCCGGGGTGCGCATCAGCGCCGGGGTCGAGACCCCGAGCACGCGCACCCGCTGGCCGTAGCGCAGGCCCTCGGTGGTGATCGGTTCGGCGGTTTCCTGATCCACCACGCAGATGAGGTCCGGGACGATCGCGACGAGCTCACCGTCGCGGTACGCCACCAGGTTTTCGTTCTGGAACAGGATCTCAAATGCGCCGGTATCCGCGGCGTCCGCCGGGGCGAGTCGGGCCCGGCCGCGGGCGAAACCGCCCTCGGTGCGGCGCTCGACATCCACCACCTTGCCCACGAACAGCTCGCGCACGTGTGAGTACAGGGTGGGGGCGAGGGCAGCGGCGATGGCCTCAAACGGGGAGCGGTGCTCGGCGCGGGCCTCACGGATCGCCCGGCCGATGGACAGCGCCATCGAGATGGTGCGGGGCACCGCGGTGCGACGCACATCCGCCCCGGTCATCGCGTACTCGGCGATGGCGGCCGAGCCGCCGAGTTCCACCGTCAGCGCGCGGGCCAGCTGCTCGATGCGGCGGTTGTCGGCCCCGGTGTCGAGGATGATGTGCTCGCCGCGTTCGGCGGTCAGCGCGATGGGGGAGGCATTGACGCCGTACACCGCGAAGGTCTCCATCGAGAGCTCGGGGAAGGCCCGGCCCATTCCGTCGGCATCCACCACCGGGAGGCCGGTCTGCGCGGCTACGAGCAGCGGAATGAGCGAGTTCACCCCGCCGCACTCGATGGGCATGGTGGCGTCGGCCGTGCGGCCGTAGTGGGCCTCGAGGTGACGCAGTGCGGTGAGCGGTTCGTGTCCGGCGAGGAGCTTTTCGATCATCACCGTGGGGGCACCCATCAGGGCGACGGGAATCACGAACAGGTCGTCGGCCAGATCCTCGGGGTCGAGGATCGTGATCGATCCCTCGCCCAGGGCGTTTTCGACCAGCTTGTGGCCGATGTAGGGGTCGCCCCCGCCGCCGGTGCCGAGGAATGCCGCGCCGCGGGCGAGGTCAGGGAGGTCCGCCTTGGTCAGCTGCCAGCTCATGCGGATACTCCTTCGAGGTCGCCCACGGCTTTGATGCGCACGCGCGTGGCACCGCCGGGGAGGTAGGGGATCGGGATTTCGTCAACGTCGAGGATGGTGACGGTTGCCGGGTCCGCCCCGGCGGCCACGGCCTCGGCGATGGCGCGTTCCTTGAGGGCGGCGAGCACGGTGTCGCGGCTGCCCGGAACGATCGATTCCACCGTGTCGATCTCGGCGCCCACCTGGGAGATGGAGGCGCCGATGGCGTTGGCCACCCCGGCGTTTTCGGGGCGGATGATCTCACCGAGCAGGGGCAGGGTGTGATCCAGCAGCACCGCCCCGCCACCCACGGCGACCACGGGGATCGGCTCGGGGGAGGTGCGCATGCGGTCGATGGCCTCGGCGATGCGCTCGTCGATGCGGGCCAGTACCCGGGCGACAAACGCCGGATCGAGGTGGGCGACGCGGGCGGGATCGCCCAGCTGCGCGCGCCCGCCGGCCACCGCGATGTCGGTGGCGGTGAGGACGTCCCCACCAAAAACGAGTGCCTTTTCGGTGAGGCGGAAGCCTACGGACTCGGGGCCCACCTCGGCGGTCTCGGAATTCACGAGGGACCCGCCGCCGATCCCGATCGAGATCACGTCGGGCATGCGGAAGTTTGTGCGTACGCCCGCGACCGCGACGCTCGCCGCGGCCTCGCGTGGGAAGCCGCCCTCGATCAGGCCGATGTCCGCGGTGGTTCCGCCCACGTCCACCACCGCGCAGGTGGCCAGGCCGGTGGTTTCGGCGGCCCCGCGCATCGAGTTGGTGGGGCCGGAGGCGAAGGTGGCCACCGGGTAGCGGCGCACAAACTCCTCGTCCATCAGGGTGCCGTCGTTCTGGCTGAGGTAGATCGGGGCGGTGATGCCGAGCCCGCGCACGGTGGTCGCGAGCCCCTCGATGACCTCGGCACCCAGCTCGCGCAGGGCGGCGTTGATCACGGTGGCGTTTTCGCGCTCGAGGATGCCCAGACGGCCAATCTCGTGGGACAGCGAGAACGTCACGTGCTCGGGCAGCTCGGCGCGCAGAATCTCGGCCGCGGCGGCCTCCAGCTCGGCGTTCAGCGGGCTGAAGATTGAGGCGATCGCGACCGAGCGCACCCCGGCGGCCCGCATGTCCGCGGCCTGGGCGCGCAGCTCATCCGGGTCGAGCGGGGAGATCGGGCGGCCGTCAAACTCGTGGCCGCCGTGCGCGAGGTACACCCGGGCGTCGATGGCGGTAACCAGGGAGTCCGGCCAGTCGGTCAGCGGGGGCAGCGCGGCGCTCGCCGGCAGCCCGAGCCGCACCACCGCGGTGGGGGCGAGGTCTCGGGCCTGCACGAGGGCGTTCACGAAGTGCGTGGTGCCGATCATCACCGCACGCACGTCATCGTTGTCAAACGCAGACTGCTCGCGCAGCGCCTGGATGGCCACCCCGATGCCCGAGGTGACGTCCGCGGTGGTGGAGCGTTTGACTCCGGCGAGCACGGTGCGGCCGTCCATCAGCACGGCGTCGGTGTTGGTGCCACCCACGTCGATGCCGATGCGCAGGGCGCGCGCCGCGGGGGCCGGGACGGAGGCGGGAACCCGGGCGTCCGTCACGCGGCCACCTCGATCTTGCTGGTGTGGGCCACGCCCACACCGCGCACGAGTCCAAGCTTGCCAGCGATCACGTACAGCACAATCGAGAGCAGGAGGCTCGTGACCGCGGGGATGCCCCAGGTCACAAAGTGGCCTACGAGTGCGGAGGCCGCCCAGATGATGAGGGTGGCCGGTACCCAGCGCGGTGCGGTTTCGGGCAGGGCGGTCTCGTCATCGCCGCGCTTTTCCAGCAGCGGACGGAACGCCTTGACGATGAAGTACTCGGCGACCATGATGCCCGCGATGGGCGGGAAGACCACGCCGAGCAGCACGAGGAAGTCGGTGAACCTGCCGAGGATGCCGGCCGCGGCGAGGACCGATCCGATCACACCGAAGATGACCGAGGTCCACAGACGGTTGAGGCGCACGCCGAACAGGGTGTGCACGAAGGTGATCACGCCGAGGGTCGAGGAGTACAGGTTCCAGTCGTTGACCTTGAGCGTGCCGGAGACCACGATGATCAGGCCGATGAGGCCAACCGAGGAGGTGATGATCGCGACGATGTCTCCGCTCTGGGCGCCGTGGGCGACGAGCACACCGGCGAGGCCGATCACGAACTCACCGAGGGAGACGCCCACCACGGTCTGCTTGACGACGTCGGATCCGCTGCGGTTGAAGCGGGTCATATCGGGGGTGATGATGGCGCCCACGATCACGCCACCGGCGACGATGCCCGCGCCGGCGATGAGGCTGAGCGAGGGGCCGGGCGGCGGGCCCGAGAGCAGTTCGCCCAGGTTGTGACGCGATAGTTCGGAGGTCACCGACCAGGCCACGAGAATGAGGAACAGCGGCACGGTGATGTTGGCGAGCCACTGCATGCCGAGGAAGCCGAAGGCTACGATCGCGGTCACGATGAGGCCGAAGATGAGGCTCCACAGCCAGGGGGCCATGACACCGGGCAGCAGGGCGTTCAGCGAGTCGGCGGAGATCGCCGACTGAATGCCGAACCAGCCGATCAGGCTGATGCCGATCGCGAGGCCCACGAGGGCCGCCCCGACGTCGCCGAAGCCGGTCCAGCGGGCGAGCAGCGAGGTGTTGAGGCCCTCGCGCTGGCCGATGATGCCCACCGCGAGCATGATCAGTTCGACGAGCAGCGAGCCGAGCAGGATCGCGAGGAAGGCGTTGGCGAAGCTCATGCCGTAGCCGAGCGTGGCACCGATCAGGAACTGGGCGAGCGCCCCGACCATGCCGAAGCGCTGGACGGCGATGCCAAACCAGTGGCGGCGGGCGGAGGCGGGAACGCGGGCGAGCGCGTAGTCGTCTGAGGAGGACTGGGACATTTCTGGTCCTTCGAAAGGGTGGGGATAGGGGGTGCCGGAAACGGCGGTGGGGAGGGGATCCGGCGGGGTGCCGGTCTGGCCGCGGACGGGAGGCTTCCTGCGGCGGGCGGGGTGTCGAAAAGTGTGCGGGGTGCGTTCGGCGCCTAGGCGTTTGCGGGGTCGCGCAGCGCGCGTTTTTCTCCCGCGAGCACCGCCGCACGGAGGCGGTTCTGTGCCGGGGGAATCGGACAGCTGAAGAAGTCGCTGAAGCCGCAGGGCGGCACGAACGCGAAGTTGAGGTCCAGCGTGATGGCCGCACCATCGGGCACCGGGTCCAGGCGGAGGAAGCGGCCGGGGGCGTAGCTGGTGGCTCCGGTGGTGGCGTCGGCAAACACGAGCACGAGGGCGGGGCCATCGGCAAACACCAGGAGCTCCGCATCCTGATCGTCGACCCGCACGGTGATGGTGCCGGGCACGGCCTTGGTGTGGCCGGTGTCGGAGGCGCGGGTGAAGCCCCAGGGCATTCGGGCGTCCGGTTCGCCGGCGTGGAAGGTGCCGGTCAGGACCCAGGTGGGGTCAAAGTCGTGGGTGTCGATCCCGGTGAGGGTGCGCACCGTGCCTGCCTCGGTGTCGTAGAGGCGCAGCTCATAGTCGGTGCCGTCGAGACTGAAGGCGTCGATGGTGAGGGTGCCGTATTCGAGGAGGGGGAGCCCCGCCGGGGTGAGGCGGCCGAGCACGGTGTCTACTCCGGGGGTGAGCTCGGTACGACCCGAGGCATCGAGAAGGGCCACACCGGGGTCGGTGGCCCGCACGTGGACGCCCTCCTCCTCGCCGACCCGCCAGACGGTGACCGGGAAGCCGTCCACCGCGGTCTCGGTCGCCCCCACCGGCACATAGCTGATCAGTGCGGCGGCCCCGGTGCGGCCGGTCACCTGCGCGAGGCGCTCGGCGCGCCAGGCGGCGTGGATCGCGGCCGGGCCCTGCGGGGTGGCCGAGGTGGGTGCGGAGGCGGAGGAGAGAGTCATGGGATTATCATCATTGACCCACTTTCGGGGTACAGCGAGTTTGATGACAAACTATGACGACCTTCCGGTCGGGAGGAGGGTGTTTAGACCACGCCCTTGGTGATGAGGAAGCACCCGTAGGGGCGGTCGTCGGTGGTCGCGATCACCGCGAAGGCCGAGCGGGCGCGGCGGTAGAACTCGAAGCGCTCGATCGGTTCGATCCCGATCTCGCGGCCCTCTGCGGCCTCGGCCGCGGCGATTAGCTCGCGCTGCACCTCGGGGATCGCATCCGGATCGCCCACCACCTCCATGCGCCCGATGGGTTCGGCGATGAAGGTGTCGACCGGGAACACCGTGAACAGCGCCTCGGCCAGCCGGGTCACGTCGATCCCGGGCAGCGTGATGACCTCGGCACCCGCGGCGTGCGCGGGGTAGTTTCGGTCCACGACGGCGAGGACGTCGCCGTGACCCATCCGGGCGATCGCGTACAGGAGGTCTGCCGAGAGCAGCGGGTCGATTCCCTTGAGCATGGTGTCAGCCTTCCGTGGCGAGGGTCAGGAACAGTGCGGGTGCGGCCAGCAGGCCGTTGACCTCGGGCTCGGGGCGCAGGCTGGTGCCCGCGTAGAACTCGTTGGCGGCGGAGCCCCACACCGTGATCTCGATGGTGTTGCTGCCCGCCCGCAGCAGCGTGGCCGGCACGGCAAACCGGTAGGGTCGCCAGCCGCGCTCGCCGAGGTGGGTGCCGTTGATGCTCAGTGACGCCGAACCGGAGACCTCGGGCAGGACCAGGGTGGCGTCAGCAGGCGGCACCTCGGCCAGCTCGAACGTGGCCCGATAGGTCGCCGCACCGGAGTACTCGGGAAGGATGCTCTGCCAGCCGGCCGCGACGTCGATCGGTGTGCCGGTGCCCGTATCTTCGGGGAGCGTGAGGGTCCAGCCCTCGGCGAGGATCAGCGTGGGTGCCGCGGCTGCTTGTGCGGATGCGGCGGATTCGTTGAATACGGCGGCTGCGGGTTCGGCGCTGGTGCCGCCCGACCCGGCCCAGACAAACAGTCGCAGCTCGCCCGGTTCGAGGCTCAGCCGGGCCTCGGCGAGCGGAAGGGCGGCGCCGGTGGCGGCATCCCACTCGGCGATGTTGGTGCCCGTGAGCGTACCCGAGATCCGTTCCGTACCGTCGTTGAACAGCGCGACGCGGGTGCGGCCCTCGGCATCAATTCCGGTGCGCACGCGCAGCCCGGCGGCGTCGGTACTCGGGAGGAAGACCGCGTCGCCGCGGGCGGATACCCCCAGCTCGGCCGCGAGTACCGCGCTCTCGGGAACGGACGTCAGCCGTGCACCCGGAAGGGCGCGCACCGCGCCGCCGTCCTGCAGCGTGGTGAGCCCGGGCCCGGTGCGGATCACGCGGATGCCGGAGTTCGCGATGCCCTCCAGCGCGGTGATGCTCGCCGCGCCCGCGAGGGTGCGCACGCCCGGCAGCACGAGCGCCCGGGCGGTCGGGACCGACCCGGCCGCGATGTCGGCGAGTGAGCGCTCATCGACCACGCGCCAGGGGATGCCGGCGGCATCGAGCGCGCTCGCCCACGCACCAAACTGCGCGAAGTGCTCCCCGCTCTGGCCGTGGGTCCAGATGGTGCGCAGCGGCCAGAACAGCAGCACGCTCGGGTCGTCCGAGAGCGGTTCGAGGAACTCGCTCAGGCGGGCCGACTCGGCGGCGTAGGCCGCGTGGAAGCCCGCAAACCAGGGCTCGAAGTTGATGCCCGGCGGGAAGTCGAAGCGCGGGTTGGCCATCGATTCGTGGTCGTTTCCGTGCCCGTGGGTCTGGTAAAAACCGTGGAACACCATCTGGCGCATGCCGGCGAGGTGGTGACGAACGGTGGTCGAGCGCAGCTCGTCGAGGGTGAGGCCCCAGTGGCCCGACCACGGGGTGCCGCCCTCGGGCGGGGTCAGGAAGTACTGTTCGACGATGGTGCCGGTGCGGCCGGTGGCGCGGGCGATCGAGTCGCCGAGGCGCGGGCTCAGCTGGGCCACGCCGTCCTGCGCATCCACCGCGGTGAGGTCGCGGTAGGCGTCCACCCCGAAGTGGTCGAGCCCGAAGTTGGCGCGCAGATCCCACTCGCCAAACTCGGTGCCCGGCGTGAACGTGCCGATGTGGGTGAGCACCTCGTGGCCGGACTGCAGCAGGCTGTGCCGGTGGCTCCAGTCGCGCAGCTTTCCGAGGAAGCCCTCCATCGTGAGCTCGGCGTAGAACTGCCAGAAGCGCGCGCGCAGCGCGAGCGCCGCGGGGTCCGAAGTCTCGGTGAATACCGCCCAGATGAGGGCGTCATGGGTGTCCGCGCCCAGGCTGCGGGCGAGATCCAGGGTGTCGGTGTGCACCGGCACCGAGGAGCCGATGCCGCCCGAGCGCTGCGTCCAGTCGTAGTAGACCGCGTGCGGCTGATCGAAGAACACGTACCGCACGGTGGAGCCGAAGTGGTCGCCCACGGCCTCCCGGAACGGCTCATAACCGGCCTCAATGAAGCGATCCACGGCCGCGGGATCCAGCGGGTTCACCAGGTGTGAGGTGGTGGATCGGGCCGACACCAGCACGAGGGCGCGGGTGAGCGTCGCCTCCGCGCCGCTGATGGTGAGCGCGGCGGTCGTATCGGTGGCGGTGAGGCTCGTCGCGGCGGCGATATCGGTAACGCCCGCGCTCTCCGCGGCGGCCGTGTCGGCAGTCGCCGTGCTCCCAGCAGGCACCGTTCCGCTCACCGCCAGGGCCCGCTCGATCCGCCAGTCGGCCCACAGCGGTACCCCGCCGTCATAGTGCCAGGCCATCGCGGCCGGGCCCAGGCCCTCGGTGCCCGAGACGATGCCGGAGATTTCCCCGGTGCCCGAGCCCCCGGAAAGCTCGACGGTGGTCCAAAACAGGTGGCGTTCGCGGAGGTGATCGTGGCCGGCCACCGCGCGGCCGCCGGCCTGGCCGGTCTGCCAGTTGTAGTCGTCGTAGAAGCCCACCACCATGTCGAGGGCGGCGGCCTCCTCCACGGCCCAGCGGCACGCGGCGAGGTAGGCGGGTTCCAGGTACTCGTGCATCGGGAACGAGAGGCGTGCCTGCACCTGGAAGCTGCGGATTCCGGCGGCGTGCATCTGGCGCACCTGGGTGCGCACCTGTGCCTCATCGGGCAGGTGGTGCCAGAACCAGTAGGTGGCCGGGGAGTGCCAGGCGTCGGGGTCGACAAAGCGCGGATCTACCGCGTGCGGGGTGGCGCTCATCGAGCGTCCTCGGCATCGATGTCAACATCTGCTGTGGCCAGAACGGCCACGCCCTCCGCGAGGATCTCGGCGTCCGCCGGGAGGTCGCCTCGCTCGGCGACGGGCAGCTTCGAGCGATCCGGGGCCAGATCAATCTTGAACGCAAACGTGAGCAGCGCGTAGAGCGCGGCCCCGAGCACCATGGCACCGATCACGCCGATGTTGCTCTGGCCGATGACGCCGGTGCGGGCGTCCTCGGTGAGGAGGAAGCCGGTGATCTTGGCGAAGTTCGGGTCGGCGCTCGACACGGTTCCGAGGCCCACGATGGTACCCACGATCAGGCTGGTGAAGGCGGTCCAGCGCCAGTCGCGGCCGCCGAAGCCCGAGCCGTTGATCATTCGGATGTCCCAGTTCAGGCGGCGCTGACGGATGAAGTCCACGAGCTGGATGCCACCCATCGTGCCCATCAGTACGGCGATGAGCGAGAGGAAGGACTGGAAGGTCGCGAGGAACGAGGTCGACACGAACAGCAGGTAGAACGCCCCGGCGGCGATGAGGAGCGCGTTGATCGCGGTGGTGACCGAGCGGCGCAGCGGGAAGCCCACGGCCATGAGCGCGAGGCCCGAGCTGTAGATACCGGTGGTGGCGGCCGAGACCAGGGAGATCACGATCACGATGGAGAAGGGGATGAAGAACCACATCGGCAGCAGCGAGGTGAGCGCGCCGATCGGGTCGTTGGCGGCGGCCTCACCGAGCTTGGCGTCGCTGCCGACGAGGAGCGCGCCGACGATGAGCATCGCGATCACGGGCACGGCGATGCCGAAGGTGGTGGCACCGATCACGCCGCGGGCGTGGGTCTTGCGCGGCAGGTAGCGGGAGAAGTCGCCGCCGGAGTTGATGAAGCCGATGCCGACGATGGTCATGGCCATGATGATGCCGCCGATGAAGACGAGCGGGTCGCCGGCCGCGGCATCGCCGAGCTGACCCCACTTGACCTCGGGGAGCACAAAGAACAGGAAGGCGATGGTCATGACGCCGGTGATCCAGGCGATCCAGACCTCGATGGCGAGGATGAATCCGTGGCCGAAGACCGCGGCGGTCATGGTCACGGCGAGCACCACGATGAACCAGCCCACGGTGGTGGGTACGGTGGGTGCACCGCCGTCGCCGGCGAAGACCGCGGGCCATACCTTGGCGAAGAGGTTCGCTCCGGTGGTGGAGGCCAGGGTGATGCTGGTGACCTGCCAACCGGTGTTGGAAAGGTAGCCGAAGAAGGCGGGCAGGAAGTTGCCCTTCGAGCCGAAGGCGAAGCGCGTCTGCACGAGCGTCGGCAGGCCGGTGCGCGGGCCACCCACGGCGATCAGGCCCACCAGGGCGGCGGAGATCAGGTAGCCGAGGGTGCCGGCGATGATCGTCTGCCAGACGTTCAGCCCGAGGCTGAAGATGAAGATTCCGTAGCTCACCCCGAGGATCGAGACGTTCCAGGAGAACCACACGGGGAACAGCCCGCTGGGCTTTCCGCGGCGTTCGGCGTCCGGGACGGGGTTGATGCCGTTGGCCTCGACCCCCATCGTGTTGCCGGTGGCGACGGTTGTGGTGTCCGCTGCGCTGTTGCTCATTGTGCTCCCTCGGGGAATACCGGTCGGGGCGCGGCGGTTGCCGCGCCCCGCTGGGTGTTACTGGGTGATCGACGGATCGATCTTGGTGAAGTCTGGCTTCGGATCGAACTTGAATCCGAAGGTCAGCAGGGCGTAGCTCGCGGCCCCGAGTACGAGGGCGATGATGACGCCGATGTTACTGGAACCGATGACTCCGGCGCGAGCCTCCGGGGTCAGCAGGAACCCGGTGATGTGCGCGAAGTTGGGGTCGGCGCTGGTGACGGTGCCGAGGCCCACGATGGTGCCGAGTGCGAGGCTGACGAGTGCGGTCCAGCGGCCGTTACGGCCACCGTATCCGGCGGGCAGCGCGAGGCGGACGTCCCAGTTCAGGCGGCGCTGACGGATGAAGTCCACCAGCTGAATGCCACCCATGGTGCCCATCATGACCGCGATCAGCGACAGGAACGACTGGAAGGTCGCGAGGAACGAGGTGGAGATAAACAGCAGGTAGAACGCTCCGGCGGCGATGATCAGCGCGTTGATCGCGGTGGTCATCGAGCGGCGCAGCGGGAAGCCCACGGCCATGAGCGCGAGGCCCGAGCTGTAGACGCCGGTGATGGCGGCCGAGATCAGCGAGATCACGATCACGATCGAGAACGGGATGAAGAACCACAGCGGGAGCAGCGCGGTGAGGGCACCGATCGGGTCGGAGGCGGCCTCGGTTCCGAGCTTGGGGTTACTGCCCACGAGCAGGGCGCCCACGATGAGGAGGGCGACGACGGGCAGCGAGAGGCCCAGGGTGGTCCAGCCGATGACGGCCTTGGCTGGGGTCTTGCGCGGCAGGTAGCGGGCGAAGTCGCCGCCGTAGTTGAGGAAGCCGATGCCGACCATGGTCATGGCCATGATCACGCCGCCGAGGAAGACGAGCGGGCCGCCGGCCGGGGTCTGGCCGAGCTGATCCCACCGGATTTCCGGGAGCACGAAGCCGAGGAAGGCGATGGTCATGATGCCGGTGACCCAGGAGATCCACACCTCGATCTTCATGATGAACTCGTGGCCGAGTACGGCCACGGCCATGGTGATCGCGAGCACCACCACGAACCAGATGACCACGATGAACGTGGCCGGCTTGCCCGAGCCGTTGCCGAAGACGCTCGGCCAGAGGGTCGAGAAGAGGTTGGCGCCGGTGGTGGAGGCCAGGGTGATGATGGTCACCTTCCAGCCCATGTTTGACAGGTAGGCGAAGAAGGCGGGAACCACGTTGCCGCGGAGGCCGAAGGCGAACCGGGTCTGCACCAGGGTGGGGAGCCCGGTGCGCGGGCCGCCGACGGCGAGGACGCCGACGAGGGAGGCGGAGATGATGTACCCGATGGTACCGGCGAGGATTGTCTGCCAGACATCGAGCCCGAGCGTGAAGACAAAGATCCCGTAGCTGATGCCGAGGATCGAGATGTTCCAGGCGAACCAGACGGCGAACAGGCCGCGGGGGGAGCCGCGTCGTTCGCTGTCGGGGACGGGGTTTACACCGTTGGTTTCAACGGTGAGGGCTGAGCCGGCGGTTTCGCGAGCTTGAGCCTCGTTGCTCATTATGTGTGCCTTTCAAACGGCGGTTGGGGGAGTGGGGTTAGCGCACCGGGGTGGTGTCGCGAGCCCCGTGGATCGTGACCACGACGGCGGCGGCCGAGGCCCCCGCGGTTGCCGCGGTCACGAGGTCTTCGCCGCGGGCGAGTGCCGCGGTCAGGGTGCCGAGGAAGGCATCGCCCGCACCGACGGTATCAACGGGAACCGTGCGAATGGCGGGAACGTGGGTGATGTCGCCGTCGTGGCGGACGAGCGCGCCGTCGCCGCCGAGGGTCACCACGACGTCGCCGCCGGGGAGATCACCGATCAGGCGCTGGGCGATGGCGAGGGGTTCCTCATCGCTGACGGGTTCGAGGCCGAGGGCCTGTTCGAGCTCGACCTCGTTGAGGACCACGATATCGGCCCGGCGCACGGCCTCTGCGGCGTTTTCGCGCCAGGGTGAGGGGTTCAGGACGATGCGGGCGGTGTCGCCGAAGGCGTCGATCGCCGCGTCGATGACCGGGGCCTCGACCTCGTGCTGGAGTGCGACCACGCGCGGCGCCGGGCGTTCGGCGGCCCAGGCGTGCACGTGTTCGGGGGCGAGGTGGGCGTTGGCGCCGGCGTTGACCACGATGGTGTTCTCGCTGCCGGAGAGCAGCAGCACCGCGCGGCCGGTGGGCACGCCGGGAACGGTCACGAGGTCGCCCAGGGTGACGTCTACCGTGCGCAGGTCCGCGAGAGCCGGGTCGGCGTCCGTGCCGACGGCCGCGAGCAGCGTGGTGGATGCTCCCGCGCGGGCGGCCGCGAAGGCCTGGTTTGCACCCTTCCCGCCGCCGCGCTCGACCATGCCGGTGGCCGCGATCGTTTCGCCCACGCGGGGAGCGCGGGGCAGCGTAAACCCGGTATCGAGGTTTACCGAGCCGATCACCAAAACGTCAACATCATTGTGTGGGAAATGCATTTCCCAAATCTCGCATGAGGTTCTAAATCTGTCAAGCCGAGGGGTGTGTTGTTGGTACTCTAAAAAGATTGACGTGCAGGAGGACCGATGGCCAGACGCGTGAGTCTCAAGGATGTGGCAACCGCCGCGGGGGTCTCCCCGACGACGGCGAGCCGCGTGCTGGCCGGGGTGGATCGCGGTGTTGCGCCCGAGCTGGCCGAGCGCGTTCAGGCGGCCACGGTGGAGCTCGGCTACCGCGTGAATGCGGCGGCGCGGGCGCTGCGCCTGCAGACCACCGGATCGATCGCCCTCGTGGTGCCCTCCGTCGCGAACCCGTACTACGCCGAGTTGGTCGCCGCCTACTCACGGCAGCTGGATGCCGAGGGCCGCCGCGTCGTGACCTTCGACACCAACGATTCGGTGACGAGTGAGCGCCGACAGCTTGAAGACATGGATCGCGTCCTGGTGGACGCCGTGCTGATTGCCCCGGTCGATCATGAGGGCAGCGCCCCCGCGATTGCGGCCCTCGCGGCCACCCACACGGTGGTGCAGGTGGACCGCATCGCCGCCGGCGTGAGCGCCCCCGCGGTGCGCCTGGACAACGCCGCGGGCATCCGCCTGCTCGTGGATCACCTGCACGCGAGCGGCCGGGAGCGCATCGTGCTGGTGGACGCCGAGCCTCGCTCCTCGGCCAGCCGCGAGCGGGCCGAGGCGTTCCGCGCGGTCACCGGCCTTGGCTGCACGGTGCTGCAGATGCCGACCTTCTCGATGCACAGCGGCACCGAGGCCGCCCGAATCCTGCGCGACAACGCGGACATGCCGGACGCCGTGATCTGCACCGCCGACGTCGTCTCGCTCGGCCTCCTCACGGCCTTCCAGCACGCGGGCCTGCGCGTGCCCCAGGACGTGGCACTCGCCACCTTCGATGGCACCGCCCTCTCGGGCGTCACAAGCCCGGGCCTCACCACGCTGGAATCCGCGGTGGACGAGATCGTGCGCGCCTCGCTGGAGATCGTCGACGGCACCCGCACCGAAAGCCTGCTGGTGCAGCCGCGCGTGCTGGTGCGGGAGTCGACCGGGCACTAGTGAGTGGGCCGTGCACGTGATGAAGAACTGGAGCGAATGACGGGAATCGAACCCGCGCTACCAGCTTGGGAAGCTGGAGTTCTACCATTGAACTACATTCGCGTATCGCGTCGGCCCGGTACTCGCGCCAACTGATTCGCCTACGGTATCACAGCGCGGAGTGCAAAATCTGAAGTGCCCGTCACCGGAGGGTTTGCGTGGCGGGACCCCTACGATATTTCGCCGCGAAACAGTAAACATATCTAATGGTATGCTCTCGGTTTGGCTCACATTTGGGTCCTTCACCGGGGAGAGAGATGAAGCGCACAGCGGCGGTTCTTGGAGTGGTGGCTGCGGCCACCCTGGTCCTGGCTGGTTGTACCAGCCCACTCGTCGAGGAGGAGGCAAAGCCGGTCGTCAGCGATACGGCGCTCACCACCGTCCTTACGCCCACGTGGACCATCGACGTAAAGCCCCTCGGCACAAACGCGGTCCCTGTCGTAGACGACACCGTTTTGGTGTACGTGAAGACTCCCGATGCCGATATTTCACTCGCCGCATACGATGCCGCGAATGGCGAACTACGATGGACGCGTCCCGCGAGCATCAATAACAGGGTTGGTGGCCTGCTCTATCCGATGGTTATCGGGGAGGACACTCGGCCACTCGTCGCAAGCATCGGCGTGCCGCAGGAACAGCCTAACGGCACCTGGGCACCGGAGTTCGCGCTTCTCGACCCGAAGACGGGCTCGGTTGAAGCGATGATCGCGGGCGATTGGGTGAGTAGCTTGTGGGACTGTGGGCTCAGCAATGGCGTGTGTTTCTGGGGAAATACTCCCGGTGTGAGTGATGGCGCTCGCTATCAGCTCACCCTCGATCAGGGTGTGCGTCCGTATAAGAGCGGGCTCGGGAACTATCCGCGTACTCGGAGCCTGGGGGCAGGTGTGTGGGGCGTAGCTGACGAATCGGGGGCACAGTCCCTGGTTCGTGTGGTTGACGGCGAGGAGACATGGAAGGTCCCGGCTGTCGATGTGGTGGGCGGCGATGGCGACGTGATCGACTCCCTCGGTGGCTGGTACCCGCTTGAGGAAGACGGCATGCT
This sequence comes from Mycetocola tolaasinivorans, assembly GCF_003667565.1. Taxonomy (GTDB): domain Bacteria; phylum Actinomycetota; class Actinomycetes; order Actinomycetales; family Microbacteriaceae; genus Mycetocola; species Mycetocola tolaasinivorans. The sequence goes on from NZ_RCUX01000007.1 coordinate 154,540, forward strand.
CCAGTTCAATGCGACCGGAGTGACCGCGCCGGAGACCTTTGTGTCCTCCGCCTCGGAGGGAAGAGCGGGCGCGATTGACCTTGCGACGGGCACGCTGCTGTGGAGTAACGAGGGGCAAACAACGTGCTTCTCTGACTCCGTGAACCCGGTGTTCTGCAGCGGTGACTTTTCATTTAGGAGGGACGTCACTGACGGGCCGCTCTCCATCGAGACCGGCACGGTGACCGTAACCGGCGTGGACCCTCGCACGGGTGAATCCGCGTGGGATGCCCAGATTGAGAACCTCTCTGGCCTGACGAACCTGTCCCAGGGTGGCGCCTTGCGTTCGTTTGGCCACTACTTGCCGGTTCGCGCTGAGAACGACATCGTCCTGATCGATCGCAAAACAGGGAAGCAGTCGCGCCTTAAGGGCACAGAAGCTATCGGCTGTACCGTCCCGACCAAGGCCACTTTTTCTCGCGATTCGATCCCCGCTGGCCTCAAGATGGTAACCGAGGTTACGGGTGCTGCTCTCGAGGCATGTACCGCAAATGGGTCGAGTACTGATGTGAGCACGTTTACTCAGGCCCTGGTTGACGGATCGGGTTCTCGGGTGCTCGTGGACGGCGCGTGGAAGCACGGTAGCGCGGCGCCCGTAAGTGTTGTGAGCGCGGAGAACGCGATTCTGGGCTACGTTCGCTAAGCACCGTTTGCGTCGAGAGGTCCGCTGATGTCCAGATCAGCGGCCCTCTTCGCGTGTGTGGGGCATCCCGACAGATGCGGGGTTTCCGGCCGAACGCGTCTCCGCATCGCGATGCTTGTTTTCCACGCGGCGGCGCATCCGGGCGGGCCGGGTGAGGCATAATCCGCGGGAACCCGCGATAGTATGGGCCTCGTGCTGCTCTCCGACCGCGATATCAAAGCCCAGATCAACGACAACCGTATTGGGCTCGAGCCGTATGCGCCCGAGCTCGTTCAGCCCTCGAGCGTCGACGTTCGTCTCGACCGCTTCTTCCGGCTGTTTGATAACCACAAGTACTCCTACATTGATCCCTCGGAGGAACAGTCGGAGCTCACCCGCATGGTCGACACCGACCCCAACGAGCCCTTCATCCTGCACCCGGGTGAGTTCGTGCTCGGCGCCACCTATGAGCGCGTGACCCTGCCCAACGACATCGCTGCGCGCCTCGAGGGCAAGTCCTCGCTCGGCCGCCTCGGCCTACTGACCCACTCGACCGCCGGATTCATCGACCCCGGATTCACCGGCCACGTGACCCTGGAGCTCGCCAACGTCGCCAACCTGCCGATCCGCCTGTGGCCCGGCATGAAGATCGGCCAGCTGTGCTTCTTCCAGCTGACCTCCGAGACCGAAAACCCCTACGGTTCGGCCACCGCCGGCTCGCACTACCAGGGCCAGCGCGGCCCCACCGCCTCGCGCTCGTTCCAGAACTTCAAGCGCACGGACATCGCGGACACCAGCCAGGGCGCGCTGGGCGAATAAGCCCGCGCACAAGCCCTGCGCACGCCGCATACACAAAACGAGCCGTCCCGAGGGGCGGCTCGTTTTGTGTGTACCTAGCGGTTCAGCTGCTCCAGCTGCTCGACCAGCCACGGGCTGATCGACCAGGGCGCGATGCGCGCAAGCTGCGCGAGGTCCTCGGGCTCGACCCAGCGGTACTCGGCCACCTCGTCCGGGTTGGGGGCGAGATCCGAGCTCAGCGTGGCCGAGAAGACCGGGCAGATCTCGTACTCGACGATGCCGCTGGCATCCACCGCGCGGTAGCGGAAGTCCGGCAGGAGCGGGCTGATGCCGGTGACGGTGGTGCCGAGCTCATCGGCCGCCCGTCGCGCGATCGCCGACTCGAACGACTCCCCGGGAGCCGGGTGCCCGCAGAAGGCGTTGGTCCAGACCCCGGGCCAGGTGAGCTTCGACACCGCACGGCGGGTCAGCAGCACGCGGCCGCGCTCATCGGTGATGTGGCAGGAGAACGCGAGGTGCAGTCGGGTGTCGTGATCGTGCACCTCGGCCTTATCGGCCACGCCGATCGGTTCGCCGTCCTCGGACAGCAGCTGCACATACTCGCGGTTAGACATAACCACCATTCTCCCTGCTGGAGCCGCGGCGCGCGAATGCTTCGGGAAAGCCGCGCGGGCTAGGCCTTCGCGGCGGGGGTGCGCACCGGAATCATCAGGGCCAGGCCGAGGGCCAGCACCAGGACGAGGCCGAGAATACCGAAGTACTGCGCGCCACCCACGGAGATGAAGAGGCCAAACGCGGCCGGAGCGATGAACGACACCGCGCGTCCGGTGGTCGCGTACAGGCCAAACATTTCGCCCTCCTTACCCTCGGGAATGATGCGGGCGAGGAACGAGCGCGAGGCCGACTGCGCGGGCCCGACGAACGCGGCGAGGCCGAGGCCGAAGATCCAGAACAGCGTGGTGCCCGCATCGTGCAGGAAGAACAGGATGATGCCGAAGGTCACCAGACCGATCAGCGAAGCGAGGATCACCGTGCGCGCACCGAAGCGGTCATCGAGGCGGCCCGAGGCGATGGTGACCACGCCGGCCACGATGTTTGCGGCCACCCCGAAGATCAGCACGTCGCCGCCGCTGAACCCGAAGGTGCCGATCGCGAGCACGCCGGCGAAGGTGAAGACACCCGCGAGACCGTCGCGGAAGATCGCGCTCGCGATGAGGAACTTCGCGGTGGTGCGGTCGTTGCGCCAGAGGGCCACGAGGTCACGGCCGAGCTTGCGGTAGGAAGCAAAGAAGCCGATCTTTGCGCCGGGGGCGGCGGTGCCCGGGGTCTCGGGAACCACCCGCAGCACCGGAATCGCGAAGAGGCCCAGCCAGGCGGCGGCGATCAGCATCGAGACGCGCACGTCCCAGCCGTCGGCCGAGGTGATGCCAAACATGCCCACGTCCGGGCCAATCAGGGTCACGTAGAGGAACAGCAGCAGCACGATACCGGCCACGTAGCCGAGGCCCCAGCCGAAGCCGGAGATCTTGCCGATCGTTGACGGGGTCGAAATCTGGCCGAGCATCGCGTTGTAGTTCACCGAGGCGAACTCAAAGAACACGTTGCCGGCGGCCAGCAGGAAGAGACCCACCCACAGGAGGTCGGGCTTCGGGGCCACAACGGCGAGGCCCGCGGTGATCGCGACCACCAGGTAGGTGTTGACGCCGAGCCAGAGCTTGCGATGGCCGCTGCGGTCGGCGCGCTGGCCGGTGATCGGCGCGAGCAGAGCGATGACCACCCCCGCACCGGCGATCCACCAGGAGAGCTGCGCCGAAACGAACGCCTCGCCACCAAACGCCGGGTTGCCGGTCAGGTACGCGGTGAACACAAAGGTGGTGACCACGGCGTTAAAGGCGGCCGAGCCCCAGTCCCACAGACCCCACGCTAAAACCTGCCGGGAGAGCAGTCGCGGTTCTGGTACAGAGGGCGAGATAACAGACGTCATGGCCTCAGGGTACTGCGCCAAGGCGTCTCATTGGCAACCGTTATGTAAACCGCAGGGGCGTGCGTCACGCGGGCACCCCGCGAAGCGCCCCGATGAGGGGCTGCGCGGGCGCTACTCGCGCAGCGGGCGACCCTCGGCATCGGTGGCAAACGCTCGGGCGCGGGCCAGGATCATGATGCCCTCGATCAGGCCCCAGATGGCGGCGGCGCCGAACGTAATGATGGTCGCGGCGATCTGCAGCAGGCCGATGCCAATGTAGCCCAGGTAAAAGCGGTGCACGCCGATCGATCCCAGGAAGATGCCGAGGAGGCCCGCGGTGAGGCGGCTCTTGGCGGCGGGGTCATAGCCGGCGTAGCCGGGCTGCGCGTACCCCGCCGCATCGGGTGCGGGCTGCGCGTAGCCGGGGTGCGGATAGGACTCGGTGCCCGGGGCCGCGGGATAGGCCGGCTGGGCGGCGGGAATCTGGCCGGTCAGCGGGGCGGGATAGTGCGGGAGCGCGCGGGCCGGATCGGACTCGGTGGCGGCCGCCGGCTGCGACTGAGGATCGGCGGGCGCGGGTGCGCCGGAAGCCGGCGTGCCGGGTGCGGGGGCGACGTTATTCGGCTGGGCGGTGGGTTCCGCACCAGAAGGATCGGTCGTGCTCATGCCTACAGATTACTTGAGGATCGGCGTGTTTCCGGGAGGAACGCCCGTTTTTTCGCGCCAAATCCAAAGTTGAGTCGGCTAGGCTCAACATTTCCTGTGAGCGGCTTGACACACGTGATGCACCCGGTAAACTTGAGCCTAGGCAGCTCAACTATGGGATTGCCGCCGACTTCGGGTTCGGTTACCCGAGCCCGGGAATTGTTCAGGGTATTCGCCCCTCGGGGCGAGAACGAAGGAGAAACACATGGCACGTGCAGTAGGTATTGACCTCGGTACCACCAACTCGGTGGTTTCGGTCCTCGAGGGTGGAGAGCCCACCGTTATCGCTAACGCCGAGGGTGCTCGCACCACCCCGTCGGTTGTTGCATTCACCAAGGATGGCGAGGTGCTCGTCGGTGACACCGCGAAGCGCCAGGCCGTCACCAACGTTGACCGCACCCTCGCGTCGGTCAAGCGCCACATGGGCACCAACTGGACCTTCCCGGTCGACGAGAAGAAGTACACCCCGCAGGAGGTGTCCGCTCGTATCCTCGCGAAGCTGAAGCGCGACGCCGAGCAGTACCTGGGCGACACCGTCACCGACGCCGTCATCACCGTCCCCGCCTACTTCAACGACGCCGAGCGTCAGGCCACCAAGGAGGCCGGTGAGATCGCGGGCCTCAACGTGCTCCGCATCATCAACGAGCCCACCGCTGCCGCCCTGGCCTACGGCCTCGACAAGGGTAAGGAAGACGAGCTCATCCTGGTCTTCGACCTCGGTGGTGGAACCTTCGACGTCTCCCTCCTTGAGGTCGGTAAGGACGACGACTTCTCGACCATTCAGGTCCGCGCGACCTCCGGTGACAACCGCCTCGGTGGAGACGACTGGGACCAGCGCGTTGTTGACCACCTGGTGAAGAAGTTCAAGGAGACCACCGGTGTCGACGTCTCCGGCGACAAGATCGCCCTGCAGCGTCTGAAGGAAGCCGCCGAGCAGGCAAAGAAGGAGCTCAGCTCCTCGATGTCCACCTCGATCCAGCTGCCCTACCTCTCGCTGACCGAGTCCGGCCCCGCCAACCTTGACGAGACCCTGACCCGCGCACAGTTCGAGAACATGACCAAGGATCTGCTCGACCGCACCAAGAAGCCCTTCCAGGACGTTATCCGCGAGGCCGGCGTCAAGGTATCCGACATCGCGCACGTTGTGCTCGTTGGTGGATCGACCCGTATGCCCGCCGTGGCCGAGCTGGTCAAGGCCGAGATCGGTCGCGACGCCAACAAGGGTGTCAACCCGGACGAGGTTGTGGCCGTCGGTGCCGCCCTGCAGGCCGGTGTGCTGAAGGGTGAGCGCAAGGACGTTCTGCTGATCGACGTCACCCCCCTGAGCCTCGGTATCGAGACCAAGGGTGGCATGATGACCAAGCTGATCGAGCGCAACACCGCGATCCCGACCAAGCGCAGCGAGACCTTCACCACCGCCGACGACAACCAGCCCTCGGTTGCGATCCAGATCTTCCAGGGTGAGCGCGAGTTCACCCGCGACAACAAGAACCTGGGTACCTTCGAGCTGACCGGTATCGCACCGGCACCGCGCGGAATGCCGCAGATCGAGGTCACCTTCGACATCGACGCTAACGGTATCGTCCAGGTGTCCGCCAAGGACAAGGGCACCGGCACCGAGCAGAAGATCACCATCTCCGGTGGTTCGTCGCTGTCCAAGGAAGACATCGAGCGCATGGTGCGCGAGGGCGAGGAGCACGCCGCTGAGGACGCCAAGCGTCGTGAGCAGGCCGAGACCCGCAACTCCGCCGAGCAGCTGGCCTACTCGATCGAGAAGCTGATCAAGGACAACGAGGACAAGCTCCCCGAGGACGTCAAGAACGAGGTTCAGGGCGACGTTGACGCACTGAAGTCCGCTCTGGCCGGCGAGGACGAGGACGCCGTCAAGGCAGCCTTCGACAAGCTGAACGAGTCGCAGGTCAAGCTGGGCGAGGCCATCTACGCCCAGAGCCAGGCCGAGGCCGCCTCGGCCGAGGGCGCACCGGCAGCAGCCGAGTCCGATGAGGACGTGGTTGACGCCGAGGTTGTTGAGGACGACGAGTCGGAGAAGAAGTAACATCATGACCGAACAGAACCCCACTCCCGAGAACGAAGAGCCCACCACGGGCGCCGAGTCCGGCGAGCACGGTTCGACCCAGGAACCGGGGGCCGCTGAGGCCCCCGGTTTCGGGGCATCCGAGGATGCCACCGAGGTCGAGACCGACGCCGAGACCGAGGCCGGGTCCGAGGAAATCTCCGATGAGGAACTGGCAGTGCTGTCCGGCCAGGTTTCCGCCGACGAGATCCTCGCCGACCTGCAGCGCGTCAACGCCGAGTACGCGAACTACCGCAAGCGCACCGAGGCCAACCGCGCGATCGAAAAGGAGCGCACCGTCGGATCCGTCCTGACCGCACTCCTGCCGATTCTGGATGACCTCGACCGCGCCGCCAAGCACGGCGACCTCACCGAGGGCACCGCGTTTGCGCTGCTCGCCGAGAAGCTGCGCGGCACCGTGGAAAAGATGGGCCTGACCCCCTTCGCCGTCGCCGGCGAGGCGTTCGACCCGAACCGTCACGACGCCATCTTCCAGCAGCCCAACGCCGAGGTCACGGTCGAAACCGTGGCCGACGTGGTCGAGACCGGTTACCTGATCGGTGAAACGCTGCTGCGTCCCGCCAAGGTGGTCGTCGCGATCCCCGCGGAGTAGCCCATGGCAAGCCAGGACTGGTTCGATAAGGACTTCTACAAGGTACTCGGGGTGTCCAAGGACGTCACCGACGCCGAGCTGAAGAAGGTGTACCGGAAGCTTGCGCGGAAGCACCACCCGGATTCGAACCCGGGCGATGCTGCGAGCGAGGCAAAGTTCAAGGAGATCAGCGAGGCCTACTCGGTCCTCAACGATCCCGAACAGCGCGCCGAGTACGACCAGATGCGCGCCATGGGTGCCGGGGCGCGGTTCACCGCCCCCGGCGGTGGCCGCGCGGGCGGCGGCTTTGAGGACGTCTTCCGCGGTCGCGGAGGCGGCCAGCAGGGCGGCTTCGAGGACATGTTCAGCGGCCTGTTTGGCGGCGGTGGGTTTGGCCAGTCCGGCGGAGGTTTCCGCGGGTTTGGCGGGCCCACCCCCGGTCAGGATGTCACCGCAACCACCACGATCGACTTCATTACCGCCGTGCAGGGAGACACCGTCAGCCTGCAGACCGGTGATGGGCGCACCATCAAGGTGAAGATTCCCGCCGGCGTGGCCGACGGGAAGAAGATCCGTGCGCGCGGCAAGGGCCGTCCCTCACCGGACGGTGGCACCGCGGGCGACCTGGTGCTCACGGTCAACGTGCGCAAGCACCCGGTGTTCGAACGCGAGGGCAACAACCTGCGCGTCACCGTGCCGGTCACCTTCGTCGAGGCCGCCCTGGGCGCCACGATCGAGGTGCCCACGCTCGGCGGCGATCCGGTGAAGCTCCGGGTAGCCCCGGGCACACCGGCCGGCCGGATCCTCCGGGTCAAGGGCCGCGGCGTCACCAGCGGCTCGGCCACGGGAGACCTGCTCGCGATCGTTCAGATCGCGGTGCCGGGCCACCTGAGTGCCGAGGCCGCCGAGGCGCTGCGCGCCTTTGAGGCCGTCGGCCCCAACGAAAACCCCCGCGCGGACCTCCTGGCCCGCGCCCGCGGCTAACCCCGGTTCGCCGCACCCGCTCGGGGCCGGTGTTCACACGAGCATCGGCCCCGGGCCGCACCCGATACACCCGTACGGAAGGAGCATCCCATGGACGAGCACTCACCGGTGTTTGCCATCGCGATCGCCGCCGAACTCGCGGGAATGCACCCGCAAACCCTGCGCCAGTACGACCGCATCGGGCTGGTCAGCCCGAGACGCACCGCGGGGAAGTCCCGCCGCTACTCGATGCGCGACATCACCCAGCTCAAAACCGTTGCCAGACTGAGCGCCGAGGGCGTCAGCCTCGAGGGCGTGGCCCGCCTGCTGAGCCTCGAAAACCAGGTGGATGCACTCACCCGCCGCGTGCGCGAACTCGAGAGTGCCCTCGCCTCCGAAATGCTCAAGAGCCCGGGCCGCCGCGTGTTTGCCGCGGGCCAGGCCGGAGACATCATCAGCCTCCGCAACGGGGCGCGCACCCAGCGCCGCACCGAGGTCGTGGTCTGGCGCCCGGATCCGGCGTTCTTCGCCGATGAGGACGGCCTCGATGAGGAAGACGATCCCGAGTTCGACGACATCGCCGAGCGCGACTAGATTCCATCGCCGGCGTGCGCTGACGCACGCCCCGAAACACCGTCTCGGTGCCGGCTCCCGGCCCACGCGGGTAGTGTTGCAGGGTGAGTGAAACCCCTGGCACTGCGCCCATTGACCTTGATTTTTCCGCCCTGCGTCGCCACCCAGACGTCGAGGGTGACAACCTGCACGCGGTGGACGCGACCGACCGACTGATTCTGGACGAGGCCGCCGAGGCCCTCCGCGGCATTCCCGGTGAGGCCGTCGTCGTGATCGGCGACCACTACGGTGCCCTGACCCTCGGCGTCATCGCTACCCACGGCCTGAGCGGCGTGCGCGTCTCCCAGGACTCCCTGATCTCGGAGCACGCCCTCGTCGGCAATGCCGAGCACGCGGGCCTCGCGGGCACCTTCGTCTCGCTCCCGCTGGGGGCCGAACTCCTCGCCGGCGCACGCGTCGTTCTCGTGCAGCTTCCGCGTCAGATCGCGGCCCTGGACGAGATCGCCCGCCTCATCGCCATCCACGCCGACCCCGAGGTCATCGTTTACTCGGGCGGCCGGATCAAGCACCTGAGCCCGGCGATGAACGCCGTGCTGGGGGAGTCGTTTGAGTCCGTACACGCCTCGCTGGCGCGGCAGAAGTCCCGCCTGCTGATCGCCTCCGGGCCGCGCGCCGTGGAGGCCCGCCCGGCCTCTCGTGCCGAGATCCAGGACCCGGACCTCATCGTCTGCGCGGGCACCCAGACCTTCGCCGGCGCGAGCCTCGACATCGGTACCCGCGAGCTGCTGCGCTTCCTGCCGAAGTTTGCCCGCTGGGCCAAGGTGGCCGTGGATCTCGGCAGCGGAACCGGCGTGATCGCCTCCGCCGTGGCCATGGCGCGCCCGAACATTCACGTCATCGCCACGGATATTTCGGCGGATGCGGTGGCCGCAACCCGCGCCACCGCCGAGGCCAACGGCGTCGCCGATCGGGTTGAGGCCCGCCGCGATATCGGGCTCTCCGCACAGCCCGATGCGAGCGTCGACCTCGTGCTGCTGAACCCGCCCTTCCACACAGGTGCGACCGTACACGCGGGCCTCGCCGAGGCGCTGTTCCGCGAGGCGGCGCGCGTGCTGCGCCCGGGCGGTGAGCTCTGGACGGTGTACAACACCCACCTGGGCTACCGCGGTGCGCTCGGCCGGATCGTCGGCCCCACCAACCAGCGTGCGCGCAGCACCAAGTTCACCGTGACGGTGTCCACGAAGGCCGATCCGGCCGCCGCGGCAGCGTCGGGAGCAGCCGCGGGCTCACCCGCGGCCTAGATCCAGCCGTTATCCCAGGCGATCGTTGCGGCCTGCACGCGGGAGTCCGCGTGCAGCTTCAGCATCGCCGCCGAGGTGTGGTTGCGCACGGTTCCGTGCGCCAGGTGTAGCTTCTTGGCCACGGCCTTCGTGGGCAGCCCCTCCCGGGTCAGCCTCAGCACGTCGCGCTCGCGCGCGGTGAGCGGGTTGTCATCCTCGGTGAGGGCGGCCGCCGCGAGCGCACGATCGATATAGCGTTCCCCGCGGGCCACCGCGCGAATAATCTGGGCGAGCTCCGCCGCCGGCGTCGACTTGGGTACAAAGCCCGCGATACCGGCGGCGAGGGCGCGCTTCAGCGTACCGGGGCGCGCGTGCCGGGTGACCAGCACGATGCGGGTGTCCACCTCGCGCAGGATTCGGGTGGCCGCATCCACCCCGTCAAGTACGGGCATTTCCAGATCGAGCAGAACGATATCGGGCCGGAGATCGATGGCCGCGTCCACCGCGGACCCGCCATCCGAGACATCCGCGATCACCCGGAGATCCGGTTCGAGCCCGAGGAGGGCGACGAGCGCGCCGCGAATGAGCTCCTCATCATCGGCAATGAGCAGGCGCAGGGTCGTGGCGTCGATCGCGGACTCACTCATGGCTGCTCCCTCGCGGAATAACGCTGCCGGGCACGTGCACGGTCAGGGTGAAGATACCACTCTCGCGGCTGTGCCGCACGGATCCGCCGACCGCGTGCACCCGCTCACCGAGCCCGGCAAGGCCGGTGCCCGCCGCGTTCTGACGGCGGCCGAGAGCCCCGTCGTTTTCCACCGTGAGATCAAATCCGCCGGTGCCGGCGGCCAGCGTGATCCGCGCGCGGGTGGGGCGTGCATGGCGCAGCAGGTTCGTGGTGGCCTCGCGAATCGCGAGCGCCAGTACCGTCCCGATCTCGGTCGGGATGGGGGCATCGGTAATCTCCAGCGTGCAGTCGATCCCCGCCGAGGCGAGCACCGATGCGGCCCCGCGCGCCTCAACCGCGACCGTCACCGTGCGGTAGTTATTCACCACCGCCCGGGTGTCCTCGAGCGCGGCGCGACTGATCGCGCGGATCGCGGATAGCTCGGCCGCGGCCCCGGCCGGGTCCCGCTCCAACAGCCGTTCGGCCAGTTCACTCTTCAGCGCGATCACCTGCAGGTTGTGCCCCTGGATATCGTGCAGGTCGGTCGCGAAGCGTAGCCGCTCGCGCGCGATCGCGAGTTCCGAGGCCATGGCCCGCGCGCGATCCATGCGCTCGAGAATGCGGAGGCTCCAGATCACCGAGGCATAGGTGAGCGGCAGCAGGACGAGGCCCAGCGCCAGCAGAACAAACAGCGTGATATCCGACAGGGTGGCCTGGATATCGAGCGGTCGGTGTGCGGCGAGAAGCCCAAATAGGTACCCGCCGGCGAGGAGAACCAGGCTGCCGAGGAACACCCACGCGCGGGCGGAGACTGAGACCAGGCACAGCAGCATTCCCGTCGCGACGGTGAGCGTGATGGCCCAGTTCCAGGAGCCGGTCGGGGAGGAGGCCCCGATCAGCCAGGTGGCGACGGCGCTGACGGTGAGGGCGAGGGGGAGGGGTCGAAGGATGCCGCCGGGTACGGGTTCGCTCGCAACCTCCCGCACCACCCGGGAGACCAGCGCGCAGGCGAGCGCGGTGGTGAGGATGGTGAGCGCGGAGAGCAGGATCATGCGCCAGGGTTCCGTCTCCGGATCGGCGAGGATGAGCTGCATGAGCCCGAAACTGATGTTGACAAACCAGAGGCTCCAGCCGGTGTACCGGCGTCCGCGGGCGAGGTCGGTGGCACCCCGCGCGGCGGCGTTGGCGGCGGGGTCTGTGGGACCCAACCGAGTGGAGGACACGTCGGACATGACCCCAGCCTAGCGACCGCCCGGAACCGCGGGCAGGGATCGGCCCAGAACCGTGACACCTGTCACGGGTACGGGTGACACCGTGACACTGCCGCGCGATCGCGCAGCCGGAGAAACTGGATACATCAGCGGAAATCCCACACTGGGCCCCGCAGGAAGCACGGGTACATCATGAAGAAGATCATCAGGGTTCCACTCATCGTCATCGGGTCGATTGCGGCCCTCATCGCCGCCGGCCTCGGTACCACCACCGTGGTCAACGCGGTGGCCAGCCAGCGCGAAATGGCGAACCTCGAGCACTACGGCCAGCTGGTCGACGTGGATGGCAAGAAGATGAACGTACTCGTGCAGGGCGATGGGCCCGAAACCATCGTGATGCTGCCGGGCCTCGGCACCGGCGCCCCGGCGATCGACTTCGCCCCGGTAATCGACAGGCTCGCGAGCACCCACCGGGTGGTCGCGGTTGAACCCCTGGGCTATGGCCTGAGCGATGACACCGATGTGCCGCGCACCAGCGCCAACATCGTGAAGGAGGTGCACACCGCGCTCGGCGACCTGGGCATCACGAAGTACGCGCTGATGGGGCACTCGATTGCCGGGATCTACGCGCTCGACTACATCAACACCTACCCGAGCGAGGTCACCGCGTTTGTGGGCATCGACTCGAGCGTCCCGAACCAGCCCGGAAGCGAGAGCATCGAGAGCCTGGAGTCCGTGCGCGGCCTGAAGTCGCTCGGCCTCATGCGGGTGCTGGACGGTCTCGCCCCGAACATGTACGAGGGCGTCGATGCCTACACCGATGCTCAGAAGGAGCAGATGGCCGTGCTCGCCCGGCACAACGCGCTGAACGACGTGGCGGTGAGTGAGGTGGGCCTGACCGCCGAGAACTTTGCCGCGGCCAGGGCGCAGTCCTTCCCGGCGGACTTCCCGGTGCTGCTGTTTGTCGCGGACAGCGACAACGAAGAGGTGCCCGGCTGGCTCGAACTGCACGAGGAGCAGGCCGCGACCACGACCAACGGCGAGGTCATCTCGCTGAAGGGCGAGCACTACCTGCACCACACCCAGAGCGAGGCCATCGCTAACGACACGATCGCCTTCCTCTCCGCCCACCCCGCGGCGAAGTAACCCCCCCAAGAAACACCTCGGCCCCCGCACGCGCTGTGCGGGGGCCGAGGTGTTTGTGCCGGGGTGCTAGATGCGCACGCCGCGCGCCCGCAGGAACGCGGCCGGATCGGTGTGGCTTCCGCCAACGTAGATCTTGAGGTCGAGGTGCGGGCCGGTGGCCACACCGGTGCTGCCCATGAAGGCGATGACGTCGCCGCCATTGACCCGGGCACCGACGCGGACGTTGAAGGCGCTGAGGTGGCCGTAGTAGGACTGCACTCCGCCGCCGTGATCAACGATCACGCGGTTTCCGAAGGCGCCGGCGTTGCCGGCGAAGGTCACGGTGCCCGAGGAGACCGCCTTGATCGGGGTGCCGGTGCCGCCGCCGAAGTCGAGGCCGGCGTGGAACGGTGCCGAGCAACCCTTGGGGCACATGACCGGGCGGGGACCGTACGGCGAGGTGATTCCTCCGGGGGCGGGACGCCACCAGCCGGACTCTGAGCCGGCCCAGTAGGTGCCGGTGCCGCCACCGGTCTGCGGTGGGGGCGGGGGCAGGACAACGCCGCCTCCGCCGCCTCCGGTGCCGGGCTTGGGCTTATTGGCCTCGGCCTGGCGACGGGCTTCCTCTTCGGCGCGCTTGCGCGCGGCTTCCTCCTCGGCGCGCTTTCGCGCCTCCTCGGCACGTACGGCCACACCCACGGCGTACTGGGTTTCCTCTTCGACGCGGGTGCCCTTGAGGGTGGCCAGCTGCTCGATCAGGCGAGACTGGTTGGCCTCCTGCTCGGCCACGGCGTTCTGCGCGGCGGCGGAGGCGGTGGTTGCGCGGTTCAGGGCCGACTCGGCGTCGGCCCGCGCCTGGGTGAGGATGTCCGAGGCCACGGTGGCCTGGTCGTTGAGGGTGGTGACGAGGTTGGCGGCCTGCTTGGCGCGATCGAGGACCTCGGTGGAGCGCTCGGTGAGCTTGGTCATCGCGCCGAGCTTGTAGAGGGCGTCATCGGCGTTCTCGGGGTCTCCGAGGAGCTCGAGGGAGACCGAGTTGCCGGTGCTGCGGCCCATCTTTGACATCAGGACCGCTACCTGGCCGGCGGATTCCTCGGCGGCCGTGGTGGCCTCCTTGACCTGCTCGGCGAGGCGGTTGGAGTTGATCTCCGCCTGGGTCGCGATGGTGTCGGCCTGCTGGTACTCATCGGCGGCGATGTTGGCGGCGGCCTGAGCGTTTGCGACGTCCACGTTGAGGCCCTGGATCAGGCCCTCGACCCGGGTGACCTCGGCGGCGGCGGTCTGCTCATTCTGGCGCGCCTGCTGGACGTCATCCCAGGAGGGGTAGTCGGCTCCCGCGGCGTATGCCGGGGAGGTGATCCCCAGACCGCCGACGAGCACGCCAAGGGTGAGTATTGCGGCGCCCATACGGGTGCGAACTCTCACGTTATTGTTCCTTCCAGCCGGGGTGCCCACTCGAGGGTGGGCCGACGCAGGGGACGCGCCGTCTCACAAGTACATCAAACCTAACTCGAATCCGCTGGATACGGTCGCGTTCGGTGGGCGTGTTTGCCCTTTTGTGGAGTGCCCCCTACGGGAAAAGTGCACCGGAGATTCACGAGACAATCAGGAACTTGTCAGATTCACGCGGGGAATATCGGTGGCGAGAATGCGTTGAACCGGGTAAACTTGAGTCAACAACACTCAAGTTTTGCGGGCGCTCGTCCCGCACCGAGTCGACAAGGAGAAAACCCGTGCAACCAGGTCAGCAGCCATCCCAGGAACAGGCGAAGAGCGCCCTCGAGCAGTACGGTGTCAATCTCACCGCGATCGCGGCGACCGGAAAGCTCGACCCCGTGATCGGCCGTGACGCCGAGATTCGTCGGGTGAGCCAGGTGCTGACGCGCCGCACCAAGAACAACCCCGTCCTGATCGGTGAGCCCGGCGTGGGTAAAACCGCCGTGGTGGAGGGCCTCGCCCAGCGCATCGTCGCGGGCGACGTGGCCGACTCCCTGAAGGGCAAACAGCTCGTCTCGCTCGACCTCGCCGCCCTCGTGGCCGGTGCCAAGTATCGGGGCGAGTTCGAGGAGCGCCTGAAGGCGGTGCTGCAGGAGATCAACGACGCAGACGGCCAGATCATCACCTTCATCGACGAACTGCACACCCTCATGGGTGCCGGTGCCGGCGAGGGCTCGGTGGCCGCGGCCAACATGCTCAAGCCCATGCTCGCCCGCGGTGAGCTGCGGCTGATCGGTGCCACCACGCTCGATGAGTATCGTCAGTACATCGAGGCCGATGCCGCGATGGAGCGCCGCTTCCAGCAGGTGTACGTGGGCGAGCCCTCGGTGGAGGACACCATCGCGATCCTGCGCGGGCTCAAGGAACGCTATGAGGCGCACCACAAGGTCACCATCGCCGATAGCGCGCTGGTGGCCGCCGCCTCGCTGTCGAGCCGCTACATCCCGGCGCGCCAGCTGCCGGATAAGGCGATCGACCTGATCGATGAGGCCGCCTCCCGCCTGCGCATGGAGATCGACTCGGCTCCGGTCGAGATCGACGAGCTGCGTCGCAGCGTCGACCGCCTGAAGCTCGAGGAGCTCGCGCTCAAGCGGGAGAAGGATGACGCCAGCAAGCAGCGCCTCGCCGACCTCCGTGCGGATCTCGCGACCCGGCAGGAAAAGCTCGGCGAACTGCAGGCCCGCTGGGAGCTCGAGCGCGCGAGCCTCAACCGCGTGGGTGAGCTGAAGGAGAAGCTGGATCGTGCCCGAATTGAGGCCGATCGTGCGCAGCGTGAGGGCAAGCTGGAGAAGGCGTCCAAGCTGCTCTACGGCGAGATTCCGGTGATCATGCGCGAGCTGGCCGAGGCCGAATCGAGCGAGATTTCGGCGGACAAGATGGTCAACGACCAGGTCGGTGCGGATGATATCGCCGCCGTGATCGCGGCCTGGACGGGCATCCCCGTGGGTCGCCTGCTTCAGGGTGAAACCGAGAAGCTGCTGCACCTCGAGCGTGAGCTGGGTCGCCGCCTGATCGGGCAGCGCAAGGCGGTGGCCGCGGTGGCGGATGCCGTGCGGCGTAGCCGTGCCGGGGTGTCCGATCCCAATCGCCCAACCGGATCGTTCCTCTTCCTCGGCCCGACCGGCGTCGGCAAGACCGAGCTCGCGAAGGCCCTCGCGGAGTTCCTGTTTGACGATGAGAAGGCCATGGTGCGCATCGACATGAGTGAGTACGGCGAGAAGTTCGCCGTGTCTCGCCTGGTGGGTGCGCCGCCCGGATACGTGGGCTACGAGCAGGGCGGTCAGTTGACCGAGGCCGTGCGTCGCCGCCCCTACTCGGTGGTGCTGCTCGATGAGGTCGAGAAGGCTCACCCCGAGGTCTTCGACATCCTGCTGCAGGTGCTCGATGACGGCCGCTTGACCGACGGTCAGGGCCGCACGGTGGACTTCCGTAACACCATCCTGATCCTCACCTCGAACCTCGGTTCGCAGGTGCTGATCGACCCGACCCTCTCCGCGGATGCGAAGGAGACGATGGTGCAGCAGGCCGTGCGTCAGGCCTTCAAGCCGGAGTTTGTGAACCGCCTCGATGACATCGTGGTGTTCCAGGCGCTGAGCGAGGAGGACCTCGGCCAGATCGTCGAGCTGTACATCGATCGGCTGCAGCGCCGGTTGTCCTCGCGTCGGCTGGAACTCGCCGTCACCCCGGATGCTCGGGCCTGGCTGGCCGAGCGCGGATACGACCCGCTCTACGGTGCGCGTCCGCTGCGCCGGCTCATGCAGAAGCAGATCGACGACCGCCTGGCCACCGCGCTGCTCTCCGGAGCGGTACGGGATGGCGACACCGTGGTGGTGGACCTCGCCGCGGGTGGCGAGACCCTCGAGATCCGCACCGGCGAATAGGTGACAGGGTAGTGACGCGTGACGGCCCCGGGACTTTCCCGGGGCCGTCACGCGTTGGAGTGAGCGAGGTATACGCTCGAAGCCGTGGGTTTGGATAAACCCCGGGAAGGAAACTAGGACATGCAGGAAATTACCGTGACCGAACTGGCCGCCCTGAACCCGGGTGCCGCACTCATTGACGTGCGCGAACCCGAGGAGCACGCGGGGGGCGTGGCCGCCGGTGCGACCCTGCTGCCGATGAGCACCTTCATGGAGCGCGAGGGCGAGCTGCCCGAGGCCGACACCCTGTACCTGATCTGCGCCGGTGGCGTGCGCAGCGCACGCGTTGGCGCCTACCTCGAGCAGAAGGGCCACACCGTGGTCAACATCGAGGGCGGAATGAACGCCTGGGCGCAGGCCGGCCTGCCGATCGTCGCCCCCGAGGCCTAGCCTTTCGACACGAAAGCACCCCCGCGATCCTTGGGATCGCGGGGGTGCTTTGTGTGGTGCGTGGGTTACGGCAGGGTGTGACCGGCTGCGGTGAAGATGCGGTACCACTCCTCGCGGGTCAGCGGGAGCTCGGAGCCGGCGGCGGCCTCGGCCACGCGGCCCGGGTTGGTGGTGCCGAGGACCACCTGGATGTTGGCGGGGTGGCGGGTGATCCACGCGGTCGCGATCGCGGTGGGGGTCACGCCGTACTTCGCGGCCAGCTCGTCCAGCACGTCGTTCAGCGGGCCGAAGGCCTCGCGGTCACCCAGGAAGACGCCGTCGAAGAATACCTTCTGGAACGGCGACCAGGCCTGCAGGGTGATGTCGTTCAGGCGGGCGTAGTCCAGCAGGCCGTTGTCGCGGCTGATGGACTGGTCAAGGCCAGCCATGTTCGAGGCGATACCCGAGGCGATCAGCGGGGCATGGGTGATGCTCAGCTGCACCTGGTTGACGATCAGCGGCTGGGCCACGTACTTCTTCAGCAGCTCGATCTGGCCGGGGGTGTGGTTGGAGACACCGAAGTTACGCACCAGACCCTGCTCGTGCAGCTCGGCGAACGCCGCGGCGACCTCCTCGGGCTCGACCAGGGTGTCCGGGCGGTGGAGCAGGAAGACGTCGAGGTAGTCGGTCTTGAGGGCGGCGAGGGCCTCGTGCGCGGTGGTCACGATGTGCTCGCGGGAGAAGTCGAAGTAGCCCGGACGGATGCCGACCTTCGACTGGATGATGACGTTTTCGCGCTCCTCGGCGGTGAAGGTTACGGCGTTACCGAAACGCTCCTCGCACGCGTGGCGGGCGCCACCGTAGATGTCCGCGTGGTCGAACACGTTGACGCCGGCGTCAATCGCGGAACCCACCAGGGTGCGGATGTCCTGGTCGCTGAGCTCGGCGATACGCATGAGCCCAAGAATGATGTTGGAGGCCTGGAGGTTGCTCTGGGGAAGGGGGAGAATCTTCATCCCCCTATTCAATCGCATCTCGCGCGTGGCGTGCACCCCGCACCCCCGCTTTTTGCGGGTAAATTACCGCGTGTTAACGCGGTGACGCCACGCGCAATACCGGGGGATCAGTATTACGCGTGGCGTCGGCTTAGGTTAGCCCACCGGGGTGAGCCGCGGTTCATCGATCGCGGTGTTGTCGATCCGGTCGCGATCCGAGGCGGGAGTGCGAGCGTTCAGATCCAGATCCGCCTCGAGCCCGGCGAGACCCTGCCGAACGAAACCGAGGTGGAGCAGGCTGATCCGGAAGCGCAGCACGGCCAGGCCGACCGTGCAGGCCTTCCAGAATCGGCGCCGACGAGTCGGCGCCTTAGTCGTTGACAACAACGATCTCATCGAGGGCCTTGCGCTCGCGGGGAGCGGTCTCGCGCGAGCGCAGGAAGTCGTCCTCGAGGGTCTCCGGAGCGGCAAGCTCACCGAGGGCGGAAACGGTGAAGGGGACAAAGCCCTCCTCGAGACCGAACGAAGCGGTCAGGGCGGCGGGGTCGAAGCCGGCCATCTGGTGCACGTACAGGCCGTCCTTGTGGGCCTGAACGCTCAGGTGAGCGAGCGACTGGCCGAGGTCGTAGATGGCCCAGGGCTGGTCTCCACCCTCCTCGTTCTTGGTGGCGGCAACGGCAACCAGCAGGACGCTGGCGTGCTGAGCCCAGGCCTGGTTGAAGCCGACCAGCGCGTCCACGATCTTCTGGAAGGACTCGGTGCCGCGGCGGGCCACGATGAAGCGCCAGGGCTGGCTGTTGTTGGCGCTCGGCGACCAGCGGGCGGCTTCGAGGGCCGAGGACAGCTTGGTCTCGTTGATGACGGCGTCCGCAACGTACGCACGCGGGCTCCAACGACCGGCGAGCACGTCGCTGATCGGGGCGGAGGTCTGGGCGTGACGGGTGGTGTCGATGGTGGTCATGGTGAGGTCCTTTCGGGCGCTTGATGTGCCGCGGCGGGGAATGTAATCCGCGAATCTGAGGTTGTTATGTAAGTCGTGCAACGCGATTCCCGCGGGGCACGAGAGCTGTAACGTGTGGTCTGGGCGTTCGTATTCCCCGGATGACGAAAAAAGTTGCATAAGATTTACGATGAATCTCTAGTCCCCCTAGATATTCGAGATTTTGACCTAAAACCCCGAGAACGGAAGGATCGATCATGACGGTGGAACCCGAAACCCGTCCGCTGCGCGCGACCGCACGGCGTGCAGGACGCTGGTGGAAAATCGAGATCCCCGAGCTCGACACATCCGGTCAGTCGCCCACGGTACGCGACATTCCTGAGATTGCGGCGGAAATTGCGAGTGAGTGTCTGGCGGTATCCCCGGCCAGCGTCGTGGTCGACACCGAGATTGAGCTCCCGGGCGAAGCCGAGGCGCTCTGGGCCGCCGCCGCCGAACAGGAGGAGGCCGGCCGCGCCGCCCTCACCGAGGCCGCCCGCCTGCGCCGCGAAACCATTCGCGCGCTCTCCGAGCAGGGTCTGCGCCAGGCCGATATTGCCCGCCTTTTGAACCTCACCCCGCAGCGCATCAACCAGCTCATGACGACCGAGGGCAACGGCTGCCCCTCCGAGGCGGGTGCCGTGCCCACCGGCAAGGAGTGCGGCGAGGCCTAAACCCGTCCAGTCGCGGACAAGTAGCGGAAATCTCCGGAGAGATCGGTGAGGACGCACGCGGTCGGTGTTAGATTGAGGCCAACCGTTCAGCCCGCCCAGTCATCTGGTGTGGGCTGGATTTCTTTCACCCGATAACAATTGCGGCGAGGCCTAGCGCTCCGCGTAGATGGCGGCGATGCGCGCGGGGACGGTGTCGTCCTGCAGGCTCGTGACGTCGCCCAGCGGGCGGGCATCGGCGATGTCCACGAGCAGGCGGCGCATGATCTTGCCCGAGCGGGTCTTGGGGAGGTCGGGCACCAAGACGACCTCGCGGGGCTTTGCGACCGCACCGATCTGCTCGCGAATGTGGTCCTGGAGTTCGCGCGTCACCGCGGCGGACTTCGCGGCCCAGGCCGCCGGATCCGTGTCGTCCGGGCGGTCATGGGAGGGGATCACGAACGCGGCGATGGCCTGCCCGGTCACCGGATCCGAGATGCCCACCACGCCAGCCTCGGCCACGTGCGGGTGCGATACCAGCGCGCTTTCGATTTCGATCGTGGAGAGGCGGTGGCCCGAGACGTTGATGACGTCGTCCACGCGGCCGAGCACCCAGATGTCGCCGTCCTCATCCCACTTCGCGCCGTCGCCGGAGAAGAAGTAGCCCTGGCGGGCGAAGCGCTCCCAGTAGGAGTCGCGGTAGCGTTCGGGGTTGCCCCAGACGGTGCGGGCAAGCGCCGGGCCGGGGCGATCCACCACGAGGTAGCCACCCGAACCGTAGGGCACGCGTTCGCCGGCCTCGTCGACGATGATCGCGCTGACGCCGGGCAGGGCGCGCGTGGCGGACCCGGGCTTGAGGGTGCTTGAGCCGGGTAGTGGGGCGAGGATCGCGGCACCGGTTTCCGACTGCCACCAGGTGTCGACGATGGGGAGCTCATTGCGGCCGAAGTTGTGCCGGAACCACACCCACGCCTCGGGGTTGATGGCCTCACCCACGGTGCCGAGCAGGCGCAGGCTGGAGAGGTCGTAGCCCTCCGGCAGGCCCTCGGGGAACCAGCTCGCGAGGGTGCGAATGAGGGTGGGCGCGGTGTAGTAGGTGGTCACGCCGTAGCGCTCGATGATCTCGAGGTGCCGGGCGGGATGCGGGGTGTTCGGGGTGCCCTCGTAGATCACCTGGGTGAGGCCGTTGGAGAGCGGGCCATAGATCTCGTAGGTGTGGGCGGTGACCCAGGCGAGGTCCGCGGTGCACCAATGGACGTCGGAGTCCTTCGCATCAAAGGCCGCCCAGTGGCTCCAGGACGCCTGGGTCAGGTAGCCGCCCGAGGTGTGTACGAGCCCCTTGGGCTTGCCGGTGGTGCCCGAGGTGTAGATGATGAACAGCGGGTTTTCGGCGTCAAAGAACTCGGGCTCGTGGGTGTCTTCGGCGACGTCCACGGTGTCGTGCCACCAGACGTCGCGGCCCTCGGTCCAGGCGATATCCGAACCGGTACGGCGGACAACCAGGACATGCTCGATACTCTCGACACCCTCCACGGCGGCATCGGCGTTGGCCTTCACCGGCACGGCGGTGCCACGGCGGTACTGCCCATCGGTGGTGATCAGGAGCTTGGCGCGGGTGTCCTCCACTCGGAAGCGCAGGGCCTCGGCGCTGAAACCGCCGAATACCAGCGAGTGGATCGCGCCGAGGCGTGCCACCGCGAGGGTTGCGATGATGGTTTCCGGGATGACCGGCAGGTAGATGACCACGCGGTCGCCGCGGCCGATGCCCAGCTCGGCCAGGGCGTTAGCTGCCCGCGACACCTCGCGCTGCAGCTCGGCGTAGCTGATTGCCCGACGATCCCCGGGCTCGCCCTCGAAGTACAGCGCGATCTTGTCCCCGCGCCCGGCGGCCACGTGTCGATCCACACAGTTCACCGCGACGTTCAGGGTACCCCCGGCAAACCAGGTGGTCTCGGGGATCGAGAGTGTGCCATCCGGCTGCTCGGTGGCGGGCTTCCAGGTGTGTACCGAATCCCAGGGGTGCTCCCAGTCCAGCCGGGCGGCCTGCTCGGCCCAGAAGGCGTCCGGATCCGCGGCCGCACGCGCGTACTCGCTCGGCGGGACGTTTGCCCGCTCGGCCAGGTGTGCGGGAGCCGGGAACGCGCGGGTTTCCGCGAGGAGCGCGGCCAGTGCGGGTTCGGGGCTGGTGATCGAGGCGGGGGCGGATGCGGGGGAGGGCATACCCCCAGGCTAGGCAGCGCGGGCGATTGCCGCCGGGCGGGGCGTAACCGGCCGTAACAGGGGCGTTCCGTCACGAGACCAACATTTTTGGGATGAGGGGGGACAGAACCAAAGACCCCGACCTAGACTCAGCGGTATGAGTACATCACCGGTCACCATTGCCGTCAGCGGCGCGGGCGGAAACATCGGCTACGCGCTCCTCTTCCGACTCGCCGCGGGGGATCTCCTCGGCCCCGACACCCGGGTGCGGCTGCGCCTGCTGGAGGTGCCCGCTGGCGTCCCGGCGGCCGAGGGCACCCGGCTCGAACTGATCGACGGCGCCTATCCGCTGCTGGTCGAATCCACCGTGCACACCGACCCGGCAGAGGCCTTTGCCGACGCCAACATCGTGTTCCTCGTGGGCGCAAAGCCGCGCACCGCGGGCATGGAACGCGCCGACCTACTCGAGGCCAACGCGGGTATCTTCGGGCCCCAGGGCCGCGCGATCAACGATCACGCGGCACCGGACGTGCGCGTCATCGTGGTGGGCAACCCGGCAAACACCAACGCCCTGATCGCGCAGCGCAACGCCCCGGACCTCCCGCCCGAGCGCTTCACCGCACTCACCCGGCTGGATCATAACCGCGCCATCGGCATCCTCGCGCATCAGGCCGGGGTGCCGGTAGACACCATTTCGGGCATCACCGTGTGGGGCAATCACTCGCCCACGCAGTATCCCGACCTCAGCCACGCCAGCATCCGCTCGGTGCCGGCGCTCGCCGTGGTGGACGCCGACTGGGCCAGCACCGCCTACATCGAGCGGGTGGCAAAGCGCGGGGCGGAGATCATCGCCGCCCGCGGGCTGTCCTCCGCGGCCTCGGCGGCGAGTGCCGCGATCGATCACATGCGCGACTGGGTGCTCGGCACCCCGGGTGACTCCTGGACCTCGGTGGCACTGGTATCCACCGGGGCCTATGACGTCCCCGCGGGCATCGTCTCCTCCTTCCCCGCACGCTCGGTGGAGGGCCGCTGGCACGTGGTCGCCGGGCTCTCGATCGACGGGTTCTCGCGCACCCGCATCGACGCCTCGGTGGCCGAACTGATCGCCGAACGAGACGCCGTGGCGGCCCTCGGGTTGCTGCCCGGCTAGCCGGCACCGCAGGAAATAACGGCGATGGCCGGGAGCTGTAGCTCCCGGCCATCGCCGTTATGGGGTGAGCGCCGGTTAGGCGGCTTCCTGGCTGCGACGACGACGGACGAATCCGATCGCGGCGGCGCCCAGCAGGGCGAGCACGCCACCCGCGGCGGCGAGGCGCAGCGGGTCATTCGCACCGGTTTCGGACAGGGTGGGGCCCGAAGCGATGGGGGTTGCGGTGGTGGGTGCGGCCGTGGGCGCGGTGCCCTCGGTGGGGTTCGTGCCCTCGGTCGGAACGGTGGTCGGGGTCGAGCCATCGGTGGGAACCGCGGTGGGGGTCGCCACCTCGGCCACGGCAACCGCGATTACCGCGACGTTCTGGCTGGTCTGCCCGCGGAACACGATGTGGTGATCGCCCGCGGCCAGCCCGGAAAGGTCGGCGCCGGTCACGATGGCGCGCCCGTCCGTCACCGGGAAGGTGCCGAGCAGGGTCGGGGTCGAGTAGGCGTAGGCGTCAACGAAGTCATCCTCGCCGACCCAGGGAACGCTCACGCTCAGCGGTGCGGTCGGGTCAAGGTTGGACAGGGTAACGCCTGCCGGAACCACGGCGGAAGCGGTGGTACCGGCGATGTCCAGACCCAGCTCCTCGACGAGCTTCAGCAGATCCTCGGTGCTTCCCGCGGGGGCCGGCGCAGCCGGGCTCGGGGCCACGGTCGGGACGGTGGTCGGCGTGGCCGAGGGCTGCGGAGTGGGAGCGACGGTCGGCTCAGTGCTCGGCTCAGGGGTCGGAGTGGTGGTCGGGTTCTCCGAGGGGGTTGCACTCGGCGTGGGGGTCGGGGCGACGGTCGGCTCAGTGCTCGGGGTGGGCGTGGGGGTCGGCTCGACGGTCGGCTCAGTGCTCGGGGTGGGCGTGGGGGTCGGCTCGGCCGTGGGCTCCACCGTCGGGTTGGTTGCGGTTTCCTCGACGCTGACGCCGGGCAGCAGATCCGCCGCGGTGATCGGCGTCACCGACCCGCTCTGACGCTGCAGCTGGGCGTCCTTGACGGTCACGGCACTGGTGTCGTTGACCAGGATTCCCGCCTTTTCGTCCTGGCCAAAGGTGCCGACGAGGACCGAGCCCAGGGCGACCGGGCCACCGTTTGGTCCGCTGACCTTGGCGGTGTTGTTTTCGTCGCCGAACTGGATGTCGTACTGGTTGCCGACGAAAGAGTTGTCGCCCGAGAACCGCACGCTGTTGATGTCATCGGTTGCACCCTGGGAGCTCAGCGTGTAGAACGCAAGCCCCGCCCAGTCGTTGCGATCCGCGCGGACATTGGTGAGCGAGATATTGCCCGAAACCGTGCCCGCTGTGGGGAGGTAACGGTTGGTGATGGCAATTCCGTTCTTCGCAAACTCGGTAACGGTGATGTTCTGAAGGGTGAGGCCATTTACGCCGTTGGCGTCGATGCCCGTGGCGCTGATGGCGTTGTTCGGCAGGTTCTTGGTGCCGAGAAGGATGAGGTCCTTCAGGGTGACATCGTGGGTGTTGGTGATGTCGATGGTCTTGGCCTTTGACCGTGAACTGATCACGGTGGGGTGCTCGCCGGTGGTCCCACGCAGGGTGATCGGCTTGGTAATCCTGAGGTCCTCGGTGAAGGGGCCCGCGGCGATATTGATGGTGGCACCCGCGGGCGCCCGGTTGATCGCGTCCTGGATCGACTCGTCCTGGGCCACACTCAGCTCAGCGGCCGGGGTGGGGGTGGGCGACTGGTCAGTGTCGGGGAGTGCCTGGGCGGTCAGCGGAAGCGCAAGCAGGAGCGCTGCGGTCCCGAGTGCGGCTGCGGGTGCGAGGGCACGCCGAAAAAGCCGCGGAGCGGAGGATGTCATGGTGATCCGTTCTGTGGGTTGGGGGGAGAGCACCGGGTATTCCCTTCCCGGTACTCGCACCCCTTAAGGATCACGATGTATATCTACGATGTCAATACATGACGTAGCATTTCACCCACCGTTTGTTGCGCGCGCGGACGCTAGTTTTCGGCCTTGCCGATGCGCCAGTACCCCATGAACGCGACGCGTCGACGATCCACCCCGTGGCCCTGAACCAGGGTGCGGCGCAGCTGCTTGATCACACCGGACTCCCCGGCCAGCCAGGCGTAGAACTCCCCGGAGTCCTCATCGGTGGGGGTTTCCCAGAGTATTTCGGTGTCGAGGTTGACCTCGTTGAGCTTCTGGCCACGCGGTGCACGGGCGGCCTCGAGGAGCTCACCGTGACCCGCAAGCCACTCGTCCACGGCCGCGGTGAGCGCCGCCCCGTGCTCGGCATCCTCGCGGGGAAGGATACGTACGTTCACTCCGGCGGGGTGTGTGAGCGAAATAATGTCCCCCGAACTGGGGACCTCAATCAGGGCGTCACCGATCGCATCCGCGGGCAGCGCGGAAAGAATTCCGGCGATCGCAGGCAGTGCGGTTTCGTCTCCAGCGAGCAGGAGGCGCGTGGCGTCACCCGGGTGCCAGTCGATCCCGATGGCCGAGTGGATGCTGCGGGCATCCGGCCCCACCAGGTACACCTCGTCACCGGCCGAGGCCTCGAGCAGCCAGCGGCCGGCCGGTCCGAGCTCCGCGCCCGCGGGCACCGAGTGCACCACGAAGTCGACGTCGACCTCGCCGAGCGTGGGGCGCACATCGCGCACCGTGTAGGTGCGGAACGGGGCCTGGTCCTCGGCGGGGAGGTCGCGCCAGAAGTCCCACCAGGCGTTGCCCTCGGTATCGGGCAGTTCGAAGAGCGGGCGGCCCGGGAAGGGGAAGATGACCTTGATGCGCTGGTCCAGGAGGTCGGTACCGAAGAATTTCAGCTCTTCGTCCCGGAAGGTGACCCGGGTGAAGTGCGGGGAGAGTGGCGTGACCGCGCTCACCCGTGCGCGCCAGGGGCGGTACCCGGGGCGATCGGTACGAACCAGGGGCTGCGCGTCTTCTAAGCTGAGCATTACCTAACTCTAGGCGATCTTGGGGGGAAACCCAATCCTCGGTTCCAGCCGATTGATCGTCCGTATCCGCCACGTGGGGGACAGCGAAAATCCGCCAAATGAGGGACGCTTCACGGCCGTGCCGCGCACTAGCCTGGGGTCACAAGACGATTGGAGGGCCCCATGCTGGAGATTCGCGGCATCAATAAATCCTTTGCCACCCGCCAGGTGCTCACGAACATGAGTTTCACCATTGCGCCCGGCCGGATGACCGGTTTTGTGGGCGGCAACGGCGCCGGAAAAACCACCACGATGCGCATTCTGCTCGGCGTGCTGGGCTCCGATAGCGGCGAGGTGCTGCTGAATCGATCCCCACTCTCCGAGCAGGATCGCCGCCGCATCGGGTACATGCCGGAGGAGCGCGGGCTCTATCCGAAGATGAAGGTGGCCGAGCAGATCACCTACTTCGCACGGCTGCACGGCCTCTCCGCGGACGCCGCCAAGCGCAACACCGCGACGCTGCTGGAGCAGCTGGGCCTCGGGGAGCGCGGCGGTGACACCATCGAGAGCCTGTCGCTCGGAAACCAGCAGCGCGCGCAGATCGCCGCGGCCCTGGTACACGATCCGATCGCCCTGGTCCTGGACGAGCCCTTTTCCGGGCTCGACCCGCTCGCGGTGGACGTGGTGCTGGCCGTGCTCAAGGAGCGCGCGCAGGCCGGGGTTCCGGTGCTGTTTTCCAGTCACCAGCTCGACATCGTGGAGCGCCTCTGCGATGACATCGTGATTATCTCCGGTGGTCAGGTGCGCGCCGCGGGCCCCGCCCAGAGCCTGCGTGATGCACACCGGGGGAACCGGTTCAGCCTCGATGGCTCCGCCGATGCCGGCTGGGTACGTGAGGTGCCCGGTATCTCGGTTCTGAACTTTGATGGTGGCCACGTTGAGTTTGATGCGGACACCGCCGAGCGCGCGCAGCTGGTGCTGCGCGGCGCCCTTGAACGCGGCGAGGTTCACGCGTTCACCCCCGTTCGTCCGTCCCTCGCCCAGATCTACCGGGAGGTAGTCCAGTGAGCACCACACGCCCCACAACCCCCGACGCTCCCTCGGTACTGTCCACCACCTGGCTGGTGGCCGAGCGCGAGATGACCCAGCGCCTGCGCAGCAAGGCGTTCCTGTTCTCCTCAGCCTCGCTGATCGTGCTGGTTCTGATCGGCGTGCTGCTCAGCGGGTTCGCCGCCGGTGGTGGATTCTCCGGTGATGAGAAGACCCGGGTGGCCGCCGCGGGCCCGGTGGCCGCCCTGCTGGATACTCAAACCTTCGATGTCGAGAGCGTCGCCAGTAACGAGGATGCCCGCGCACTCGTGCGTGAGGGCAGTGTCGATGCCGCGGTGATCGCCGAGCAGCCCACCCAGAAAAACCCCACCGGGGTCACCATCATCGCCCGCGATAAGGCACCGGATGGGCTGAGTGATGCGCTCACCCTGCGCCCGCAGGTGGAACTCCTGAGCGGGGATGGCGTGACCGGCCCGCTGCGCTTCATCATGGCGCTGGCGTTCGGGTTGATCTTCATGATGTCCGCGGTGACGTTCGGCAGCGTGATCGCCCAGTCGGTGGTCGAGGAGAAGTCCACCCGGATCGTCGAGATCCTGATGTCCACGATCTCGGTTCGGGTGCTGCTCGCGGGTAAGGTGCTGGGCAACTCGCTGCTGGCCTTTGCGCAGGTTGCGGCCATTGCGGCCGTCGCGATTGTGGGGCTTTCGGCCACCGGTCAGGACGCGCTGCTGGCCGGGGTGGGTGCGCCGATCATCTGGTTCGTGGTGTTCTTTATCTTCGGGTTCGTGCTGCTCGCCGCGCTGTTTGCGGGCTTGGCCTCGCTGGTGTCTCGTCAGGAGGACGTGGGCTCGGCGATCACCCCGGTGACGATGCTGGTCATGATCCCCTATTTCGGAGTTGCCTTCTTCAATGACAACCCGGTGGTTATGTCGGTGCTCAGCTACGTGCCCTTCTCTGCCCCGGTGGGCATGCCCGTACGCCTGTTCTTCGGCGATGCGCTGTGGTGGGAGCCGCTGGTGTCGCTGGCCATTCTGCTGGTCTCGGTGGTGCTGGTGATCCTGCTGGCGGCCCGCATCTACCGCGGTTCGCTGCTGCACACGGGTGGCAAGCTCAAGCTGAGTGAGGCGCTGCGCGGCTAGAGTCGCGCGCGAGAGTGGCGGTGTGCCCCCGGGGCACCGCCACTTTTGTCTTCCCGTGGCGAGCCCGGCAAAAATCGTGATTGCATAGGAGTATGACCTCCCCTCTGCACGATGCGTCCGTCCGTCACTTTGCCTCCGATAACTACGCGGGGGCCCACCCCGAGGTGCTGGCCGCCCTGGTCGCGGCCAACGGCGGACACCAGTCCGCCTACGGGGATGACGTGTACACCGCGCGCTTGGCCGAGGTGTTCCGCGGCCACTTCGGCGACCGGGCGCAGGCTTTTCCCGTCTTCAACGGCACCGGCGCGAACGTCCTCAGCCTGCAGTCGGTCGTGCCGCGCTGGGGGGCCGTGATCACGGCGGCTTCGGCACACATCAACACCGATGAGTGCGGCGCACCCGAACGCGTGGGCGGCCTCAAGTTGCTGCCCGTCGCGACCCCGGACGGCAAGCTCACCCCCGAGCTCATCGCCACCGAGGCCTATGGTTTTGGCGACGTACACCGGGCCGAACCGCACGCGGTGTCGATCACGCAGTCCACCGAGTTTGGCACGCTGTACACCCCCGAGGAGATCGGGGCCATTGTCGAGTTTGCCCACTCCAAGGGCCTCGCCGTGCACCTGGACGGTGCCCGGATCGCCAACGCGGCCGCCGCACTGAACCTGCCACTGCGCGCCTTCACCACCGATGTCGGGGTCGACGTGGTGTCCTTCGGTGGCACCAAGAACGGCGTGGTGTTTGGGGAGGCCGTGCTCGTGCTGAACCCCGAGCGCGCCCACGGCGTGGACTACCTGCGCAAGATGAACATGCAGCTCGCCTCGAAGCTGCGCTTCGTGTCGGCCCAGCTGGTCGCGCTGCTCGAGGGCGATCTGTGGCTGCGCGGTGCCGCCCACGCCAATGCGATGGCCGCGCGCCTGCGCGCAGGGCTGGAGGCGAAGATCGCCGCCGGCGAGATTTCCGGGTTGTCGTTCGCCCAGGAAACCCAGGTCAACGCGATCTTTGCGGCCCTGCCCGCGGCCGCGGCCGATAGGGTGCGCGAGTCCTTCCGCTTCTACGACTGGGATGCCTCGCTCGAGCAGGTGCGCTGGATGACCGCGTTCGACACCACCGAGGCCGATGTGGACGCCTTCATCGCGGCCATCGCCGAGGCGCTGCCCGCCCGCTAATTCCGCGGTCTAGCCGCGCAAAAGCCCCGCCTCGGCGGGGCTTTTGTGTTGTGCCCGGTGTCCGGCGTTCAGCGGGCGTTTGCGCTGCCGGCGACGAGGGCATTACGGGCGTCGACGAGGCGGGTATGGGTGTCGGCGAGCGTTTCGCGGTCGCTGTCATCGACCTGTTGGACCCAGCTGTCGAACGCGGTGCGCAGGGTGAAGGTGGCCAGGTGTACGGCGATCCAGGCCTCGCTGGCACCTCCGGGGAGCGGGTAGCGGGCGGCGATCTCGGCGGCCAGGGCGCGATCGTTTTCGTCCTCGTAGCGCAGTGATGCGGCGCGCAGGCTGCCGTTTTCAAGCATCAGGGTGCGCACGCGGATGAGCTGGCGGTGAACCGCGCCGCCGTACTGTTCGAGCTCGACCAAAACCGCGTGGAATGCGCCCTCGATCTGGGGGAGGAGCGGCTTTTCGGGGGTAAGGGACGTCAGGAGGTCACGCATGACGGGGCCAAAGACCGGCTGGCCGTCTACCGCGGCGGCCTCCTTGGAGGGGAAGTAGCGAAAGAAGGTGCGTACCGAGATCCCCGCGGCGGCGGCGATATCGGCGACGGTGGTGTGCTCCACGCCGCGGGTCTCGAAGAGGTCGAGGGTGGCATCGCCGATGGCCGCGCTGGTTTCGAGCCGGCGGCGTTCGCGCAGGTCGAGCCCGGGGGAGTCCGGGGTGGGAAAAAGTGGGGTCACGATGCTCCTTGCTTGGAATTAGCTTAGCGCAGCATATTGGCATCTTGCGTCAACATGGCACAGTGTGACACGGTTAACTCACCAACACCGAAGGACTCCCCCATGACCGCAACCCCGCGCGCCCAAACCGCGCACCAAGAATCGACAAGATCGGCCGTCTCCGCGGTAAATCCGCGCCCCATCATCGCGCTGCTGCTCATCGCGGCGTTCGTGATGATCCTCAACGAAACCATCATGGGTGTGGCGCTGCCGCACCTCATGCGCGACTTCGCGATCGACGCGGGCACCGCGCAATGGCTCGCCACCGGCTTCATGCTCACCATGGCAGTGGTCATTCCTACCAGTGGCTACCTGCTCAATCGCTTCCCGCTGCGCGGCCTCGCGATCACCGCGATCGCGGTGTTTACCGCGGGCACGCTGCTGGCGGCCCTCGCCCCGAGCTTCGCCGTGCTGCTGGCCGCGCGCGTCCTGCAGGCGGTGGGCACCGCCCTGATGACCCCGCTGCTCAGCACCACCATCCTGAACGTGGTGCCGGCGGAAAAGCGTGGCCGCACCATGGGTGGCATCGCCATTGTGATGGCGGCCGCTCCGGCCATCGGCCCCACGGTGTCCGGCCTGATCCTGAACAACCTGAGCTGGCGCTGGATGTTCTGGTTTGTGCTGCCCATCGCCGCCGCCACCCTCGTTGCGGCCATCCTCAAGATGCGCAACCTCACCGAGCGCCGCCCCGCGAGCCTCGACATTCTCTCGACCGTGCTGTCCGCGTTTGGGTTCGCCGGCCTCATCTACGGCATCAGCAGCCTCGGCGAGGTGGCGACCGGCCACACGGGAGTTCCCCCGCTGGTTCCGCTCGGCGTGGGAGTTGTTGCCCTCGCGCTGTTCATCTGGCGTCAGCTCGTGCTGCAGCGCACCGATTCGGCCCTGCTTGATCTGCGCACCTTCACCAACCGCTCGTTCACCGTCTCGGTGATCCTGGTGTTCTTCAGCATGCTCGCGCTGTTTGGGGCACTGATCGTACTGCCGCTGTTTGTGCAGAACGTGCTCGGTCTCACCGCACTGCAGACCGGCCTGATGATGCTCCCGGGCGGTCTCGTCATGGGGGTCTTTGCGCCGCTCTCCGGCGCGATCGCGGACCGCTTTGGCCCGCGCTGGATCGTGCTGTTTGGCACCGTGATCTCCTCGCTCGCGCTGTGGCTGTTCGCCGGCACGGTGGGGGCCGAAACCAAGACCTGGCACATCGTGCTCCTGCTCATGCTGCTCAACTCCGGCCTCGGATTCACGCTGACTCCGCTGCTGTCCACCGCGCTCGGCGGGCTGCGCCCGTCGCTGTACGCGCACGGCAGCGCGACCGTCAATACCCTGCAGCAGGTGGCCGGGGCCACCGGCACCGCCCTGTTCATCACGCTGATGACAAATGAGACCACTCGGCACCTGACCTCGGGCGAGAACCCGCTCGTTGCGGGGGCCGCTGGAGCGCATGCGGCGTTCACCTGGGGCGCGATCCTGTCGCTCCTGGCGATCGTGCTCGCGCTGTTTGTTCGTAACCCACACACGGAGGAATCGAAATGAAGCTAGACGGCAAGGTTGCCATTATTACCGGCGGGGCGGGCGGCATCGGCCGCGGTCTGACACGGGTGTTTGTGCGCGAGGGCGCGCAGGTGCTGTTCGTCGACACCAACCTCGAGGCTGGGCGTGAGCTTGAGGCCGAGCTCGGGGAGAACGCGGTGTTCCACCACCGGGACCTCTCCACCGAGGGCGCCGCGGAGGCCATTCGTGAGGCCGCGGTGATCGCGTTTGGGCGGGTGGACATACTCGTCAACAACGCCAACCGCTCGACCCCCGCGCCGCTGCTTGAGACCACCCCGGAAATCTGGGCCCAGGCCTTCGGGTCGGCGTTCACCCCCACCCAGCGGCTGATGATGGTCTGCCACGACCTGCTCGCCCGCTCGGGCGGATCGATCATCAACTTCGCCTCGGGGGCTGGGCTCACCGGCAGCCCCACCCAGGGAGCCTACGCGGCGGCGAAGGAGGCGATCCGCGGGGTATCCCGCGTGGCCGCAAACGAGTGGGGTCCCGAGGGCATTCGCGTCAACGTGGTGTGCCCCTACGCGCTGACCGAGGGCGTGCAGTGGTGGACGGAAAACTATCCGGAACAGGCCGCGGCCGCACTCGCGAGTGTGCCGCTCGGCCGCATCGGCGACGTGGAAAAGGACATCGCCCCGGTGGTGGTGTTCCTCGCGAGCGATGATTCCGGCTACATCACCGGCCAGACCATCATGATCGATGGCGGCGGGCTGATGGTGAGGTAGCCGCTGCGCCCGCACTGCGCGAGCGCGTGCCGCCGGGAGCCTTTCCCCGGCGGCATTCGCGGTTAGGCGGAGTCTGTGGATTCTGCCGCGGATTCTGCCGCGTTGCGCTTGCGGTAGGCGCGCATGTTGACCTGGGCGGCAGGGCCTGTGGGTTCTGCCGCGTTGCGCTTGCGGTAGGCGCGCATGTTGACCTGGGCGGCAGGGCCTGTGGGTTCTGCCGCGTTGCGCTTGCGGTAGGCGCGCATGTTGACCTGGGCGGCGCAGCCGGGGCCGCAGTACAGCCCCGATCCGTTGCGGGTGTTGTCGCGGAATCCGAGATGGCAGGTGTGGTTGCCGCAGGTTTTGAAGCGCACCCACTCGCGCGGATTGGCCGCCACGGTCGCGACGTGCGCGAGGAGCGTGCCGATACCGCCGGCCATGCCGGACTGGGTGCCTACGAGCACCATTCCGGTGGGGGTGAGGCGGGGCATGAGCGGGTGCACCGCGGCGATGCGTTCGATCGCGGCGGTTGCGGGCGCGGTATCGGTGTCTTTCGCCGGATGCAGGTGGGCGGCGAGGAGGGCGCTGAGGGCGTCGCGGAGTTCGCGTACGGTCCAGACATCAGCCTCGGACACCGGGGTGCCGACGGGAATGAGCCCGGCGCTGGTAAACCAGTCGGCGGTACCCGCGGGGTCGGTGAACTGTTCGTGCGCGTGTGCGCCCGCCCGCGTGCTCACGAAATCCACGACGAGCGCGCCCGTATCGCGCGTTTCGACTGCCATAGCGGGAGCATATCAGGTTATTCGCTAAAACGATTTACCCAAAACGAATTCACTCTCACAATGTTTAAGTTATTGTTAAACAGCTTTAGCCAATAACTCATCACAAAGGATTACCGTGTCTTCTGAAACCCGCACCTACCGCGCCGTCGCCGTGGCGGCCGATGGCTCCCTCGCGCTCGTCGAGCGCCCGATGACCGAGCCCGCCGCGGGCCAGGTCCGCCTGCGCGTGGAGGCCTGTGGTATCTGTCACACCGATGCCGCGAGCGTGCACGCCCACCCCGAAACCGAGCCGGGAATCGTGCCGGGTCACGAGGTAGTGGGCATCATCGACGCCCTCGGTGATGGAGTATCCGGCTGGGCACTCGGCGACCGCGTGGGCGTGGGCTTCCTCGGCGGCCACTGCGGTGCCTGCGCGGCCTGCCGCCGCGGCGACTTCATGCACTGCGCCGACCAGCCGCTGACCGGCCTGACCGTGGACGGCGGATACGCCGAGTTCATGATCGCCCGCGCCTCGGGCCTCGTCGCCATCCCCGAGTCGCTGGAATCCGCCAGTGCCGCACCCCTGCTGTGTGCGGGCGTGACCACCTACAACGCCATCGTGAACGGGGGCGTGCGCCCCGGTGCTACCGTGGCGATCCAGGGCATCGGCGGGCTCGGCCACCTGGGCGTGCAGTATGCACACCACATGGGAATGCGCACCGTCGCGATCGGCCGGGGCACCGCCAAGGCGGAGTTTGCGCGCGAGCTCGGGGCCGACCACTACGTGGACGCGCAGGACCCGGCGGCCGCCGTCGCCGAGCTGAACGCGCTGGGCGGCGCCGACCTCATTGTCGCCACGGCCTCCTCGGGCGCATCGTCCTCGGCGCTCATCGCCGGGCTGGCGACCAACGGCACGCTCATGGTGGTGGGTGCCTCCTCGGATCCGGTGGCCGTCTCGACCTCGGACCTCGTGATGCGCGGCATTCAGGTGCGCGGCTCACTCACCGGCCGCCCGATCGAGAACGAGGACAACCTCGCGTTTGTGGCCCAGCACGGCGTGCGCCCGCTCATCGAGCAGGCGCCGCTCGCCGAGACCGCGGCCGCCTACGAGCGCATGCTCTCCGGTGCCGCCCGCTTCCGGATGGTGCTGGTGCCGTAGCGCACAGGCAAAAAACCGGTGGCCCCGAGCAATGCGCGGGGCCACCGGTTTTTTACGCGGGGCGCGGGATTAGGACGGACGACCCGCGGGGGAGACCAGGCGGGCCGGGTCGAACTCGGCGACCGGGCGCAGCGCGGTGTCGATTGCGGCCAGAACGTCGGCCTCCAGCTTCACACCGGCGGCACGGGCGTTGTCGGCCACCTGCTCGGGACGCGAGGCACCCACGATAGCGCCGGCGATGTTCTTGTTCTGCAGCACCCAGGCGATGGCCAGCTGGGCCGGGGTCAGGCCGAGGTCGGCGGCGATCGGCACAAAACCGGTCTGGACGGCGGTCAGGATCTCCTCGGAGAGGTAGTTCTTGATCATGTTCGCACCGCCCTTTTCGTCGGCGGCACGGCTGCCCGCGGGAGCCGCGGCACCCGGCAGGTACTTACCGGTCAGCACACCCTGTGCCACCGGCGACCAGACGATCTGCGAGATACCGAGCTCCTCCGAGGCCGGCACAACCTCGGCCTCGATGACGCGCCACAGCGCGGAGTACTGCGGCTGGTTCGAGATCAGCGAGAAGCCGAGGTCCTTGGCGAGGGCCTGGCCGGCACGCAGCTGATCCGCGCTCCACTCCGAGGTACCGATGTAGAGGGCCTTACCCTGGCGCACGATGTCGGCGAAGGCCTGCATCGTCTCTTCGAGCGGGGTCTCGTAGTCGTAGCGGTGAGCCTGGTAGAGGTCGACGTAGTCGGTGCCGAGGCGCTTCAGCGAGCCGTTGATCGACTCCATGATGTGCTTGCGGCTCAGACCGGAGTCGTTGTGACCCTTGGGGCCGGTGGGCCAGTAGACCTTCGTCAGAATCTCCAGCGATTCACGACGCTGACCCTTCAGGGCCTCACCGAGTACCACCTCGGCCGCGGTGTTTGCGTAGGTGTCGGCCGTGTCAAAGGTCGAGATACCCGCTTCCAGGGCTGCCTGCACGCTGCGAATCGCGATGTCGTTTTCGACCTGCGAGGCGTGGGTCAGCCAGTTACCAAAAATGATCTCCGAGATCTTGAGACCGCTGTTTCCGAGATATCTGAATTCCATTTCTTGAGCGTACCGCTCGGGACTCCTCCGGGGTTCGTTCTCCCGCTCGCTTTGAGCGAACGCGGCGTCGCACCCCGCGGCGGCTACTCCGCGGCGGGGGTCTCGGAATCCGACGGGTTCTGCCCGGGAATAACGAGGCCGCGCTCATAGGCAAACACCACCGCCTGAATCCGGTCGCGCACCCCGAGCTTTTGCAGTACCCGGGAGACATGCGTTTTCACCGTCGCCTCCCCGACAAAAAGCCTCCCGGCGATCTCCTGATTACTGAGCCCTCGGGCGAGGAGTTCGAGCACCTCGCGCTCGCGGTCGGTGAGATCCGTGGGCGGTGCCGGGTGAACCGCGGCCCGCACCTCGGCGGGGGATTCGGGCTCCGGTTCCGGCGGTGTGAAGCGCTCAATCACGCGGCGGGTCAGGGTTGGCGAGAGCAGCGCGTCTCCCCCGTGGACAACCCTGACCGCATCGATGAGCTGTTCGGGGGTGGAGTTTTTCAGCAGGAATCCGGCGGCCCCCGCCCGCAGCGCGGCAAAGAGGTAGGCATCCTCGTCAAAGGTCGTGAGCACCAGAATGGCCGCCGAACCCGTACGCAGAATCTCGGTTGCCGCCAGCCCATCCATGCCGGGCATCTGGATGTCCATGCAGATCACATCCGGGCTCAGCCGCTCGGCCGCCGCGATGGCTTCCAACCCGGATTCGGCCTCGCCCACCACCTCGATATCGGGTTGGGAATCCAGGATGATGCGGAATCCGGCCCGGAGGAGTGCCTGATCATCAACCAGCAGGACGCGGATGGGGCTCATGGGGTGATTCCTTCGGAGGGGGACGAACCGAGTGTGGGGATAAACGCGCGGACCAGATAGCCGCCGCGTGAACGTGGACCGTATTCCAGACGACCCCCGGCGGCGGCGATCCGCTCGCGCATGCCCAGCTGGCCGTGCCCGGTCTGTGTCCGCGGGACGGGCATCGCACCGGTATTGCCGATTTCCAGTTCGACCCCGTCATCCAGATAGCGCAGGCGCACGTCGGCGGTGGCCGCCTGGCCCCCGTGCTTTCGGGCATTGGTGAGTGATTCCTGGGCGATTCGGTACAGGGTAAAACCGGTGAGATCCGACACCGGCACCTCGGCACCCTGGATTTCAAACCGGGTGGGGAGCCCCGCGTCCTCGCTCATGCGAATGAGCGCGGGCAGGGCCGAGAGACCCACGGTGGAGGGCGGCGCGGCATCGAGGGCCAAATCCGCCTCGCGCAGGGTTCCCAGGAGGCCGCGCAGTTCGCTGATTGCCAGTCGGGCGCTGTCTTCGACCTGGTGCAGGGCCGTGCGGGCGGCCACCGGGTCCTGATCGAGGACAAAGCGGGCAGCACCCGCCTGCACACCCATCAGTGAGACGTGATGCGCGACCACATCGTGGAGTTCGCGCGCGATGCGCACCCGCTCCAAGACCACCGCCTGACGGGCACCGCGAGCGCGTTCGCGCTCAAGCTCCTCGGTGAGGGCTCGCAGCTCTCGCTCTCGCACACGCACGCGAAATGCGATCTCACCCATGATGTAGGCCCCGGCAAAGTACAGGACGTTGATCAGTATCTGCGCGAGCAGGAATGCGACCAGGGGCGAGAGGGCCCCCACCTGCGGAATCTTCGAGATGAGGTTCGGA
Organism: Mycetocola tolaasinivorans; assembly: GCF_003667565.1. Classification (GTDB taxonomy): domain Bacteria; phylum Actinomycetota; class Actinomycetes; order Actinomycetales; family Microbacteriaceae; genus Mycetocola; species Mycetocola tolaasinivorans. Next base: position 191,349 of record NZ_RCUX01000007.1, read on the forward strand.
TCCATCACCTGGATGTAGAGGCCGACCACCAGGAAAACCAGCATCCCGGACATCATGACCACCCGCATCAGCCGGGCACGGTCGCGGTTTTCCACCACCGCGCCCACGGTGTAGATCGCGAGGAAGAGGCAGACGTTGGCGATGAGCTGTTCGGAGACGCTCAGCAGGGCGGCGACCACAAAGAGGCCCCCGGATGCGAACATCACGCTCACCGGGTACAGGCGTCGCCAGGCCAGCGGGGCGCACATCCCCAGCGAGGTGAGCACCCCCACCCACATGGGTGCCGGATGAGCGAAGACGCCCATCTGCTGGTAGAGCGCGAGACTCAGCATCGCGCACACGAACAGGACGGCCGCAAGGATGCGATCAAACGTCAACTCGGCACGGGTGGGCATGCGTTAAGCCTAGGCGACGGCGACGATCCGCCACCCGTTTTCCGGAGATCCGACGCGAACGGACGGACGCGGGCGCGCGGGGGTGAACTGGGCTACGGTGAGAATCAACCGGCGGAGTTGTCGGTGTGCGCACGGGAGGTCTCACCATGGTCATGATCGATAACGCGGTGTATGTCGCCGGGCGTCGGGTGGCCTCACCCGCGGGGATCGAGCAGACCCTTCCGGTGCTCGCCGAGTATCCCGACGGCTTCGCCTGGGTGGGTCTCTACCGCCCCGATGAGACCGAGCTGCGCCAGCTCGCCACCGACTTCGATATTCACGAGCTCATCGTGGAGGACTCCTCGCAGGGGCATCAGCGCCCCAAGTATGAGCGCTACGGCGAGACCACGCTCACCGTGCTGCGCTCCGCCCACTATGTTGATGCCGAGGAGCGGGTGGACTTCGGTGAGGTGCACGTCATCACCGGGCCGCGCACCGCCGTGGTGATCCGGCACTCCGAGGCACCAAACTTTGCCGAGACCCGGCGCGGGCTGGAGGCCGACCCCACGCGGCTGGCGGAGGGGCCAGAAGCCGTCCTGTTTGCGGTGCTGGACGAGATCGTCGACGGCTATGAGCCGGTCATGGCGGGCCTCGAAAACGACGTGGACGAAATCGAGGATGCCCTGTTTGCCGAGGGGCACGAGCAGTCCCAGCGCATCTACCAGCTCTCCCGTGAGGTGATCGCGTTCCAGCGCGCCGTCACTCCGCTCCCCGCGATGCTCGCGGCCATCGCCGCCCGCATGCCCGCGACCGCCCTCGAGCAGCGCCGCCGGTTGCGCGACGTGGGCGATCACGCGGTGCGCGTGATCGAGCGAGCGGCCGGATATCGCAGCCTGCTGGAAAACGCGCTCACGGTCAACACCGCGCTGGTGGGGCAGCGGCAGAACGATGAGACTCGGATCCTGACCGAGGCGAGCCTGCGTCAGAGCGAGGAGATGAAGAAGATCTCCAGCTGGGCGGCCATCATCTTTGCACCGAGCCTGATCGGTTCGGTCTACGGCATGAACTTCCACAACATGCCCGAGCTTTCCTGGGAGTGGGGATACCCGTTCTCCATCGGGCTCATGGCCGCTTTCGCCGGTGCGCTCTACTGGATCTTCAAGAAGAAGCACTGGCTGTAGCGCCGGGCGGGGCTAGACCGAGGTGATGCCCTTGCTGCGCAGGAATACGGCGGGGTCGGTCATCTTGCCGTCGATCTCGATCTTGAGGTCGAGGTGGGGGCCGCTGACCACGCCGGTGGCACCGACGCCGGCGAGGATCTGACCGGCCTGGACGTTTTCGCCAACCTTGACCTCGAAGGAACCGGCCAGGAGGTGGCCGTATACCGAAACCTCGCCATTGCCGTGATCAACGATGACGCGGTTTCCGAAGGCTCCGGCATTACCCACGAAGGTGACGACGCCGGAGAAGATTGACCGGACCGGGGTGCCGGAGGCACCGGCGAAGTCCATGCCCTCGTGGAAGCTGTTGGAGCAGCCCACGCTGTTGCAGATTAGGCCGCGGGGACCGTAGGGGGAGGTGATCGGGCCGGGAACCGGACGCCACCAGCCTTCGGCCGACGGGCCGGAGTATCCGGCCAGGGCGTCCAGGCTGCCGTGGGCGCCACCGGTGCGGGCACCGTTGGTGGTTTCGTAGGTCCCGCGATCGAGGTCTTCGACGGAGGCTGCCGCGCTTACGGTGAGGGTCTGGGCGGCCTTTGCCTCGCCGGTGATGAGCTGCATGGCCGAATAACCGGTGGGGCCGGCCGCGGAGGCCGAGGAGTCGAGCCCGAAGGACGGGAGTGCCGCGGTGCCGATCAGGGCGGGAACGATCAGTGCGGAGAACACCGCGCGGCGCAGCGGACGCTTGGTTGTGCGCGCCGAGCGGGCGGTTGCCTGGCGCCGCGAGGAGGGTGCGGTGGCCGGGCCGGCGGTGGCCGAAGCCGAGGGGCTGCGACGCGGACGCGTGGGTGCGGCGGTGTCGGCCTGCGGGGCGGCCGTGGTCGCGGAGAACGTGGTGGGTGCGGCGGCGGTGGCTGCTGCCGCGCGAGCGGTGCCGGCCGGGGCGGCAAAGAAAACGTCGTCGAACGTGGGCACCCGGAACGCCGGGGTAGCGGTGCCCTGTGCAAGGTTGCGGGTGGTGGCGACGTTCTCTACCGGCTCGGTGCTCACGAAGGGTTCGGGCTGAGTCATCGAGGAAGCGGTGGAAGCGACGTTCGCGACCGGTGCCGACGCGACGTCAGAGATCGGGGCGGCGGCCGCGGGCTCGGTGAGGGTCGGCTCGATCAGCATGGTGGGAGCGGGGCCGGTGGCGGCCTCACGTGCGGCGCGCAGGGCACGACGAGAGGGCAGGGATGCGGCGGGCACCCGTTCGCTCTCGGGCGTCATACTCTGGGTCACGTGGTTTCTCCGAATGTGTGGCGGTGAGGAACTGCCACACCTGAATCAAGGGGGTAGTCGTCATGATTTGTGACTGCGGTCACCCCTAAAGGGGGCGAATATCCGTAACCAACTCAGGCTACGTTACCGGAATATCGACGAACTTTCCCGGAAAATCTCCTGAAAGTAACAAAATTATAACGGCGAGCCGCCGAGTTCCCGAAATCACGCCGCCACACGGGCGTCACCATTGCGACAGATAACGTGCGTAATGCGACAGCTTTTAGGGCCGATATTTGTCGACTACCCAAAAATCATGGGCATATCGTCGTCCTCACCCTCGAGCTGGATGTCCACGACCACCGGAACGTGGTCACTCGGGCCGTCACCCTTGCGCTCATCGCGGTGGATCGACGCATCGGTTACCAGGTCGGCAAACGCGCGCGACGCCAGGATGAAGTCGATGCGCATGCCCTCATTGCGCGGGAAACGCAGCTGCGTGTAGTCCCAGAACGTGTACCCCTCGGGCACCAGGGGTCGCACCACATCGCTCAGTCCGGCCGCCTCAAAGGCGTGGAAAGCGGCACGCTCCTCGGGAGACACGTGGGTTGAGTTGCCCACGGAGAAGCTGGGGTCACCCATATCGCCGTCAAAGGGTGCCACGTTCCAGTCACCCATCAGGGCGAGCGGAAGATCGGGGTTCTCACTCAGCCAGCGCTCGGTATCCGCGCGCAGTGCCTCGAGCCAGGCCAGCTTGTAGTGCCAGTGCGGGTCATCCAGCCCGCGACCGTTCGGCACATAGAGACTGTAGAGACGCAGCCCATCAATCGTTGCGCCCAGGGCGCGTGCTTCGAGCGGATAGCCGAGGGCATCCGTCCCGGGAGCCTCGGGATCCAGCGGCACCGGCGCCTTCTTCGCAAAGCCCGGCATGCCGGCGAACTCGTGGGTGACCTCGCTCATCGGCAGGCGGCTCGCGATCGCGACACCGTTCCACTGATTCAGGCCGTGGATCTCAACCTCATAGCCGGCCGCCGTGAACGCCTCGATCGGGAACTGCGCGGGCTTGCACTTGATCTCCTGCATCGCCAGGACATCGATGTCCTCACGCACGAGCCAGTCCACCACCCGGTCGACGCGGGCACGGATCGAGTTGACATTCCAGGTGGCGATTCGCATACCTCCACCGTAGCGCCCCGCGTGCCGTCTGCGATCCCGCCGTGCGCCGAGTGTCGGCGCACCGTAAACTAGGCACCGTGACCGACGCACGTGAAAAACTCATCGAATTTATTAAGGCCGACGCCGTGTTCCACGGCGACTTCACGCTCACCAGCGGGAAGAAGGCTACCTACTATGTTGACCTTCGCCGGGTCAGCCTGGACCACCGGGTCGCCCCGCTGATCGGCCAGGTCATGCTCGACCTGATCGCCGACATCCCCGACGTGGTGGCTGTGGGCGGCCTCACCATGGGTGCCGACCCCATCGCATCCGCCGTGCTCCACCAGGGTGCCGCTCGCGGGGCGGGATATGACGCCTTTGTCGTGCGCAAGGAGCCCAAGGACCACGGCCGTGGTCGTCAGGTTGAGGGCCCGGATCTCGCCGGCAAGCGCGTCATCGTGCTGGAGGACACCTCCACCACCGGTGGATCGCCGCTCGTCGCCATCGAGGCCCTGAAGAAGGTGGGTGCTGAGATCGCCGGTGTCGCCGTGGTTGTTGACCGCAACACCGGTGCCAAGGAAATCATCGAGGCAGCGGGCTACCCCTACTACTCCGCCATCGGTCTGTCGGACCTGGGGCTCGAGTAGTGGCCGGGGACAACGGGGTCACCCCCGAGGGTACGGAGCCCGAGTCGCGGCCTGACACCCCCGCGGGTGACCCGTTGTTCCCTGACGACGCACCCGCTGCGTCTACCGAGGTGCCGGAGGAGTCCTCGGATCCCGAGCCGCTGGGCACCGAGTGGTTGATGGCGGAACTCGCCAACACCGACACCATCGAGCTCTCCAGCATCTACGATGCGCTCGAAGAAACCCCTCCCGTTGCCGAGCATGCGGACAGCGTGTATGACGCGCTTGTCCACGAGGCCGCCGAGGTACCGGAGGATTCTACGCCACCCACCGCGGTGTTCACGGCCGAAACCGGTTCGGAAGATCTGGCCGACGCCGACGCCGACGCCGAGGCTGACGCGGGTATTGCTGATGCTGAGGCGCTGAGCGTCGCCGATGTGCCGGACATCGAGGACGTTGCGCCCGCCCCCGCCCCCGCTCCCACGGGCTTCGACGATCTGATCTCGGTACCCACCGAGACCGCGGCGCTCATTCTGCCCGCCGCCGGCCATGCCTTCCCGCTGGGTGGTCTCACCGCCCCGACAGCAGAGCCCGAGGTGGCAGCGCAACTCGAGCCGGCAGCAGAGCCCGAGGTGGCAGCGCAACTCGAGCCGGCAGCAGAGCCCGAGCCGGCAGCAGAGCCCGAGCCTGCAGTGGAACTCGAGCCGGCAGCAGAGCCCGAGCCGATCGTAGAACCCGCGGCGGACGCGCTTCCCGCGGTTGACCCGGCAGCGGAACTCGAGGTTGAGGCGGAACCCGCTCCGGCAGCGGAGCCGGAGGAGTCGAAGGTCGAAGCGGTCCCCGCGGCTGAGCCAGCAGCGGAACTCGAGGGGGAAGCGATTCCCGAGGTCGAAAGCGTCGACATCTCCGACGGCATCACAGACGATCGCGCGGACGAGAGCGGCGAAAACTGGGATGAAACACACCTGGGTGCGGCCCCGATCCCCGTGATCCGTGCCGCGGACGCACCCCCACTCGCACATCGCGCCGACCTGCGTGCCGCCGCCGATGCCGCCGAGAGCGCGCGCGAGGTTGAGCGTGAACGTGAGCGACACGAGGCCGCCGAACGTGCGGCCCGGGCCGAGGCAGAGCGCGAAATTGCCGAGGCCGCGCACCTCGGTGAGAGCTCGCAGGAGCGTGATTTCCGAGACACCAATGCCTCCGCACTGCCGATCATCCGGCCCGACACCCCCTCGCCGTTTGTCACCCCGAACCCCACACCCGCGGTGAGCCCGGTGGCGAGCGAGGCGCCCGTCTTCAACTGGGGCCTCACCCCGAACGATCAGCTGGACCCGACCGTGCACGAGGCCGCCGCAGGGAGCGTACGTGAATCGGACCCCCCGGAAAAGTCCGCATTAAATACGAGCAGTGCCGCCTCTGGCGATGTTGTATCGGAATCGAGCGGTGAAGATCTCCTGAACGACGGCGAATCCGCCGAGTTTTCCGAACAAAATACGGAGGTCAAGCCCGATACCGAATCCGGTGCGGAGAACCCCGAGAACACTGTGCTCCTCGACCCCGCGGCCGCGCAGCCCGCGACGACCCTCCTCGACGTGCCCCCCGGCATCGCCGAGCCCAGTGTGCGCGACCTCGTCTCAAAGAGCGTGCGCGAACGCCGCGGCGACGATGACGATGCGTCGCTTGACGAGGCCGAGCCCCCGCTTGCGGCGGTGCCGGTAGTCCCGATCGAGGACACCCACACCGTTCCACTGGACCTCGCCCTGCTCGCAGAACTCATTCGCGATGAGGGCCCGCTGTCCGAGGACGGCGACACCGCCGGCACCAGCCTTACCGATGGGGTGACTCCCGAGGACGTCAACACGGACGAGGACGCCAACGCGGACGAGGAAACCGCCGCGGACGGCGAAGCCGATGCGGGCGGCGCACCAGCCGCCGAAGCCGAAACCGAGCTCGCCTTTGACCAGGCCGACGCCTCGGTGGCCGCGACGATCCTCCCGCCGCTGACCGGCGCGATCGAACTGCCTCCGCTCACCCAGGTGCTTCCCGCCGGTCGGGAGGACGAGCCCGTCGACCTCTCCGAGAGCGCGGCCTGGACCGTGGGAGAACCCGAGGGTATCTTCCCCGTGACCCTGATGGGCGAGACTCCGTTCGAAGCCGAAGCCGAAGCCGAAGCCGAAGCCGAAGCCGAAGCCGAAGCCGAAGCCGAAGCCGAAGCCGAAGCCGCCGCTTCGCTCGGTGCCCCGCGCTCGCCGGTATTCCCGGTATCGACGCCCGCCGCCGAAGGTTCCGCCGATCAGCCCCCGCTCTTTGCGACAACCCGCTTCCCGGCCAGCCAGCAGGCCCGCGCCGCGCAGGCCAACGATGCGCAGGCCCCCGCATCCGCGGTCCCTCCGCGCGCTCCCGGTGGTACCTCCATCGGTGCCCCCGGTGGCGGACGAGGGGGATCCGGGCGTCGAATCGGCCTGCTGGTCGGTATCGGTGCCGGATTCATCGCCCTCCTCGCGGTGCTCTTTACGCTGAGCATGACCGTGGGTGGGGGCTTCGCCCTGCCCACCGGCCCCGCCTCCAGCGCCGCCCCGACGCCTTCGGCTTCGGCGTCCGCGCCCGTCGGCACCCCCGCCCCGGACGCCACCGGCCCGCGCCCCTGGACGGCCCTGGTCGGCGGCGAGTGCCTCGCCCCCTTCACCGATGCCTGGGCAAACGAGTTCACCGCGGTCGACTGCACCGAACCGCACGCCGCGCAGCTGCTCAGCCCGGTGGCGATCAGCGCCGATGCCGCGGCAGAGTTCCCCGGTGAGGCGAGCATCGCCGCGGGCTCCGCCCTCGCCTGCTCCGCCCCGAGCCTGCTCGCCGCGGACGCCGTGACCGGCCTGCAGGTGCAGGCAACCTTCCCCGTCACCGCCGAGCAGTGGGCGGCCGGCCAGCGCAGCTACCTCTGCTTTGTCACCCGCGCAGACGGCCAGGACCTCACCGCGAGCGTGGTCCCCGCGAGCTAATCGCCCGCGCACCGCGAACGATGACGCCCCGCCGAGAATACTCGGCGGGGCGTCATCGTGTGGTCACAGCGAGGGGCTTACAGCTCCTCGAAGTTTTCGGTCTCGATCGGGGCCGGAGACAGCAGGTCCTTGACGCTGTTCAGGATTTCGTCCGGACGGAACGGGTAGCGGCCGATCTCCTCGTCATCGCTGATGCCGGTGAGGACGAGGACGGTGTGCAGACCCGCCTCGATACCCGCGACGATGTCGGTGTCCATGCGGTCACCGATCATGCCGGTGTTTTCCGAGTGGGCACCGATCTTGTTCAGCGCGGAGCGGAACATCATCGGGTTCGGCTTACCCACCACGTAGGGCTCAAAGCCGGTGGCCTTGGTGATCAGTGCGGTGATCGCGCCGGTCGCGGGCAGCGGGCCCTCACGGCTCGGGCCGGTGGCGTCGGGGTTGGTGGAGATGAATTTCGCGCCGCCGCTGATCAGGCGGATGGCCTTGGTGATCGCCTCGAACGAGTAGTTGCGGGTCTCGCCAACAACGACGTAGTCGGGGTTGGTTTCGGTCATGATGAATCCGGCCTCGTGCAGCGCGGTGGTGATGCCGGCCTCGCCGATCACAAACGCGGTGCCGCCCGGCTTCTGGCTCTTCAGGAAGGCTGCGGTGGCGAGTGCCGAGGTCCAGATGCGATCCTCGGGGACGTCGAGACCCGAGGAGCGCAGACGCGCACTCAGGTCGCGCGGGGTGAAGATGGAGTTGTTGGTGAGCACCAGGTAGGGCTTGCCCTCGTTGCGCCACTGCTCAAGCAGCTCAGCGGCTCCGGGGATCGCGCGGTTCTCGTGCACGAGAACGCCGTCCATGTCGGTCAGCCAACATTCGACTTCGGCGCGCTTCTGCATCATCGGTACTGCTCCCTCTGCTGTGTGAACGGGTCACTCCCAGTCTATGGGACCACGATGCCCGGCCGGGCTGCACGGATTCCCCGAAGCCGTGCCGTGTGGCGCGTCGGCACCGCAGAATAACGCGGCGCGCGGCCGAAACCCCTCCGTGGTGTCGGGGTGTCTCGGCCGCGCGGCGTGATCGGGGCGTGTCTATCGGGTTGAGCGTCCGCGGCGAGCGCCCAGAAGGCCCGCGCCGGCGAGCAGTGCGACGACTCCGAGGCCCAGGGCGAGCGGTGCGGAACTCGCGCCGGTGTGCGGCAGTGCGGGCTCGGCGGAGGGGTGCGGCTCAGCGGTTTCGGACGCCGAGGTCGTGGGCCCAGCGGTGCCCGTCGCGCTCGGGCTCGCGGTGGGGTCCGGTGAGATCTCAGGCGTTGCCGAAACGGAGACGGAGGGCGACGGCAATACCGGAGGCGTCGGCGAGGACGACACTGGCGGAGTGGGGGACGGCGATACGGGCGGAGTGGGGGACGGCGACACCGGCGGCGTCGGCGAACTCGAGGGTGAGGGGGAGACCGATACCGAGGGGGAGGCGGACGGGGATGGCGGGATTTCGGCGAGGGTCACCGCGCAGGCACGCGAGTTCGTGACGTGATCGTCCCCGGGCTCCCAGGTGCCGGGAAAGACGCCGTGGTGCCCGCCGGTGAATACCGCTTGCAAACCGGTGATCAGCTCGGTGCTCCCCACCCGGTCTTCGGGCACCGCGAGGTCAAACTCCACCACGCTGGTGGCATCATCCACGTCAATCAGCGGCGGCCAGGAGGGAACGGGCAGGCTGCCATCGGGCAGCGGGCGGGCATCCAGACTGTGAACCCACACCAGGTCGCCGGCATCGGTGACCGTGGCGGACTCGCCCTCGGAGGGGGCATTGTGGAGCAGCCGCTCGATCCCAAACTGCGATTCCGCGGGGTCGCTCGGCTCGCCGGACTCGATCGACTGCGTGAGACGTACGCTGCCGGGCACCACGGTGACGCCGGAGCCGAAGGTTACGGTGTTGGTACCGAAGCGAAACTCCTCGGGAATGGGGTCGTAAAACTCGGTGCCGTCCTCATCCTCGAAGGCGGCGGCCAGGGTGTTGGAGTCGATCATCGCCACCCGGAACAGCCGCGGGCCGGCCTCGGTCACGGTGAAGTTACGCAGGCCGCCCGACCACACGTCGCAGCGCACGGTGTCGGCGGCGGTGGCCGCGGTACCGGCCACCCCCAGGGCGATGGGGAAGGCGAGCGCGAGGGCGGTGGTGGCCACGATCGCGGGTATTCGGATACTGCGGGTCATGGGGGCTCTCCGAGGGGCGGGCACGGGTGCGCGAAACGCTGACGATTCGTAGCATAGCCCGCGGTGACCGCCGTGTACGGACCCCGTTCAGGGGGTGGGGTCAGCCCGCGTTTGCGACCCAGATCATCTCATCGGCCCCGATAGACAGCACGATGTTTGTGCCGTGTGCACGCAGCACCGGGGTCGGTGAGAGCGTGACCAGGGTGACCACGCTGCCCGGGCCGATACCGTGCTCGGCGAGCTGGCGCAGCATCTCGGGGTCGCGATCCCGAATGCGCACCACGGTGACCTCGCTGCCGGGTGCGCTGAGCGACAGGGTGTGCGCGTCCGGACGGGTGACCTCTCCGCTCGCGGTCGGGATGAGGTCGCCATGCGGATCGATCCGCGGGTCGCCCAGGCGAATCGCAATCGCATCCAGCAGCCGGTCACTCAGGGCGTGTTCGAGCACCTCGGCCTCATCGTGCACCTCATCCCAGGTGTACCCCATCTCGTTGACGAGCCAGGTTTCGATCAGCCGGTGGCGACGGATCACCGCGAGGGCGCGCAACCGGCCGGCATCGGTGAGGGTGATCGCGCCGTACTTCACGTGGTGGGCGAGGCCCGCCGCGGCAAGCTTCTTCACCATCTCGGTGACGGTCGAGGGGGCGAGCCCCAGGCGTGCGGCCAGCACCGAGGGGGTGATGGGGGCATCCTGCCACTCGGTAAACGAGTAGATCGTCTTGAGGTAGTCCTCGTGGGCGTCCTCATAGCGGGTGCTCAGCGGCATCGGGCTCTCCTAGGTGGCCCGCACCGGCATACGGGTCCGCCTCCAGGGTACCCGTCAACTGCTGCCGAGTGCCCGCGCTAGGCATCCATGGTCTGTGCGGCCCCGAGGCGCGAGGTGTGTGCCGCCCGGCGCGAGCGCAGGTGGGTCGGGCTTAGCCCGCCGCGCGGCCCCACCAGGAGCGCGAGCATAAACAGTGCGGCCTGGGTGAGCACCACCACGCCACCCACGGAGGCGTTGAGGTAGTACGCCGCGTAGACGCCCACGGTCGAGGACACCAGGGCGGAGAGCACGGCGATGGGCAGGATCCGCGCCATCCGGCCACTCACCAGCAGCGCGGTGGCCCCCGGAATGATGAGCATCGCCACGACCAGGATGATGCCCACCGTCTGCAGCGTGATGACCACCACGAGTGCCAGCACCAGCAGCAGGAGGAAGCGCAGGCGTCGCACCGGAATTCCCAGGGTGTGTGCCTGCACCGGATCGAACGCGAACAGGGTGAGGTCTCGCCGCTTGAGGAGCAGGATTCCGCCGCACAGGACACCCACCACGGCCACCAGCAGGAGGTCATTCACGCCCACGCCCAGGATGTTGCCAAACAGGATGTGATTGAGATCCACCTGGCTCGGGAACACCGAGTTCACCGCGATCCCCAGCGCAAACAGGCTCGTGAACACCACGCCGATCGTGGTGTCCGATTTCAGCGTGGTGCGTGACTGCAGGGCACCGATCAGGCCCACCGCCCCCGCGCCGAAGATAAACGCACCCAGGGCGAAGGGCACCCCGATGAGGTGGGCAAAGACGACCCCGGGAAACACCGCGTGCGAGACCGCATCGCCCATGAGCGACCAGCCGATCTGCACCAGCCAGCACGAGAGCAGTGCGCAGACGCTCGCCGAGATGAGGGTGGCGACCAGGGCGCGGGACATAAAGCCGTGACTGATGGGTTCGAGGAACCAGGTGAGGATGTCGGTCATGAGGGGTCTCCGGAAACGGTGTCGGCAGGGGTGATCACGGGGCCACCCCGAAGGTGAGTGCGAGGTTTTCGGGCAGCAGGGCGGTGGCCGGGTCGCCGTGGAACAGCACGCGGCGATTAAGCAGCAGCACCTCGTCACAGAGATCCGGGATGCCCGCGAGATCGTGGGTGGCGACGAGGAGGCTGCGCCCCTCATCGCGCAGCTCCTTGAGGACGCGGATGATGAGCGCCTGCGAGGTGGCATCCACCCCGCCGAAGGGCTCATCCAGCAGCAGCACGCGGGCGTCCTGCACGATGCCGCGGGCCACGAACGCGCGCTTGCGCTGCCCGCCCGAGAGCGCACCGATCGGGCGCTCGGCGAGCTCGGTCAGCCCCACCCGGGCGAGGGCGGCCTTCACGGCTGCGTGATCGGCGGCGCGGGGCCGACGGGTGAACCCGAGCCGGCCGTACCGCCCGAGCATCACCACCTCGCGCACGCTGATCGGGAAGTCGCGGTCGATCACCTCGGTCTGCGGCACAAACGCCACCAGGTTCTCTGCCCGCGCCCGGGCGCTCTCCCGGCCGAGGATGCGCACGGTTCCGCGCGCCCCCGGGATCGTGCCGATCAGGGCCGAGAACAGCGTCGACTTTCCCGACCCGTTCATACCCACGAGCCCCACAATGCTGCCCGCGGGCAGCTCCAGGTTGACCCCGGACAGCGCGATCACCGAACCGTAGGACACGTGGAGATCCCGCACCGAGATGGCTGCGAGGCCGGTGTCGGCGCTCGCCGCGGGGTTTACTGCCGCGCTCGCCGCGGGGCCTCCTGCCGCGCTCACGAGCCGAGCCCGTCGGCGATGAGGTCGAGATCGTGTCGGAGGAGGTCCAGATAGCTGCCCACCGGCGGGCCGTCCGAGAGCGAGTCAACAAAGAGGGGCCCGGCCAGGCGGGCACCGGTGGCCGCGGCGACCTCGCGCTGCGCCTTATCGCTCACGGTCGACTCGCAGAACACCGTCGGAACGCCGCGCTCGCGCACCCGGGCGATGAGGTCCGCCATCTGCTGCGGGGTGCCCTCGTTTTCCTGATTGACCGCCCAGAGGTAGCCCTCATCCAGTCCGGCGTCGCGGGCGAGGTAGCTGAACGCGCCCTCACAGGTGGCCAGGAACCGGTGCTCCTCGGGGATTCCGGCCAGGCGTTCCCGCAGCCCCGCGCCGATCTCGCCGATTTGGGCGGAGTAGGCGTCGGCGCGACGGGTGAACTCGGCGGCCTGTTCGGGCACCAGCTCGCCAAAGGCCCGGGCGATGTTTGCGACGTAGACCTGTCCGGCGGTGGGTGACATCCAGGCGTGCGGGTTGGGGGCACCCGCCTTATCGCCGACGGAGATCAGGATCGGGTCGATGCCTTCGCTCAGCACGACCCGGGGGATCCCCGCGGTGAACTGATCAAACCAGCCCTCGAGGGCGAAGCCGTTTTCCAGCAGCAGCGCGGCACCGGCGACGTTGCGAATATCGTGCGGGGTCGGCTCGTAGCCGTGCACCTCGGCACCGGGCTTGGTGATCGACTCCACGCGCACGTGATCGCCGGCCACTTCGCGCGCCATATCGGCGATCACGGTGAAGCTCGTGAGAACGAGCGGTTTGTCATCGGTCGAGGCGGTGCGGGGGCCGCCCTCGTCGAGGAGCGAGCAGCCGGAGAGTGAGAGCGCGGCCAGGGCGGTAAGCGCGGTGAGGCGGAGTCTGCGGAGGGTCATGGAGAAACCATAGCTTAACTTTTCGGTGCGCCGAAAACTCTTTTGTCTGGATGCCAAGAAACGTGCCGTGGGCGGCTACGCTGGAGGGATGACCGAGCCGCAGACCGCACCGACCCACGAACTCTCCACCGCGGGAGTTGGCCCCTGGGTGGGCGAGTGGCCGACCGAGGAGCACTACGACGCTGAGCTGCTTGAGCTCGGCGACACCCGCAACGTCATCGATCGCTACCGCTTCTGGAAGATGGACGCGATCATCGCCGACCTCGACGAGCACCGACACCCGTTCCACGTGGCCATCGAAAACTGGCAGCACGACATGAACATCGGCTCGATCGTGCGCAGTGCCAACGCATTCGGTGCCGACACCGTGCACATCGTGGGTCGCCGTCGCTGGAATAAGCGCGGTGCGATGGTTACCGATCGCTATCAGCACGTGATTCACCACGAATCCATCGAGGCGCTCGTCGAGTGGTGTGCGGCGCAGGAGCTGCCGATCATCGGCATCGATAACGTGCCCGGATCCGTGATTCTCGAGACCTTCGCGCTGCCGAAGCGCTGCCTGATGCTCTTTGGTCAGGAGGGTCCGGGTCTCTCACCCGAGGCGATCGCGGCCTCGGAGTCGGTGGTGGAGATCACCCAGTTCGGCTCCACCCGCTCGATCAATGCCTCGGCCGCTGCCGCCGTGACCATGCACGCCTGGGTCATGCAGCACGTAACCTTCTAGCGTCCGCACAGAAAAACACCCCGCCCTGAGCGGGGTGTTTTTCGTGGTCGCAGCGCGAAAGCTGTGGTCGGTTCGTCTAGATCAGGGTGCCCGTGTGGCCGGGGGTATCGCTGGCGGCGTTGGCGGCGCGGGTCGCGATGCCGATCGTGCCGACGAGCCAGGCGAGGCCCCAGACGGCGCCGCCGAGAATCACGAAGACGCCGGCGCTCGATGGGAGAAAGAGTGCGATCAGGCCGGCCGCAAGGATGCCCGCGCCGCCGATGACCGTGGGGGTCGCCACCGCGCGGTGGGCGGCGATCCAGGCGGCGTCCGATCGCATCGTGGCGGCGGTGCGCACGCCCATATAGGGGTTGCGCTTGAGGGTTCCGCGGGCGCCGCGCCGGCCCATCCAGATAACGAGGACCCCGGCGAGGGTCAGGGGCAATCCGGTCAGCAGTGACGTCACGATGTCCATACCGTCAACCCTATCGGGGTGGTTGGCCTGACCGGTTTGCAATTTTTGTACCGCCGAGTCTAAACTGACTAGTCAGTACAAAGAACGAGAAAGGTCACGGGTGTGACAACACTGCTTTCGGCGAGAGACCTCGCCCTCACCGCGGCTCGTGGAACCGTCTACGGCCCCCTCAATATTTCCCTCGATGCCCCCTTCGGCGTGGTCACCGGCTCACGCGGCAGCGGCAAGACCTGCCTGCTGCTCACCGCCGCCGGCCGCATGAAGCCGACCAATGGCGAAATCACCGTCCGCGGTGCCCGCGGACCCCGAGCCCTGCGCGCCCAGAGTGCGATCGCCGGTTTCGACGGGATCGACACCCTGGAGGAGGCCGTCACCGTGGGCGACGCCGTCACCGAGCGTGCCCGCTGGAACGCCCCCTGGTACGCCCGGGTGCGCCGCGCCGATGACGTGGCCGTCGTGCGAGCCCTCGCTCCCGCGTTTGGCACCCTCCCCGTGCCCGCCGCCAAGACGATGATCTGGGACCTCGATGAGGACACCAAGCTGATGCTGCGCATCGGGCTGGCGCTCATGGATGCCCCCTCGGTGCTCATCGTCGACGGTGTAGATCACGTGCACGATCTGCGCGCCCAGGCCGCCGTGCTGACCCGCCTCGGCGAGCTGGCCGCGAGCGGCATCGGCGTGCTGGTATCCGCCGCCGCCTTCGAGCCCGCCCTCTACGCGGGCGTTGGTGTCGCGGTAACCGAAATCCCCGTGCGCCCGGCCCCCGTGGACACCACGACCGCCGAAACAACCCCCACCCGCTCCCTCCAGGAGGAACTCGTATGATGTCGTTCGCGTCCGCGGGGACCGAACTCACCCGCTTCAAAAAGGGCACGCTGCCGAAGATCTCGCTGGTCGTGCTGCTGTTCATTCCGCTGATCTACGGCGCGCTCTACCTGTGGGCCTTCTGGGCCCCCACCGACGAGATGAAGAATCTCCCCGTCGCCATCGTGAATGAGGATCGCGGTGCCACCCTGGAGGACGGCACCCGCCTCGACGCGGGCACCAGGGTCGTGGACAAGGTGCTCGAGGGCGGTGACCTCAAGTGGAGCCGGGTGGATGCCGATACCGCTCGCAAGGGCGTATCCGATGGCACCTACTACTTCTCCGTGACCGTGCCCAAGGACTTCTCCGCCGCGGCAGCCTCGGTAGCCGACGAGACCCCCAAGCAGGCCAAGCTCGACGTCGAATTCAACGACGCCAACAACTTCCTCGCCTCGACCCTTGGCCAGAGCGCGATGACGCTGCTGCGCAACGCCGTGACCGAGCAGGTCAGCGCGCAGACCGCCAACACCATGCTCGTGGGGGTCAACACCCTCGCCGATGGGGTGCGACAGGCTGCCGACGGCGCCGGCACCCTCGCCGACGGTGCGCACACGCTGAACGATGGTGCCGGTGAGCTGGTGGTGGGCCTGAACAGCCTTGCCGACGGCTCGGGCAAGCTCTCCGATGGCGCGCACACGCTCGCAAACGGTACCGACACCCTCGGTGCCGGTACCAAGACCCTCGCCGACGGTATCGGCAAGGCCGCGACCGGCGCGGGTACCCTCGCCGGCGGCGCGCACACGCTCTCCGATGGGCTGGGCCAGCTCGCCGGTAAGACCCCGGCGCTCGGTGCCGGTGCCGCCGAGCTCCAGCTCAAGTCGAAGGACCTCCCCGCCCAGGCAAGCGCGCTGAACGATGGTGCCCAGGCGCTCTCGGATGGCGTGGGCGCGCTCCACGTTAACGCCGACAAGACCGCGCAGCTCGCCGCCGGTATTCAGCAGGCGCTGACCTCGGATGCCACGCAAAACCTGACCGTGGCCCAGCTGAACGCGATGCTTGCAGCCAACGGCATTCAGATGGAGAAGCTCACCGGTGCCACCGCGGGAATCTCCGCGGCCACCGCCGGGGATTCGAAGCTCGCCGCTGGTGCCTCCGGCCTGGCCGCCGGTACCGCGAAGCTCAGCGCGAGCGCTCCCGCCCTGCAGCAGGGCATCGGAACCCTCGCGGCCGGCGCGGCCGGCGTCAACGACGCCGTGCAGCAGCTCAGCGGCGGAGCGGGAACGCTCACCGCGGGTGCCGACACGCTCGCATCGAGCCTCAACGAGGCCGTGCCCGGAGCCAACAAGCTCGCCGATGGCGCACGGACCCTGAACACCGGTGCCCACACCCTCGCCTCCTCCAGCACCCAGCTCGCCGATGGCGCACGCACCGCCGCAGACGGTGGCGTCACCCTGACCGACGGCACCCAGAAGCTCGCCGATGGCAGCGGAGAACTCGCCGGGAAGCTGGGCGAGGGTGCCGAGAAGGCGCCCGATTACTCGACCGCTCGCATCGATCGCACCGCCGACGTTGTGGCTAACCCGGTGGCACTCGCCACCGCCAACGAGAACAAGGCCGCGAGCTTTGGTGAGGGCTTCGCGCCCTTCTTCATCGCCCTCGCCGCGTTCGTCGGCGCGCTGATCACCTGGCTGATCCTGCGCGCACTGCCCACCCGCGCCCTCGCCGGGCGCACCTCGGGCATGCGGGCCGCGCTCACCGGGTTCATCCCGGCCGCCGCGATCGGTCTCGGCCAGGTCGTGATCATGATGCTGGTACTCGTCTACGGAATCGGCCTGCAGCCGGTCTACTGGGTCGCCACCGCGGCGTTTATGTACCTGACCACCCTCGCATTCCTCGCGCTGCAGCAGATGTTCATCGTGCTGTTTGGGAGCGCCACGGGTCGCGTGGTGAGCCTCGTGCTGCTCATGCTGCAGCTCAGTTCCTCGGGTGGAACCTACCCGGTAGAAACCACGCCCGGTTTCTTCCAGGTGCTGCACCCGCTGATGCCTGCGACATACGTTGTGAACGGTTTGCGACAGCTTATTACCGGAGGCGTTGATGCCCGCTTCTGGATCGCGCTGGCCTATATGATCGGACTACTGCTGATCAGCTTCGCGATCTCGGCCTACGCGGCCGGCCGTCAGAAGGTCTGGACCATGAAGCGCCTGAGCCCAGAACTCGCGATCTAGTCTCACGATCGGTCGGTGCCGGGTAAAACCACCCGGCACCGATCGACCGGACGCCGCACCTGAGCATCGCGGCCCCGCCACCCCAGTTGCTCGCCCAGAAGGAGAACGTGATGAGCGCATCCGCCCCGGTCGCAGCACCGAAGGTCTCAAAGACCAAGCGGGCCATTCTGGACGCCGCCCTCGAGCTCTCCGCGCGCAGCGGCATCACCGGCACCACGATGGACGATGTCGCGCTCGAGGCCGGGGTGGCCAAGGGCAGCGTCTACTACAACTTCAGCTCGAAGGATCAGCTCTTCGAGGCCCTGTTGGATGACGGCCTGTGCCAGTTCCACACGTTCCTGGTTGAGGTTCGCGGCGAGCTCACCGGAGTGCGTGCGCTGCACGCGCTGATCGAGGGCACCCTCGACCGGGTTCGTGACAACCAGGCCATGGCGAAGCTCCTGGTGGCCGAGCTGTTCCGCACCGATCGGGTGTGGAAGGAGTCGCTGCAGCGGGTGCGCAGCCAGCTCATCGGCGTGTTTGCCGAGGCGCTTCGCGATATCGATGGCGGAGAGCTGCACGCCGCCGAGATTCGGGCGAGCGCCATCTTCGGTGCCGTGATCGTGGCCGGGCTTGAGTGGGTTGTGTTTGATCCCGAGCGCACGCGTGATGAGACGGTGGACGGGATCCTCAGCGTCTTCTCCGGCGCCTACAACATGGGGCACTAGCCGCGTAAACCACGGGCGCCCGGCCACCGATGATCTCGGTGGCCGGGCGCCTTTGCGTTGCTAGCGGGGAACGGTGCAGGTTTCCTGATCGGCGGTGATGCCGCGCACACCGGTCTGGATCACGGGTTCGGTGCCGCCGTCACCGGGTGCGCCCGGTGTTTCGCCGCCGGCCTCGGTAACCGGGGTCTCGGCCGGCGGGGTTGCCGCGTCGCTCGGGGCGTCGCTCGGCACTTCGATGGCACCCGGACCGAGTGTCGAGGTGTCCGGTGTGATCAGGCGGTCGGCCGCGATGTCGGCAAACAGGCGCTCCGCGGCGGCGCGCACGGGGACCACCTTCTGCGGGTAGCGGGGGTCCTCGGTGGTGCCGGGGAACTGGACGAACGCGACCGAGGTGAGGTCGAGCTTGCGCAGCACGTTTGCCATCTGAACGAGGGTTTCGGGCCGCGCCATGGTCGTGGAGAGGCGGGCCGAGGAGGTGATCACGTCGGCCAGCGCCAGCAGTTTGAAGGGGTTCGTGAGGGCGGAGTCGGTCTGTACCTTCCGCATCAGCGAGGACATGTACTGCTGCTGGGACGAAATGCGCGACAGGTCGCTGCCGTCACCGACTCCGTAGCGCGAGCGCAGGAATCCGAGGGCATCCGCGCCCTTGATCTCGACGATACCGGCGGGCAGATCCACGTGAGCCGCGGGGTCTCGCAGCGGTTTGGTGAGGCAGACCGGGACACCGCCGATGGCGTCGGTGATGCCGATAACCGCCTCAAACCCGACCTCGGCCGCGTAGCCGATCGAGAGCCCGGTGAGCTTCTCGGCGGTGGCCACCACGCAGGCGAGACCGCCGCGCCCGTGGGCGACGTTAAACGGTGCGCCGGTGCGCGGCGCGAAGGCGGTGCCCGCGGCATCGGTGCAGGCCGGATGATCCACGATGAGGTCGCGCGGGATACTCACCGCGGTGGCCCCGGAGTGGTCGGAGTTGACGTGCAGCAGGATGTTGACGTCGTTGAGGGTCGCATCGCGCGGCCCAAACGAGGTGTCCTGGTCGTCAGTATTGTCGACGCCAACAACGAGCAGGTTGAACCCGCCCGAGATCTCGCCGAGATCATCATTGGTGTCGTCGTCCGGGGTGATGTCCACGGCATTGTTCCCCACGCGCTGGAGCAGGTTCACGACGGTGAGCGCACTCGCGCCGGCCCCGATCAGGCCGAGTCCGAGAACGCCACAGAGCGAGATCACCGTGATGCGCTGCCACCCCCAGCGCACGTGTGCCGCATGCCGTGGTGGCAGCGGGGGGCGCGGGGTTGGAGCGGATGATGTGGGAGCGGGACTGTCCGGAAGCACACGTCATGTTTATCACGGTGGGCGTGCCGGGCGGTGCGCGCAGCCCAAAGCGACAGTGAAACGACCCTTCGTGTGGTGTCGACTTTACTTCGCGGCCCCGAGTCCCCTAGACTTGCGGAGTAGGAGAAACCTAACAAGCTTTTCTGCGCCCTTTTTCGCCGATTCGGCGAGTCGGGGTTTGGCACTGTAAGGTAGGTTTCAACATCCTGTGATCGACAATTCGATTCATAGGGCGGTGGCTCAATTGGTAGAGCAGCGGTCTCCAAAACCGCAGGTTGCAGGTTCGAGTCCTGTCCGCCCTGCGCGTCGGTGTCTTAGAAACACCGACACATGAAAGGTGTGAACACGTGGTCGCAAACGTAATCGACGAGCCCGGTGAGGAAATCGTCGCTGCTGCGAAGCAGGCGCGCGCCCAGAAGCGCGGACCGTTTGCCGGGATCATCCTCTTCCTCAAGCAGGTTATTGCCGAGCTGAAGAAGGTTGTCACCCCGACCCGCAAGGAACTCATCAACTTCACGCTCGTCGTGCTGGTGTTTGTTCTCATCATGATGGGCCTCGTATACGGCGTGGACATGCTGTTCGCGGCCCTGGTGAACTGGGTCTTCGGCGCTCCGTAGGCCCTCGCGATTTCGGATGGGTACCGTGCGCATCGCACCCTTCCCCTCCGTCAGGCGGCAACTTACGTAAGGAATGAGATCAGGTGTCAGAGAATCTGAACGAGAACGGCGTGACCGAGGCTGAGACCCCCGTCGTGGCTGCCCCGTCCGCTGAGGCCGAGGTCGTAGCCGACGAGGTTGCCGAAACCGCCGAGGTTGTCGAGGTTGAGGCCGCAGAGGCAGACGAGGCTGAGGCTGTTGACGCCGATGCTGACGTCGCCGAAGATGCTGAGGAAGACGCCGAGGCCGAGGCCGCCGTCGAGCTCGACCCCTACGAGGCTTTCCGCCTGGAGCTGCGTACGCAGCCGGGTAAGTGGTACGTCATTCACTCCTACGCCGGTTTTGAGCGCAAGGTGAAGGCCAACATCGAGCAGCGTAAGGGCACGCTCGATGTTGCCGAGTACATCTACCAGATTGAAGTCCCCATGGAAGACGTGGTGGAGATCAAGAATGGTCAGCGCAAGATGGTCACCCGCGTGCGTATCCCCGGATACGTGCTCGTCCGGATGGACCTCAACGAGGACAGCTGGTCGGTTGTTCGTCACACCCCGGGTGTGACCGGCTTCGTGGGCAACGCCCACAACCCGACCCCGCTGCGCTTCGAAGAGGCTTTCAACATGCTGAAGAGCCTGGTTGAGGTCGCAGAGGTTGCCGCCAGCAAGGCCGCGGGTAAGCCGGTTCAGAACCGCACCGTCACCGCTGAGATCGACTTCGAGATCGGCGAGACCATCACCATCAAGGAGGGTTCGTTCGCGGGCCTCCCGGGTTCGATCTCCGAGATCAAGCCGGAGAGCGGCAAGCTCACCGTTCTGGTTTCGCTGTTCGAGCGTGAGACTCCGGTCGAGCTGAGCTTCGACCAGGTCACCAAGCTTTAGTTTTTACCCTTCGAGGCCCCGTCACTTTCGCAGTGACGGGTCCTCGTTTGTGTGTGCGGCGAGTTCGGAGCGGCGGCTGTTAGCCTGGGCTGCACGCATCGCTACACTGGGGGACACATGGGCTTCGACGTCATCGTCATCAACGGGGGTTCGAGCTCTGGGAAGTCCACGCTCGTGCGCGCCCTGCAGGCGGCGCTTCCCAGCCCCTGGCTAAGCGTCAGCATTGATACGTTTGTCGACGCTCTCCCCGCGACGATGCGTGAGGGGAATACCGGCATCGACTTTGCACCGGATGGCGGTGTCTCCGTGGGCGCAGACTTCCGCCGCCTGGAGCGTGCCTGGACGCGGGGGATCGCCGAGATGGCCCGCGCCGGTGCCCCCATCATTCTGGATGATGTGTTTCTCTCCGGTGGTGAGTCTCAGGCCCGTCTGCTTGCGCAGCTTGAGGGGCTTCGCGTGCTCTGGGTGGGTGCGCACTGTTCTCCGGACACTGCGGAGGCTCGCGAGGCCACCCGCCCGGACCGAACCCCGGGTATGGCGGTGATGCAGGCCGAGCTGGTTCACCGAGGTGTCCGCTATGACCTCGATGTGGACACCGGGGCGCTTACCCCGGAGGCCGCTGCCCGCCTCATCGTGGAGCGCGTGATCGCGGCTTAGAACGGCGATCGGGCACTGCGGGCACGATGTCTTCTCGTGCCGGAGTGGTTTCTGTGCATGTAAAGGGCTGCCGCTGGCAAGTGCTGGGGCATCGAGGGCGAAGCCGTGGAATCCGCGGAGTCTCGGGATAGCCTGGCCGCAGTTCGAGGTGGTTCGCCGGATCAGGCACGCAGAACCTCGACGCAAAACGGAACCCGGGGGCCCAAAATGAACGCGAAGGTACTGAGTCGAGACGTGGCTACGACAGGGGTTCCGTACGTTGGGCTGACGCTTCCTAGCCGCATATTGAACACAGATATGTACATATTTAGGAGCCTAAACGGGTACCTTGGTGCCATGACTACCCCATTGGTTTTTGCCAGCAAGGACGCCGGTGAAGAACTTGCTCAGGTCCTCAAGCGCTTCCGCGCGGAGGGCATCTCCGCCGAGCCACTGATTTTCGGGGCTCACCGCAAGCCCGAAGCGGTCGTCATTCCGTACGAGCTCTACGTCGCGCTGCTGCCCGCGATCGAGGACGTCGAGATTGCCGCCCTGGTTCGTCAGCGTGAGGGCGCGGGGCAGGCCCAGCCGCTGAGTGATATTGCGGCCGGGCTGGGGCTGGACCCCGCACAGTTTCACTGATCGTGACGATGCCGCGACTGGAAGCCCTGCCGGGCTTCCAGGAAGACATTGACGCCCTGCCTGATCATCAGACGCGGGTGATGGCCATTCGGGTGGGACGGCTCTAGAGCGTCCAGGCCGAAGATCATGCGTTGACCGAGCCTGCGGACTCGCACGATCATCGTGGAGGTTACCGTGGAAAAGTCGCGAATTCCAGACTCGCGATCTGGGGCCTGATCGCGTAGACTTGATCGGGTTTGCGTCTTCTGACGCGTACCCCACAGGTTTTATACACCACCGCGGCCCTCCGGGTCGGCGGGAGAGCAGCGGGCAACCGCCCGTTACTCGATCACTAAAGAAGGAAATAACATGGCACCGAAGAAGAAGGTCACGGGTCTGATCAAGCTGCAGATCCAGGCTGGCGCCGCTAACCC
>NZ_RCUX01000008.1 GCF_003667565.1 Mycetocola tolaasinivorans
TGCGCGCCCGCCTGCTGGAGCTCGGCACCGAGCTGAACTGGCACCCCGACTTCATGCGCGTGCGCTACGAGAACTGGGTCAACGGACTCTCCGGTGACTGGCTGATCTCGCGTCAGCGCTTCTTCGGTGTGGCCCTGCCGCTGTGGTACCCGCTGGACGAAAACGGCGAGCCCAACTACGACGCCCCGATCGCCGCGACCGCCGAGTCGCTGCCGGTTGACCCCACCGCGGACCCCGCCCCCGGCTACACCGAGGACCAGCGCGGCGTTGCCGGCGGTTTCATCGGTGAGGTTGACGTGATGGACACCTGGGCCACCTCCTCGCTGACCCCGCAGCTCGCGGGTGGCTGGGAGCGCGACCCCGAGCTGTGGAACCTCGTTGCCCCGTTCAGCCTGCGCCCGCAGGGTCAGGACATCATCCGTACCTGGCTGTTCTCGACCATGCTGCGCTCGACCCTTGAGGACGACCGCAAGCCGTGGAGCGACGCCGCGCTGTCCGGCTGGATCCTCGACCCCGACCGCAAGAAGATGTCGAAGTCGAAGGGTAACGTCGTCACCCCGGCGGACATCCTGGAAAAGCACGGTTCGGACGCCGTCCGCTACTGGGCCGCGACCAGCCGCCTGGGTACCGACGCCGGATTCGACCCGCAGAACCCGACGCAGATCAAGATCGGTCGCCGCCTGGCGATCAAGGTCCTGAACGCCACCAAGTTCATCCTCGGCTTCGAGGCGCCCGCGGGTGCCGCGGTCACCGAGCCGTTGGACCAGAGCCTGCTGACCACGCTGAACAAGGTTGTGGCCGACGCCACCACCGCGTTTGCGAACTACGACCACGCCAAGGCACTGGAAATCGCCGAGTCCTTCTTCTGGGAGTTCTGCGACGACTACCTGGAGCTGGTCAAGGAGCGCGCCTACGGCGAGCCGGGCGACGCCCAGGCTAGCGCCGTCGCCGCCCTGCACCTCGCACTCGACGTGCTGCTGCGCCTGTTCGCGCCGTTCATTCCGTTTGCAACGGACGAGGCGTGGTCCTGGTTCCGTGAGGGCAGCATCCACTCGGCCACCTGGCCGACCGCGGATGAGGTTCCCGCCACCGGTGACCCCGCGCTGTTCTCGCTCGCGAGCGCCGCGCTGATCGGTATTCGCCGCGCGAAGACCGACGCCAAGGCCTCGCAGAAGACCCCGGTGGACACCGCCACCATCTCCGGTTCGGCCGAGCAGATCGCCCTCCTGCAGGGTGCCCTGACCGACCTGCAGGGTGTGGGACGCATCGCCGAGCTGAAGACCGCGATCGGCGATGAACTCGCCGTGACCGAGATCGTCTTCGCCGAGGTTCCCGAGGCCTAGCATGAGTGTCCGCCCCATCCGCGCCGACGAGTTCACCGACTGGCACCGTCTCTTCTCCGCCTACGCGGGGCTCTTCCGAGACGGTGTGAGCGAGGAACACGCGGCGCTGGTGTGGGGTTGGATCACCCGGGGCGAGCACCAGCTGCACGCGCTGGTGGTCACCGATGATTCGGATCGGCCGGTCGGTCTGGCGCACGTGCGCTGGATCGCCCGGCCGCTGGCCGGCGAGATGGGCCTCTACCTCGAAGACCTGGTGATCGACCCCGACGTGCGTGCACAGGGCCTCGGCCGTGAGCTACTGGACGGGGTGGCCGAGTTTGCCCGCGCGGGCGGCGCACCCACGGTGCGCTGGATCACCGCCCCGGATAACACCCGGGCACGTGCGCTCTACGCGCAGGTGGCCGAGGAGGCCCCGTACATTATTTACGACCGGACCGTGGAGGTGGGAAACTAGCATGCAGCTGGGTACTCGATGGGCTTTTGGCGCGGCACTGCCCGCCGCCCTGCCCGCGGACGCCGAGGTTCCGGTGCGCGAGGTTGAAGCGGCCCGCCAGCTGTCGTTCGCGGCGGCGGAACTCGCACACTGGCGCTGGACGCTCACCTACCTGGAGGGCCGCCCGCACCTGGAGCTTGAGGATGGCACGCTGCTCGTTCTGAACCCGGACGGCAGCGCTGCGAGCGTCACTGAGCCAGGCACCCCCGACGCCGACGACGACTGGTAACCCGGCCGTCCTCCCCCACTTTTTTCGCTTCAAAGGAGCCCCGTGATTCCGCTGCCGTTGCCCCACCGTGAGGATCCGGTTCCGGATACCCCGTTTGGTCTCGGGCTCCAGCACGTCCTGCTGGCGATGCCGCGCGGCGGCGAGGATGACGCCCGTGCGTTTTACGGCGGCCTGCTCGGTCTCACCGAGATTCGCAAGCCCACGGTGCTGATCGCGCGCCGCGGCGTGTGGTTCCGCGGCGACGCCCTGGAAATTCACCTCGGCGTGGAAGACCCCTTCCGCCCGGCCCGCCGCGCCCGCCCGGGCATCACCACCCGGGACCTCGACCTGCTCTCGATCCGCCTGCACGAGTACGGCCTGCCGGTAGAGATGGATGAGTTCTTCCCGCCATACCGACGGCTGATCTCCGAGGACCCGTTCGGCAACCTGTTGGAGTTCGTGACGCCGCGGGCATAGCTCGCAATACAGAGAGAACGCCCGTGGGATCCACCGATCCCACGGGCGTTCTTCGCCGTGTTGACCTAGACGATCAGTGTGCCGCCGTCCACGACCGAGACCGTTCCGGTGACGAAGTCCTGATCCATCAGGCCCAGATAAACGCGGGCCACATCGGAGGGTTCCGGTACCCGGCCGGCCGGCAGACGCTTCGCGGCGTCCGCATACATGGCCTCACGGTCGGCCGCGCTCATGCTGTCCCACAGCGGCGAACGTACGATTCCCGGTGCCACCGCGTTGACGCGCAGTGGAGCGAGTTCCACCGCGAGGGAGCGCACCGCAGAGATCGTCGCACCCGAGGTCGCCGATCCGAGCAGCCAGCCGGGGCCTCCCCGGTACGCGGCGGTACCACTGGTGAGTGTGATTGATCCGCCGGCCCGCAGGTGCGGCACCGCGAGGCGGACGGCGTCGAGGGCGTGGAAGAGACGCAGCCCGAAGAACGAGGCCGCCTTTTCCGGGGTGAAGTCGGCGAGGGTTACCGAGCTGAGGTTTTCGGCCGCGGTGTAGGCGAAGTGGTCAAACTCCCCCACCGCGTCAAAAAATGCCGCGACGCTTGAGGAGTCCGCCGCGTTCACGACGTGGCCGGTCACCGAGTCGGGGAGCTCCGCCAGGGCACGGGCCACCGATTCGGGGTTGCGCGAGCCAATAAATACCTGCGCTCCGGCCTCGGCCGCGGCGCGTGCGGCGGCGAGACCAAGGCCCGAGGTTCCACCGAGAAAGACGATTTTTGAGGTGCTGTTTACTGTCATGTCTTCATGATCGGCCCGCGCACCCGGGAGCGTCCAAGACCCATTCTGCCCACTGTGATACCCGGCGGGTATCGCTCGAGCTACGCGCTGCGGGTGTCCGCAGATTCGGAAACGACCGATGCGGAGAGCCGCTGGGCGATCTCCTCGAGCGCGGTGAGCACGGGCGTCGAACGATCGGCGGGAACAGCAAGCCCGATCGTCCCCGGGGCAAGGTCACTGATCGGGCGGATCGCAATGTCGCCCCGGGTGTAGAACGCCGCCGTCGATGCCGGGAGAATCACGATGCCCCGCCCTGCCGCCACGTACTCAAGCTTCTCCTCGACGGAGTCGAACGAGGGCAGGCCGATCCGCTCGAGCGACAGCGCGTGCGGGCGCACCTCGAGCACCGCATCGCGCCATTCGGGCACCGCCTCGGGATCCTGGAGCAGCAGCTCCGCCGTGAGATCAGCGAGGGTGATGTCGGCGCATTCCAACAGCGCGTGCCCGACAGGGAGCACCACGACGCGCTGCTCCCGGGCAATCTCGCTGACGCGCAGCCCGCGACGCGGCACGGGGAGCCGCACGAAGCTCGCATCGATGGTGCCGTCGAGCAGTAGGTCCACCTGTGTGTCCCACCCTGTCCGCTGGACGTCCACGGTCAGGCCGGGGAAGCGCTCAACGAGGTCGCGGACAACCGCGGTGATGATGAGCCCCGGCATGAAACCGATGGTCACGTGCGGGCCCTGGCGTCCGGCCGTGCGCGCCCGTCGCTGCAGCGCGGCCGCACCGGCAAGGAGCACCCGGGCATCGGCCACCAGCGCGACTCCCGTCTCGGTCAGGCGGGTCCCGCGGCTCGAGCGTTCAAAGAGCGTGGCCCCGAGCTCCCCCTCCAGCGCGGCGATCTGCCGGCTCAGCACCGGCTGCGCAATGTGCAGCCGGTCGGCCGCCCGCCCGTAGTTCAGCTCCTCGGCCACCACGAGAAAGTAGCGAAGCTTGCGCAGATCCAGGTCACTCATGGTGGGAGTCTACTCCGGCTGTCCCGAGCAACTTCTACGCCACCGCTAGGATCTCTCCGTGCGGCATCGCGTACCAGCCGGCCGGGTCGGCGACCCAGGCGGTCCAGGCGTCGGCGATCTGCTGAATCTGGGTTTCGGTAGCGATGCCCTGGCTGATGGCGTCCGGTCCCCAGTTGGAGGCCGAGGCTCGCTCGGCCCAGGCTCCGCCCCACCACTCGCGCTCGTCCGGCTCGGAGAATGCCCAGACCGAGGCCGTGGCCCGGACCTCGGTGAAGCCCGCCTCGAGAGCCCAGGCCTTCAGGAAGCGGCCACCATTGGGCTCACCGCCGCCCGAGCGGGCGAGTTCCTGATACACCCGCATCCACTCCTCCAGCCCCGGGAGGAGCGGGTACCAGGAGGCCGAACCGTAGACGACGTCACGAGCCGCGACGATTCCGCCGGGCTTTGTCACCCTCCGCATTTCGCGCAGCGCCGCCACCGGGTCGCCCAGGTGTTGCAGCACCTGGTGGGCGTGCACGATGTCGAAGGAGTTGTCCTCAAACGGCAGCTCATACGCGCTGCCGGCGAGGAAGTGGGCGTTGGACATACCGAGGCCGGCCGCACGCTGAGTAGCCTGCTGGGTAACCGATTCGGAGGCGTCTAAACCAAAAACATCGCCCGGAAAAACTCTCTGGGCGATGTCTGTGGTGATGGTTCCGGGGCCACTTCCTACATCGAGGACGCGACAGCCGGCAAGCAGATACGGAAGAAGATAGGCGGCCGAGTTCTCGACCGTACGCCACGAGTGAGTGCGAAGAACGCTGGGGTGATGCCCCAGCGTGTACCGTTCCATGCTTGCCATAACGTCAGCCTATGAGCGCTCCCCGGGCGCTCCATACCGTGTGACGGAATCGTCCCGGTTCTGCCGCGTGGCGCAATTGCCCACGCGATATGTCACCCCGTTTGTGACGTTTTTGGTCACCTCATCTCCCCTTGCACCCCGAAACAGGGGTCGTCGTAACACTTCGGTTTCTTTGTGAAACTCCCAGGTTTCGCCCCGTAGCGTGACCGCCACCTCGCATCATCCGGTGCGGGACACACGTCACATCGAAAGGCACCGCGATGACGTCTCGCCTCCCGCAACGTGGGCTCCGCTTGGCGTACATTCTTGCGCTGGCCGGGGCCCTTGCCGGGGTGTTTGCAACGCTCGTCATTACCGAGGACAGAGCGGGTTCGCTCGGGTGGGACTACGCGTCAAAGGTTGTGCCCGGGAACGATTCACTCGCCCCCGCATCCGAGGTGCTCGCTCGGCTGGCAGACACCGCTCGAGATACCGAAAGCAACGCTGCACGGTTTCGTGCCGACCCCGACCGCCCGGCCGATCGAAACATCCTTGATCTCATCGTGGGGAAACCGGATGCTAACCAGGCCGAATGGCTCCGTACCGGCTACCCACAGTTCGGCCCGGGCACCACCGCGGCCGTAGTTCCCTTCACCGCGGCGGAAACAGCCGATCTCTCCGGAGACTACGTGTTTCAGGGAGACGCGCAGGCAGTGGATCGCTTGACCGCCGTATTTCACGATGCGGGCTATCTCACCTCGACGGTGACCCTTGCCGACGCGCCAGCGTTTCTGGCCTGGTTTCTGAGCCAGCCCATGGCCCCCGGGCTTATCGGCCTCGCACTGCTCAGCGTGTTGCTGACCGTCATTGCGGTGCTCTCCTCCGTACGCCGCTACGCGATCGGGCGGTTACACGGGGCGCATCCGTTGCGGCTTCTCCGACGCGATCTGGGCGATGTCTTTTGGGGTTTCTGGCCGGGTTGGGTGCTCGTCACACTCGGTGCCTCCGCGCTTATCATCGGAGGGAACGGCGGCGCCCATCTTCCGCTCTATCTCACCGTCGCCGGGCAGACACTCCTCGTCGTGTTCCTACTCCTCGTGCTGTGCCACACCATCGCACTCCTCACCACGCTGCGCATCCCCATTCATCGCGCCCTGACCGGACGCTCGCTCGCCCGCGGCTCCCTCCCCCTTCTGCTCACGCTGCGCGTTCCCGCGCTCATCTTCGCCGTCATACTGGTGTTTCCGCTCGTGCAGGCACGCAGCGACCTTCGCGAATACGATGCGGCCATCGCCGAGTGGGCCAAGTATCCGTCCGCGACGTTTCTCAACCTCCGTGGGGCTCAAAATCCGAACGAGGTGGACGCCGCCCTCCCTCCGCTGGGCGCGCTCATCCGTGAAGCCGACGAGCGAGGCACGATCATCCTCGCGGGCCCGCACTTTCTCCCCACCGAAAGCGGCGAGCGCGAGGTGCTCCGGGTCAACCCGGCGTTTCTCCTGACCCAGCCACTGACCGGAACGGACGGGGCACCGGTACGGGTAGAAACCGATCAATCCACCCTCCTCATTCCCTCGTCCCAGTGGGCGGAACGGGGATCCCTCATAGCCGCCGCAGTCGACGATGCGCGGGGCCAGCAGACCCTGGACCCACTCGACGGGCCGCAGCACGCAGGCGCATCCGAGATCGTTGCGATTCAAACCCTCGACGCCCAGTCTGTGTTTACGTTTCCGATCACCCCCAGCCCGCAATCTCCCGCCCATCTCGACGATCCCATCGTGCTGGTGACCCCGCTCAAGACCACTCCGCTGACGGATTTCACCCTCGCTTCTCTCGCCTCTCAGGGCGACGTCATCGTGATGGATTCGCAAGATCTCCGCACCCGGATTGACGGTGCCGGCCTGGGAAACCTGATCCGGTCGTACGCACCCGCGGCAGAATCAGCCCTCGTGGATCGCGACCGCAGCGCGCGCGACGTCACGGGCGCGACGCTGGGAGTCCTCTCCGCGCTCGTCGTGCTCATCGCGGCTGCCTTCGGCACCGCCGAGTTCACCACACGGAGCCGCTCAACCGAGCTCTTCGTGCGATTTACGGCGGGCCAACGGTTCACCCATCGGTTCCGATCCATCCTCATCTGGGAGACCGCCCTCAGCGGCACCGCACTCGCCGCACTACTCGCCGGAATAGCCCTGCGCTCGGCGTTCACCGCGCCCGGGCAACCGCTCGAGTCCCCGCTCCCCCTCCTGGGGGCGGGGATCGGCATGATCGCACTCTCCTCCGCTGTGCTGATCGCCGGACTCCACCTCTTCCCCACCCGCACTCGACGCACCGGAGGCCACAGTGACTAGCACCGTCCCCATCATCCTTGACGACCTCAGCAAGCGCTATGGCACGCGCGTGCTCTGGCAGGGGCTCTCCGCAACCCTCAACCCCGGTGAGATCGCGGCGGTGACCGGCCCGAGCGGGTCCGGGAAGTCCACGCTGCTGAATGCGATCGGTCTCCTCGAGAACGCGTCGGCTGGCCGCATCCTCGTGGGCGACCACGATCTCACCAGACTGCGCTTCGGACAGGCTCGCCGGTTTCGCCGTGACACCCTCGGCTATCTCTTCCAGAACTTCGCGCTGGTTGGCTCGGCCACCGCGAGCACAAACATCAGGCTGGGTCTCGTGCGTTCCCCCGGGCGAGAACTCCTCACCCGGAGCATCGGTGCCGCCCTCGAACGCGTTGGCCTGGCCGGCCGCGAACGCACCCCGGTGTTTCAGCTCAGCGGCGGAGAACAACAGCGCGTTGCCCTCGCCCGCCTCATCGTAAAGAACCCGCGCATCATCCTCGCCGACGAGCCCACGGCTTCACTGGACGCCGGAAACGAAAAACTGGTGCTGGACGTGCTGCGGGAACGCACCGCGGAGGGGGCGATCGTGCTCATTGCCACGCACTCGGCTGCCCTCGCTGCCGCCGCGGATCGAACGCTGACGCTCGCCCCGCCCGCGGGAATCTCCCGTGGATAAGAGCGTGCGGGCACGTGCACGACAGGGCCACGCGCCCGCACACCATCAACGGGAGACTACAGCCCCGCCCCCGATGGCGACACGAGGATCTTCACCGCGGTCTCGTTGCGGTTGATCAGGGTGTCGAAGCCGCGGTCGATGAGACCGTCGAGTCCGATCTTGCCGGTGATGAACGGTTTGAGGTCGATCTTGCCGGACTCCACGAGGTCGATCGTCGCGGGGTGATTGCCCATGTACCCGATGGTGCCGCGCAGGTCGATCTCCTTGACCACGAGCTTCTGCAGGTCGACGCTCGCACGCTTGCCCCAGATCGAGACCACCACGATGGTGCCACCGGGCTTGATGGCGTCCACCAGGGTGTCGAGCACAACGTTGACCGAGGTGCACTCAAACGCGACGTCGGCCCCGCGTCCGTCGGTCAGGGCGCGCACCTCGTCGACCACGTTGACCTGCGAGGGGTCGAGGGCGTGATCCGCCACCCCGGCCTCGATGGCCTTCTGTCGGCGCAGTTCGCTCAGCTCGGAGATCACCACGGTGACGCCCTTTGCCTTGAGCACCGCGGCGGTGAGCAGCCCGATGGGGCCCGCACCGCCGATCAGCGCCACGTCACCCTCCTGCGCGCCACTGCGCACATACGCGTGATAGCCCACCGACAGCGGCTCAATCAGCGCCGCCTCGTCGAGGGGCACGTTGTCGGCGATGGGGTGCACCCAGCGGCGCTCCACGGTGATCTTTTCGCCGAGTCCGCCGCCACGGCCGCCGAGCCCGATGAAGTTCATGTTCGGGGTCAGGTGATAGTTGGTGCCGGGTTCGGTGGAGTACTGCGGGTCGATAATGTAGGGCTCCACCACGACCTTCTGGCCGATCTCGATGTCGGTCACGCCCTCGCCCACCGCGTACACGACGCCGGACATCTCGTGCCCCAGGGTGATTGGGGCGTCCTCGCCAGAGATCGGGTGCGGGTGTCCGGCCGGGGGCACAAAGATCGGCCCGTCCAGGTATTCGTGCAGGTCGGATCCGCAGATTCCGCACCAGGCCACGTCGATCCCGACGGTGCCTGCGGTCACCTCCGGAACGGGGATTTCGTCGATTCGAATGTCGCCACGGTCGTAGAAACGTGCTGCCTTCATGGGTAGCTCCTCACTCGTTATCCGGATGGGAGGGATCGCCTCCCTGCTATAAGCCTACGCATGTTATGTATTGATTTCTAGGGTAACGACGGCGCGTCTGCCGACTCTTTCGGGAAGCGCAAAAAGCCCGTCACGAGGTGACCGTGACGGGCTTGTTGCCGGGAAACCCGGGGTGAAACTCTGGGCCGTTAGGCGGACTTTTCACGTACGCGACGCTCACGCACCACGAGTGTGGGAGCGGCGTTTTCGACCACGGTGGCGCGGGTGATGATGACCTTGCCCACCTCGGTGGTGGAGGGCACCTCGAACATGATCGGGCCGAGCACCTCCTCCATAATCGCGCGCAGACCGCGGGCGCCGGTCTTGCGCAGCACCGCGAGATCGGCGATGGCCTCAACGGCGTCGGCCTCAAACTCGAGGGCCACACCGTCGAGCGCAAACATGCGCTGGTACTGCTTCACCAGGGCGTTCTTCGGGACCGTGAGGATCTCGACCAGGGCGTGCTGATCGAGCGGCGTCACGGCGGTGACCACGGGCAGACGACCGATGAACTCAGGGATCAGACCAAACTTGTGGAGGTCTTCCGGAAGGACCTCGGAGAACCAGTCGGTTTCATCCGAATCGGAGTGCAACGGGGCGCCAAAACCGATGCCCTTCTTACCCGCACGGGCCGAGATGATCTCCTCCAGACCGGCAAAGGCACCGGCCACGATGAAGAGCACGTTGGTGGTGTCGATCTGGATGAACTCCTGGTTCGGGTGCTTGCGCCCGCCCTGCGGCGGCACCGAGGCAACGGTGCCCTCCAGGATTTTCAGTAGCGCCTGCTGTACGCCCTCACCAGAGACATCGCGCGTGATCGAGGGGTTCTCGGCCTTGCGGGCAATCTTGTCGACCTCATCGACGTAGATGATGCCGGTCTCGGCACGCTTGACGTCGAAGTCGGCGGCCTGGAGCAGCTTCAGCAGGATGTTCTCGACATCCTCACCCACGTAACCGGCCTCGGTCAGGGCGGTGGCGTCGGCCACGGCGAAGGGCACGTTGAGCTGCTTCGCGAGGGTCTGGGCGAGGTAGGTCTTGCCACAGCCGGTGGGGCCGATCATCAGGATGTTGCTCTTGGCGATCTCCACCTCGTCGGCGCGATCCTCGGCGCTGGCGATGGTGCCGCCAGCCTGAATGCGCTTGTAGTGGTTGTAGACGGCCACGGCGAGTGCCTTCTTGGCACCCTCCTGGCCGATGACGTACTCCTCGAGGAAGTCAAAGATTTCGCGCGGCTTGGGGAGATCAAACTCGGGGGTTTCTTCGGTACCGGCCTCGGCCAGACGCTCCTCGATGATCTCGTTGCACAGCTCGACGCACTCATCGCAGATGTAGACGCCGGGACCGGCGATCAGCTGTTGCACCTGCTTCTGGCTTTTGCCACAGAAGGAGCACTTCAGTAGATCAGCGCTCTCACCGATACGTGCCATGATTCCTCCAGATCCGGGTTACCCCCAAGGTTACCGTTACCCTGAGCCTAGTCGAGGCCACCGACGTCGTGTGTCCGGCCCCGCCGTATTAGTTAACGACTGTTATGTCAGGTGAATGCACGCGAGGCGCGTGATGAGAATCTCAGCACGCGCCTCGCGGTACAACGGTTGCTACGCGGAAATCGCGAGCGGGTTCTTGCGGCTCTCCAGAATCTGGTCGATCAGACCGTACTCCAGGGCCTCCTCGGCTGACAGGATCTTGTCGCGGTCGATGTCCTTGTGGACCTCCTCGACGGTGCGCTTGGTGTGGCGTGCGAGGGTTTCCTCGAGCCACACGCGCATGCGTGCCATCTCAGCGGCCTGGATCTCGATATCCGAAGCCTGGCCACCACCCTGGCCAACGGCCGGCTGGTGAATCAGGATGCGGGCGTTCGGCAGGGCCAGACGCTTGCCCGGGGTACCACCGGCGGTCAGCACGGCCGCGGCCGACGCTGCCTGGCCAAGCACCACGGTCTGCACGTGCGGACGAATGTACTGCATGGTGTCGTAGATCGCGGTCATCGCGGTGAACGAGCCACCGGGCGAGTTGATGTACATCATGATGTCGCGGTCCGGATCCATCGACTCCAGCACGAGCAGCTGAGCCATCACGTCATCGGCCGAGGCGTCATCCACCTGCACACCGAGGAAGATGATGCGGTCCTCGAACAGCTTCGCGTACGGGTCCTGACGCTTGTAACCGTAGGCGGTGCGCTCCTCGAAGCTCGGCAGAATGTAGCGCGAGCTCGGGCTCTGCAGCATCGAGCCGCCGGCCTGGAAAGTAGGGGTCTGCATGTTATATGTCCTGTCTTCTCGCGCCGGTTACTTGGATTCGGTTCCGCCACCACCGGTGACGTCGGTCGCCGAGGAACGGATGTGATCCACGAAACCGTACTCGAGAGCCTCTTCAGCGGTGAACCAGCGGTCACGGTCACCATCAGCGTTGACCTGCTCGACGGTCTTGCCGGTCTGGTCGGCGGTGATCTTCGCCAGGCGCTGCTTCATGTCGTTGATGAGCGCGGCCTGGGTCTGGATGTCGCTCGAGGTACCGCCGAAACCACCGTGCGGCTGGTGCAGCAGCACGCGGGCGTTCGGCGTGATGTAGCGCTTGCCCTTGGTGCCCGCGGTCAGCAGCAGCTGGCCCATCGAGGCGGCCATACCGATACCCACGGTCACAATGTCGTTGGGCACAAACTGCATGGTGTCGTAGATCGCCATACCCGCGGTGATCGAACCACCCGGGGAGTTAATGTAGAGGAAGATATCCGCTTCCGGGTCCTCGGCGGCAAGCAGCAGCAGCTTGGCTGCGATCTCGTTTGCATTGTCATCGCGGACCTCGGAACCGAGCCAGATGATTCGGTCCTTCAGAAGACGGTCAAATACACCGGGCTGGGGTGTGATGTCGGCCATGTCGCGCTCCATTCGTTTTGTGCGTCGAATTGAATCTATCGCGCCCGAACACATCGTGCTGGCGTGTTCGCCCACGGCGTGCATCGTGGCGCGAATGTTGCCCAGGAGTTCGCTTCGGGCAAACACAACCACCGGTTCGCACAGGACCAACCCACACGAACACCATGGCGTTTAGAGTTCGCACGCGCCAAACAGAGAAGCGGCCGCCGCTGGTCGAGACGAAGCGGTTTCTGTGTCCGCTTTGTCCGTTTGGCGTGACTTCCTATTGCCGTCCTTGCAGCCCTGTTCGCCCGCAACCTACCGTCGAAAACATGATCAGTTCTCGTCGGAATCACCGTCCTCTACGCCGCCCACTCACCCACCCTCCACAGGGCGAATCAGCGCGCCTGCGGAAGCGCCGAAAAACGATTGCCAAGCTCGGCAAGAGCCCCTTGATGTGGTGGCTGAGTAGCCCGCGCGGTGCGGTCATTTGGTCGCCCCTGATTCTCCTGTTTTTCGCTTCCATCGTGCTCAAGCCAGCACTCACCTACGGCCTAATCATTGGGCACATGAGCCCCGCGCTCATTCCATTACCTCCCGTGTCAACCGCGCTGGCCTGGGCGGTGTCAGTGATCGGTTGGCTCCTGATGCCCGCACTGGTCGGGGCGGTCGTCGGCTACCTGGTGAATATGCAGATTGGACGGCATCGGTCGCTTGCCACACCGCCCGGAGGGAGCCTCGCCCATGGTGCATGATAAGCGACCGCTGCCGCTCAGGACGCTGCACCGGTCAAACGATGAGTGGGCAGACTTCGTGGAGTGGTGGGTGAGGGATGAGCACGGCAATGACTGGGACTACGCGGGCAGCCATTGGTACGATTACTTGGCCTGGGCGGTACAACTAAAACGCCATCGCACTCACAACGGCCACGCCCTCATTCGAGCGGCCGAGCACTACTCACAGAACTTCATTCGGCTGACCTACGCGGGCGGGGAACGATGCGTATTCTGCATCATAGATTCACGGAAAGGAGCAAAACCATGAGGGATAACAATACGAGGAGCAAAAGCATGAGTGTAGACGCAGAGGCTTTCTTCGCGGGGCAGGCCAGAGCGATCCTCGAGTCGTCCAGCCGGGGTGCGGTTTCGCACTCCGAGGTCGAGCGGTTTCTCGAGCGGGTCGCTCGAATCACCGACGAGGGCCACCTTTCCGGTCATCTGATGTCGGCCGAGGAAGCTCGGCTCATACTCATGAGCGGCGGTTCACCCGCTTCGAGCGCGGACGCGGCCACTCAGCGCACGGGTTTCACGGCCTAGATCCTTCCCCGTGGCGCTCGTGGTGCCCATAGTGCAACGTCGGGTCAGACACACGAAGTCGGGTCAGACACACGGGGTCACGGTGGTGACGAACCCCTCGTCGAGCGAATAGGGTCGATTCACGGTGCCCTTAGTCCCTGTGTGCACCTGACGCTGAATTCTCGAAGGGTACACCCGTGGCCGTTCTCGCACACCGCTACCAGCTGGTCGCTCGTCCCGCCGGGCTTCCCGGCCCCGAGCACTTCGAGGTTGTTACCGAGCGGCTCGACCTGGGCGCGCTCCCCCGTCTTGCGCCGCCCACCCTGCTCGTGCAAAACGTTCTGTTCTCGGTGGATCCCTACCACCGCGAGGCGATGGACGGCGATTGGGAGCTTGGCGCACCGCTCGAGGGCCGCAGCGCGGGGCGCGTTCTCGCGTCGACCTCCCCCGATTTCCGGCCCGGAGACACCGTGCTGCATCGCCGAGGATACGCGACCCACGCCCTCGTTCCAGCCTCCGAGGCACGCCGCATCAGCCCACCCGCGGGTGTCCCACTGGAGGCCTATGTCAGCATCCTCGGTGGCACCGGGCTGACCGCGTATGTGGGGCTCACCCGCATTGCCGAACTGCACGGTGGCCAGGCACTCCTGGTCACCGCGGCGGGCGGTGGCGTCGGAACCGCCGCCGCGCACATCGCCCGCCTCCTCGGGGCCAGCCCCATCGTGGGCGTGACCAGCACGCCGGAGAAGGCCGAGCGTCTGGTATCCGCGGGCACCTACGATCGCGTCGTCGCGTTCCGTGACACCCCCGCGCTGGCTCGCCTGCGCGCAGAAAACAGCGGGCGCTTTGACGCGGTCATTGAGGGCGTGGGCGGAGATCATCTCTCGCTCGCGATTGACCTCGTGAAGCCGCGCGGCCGCATCGCCTGGGCCGGAGCAATCGGCCAGTACACGACGGAGCCGCCCGCTGCCCCGCGCAACCTCTTCACCATGGTCGACAAGCAGGTGCGTCTCGAGGGCTATCTCGTGGCCTCCTACCGCGACGTGCAGGAGGAGTTTGAGAGCTTCCTCATCCCACACATCGTGTCGGGTGCGGTCCCCGTGGACGTTACGGTCACCGAGGGCTTTGAACACGCGATCGACGCCCTGCAGGGCCTGTTTACCGGGAAGAACTTTGGCAAGTCGATCGTGCGGCTCATTCCCTCGGTCTAGTGCCCGAAGCAGGCACCATGGTTGCGAGGTCTAGCGACTTCGCGAACTTTCTCACCTTCTTGGTAGCCCAGACATAGTGGCTCGCCGTGACCGAGGTGAAGTAGCTGCCGAGGGTGGTCCCACCCACCCACGGATACGCTCCCCGGGTGAACAGTTCCTCCTGCGAAAAGTGATCGATGAGTGTCATGACCCTCACATGGCTCTCGCAGACCAGCGCGAACGACTCCGCGTAGGAGCTCCCTCGGTTGCGCTCGGTAAACTCCGCATTCATGGCACCGTAGGTTTTCCAGTTGTAGCCGGCCTTCAGAAACGGCTTCTCCTCGCCCGCCAGGTTGGAACTCACCCAGTCAAGCAGGAGGAGATGCCACTCGTGCAGGTGAATGAGCACATCGTGAACGTTGCTGTCCCGGGCCCAGTGCGCCCCCTTTTCCCTACTCACGTCAAACGAAAAGGGAAGATCGCGCTGTTCTTCCGTGAGCG
The DNA here is from genome assembly GCF_003667565.1 of Mycetocola tolaasinivorans. Taxonomy (GTDB): domain Bacteria; phylum Actinomycetota; class Actinomycetes; order Actinomycetales; family Microbacteriaceae; genus Mycetocola; species Mycetocola tolaasinivorans. The sequence continues at coordinate 15,141 of NZ_RCUX01000008.1, forward strand.
CGGCAAGGATGCCGGTGAGCGTTTCGAACGTCGTATTTCCGGCGCTCACCAGGTCGTCTTTGGTTGTTGCTCTGGCCATCTCAAAATCCCCCAAAAGTATCGTCCCGTGTCAGAACGCCACGGGAATCCCCTCGGGGCATCGTACCTAGCCGCCGAAGGGCTGAATGCTCGCCATGCTCATAATGGTGGACTGGATGCGCGCCAGGGCCGCCGGGTCGGTGACCGAGGATCCGGTCACTGCCTGCCAGGACTCCACGATCAGGTCGCCGTAGTTGTGTCCGTGACGGGCGGGGACGGATTCCCCCATCAGCATGTCGATGAGCACCTGCGCGGCAGTCACCACGGGAATCCAGCGCATGTCCGGGCTGATCTGATCGGAGCGTTGCCCCGGGGTGAGCCAGTCCGGCTCCTGCCAGATGAGTTCCGCACCCAGCCAGGTGACCGGGTCGCTCGCATGCTGAAGGTAGGCCACGCGCGGGAACTCCCACGGGCCTCCGAGGAGTTCCAGATCTCCCGAACGGGCCATCCAACGCGCCTCGCGCCCCTCATTCAGCACGGGTTGCCACTCCGGCGAACCGGCGTCGCGCTGCGCCTGCAGGGAGCGCCACAGCGGGGTACCATTGGGCGACCCGACAAAGAGCGCCCCATCGGTACGTGCACGCACATCGGCCAGGGAGCCAAAGACCGCCTGTGATCCCTGCGCGCCAAGGCTCAGCCCGTAACTGATCAGTTTGGGGCGGTGCGCGCCCTCGGGCAGCGCGTGAATCGCCGCACTCACCGCGTCAAAGAGGTCACGTGCGGCCGCAACCGAGGCGTCGGGATCAAAGATGAACGATACCCAGCTGGGTGTGTAGGCGTACTGCATCGAGACGATCGCGGTGTTTCCGCCGTGGAGGTATTCAACCGCGTCAACGGTCTGTGGCTCGAGCCAGCCCGATCCGGTCGATGTGGCCACCACGAGGACTTCGCGATCAAACGCGTGGGTGCGCTCCAGCTCGCGCACGGCGAGTGCCGCGCGTGCCGCGGTGGTCGGAGCGGATTTCAGGCCGGCGTAGACGCGGATCGGCTCTATTGCGGGCTGCCCGGTGATCTCGGTGATCTTCTGGGCGTCCGGTCCCTCGGCGACAAAGGCCGCGCCGTGCCGGCCCAGGGTATCCCAGGGAATCTCCGAGCCGGGGCCGCCCGATCGCTCGGTGGAGGTGGGGGCGCTCAGTTCGGCGGCGGGTTCGGCGTTGGAGGCCGCATAGATGCGATCCACCCCGAACATCGCACCGCTGACCACCACGGCGACCACCAAAACGGCAGTGAGAATCGAGCCGCCGAGTGCGATCGGTGCGCCGCGGCGGGCGCGAATGCGGCGGTAGAGGTTCGAGAACCAACGCCCAATCGCCAGCCCGAGAATCGTGACCGGCAGCAGCCCGAGGATGAATAGCCCGGCATGGGGCGCACCGCCCGGGGGCATCTCCACGAGTTCGCGCACCTCGTTTTGCCAGGCCAGCGCGGCGGCACCCAGCCCGGACAGACCGATCGCCATCACAACGAGTACACCGATCCAGACGATTCGGCGGACACGCGTGGATACGCGCCAGGGCAGAAGACGGCGGCCGAGGGCCCAGAGTAGGCGTCCGAAGGCATACCCGAGCAGGAATATCACGCCCGTCATCACGCCCTGCAGGATCGCCGGACGCGGCAGCAGTGACGGCGTGAGCGACAGGTAGGCGGGGATCAGACCAAAGATCACACCGGCCACGTTGAGTCGCCACCAGGGCGCGCGATAGCGCTCGGCCGCTGTCTTCTCCGGCGATACGAAAGCGGCCGGATTCGCACTCGAACGCGCCGTCTCGGGGGCGTGAGACGTTTGGTTGTCGGGGGTTGCGTTGTGCACGCGCCCTCTTTCTCTGGATAGCCGCTCTCGAGTGCACTCACGCGAGACAAGAGTTATCTTCTCACGAGGGACCGGGCGAGCCTCGCAACACGAGCAGAGTGCCGTGCCACACCCTGAACACAGAGGGCATTCGGCCTGGCGGAACCGCGTTCTACAGGGTGCCGGTCAGGCGGCGCCGCAGCCTGTCGCTGGACGCGTTGAGTCCAACCAGCGAAACCTCAACACCGTGGCGCGCGTACCGCTCCTCGATGCTGTCGAGCGCGGCGACGGTCGAAGCATCCCAGATGTGCGCATTCGAGAAGTCGATGGTGATCTGCCCAGAGTCCGCGGCATAGTCAAACTGGGTCACCAGGTCGTTGCTGGAGGCGAAGAAGAGGGCACCACTCACCTGATAGCGCACGCCATTATCCGGTGTACTCTCGCGGGTGACCGTAGCGAGGTGGGCAACCCGACGCGCAAACACCACCATCGCAACCAGTACACCGACGATCACACCGATCGCCAGGTTCTCGGTGGCCACCACCACCGCAACGGTGATGATCATGACTCCGGTCTCGCCGAGCGGCATACGACGCAGGGTCGCGGGCCGAATACTGTGCCAGTCAAACGTCGCCACCGACACCATGAGCATGACCGCGACGAGGGCCGCCATCGGGATGAGTGAAACCACGTCGCCGAGGAATACGACGAGCGCGAGCAGGAACGTTCCGGCCGCAAACGTGGAGATGCGCGTACGAGCGCCGGAGGATTTCACGTTGATCATCGTCTGACCGATCATCGCGCACCCGCCCATACCGCCGAAGAATCCCGAGAGAATGTTGGATACGCCCTGACCCCAGGCCTCCCGAGTCTTGTTTGACCCGGTATCCGTAATCTCATCCACGAGCTTCGCCGTCATGAGGGACTCCAGGAGGCCGACGATTGCCATGGCCAGCGCAAACGGGCCGATGATGCCCAGCGTCTCAAACGTCAGGGGCACGTGGGGAACGAACAGCTCAGGAAGGCTCGTGGGAAGGGCTCCCTGGTCGCCCACGTTCGGCACCTGAGCACCCATGACCACCACGATCACGGTGACCGTCACGATCGCCACCAGCGGGGCGGGCACCGCCCGCGTCATCCGCGGCAGGAACACGAGAATCAGGATCGCGAGCGCGACCAGCGGATAGACGAGCCACGGAACGCCCACCAGGTGCGGAAGCTGCGCGAGCGCGACAAGAATTGCAAGCGCGTTGACGAACCCGATCATCACGCTCCGCGGGATGAAGCGCAGGAGTTTCGTCACCCCGAGCAGGCTGAGGATGATCTGTAGCGCTCCGGCGAGAATCACCGTGGCGATGAAGTAATCGATCCCGTGCTCGCGCGCGACCGGGGCGATCACCAGGGCGACCGCGCCCGTTGCGGCGCTGATCATCGCGGGTCGCCCGCCGACCACGGCGATTGAGACCGCCATGATGAACGAGGAGAAGAGCCCGTAGCGCGGGTCGACACCGGCGATGATCGAGAACGAGATGGCCTCGGGAATCAGTGCCATCGCGACCACGAGTCCGGCGAGGAGTTCCCGGGAGAGGAGCCGCGGGCTGCGCAGGGCGGAGGCTACGGTGGCGGGGGCGGCAATCGCGGGCATAAAAACTCCGGTCACGGAAGTGCACAGGGCCGCGGTTCCCGAGGGGCTCGGCGAAGCGGCGTGAAAGAATGGAGGTGGTCGTCGCGTATTCAGCGACGGATTCAACTCTACCCTAACGTAAGGGTAGGTTTGCGAAAGGCGTGCCATGTCCCCCACCCCGGCCACCATGCACATCGGCGAGTTCGCCGAACGTACCGGCATGTCCCTGCGGACCATTCGCCACTACGATGACGTCGGCCTGGTGACGGCCTCCTTTCGCACCGAGGGTGGCTTTCGCCTCTATACCGAGGCTGATTTTGAGCGCATGATCCTTATCCGTCGCATGAAACCGCTCGGTTTCAGCCTCGAGGAGATGGCCGAGCTGCTCGCAATTATCGATGAGCACGCTGCCGCGCAGGACTCCCCCGCGGATGACCCGCGACTGACCGAGTTCATTCGTGAGGCCACCGAACGTCGCGAGAAACTGCGCACTCAGCTTGCGATGGCCGATGAGTTTGTCGAACTGCTCGAGCGACAGGCTCGATAGGCGCGCGGCCCCATCCTTCCCGAGCGAGCCTCAGCCGAGGTCCGTGCACAAAGCACCCCGTCACCGCGACAGCAAAAACCGCCCCCGATTTCTCGGGGGCGGTTTTGTGAATCTCAGAGATTTAGTGATTCAGAGAATTACTTCTCGTCAGCAGCCTCAACCTCGGCGGCCTCGTCCTCATCCGAGGGGATGAAGCCCGAGAGGTCAACGTCGGCACCGGTGGTGTCAACAACCTTGACCTTGCCCAGGACGATTGCGAGGGCCTTGTTGCGGGCAACCTCGCCGACCATGGCGGGAATCTGACCGTTCTGGTCCAGAACCTGGATGAACTCGCCCGGCTCCATGCCGTACTGAGCGGCACCCTGGATCAGGTACTGGGTCAGCTCTTCCTGGCTGACCTGAACCTTCTCGGTCTCGGCGATGACGTCGAGCAGGATCTGGGTGCGGAAGGTCTTCTCGGAAGACTCCTTGACCTCGGCGCGGTGAGCGTCGTCCTCAAGACGGTTCTCGTTCTCGAGGTGACGGTGCACCTCGTCCTCAACGAGCTTCTCGGGAACGGCAACCTCAACGGTCTCGAGGAGGTGCTCGATGAGCTTCTCGCGAGCGGCAGCGCCCTGACCGAAGGTCTTCTTGCTGGCGGCCTGCTCCTTGAGGGAGTCGGTCAGCTCGGCGATGGTGTCGAACTCCGAGGCGATCTGAGCGAACTCGTCGTCGGCCTCGGGCAGCTCGCGCTCCTTGACGGCGGTCAGGGTCACGGTGATCTCCGCGTCCTTGCCGGCGTGCTCGCCACCGAGCAGCGGGGCGGTGAAGGTGGTGTTCTCACCGGCGGTGAGGGTGTCCAGGGCCTCGTCGATGCCCTCGATCAGCTCGCCCGAGCCGACCTCGTAGGAGATGCCGGAGGCGTTGTCGACCTCGTTGCCCTCGATGGTGGCGATCAGGTCGATCTGAGCGAAGTCACCGGTCTTGACCGGACGGTCGACGGTAACGAGGGTGCCGAAGCGAGTACGCAGCGACTCGAGCTCCTCGGCGACGTCGGCGTCGGTAACCTCGGCGGCCTCAACCTCGAGCTTGATGCCGTCGTAGGCGGGGAGGGTGACCTCGGGACGGACGTCTACCTCAATGGTGACCTTCAGGTCGCCGGAGAAGTCCTTCTCGTTGGGCCACTCGGTGATGTCTGCCTCGGGGCGACCCAGAACACGGACACCGTGCTCCTCGACGGCCGCACGGTAGAAACCGTCCAGACCCTCGTTGGCGGCCTGCTCGATGACGGCACCCTTACCGACGCGCTGGTCGATGATGGCTGCGGGCACCTTGCCCTTGCGGAAACCGGGCACGTTGATCTGCTCTGCGATCTGTGCGTAGGCGCGCTTGATGGCGGGCTGCAGGTCCTCCGGGGTCACCTCAATGTTGAGCTTGACGCGGGTGGGGCTGAGCTGTTCGACCGTCGACTTCACGATGATGTGTTCTCCTGATTGTTGGAAATTCGTCCTCGGGTGAGGAGTGGGCCTCGTCGGGGCGACAGGATTTGAACCTGCGACCTCCCGCTCCCAAAGCGGGCGCTCTACCAAGCTGAGCTACGCCCCGGCTAGTAAAGCCGGTATTTGCGTCAATTCCGCGCATGCACGGCAGGCTAATTGACCTCCGCAAGTCTAGCTGACAAAAACACCCGTCCCGACACCAATTCGCAACACGGGGTGTCGAATGACGCAGATTCCCCTCCGCCGCGCCCGGGCTGCGTGTCCGACTTCACCCGAACCCGAATCCTGTACTACGATGATGAACGCACCCCGGAGCGTGAGTTCCGGAGTGGGGATGTAGCTTAGTGGTAAAGCCTTAGTCTTCCAAACTAATGATGCGGGTTCGATTCCCGTCATCCCCTCCAATGAAACCGCCGCCTCGACAGAAGCGGCGGTTTTTGCATGTCCGGTCTGAAGACACCAACACTCACACCCAATATCCCCCGAATAGGGCACAAATTTCGAGACGCAGCGGACATATGCCAAGCTGCCGTTATGAAAATCGCTCCCGGCGCGTCCAGGCTTCACTGGATCGATGCGCTTCGTGGCGTCGCAATCATCCTCGTGATTTTTCTGCATGCCAGCCTCGCCCTCAAGTATTACTCGGATGCCTATCCGCGGTCCCTCAGGGGCATTAACCTCTTACTGGAACCGTTCCGGATGCCGCTCCTGGTGTTCCTGGCCGGCTACTTTGTTACCCGTTCGCTGCGCAAGGGCGCGGTTCGATACTTCACCGGCAAGATTCGTCACGTGGTGTGGCCCTATCTGATCTGGTCGTTTGTTGGTCTCTTTGCCCTCGGAACGATCACCCCGAAAACCGCGCTTCGTGTTCTTTACGACCCCGTTGAGACGCACCTCTGGTACCTGTGGTTCCTTCCCGCTTACTACTTCCTTGCGTGGGCGCTCAAGCGTGTCCCGGCGTGGATTCCGGGCATGATCGCCCTGATCGCCTCGCACTGGATGCCAGAGGATATTCGCCTCGAGAAGTTCGTGTTCCTGTTTGCCTTCTTTATGTTTGGCGTCTATTTCTCCACTCGGCAGGAGGCAATTGAATCGATCATCGAGCGCAGGCCCGTGGTGATTACCGCGGCCCTCCTCGCCGTGGCGACCGGGCTGGTGAACCTCAGCTCGCTCAAGGTGCTCTACGAACCGCTCTACGCCCCCGGACTATTCGGGTCGATTATCGTCGCGGTGTGGCTTTTCCGGAGGATTCCCCCGAACCCGGTGAGTACCGCGCTGGAATTTGTCGGTCGGAACTCGCTGATCTACTACGTTTCGCATCTCGTTCCGATCCACCTCACGGGTTTCCTGATGCGCGACATCGGGTACTCCGCGCACTGGCCCCTCTTTGCGGTGTTCCTCACCGTGGGATTTGGCACGGGCACCGCATTCGCGCTGCTCTCGGCCCGGTTTGCCGCCGTTCGAATTCTCTTCGAAGCTCCACCGTTTACGTCGCCTCCCGCGCGCGCCGCGCGACAGATACCGGCCCCCGCCGAGCCCGCCGCCCGGCGCTAGCACCGGAATCGGGGCCGCACCCGCAACCCGGCACTCTCGGCGTTCACACGGCTTTTCTACGGCGAGTGCTCACACGAGCAACCTAGCCTGGCGACATGAAGCAGTTTTGGTCCCGCATTGTGTCGTCCATCATCCAGGAGGACGACAGCGATCTCACGCGCCTTGATCTCATTGAGCGCGCTCACCGCACAGATTCCTCCGCCCCGGTCTCCGCACGATCCGCCGAGACCAGGGTGACGGCGGGCTCCCCCGGCTAAACGGCCCCCACGCCGCCGCCCACACGAAAGAATCCCCTTCTATACAGCTGACCTAAACAGCAGAGCCGCCGCCCGTTTCCGGGTGGCGGCTCTGCTGATTAACGGTTGGCCTCCGTCTGGCCCACCCCCGGTTTCACCGGTATGACGCGAGCACGACGGGTACCCGCGCGGTTAGCGCTCCCAGATGTACGGCGTCGTTTCGGTGACCTTGACGAGGCCCGAACGCTCGAGGATGGGCCGGGAGAACTCCGTCGAGTCGGAGTGCACAAACCTCTTTCCCGCCGCGAGGGCGGCGCGAGCGCGAGCGGCGGTCAGGGCGCGATAGATGCCGCGTCCACGGTACTCGTGCAGGGTTGCTCCACCCCAGATGCCCACCACATCAGTGTCGGCAACGGGCTCAAGTCGGCCGGCGCTCACGATCACGCCGTCGGCCTCCGCTACCCAGAACTCCACGCCGGAGTCTCCGCTGAGCTCCTCGATCATCTCGTCGAGCCGGTCGGTGTCCTCATCCTCCTCGAACGCGATCGCGGCCATCGCGCTCATTGCGCGCACCTCGGCCTCGGTCGTGATCCGTCGAATGATAATGCCGGCCTCGGCCAGCTCGGCGGCCGGATCGTTTTCGGTCAGCGCCTCGAGCGCGCCGATCATCACCGATTCGGAATCATCGGGCACAAACCCGCTGTTTACCAGGGCGTCGTGCAGCCCGGGCGCGCTGTCGTGTGCGCGGGTCTTCCACTCGACGTCCACCACGTCGTCACGGGAGGCAAAGTAGTCGTGCGCAAAACGCACGAGTTCCGCAACCGACTCGGCGGTCGCCGCTTCCTCCCCCAGGTCCCGATAGGTAACGAAGCCGTGGCCACCGGCGAATGTCGCCAGGCGGAGGGGGCCGTGGGTCTCCACGGAGTCGGCGGCGCGAACCTCCGCGTCGGTGCGAAGCTGGTCATCATAGGCGCGTAAATACGCTGCAACGTTTGTCATCGGGTTCAGCTTAACAGTGCGCATCCCCAGCACCGCGACGCCCGTCGAGATCGCGCACAATCTCCCCTTTAGATGGCTGGTTTTGTGCAGCTACCGGTGGCCTCGCACGGAGACGTGACAGTTTTCGGCGAGGTCCATCCGGCCCGCCACCCGTCTTTGGAGGCGAGGCGGGCTGTGATCCGCCACTTCCCGCGTGTGCCCGCTTAGGGGCAGACGGCCGTGCGAGTGCGTTCAGGCGAGGCTCACGTGAGACTCCGCCCGATTTTGGTCCGGCAGCAACCTGCGCTGCCTGGGCCACAGCGTCTGCACTATCTGCGCCCTGGACCGCGTCTAAGTGAGAATCCTCGAGCGCGTTTGCAGAGGCAGTGGCCTCAGTGAGGTCCGTAGCGACTGAGGCTGCAGACTCCGCCGCGACCTCAGCCTCCTTCTGCAAGGTACAGAATTTTGCGAGCAGGCCTTCGAAAACCCCGCCGCTGCCACTCAGGCCAAGCTTCACCACATCTCGCGCGACGATCGGCTCGAGAGCCTCATCGTTCCACCCCGTATAAATGTGGGTGCGCACTTGCCAAGATCATCCCCGCTACGCGGGGAGCACTATGGCCACTCCCTGTAATCTCCCGTGACCGGGGGGGGCATCCCCGCTACGCGGGGAATACCAGTACGGCAGTCAGGAGAACTTCATCTCGAAGGGATCATCACCGCTACGCGGGGAGCACAGTCACCCCCAACTGATCGTGAAGAAACGACCAGGATCATCCCCGCTACGCGGGGAGCACCGTTCATGAACTTCGACGAGCCTCACCGTCTGGGGATCATCCCCGCTACGCGGGGAGCACGCTGATCCTGCCGCTGATATCGATGTTCGCTCATGGATCACCCCCGCTACGCGGGGAGCACCCATAGTGGGGTTGTCGAGAAACACCATTTCGGGGGATCATCCCCGCTACGCGGGGAGCACACAGCAGGGTGACCCCGGCCGGCGCGCCATGAAGGATCATCTCCGCTGCGCGAGGAGCACATCACTTAAATGAGTATCGTTCAATGACTCTCGGGATCATCCCCGCTACGCGGGGAGCACGTGGTCGATCTTCTCGGTCATGCTGATGCCTCAGGATCATCCCCGCTACGCGGGGAGCACTCCGGTAGCTCGACCTGGGTGTCGGTCCAGACGGGATCATCCCCGCTACGCGGGGAGCACCTCGTCTGCGGTGGGTTCGGTAGGGGGTTCGGGGGATCATCCCCGCTACGCGGGGAGCACGTCGTGCGCCTGTTCCAGCGCACCCTCGGCCTGGGATCATCCCCGCTACGCGGGGAGCACGCGACGATGAGCCTCGAGCTTTGCATCAGCCCGGGATCATCCCCGCTACGCGGGGAGCACGTAAAAGAAGACGGCACGGCTGTTATCGCCACAGGATCATCCCCGCTACGCGGGGAGCACTCCCGCTCGATCTGCGCGGCCTTCGTGCGGTAGGGATCATCCCCGCTACGCGGGGAGCACGTTGAAAACAACCTCGATGACAGCGCACCCGAGGGATCATCCCCGCTACGCGGGGAGCACGGCTCGAGAACATGCCCGAGTTCCTGTTGCTCGGGATCATCCCCGCTACGCGGGGAGCACCAGGCTTGCGCCGGGACGCCCGGCGTATTCGCGGGATCATCCCCGCTACGCGGGGAGCACCGCTGGTGGGCATCCTGGATGAAGCGGCGAACGGGATCATCCCCGCTACGCGGGGAGCACGTCTTCAACCGCATGGCCTACACCGTCAAGGAGGGATCATCCCCGCTACGCGGGGAGCACTCCAAGCTCGCCGTCGTTCAGCACGGACATGAGGGATCATCCCCGCTACGCGGGGAGCACCCAAGCATCGCCCGGCAGGGTGGCATGTCGAGGGGATCATCCCCGCTACGCGGGGAGCACGCGAACCGTCAGATTGAACAGCGGAGGTCTGGCGGGATCATCCCCGCTACGCGGGGAGCACGCTCGGTGAAGTCGATAGATTCACTCATGACAGGGATCATCCCCGCTACGCGGGGAGCACGTGCCGCCACTGGCGGAGCTTCGGGCACCCAAGGGATCATCCCCGCTACGCGGGGAGCACGAGGGGAGCCGATAGCGCGCGGCATATCTCCCGTGGATCATCCCCGCTACGCGGGGAGCACATGGGTTTGATGGGTTAGCGCAAGTCCCATTTGGGATCATCCCCGCTACGCGGGGAGCACCACCAATCTGCCCTCCACACCCGAGCTTTTCCGGGATCATCCCCGCTACGCGGGGAGCACGCGCGGCCCGGCCACCGCTTCACCTGAATACGGGGATCATCCCCGCTACGCGGGGAGCACGTTCGAAAGTACGAGCGAGGCAAGGAGCTCACGGGATCATCCCCGCTACGCGGGGAGCACACCACCGCGCCCGCCGGGGGTGTTCGGTCATAGGGATCATCCCCGCTACGCGGGGAGCACTGAGGCTCCGGTTCGGGTCTTCCGCTGGCGGCCGGGATCATCCCCGCTACGCGGGGAGCACCGTCCGGCGTAGAAACCGCCGTTACGCCCCTGGGGATCATCCCCGCTACGCGGGGAGCACGCTCCGCCCGTCGGGAACATCAACCCGGCCGCGGGATCATCCCCGCTACGCGGGGAGCACGCGAGCCCCAAATGCCTGGCAGCGTCCGAGGTGGGATCATCCCCGCTACGCGGGGAGCACTCAATCACAGGCTCCCTAGCAGCAAACGTTGCGGGATCATCCCCGCTACGCGGGGAGCACCGCGAGTGGGGGAGGCGCTCAAGGACAGCTTCGGGGATCATCCCCGCTACGCGGGGAGCACCGCATCGCGAGTTCGAAAACGTTGGCCGCGTTGGGATCATCCCCGCTACGCGGGGAGCACTTCCACAGCGTCGTCACCAGAAACAGTGACGACGGGATCATCCCCGCTACGCGGGGAGCACTACCCGTACTGAATCTTCACAGTGCTCTGTGCGGGATCATCCCCGCTACGCGGGGAGCACACTTCTTGATCAGGTGTTTAACTGACAGAATACGCTTTTCAGCATCGGTTTCGAAATTGAACGTGCGCGGTAGCGGCACTGACAAAACGTTCGGGCGTGCGAATTGGTTAGATACTTCGACCAAACCTGCGGCGCTTCGCGGCTTTACTCCACCCCGTCTTCGGTGGCGATCCGGCAGCGCCCAACTCTCGGTTCCAGGCTGGCTTTCCAGGTGCTGGGCGCAGCATGAGCGACACACCATCGATGTCGATTGGAGTCCAGTGATGTCCGTGGACCCTGAAATCCATCCGCTGCTCATTGCGTGCGCTAAAGACCATGATTGCCCGCCCCGCACCAACCATCGACACCGCACGCTCCCACGCGAGATCTCGCACTCGTTTCGACACACGTCCAACAAATACTCCGGCAGAAATCTCAAGGAACCAACGGGTGAGGTAGCCCCGCAACCCCGGAGGGCAGGCGGTGAGAACGATCACGACCACGCCGCCCCCTCACCGGTTCCGTGTTCCAAAACAGGCGATCCTGAGCCGTCTGCGCTCCCATCCCAGACCCACACATCATCTGACTCCGGCGCAACCACATCGGACGCGTTCTTCTCCCCGAGGAGGAGCTCATAAATATCATTGACGCAGCGTTTCAAAAACGCACCATCCACCATTTCATCGCGCAGCCGACGACGCGCCTCCCCCGCAATGTCAATGGGCGGGTCAAGCGCGAGATCAAAAGCCAGCGGAATCGTATATTCCGCCTTATAAAGGTCCGCAATGTCATACACAAACGAACGTGCGTGTCCCGCGTGTACGAACCCCAAACCTGGTGAACACCCCAGAGCCACGATCACCGAGTGCACCACCCCATAGAGGCTGATGTTCGCACCAGAAAGCGCCTGATTGACGGCATCTCCACCGAGAAAATCCTCAACATCGTAATCGCGGCGGGACCACCGCACACCGGTCCGCTCCGAGTGATATCGGTAGAGCTTACGAACCCGGGCTCCCTCACGGCCGCGTAACTGTTGCATGCTCAACCCAGAAACGTCCTCGTCGGGAAAACGATACGAATACATTCGCCGAGCTACCTCAAGCCTGGATCGCCGGTTCGAGACCAGCGCCGCCTGGGCATCCAAAAGCCGAGACCCCAGCGTGAGCCCGCGGCCGTGTGCGTAATAGCGGACGCCGCGCTCCCCCACCCACACCACGGTGGAACCGGATTCCGCCAGCAACATCATTGCGTGATGGCTGATGGTTGTGCCCGGGCCGAGCATCAATGCTCCGAGTGCTGCCGCCGGAATATGCACAGTACCGCGCTCATCCGTAGCCGTGATGGCGTTCGCGTCACGATGAATCACCGAGCGCTCCAGGTACAGGAACGAAATTCGATCCTGCACCCGGACCAGCTCAGCAATCTCGGGTGGGACAGCCCCCATCGCCACCGTTAGACCACCGGAGCCAGGGTGAGTAAACCACACCCATAGCCCTTCGCAGGGCCAATCCCGTGACCCAGCGCACGCACAAACAGCTCCCGGTTAGTAATCTCCAACAGACCGTCAAAGGTGGCCTGCCCCAGCGTCACCGTGGACTTTTGTCGTACAAAGGTTATGGTCTTGCGGCGAGAAACGATCACCTCGTCCTCGACTTGGCCCTCCACCCCCACCCGGAAACCGCACCGCTCGGCCTGCAGCCCAAGCCATTCAAGCTGCTGAGCTACCGTCACATGGGCGAACCGCTTCCCCCGCTTCTCGCCCGGAGCCGGAGGCAGCGAATGCACCGGATTTGCGGTGAGCCGGAACGCCCATCGTTGCCCCGCATCCAGCCGCCCAAGGAGGCCGTCATACGCGCGAGTTTCCCAGGTCTCCAGGGTGGGCCAACCCGCCTCCTCAACCAGGGTGGTGAGATCCGGGCGCGCCGGGCTCACCACATAAAGGTGCGACTTTTCCCCGTCGCCATCAACCCTCCACAGCACACGCCCGGCATCCGTCGGTGATGCGTCAGGAAAACACGCCAACACGGCAGCGTGCATCACCTGTGGAGAGCCCAGCAGCGCGCGGGAACGTCGGCGATGCGGATTCAGCTGAAAACGCGTCAGATACATCCTAAATCTCCTCAAAAAGTAGGCTCATCGGGTCATGATCGGAAGCCTCGCCTCGCTCGGGTGCTCGATATCTCGAGTTCTCCACCTCCACAAAAGACTCGCTCACCGTGCGCCAGAGATACTCGCGCCGCTCGGGATCAAAGCTCACCGGTTCATCTCGGATCAGCTCCCCCGGCTCCCCCTCCTCGGCGTCCACCAGCATTCGAAGAGCCACCCGTGGGCTCCGCACGCCATCCTGATGCACTGAAGACGCCTGCCAGGGCTCCTCCCGAAGCGCCTCAACGAGCGATTCCTCCCGAAGAGCCGTCCAAATCGGCCCCGCGGTTGGGCACGATCTCCTCCCCAAATACAGGGGAAAATACGGACTGCGCAGTGCGTCCTGAAGCCCGCTCAGCAGCTCACGATCTTCCGACTCCACCGCGGCCAAGAAGATGGCGTCTCCCAGATAGTAGCGATAGGACAGCGGCATTGACGTGAGCCCGTTCCTGCTTCGCTCCACCTGGAAATCCCGCACGAGCTTCCCGGGCTGATCCACCCGAGTGCCAAACCTCAACCCCAACAACTCGGTAATCGGCTCGGTACGACGCAGACCGCGCGCAGCCGCAAGCAAACCAAAGACCCCACTCTTGGTGGGTGCCTGCTCGGTAGCCCGCGTCACAAAGCGACTATGCGCACCCCACGATTGGAGCGGTGCCGAAAGGCGCAGTAACAGCGTCGGCATTAGACGCCCGCAATCCGCTCCGCGACCACGTCGCCGAGCGCAACAATCGCCTCATCCAGAGAAGACTTCGTACCAAGCTCACGCAGCGGCTCGGTTGCAGCTCCGGTCTGAACGACCCATGAAATCACCGGAGCGGTTCCATAATTCGCGTCCACCTCGATCGAGTAGTCACGCAGCGCCGCGGACGAACCAGCCACACGGTCCTGCTCAATGGGCCGCTCGAAAGCCCCCACCAGGTTAATCCCCTGGGAATCACGCACCGAAATCACAACCCCCTCGGGCAGCGTGCGGTTCGCAAACGTGTTTTGCTTACCGGTCGGCATGCTCCGCACGAACGACTCCACAAACGCGGTGACCGCGCGCCGCGTAGCCTCGACATCACCGAGGTTATCCAGCAGACGATCCACGTCCACCGTCGCATACCGGTACAGGGTAGAAGAATTAAACTCCACGGTGCCGATCATCGCCGCACCAGAATTATCCTCTCCCTCGGCGGAACTCTTCACATCATCAACGGCCGTGAAGTAGTCAAACTCGGTGTTCACCGCGTGCACGCTGATTGCGTGAGCCACCTGCACCGCGGCATCCACGTTGAGAGAGGTGTCCTCGGCAATCATTCGCCCAAAAAGCGCAATATCCACCGAGTGGGTGCTCGCCAAAATCTTCTTCGGAGCCGCCGCCTTGATCACAGCGTCGGGCTCATCGCTACGCAGCGCAGCCACGGCAACCTCGGCAAGGTGCTGGCTCTGCTGGTTGCTGAGGAAGAGCAGATATCCCGACTCTGCCGGGGCATTCTCAGGCTTCTTCGGAGCCGTGACCTTGATCCCCGCAGCCTTGAAGATGGATTCAACCACCGTGCGTGCCGCTTCCGGATCCACATCTGCCTCGGCAGCCAACACACGCTCCGTCACCACCTCGACCACGCGCTTTGTGCGCTCGCCCAGCTCATCCCGGTTCAACCGTCCGGCGAAATCAAGTCGGGTTGCGCGCTTCCACGCCTGGCTCGACACCCGGGCGCGACGCACACCACCAAAAATCGCGGTCTTCGGGCTTCCGGTATCGTCTCGGTTAATGTTGCTCGGCGGAACGGTCTGCAGCAGGCTGATGTCAATAATGGTTCGGGTCATGAGTTTTCCTTTAGCTAAAAAATGGCGTGGGTTAGGGACGGGCAGGCAGGTCGTCATCGGGGGCCGCCGAGACTCGAGGTGCAAGATAGAAATCTCGCCCCCACACCGTGCGTACCGCACCAGCGGTGGCGGGGTTCTGCAACGCAACAAGATCCTCGGCGAAACGGCCATAGTCCAGAGGGATGTCTGCCGCACGGAACTGCTGAATGAGGCCGCGCGCATGGTGCACCGTTTCCGCCCAGCTTTCGGCGGTACCCAGTGCAACAAAGCGCCGCGTGACAGCCTCATCCAATTCACTGCTCCCCGGAGCAGAATTGGCCCGGCTCAGCTCGCGCGCGGATCGGCCAAACGAGTAACCCGCGCGATGCATAGACCGCTCGGGACGCGACTGCTGATGAAGCGCGAACAGGCAGATCACCGTATAGGCGGCACGCTCATTCAGGGTCGGCTCATCCGGCAACCCGGAACTCACCGTCTCGAGGTTCGCAAACGTCAGCTCGATCAGGTCAAGCTCAGCCCCGGGCTCCTGCCCGACACCACGGCGAAGCCGCGCCAGGGCACTCACCGACGAAGAAACACCCTGAGAATATCCACGGTGAAGTGCTGACACTCGGCGCGCAACATGTGCATAGAGCGGCCGCGGAGCCCCGACGGGCTCCGATTCAAATTTTGTCATTCGATTTTCCTTCCAGAATCTCAGCGGTGGGGGCAAGCTCGCTCTGCAACGCCCGCCGAAAACGTGACTCCGCAATTGCCGAGTTGAGCCGGCGGCCATCCACCAACCGGCCCGCCCACGCCTGCGGGCTCGCCAGAGCCAAACGCTCTGCGCCCAGGATCAGAATTTGGCGATGAACCTCTTCCTTCCACACGTCATACGCCCGTCCGGGAGCGAGGCCGGGGCGCAGAGCGCCCAGCCACCGTCGATAGAGCGGATCAATGACCAGATACGCCGCCGTTGCAGTGCTCCCCAGCTCTCGTAACGAGTCGGCGGGAACGCGGTGCTCACCGCCGGCCGCAACCGTGAGGTCCGCATCCAACCGCTCCAGCGCGCGAACAGCATTTTCAGCTCGAGTTACCGCGGCCTCGGCGACAGCCGCGAGCTCGCGACCATTCTCACCGACAACAGATAGCGGCAGCATGAGCCGATCATCGATCACCTCGCTCACCACCGAACTCTGTGTGCCATACACCACACCGATCGCGCGCAACCGCACGGTTACACTCCGTTCAAGCACGCCCTCCTGGAGGAGCTGGGCAATCCACTCGAGCGAGTATGGAGGCAGGGCTGCCGGAGCCTCCGCCTGTGCTGACTGCTCCACGGTTCGAGGCAACACGGCCGAGAGGCCCCGCCAAAACGCGCGGCTCTGATGGTGCTCTCGCGGCATGTACACCGGCGCGCTGCGAAGCTTCTTCTCCTGAGCGGCGCTGCGTCGCCACGCAGACATCGGCTCGACACCCTGCATGTTTTGCGGAGTCAGCGGATCGCCGTAGCACAGGAGGCTCCCCACGACCACGCCTTCCCGTTCGAACAGGCGAATTCGGCGATTTTGCCATGTGTAGAGCGCGGCTGGGCCACGCGGGCCCCGTGCCCCACGCGCCGAAGGCGCCGGGCCATCCGGCACCTCCACCTCCCAGACGGGGAGGTCATCATCGATGGACGCACGATGAGGAGCGAGATTAAGTAACAGGGTCTCGTGCAGCGAGTCGCCCTCGACGAGGACGCCTCCAATCAACCCGGCCCAGGCAACACCCTGCGGATAGCCCTTGCCACCCTTCACCCGAGGATCATTCACCGCACCCGACTTGATTCCCGAAAAATCGAAACTCTGGGCATTCACCAGCCACCGTGCGGCCTCGGCAAAACTCAATCGCGTCGCCGATTCACCGCCACGGGTAGTAAAGAGAGTATTGTTTGCCGGCAGATCGAGGATGAGCTGCACAACGCCCTTGAACTCGTTCTTTGAAGTGTGCAGATCAGCAACCTGGAAAAAGGGGTACACCGGATCGAAAAGGTTAAAACGATCGTGGTACTCGCTGAGATACTGTTGCACCCCCGAAACCGGCAGGCCCTCGCGCCAGAGATTTCCCCACTCGCCCGGGTCTTCCCCCTCACCGTCCAGCGCACGGTACAGAATCGCAAGCAAGAGCCTTGTAATCGCAAACGTCTGTGTAGGAATCTCTCCCACGATCTCGCGAATGTCCCGCACGTCCGAAAAGACTGCGTTGAGACCGCGCTCGCGCACGACCCCATCCGCATCGAGGCAGCGAATCCACGGGTCGACCAGAAGGTTAAAGCTCGGTACGTCGGTGTGAGTTTCCGGTTCGAACATCGGTCACCTCCAATCCATTTATGTGGTCATAGGTCAGGGCATACTCGCCGAGGCGAGCGCACCCCTGATGGTCAAAAACAAGCACGAGTTCGTGCCGAAGATCGTAACTGGCATGCCATTGCGGCACGGGATA
The DNA here is from genome assembly GCF_003667565.1 of Mycetocola tolaasinivorans. Lineage (GTDB taxonomy): Bacteria > Actinomycetota > Actinomycetes > Actinomycetales > Microbacteriaceae > Mycetocola > Mycetocola tolaasinivorans. Next base: position 32,848 of record NZ_RCUX01000008.1, read on the forward strand.
GCACGCCTCCAGCTCCTGAATGTGCCCATCAATCTGATGTGGGCGGCATAACTGGGCTGGAAGTCTGAGCGCCGTGCCCCGAATCAAACGGACAAGGGCGCGGTTCGGAACCGCGTTCAACGGAATCGGCTGTGGAAGAGCGGAGAGCCAGGGCGGCACAGTGAGCGCTCCGTCCGGATCGGTCCACAACACCAAAACCTCGAAGGTTTCCTCCCCATCACGCACTCCCGCACGCCCGGAAATCTCCTCGCGCAGCGTCCCGATTCCATCACTCGCCCACCCCAGCAGCCCCGACGGGCGGGCCTCCGCCAGAAGGAACGCCTCCGCTCTGCGTGCGCGGTCGTCCCGATCAGCGTTCAGTGCGCCCAGCGAAACGGCCAGAGCCTCGGACCACTCCGCGGGAACATCACCCTGCTCCCCGTACACCCCCTGTACGAGCGGTGCAACATCATCGGGCACCGTCAGGGAATTACGTCCGCGAAGCTCCAACAGGGTGCGCAGCAGCAGATATGGCGCATAGATCGACGTATACGTCTTGGACGGAGTTGGCGGTTCCGTCTCCCAGTCCACCCCGGTAATCAACAGACGCGGGACACGCAGAGGCGCGGGCCGATCGTCCTGGCCCACTCCCCGCTGATGCCGGTGCAGACGCCCCACCCGCTGAAAGAGTAGGTCTACTGGCGCAAGATCGCTAATGAGGATGTCCAGGTCAATATCCAAGGACTGTTCGGCTACCTGAGAAGCCACCAGAATTGCTCGCGCAGGGCGGGCGGTGGCGCGGCGCGGATGCCCAAAGAGATCCAGCAGCAGGGAGTCCCGGGCAATACGGTCGGCGGCAAGATAGCGGGAGTGCGCGATGATCACCGGAGTATCGGGGAACGCCTTCCGCAGAACCCCGGCTGTGTGTTGAACGCGACCCACAGTGTTATGAATCACACCGGCGCAACCGCCCTCGGCGAGCGCCGCTCGCAGCGTTTCAATCAGGGCAGCATCATCGTCAGCGATGTGCTCAAGATGAACCTCCGTGCGGCGCGCCCCGTCGCCAGGGCTTGGGGAGACGGCGCGCGGATCACCCGCATCGCTCACCACGGTGATCGCCGGATATCCGATATCACCCCGAAGCTCCGCAAACCGATCGATGCCACGGGCAGCACGACCTGATCGCAGCCCCTGTGCCACCTTCCGGCCCGAGGAGTAGGCTTGGGCCATCGCAACTCGTCGGGCCTCCGGCAGCGTGGCCGACAAAAGAATGACCGATGCGCCGTGGGCACCCATCCAGTGCAGCATTCGATCGAGATACGGAGCCATAAAGTCATCAGCCGAGTGGACCTCATCGAGGATCACCACCTTCCCGGCAAACGCGAGGTGTCGCAGCATAAGGTGTCGCGAGCGAAGCGCCCCGAACAGAGCCTGATCGATGGTGCCAACCACGAGGCTTGCGAGTGGTCCGCGTCGCCGATCGCTCAGCCAGGCGTGAGCGACAAGGTCTTCGCCCCCTCGATTCTCGTCTGCTCCGTCAGCACCAATACCCGCATAGCGCGCCTCATCAAGCATTCGCTCGAACACTGGGTTGAGGGCCGCCTTTCCGTGCGCCAAATACACGCTCGAACGCTGATCCAGCGAATCTGCCCAGGCCAATACGCGCGGAAACATCCCGTCAGTCGTGGCCTGTGTGGGGAGCCCCACAAAGATTCCGCCAGCACCCGTGCGCCGGGCAAGAGCTTCGGCAGCACCCAGTGCCGCCTCTGTCTTACCCAGCCCCATCGCTGCCTCAATGATCATCATGCTGGGCCCAGACACCTCGGAAGCCAGATTCAGAGCGGCTGCCTGAACGGCGTTGGGCAGCGCACCGGCCGGAAGCCCAAATCGGTCGGCGAAACTCATCGATGCAGAATCATCATCCGGGTTCAGCTCCCAGCGGCTGGGGAAGTCAAGCGCCGCCCAGGCCGCAGCCACCCGCGATGCCGAGTCTTCCACGGGAGAGGTTCCCACCGGATACAGTGGGAAGTACGCCTCGTTGCTCGCGATCCAGTCGGCCATGATGACCAGTGCCGAGAGATTCACCAGGGCTACCTGAGGAATCTCAGATTCTCTGAGCCGGTCGGCCACACCGGCCATGCCCGTCCTAACGAACATGTACTCGATTAGCTCACGACGTACCAAGTCCCACGGCCCATCTCCCAGCAGATCCGGGCGCCCCTCAAGCCATTCCAGACGCAGAGCGGACGGTGCGCGGCCATGATGTGCCCCGACCACAGACGCCAACGAAGAAGCGGAGCGAGCGCTAAACTCGGCGGTGTCGACCAGCCATCCCCGGAGAGCGATGAGCCCGGCAAGCTCATGCCTGGCTAACGAACGATCAGGGTCTCGAGCAATCGCGGGGTTCACGTGCAGACCCACCGCCGTCATCGCGTCGGCAAGAACAGGCACCATTACTGAGAACGATGGGGCACACTTGCCTCCATCATGCACACCCGCAAGGAATGCATAGACGGTTCCGGCGACATCAAGATCCCCACCCCACACCGCGGCAATTTGATTCTGCACGCTTCGCGGCACCCAGTGCTCCCAAAGCAACGCAGCGATCCCCGCGGAGTCTTCAAGGTGTTGCACCAATGGGAGCCAACGATCCACCTCGGCGCGGTTCTCGATCGACCCTGCACTCTTTGCCCATACCGAGCAGGCCGCCTCGGAGAGACCCTGGCGCATCGATTGCATTGCTTACCCATTCTGGTGGTGTCTGATGTACCCAGTATTGTGAGAAGCATCCAGGAGGAAAAGCCCCCAATTGAGGGTGAAGACATATTTTTTACAACTAGTTGTTTACTAGTTATGTCTATTGAAGGGCAATCCCTTCCAGCGCAGCACACGCTATCGTCTACCCTGTAAACATGGGTCCGCAAGGTTCCCCCTCGGGATGACCCCTAGTACACGCTCAGTTGTACGTACTCCCTGCGAAGCAGGGACGCGATCCACAGGTGCCCCATGAGCCATGAGGCACAGAAGCACGAGATAATGGAAGAGTCCCCTCTGTGCGTGTTCAAAGGTAGAGTGCCGTGTCTGAAATCCCGTCCGAATCCTCCGCAGCAGTCGAGCCGGAAAGCGGCGCACTTCCCCCCATGTGGCCCTCCCGTCGGCAGCGCGAGCTCCCCGATCCCGTGCGCACCCCGCACGCGGGCGTATTCGGCTATGCGGTAGTCGTCATCGGCCTCGCCGTGGCCGTGTGGATTACCGCCGGTCGCATGCTGGTGGGTATCGACGGAGATCTCGTGCGCTGGTTCGCCTACAGCCTCGGCCCGGTTTACGCGCTCCTCAACATCTTCGTGGCGCGCAACATCATCATTACCGCGCGGCGCGGATACCGGCTGCGGCCCTCCGCGCTCGCCACCCTGATCATCTCCTGGGTGTGCGGCATCGGTTTTGGGTTCCTCGTTCCCGACATCACCGCAAACGGTCTGGTGTCGATGGTGTCACTCAGCGGCGGTGAGATCGCCCAGGAAATCGGCATCGGCGTCGCCAACCCGCTCGCCACGGTCAGCGTGGGTCTCCTGATCTTCGCGCTCGCCCTCAGCGGACTGTCTACCCGCGGCCCCAAGCCGCACCTCGACGAGGACGATTACTGAGCATCCGTCCGAAACTAACGATCCGGTCACAGCCCACCGGAATCGAACAATTTCACCCTCCAACGTGTGCCAGACTGGCGCACAGGGTACGGGGCAATGGCGCCCCGCACTCGCCTACTTCCGCAGAAAGCGCAGCACCACCGGCATGAAAATTCGTTCGCTCGCCGCCGCCTACACCCTGGTCGGGGCCGCCACCTTCATCATCGGTGGGGTGCTCTTCGGGCTCGGCCGATTTGGCCCCGGGGTGCTCATGATGATCGTCTGCGTCATCTTCCTCGCGGCCAGCGCCCGCGCCCAGCGCCGCACCCGGAAAAAGTAGCGTACGGCCCCACCTCATGCCAGCCACACCCGACCTCGAGTGCTTTTTTGAATGATTCAAAACAATTTTTGACGGGTTTTGACCGCGCGTAGCGAGCTCGCTAAACCGTGAATTTCTGGCCAGAATCCGCGGGACTACGCAGCCACGACGCCCCGAAATGGGGACGCAAGACCTGATGAAATACGGCGTAAGACGAGCCTAATCTTGCTTGCGGAATGTTTTTATCCGCGTACCGTTGTAAATAACAACAGAGGAAAGCAGGAAAAAATGACCAACATTCAGACCGTCGCCACCAGTTCCGTCAGCGCAGAGGTAGCCGCCGGCGTTGCCCAGTTCCTCAGCCCCGTCGTTCTCGACCTCCAGGCTCTCGTCATCAACGGCAAGCAGGCCCACTGGCACGTCCGTGGCGCAAACTTCGTCGGCGTCCACGAGCTCTTCGACACCGTCGTTGAGCACGCCCAGGACTGGTCCGACCTCGCCGCAGAGCGAATCGTCGCCCTCGGCCTCCCGGTAGACGCCCGCCTCGCCACCGTCGCCGCCAAGACCACCACCGGTGAGCTCACCGCCGGGTTCGTCCAGTCCGACCAGTCCATCGCCGAGGTCATCGCGCAGATCGACGCCGCCCTCGTCTCGGTCAACACCGCCATCGACGAGCTCGCCGAGATCGACGCCACCAGCCAGGACGTCGCCATCGAGATCGCCCGCGGTCTCGACAAGGACCGCTGGTTCCTCGTCGCTCACCTGAGCAAGTAATACCACACAACCACGTCGCGCCCCACCTCCGAGAGGTGGGGCGCGACGTCGTTAACGGCGAGGCCTACGAGCGCGTTTCCGCGCCCTCCACGGCTGCCGGAGCCTCGGCGCCGTGGCCATCGGCGGTCATCGAGGCCTCATCAAAGGGCACCTCCCCCGCGAGTACGCTGCGCGCACGATCCCGGTCGATCTGCCCGGTCCAGGTGCCGATCAGGAAGGTGGCCACCGCATTACCGGTGAAGTTGGTCAGCGCGCGACCCTCGGACATGAAGCGGTCGATACCCACGATCACACCCACGCCGTCCACGAGGTCGGGTCGGTAGGCCTGCAGCCCGCCGGCCAGCGTCGCGAGGCCCGCGCCGGTCACGCCCGCCGCCCCCTTCGAGGCGATGATCATGAACACCAGCAGACCGATCTGCTCGCCAATACTCATTGGCTGACCCATGCCCGAGGCGATAAACAGCGACGCCATGGTGAGATAGATCGCCGTACCATCCAGATTGAACGAGTAGCCGGTGGGCACGGTAATACCCACCACCGGCTTTGACACACCCGCGTGCTCAAGTTTCGCCATCAGCCGCGGCAGCGCCGACTCGGAGGAGGACGTCCCCACGATCAGCAGATACTCCCGGCCGAAGTACTTTAGCATTTTGAAAATGTTGAGGCCGGTCACGAAGTACAGCAGCGATCCCAGCACACCAAGGATGAACAGCACACAGGTGATGTAGAACGCGATCATCAGGATGCCCAGACCCCAGATGGCCGCGGCCCCCGTTCGGCCCACCACGGCGGCGATCGCCCCGAACGCACCGATCGGTGCGAGCCAGAGAATCATGCTCAGGATGCGGAAAACCAGGGTCTGCAGCTGCTTGATCGCCCCGATGATCGGCTCGCCGCGCGTGCCCAGCCCCTGCAGCGCGAAACCGGTCAGCAGCGCGATGAACAGCACCTGCAGCACGCTTTCGCCGGTGAAGGCCGAGAAGAAGGTCGGCGGAATGATCTGCAGGATGAAGTCGACGGTGCCCGCCGCCTCCCCCTTCGTCTCATAGTGCGAGCCGCGCATGTCGAGGCCCTCGCCCGGGTGGATCAGGTTTCCCACCACCAGCCCGATCGCCAGCGCAAAGGTCGACATGATCATGAAGTAGATCAGCGCGAGTCCGCCGATCTTGCCAACCGTAGCGGCCTTCGCGATCGAGCCCACTCCAATCACGATCGTGCAGAAGATAATCGGTGCGATCATCATCTTGATGAGCGAGACAAACGCCTTCCCCAGCGGTTCGAGGGTGATCGCAACATCCGGCACGATCAGCCCGAGCAGGGCACCCGCCACGACGGCGATGATCACGGACATGTAGAGCCAGGTGTGCCGATCCCAGGAGCGGCGCGGGCGGCGCCGGCCGGCGGGGAGTCGAATCGAATTGTGTGCCACGGGTTCCTCCTGAAACGTCATCGTTCGGATGCGGCGCGGGCAGGGCGCCAGATCAATTTCCCTCACGCTACGGGTGGGCCCTCCACCGGCCATCGTTTTGGTCGTATTGGTCACGCCAAAACCCGTCGCCAGCGCGCCCATGGCAGAATGACGGGATGGTCCAAAAACGTACCCGCAGCGCCTCCTCGAGCGTGTTTATCGCGCTCATTCTGGTCGCCGCGGTACTGGGCCTTGCCGTGGGCGGGCTCCTGATCTGGGATCGCCAGCGCGCCGGCGAACACGAGGCCGAACGCACCACCGACGCCATCGCGACCACCCTGGCGCTCACGCCGTCAACGCGCGATACCCTGGCCGCCATCGCCGAGGGAAAGATCACCGTTAACGCCGGTTCGGGCCGCCTACAGCCCATTGCCGAACGGCTGATCGGCACCGCCGACATCACCTACGTCACGATCATGACCCCCGAGGGCGTGCGCCTCACCCACCGCGACGCCTCCCAAATCGGCGGATACTACGTCGGCACCATCCCCCGCACGCCCACCGCCCTCACCGAGGTGTTCGCGGGCACGCTGGGGCCCTCGATTCGCACGATCGTGCCCGTGCAGGCCGCGCAGGACTCGGCAGGCTCAGCGACCGCCGGCTCCACGATCATCGGCTGGGTATCGGCGGGCGTTACGCTCAACACCGTGGGTGCCTCGATTCGCGATGAGCTCCCCGTCATCATCCTGATCACGGCCGGTCTCCTCGCCGCGGGCATCGCCGGAGCACTCATGGGCCGCCGCTACACACGCAGGCTCACCGGAGATCTCAGCGCCGCGGACGTGCGCGATGCCACTTCCTCGTACGAGTCACTACGTACCCTCGGCGCGGCCCTTCGCGCACAGAACCACGAGCACGGTAACCGCCTGCACACGGCGGTCGCGATGCTCGAACTCGGCCGCACCCGCGAGGCCATCAGCCTCCTCACCGAGACCGCCCAGCGCAATCAGGATCTCGTGGATCGCCTCGCCGTCCCCGCCACCGCCGAAACCACCATGAGCGCGCTGATCCTGGGCAAAACCGCGCAGGCCGCCGAACGCGGCGTCGATTTCGACGCCGAGATCGATCCGAACGCAGCGGCACCCGCGCTCAGCCCCATCGACGCGATCTCGGTCGTGGGAAACCTCATCGACAACGCGTTCGATGCGGCCGCGACCGGCCCCACTCCGCGCTCCGTCCACATCGAGGTGCGGCCGCACGGAAACTCACACGTCGAAATCGCGGTGACCGATAGCGGCCCCGGTTTCACCGCGGAATCCCGTGCCCGTCTGTTCGAACACGGCTACTCCACCAAGGAATCCCCCTCGAAAACCCGGGGCCTCGGGCTCCATCTGGCCCGACAGATCGTCACCGAAGCCGGCGGCCACCTCACGGTGGATGAGCATCCCACCACGCTGCGCGCCATCCTCCCCACCATCGCACCGAACGGAGGCACCCGATGACCGAACGCCCGGATATCCGAGTACTCATCGTTGACGATGACCCGCTGATCGTCGAGCTGCACCGCTCATTCGTCGACCGCATTCCCGGCTTCACCGTGGTTGCGGAGGCGATCGGGGCCTTTCAGGCCGTCGCGACCCTGCGCGATGAAAACACCCGCATCGATCTGATCCTGCTCGACATCACCATGCCCGATGGCAGTGGTCTCGACGTGCTCCGCCACATCCGCGCCCGCGGCAGCGACACCCACGCGATCGTGATCAGCGGCGTGCGGGAGGCCGAGAGCGTACGCCGAACGCTCGCCCTCGGCGTCGCCCAGTACCTGATCAAGCCCTTTACCTTCGCGACCTTCCACGAGCGGATGCTGCAGTTTCGCGAGTTCCACAACCGCGAACTCTGTGTGACCGGGCAGTCCACCCAGCAGGACGTCGACTCTCTGTTCACCGCGCTGCGGCCGCCGACCCGCGAACAGCCGGCGAAGGGCATCGCCCCCGAAACGCTGCGGCTCGTCACCGATGCTCTGCGCGGACATGGCGCACGCTCCGCGGCGGAGATCGCCGAGGAGGTCGGAATGTCCCGCGTGGCGGCCAGACGCTATCTCGAGCATTTGACGGCCTCCGGCAGCGTCGAACGCGCACCGCGGCTCGGAACGCCCGGCCGTCCGCAGAGCGAATACCGCTGGCGCAGTACGCCGGAAAACTAGCGCTTCCGCGCTACAGCTGGCAGGCGGGGAAATCTCGAACGGTCAGTGTTTTCGCGCTCACAACTGGCAGCCGGGGCACCAGTACAGTTTGCGCGCCTGCATGACCTCGAGTGCGATGTTTGTGCCGCATCGGCGACAGGGCAAACCGGCACGGCGGTATACCCAGTGGCGGTCGGCGAGGTTTCCCATCGCCGCCACGTACTGATCGGGCGAGAGACCGTCCATCGTCATCATCTGCCCGGTTTCGACGCCGATGCGCAGCAGCACACCCCAGTCACGCCAGAGCGCGCGCACGACATCCTCGGGCACCTGCTTACCGGGGGTGTGCGGGTTGAGCTCGGCCCGGAACAGCATTTCGGCGCGGTAGACGTTGCCGATCCCGGCCACCACCGACTGATCCATCAGCAGCTGGCCGATCGACACCTGGCGTTTGCGCACCGCGGTGACGAACTTCTCCTCCGCGGCGGCGGAGTTGTCCGTCAGGGGGTCCGGACCGAGGCTGTCGATCTTGTCCTGCACCTCGGCGGGGGTCATCACCGCACAGGCGGTCGGGCCGCGCAGATCCGCGACCGAGGTTTCGGTCAGGAGGCGCAGCCGCACCTGGCCCACGGGCTCGGGTGGAAAGGTTTCGTCCTCCGGCCCGGCGAGCGCTTTCGTCTGTTCGGACATGCGCATGCGCGAGTTTCGCGGGGCCCCGATGGAGGACACCGAGTCTTCGCCGCCCCGATCGATCAGCAGGCTCGGATCGAGATCCGTGCCCCGCTGATTGGTCTGGCCCATCCTGCCCGCAGCGCTGGCGATGGTCGCGTCGGTGAATATCTGACCGGCGAAGTCCCAGGCACCGTACAGCCCGAGGTGCACTCGCAGCCACAGATCGCCATCGAACTCGGCGAACATCTGCTTTCCCACCGCGTTGACGCGCAGCAGTTCGTGACCGTCCAGCACCCGCGCGCCGTCCGCGAAGCGACCCTGCGGGCTGCTTGCGTGCACGGGCGTGTGCAGGAAGTTGCGTTCGAACTGCCGCGCGATGCGGTGGACGGAGTGACCCTCGGGCACGGTCGGCTAGTCGCGAACGACGGGACGCTCGACACCCTTTCCGGCGATGTCACCGGTGGTCTCGTATTCGGCCAGCTGGGCGATGCGGCGCACGTGGCGCTCATCCTGGCTGAACGGCTCGGCGATGAACGCCTCGACGAGGGCCAAAACCTCGGACTCCTCGTGCTGACGGGCACCGATCGAGATGACGTTGGCGTCGTTGTGGTCGCGGGCGAGCTTTGCGGTCGAAAGGTTCCAGACGAGCGCGGCGCGCACACCCTCCACCTTGTTGGCCGCGATGGCCTCACCGTTACCGGAACCACCAAACACCACGCCGAGGGCCTGAACGCCCGCGCGCTGGTCGGCCACCGTGGCGGCGGCCGCGTTGATGCAGAACGCCGGGTAGTCATCGAGAGCGTCGTAGCTCTGCGGCCCGTGGTCCACGACCTCGTGACCGAGGCTCACCAGGTGGTCCTGGAGTGCGCGGCTGAAGTCGAGGCCGGCGTGATCGGTGGCGACGTGAATACGCATGATTCGTGAAAATCCTTTAGTTGAAGATGGGGCCGACGGTGCGCGAGCGCTTGAGCTCAAAGAACCCCGGGTATGAGGATACCGCGAGCACGCCGTCCCAGAGGCGCAGGGCTTCTTCGCCCGAGGGTGCCGGGGAGATGACCGGGCCGAAGAATGCGGCACCGTTGACCGCGATAATCGGCGTACCAACGTCTTGTCCGACGAGGGCGATACCGCTGCCGTGGCTCTCGCGCAGTGCGACATCGTGAGCGTCGGAGTCGGCGAGCGCGGCCAGGCCGGCGTCGAGGCCCACCTCGGCGAGCGCCTCGGCGATGATGGCGTCCTGATCGCTGCGGCCACCCGGGTGAATGCGGGTTCCGAGGGCGTCATAGAGGGGCTTGATGTGCTCGGCACCGACCTCCTCGGCAACGCCGGTCACGAGACGGTTGTAGCGCAGGACCTTTGCGAGGCCCGCGCGACGCTCATCGGTGAGGTCGGCATTGTTTTCGTTGAGCACGGCGAGGCTCATCGGGTGCCAGGTGACGTTCAGGTCACGCTGTGCGGAAACGTTGTCTACCCAGCGGGAGGTCATCCACGCCCAGGGGCAGCTCGGGTCAAACCAGAAGTCTACGGAGGTCATGCACCCATCTAATCGCATTCCCGGGCGACGCGCATGCATCCACGCGAAGGCTGGGAATACGCGCAGACCCCAGGGCTATTGTGGCCGCTGGGATGCCCGCGCCGCGCGCAGCTTGGGTATCAGACGGCGCAGCCGGGACGTGGCGAGAATCGCGAGAATGATCCAGATGCCGCCGGCGATCAGGATGGGCAGTACCGAACCGGCCCAGGTCTGGCCCTCCAATCCGCGCTGCATTACCACCGTTGACAGCAACAGCGTGGTGGTCGCCGCGGAGATGCCCGCGCCCGTGGCCACCTGCGTGGCGACGGTGGATGCCTCGTGCTTCCCGCGAATCACGAGGAACGCCGTCGGAGCCATCACCAGGGTGAAAAGTGCCGAGAAACCGAGGGGAAACAGGATGACGGCGACGAGCGGCTGGAAGGAGCTTGCGGAGCCGTCGAAGTCCCACTGGGTGACCAGCGGGTCGGGCAGCGATCCCGACCAGAGCAGCACCAGGAGCGACCCGATAATCCCCGGCGCGAGGATGGGCACGATCACCAGCAGCCTCGCCGTGCGTGCGAGTGCCGCCACGCGGCGTGGATCCTGCGCCCCTGCGGAATCGGACTCGGCCACGGGGGCCGGGGAGTGCCCGTTCGGTTCCGGACGCTCGCGGGGTTCGGGTTCTAACGACGTCACCACAGACTCTCCTCCCTCGGACTCTCCCGCCGAGCCTACCGGGTCGCGTTCTGGCGCCGTACGAGGGTATTGATCAGGCCGGCCGCCGTCTCGGCATCGGCGATGGTGACCACGAAGCGACGCCCATCGGATCGTTCGATTTCGAGCGTGGGTCCCGCCCGAAGGACGATCCCCACCCGGCCATCGCGGCCGGCGCGCCAGCCCCATCCGCCGAAGTCGCGCAGCGGACTGACCTCGATCACGTGCGCCTGCGCAATGTCGCCGAGGGGAATGTGTGTGGCCGGGAGCCCCAGCAGGGCTCGGGCGTGGAGGCCGGTGCGGTCCACCCGCACTCGCCAGGACAGCATGGAGAGCACTGCGAGCACAACGACGAGCGCGATGGCGGTGGAGATCGCGATGGTGATCTCCTGCTGCGGCGCGACAATCAGCGCCCACACGAGCCATCCGAGCACGTAGAGCACAACGAGCGCGAGTACCACCTGCGCGGCCACGTTCAGCCGTGCCCGACCGAGCCACACCGCGCGTGCCCCCTCGGGGAGTGTGAGCTCGGGGCCCGTCACCACGGCCTCGGCGTCGATCCCGACCGATGGACTCGCGCGCCACAGCAGCACACTGCCGATGACCGAGACCAGGGCGAACGCTCCCCCACCGATCAGGATGGGTACCAGCGCAGCCGGATCGTCCTGCCCGGCACCCGTGCGCTGAAGCACGGTGGTCGCAAGGAAGGTAGCGGAAATGGCCGCACCGATCACGCCGGACATCAGGGTGGCGGGCACGGCACCGGCCCGGATTGATCCGCTCCGCGCCATATACAGCGCAATGATTCCGAAGAATGCAACGAGACCGCCGCAGAGCAGGAGGAGGACCAGCGGCTCCCAGCGGGTGTCGGCCCACCGTGACGGCTCGCCCGCGAAGCTCCACTGGGCGATCACCTGCGCGGGAAGATCATCCCGCCAGGAGCGCAAGATCAGGGCCGACGCCACCACCGCGATCAGCGGTACGACGAGGGCGAAGGTCACAATCAGGGCCGTAATCAAACCGGTTCGTGTGGGGCGAGTCGGGGTGGTCATCGGGGGCCTTCCGGGTCGAGACGGGTGGGTACGGGGTTCAGGCGCGAACGCACCAGGGAGAGCAGGGTTTCCGGGGAGAGCTGGGCGCGCTCGGCGGCGTCCAGCAGCGTGTCGAGCGCCGCGGTGACGGCATCAAGATCGCGTGCGGGGGCGGTGATGACCGCGCCACGGCCGCGGCGGAGGTCAAGCAGGCCCTCCTCACGCAGCATTCCGTATGCCCGCAGTACCGTGTGCACGTTGAGGTCGAGGGAGCCGGCGAGGTCGCGGGCACTGGGGAGCCGCTCGCCATCCGAGATGCTGCCATCGAGGATGCCGGCGCGCACGCTGCCGGCCAACTGCTCATAGAGCGGCTGTGACGACTGGGGATGAATGCTCAAAAACATCTGACCTCCACTTGTTCTACTTCAACTAGAACAATACCCGGCGTGTCTCTCGTCCACAAGTCGTCACACGCCGACCCGCTTCCACAGGCCTGACCGCAAGCGCACTCCAAGCGGTACGCTGAAGGCTGGACACAATCCCATCCATTGCAAGGAGTTAAGTTGCCCGGAGAAAACCTGACCCGGATCGAAGCCGCCGAGCGCGCTGAGATCGTCTCGGTCGAGTCCTACGACATCAACATCGACCTCACCACCGGTGACGAGGTCTTCCGCACCGTGAGCACCGTGACGTTCACCGCGACCCCGGGCAGCTCGACCTTCATCGACGCCGTGACCCGCACCGTACACTCGGTCACCCTGAACGGCACCGCGCTCGACGTCGCCGCCATTAACGACGACAGCCGTATCGCGCTGGCCGGCCTGGCCGAGCACAACGTGCTGGTGGTCGACGCCGACCACGCCTACACAAACACCGGCCAGGGCCTGCACCGCTTTGTCGACCCCGCCGACAACGAGGTGTACCTCTACAGCCAGTTCGAGGTGCCGGATTCCCGCCAGGTCTACGCCGTCTTCGAGCAGCCCGATCTGAAGGCCACCTTCTCCTTCACCGTCACGGCGCCGCTCGCCTGGCAGATCATCTCAAACTCCCCCACGCCGGTGCCCGTAGACAACGGCAACGGCTCGGGTACCTGGAGCTTTGAGCCAACCCCGCGTATCTCCTCGTACATCACCGCCCTCGTGGCCGGCCCGTACCAGGTATGGCGCTCGGAGCTCACCTCGAGCGATGGCCGCACCATCCCGCTCGGCGTGTTCGCTCGCGCCTCGATGGCCGAGTTCATGGACGCCGACTACATCTTCGACAAGACCCGCGAGGGCTTCACCTTCTTCGAAGACAAGTTTGACGTGCCCTACCCCTTCGCGAAGTACGACCAGATGTTCGTACCCGAGTACAACATGGGTGCCATGGAGAACGCCGGCGCGGTGACCTTCACCGAAACCTATGTCTTCCGCTCCAAGGTCACCGACGCCATCAAGGAGCGTCGCGTCGTCACCATCCTGCACGAGCTCGCCCACATGTGGTTCGGCGACCTCGTGACCATGCGCTGGTGGAACGACCTGTGGCTCAACGAGTCCTTCGCCGAGTGGGCCTCCACCATCGCCACGGCCGAGGCCACCGAGTGGACCGAGGCCTGGACCACCTTCGCCGCGATGGAGAAGGCCTGGGCCTACCGTCAGGACCAGCTGCCCTCCACCCACCCGATCGTCGCCGAGATCAACGACCTCAACGACGTCCTGGTGAACTTCGACGGCATCACCTACGCCAAGGGTGGTTCGGTCCTCAAGCAGCTCGCCGCCTGGGTGGGCATTGACGCCTTCTACGCCGGTGTCTCCGCGTACTTCAAGAAGCACGCCTTCGGCAACACCGTCCTGGCCGACCTCCTGGTCGAGCTCGAGAAGTCTTCGGGCCGCGACCTCTCGGAGTGGTCGACCCTGTGGCTCGAGACCGCCGGGGTCAACACCCTGCGTCCGGAGATCAAGGTCGACGAGGCCGGTGTGATCACCTCCTTCGCGATCCTGCAGACCGCCGCCGAGGACTACCCCACCATTCGCCCGCACCGCCTCGCCATCGGTTTCTACAACCTGGTAGACGGCAAGCTCGTTCGTGAGAACCGCCTCGAGCTCGACGTTGACGGCGAGCGCACCGAGGTGGCCGAGCTGATCGGTCGCACCCGTCCGGACCTCGTCCTGCTGAACGATGACGACCTTGCCTACGCCAAGATCCGTCTGGACGATGCCTCCCTCGAGGTCGCCACCAAGCACCTGTCGGACATCACCGACCCGCTGGCTCGCGCCCTGGTCTGGAGCAGTGCCTGGGACGCCACCCGCGACGCCGAGACCCCGGCCCGCGACTACGTCTTCCTGGTGCTGAACCACATCGCCACCGAGACCGAGTCCACCACCCTGCGCACCACGCTGAACCAGCTGCTGCTCGCTGCCGAGGCCTACGTGGCACCGGAGATCCGCGAGGAGATCCTGGCCACCGTGGGCGACGCCCTGCTGGCACTCGCCCGCGGCGCCGAGGCCGGCAGCGATGCCCAGTTCCAGTTCGTCAAGTTCTTCGCGGCCGTCTCGAACACCGCCGAGCACCTCGACGTGATCGAGGCCCTGCACGCGGGCACCGAGACGCTGCCCGAGCTCACCGTTGACACCGACCTCCGCTGGGAGCTCCTGAGCGCCCTCGCCACCGGTGGCCGCGTCACCGACACCGAGATCGACGCCGCCCTGGCATCGGACAACACCGCCGGTGGAGCCAAGGCCGCCGCTCAGGCACGCGCCGCCCTTCCGGGTGTAGCCGCCAAGCAGCGCGCCTGGGACAGCGTCGTGGTTGATGACTCCGCCGCCAACGCCATCGTTTCGGCCACCACCCTGGGCTTCCAGCGTCTGCACGACGCGGCAGACCAGGAGCCCTTCCGCACGGCCTACTTCGACGTGATCGCCGACCTCTGGGAAAAGCGCGCCTACCACGTGGCCGAGCCGCTGATCTCGGGCCTGTACCCGTCCGCCCTGATCGACACCGATCTGCGCGACGCCGCACACGCCTGGCTCGCGGCTAACGCCGAGCGTCCCGCCGCGCTGCGCCGGATCGTGCTCGAGGCTGTGGCCGGCACCGAGCGCGCCCTTGCCGCACGCGAGCGCGACGCCCGGGCGTAATCACGCGCACCGGCACACGCCGGTGACACCGTAACGAGGCCGGCAAAACCGGTCGCCGCCACGCGCGGCACACCCGCTAGCGGCGGGCATCCAGGATCTCCCGGGTGCCCGCCGCTACACTTTCAGGCATGGCTACAATACCGGACACCCCCACCACCCCGGACGTCGTCGTGCAAAACATCTGGGACACGATCGGCGCCTTCCTCGAGAGCCCGCTCGGAGTTCTCGTACGCGTCGTGATCATCATCATCGGTGCGGTCATCGCCTCCTGGATCCTGCGACTGTTCATTCGTCGCGTCGTCGGCCAGATCGTCAACGGCGTCAAAAAGAACCAGGGTGCCGAAGATACCCAGGCACTCAGCGTCTCACCGCTCGCCGCCGTGCGCCTCGTTCAGCGCACGCGCACCCTGGGTACGGTCCTCAGCAACATCGTCAACGTCGTGGTGGTCATCATCGCGATCGTCCTCATCGTCAACGCAATCGACCAGAACATCATCGGTTCCCTCTCGCTACTCACCGCCGCGGTGGGTGCCGGCCTCGGTTTTGGCGCTCAGAACATCGTGAAGGACGTCTTCAACGGGCTCTTTATGGTGATGGAGGACCAGCTCGGTGTGGGGGACGTCGTGGAGCTGGGCGGTGCCACCGCCCTGGCAACCGGTGTGGTCGAACGGGTCGGCATCCGCATCACCCAGGTGCGCGACGTCAACGGCACCCTGTGGTTCGTGCGCAATGGTGAAATCCTGCGGGTGGGCAATATGTCCCAGGGCTGGTCACGCGTCATCGTTGACCTCGCGGTGCCGTACACGGCCGATGTTGTCCAGGCGCAGGAGCTCGCGCTGGAAACCGCCACGGCTCTCGCCCACACCCCGAAGTGGCGCACGCGCATCATCGATCGTCCGGAGGTGTGGGGCATCGAGTCGGTCTCCGCCGAGGCCCTGATCATTCGCGTCGTCACCAAGACCCGTACCGCCGCGAAGGACGACGTGTCTCGCGAACTGCGCGCGCGACTCTTCCAGAGCTTCCGCGAGCAGGATGTGGCGCTCAGTTCGCTCGAGGCCGTGGTCCTCTCCGGCTTCGACAGCGCCGGCAGTGTGCTGGGTGCGAAGCCGCCGCGCACGCGTCCGGTCAACACCGTCGGGCAGAGTCTGACGAAGCCTCCGGCCACCGATGGCCCCGCGCCGCGCCGCGGGGCAAAGCGCCGCTCACCGGAAGCCGGCACCGGTAACGGTACCGTCACGGGGAAAGCCCCCGAGCCCGGCGAAGATGGGACGCACTAACTCCCCGAAACGACCGCCGAACGGATGGCCGCCGGGCAACGGAGTAGGCTGATATTGTCCGGTAATTTTTCGCCGCGGCGCCCCACTCGGTGCAACACACAGGAGCCTTATGTCCACCCCCGAGGGCGAACAGCCCAAGAACCTTCTCGGACGCTCGGAATACGAACGCTTCGGCGGCCGGCCGGCCTTTGAAACACTCGTGAACGTGTTCTATCGGGGCGTGGCCGAAGACCCGATTCTGCGCCCAATGTACCCCGAGGAAGACCTCGGGCCCGCCGCCGAGCGCATGCTGATGTTCCTCGAACAGTACTGGGGCGGCCCCACCACGTACTCCGAACAGCGCGGCCACCCCCGTCTACGCATGCGTCACAACGCGTTCAAGGTCAACCCGGCATCTCGCGAACGCTGGCTGCTGCACATGCGCGCCGGAGTCGACGCCATGGGTCTGCCGCCGGCGGATGAGGCAATCCTCTGGGACTACCTCTCGCGCGCCGCCACGGCCATGGTCAACACCTTCGAGGAGTAGCGCGGGGCGCTCGGCGCCGAAAACACTCCTGAACTGGGGACATCGTTGGGGTCCTGGCTCCCATCAGGGGAGCATTCCTGCGCTAGATTAAGGGCAGCGAGCAGACGTCTCGACAACCCTTCGGAGGCGTGATGAGTGAGAGCACTGCGGGATGGAGCACGCGTCGTAAGCGGGTCGTTGGGGGCACCCTGCTGGGCCTCCTCGGGCTCGCCGCGGTTGGGATGATCCTGGCATCCGTCCTGGTCCCGGACGACGGACGCGCACGCGAGCCGCGCACCGCATTCGTAGATTCGGGCCCGACCGAAGACATCCTGCAGATCCGTGAGGTCCTGCCCCGCCTCGTCGAAGTCAGCACCTCTGCGGGGGGCCTTCCCAGTGGCACCATCGCCTTCGTTACCGACGAAGAGCGGCTCCGTGAGCTCGTGGACGATCCCGAGCTCCGGGCCGAACGCGTCAGCGCGCTCACCGACACCCTCACCGCCGAGCGCGCCGCCCAGCACCTCGTCGAGATCAACCGCGGATTCGAGGAGGCTATTCCCGCGCACAATCCTGACTGGTGGTTTGTGGACAACAACTATGCGGCACAGAAGTGGCAGGGAATCTCGGTCGAGGCCGATACGGCGACGGTGCTCGTCACCGGCGGGCAATCATTCACCCATCTCCAGGGAGGGTTCGCCCCTTCCCCGACCTACCAGACCCTGTTTACTCTCCAGCGTGCGACGGACAAACCCTTCGGATGGGTCATTGCCGATCAGGACTCGATCGAGGTCGACCCGCCCGTCGGACTCGATTGGACGTCGGTCTGGAGCCGCTGGTGGGCACCGAACAATCCCCGCCCGCTCTCGCCCTAGGCGGCCGAGTACCGCGTGTAGGTGTCGAGCGGCTCGGGCGTGCGATCATCCGTCACCGAGCTCGCGGTGAGCTCGAATCCGGCGCGGATTGCGACCCCCGCCGAGGCCGCATTGGCCGCATCAATCCGCAGGTACACGGAGTCAAGCCCGACCACGTCAAACGAGTAGTCCACCAGGGCGTTGAGGGCGCGGGTAGCGAGCCCCCGCCCGCGGAATGGTGCCGCGAGCCAGTAGCCGAGCTCTGCGCTCGCGGGCTCTTCCTGAAGCGCGACAAAACCGAACCAGGCGGCCAGCTCATCGGTCTGAGCGTCGGCCAACGCGAAGAAACCGCCCACGCCGGCTGCCCACGAGGTCAGGCCGCGATCGACCACGCGCTGAGCATCGGCGCGCGTGTAGGGCGTGGGTGCGGGGGTCCAGCGCTGAATCTCGGGGTCCTGACAGATCTCAAACACCGCGTCGACGTCATCCGGCTGCCAGGGGCGCAGCACAAACCCGCCGCGTACGGCAAGCGTCGGGGCATCGACCGGGAATACCGGGCTCATGCGGCCCCCTCCTCGCGGTGTCGGGGCGAGTATCGGGTGTAGGTGTCCAGGAGGTCCGGGGTGCGCGCATCCGTCACGGCGGTCGCGGTGAGTTCGTATCCTGCACCGAGCGCTACGGCCACCGAGGCGACGTTCTGCGGATCGATCCGCAGATACACCTCGTCGAGCCCCACCAGGCCGAGCGCGTACTCACTGAGCGCCGTCACCGCGGCAATTGCATAGCCGTGCCCGCGCCGATCGGGGGCCAACCAGTACCCGATTTCGGAGGCCCGGTGATCGGCGCGAATGCTCACGAACCCAAACGAGCCAAACGGAACATCCTCGCGGGGATCCACCAGCGCCAGCGAGCCGCCGGCCCCGGATGCCCAGTCGCTCGCGGTGATCTCCAGGAAGAACTCGGCGTTTTCCCGCGTGTACGGTACGGGGATGGTGGTCCAGCGCTGGATCTCGGGATCCTGGCAGGCGGCGGTGATCACGTCTTCATCGCCGAGACGCCAGGGTCGCAGCCGAAGATCCTCACGAATCGGGATGGTCGGGGCGCTGGGCGGCAGTGGCAGGTCCATCACCCTATTATCCGAGCATGCTGGACGCCGAGCAAGACGCGTGGCACGAGGCAGAACACGCTCGTCGCAGCGAGCCTGCCCGAGACCCGGCACTAGCCGACCAGCAGACCGCCGCCGGCGCGACGAACGAGCACGTGCCCGCGGAGGCTCGAAATTCTGGTCCAGGAGCCAGACTCGAAGATCGGGAGCTCCTCGGCGTCATCCGGCCCGAGGAAACCCAGCGCATCGGCGGCAAACGCCACACCGGCGGGCAGCGATTCGGCCCCCTCAAGTTCGCGGCCCCAGACGCCCATGCGCACACCGGCGACGATCGGGTCCCCCGCGTTATCCGGCAGGGCGGCGGCGATCTCGGTCACCCCGGCTCGGGCACCGGCACGCAGCACGCCGGCGCTCACACTCCCGGTGCGTGCCCAGCCATCGCGCGGGGCGGCGATCCCCGACCACGACGCACGCACCTCCGCAGGAGGCAGCCCGATCGTGTGCAGTGCGGTGCCCAGCGCATCGAGACGGGCCAGCCGCTCCAGAACGGACGCAGGGGCCACCACGGTGTCGAAGGCGGCATCCTCGGCCAGCGCAAACGTGCGCAGCCCCAGAATCGTCGGGCCGCTCGAGAGAATGCCGCGCGGCACCAGAATGGGGCTCGATACCGCGAGCACACGCCCGGCACCGAGCAGGCGCACTGCCTCGCGATCCACCCGTTGCGCACGCTGCACAAACACGGTCAGATCGGATCGGGTTTCGGCATCGGCAAGGGTAAAGGAGGTATCCATCACCTCCCTAAACTATCCGGGACCCGGCGTCATTCCCAAGCGGCTGGCGCGTCGAGGCCTAAACTGGAACGGTTCGCATCACCCCCGAGGAGTTTCATGTCCGATCCGCTCGCGTCCCTGCTCGGCGCACTCGACCTCACCGACACCGGTGCCCGCACCAGCGAGGACATCTTCACCGGGCCGTCCGAGTGGTCCCCCGGTGGACGCGTGTTCGGCGGTCAGGTGCTGGCACAGGCCGTGGTTGCAGCGGCACGCACCGTGGCAGAGGACCGCTTTGTACACTCGATGCACGGCTACTTCCTGCGCCCCGGTAACGTCGATTTGCCGATCACCTTCTCGGTGGATCGCATCCACGATGGCCGCTCGTTCAGTACCCGCCGCACCCAGGCGTACCAGTCCGGCCGGCCGATCTTCTCGATGATCGCCTCATTCCAGGACGAAGACCCCGGGCTTGAACACCAGGACCCGATGCCCACGGACATCCCGGACCCGGAATCGCTCCCGAGCGCCGCCGACGCACTCGCCGGCGTCGACAACCCGGTGGCCCGGCAGTGGGCGACCGGACGCGCCTTCGACATCCGACACGTCCCCACCCCGATCTACTTCAGCGTGCAGGAGAAGACCCCGCACCAGGCGGTCTGGATGCGCATCAACGGCACCATGCCGGATGACGACCTGCTGCACCGCGCCGCGATCGCCTACGCGAGCGACTACACGATCCTCGAACCCATCCTGCGCGCACACGGCCTGCCCTGGGTCACCCCGCACCTGAAGATTGCAAGCCTCGACCACGCGATGTGGTGGCACCGCCCCGCCCGCGCCGATGAGTGGCTGCTGTACGTGCAGGAGTCGATCTCGGCCCGCGGCGGCCGCGGGCTCTCCCGCGGGAAGATCTACGACCGCGCGGGCAACCTGGTGGCGAGCATCGCCCAGGAGGGCATGGTGCGCGTGCCGGGTGCACGCGACTAGCCTCCCCAACGCAAAAGGGCCCCGAATATTCGGGGCCCTTTCGCGTTGGCTAGCGATCGCGGAAGCTCACCGGTTCTTCAAGCAGCGGGGTCCACGCCTCGCGCTGCTCGCTCGGCACGCGCATGGGGCGACCGGAGGCGGCATCCACCAGCACCATCGTGGTCGAGGCGATGGCGTACACGCGATCCTCGGGGGCTGAGCCGTCGCGCACCTCGTAGTGCACCTCCATCGAGGCGCCACCCAGGCGGGCAATCCACAGCCGAATAACGATCGGCTTCTGCCGGTACTCGAGGGGCGCGAGATACTCGATGCGCTGCGAACCGATGAGCGTCATGATGCCGGATCCGGCCTCGGCCGAGATCACCGCGAGCTCATCGGGGAGGTCCGACTCCCCCGGCTGACGGGTCCAGAAGACACGCACGCGAGCCTCCTCAAGCAGCCGGAAAAACTCGACGTTGTTGACGTGGTTGTAGGCGTCCAGGTCTGCCCAGCGCAGGCTCAGGGGAACATCAATCTTCATGCAAAACCTCCATCGGGGATAAAAACGGCGGCCCGCGGCGGGTTACCCCACCACGAGCCGCCGTGGTTCACGCTGACTGCCGGGTAACGACTAGTCGCGCGTCAGCTTGCGGTACGTTGCACGCGAGGGCTTCGCGGCATCGGCACCGAGGCGCTCGATCTTGTTCTCCTCGTAGGACTCGAAGTTACCCTCGAACCAGTACCAGGCCGCCGGGTTCTCCTCGGTGCCCTCATACGCGAGGATGTGGGTCGCGATGCGGTCGAGGAACCACCGGTCGTGGGTGATGACCACGGCGCAACCCGGGTATTCGAGCAGGGCGTTCTCGAGGCTAGACAGGGTTTCGACGTCGAGGTCGTTAGTGGGCTCATCGAGCAGCAGGAGGTTTCCACCCTGCTTCAGGGTGAGCGCGAGGTTCAGACGGTTGCGCTCACCACCGGAGAGCACGCCGGCCTTCTTCTGCTGGTCCGGGCCCTTGAAACCGAAGGTCGAGACGTAGGCACGCGAGGGGATTTCGACGTTTCCGACCTGGATGTAGTCGAGGCCGTCCGAGACGACCTCCCACAGGGTCTTCTCCGGGTCGATGCCGCCACGCGACTGGTCAACGTAGCTCAGCTTGACGGTCTCGCCGACCTTCAGCTCGCCGCCATCCAGCGGCTCGAGGCCCACGATGGTCTTGAACAGGGTGGTCTTACCCACACCGTTCGGGCCGATAATGCCGACGATACCGTTACGCGGCAGCGAGAAGCTCAGGCCGTCGATCAGGGTGCGGTCACCGAAGCCCTTGTTGAGGTTCTTCGCCTCGAGTACAACCGAGCCCAGACGCGGGCCGGCGGGGATCTGGATCTCCTCGAAGTCCAGCTTCCGAGTGCGCTCGGCCTCGGCAGCCATCTCTTCGTAGCGGGCCAGACGAGCCTTCGACTTGGTCTGGCGGCCCTTGGCATTCGAGCGAACCCACTCGAGCTCCTCGGTCAGGCGCTTCGCGAGCTTGGCGTCCTTCTTGCCCTGAACCTGCAGACGCTCGGCCTTCTTCTCGAGGTAGGTCGAGTAGTTGCCCTCGTAGGGGTAGAGACGACCGCGGTCGACCTCACAGATCCAACCCGCGACGTGGTCGAGGAAGTAGCGGTCGTGGGTCACGGCCATGACGGCACCGGGGTACTTGGAGAGGTGCTGCTCAAGCCACAGCACGCTCTCGGCGTCGAGGTGGTTGGTGGGCTCGTCGAGGAGCAGGAGGTCGGGCTTCTGCAGCAGGAGCTTGCAGAGCGCAACGCGGCGCTTCTCACCACCGGAGAGCTGAGCGATCTCGGCGTCTCCGGGCGGGCAGCGCAGGGCGTCCATGGCCTGCTCGAGCTGGGAGTCGAGGTCCCAGGCGTCGGCGGCATCGATGGCCTCCTGCAGCTTGCCCATCTCTTCGAGCAGCGCGTCGAAGTCGGCATCGGGCTCGGCCATCTCGGCGGAGATCGCGTTGAAGCGGTCTACCTGAACCTTGATCTCGCCGAGGCCGTCCTGCACGTTCTGCAGTACGGTCTTGGTTTCATCCAGCTCGGGCTCCTGCATCAGGATGCCGACGGTGAAGCCGGGGGTGAGCTTTGCGTCACCGTTGCTGGGGGTGTCGAGGCCCGCCATGATCTTCAGGATCGTGGACTTACCGGCACCGTTCGGACCGACCACACCAATCTTCGCTCCGGGGAGGAACGCCATGGTGACGTCGTCGAGAATAACCTTGTCGCCAACCGCCTTGCGGGCGCGGACCATCGAGTAAATGTATTCAGCCATATCGACTCCAGTCTAGTGGGCCGAGGTGCCCCGCGTCTGCCCGCGTCGGCGTGTGGTTTCCTACAGCTCGATTACCAGTTGATGGCGCGGGTCTTTCCGATCAGGCAACCGCCGGCCTCGAGCTTGGGCTGAACGCTCGAGTGGTAGCCGCCGACAGTGGGGCCAAACTGGCCAAGGAGGCAGGAGTCCTTCCACAGAACGGCAAACTCAATGGCGTCTACCGGCTTACCCAGTGTGGTTTTGTCTTCCGAAACCTGCATTGTGGCCTTGTCAAAGCCCGCGGCGACCAGGCCGTCGATGAAGTCCTTGCCCAGGGCATCGGGGTTCGCGGCGACGGTGGCGCGATTCGTCTGATCGAAGAAGGGCAGGTTGTCCTGCGCGGTGCCGTCCGGAAGCAGCGTGGCCGGAGGAGCCGGGGTGTCGCTAGCTGCGGCAGTTGCCGGAGCCGACGCGGAGGGGCCGGGGGCTGACGTGGCGGTACACCCCGCGAGGGTGAGGGCGGCGAGGATCAGCCCGGCTCGTACTGTACGGGTCACGTTCACTGGTCCACCTTCGGGTTGATTACACGGGGTTTTTATAAGCGGTCTTGCCGCGCGGGTTCATCCGCACGCGCCTCCGATTGTACGCAGGAAGCGTGTGCGGAGCATGACACGGCGCGAGTTCTGAATGAAACGTGCCCGCTTCTGACCATGGGGAGGGGCAAAACGTGACTCGACCTCGAAACGCCGTGTGTGCCGGTCTCGTGGTGGCGTTTCGAAGCGGTCACTCATTCCAGTGTGCGGCCGGGCACCGGCGGAAACCACGGAGCGACCGAGACTGGGGAAAACCCCGTACTCGGCCGCTCCTGTGAGAACTAGCGCGTCACGCTAGCGAACGATGTACTCCGCAAACCGGCGACGCACCTTGTTGACCTTCGGGACGGCAACGGCGAGGCAGTAGCCCTGCCCGGGGTTCTTCGCGAAGAAGTCCTGGTGGTAGTCCTCGGCGTTGTAGAACGCTCCCAGCGGGGAGATTTCGGTCACGACCTCGCCGTCCCAGATGTCCGCCGCACGGTCGCGTGCAGCCTCGAACAGCTCACGCTGGGCGTCATCGGTGTAGAACATTGCCGAACGGTACTGGGTACCGACGTCGTTCCCCTGCCGGTTCAGTTGGCGCGGGTCGTGCAGGGTGAAGAAAGCGTCGAGGATGATGTCCGCGGGGATTACCGACTCGTCGAACTCCACCCGTACAACCTCCGCGTGCCCGGTGTGCCCGGTGCAGACGGCCTCATAGCTGGGGTTGGCAACGTTGCCGCCGGTGTATCCGGACACCACGGCGCTCACGCCGTCGAGGGTCCGATACACGGCATCCAGGCACCAGAAACAGCCACCGGCCAGAACAAAACTTGTGCTCACGATCTCACTCCCTTTTGCCACATCCTGCGACGGATGCGTGCTCAGCGACTATAACCCGATGCGGCACTCACACATTCCGGATCCAGAAATCTCGGGTGTTATTCACGAGTATTTCCCGGCAACCTGGGCGTGTCGGTGGTTCCCCGTAGCGTGAGTGTCATGACAACTCCGACGCTCATTCAGGTCCACGGCGGCCTGCGCCTGCACCCTGTACGCCCCACGCTGTGGCGCGTTGTTGCGCTCGATGACCGCATCGTGGGCCACCTCGAGGAACGCGAGACCCCCGAGGGCCCGGTCTTTGTGGCCAAGCGATTCTCCACGCTCCACTCGACGTTCACCGCGCTCGGTGAGTTTTGGTCCGCCGACGATGCCGTAGACAGCCTGCGCTGCGCCTAGCGCGCCCACGACGAGTCACATCACAACTAGCCCGTGCCACGTAACCCGTAACACGCGGACAACGCTGGCCGAGAGTTCCACCCAAATTTCCCGACACGGCCTCCATCGCGCACGGCAATGCCCCATTTCGCGGGTAGTGTGCGAATTATGGACTCCTGGAACGACTTCCTCACCTGGTTTGGTTCGGCCGATGCACAGCCGGCCCTCTATTCCGCCGCGGTCACCGCCGTCGCGATCCTGGTCTCGGTGATAGTGTCCGGCCTCATCGTGCGCGGCGCCATTCGCGCGCTCATCAACCGCCGCGATCGCGATGCCAAGGGTGCCGCCATCGCCGCACTGGTTGATGCCTCGACCGAGGCCGCCGTTTGGTCCTCGCTCTCCCCGCAGGAGCAGATCCTCGCCGATCGTGCCGTCGCCCAGGCGGATATCGCGCTGCGCCTGCTCCCCATTCCAGGTGCGGCCCTCGCCGCAAACTGGTCGGCCCATCAGCTCGGTGAGCTCAAGCGAAACTCGGCTGCGTTCGGGTTTCAGCTCGACCCGGTGGTCGCCGAGTTCCGCGACCGACTGATCGAGTGGCAGAACAAACCTCGCCGTGCAAAGAAGATCTTCGAGGAAGACATTCAGCGTTGGCGCACCGACGTGGCCGATTCCCCGCGCGTCACGGGCACCCCCACCGAGGTCTGGGTCGACTCCCCGGCGGTTTCCCCCGGCGCCGCCCTGGGTGCGGACACCCGCACCCAGCAGCTGATCGACGATGTGGCCGCCATCGATCCCTCGGCACGCACCGCCACCGCGACCGATCCCGAACGAAACACGCCCCACCCGATCTAGTCGGGAACGGGGTAGGCTGATTCGCACATCCAGCGAAAGGCCGCCATGAGCTTTGAGTCTCGAGACGAACTGGTTCACCTGCTGCAGACCGAGGGGCCCGAGCGTGCCCTCGAAATTCTGGATGAGCGCATTGCCGAAGCCTCCCTGCACGAGGCCGGCTCTCCGGACGCCACCCGGACGCTCGCGGCCAAGGCATCGCTCCTGTACCTTCTCGATCGAGACGAGGAGGCGGCGGATCTCTGGGCTCAGGTTGCGAGGCAGTGGGCGGAGCTGCACGGTGCCGATTCGAGTGAGGCGCTTGGCGCACGCACCGAGTGGATTCTCGCCACGGCATTTTCGGGTGAGCTGGACGCCGCCCTGGTGGAGTCCAGCACCCTCCTGCACGATATCGAGCGGGCATTCGGGCCCGACTCCCCCACGGCCTTCCGCGTCCGCGAGATCCGGGTGCGCCTCACCGCGGATCTCGACCGGCATCCGCAGGCCCTCGAACTCGCCGAAGACCTGCGAGAGCGCAGAATCGCGGCGCTCGGTCCGCTGCATCCGGATTCGATTCGCAGTCACCGGATGACCGCGGGCATTGCGGCCGCTCAGGGCGACTATGAGCGAGCCCTCGAGGGGTATCGCGCGGCCCTGATCGCCCTCGAGCAGTCCGAGGGGCCCCTCGCCGAAAGCACGCTGGACACTCGGGAGGACGTCGCATTCCTGCTCGGAATGCTCGAGCGGTTCGACGACAGCGAGATCGCCTATACCGACCTCCTCGACGTTCTCGCGGAACACCCGAACGGGGAACTCCTGGCCACGGTCCTGCGGCGCAGACTCGCGCTGTTTGAGCGCGGCGAGGAGGAGCTGGGGCTTCCCGCCTCCACCGTCGACGAGGCCTATACGGATGCACTCTCCCGGCTCGAAGCGGCTCCCGACGCGGAGAACGCCGTGATTCTGGCGCTGCGCGAGCGCTGGGCGGCACGGCTGAGCCAGTCAAACCGGCACGCGCCCGCGCTCTACCAGTTCCGACTGCTCGACGATGAGCTCGCGCGCACGGGCGAGCCCGATTCGGTGCTCGCGATCCGCGGTGCCATCGCGCTCTCGCTGCGTGAGCTGGGGGCACTCGACGAGGCCATCGAGGTACTGCGGGCGGCACTGAATCTCGCCGAGGCATCGTCCTCTGCACGCGAATCCCTCGCGATTCAGCTCTCGCAGGATCTCACCGCGCGCGGGCTCCACGAGGAATCGATCGCCCTGCTGCAGGGCTTCCCATTTGGCGAGGGTTCGATCCTCAATGCCCTGGCCGTGGCGCATATCCAGGCGGGGCAGTACGCCGAAGCCGAAGCCGTACTCGAACCACTGCAGGATGCCGCCACCGAGCACCCGACCGCAACGGACCTGCGCATCCTCGGCAATCTGGGCGTCGTCGCCTGCGAGCTCGGGCGGCACTCGCTGGCGCGCGATCGTTGGATCCGGCTCCTGGAGATCGAGGTCGCAAACATTCCGGTGACCGGTACGTCCCGACGCCAGGAGATCGCGAATGCCGATCCCGATATTCTGCGCACCCGGTTCAATCTCGCGCGCGAGCGCTGGCACCTGGGGGAAATCCGGCGCGCCCTGCACGAGCTGGATGACGTGATCGAGTGCCGCGACGCCGTGCTTGGCGAGGACCACCCGGATGCCCTGGCCGCACGCAGCCTGCGCGCTCTGATCACCCGGCAGTCCGGGGATCTGCGCGAGGCGGCCACGCGTTACCGGGCGCTGCTGGAGGACCGCTCGCGCATTCTCGGTGCGGATCATCCGCGCACGCTGCTGACGGCCCGGGCGCTCAGCGAAATTGAGGGCGACCTGGCCTAGCGCCGCCCCCGCTCTCACGCGGCTAGTCCGCGCGCCACCAGGAGTCATCCGGGGTAACCGGGAGGGCACGCTTGTGCCGGGTCGCGAGGAATCGCGCCTCGAGGGCGGCGGCGACCTCCGGGTCGACCTCCTGGCCCTCGAGGTAGTCATCGATCTCCGCGTAGCGCACGCCCAGGCTGGACTCATCGGTCTGGCCGGGCACCTCGTCCAGGAGGTCCGCGGTGGGGATCTTTTCGTACAGCCGGGCGGGCGCGTCGAGTTCGCGCAGCAGGGCGGCACCCTGGCGCTTGCTCAGGCCGGAGAGAGGCAGAATGTCGGCTCCGCCGTCGCCAAACTTGGTGTAGAAACCGGTGATGGCCTCGGCAGCGTGGTCGGTACCGATCACGAGTACGCCGTCTGCACCTCCGATCGCATACTGGGCGATCATGCGCATGCGGGCCTTGACGTTGCCCTTGTTGAAGTCGGAGATGAGCTCGCCGGTGGCCTCACGGAAGCCCTCCACGACACCGTCTACTCCGCCACGAATGTTGAGGGTGAGCGCGCGATCCGGGGCGATGAAGCCGAGCGCAAGCTGGGCATCCTCCTCGTCGTGCTGGGTGCCGTAGGGCAGGCGCATCGCGGTGAATGTGGCGTCCACTCCCTCGGCGCGCAGCTTCTCAACGGCGAGCTGGGCGAGACGGCCAGCGAGCGAGGAGTCCTGACCGCCGCTAATCCCGAGCACGAAGCCGCGGGCACCGGTACGGCGCAGGTAGTCGGTCAGGAAGCCCACTCGACGCTCGATTTCCTCGGCCGCATCGATGGTGGGCCGGACGCCGAGCTCGGAAATGATCTGTTGCTGTAGCTCACTCATGTTTCTAATGTACCCCCGTGATCCGCTCACCGCGACGCGCGTTTCTCCCGCGGCGGCGTCGCGTCTCGCTCGGCGGTTCCGAAGTGGTGCGCGGCGGCCAGTACATGCCCGGCGATGAGGCCGCGCAGTTCGCGCCAGGATCCGGCCTCGGCCAGCGCGGATCGCGGAGTGTCCACCGCGTAGAGGTGAAACCCATAGCGGTGGGTGCCGTGCCCGGGCAGGGGGCGCGGGCCCGCGTAGCCCCGACGGCCAAAGCCCGCGGGAATCAGGGAAACGTCGGCGCGGTCGTCGTCGGTGGGGCCGGGGGCGAGCTCATCCTCGGCGAGGGAGTCGCGTGTGCCGTCGAGAATCGCGATGGTGTGGATGAGGGGCCGCGGCAGCGGAACGTCCACGTCCTCGATCAGAAACACGAGGCTCCGGGTGCCCGCGGGCGGCGCGGACCAGGCGAACGCCGGGGAGATGTTGTCGCCCACCCCCGTGCCCGCGTATCGCAGCGGGATTGGCCCATCGGCCGCGAATGCCGGGCTCTCCAGCCGAAAGGTGGCGTCGGTACGCAGTTCGGGTGCGTGCGTCAGGCTTCGGCGCTCCCCCGCGCGGATGCCGCGCAGCAGGACGCCGGGTGCGGGTGGGTTCATGGTGCTCCTCGTTCCTCATCGGTCGTCCCCACGGTACAACTTGACAGGTAAACTTGCAAGATTGCCTGTTGTGTTTTACGCTGGGGGCATGCCCACAGCAGCGAATCCCCCGATCCCCGATCCGACCTCACTCGAAACTGCCCAGCGGTTTCGACTCAACGTCGATCGACTTCGCCGCTCGCTGCGCCGCATCGAGATCGTCGAGGAGTTGGGGCGCACCCACGAGGCAGTATTGAGTCTCGTGTTTCGGCAGGGGCCGCTAAGCATCGCCGATCTGGCGCGCCGCGAGCAGATGCGGCCGCAGTCAATGGGCGCCGTGGTAGGCGACCTGGTGACACGCGAACTCGTGGCCAAGCAGCCCGACCCGCGGGATGGCCGGCGGGATCTCATCAGCCTCACCGAGGCCGGCCAGACGGTCCTGGACCGGGTCAACCAGGTTCGGGATCGCGACTTCGCTCTGATCCTGGACGGCGATCTCAGCGCCGAGGAGCGCGACACCCTGCACCGAGCTGTCGAACTCATGGAGCGCGTGGCGTTTGGTCTTGATCGCGCATGACCACCCGCCCACAGACCGCGGCTGATCTTGCCCGCGCCGAGTCGGTGGGGTTCAGCCCACGCTTTGCCATCCCCATCCTGATCGGCCCAGCCCTCAACCCGATCAACACCACGATGATCGCCGTCGCCCTCACCCCGATCGCGCACGCCGTGGGCGTGTCCGCGGCCACGGTGATCTGGCTGGTCGCCGGGCTCTATCTGGTGAGCGCCGTCAGTCAGCCCGCGATGGGCAAGCTCGCGGACACCTTCGGTCCACGCCGCATCTACCTCTTCGGGCTGCTCATCGTGGCCGCCGCCGGGGTCATCCCGGTACTGGTGCCCACTTTTGGTGGCGTCCTGATCGCCCGCCTGCTACTCGGCCTCGGCACCTCGGCCGCCTATCCGTCGGCGATGACGCTGATCTCGGATCAGTCGGCTCGCCTTGGTCGACCCGCACCGCAGGCGCTGCTCTCTGGCCTCTCAATTTCGAGCCTCGTGACGGCCTCGATCGGCCCGGTGCTCGGCGGCGTCCTGATTCACGCGTTCGGCTGGCAGTCCATCTTCCTGGTCAACATCCCGCTCGCGCTGATCGCACTGGTGCTCGCCGTCCTCTGGCTGCCCGCGGATCGCAGCCGCGTCCGTGCCCCGCGCACGGTCTCCGCCTGGCGGGCGATTGACCCGCCAGGGCTCGCCCTGTTCGCGATCACGATCGTTGCGCTCCTGCTGTTCCTTCTGGATCTGCGCAGCGAGCTGTTCTGGCTTATCCCCATTGCCGCCGGCGCCCTGATCGCCCTGATCTGGTGGGAGTACCGTGCCCGGGTGCCGTTTATCGACGTGCGCATGCTCGTGCACAACGGGCCGCTCGCGCGCACCTACCTGCGACTCATGTTGGTCTTCACCGGCTCCTACCTCGTCGTGTACGCGATGAGCCAGTGGCTGCAGACGGACGTGGGGCTCGCGCCCTCCACCGCCGGCCTGTTCCAGATCCCGACGGCCATCGTCGCCGGGATCTGCTCGGTGCTGGTGGCGCGGGCTAAGCGCGTCCGGTTGCCGCTGATCATCTCGGCCGCGGCCTCAATGGTGGGCGGCCTGCTGCTCACCCTGCTCGCCTCGGATACGCCGTACTTCCTGATTCTGCTTGCCCTCGCGATCTTCGGTCTCCCGCAGGGTCTCGCCTCAATCTCGAACCAGGCGGCGCTCTACCGGCAGGCGCCGGAGGGGCAGATCGGAGTGGCCGCAGGGCTCTCCCGTACCTCCGTGCAGATGGGTGCCATCGTCGCTTCGAGCATCATCGGCATCGTTTTTGGCCAGGCACCGAGCGATGCGGGGCTCAATACCATCGGCTGGATCGTGGCCGCACTGACCGGCGCCGCGCTGGTTCTGACCATTCTCGACCGCTCGCTGCGCGCGCCCAAGCCGTAGCCGCGTTAGCTCACCCTCGCGCGGAACGCTCCCCGATAGGCGTTCGGCGAGGTGTGGAGGCGTTCGGCAAAGGCCTGGCGCAGGCTCGTTCCGGTACCAAATCCACTCTGTCTCGCCACCTCGTCGATACCGAGTTCGGTTTCTTCGAGGAGCTGCTGTGCCCGACGGAGGCGTTCGAGCCGCAGCCACTGACTCGGCGTGAGCGCATACTCGCGTTCGAAGCGGCGAATGATCGTACGCACGCTCACGTGTGCGCGCGCGGCGAGGTCGCCCACGCTGATCCGCTCGCCCAGGTTTTCGCGTGCCCAGGTCACCACCGGCCCGAGGCTCTCGCCCGTGCACTCGGGCACCGGAATCGGCACGAACTGTGCCTGGTCGGCCGCGCGATGCGGGCTCATTACGAGGCCGCGGGCGAGCTCGTTGGCCACGGTACTACCGTGATCACGCCGCACGATTTCGATGCAGAGGTCGATGGCGGCGGCGGTTCCGGCCGAGGTGAACACGCGATCCTGAACCGTGTAGAGCACGCGGGGATCGACGTTTACCCGCGGATAACGCTCGGCGAGGGCATCGGCATAGCGCCAGTGGGTCGTTGCGATCTGGTCATCGAGCAGGCCCGCCTCTGCAAGGGTGAAGGCCCCGGTGCAGAGACCGACGATGCGCGTGCCGCGGGCGTGAGCGCGCTGAATCGCGGCCACGAGCACGGCGGGTGGCGGGTCATCGATGCGCTCCCCCGCGGGCACGATGATGGTGTCCGCGCGCTCGAGCTCTTCCAGGGTTTCGGTCTGGGCCGCAAAGTATCCACCGGCTATCGGGATCCGGCCGCCCTCGCCGATCGCGCTGGCGGTCACGGTGTACGCGGAGACGCCGTCGATCCGAACGTCACCAAACACCTCGGCCGGGATCGCGAGATCAAACAGCCCCACGCCGGGCGGCACCGCCACCGCAACCCGATGGGGTGCGATGGCGGTGCTTCGAATGGCGGCGCGCACTAGCCGAGCGCCACGTGAGCCGTGGCGGAGCCCACCTCGACGAGCACCACCCCGCCGATGATGAGCACAATGCCGAGTGACATGAGCGGCGTGAGCGCCTCCTTGAACAGGAACTTTGCGAGCACCGCGGTGATGGCCACACCGCTCGCGGCCCAGATGCCGTACCCCACGCCGAGCGGCATGCCGGCGCTGAGCGACGCGGCAAACAGGGAGAACGCGGTCAGGTAGCCACCAACCACGAGGATGTACCAGCGGCGGCTGCCGTCCACCGCGGCGCGCAGGGAGGCCGTGGCGGCCACCTCGCTCAGCACGGCCAATCCGAGGAGTACTCCGGCGATCATGCGCGGGCCTCGGCAGCGCCGGTCTCGGCCGCGATGCGCGCGGCATTTTCGGCCGCCGTGTGGGCACGCTGCGAGCCGAGTTCAACCACCAGGACACCGGCGATGATGAGGAGGAGACCGCCGATCATCAGCGGCGTGAGCGGTTCACCGAACAGCAGCACCGAGGCGAGGGCGGTGAGGGCCACTCCGGTGGCACCCCAGATTCCGTAGGCGACGCCGAGCCCGAGCCCGAGCTTCAGAACGCGCGAGAGGAGATAGAACGAGGCGACGTAGCCGATCACGACGAGCGGATACCAGATGGGATGGGTCTGTGCGGCCTTCAGGCTTACCGAGGCGGTGACCTCGGTCAGAATCGCTGCGAGAAGCAGCAACCAGGTTTTCATGTATGTGTGACTCCGAAGAAAACGATCCGGCGGAGTGCCGGATATCACCATCTCACCGCACCGCGGGCGTCCACACAATTGGCACGCACGCCACGATACGAAAGATTCACGCCATCGCCACACGCACGCCACACTACGGCGGGGTCACCGGCGGTTATTCCGCGGCACCCTGCACAGCGCCCTCCGCAGCGCCCTCCGTAGCGACGATGGACGCCCGAGGCGGGGCGGCCCGGTTGAGCGGGCCGAGGAGATCGGCGAGCTGCTGCGAATCGGCGAGGTATCGATCATAGGGGAACCCCTCGCGGATGAGCCACTCGCGCAGCTGCCCGGCGATCGCGGCACCGGAGTCATGGAAGTGACGCAGCCCCTCCGCGGTAGCGGTGGCGAGGCGCCTGCGCGCGTGCGTCGGATCGACCACGATGTCGACAAGGCCCTCATCGCGGAGAGCGCGCAAGGCCCGGGACATCGCGGCCTCCGAGAGCCCTACCGAGTCGGCGAGCTCGCGCTGTGTCATGCCCGGGGCTTCCTCAAGCGTGCCGATGATTCGGATCTGCGTGTAGGTCAGCTGGCCGGGGCCGGAGGCAATGCGCCGCCGCGCGAGGTCTCCAAACGTCGCGACGACGCGGTGCAGCAGGTCGGCAAGTCCATCATCCATGCCACCAGCATACACGAGTCTTGCGCTTGCAATATTGCATATGCAAGACTGAAATCATGTCAAACACACGGTATCTGCTCGAAACGTCCCTCCCCCTGCTCTGGCTCCTGATCGCGACCATCGGGGCGAGCGTCCACTCCGCACGCTCCACGAAACTCACCCGACTCGAGATCTGGCAGCGCTGGTGGGCGATCGCCGCCCTGAGCTGCGGAAGCCTCTGGATGACGCTCTCGTTCCTCGCTATCCCGGACATCATGGCCACCGCGATCGGGTTCTCAGACACCCCATTCGTCACCGAGATTGCGTTCGCCAACCTCGCGCTCGCGATCGGCGGTTTCCGCGCCATCCACGCCGGACCCCGCGAGCGCATCACGATCGGACTGATGGCCGGCATGTTCCTCTGGGGCGCCATTCTCGGGCACGTGTTCCAGTCGCTCGCCCACGGCAACTGGGAGCCGGGGAACACCGGTGGCGTGCTGCTCTATGACGCCCTGATCCCTGCCGTCATGATCGCCCTCGCGGTGCGCGATTCCCGGAAGCGTGGGGCCTCGCGGCGCGAGGCGCAGCGGGTACTCGGATGAGCCGGCTGATCCCAACCCGGCGCGGACTCGACCGCCTGATCAATTTCTCTGACGCGACGGTCGCGATCGCGATCACGCTGCTCCTCCTGCCGCTGGTGGACGCGGCAGCCGATGCGCGCGCCGATCACGTATGGGAGTTCCTTGCGGAGCATCGGGGCACCCTGATCGCTTTCGTGGTGAGCTTCGCGGTGATCGCCCGAATGTGGACGATGCACCACCGGCTCTTCGAGGTGGTGCGCTCCTACTCCCCCACGCTGATGCGCATCAACCTGGTGTGGCTCGCGAGCATCGCGTTCCTTCCCTTCGCCTCGAACATGCTCGCGGCGGCCGGGCAGAGCGCGGCCGCACGCGTCATGTACATCGGGACGATCGCCGTGTCGAGCCTCATGTTTGCCCTGATGGAGGCCCGCGTTTTGCGCGATCCCGCACTGCGCACGGATGAGGGCCGCGGGGAACTGCGCCCGGCAAACAGTTGGCTCACCTTCGGCGCGGTCTTGCTCGCCCTCATCCTCACCATCGCCGTGCCGACACCCGGCATCTGGTGGCTCCTCCTTCTCGTTCCCGCCGGTTGGGCGTCGGACATCATCGAGCGGCGCGGGCGTCGCGCCCGATGGACAGACCAGGCCGACACCACGGCTTAGCGAGCCACTCGGGGTCCGCGAAACCGTGGGTGCAGCAGCACAAACACGAGCACCAGCGCGCAGACGCTCGCACCCACGATCAGCGGCAGCGGCGGCCACCAGGCGTAAAACAGGGTGGCGAGCGTGGGCGTCAGCACGAAGGTAAGCGCGTTGTTCGCGGCCACGAGGCCGGCAATGCCGCCCTGTTCCTCGGCGGACATCAGCAGCGAGGGCCCGGCGGTGTATCCCGGCATCGCCAGGCCGAGTCCCAACCCGATGAGGAACAGCGCCAGGATCAGCGCGGCCATCCCCGCACTGGGAATGAGGAGCAGGAACCCGGCGAGCGCCCCGGCTGCCCCCACGCGCAGCAGCGTGCCGGGCATCCAGTTCAGGCGGGGCACGATGACGGCCTGGGCGGCCACCATGCCCACGCCCGCGGCCAGCAGTGCGGCACCGGAGACGGCGGCGGTTCCACCGGCGTTCAGAGCGAAGCGGTCCTGCACGAGGAACCCGGTGAGGATCTGAACGAATCCGAGCCCGGTAAACAGGCCAAATCCGGCCAGGAGGAACGGCCAGGCGCGCGGATCAAACGGGCTCACCCGCGGCGGATTCGCCACCAGCTCGTGCTTCTCCTCGCGGCGCAGGAACACCGCAACCGCAGCGAGCCCGAGGGCGATCATGACGGGCACACACAGCAGCGGCACCATCAGCCCAAACCCGGCGAGTGCTCCCCCGGCCACGGCACCCCCGATCATCGCGAGCCCCTGGGCAGCTCCTACGCCCGCCATACCGCGCACGCGCGCCTCGGGTGTGGTGGTGACGTCGGCGATGTACGCCTGGGCGGTGGGCGGCACCGCGGCGATCGCGAGCCCGAACAGCAGGCCGCGCGTCACGAGGAACAGCACAAACAGGCCGGTTCCGGTGAGGATGCCGCGCATGCCGAGGTGGGCGAGCAGCGCAAACAGTGCCATCGCGCCCACCGCGGTACCCATGGCCGCGAGGAGCACGGGTTTGCGACCACGCGAGAGTGAGGCGCGACCCCAGAACTGACTGCTCACCACCACGCAGATTGCAGCGAGGCTGATCATCACGCCCACCTGCCATTCGGCGAGCCCCACCTCGCGGGAGAGTGGCGCGATGATCGGATTGAGCGTCATCTGCCCGAGGAACACGAGGAACACCGCGCTCAGGACGAGGGGCACCTGCGGGGCCGGGGCGGTGGGGCGAGAAGACGTGGGTAGTGAAGACGTGGGTTGGCTGGGCGGAGTATCCGCGACCGAGGGCTGCATGGAGACCTTTCATTCGGGGTGTGTACTCGGTACGCTAGATCCACGCTCGCCAATTATGCAAAGGCGTTCTCGAAATTATTTGGACGGTATTTATGCCCACCCGTTCCCCCACGACAGGCTCCACGAACGGCCCCGCGCGCGGCCCGGGCCGGCCGGTATCGTTCAACCGCAATCACGTCCTGGACGTGGCCGGCACGATGCTCATGAACGGCGGCATCGAGGGGTTGACCATGCGCCGCCTGGCGAGCGGCGCGGGCACCACGCTCGCGGCGATCTATCGCCACCTCGGCGATAAGGAGGGCGTGCTCAGCGCGGTGCTCGATCGCTTCTCCGAGGACATCCCCCGCACCCCGCTCACCGGCACCCCGCAGGACCGCATGCTCGCGATCGGCCAGGGCATCTACGCGGTGCTCGTCACCCGCGCCTGGATCGTCGACATTCTCCGCCGCGGCGGCAGCACCGGCACCGGCGCTCTGTGGTTCGCCGAGGAGTACATCGCCGCGGCCGAAGAACTCGGGGCGCACCCGATCGACGCCCTGAACTCCTATCGCGCGCTCTGGAACTACGTCCTCGGCGCACTCCTCACCCGCGTCGAACCAGAGCAGACCCTCGAACTCGACACCCCGCTCGCCCGCAAGATCCTCGCCGCCGCCGAACGCGACGGCCTCACCCGCGTCACCACCTACGTGGGCGCACCCCGCGGCACCTCCGAACGACTCTTCCGACGCGGGCTGATCGCGGTGGTCGCGGGGTTAGCGGCGCAGTGCCGGGGGAAACAGTAATCCCGACGGCAGTTGATTTGCAATAAGCGGCCGTTCTCATAATCTCGCAGCTGCTTTGCATGCGTTCCTGCCGAAACCCTAGAGAGCCCCTTAGGCGATCAAGTCCATCGTGACGTCAGAATCGCCGATAAATAACATGACGTCAGACGTTTCAGAATGCTCGGCAAGGAGGAATGCAGTGAACCTTGATTCTTGTGAAGCCCGGTTGCTTTTGACTATTCAGGCAAAATAGTAAGTTGCGGTCGACGCTTCCAGGACATTCCGAGGTTTGACAGGACCAATCTTCGCATTCTTCGCACAGCGAATTGCTAGGTTTTGAACCTTGCGGACACGATAAATCGTCGTCCTAGGTTGTCAACGGACTACACCTCCGTCAGGAGATGTCCCTTCGGCTCCCGGGTAACTATGGGGATAATTTCCTTTTCGATACGGCGTCGAGTCGTCGGCTGGCTCAGTAAAATATCGCTCAGTTTCGCATCAACTATACGAGCAACTTTCTCGATCTCCAGAGCATGCTCCAACGGTTTCAAAGAACCGTGAGGCTGCGTTGCCGCATTCAGAGCATTGTTGAGCTGTTCCACTTCTTCGGACGAGAGTTCCTCGCAACGGTCTTCAGGCAGGCGACCGTTTGCACTCTCGCCAGATAGAACTCTTGGCTCCGGCTGTACTTGAGAAATCCCCCGTACGCGAGATTCAGAGACCTTTAGATCATCACAAACCGTGATCCACTGGTTGAGAATCATGTTCGCCAACTTGCCCTCCGGACTAGCGATACCCCGCCGCGCACGGAGTGCGGATGACACCGTGGAACAAGAGTTTTCATTGGTAGCGGCGATTCTCACAAGGGCATACGTCAAGTCCTGGACATATACCCCCGCGCCTGGCTTAAGTGCTTGATCGACGAGCCTTGCAAGCCAACGAGGACGCGCGCGTGCCATCCCGTCATCCAAAATATCAAGAGCTAGTCGCGGACCGGCAGGAAAACTCAAGCTGAGTCGTTCAGCAGCGTCGCTGTCTACGGTCTCGATAGTTTCGATAACGAGCTCCTGCAAGTGCACTCCCGGTCTTACGAACAAACCTCCAGCTGCGAAGAGCCAGGTATTTCGCCAATGAGGACTAGCACCG
Source organism: Mycetocola tolaasinivorans (assembly GCF_003667565.1). Lineage (GTDB taxonomy): Bacteria > Actinomycetota > Actinomycetes > Actinomycetales > Microbacteriaceae > Mycetocola > Mycetocola tolaasinivorans. Next base: position 70,636 of record NZ_RCUX01000008.1, read on the forward strand.
ATGATCTGAAGCCTTCTCTCGACGATTGCATCGGTCGAACTCGTGAGATATTGGCCAGCCATGTACTCTTGCAGACTTCGTACGTCAAAGCCATATCCTTCAGTTCCATGCGGTGCCAGTAGCACGAGTCGATGTGTCGCCGCGTTCTGAATATCTTTGAGTAATCTTCGATCCGCCGACTCGGGACGATATCCCTCCCGTTCTAGAGCTGCCCAAGCAATATCTTGCAGCTCTTGGTGGCTGATTACCGAACGTGTTGTTTCGCCCTTCTCCGCGCGGATCTGTAATGTGATCCCAACTTGATGATGGATCCCTTGAATAAGAGTTTCGTGGTCTCGAATAAGGGTGCTGTGCCCACCGAATTTTTGCTTCTCTCTCGCCAGAATGGTGTGGAAGTACCCATCGAATAGGCTGAAACGGTCAGGAGCCAATTCTCCAGATTGCTCCACGATAATAGTCAGGATCAAGACTTGTAGTGGGGTTCTCAATAAGTTCTCAAATGCTTCGTCTTCCGTAGCATTAATGAGCCGCCTTATGACCGCGTCACGTCGGTCATGATCACGATCAAGGCGAACAGCTGTTACCTTTTTCCCATACTCTAATGCAGTATCCGGAGTAAGACTTGCGAGATCAATACGCTCAAACATGCTTTGGCCTATTTCCTCATCGAATCCCAGCGGTCGAGTGGTGAGGATGATCACCACATCAGCGTTTTCCGCCTCACTGTCGTTTGCAAACTCTATGATCTGCTCGATGAGATTGTGCCGTACGACAGGATCCACGACTTCATCAAGACCATCAAGGACCAACAGCCAAGGCCAGCGGTTGCGCCATTTTGCAAGCAGGTTTGGTGCGATATCTCCAACGTCTGACTTTGCACTTACATCTCGAGCGATACGTCGTATCAGCGTTGACGAAAGATCGACTGCGTCTTCTTGGGCATACTCAGCTAGATTGATCTGCACCGGCCATCGGGGGTATGTCGGTGGTGTAACTCCCAGCTCTTGCAACGCTACGTCTGTTTCCGCGATTAGCTTGCGTTGGTCCTCGCTCAGATTACTCGATTCACGCAAGAACGCTGCTCGATGCGCTTGAATTATCATCTTCGATAGGGTGGACTTCCCATTTCCCGGCTGTCCGGTGAGAACTATGTGCCTTGGCCTGGGAAACTGCGCGAATGAAGGCTTAAGCATCCGACCAGTTCGGTCAAGAATGTAGGGAATCGCGAATCGCCGACAAGGCTCTTGCGCACCGAAGGCATCTAGCTTGGGAACGAGCACAGGTAAGTCGACCGCTACTTTGTGCACGGGAAGCCCTTCAGTGCCGCTCGCACCTGCCTCATCAAAATAGATGCGCCCACCTGATATGAGCATTGTGCGAGCATGGTCCCTGAGCGCGCTCTCCAATGCACTTTCTGGAACAAGATTTAATAGCTTCGGGATCGCTGCAAGAATGTCGCCTGCGGTGAGAAAAGCGTTGAACGCCTGGCGAACGCCTAAATGCGCATTGACTAGTGCGTCGATCTGATAATGATCCCAAAAGTACACTTGACGGATCTGAGAGAGCCTCCACGCCTGAAGTTGAAGTTCTGCCTGTTCATCTGCGTCTGTTGTGCCACTTGGTAGTGCCTGCGCTCTCGCTATGTATGCCTCAACCTTAGCTACGATAGCGTCAAACCCACCGGTTCCAGGAAACGGAGTGAGTGCTACGTTTGTTACAAAAATCAAAGTGTTGGGAACCGTAGAGCGGTCCATATTCCGTGCCCAGTCTCCAAGCTCATCACGCACTTGTTTCCAAAGCCATGCAGCGTTGTCTTGATGCTTTGAAGAGGGCTCAGTGCGGAATTTGGCCTGAAAAACGGTGTACCCATCGGCGCATTGGACTCCGTTGAGACCCGGTGTTGTCCACCGAAGTCTTCCTCGATGGATGTAGTCACGCCCACCATCACGCCCAGCGCCCATCGAACGCACAGACTGGCCAAATTCGGCTACAGCGAGCGCTCCGACCAGATCTTGAAATCCAATAGCATCAAACCTCGACAAATCTACCAAAGACACTGGTGCGCTCCCTTTCGCCTTGCTTTGTGGCAATGCTAACGCACAGGTGTCTTCCACAGTTGCTATGGCCGCCTTAGCGACCCCTGCGCAATTGACGCCAATAGGGATCTATCCGCAATATGGGTCCGACAGTGTACGCCCTTACACGGAGGACTCCGCTTGCCACACGATCTTGCCAAGCTCGGAGCTGAAGGATTAGTTACTCGCTTTGTTGCATCGATTACGTTGCACAGCAGCCGGGCGCACGGACCCAGACCAGGTTTCCCACTAGCGTGACTTATAGAGGCGAGCCGGGAGAAACGAAAAAGTTGAGCAATGTTTGGTCGCTGAAGTCGGCCCCACCGCCCGTTCTCGTTTCATCCCAACGACAACGTTATGCCGCTGCTTCAAGCTACGAACCGTTCGATTTAGACTCTGGAATCGAACAGCACTGAAATTGCTAGCATCACGCTGCGAGTTCATACCTTTGCTCGTTGAGCAGGGCCACCGCGACTTCGAGGAGCTCGGCGACGAAGAGCACCAACTCAGCGAGAAGGCTTTCACCGGCCTCAAAATGGGCACCGCCCTCATGGATGCCAGTAAGCCCCGATTCTTGCGCGAACCGGATCGTTGAGATTAACTGCCCGTGCGCGTGCGCTGAGGTGATCGCCCAAAACCAGAATGTGCGCAGAGTATTGCCGGGGATTCGATGGGCGGTTTTTTCGTGATGGCGGAAGGATCGATCGTTCGTTCCTCAAGATATTCGTCGGGATCGAGTCCGATTGCCTGGGCTGAGGCCTGAATGATTAGTTTTAGAGCGGCCATTGCCTGTGCAGTCTTGTCGTCACCAAGACCTGCTTTGGCGAGATTCCTCACCAATTTTAATCCTTGTACGTACTCGATCTTCGCGATATCCACTGCGCGACTAATGCGCTGGGCTGGGTCCGAGCCATCCAAAACCCAAATGTTCTCGACGCGTCCTTCGACTACCGGCCGAAACAGGGTGGAGTCCGCTGCAAGATGTAGCAAGGATTCTGTCTCGTCTCCTTGGCTATCCGCGAGTTCTGCCGACGCCGAAAGATGGTCTGCTACAGAACCGATACGCCCTGCAATGATCATATGAGGGACAATCAAATTACCGGAGACGCTGATCGGGTTCGACCGCTAACCCGGCGCGAGCTGCCGGTGCCCCTGCCGTAATCGGTGCTGCGAAATCACGAAAACCTACCACAGCGCCACCGAGCACGGCAATCGGATTCTGAGTCGTCATGCGATGAGATTACCAGCACAGTAGGTCCGCAAATCGGAGTTCCGCGACTAACGCGAATAGTGATTTGCTACTCATCGGCAGTGTCCGCAAGAGCACGACTCGTAGTGGTGTTGCCGCCGAGTTCTCCGATTGCGCACATGATCTTGACTTCACGCGATGATCCGACGCTCGATATTGGGACTTGAAAAGCCGCTCCAACAAAATCGCTGCAAGCAACGAGAATATTGAAGACGTTTGCGTCGCGCAGCTGGGCGCTTTAGCGGATCTTGGCTTGTTCAAGAGCCTGCATACCGCTGCCCCATTCCTTTCGACGCGGACCGTCCACACGCCGCCGCTGTGCTCCTGAAGAACTCATGTTGTAAAAACAATTCAATTTACAGGAACATGCAATACGCAGATTAACGTACCCCTCGGGACCTCCGAATTCATTTTTCGACGCGAGTTGATCGCAGTGGTTGGCAGGGGTGGCGTCACAGTACAGGGGGGCTAGACGCTCCGCTGATACCAAGAGAATCAAATCACAACCAGTGGCTAGGTGTCCTCAACATCTACTTCCGACACGTACAAATAACCGACGCAGGCGGTCTCGAGATGATGTCGCAAATCGTCGGAGCGAGAGCGCGATACAAACAATGCGATCAAACTCTGTATATACGAAGTCGAAGGCTTGGCGAACGAGCACCCGAAAATGATTGCATCAGACCTATAGTGAACCAAGCACGGCGTGCCTGCCACAGTCAGGGGCGTGGGCGCTCGTTCCAAGTGTCTGCTATGAATTGGGAAATCGCCACAGTCGAATTGAACACTAATTTGGCGTGGCGTGGCGTCGCAGGGCTGATAGTCCCAGACCCATGCCCATCACCGATTGCGTTTCGAGCTTCAGCGATCGATTGTACGGTGGCAAAGAGGGAACGCATGGCCTTTTTCATTGCGGCACTTCCTCGAGAATCTCCAGCGACAGAGTCTGCATTAATGCTCAGTTCAGCCGCGACCTTCGCGAAGAGCCCTGGAAGTTCATCGCGCTCAGAAAACTCAGCTCCAAGGTCCGCCAAGACGATTTTGCATTGACTCTCGATTAGGTTCTTGGAGGAGGCAATCGCGGACGATGGGTCAGCATGTAGATCACGGTCAATACGCTTCAAGTGCTGAAGCAACACTTCGTTCTGAGTGACGTCTAATGACTGAGCTAAAGGCAATCTGGCGACCGTGTGATACCCGGACACCTCACGCCACGAGTAGACAATCTGATTGCCGACGTGCCCGTTTTCACACAGCTCGAAGCCCTCCGGGCGTAGCGTGTTATTGTACGCGTCAACCATCACTGCTGCATCTGAAGAGTCGTTGCGCACGAGTGGATGTACCGTCTCAACAAGGAAATTGAGAAAATTTGTGTCCGAGCCATCACGAAGGTGAAATCGATCATCTCCGAATACCCAGTCGTCTTCCCAATCATCGTTGTTCACGGTGTGCTGGTGAATATCGCCACTCGCGGACTTATAGCGGTGGTCTTTACTCGGGAGCGCTTGAAGGTCGTACAAGCGATTTAGAAACTCCGGATGCTGCAAACGGCCCGACCATCGAAATTCTGAGAGAGCGAGCCAATCAAACACATTGCTTCTAGTGAGGCGAGAGATACGCGATGGCGAGGGCATGAGGGAAGGATAGCAGCGATTGAAATCGACCTACGATGGTTTGCACTCAACTTGAGTGGGCTTCCCAAGTCTGCAGAAAAGAATACAGTCGCAAAGTCAAAGGGCTCGAGGCTCCAACGCCGCACGTCTGAGTGCGCGTTGGGGCTTCGAACCTTAAGTGCCCCCGACAGGAATCGAACCTGCGACCAAGAGATTAGAAGGCTCCTGCTCTATCCTCTGAGCTACGGAGGCGGACGAAACAAGTGTAGCGCGAACGCCTCGGGGAGCGAATCAGGCGCGACAATGCGCGGGCATCCGAGGCAGGGTCGGGCGCGTCGCCCCGAACGCGGCGACGAGGGCGCGCGCTAGACGAAGAATGCCCAGATACCCGCCACGGCGGAGACCGCGGCGATGAGCAGCGCGATGGAGATCAGGATCGCGTGGACGCGCAGGAACGCGGTGGGCTTGCCCGCGGCATCACGTGCACGGGGGTCGTTCTTTACTCGGGTCCAGAACCGCGGCCACACCACCACGTTGTAGACGGCGTTGATGAGCAGGAGAATCGCGAGCAGAGTAATCACCCGCCCAGTCTAGGCGAAACCCGCGAATGTGTCGGCGGAGCGGGCTAACATGAGGGCATGGCAAATCTGGCGGACCGACTGGTCTGGATCGACTGTGAAATGACCGGCCTCGACCTCTCGGTCGACGAACTCGTAGAGATCGCGGTGGTGATTACCGACTTCGACCTCACACCGGTCGCGCCCGGGATCGACCTCGTCATCAAGCCCAGCGCCGCCGCGCTGGAGCAGATGGGCGAGTTCGTCACCAACATGCACACCACCTCCGGGCTCATCACCGAGCTCGACGGCGGGCTCTCCCTCGAGGAGGCAGAGCGCCAGGTACTGGAATACGTGCGCACGTATGTACCCGAGGCGAAGAAGGCCCCGCTGGCCGGAAACTCCATCGGCACCGACCGTTCATTCCTTGCGAAGTACATGCCCGAACTCGACGACCACCTGCACTACCGCAACATCGACGTGTCCTCCATCAAGGAGCTCGCACACCGCTGGTACCCGCGGGTGTACTTCCGCTCCCCCGAAAAGGACGGCGGCCACCGCGCCCTCGCCGACATCCTCGAGTCGATCCGTGAGCTCGCCTACTACCGCGCCGCCGCATTCGTGGCCGAGCCCGGCCCCACCTCGGACGAGGCAAAAGCCATCGCCGAGACCGTGGTGGCAAAATACGCTCCGGAGATGTAATAGACTAATCATGTTGCACCGCGAGAAAAGAAACGCTTCGATTCGCAGCCAGTGAAAAGAAGCGCTATTATCGAGTAGTGACATGGTGGGTATAGCTCAGCTGGTAGAGCGCCTGATTGTGGTTCAGGAGGTCGCGGGTTCAAGCCCCGTTACTCACCCCAAGTAAATATGAAAAGAGGAGCATATATTGCTCCTCTTTTTGTTTTAACCGGAGAAATTCACCCTCGAACGACACGCCCGAGGCTCGAAAACCACCCCGGAGACGACACGCCGACACCCGATCAGCGCCACGCCCGAGATGCTCATTTCGGTGCAAAATCCCGATAGGATTTTTTACGTGATGGAAATGGATCCGGACGACTTCGAAGACCTCGTCAACGACGTGTTTGACGCGCTGCCCGCGGAGGTCACCGACGGTCTCGAAAACGTCGCCATCGCCATCGAAGACCTCCCCGAAGACGGCAGCCTCGATCTCCTCGGCCTCTACCACGGCGTAGACCTCACCGAACGCGACCAGTACGGCTTCGGCGAGATGCCCGACCTGATCAGCCTCTACCGGCTCCCCCTGCTCGACTTCTGCGCCGACGAGGTGGATCTCCGCGAGCAGGTACGCGTCACCCTCGTGCACGAAATCGGCCACTACTACGGCATAGACGATGAGGAACTTCACCGGCTCGGGTGGGGATAACACTCGCTGTTAGTTTGGTGTTCGGCACGCCCCGCCTCCACACGGCACGGATGCGATTACGCTGACCCTAACGCGTCCACTCGGGGCACCACCAGCCCACCCGGAAGATGAGGAACGGCATGGCCAAGCGTGGCATCAGCATCACCCTCGGCACCATCGTGCTGATCGGCGTGGTCGGCTACGGCCCCGCAACGCTGCTCGGTCCGCTCCCCGCCCCCGCCGTCGCAACGCTGGCGCTCCCCACACCCGCTGCCGCGGTAACGCCGCCCGCGCTCCCCACCACCGGCGCCACCGCGGTCGCCCAGACCGCCGCCGTACTCGCCCACGCGGGCGACACCGCCGCACTGCCCATCTCCGGTGCCGCACGCCTGATCACCGCCCTGGTGGTCGCGCAGCGCTACCCGCTTCCCGAGGGCCCCGGTCAGGACATCACCATGACCGAGCAGAACTACGAGACGTACCGTGAGCGCGTCGATGCCGGCCAATCGGCCGTCTCGCTATTCCCCGGCGACGTCTGGACCCAGCACTCCGTACTGCAGGCCATGCTGCGCGGGGGAAGCACCGCCCACGCCGATGCACTGGCCACCTGGGCCTACGGCTCGATCGATGGCTACCTCAAGGCCGCCCAGGCCTGGGCCAAAAAGGAAGGCCTCACGAGCCTCGTTGTCACCGATGCCGCCGGCGTCGATACCGGCACCCAGGCCACCGCCTCAGACCTCGCCCGCATCACCGCGCTCGCGGCCGCCGATCCGGGCATCACCGCCGCATTCACCGAGGAACCCGACACCCTCGCCGTGCAGCGCGGGCTCACCCTCCCGAGCCCCTACCTCGCCGATACCGGCATTCGGGTGCTCTACCGCGGATACACCGACCAGGCCGGCATCATCCTGCTGTTCAGCCAAACCGTCACCACCCCGGCCGGCCCCTTCAGCTATGCCTCCGCCTCGCTGCGATCCGCAACCTGGCAGACCCTCGAAACCGAAACGCGCGCGCTTGTCGCCAGCGCCGAAAGCGGCATCAACTCCACCGCCGATCTCGCCACCGGCACCCCGCTTCTCACCATCACCACGGACTGGGAGCAGAGCGTCCGCGGGCTCTCCGGAGAAACACCCGCACAGCCGCACTGGGGCAGCACCGCACCCACGCTCAGGGTCGAGCCCGGCACCATCACCGTGCCGCTCGCCGAGGGCACTCCGGTGGGCAGCGTCACCATCACCGACGATTCCCAGGCCACCGGCGATCGCCGCATCCCCCTGATCGCCGACGGGGCTCTTACCGAACCCGATGTGCTCTGGCGACTCACCCACCCACTGCCGCTCCTGAAGGCGCTGTGGGAGCAACTCATCCCCTAGCGCTCGCGCTAGTCGGTACCCTCCGCGGCAACCACCCGCTCGTGCTCCGCCCGCAGGAGGAGGTGGGCGTGGGCTCGGGGGTCCCAACGGCTCACATAACGCTCGAAGGCAGCCTGCCAGCCGTCCCACTGCACCGCGTAGGTCTCACCGTCACGGGCCAGCGCCCGCGCCTTACGAAAATCATCTTCGGCATCAATCCAGACCGCCACATCGGCAAATCTTGCCGCGGGTCCGAGCGTTCCGCAGCCCTCAACGATCAGTGGACGCCCGGGGGTCACCGTGTGCACCGCGGCCACCTCGTCACGTGCCCAGTCCCACTCCCGCCAGGTTCCGGGCTCCCCGCGGCGAAGCGGCCCCAGCAGCTCCTCGGCCAGCGCGGCGGCCGCGAGCTCGAGGCCACCCCAGCCGGGATACATCCCGTCCATCCGCACCAGCAGCGGCTCGCCGGCGCCCGGCCAGTGCGCGGCGAGCTCATCGGCAAACGTCGACTTTCCGGCACCACTCGGGCCATCAATCAACACGATCGGGTCCGGGCGCCCCGGAAGGAGCGCTCGGACCCGATCGATGGCCTCCTCGGAGGGGGCGATGTGACTAGGCAAAGATGAAGTTCCAGTGTCCGGTGGCCACGCTCGTCCACACGACGGCGATGGATACCAGGATACCGATCGCAAACAGGATCGCGTCTGCCCACCCGAGACGCGACTCCCGCGCCCACGTCCGCGGGATATCCCCGCCAAAACCGCGGGCCTCCATCGCGGTCGCGAGCTTGCTGCCACGCCGGATCGAGAGCACCAGCATAGCCAGAGCCATCCCCGCAAAGCGCCTGATCCGGCCGGTATCGGCCACCCCGCGTGCCCGACGCGCGAGTTCAAGCGCACGCCAGTCATCCAGGAACAGCCCGATCATGCGAATCCCGGCCAGTGCCCCGAGCACAAACCGTGCGGGAAGCCGCAGGATCTGGGCGAGCCCATCGGCCAGGTCCGTGGGATCCACGGTGATAAACAGCACCACCGCGGGCAGCGCAATCGCGAGCACCCGCAGCATCGTCGCAATCGCGATGGCAATTGAGCCGTCACTGATCTGGGCGAGCCCAAACTCCCAGTAGACGGTGCCATCCGGGCGACCGTACAGCAGCATGGTCACGCCGCTGAGCGGGGCGGCGATCCACACCGGAAGCGTCCGCAACCAGAACTGCTTCGCACTCAGCCCGGCGAAGGGCATCAGCAGCGCGAGCGCAAGCAGCGCGGTAGCCGCGGATACCCAGTCGAGGGTCATCAACAGCACCAGGGTGAGCGGCACCGGCACCATCAGCCGGGTTACGGCGTTGGTTCGATGTACCGCGGCCGAGGTGGGCTTCACCACCGAAATCTGGGTATCCGCGAGCGCGCTCATGCGGCCTCCTCGGTGTCTGACTGTTCGGGGCGTAACGCGGTCAGGGTCAGCGTGCGGTCGGCCAGGGCCGCCACAAACTCGGCGTCATGACTCACGGTGATGATCGCCGACCCCTCGGCCCGCAGCGCGCCAATGAGCTCAACCAGCCGCGCCCAGGTGAGCGCATCCTGCCCAAACGTGGGCTCATCGAGCACCAGAATATCCGGCCGCGACACCAGGGCGGTCGCAACCGAGAGTCGGCGCTTCTCCCCACCCGACAGCGTGAACGGGTGCGCCCGCTCGAGGTGCGCGAGGCCGAGCCGGGCCAGCACATCGTCCACCCGGGCATCAATCTCGGCGGGCTCAAGCCCCAGGGCGCGCGGCCCCACCTCGAGTTCGCGGCGCACGGTGGTCGCGAGAAACTGGTGTTCGGGATCCTGAAACACCGTGCCGATGCGCTGCAGAAGCTGGGTTGATTTCCAGGCGATCGGGGCCGCCCCGAGCCCCCGAGACAGCGTGGCCGTGGCGGTCAGTTCACCGCCCTCGGGGCGCAGCAGCCCGGCGAGGGTGAGCGCCAACGTCGACTTTCCGGCACCGTTGGCTCCGGTGATCGCCAGCACCTCCCCCGCCCGCACGGTGGTGCTGACCGGGGTGCCCACGGGCACGCCGCGTACGCGCGCCGTCAGCAGGTCGCGGGTATCAAGCAGGGCCTCACCCGCGGGCAGGGGCTCGGGAAGCGCGACGCGCGGCGGATGCCCGGGCACCCACACCCCCGCGGCCGCGAGCTCGGCACCGCGCTCGGTGAGCACGGTATCCGGATGCCCGTCGGCGATCACGGCACCGCCGGTGCCCAGCACGATGACGCGATCCACCAGCGGCAGCCAGGTGTCAACCCGGTGCTCGATCACGACCAGGGTTGCCCCGGTCTTATCGAGCACCCGGCCCACCGCATCGCGCACCTCGGCTACCCCGACGGGGTCAAGGTTAGCGGTGGGCTCATCCAGCAGCAGGAGACCCGGATGCATCGCGAGCACGCCGGCGAGCGCGAGCCGCTGCTTCTGCCCGCCCGACAGCGCCTGGGTCGACCGATCGAGCGGAACGTCGAGGCCCACGGCCTCGAGCGCCTCGCCCACCCGGGCCCAGATCTCATCGCGCGGTACGCCGAGGTTCTCGCAGCCGAAGGCCACATCGTCGCCCACCCGGGCGAGGATCATCTGGGAATCGGGGTCTTGAAGCAGGAGGCCGCTGCGGCCGCGACGATGCGCGGGGTCCTCACCATCAACGGTGAGCACCCCCTGCGCATCGCCCTCATCAGCGCCGCCCAGTACTCCGGCGAGCGCGTGCAGCAGCGTGGATTTCCCGGCACCCGAGGGGCCAAGAATGAGCACCCGCTCCCCCGCCGCGATCTCGAGGGTGACGTGTTCGAGTGCCCAGGCGAGCCGGGAGGCGTGCCGCCATCCCCAGTCGCGAATCGATACCGCCGAGGCCGTCACCGGCGAAACCTCCGCCACGCTAAACCCGAACGCCGTGGCTGCGACCCACCGCGAAGCGGTTGAGCGCCCCCGTGGCCGCGAGGCCCTTGACCGCAAACCAGACCAGCAGGCCGGCGATCAGGGCACCACCGATAACCTGTGCGCTCACGTAGATCGTGATGTAGTTCCAGCTGGCGCCCGGGCTCCACAGGATGAGCGAGTTCACCGCGCCGAAGAGGCCCGCACTGGCACCGGCGAGCAGGGTCACCGGGAGGTTCCATACCCGGTAGGCGAACAGCAGGAAGATGATCTCGGCACCGATACCCTGCACCAGGCCGGCCTCGATGGTCGAGAAGCCACCCCACTGGTTTCCCACCAGGGCGGAGACCATCGCGGCCACGGTCTCGACGTAGATCGCGGCACCGGGCTTACGGATGATCAGTGCGCCGAGCACACCGCCGATGTACCAGACCGGTTCAAGGAACCCCTGGAGCCCCGGTAGCAGAGCCTCAAACGGCGCCTTGATGCCGCTCCAGCCGAGGTTGAAGGCGATGAAGATGAGGGCCACCGCGACACCCAGAACACTGGCTACGACGATGTCGACGACCCGCCAGCGGAAGTTCAGGCGCGGCTTTACCTCGGAGTTTTTGTTAACAGACACTGTGAACGTGCCCCTTTCATAAGTGAAATGGAGGCACGGGTTAGAGAAACTTATCCTCCCTGCGCTGGCATGATCCAGATCAGGTTTGACGGTCGAAGGTACGTACCTTCCTCTCAGCCCGGTGGTTCCCGGACTCCCGTGTTACACCGAGTATAGCGCGCGCCCGATCCCCTCGGGGGACCGGGCGCGTGCGTGACGTTGCGGGGCGTATTACTTCTTCAAAACCTTGATCAGGCGGGTCAGGAAGCGGCCGGCCACCCAGACCAGCGGCACCGAAACTACGATGGTGGCGAGCAGGTTGGGCTCAAAGCGCCATCCGCCACCGCTGCGCAGATACGCGCCGATCGGGATCGAGAATCCGCCGCCGCCCCCGCCGCTACCCGCGGGCTCGCCATCTACGCCCTCGGAGAGCTCACCCTCACCGGCTCCGAAACCGAAGCCGGTGAGGGCCACGGGAATCAGTGTCTCGCCATCTGCCGTTACGGGGTCACCGTAGGCGGTCTGTACGCCGAGCTTCTGGAATCGGTCGGCGAGGTCCAGCACGATTTTAGTCATGCACCCACGCTAGCGCGGCAGCTCGAATACCGATACCCCGGCGACGCTTTGGGTCACGTGATTGCGTGCCGCCGACACACGCGAATGGGCCCCGGGTACGCGGCGTACCCGGGGCCCTTTTCTGAGCGCTAGTTGTTGTCGAGCGGCAGGCCCGGCGGGTTTACCAGCGACTTCTTCACGGCCTCGTTCGACAGGCCCCAGGCCTCGAGCCACTGGCCATACTGGCCGTTGTCGATCAGGTAGTTGATGGCGTCGGCGATCGGCTGGGCGAGACCCGAGTCCTTCTTAACGGTGGCGGCGATCAGGCCCTCGAGGGTTTCACCGGCACCCGAGTAGGTTCCGGCGGTGCGGGTCGGGTTCGCGCTGCCCGCGGACTGCTTGTTTCCGTAGGCGATTCCCGGGTTGGGGCCGAAGTAGGCGTCGATCTTGCCCGAGTTCAGTGCCAGCGTGGTGGCGTTGTTGTCCGGGAAGTAGGTCACGGTGAGGGTCTTGCCCTCGGTCTCGAGCTTGGACTTCCACTCCAGCAGAATCTTCTCCTGGTTGGTGCCCGAACCCACGGCGACGTTCAGGCCGTTGAGGTTTTCGAAGTTGTCCGCAAACTCCCACTTATTGGAGGCCTTCACCTGGAAGCCCAGGTTGTCGCCACGGTAGGAGGCGAAGTCATACTTTTCCCGGCGCTTTTCGGTCACGGTGATGTTCGAGAATCCCGCGTCGGTGGCGCCGGTGTCGATCCCCACGAAGAGGTTGTCCCAGGTGGCGTTCTTGACCTCGGGCTTCAGACCGAACACGCCGGCGACGAGACGACCGAGGTCCGGCTCGGCACCGGTCAGGGTTTCGTTATCGTCTCCGGTGAAGGCCAGCGGCGGGAAGCCCGCGGGCAGCGCGCCAATTCCGATCGTGAGCTTGCCCGAGTCGAGCACCTTCTTCGGCAGGGTCTTACGGATGTCCTCAACGGTGGATACCTTGATCTTCGTCTCGGTTCCGGCACCGTTGGAGAACGCGGCGACGGTCACGGTGCCGTCTGATGCGGGGGCGGCCTCGGTGCTACTGGAGCAGGCGGCGAGGCCGGCCACGAGGGCGGCCGCGGCCGCAACCGCTCCGATCGTCTTGAGACGCTTGGGGGTGAAGATGGTCATGATGGATTCCTCAATTGGTGGGTTCGGGTAACGATCTACTGGTGGATGCCGCGGGTGCGGCCACGCACGCTTGCGGGTGCGCAGCCTGAACGGATACTCAGGCGAGCACCTTGCTCAGGAAGTCTTGGGTGCGGGGGTGGGCGGGGCGCGTGAGTACCTGGTCGGGGGTGCCCTCCTCGATGATCGCGCCCTCATCCATGAACACGACCCGGTCGGCCACCTCGCGGGCAAACCCGATCTCGTGAGTCACCACGATGAGGGTTTTGCCGCTGCCGGCGAGGGTTCGAATCACGGCCAGGACCTCCCCCACGAGCTCGGGATCGAGCGCAGACGTGGGCTCGTCAAACAGGATCACGTCGGGGTCCAGGGCCAGCGCCCGCGCGATGGCCACGCGCTGCTGCTGCCCGCCGGAGAGCTGCCGCGGATAGTCGGCCTCCTTCTCGGAGAGCCCCACCCGGGCCAGCAGGGCCCGGGCGTTCTCGCGCGCCTCGGCGGCCTTCACCCCGTGCGAAATCGGAGCCTCGGTGACGTTTTCGAGGATGGTGAGGTGCGGAAACAGGTTGAAGTTCTGAAAGACGAACCCGATCTTCGCACGCTGGCGGAGAATGTCCTTCGGCCGCAGCTCCTTGAGTCGGGTGCCCTTGACCCGCACTCCGATCAGTTCGCCGTTCAGGGAGACGAAGCCCTCATCGAGCTTCTCCAGGTGGTTGATCGCCCGCAGCAGCGTGGACTTTCCCGAACCCGAGGGGCCGAGGATCACGGTGACGGTGCCCGCCTCGACGCTGAAGTCGACGCCGCGGAGGACGGTCTTGTCACCGTACGACTTGGTGGCGTTATGGACGGCAATAGCCTGGCTCATGCTGCACTCACCTTCGCGCGGTTCCAACCGAGGGCCTTACGCAGGCGCTGCAGCGGGGTCGGCGGGAGTACCCGCACCGAACCTCGGGCGTAGAAGCGCTCGATGTAGTACTGCACGATTGCGATCACGCTGGTGAGGATCAGGTACCAGATAGTGGCCACCACGAGCAGCGGAATAACGTCGGTCGGGTAGGTGCTGCCGAGGTTCTGGGCGATCCCGAAGAGGTCGAGCAGCGAAACGTAGTACAGCAGCGAGCTGGCCTTGATCAGCCCGATGATCTGGTTGACGTAGGCCGGCACGATGGAGCGCAGCGCCTGCGGCAGCACGATCCGCGTGAACTGCCGGTGCTTGGGAATTCCAAGCGCATCGGCGGCCTCGTGCTGGCCCTGATCCACCGCCAGGAGTCCGGAACGGACCACCTCGGCACTGTAGGCGATCTCAGACAGGCTCAGGCCGATCACACCCAGCGCCAGCGGCGTCAGCGTGGCCACGGTGTTCACCGTGAACTGCGGGCCAAACGGGATGCCCACGCCGATCTCGGGGTAGAGGTTACCGAGGTTGAACAGGAACACCAGCACGAGCAGCAGCGGCACCGAGCGAAACAGCCAGATATAGAACGAGCTGAGCGTGGTGAGAACCGGGTTGCCCGAGAGCCGGGCCAGCGCCACCACGATGCCGCCGAAGAAACTGACCACGGTGCTGATCGCGGTGGCGATGATGGTGAGCTGCAGCCCCTTCAGGATCGGCGGGCTAAAGAACCAGACCCCGACCTTTTCCCACTCCCAGGAGGGGTTGGTAAACAGGGTCTGCGCGAAGTTGAGCAGCAGCACCAGGACGAGCCCGGTGATCACCCAGCGCAGCGGATGGCGTAGCGGTACCACGCGGCGTTCGGAGAGCCGATGGGCATCGATGCCGTCGGGGAGCGTGCCCGGCGGCTGCGCGTCGGTGGGTCTCTGGGCAAGGGCGGTCATGAGGAAGCTCCGGGTGAGTCGGTCGCCGAAGCGAGTGGGGTGGCCTGATGGGCGGCAGCTACGGCCTCGGCAGGCGCAGCAGCGGTTTCGGCAGCTTCTGCGGCGAGCCGCGCGGCGAATTCGGGGGTGTGGGCCCGGAACTCCGCCTGCTCAGCGTCGTGACGGGCGCGCACCTCCTCAACGTTCAGCGGCTCGTCGGTGAGTGACTTCGCGAAGCCGTGGATGCCCACGCGTTCGGGCGGTTCGGTGGTGTCAAACAGCGGGGTCCAGTGGGCAGAGAGGTAGAGTCGCACCGCCTCGGGCTGACGCGGCCCGGTGGTCAAATACGAGCGGGTGAAGCCTCGGCGGCGCGATTCCTCCTCGAGCTCGAACACCACGCGGCGGGCGAGACCCTCGCGGCGATGCTCGGCCGCGGTCCAGATGCGCTTGAGCTCGGTGGTGTGCTCATCCAGCGTCTTGAAGGCTCCCCCGGCCACGGCCACGCCGTCGCGCAGCAGGAGGACAAACGCGCCACGGGGTGCGCTGAACTCCTCGGCCGGATACCGACTGAGCTCGACCGAGGCCGGCTCACCGAAGATGTCTCCGTAGCGCGCGTCATACTCGCGCTCGAGGTCGGTCAACAGCGGCCTCGCACGCGCATCATCGGGTGCGACGTAGACAAACTCCTCGCGGGGCTGGGTGCTCCCGGCCGAGGCGTCAGCGTCGGGCTGGTGCCGCCCCTCAAGCAGCGTCACGGGTCTCACCCGAATCGGCAGCGGGTGCCGCGGGCTTTTCGGCGGCGGCGTCACGGCGGACAACCTCGGCTCGCACCAGCGGAATCACGTAGCGACCGAAGTCGATGGTGTCGTCCACGTAGTCGTATCCACGGGCGGAGATGATGTCCACGCCCAGGTCAATGTAGTCGAGCAGAGCGGCCGCGACCGTCTCCGGGGTGCCCACCAGCGCATTCGAGTTTCCGCGGCCACCGGTGGCGGCGGCAACCGGCGTCCACAGGGCGCGGTCGAAGCGATCGCCACGATCGGCGATCGACAGCAACCGCTGCGAACCGGAGTTTTCGGGGTTACGAAGGTCACCCGCGAACGATGCCGGTAGCGCGCTGGTGCGGCTCTGGATCTGGCCGAGGATGCGCTCGGCCTTCTCCCAGGCCAGCTCCTCAGTTGCGCCCAGGATCGGGCGGAACGCCACCTGAATCTTCGGCCGCTGCGTGCGCCCGGCGGCGAGCGCCGCGTCCGTCACGGTCTTTATCTGCTCGGCGGTGTCGGCCAGCGGCTCGCCCCAGAGCGCGTAGATGTCGCTCTGCGCGGCGCCGATCGCGTAGGCCGCGGGCGAGGAGCCCCCGAAGGAAACCTGCGGGCCGCCGGGCTGGGCCGCCCAGATGTCGCTCACGAAGTTTTCGATTCGGTAGTGGTCGCCGTCGAAGCTGAACGGTTCGTGACTGGTCCAGGCCTGACGCAGAATCTGAATGTACTCCCCGGTGCGGGCGTAGCGCTCGTCCTTGCTGAGGAAGTCGCCCTCGGCGGCCTGGTCGGCGGTGGATCCACCGGTGATGATGTGCACGTTCAGTCGACCATCGCTGATCTGGTCGAGGGTCGCGATGACCTTCGCCGCATAGGTCGGTGCCGAGACGTTCGGGCGGTGCGCGAGCAGCAGCTTCAGGTGATCGAGCTTCGAGGCCACGTACGCGGCGATGGTCGCGGGATCCGGGGAGCCCGAGTGGTAGGCGAAGAGGATGCGGTCCCAGCCGTTGTCCTCGTGAGCTCGCGCCAAACGCAGCGTGAAGTCCTTGTCGAAGCTGGCGCCGCTGCGTGCACGGGTCTCGCTTCCATCATTGAGTGCGGCGATGCCGAGAAATTCGATGGGCACGGTCTTTCCTTTCCGTTTCGGTGGTTCACTCGCGATCAGCCTGGCCGGTCGTGGTGCGGTTGCGAGACGCTAACACCGGATTCCGCCGCTCGACAATGGCCCCCATTCACAGTTCGTCACGCGCCAGCGTGGGAGGTCACACAGCGGATTTTTTCGCGCGGGGTGATTAGCCTGCTGGAATGTCAGACCCCATCACTTCGTCCCCGTCCTCCCCCGCCGTCTCGATCGCCGTGATCGGTGCCGGGCCGCGCGCGGTGGGCGTTATCGAGCGGATTGCCGCGAATCTTGACGAGCTCTGGACGCCCGGAACACCCCTCGAGGTGCACCTGATTGATCCGCATCCGGCCGGCCCCGGGCGTATCTGGCGCTTTGCCCAGTCTCCGCTGTTGAAGCTGAACTCGATGGCGGCGGACGTCACGATGTTCACCGATGAGACCTCCACAATCGAGGGCCCGGTGCGTCCCGGCCCCGCGCTGGTGGAGTGGGCGGCGCGGGTCAGTGCGGGCGAAATCACCCTGCCCGCGGCGGGGCCTGGTGGCGCAGCCGGTCTCGACGATGCGCTGTGGCGCGAGGTGCGGGCGCTCGGGCCGGCCAGCTTCCCCACCCGCAGGCTGCAGAGCCTGTATCTACGCTGGTTCTTTGAGGGCGCCCTCGCCGAGCTGGGGGTGGATGTCAGCGTACGCGAGCACCGGGCGCGTGCACTGGACGTAGAGGACACCGCGGACACCCGGCAGCGCGTCCGTCTCGATGATGGGTCCGAACTCACCGCGGATCTCGTGCTCTACTCCCTCGGCCACACCGGGGTGACCGCCGAACCCGCGCACGCCCGGCTCGCCGACTTCGCCGCGCGCCACGATCGCTACTACCTCCCGCCGGCGTTCACCGCAGATGCGGATACCCGCCCGATCGCGGCCGGCGAGCGGGTGCTGGTGCGCGGGTTTGGCCTCGCCGCGGTGGACCTCATCGTGCTGCTCACGGAGGGCCGCGGCGGCGAGTTTGTGCGTTCCGAAGACGGCGGATCGCTCACGTATGTGCCCTCCGGCGAGGAACCAAAAATCGTTGTGGGATCCCGCCGCGGGGTGCCATATCACTCCAAGATTGGTTCGGCCATCGTTGGCGAGGCTCCCGCCCCGCGTTTTCTCACGCCCGCAATCGCCGCCGAGCTCGAGGCCCACAGCGAATCGCTCGACTTCGGGCGAGACATCTGGCCCCTGATCGCGAAGGACATGCTCTGGGGCTACTATCGCGAGCTCTTTACCGGGCATGCGGATCGGGTGTCCGGCAGCTGGCAGGACTTCGCCCGCGCGTACGAGGGCATCGATCCGCGAGCGGTGATCCTGGCGGGCCCCTCGGCCGGGGCCGCCGAGAAGACCGGCACCGCGACCGGCACCGCCGCCGATGCCACGGCCGGTACCCGGGCCAGCACTACCGCCGGTCGCACGAGCGGGCATCCCGTTCCGCGGGGCACCGACCCCGCCGAGGAGGCACGGCTGCGCGCCGAAGCCCGGGCACTGACCGAACTCATCGAGTCCCGGGTGCCGCACGAGATTGATCGCCTGTTCCTACCCGAACTGGATCGCCCCCTCGCCGATGCCCGGTTCGACACCGCGGAGGATCTTCAGGCGGCGGTGCGCGCGTACATTCGGCGTGACCTCACGCTGCGCACCCGCCCCGAGCACAGTGCCACGCTGGGCCTGTTTCTCTCGATCCTGACCTCGATGTTCGTTTTTGCCGAGCTGGTGGCCTCGCCGAAGTGGACCGCGAACTCCCGGGTTTCCGACATTCACGGCTGGTGGCAGGGCTACTTCTCCTTCATCGCGAGCGGCCCGCCCGCACACCGGCTGGAGGAGCTGCTTGCGCTCTCGGAGGCGGGCATCGTCGATTTCCTGGGCGGTGAAATCTGGGTTGATACCGACGAGGTGGGCGGGGTGTTCCGTGCGGGAAGCGCGAACCACCAGCGCATCGTGACCGCCACCGCACTGGTGGATGCCCGCCTGCCCGACACCAGTATCGCCCGCAGCGACAGCGAGATTCTGCTGAACCTGCTCGGATCGGGCCATGGAATCGAGGAGATCGCACGCGATCCCGAGGCACCGCCCGGTAACATCGGCGGGGTGAACACCACCATCCAGTCCGCGGCCACCGGACGGCTCACCGTGCGCGCGGCGGATCGCCGCGTGGTGCGCTCCTCGGGCACACCCTCCGAGCGGCGCTATGCCATCGGCCCGTACACGAACTCGCCGTTTGTAGGTGCGTTCTCGCGCCCACGCACAAACGCGGTGGCGTTCCGCGAAAATGATCGAGTCGCCCGAGCCCTCCTCGCGCACGCGGCCGAAATTGCACGGGTGAGGTCCGAGGTTTTTGAGCCCGAGCTCATCGGGACCGCGGCGGAGTCTCGATGACCGAGACCGTCGACACCGTCGTGGTCGGCGGCGGGGCGATGGGCTCCGCCGCGGCGCGCGAGCTGGCCCGCCGCGGCATAGAGGTGATCCTGCTGGAGCGGTTCTTCCCCGGTCACACGCGGGGTGCGTCCCACGGGGCCTCGCGCAATTTCAACCTGTCCTACGCCGAGCCGGTGTACCTCGACATGCTCGCCGCGGCCCTACCCGCCTGGCGCGAGCTCGAGGCGGAGACCGGAACCGCGCTGCTTGATCAGGTGGGGGTGGTCAATCACGGACACAACCCGGCCTTCGATGCGGTGGCCGAGATGCTTCCCACGTTTGGATTCGACGCCCGGTTCCTCGATCTCGCCGAGGCGGGGCGGCGCTGGCCCGGCATCCGATTCGATCAGCGCGTGCTCTACACCCCGCAGGCCGGGCGACTCAACGCCGACGCCGCGGTGGCCGCACTCCAGAAATCGGCCCGAACGCACGGCGCCCGGGTACGGCACGGCTCCCGCGCCACCCGTATCACGGTGCTCGGGGAGGACCGCGTGCGCATCGAGGTGGTGCGGCAGGGCCCCGATGGCGAACGGATCGCCGACCCCGAGATCATCGAGGCTCGGCGCGCGGTGGTCACCCTGGGTGCCTGGACCACCCGGCTTCTGGGGGACGCCCTCGCGCTGCCCACCCTCACGGTCACGCAGGAGCAGCCCGCCCACTTTGCCGAGCGTGAGCCGGGCCTGATTTGGCCAGGATTCAACCACACGCCCGCACCCGGCGATGAGCGCTACGGATACTGGCACACCCCCGTGTACGGCATGCAGACTCCGGGGCAGGGCATCAAGGCGGGCTGGCACGGAGTCGGTCCGCTCATCGACCCGGATCGCCGCACGTATCGCAGCGAACCCGGGCAGCTCGAAAACCTTCGCCGCTATGCGCGCGATTGGCTGCCCGGTGCCGACGCCGAAAGCCTCACCGAGATCAGCTGCACGTACACAACCACCGCGGATTCGAACTTTGTGATCGATCGAATCGGCCCGGTCGCGGTTGGCGCGGGCTTTTCCGGGCACGGCTTCAAGTTCACCCCGGTGGTCGGCACCTATCTGGCCGACCTGGTGCAGGATCGCGAAGCACCGAGTCTGTTCGCCCTCGACGCCCGGCGATAGGATCGGCTGCCGCGGCTAGGCCGCAGTGCTTTCCCCGGAGAGCAGGTGGCTAAATGCCACGCGTGCCTCGGCGCGCTCGGCATCGTATCCCCGCTGAATGTCCTCGGCCTCGAGCGGTGCCTCGGTGAGCGACTTCGCGAAACCGTACACGCCGATCTCGTCGGCGGTGGCGTCGACGTCAAACAGCGGCGTCCAGCCGGCACCGAGGTACAGGCGCACGGCCTCGGGCTGACGCGGGCCGGTGGTCAGATACGAGCGGACGTATCCGCGGCGACGCGATTCGTCTTCCAGCTCGGTGAGCACCCGCTTGGCGAGGCCCTGCCGGCGGTGGGCCGAAGACGCCCAGATGCGCTTGAGTTCGGTGGTGCGGTCGTCAAGAATCTTGAATGCGCCGCCCGCCACGGCCACACCGTCGCGCAGCAGGAGCACGAAGGCACCGAGCGGCGGCAGGAAGGTCTCGGCCGGATAGCGGTACAGCTCGGCCGAGGCGGGCTCACCAAAAATGCTGCCGTAACGCTGATCGTACTCCTCGGCGAGCTCGGTAAAGAGCGGCAGCGCGCGCGGGTCCTCGGGCGAGACGTAGACGAATTCTTCGCGCGCGGGGGTGGTGTTTTCGGGCAGTGACACGGGTACTCCAGGGTGTGATGAGGGGGCGGCGCTTTGGAGCGGGGCCTAGTGATCGTAGGGTTCGATGTGGTCGCGGACGATGCCGTGTGGCGGCACCGAGGGGGTCGGAGCGGCGCGGTCCAGGAGCGAGGCCGACATGATGGCGGCGGAGCCAAACCGGGCACGCAGCGAGTCGATCGTGGTTTCGGCCTCCCGCCACTCCTCGTCGGGATCCCAGAGGGCGGCACGCGGATCGGTTCCGGTCTGGAGCTGTTCCCCGCGCACACCGATCAGGCGCACCGGCCGGCCGGCGATCTCGAGGGCATCCACCATATCGCTGGCCTCCTCGTAGATGCGCCGGGCCACGTGGGTGGGTTCGGCGAGGGTGCGCGAGCGCGAGAGGGTGGTGAAGTCGTCAAAGCGCACCTTGATCGCGACCGTGCGCGCCGACATCTCGGCCGCGCGCAGCCGCGCCGCAACGCGGTCGCTCAGGCCGAGTAGCTCGCGTCGGATCGCCCGCGGGTCGGTGATCGAGTGCTCAAACGTGACCTCGTGCCCGATGCTCTTCTCGGCCGCAACCGCGGGTTCGACCCGGCGCGGGTCGTGCCCGCGAGCCAGCTGCTGCAGCTTGAGGGCCGTGGCGGGGCCCACCGCACGCACGAGCTGACGCTCGGGGGCATCGGCCACATCGGCCACCGTGCGCAGAGCGAGACGTTCGAGGGACTCCGCGGTCTTCGCCCCCACTCCCCAGAGGGCGCGGATAGGCAGCGGGCGAAGGAAGGCGACCGTCTCGGACTTCGGGATCACGAGCAGGCCGTCCGGCTTGCCCTTACCCGAGGCGATCTTGGCCACGAACTTGGTGGCGGCGATGCCCACGGTGCAGGCGAGCCCGGTCTGTTCCCGTACCCGACGCCGGATCTCGTGCCCGATCTCGGTGGGGCTGCCCAGAAGGCGACGCGCGCCCGAGACATCGAGGAAGGCCTCGTCGATGCCGAGGACCTCGACCATGGGTGTCATCTCGCGGAAGATGTTCATCACGATGCCGGAGTAGTGCCGGTAGGCGGTGAAATCGGGCTCGATCACGAGGAGGTTTGGGCACAGTTGCAGCGCCCGGGCCATCGGCATGGCCGCGTTGACCCCGTAGCGGCGGGCCGCATAGTTGGCGGTGGAGACCACGCTGCGCCCCGCCACGTGCCCGATCGCGACCGGGCGATGGGCGTCTTCGGGGCGATTCAGCAGCGACACGGAGGCGAAGAAGGCGTCCATATCGATGTGCATGATGGGGGTCTCGCTATCGTCGGCGTCTACCGCCGAGACCACCCGCTCACGCCCATCCTGCTTACTCACGCTTCCATTGTCCCACTCACCCCCGACATTGCGACCGAGAGTGAGCTGAGTGCCGGAGCTGGCTACCGCCGCGCGGCCTCCGGCACCGTGATCGGGCCGGTTCTCGGCAGCCCGATCCCGCAGGATCCCGCGTCCAGGGACTCCGCCGCGAAGATCCGTTCGAGGGCGAGCACGAGCCCGCCCGCGGCACCGGAGAGGTGGCCGTGATGTGGCATGGATACCTCGAGCGTGTGCGTGGCAAGCGGCAGCGAGCGCTGATACACGGCACCGCGCACCCCGGAGAGGATGTCGTCGCTGACGGCGGCAATCGAGCCGCCGAGTACGATGCGCGCCGGGTTGAAGAAGTTGACGATCCCGGCGGCGGCCTCGCCCACGGCGGAGGCGGCCTCGCGCAGGATGCGCACGGCCACCGGCTCGCCGAGGCGCACGGCCTCCTCAAACTCGTCGAGGCCCGCATCGGTGAGCCCGAGTTCCTCGTTGC
The DNA here is from genome assembly GCF_003667565.1 of Mycetocola tolaasinivorans. Lineage (GTDB taxonomy): Bacteria > Actinomycetota > Actinomycetes > Actinomycetales > Microbacteriaceae > Mycetocola > Mycetocola tolaasinivorans. The sequence goes on from NZ_RCUX01000008.1 coordinate 93,741, forward strand.
GCAGCCGTACCAGCGCCGTGGTGGTGGCGATGGTGGCGAGGCAGCCGGTGTTTCCGCAGGTGCAGGGGGCATCGCCCGCGGCTCGACTCCAGACGTGGCCGAGGTCCCCGGCCGCGTCGTTCGCCCCGCGATACGGCCGGCCATCGGCGGTGACGATGCCCGCCTCGATGCCCGAGGCCACCTTGATATAGATCAGCGGCAGCGAGCGTTCGGTTCCGCGGCGCGAGCGCGCCTCCCCGAGCGCGCGCAGCCCGACGTCTTTCTCCACGGTGACCGGGCAGCCGAGGCCACGACGAAAGGCGTCGGCGAGGGGAAACTTGGTCCAGCCCCGCAGGATCGGTGGGCGCGACATTTCGCCGCGGCGGGCGTCGACCGGGCCCGGCACACCGATCACACACATGCGCAGCGGCCCCACGCGCTCCAGGTTTTCCTTGACCAGGGCGACGCAGGCGCGCACGAGCTCGGGCACGCTGGTTTCGGGGCCGGCCGAGAGATCCAGGGTGAGCGAGCGCGAGGCGATCGTGCGCTGCTCCATGTCGTAGAGCGAGATCTGGGTCGAGGCGATTCCGAGATCGGCGACGAGCACGCTCCCGTAGGCGGGGTTCAGGGCCAGGGAATCGGAGGGCCGCCCGCGGCCGCCGGGGAGCGTCTCAGTTTCCCCCTCTCGGAGCAGCACGTTGCGCTCGAACAGGTAGTCCACACCCGTCGTGACGGTGGTGCGGGACAGACCGGTTTCGCGGGCGAGCGCCGATCGGGTGGTCGCGGTGCCGCTCGCAATCAGGCGGGCAAACGTACTCGCAGCCTCGGCGGTGGGGAGTCGGGCGGCGACGCGGGGGGCGTGCAGGCGCACCCCGCGTATTTCTGAAACGTCCTCATTGAAGTCCATGCAGACACCCTATATTTATGACCGCAAAAAGCACAAGAGTGTACTTGTTGAGCATTGATTAATCTTCTACAGTCGAAAATGTGATCGGCAAGGACGCTTGACCCAGGTGTTGCGTGCCGCACTCGCCGGCCCCATCCGGGCTGGCACCCCGACCTTCGCCCTTCCCCGGGCACCGCGATAACCCAAGGAGCACCTCGATGACGAGCAACAAACTCATGACCAACGCCGTATGGCCCGTCATGCTGACCCCGATGAACGCCGACCGCACGATCGACTGGGCCGGCGTGGACCGCGTGACCGACTGGTACATCAACGCCGGCTGCGAGGGCCTGTTTACAAACTCGCGTTCGAGCGAGGTCGAGTTCCTCACCCCCGACGAGCGCGTCGAACTCGTCCGCCGCGTCGTGGCCCGTGCCGACGGCCGCGCCGCCGTGGTCGCCACCGGCACCTTCGGTCAGAGCGCCGCCGAGGAGATCACCTCGATCAAGAAGGTGCACGACGCCGGTGCCGACGCCGTGGTGATCCTCACCAACCACCTGGGCGAGCCCGGTGCCTCCGAGGCCGAGTGGTCTGGCCAGCTCGAAACCATCGTCGAGGGAACCGGCGACATCAAGCTCGGCTTCTACGAGTGCCCGACCCCGTGGAAGCGCCTCATCCCGGCGAACGTCTATGGCTGGGCCGCCCACACCGGACGCTTCGTGTTCCACAAGGACGTCAGCCACTCGGTGCCGGATATGACCCGCAAGCTCGAGGCCTCCGCGGGCACCCCGCTGCGCCTCTACAACGGTCAGATCTCCTCGGTCATCGAGTCGATGGCGCTCGGTGGCCGCGGCCACTCGGGGTACGCCTCAAGCCTGTACCCCGAGCTCGTGGTGTGGCTGTGCGCGCAGAACGGCGCCGACAACGAGCAGACCCGCCTCGTGCAGCGCCTGCTGACCGTGGCCGAGCGGATGATCAACGTCAACTACCCGAGCTCGGCCAAGCAGCTGCTCGCCCAGCGCACCGGAATGCCGATCACCGCGGCCAGCCGCATGCCCGGCGCCTACCCGCTGGACGACCACGGATTTGCACCGCTGCAGAACATGACCGAACTGATCGAGTCGCTGGATCTCACCCTGGCCTAGGCACCACCTTCGCCCCTCGCCGGATGGCGGCGCCGGCCCCCTCGGCCCGCCATCCGGAATCCCCTCCCCGCGACAACGATGATGTCCGTCGCTGCCGCCACCCGAGTAACCCCCGCACTACCCGTGACAAAGGAGTCAACATGAAACCCATTCGATCGCGCCGCTCGCGGCTCGTGGTGGTCGCCGCCGCGGCGCTCAGCCTCGGCCTCGTTCTGACCTCGTGCGCCGGCACCCCCGGCACCCCCGGCGGAGGATCCGGCGATGGTGCCGCCCCCACCTCGCTCACCCTGGCCATCGGTCAGGACAACAACTCGTTTGATACCGCGCTGCTCGAAAACGGGCATCGCGCGCAGTACTGGCTCCCGGTGTACGACACCCTGCTGCTGATGGATAAGGACGCCCAGATTCAGCCCGGCCTCGCCACCTCCTGGACCTACAACGACGATCACACGGTGCTCACCCTCGAACTGCGCAAGGACGTCAAGTTCTCGGACGGTGCCGCGTTTAACGCCGCCGCGGTCAAGGCAAACGTCGAGCATCTGAAGGCCGGAACCGGCCAGAACAGCGTGATGGTTTCGACCGTTGAGCGGGTCGAAACCCCCTCCGAGTATGTGGCCGAGCTGCACCTCTCGGAGCCGAACCCCGCCCTGCTCGCCTACCTCACCTTCGTGGCCGGCGCTCAGGGCAGCCCGGACGCACTGAACAACGCGGACTTCGCCACGAAGCCCGTGGGCTCTGGCCCCTACCTGCTGGATGCGGCGAAGACCGTGCAGGGCACCGTCTACTCCTACACCCGCAACCCGGACTATTGGAACAAGGACGCCTTCCCGTACGACACGATCGAGCTGAAGCCGATGGCCGAGGCCACCGCCCGCATGAACGCCCTGAAGGCCGGCCAGATCGATGGCGCATCGGGCTCCCCCGCCACCGTCGCCGAGGCGAAGGCAGCCGGACTCAACGTGACCCAGCAGCCGCTGGACCGCGAGGGCCTGCTGCTCGTTGACCGTGACGGCTCGGTCACCCCGGCCATGGGTGATGCCCGCGTCCGCCAAGCGATCAACCACGCGATCGACACCGAGGGCATCCTGAAGAGCATCCAGCAGGGCTTCGGTACCGCGACCGATCAGGTGTTCAACACCACGAGCGTTGCCCACGTCCCCGAGCTGGATAACGCCTACCCGTACGACCCGGCGAAGGCCAAGGCGCTCCTGGCCGAGGCCGGCTATGCAAACGGCTTCGACCTCCTCCTGCCGGAAAACGCCTCGGTGGCCGCAAACCCGATCATCGAGCAGCAGCTCGGCGAGGTCGGCATCCGCGTCACCTGGGACAAGGTGCCCAACGACTCCTGGATCACCGCGATCCAGTCGGGCAAGTACTCGGCGTTCTGGATGCGCCTGACCGCGGGAGACCCGTGGTGGGACGTGCAGAAGAGCATCCTGCCCGAGGGTGTGTGGAACGTGTTCGACAACACCAACCCCGAGCTTCAAGCGCACATCGATGCGGCCCGCACCGCCTCGGATGACGCCGCCTACGCGAGCGCACTGCAGGACGTCAACCGGTGGCTCGTGAAGGAGGCCTGGTTCCAGCCCTGGTTCGTGGCCGACACCGTCTACTTCACCGCAAAGAACGTGAACGTAACGATGCACCCGCAGAACGTCGTGCCCTACATCCGCGGCTTCGCCCCGGCCTCCTAACCGGTTCCGACCTCCCCATTGCCGGCCGGGTGGCGCTCACGCGTCGCCCGGCCGGTGGACCGAAAGGCTCCCATGGTCTCCTTTATTGTGAAACGAATCCTCGCCGGGGTCGTTCTCATCTTCGCGATCACGGCCATCGTGTTTGCGCTCATGAGCATCTCGAGCGAGAACATTGCCCGCACCATTCTGGGCGAATTTGCCACCCCCGAGCAGGTAGCCGCGAAGCAGGCCGAGCTCGGCCTCGATCAGCCGCTCCTCGCCCAGTACGGCTCCTGGGTATCGCAGGCGCTACAGGGCAACCTCGGGGTTTCCTGGTTTACCGCCGAGCCGGTATCCTCGGCCATCCTGAACCGCATCTCCCTCACCCTCTCGATCGTCGTCGCCGCCATCGTGGTGGCGATCATCATCTCGGTCACTCTCGGCGTGATCGCCGCCGTGCGCGGCGGCGTCATCGACCGCATCGTTCAGCTGTTCTCGGTGGTCGGTGAGGGCTTCCCCAACTTCTGGATCGCGCTCGTGCTGGTATCCGCCTTCTCCCTCTCGCTCGGCTGGTTCCCGCCCACCGGGTTTGTGCCGTTTACGCAGTCCCCCGCCGGTTGGCTCGCGACGATCGCACTGCCGGTGGCCGCCCTCGCGTTTGGCGGTATTGCCGGCGCAGCACAGCAGGTGCGCAGCGCCCTGATCGACGTCCTCAGCCGCGACTACGTGCGTACCCTGCGGGCCCGCGGCATCCCCGCGCACCGGGTGGTTCTGCGCCACGCGCTGCGCAACGCCGCCCCGCCCGCGATCACCGTGCTGTCGCTGCAGTTCATCGGCATGATCAGCGGCGCGATCATGATCGAGAAGGTGTTTGCTCTGCAGGGGCTCGGCACCCTCGCCGTGACCGCGGCGATCCGCGGCGACGTGCCCACCATCATGGGTGTCATGGTCACCATGTCCCTGATCGTGGTCATCATCAACCTCCTCGTCGACCTCCTCAACGGGTGGGTCAATCCGAAAGCGAGAGTCCAGTGACCCAGACACTCCTCCCCTCCGCGGCCCCCTCGCCGCGTGCGCCCCGGCTCGGCGTTATGCGCCGGCTGATCCGCAATCCGCTGTTCTCGGTGCCGGCGGCGGTGCTCCTCCTGATCGTGCTCGCGGCGATCTTCGCCGACCTCATCGCCCCGATGAGCCCCACCACCGCAAACCTCAGCGCGGTAAACATTGCGCCGGGCGGCGAGTATCTGCTTGGCGGTGACGGCGCGGGACGCGACGTCCTCAGCCGGCTGATTTTCGCCGGCCGCCTGACCCTGCTCGGCTCGGCCACCACCGTGGGCGTGGCCATCGCCCTCGGCGTGACCGCCGGCCTCATCGCCGGTTATGTGGGCGGCTGGTTTGACCAGATCGGCGGCTGGGTCGCAAACCTCCTGATCGTGCTCCCCGGCACGATCGTGCTGGTGGCGCTGTTCGCCGTGGTGGGCCCAAACGTGATCCTCACGATGGTGATCCTCGGCTTCATGATGGCCCCGAACTTCTTCCGCGTGGTGCGTAACCAGGTCATCGCGGTCAAGAATGAGCTGTACGTGGATGCCGCCCGGGTATCCGGGCTCTCAAACGGACGGATTATTGCGCGGCATATCCTCTCGGTCATTCGCGCACCCATCATCATTCTGGGCGCTTCGGTGGGTGGCGCCGCGATCGTGGTGCAGGCGGGTCTGGAGTTCCTCGGGCTCGGCGATCCCTCGACCCCGACCTGGGGTGGAATGCTGCTCGACGCCTTCAACAACCTCTACGTGGGGCCGCACCTGATGTGGCCGCCCGGCATCATGATCGGTATCACCGCGATTTCGCTGCTGCTGATTGCCAACGCCGTGCGCGATGCGTTGGCCGGAACCGATCGCTCGAGCCGGCGCCCGCGTCGCCGAACGGCGATCTCCCCGGTGACCGGTGCTCCGCGCAGTACGGCACCCACCGCGGTTCTTCCCGCGGCGGCCGGGCAGCCCGAACCGCTGGCCTCCACCGCGGCGATCAGTACGCTGGATGCCCCGGCGATCCTGAAGGACACCGCGGAACACGGCGTGCTGGAGATCTCGAACCTGAAGGTGGCGTATGCCACCGGCCGCGAGGAAACCGAGGTGGTGCACGGGGTCTCGCTCACGCTTGAACGCGGGACGATCCTCGGTCTCGTGGGTGAGTCCGGCTCGGGTAAAACGCAGATCGCGCTGTCTACCCTGGGCCTGCTGCCCGCGGGTGGTGCCGTGACCGGCGGAAGTATCCGCATCAACGGTCGCGAGATCGTGGGTGAGCGGGAGCGCGTGCTTTCCGAGCTGCGCGGCAAGACCATCGGGTACATTCCGCAGGAGCCGATGAGCAACCTTGATCCCTCGTTTACGATCGGATCTCAGCTCGTCGAGCCGATGCGCCTGCGTGGCGACCTCTCGAAGGCGGCGGCGAAAGCGCGCGCACTCGAACTGCTGGATCGCGTGGGGATCGTTGACCCCGCGCGCGTGTTCAAATCGTATCCGCACCAGATCAGTGGCGGTATGGCACAGCGCGTGCTGATTGCCGGTGCGGTGGCCTGCGAGCCCGAGCTCCTGATCGCCGACGAGCCGACCACCGCGCTGGATGTGACCGTGCAGGCGGAGATTCTGGAGCTCATCCGAGACCTGCAGCGCGAGCGCAATCTCAGCGTGCTGATCGTGACGCACAACTTCGGTGTGGTGGCGGATCTCTGCGACAGCGTCGCGGTGATGCGTTCGGGTGAGATCGTGGAGCACGGCAGCGTGGCGGATATCTTCGCGCGGCCGCGTCACGAATACACCCGTCTGCTGCTCGGATCGGGGCTCGAAAACGCACCGATCCGCACGCTGGCCGCGGCACCCGCATCGTCCTCAACCGTTTCGGAGGAATCATGACCGCACCACTGCTCTCGGTAACGGGCCTCAACGTGGACTACCGTACCGGCCGCCGACGCTCCTTCCGTGCGCTAACGGACATCAACATCGAGATCGCACCCGGCGAGACCCTGGGCCTCGTGGGTGAGTCCGGTTCGGGAAAGACGACGCTCGGCCGCGCGGTGCTGGGGCTCGCCCCGGTGAGTGCGGGCAGCATCCAATTTGCCGGGAATGAGATCGGGCAGCCCTCCCCCGCGCAGCGGCGAAAGCTGAGCCGTGACCTGCAGGTGGTCTTCCAGGATCCCTACACCTCGCTGAATCCGGCGATGCGGGTGGGCGACATTCTGGCCGAGCCGCTGCGTGCGCAGGGGGTATCGCGGGCGCAGGCTCGGGATCGTGTGGCGGGCCTGCTGGGCGAGGTGAACCTGCCGGCGGATGCCGCGGATCGTTTTGCCTCGGAGTTTTCCGGTGGGCAGCGGCAGCGGGTGGCGATTGCCCGGGCACTCGCGATTCAGCCGCGACTGATCGTGTGTGATGAGCCGGTGTCGGCGCTGGATCTCACCACCCAGGCGCGGGTGCTGGATCTCTTTGCGGAGATTCAGGATCGCACCGGGGTTGCGTACCTGTTTGTCTCGCACGACCTCGCGGTGATTCGCGCGATTAGTCACCGGGTTGCGGTGATGTATCGCGGGGCGATCGTCGAGCAGGGCCCCACCGAGCGGGTCACCGAGCATCCGACGCACCCGTACACGCAGACGCTCCTGGCCGCCTCTCCGGTGCCGGATCCCGAGCGCCAGCGCGAGCGCCGCCTCGCGCGGCTCGCCCTGGCGGCGAGCGCGTAGCTGTTAGCTGTTAGCTGTTAGCTGTTAGCTGTTAGCTGTTAGTAAGGATTCAAGACCGCCGGGTTTCATCGGGATGGGCGATGAAACCCGGCTCCTGCTGTTAACCGGTCTGTCGCGCCTTCGCTAGGAACGCGGGGGCTCGTCCACCGGCGCGTTCGTGGCGGCATCGGTTCGGTGTCTCGGGCTGTTGGGATTCAGGAGCGAGTTACGGCGGGAGTATCCGAAGTAGACGGCGAGCCCGATCACGAGCCAGACGAGGAAGCGCACCTTGGTGAGGCCGTCGAGCTGGTAGATCAGGAATCCGGACGCGAGGATTCCGAAGGCGGGCACGATCGGAAACAGCGGAATCTTGAAGGAGCGCTTGGCGTCGGGACGGGTGTATCGGAAGACGATGACGGCGATACACACGACGATGAAGGCGGAGAGGATGCCGATGTTGGTGAGTTCGGCGACCTCGCGGATGGGGTACACCCCGGCGAGGAATGCCGCTGCACACCCGGCGATCCAGGTGACGCGGTTGGGCACGCCGCGCTTGTCGGTGTGGGCGAACCAGCGCGGCAGCAGGCCGTCTCGGCTCATGGAGTACCAGACGCGGGAGACACCCATGAGGAAGGTCAGGACCACGGTGACGATGGAGACCACGGCGAAGATCGAGATGATCGTGGCGATGTTTTGGAGCCCCACGCTGTTGAATGCGGAGGCGAAGCCGGCGCGGGTGTCGATGTCGGCGTAGTGCTGCATCCCGGTGAGTACGAGGCTCGCGGCAATGTAGAGCACGAGTGCGATGCCGAGGGAGAGCACGATGGCCTTGGGCATGTGTTTGGGCCCGTCCTTGGCCTCCTCGGCGGCGGTGCTCATGGCGTCGTATCCGAACACCGCGAAGAAGACGATCGCGGCTCCGGTGACGACGGAGGTGAAGCCGTTGGGCATGAAGGGGTCGTAGTTGTCGGTGTTGATGAAGAACACTCCGAGGCCCACGATTCCGAGCACGAGCGCGACCTTGATGACCACGGCGATGAGTTCAAAGCGGCCGAACGCACGTGCCCCGCGGCTGAGTATCCAGGTGACGATGAGGCACACCATAATGGCGGGGAGGTTGATGAATCCGCCCTTGCCCTCGTCTACCGTTGAGGTCAGCCAGATGGGCAGTTCCAGCCCGATTCCGCTGAGGAACGCCTGGAAGTATCCGGCCACGCCTATCGAAACTACGGCTGCCACGGCGATGTACTCCAGCAGGAGGTCCCAGCCGATGAACCAGCCGACGAGCTCCCCCAGCGCGACGTATCCGTAGGTGTAGGCCGAGCCCGCGCGCGGCACCATTCCGGCGAACTCGGCATAGGACAGTGCGGCCGCGGCGGATGCGAGCCCGGCAATCAGGAACGAGAACATCACGGCCGGCCCCACCCCGGGCATATCCTCGCTCCCGCGGGCAACGAGCCCGGCGAGGGAGAAGATGCCCACGCCGAGGATGCCGCCGATGCCGAGCGCGGTGAGGTGCCACAGGCCGAGGGTCTTCTTGAACGGGCTGTTGGCGGCGTCGGCCACGATCTGATCGAGTGGCTTGCGTCGGGTCAGGGATCGAAGGAACTGGCGCTCGGACATCGAAGGCTCCGCATCATTGTGGATTGAACCGCCTCCGCACGGTGCGAAGATCAGGTTCACAGCCTAGGTTCGACCGCCATACCCCGTCCCCTATCTGCCCTGGGCTCACAGGAGATATCAGGTGCACGCCACCACCAGTCGTATGGCTGGACAGACTGGCTGTGGCCTGCATCGCCGATCACCGCATAGGTCCTGAGGGATCAGAAGATTTCAAGGGTTTTCTCCGTGCATAGGAGCATCAATAACCCGAAAATGGTGAGAAACGGAGCGACGTCAAAAGAAGGGAAACTAGGTGTCCTCATCGGCTTCATCCCGCGCAGCGACCTACGTATTTGTCGATGAGTCGGGAAATCTAGATTTCGGGCGAAAGGGCACCAGCTACTTTGTCGTATCCGCAATCATCACGCAGAAGCCCTCAAGGTCGGCCGCGGTCTTGCAAGAGTTGCGGTATGAACTCCTTGCCCAGGGATCTGACCAGCTCGAGTTTCATGCAACAGAGAATTCTCGAGGGACCCGAAAACGAGTGAGTGACGCGATTCAGGGCATCGATTGCATTCGAGTTCATAGCATTTACGGACATAAGGGACCGCTTAGGCACGATGCCCCGGATCCAGCGGAGTACTTCGAAAGGTTTGCCGAGGCTCTCGGGATGTGGCTTACAGAGACACTCGTGACCTCGTCTGATCGTGTGCTGATCAATTTCGATTCCGTGCTGACAAAAGGGCAGCGGGGAAAGCTGATGCAGCGTCTCAAGGCTCGACTGAATGACACATCTCAGAGCTACCGAATATCGTTCATGCCCGTCAAATCAGACTTTAACGGGCAGATCGCCGACTATTTTGCGTGGTCTCTATTTCGTCAGCTCGAGCGCCTCGACGATCTTCCGCTTCGAGCGCTCAGCGGAATCACCCAGGAGGTCAGGGAACTCGACGAGCAATCGAGGATCAGTATTGAGGATCAACATCGTCATCCCGGTGAAAAATGACCACCCCGCCTAGCCTTTCGGCAGAACCTTCTGGGGTTCTTATCAGCGGGGTGGGACGTTTGACCCAATCCTACGACCTGCCTCCCTCATCCACAACGCACAAACCTTCGCACTTGTTACGTGCAGACTGACAGAAACTGCGACACAGGGCCGGGCTACAGGCTAATCGCCGAACCTGACACGGAGGGCATCACGGATGCTCTGCGCCGTATATGCCTGCCCGGGGTGACGCCGTTCGGTTTCATCGGCGAGGGCGAGAATCGAATCAACCATGGCGGGTGTGCGGGAATCGGGGCACAGCAGGATCGCGAGTTCCAGCTGTCCCAACAGCGCAGAGCGTTTCGGCACGATCTCAAGATAGGTCTCCCAGCCGCGCGGATCGCCGCTCAGCGCCAGCAGATAGGCGGCCTCACCCCGTATTGGCAGATCCGAGTTCTCAATAAACGTTTCACCGGTGGAGAGAATCCACGCATCCCACCACGAACCGTCATCCTCGCGGCGGAGGTCTCCCCACATTGGGTGCACGATATAGCGTTCGTATGCGTTTCTCATCGTGTGGAGGAGGATCGCACGAGTCCGGGCATCAGCGGTATCGATAACAGGGTCGAGGAGGTCTCGAAAAGCCGGAGAGAGGAAATGGTTTCTGACGGAGAGGAGCATCCAGCTGAGCTCGGCACGAGCCAACCTGTTCAGTGCTCGTGCCGCGTGCAGGCGATCCTTCTCGCTGCTTGAATGCAGGTCTTCGTCAATCCGAGCAAGCTCGGCCTCCAGCGCCGCGGCCTTCCGGGCATACTTGTCCGATTGAAGTAACGAGATGATTTGCTGCTCCATGCTCGTTAGAGTAGCCGGAATCGCTCGCACATCGCAGCACCACGGCGAGCAAAAACGGCGGCCCGCCCTCCCCGAAGGGAGCGCGGGCCGCCGTGTAACGGGGCGTGAGCTACGCCTGCGCGGCGCGCTCCAGCAGGAGTTCGCGCACGCGGGCGGCGTCGGCCTGGCCCTTCATTGCCTTCATGACGGCACCGATCACGGCACCGGCGGCCTGGACCTTGCCCTCGCGGAGCTTTTCCAGGATGTCGGGCTGGGCGGCGAGAGCCTCGTCGATGGCGGCGATCAGCGCACCATCATCGCTCACCACGGCGAGACCGCGGGCGTCCACGACCTCCTGCGGCGAACCCTCACCGGCAATAACACCCTCGATAACCTGGCGGGCCAGCTTATCGGTCAGGGTGCCGGCCTCGACGAGCTTGGCGGTCGCGGCGACATTCTCCGGGGAGATCAGCGATGCGGCATCAACGCCCTGCGTGTTGGCGATTCGGGCGATCTCACCGGTCCACCACTTACGGGCGGCCTGTGCGGTCGCGCCGGCTGCGACGGTGGAGCTGATCTCAGCCAGCAGGCCACCGTTCACGACGTCCTGGAACTCGAGGTCGGTGAAGCCCCACTCGCCCTTGAGGCGACGGTTGCGGGCGGCGGGTGCCTCGGGCAGCTCGGAACGCAGCTGCTCGATCAGCTCGCGGCCCGGAACAACGGGCAGCAGGTCGGGCTCGGGGAAGTAGCGGTAGTCATCCGCGTCCGACTTCGGGCGGCCGGCGCTGGTGGTACCGGTGTCCTCATGCCAGTGACGGGTCTCCTGGGTGATGGTGCCACCGGCCTCGAGGATCGCAGCCTGACGCTGGATCTCGTAGCGCACCGCACGCTCAACCGAGCGCAGCGAGTTGACGTTCTTGGTCTCGGTGCGGGTACCCAGCTTCTCCTGGCCGCGGGGGCGCAGCGACACGTTGGCGTCACAGCGCAGGTTACCACGCTCCATGCGAGCCTCGGAGATACCCAGCGAGATCGCGATCTCACGCACTACGGCCACGTAGGCCTTGGCCAGCTCGGGGGCGTTGTGCTCGGCACCAAAGATGGGCCGGGTCACGATCTCCACCAGCGGCACACCCGCGCGGTTGTAGTCCACCAGCGAGGCGGAGGCACCCTGGATGCGGCCGGCCGAACCACCCACGTGGGTGAGCTTTCCGGCGTCCTCCTCCATGTGCGCACGCTCGATCGGCACGTGGAAGATGGTGCCGTCGGCCAGCTCAACCTCGACCGAACCGTCATAGGCGATCGGCTGGTCGGACTGGGTGATCTGGTAGTTCTTGGTCATGTCCGGGTAGAAGTAGTTCTTCCGGGCAAAGCTCGAGGTCTCGGCGATCTCGCAGCCGAGGGCGAGGCCCAGGCTGATCGAGTAGCGCACGGCCTGCTCGTTGACCACCGGCAGGGTGCCCGGCAGGCCGAGGTCCACCGGGGTGATGTTGGTGTTGGGCTCGGAACCGAACTCGTTCGGTGCCGACGAGAACATCTTCGTCTTGGTACCGAGCTCGATGTGAACCTCGAAGCCGAGTACGGGCTCGTACAGTTCGAGCGCGCGCTCGAAGGAGAGGATCTTGTCCTTGGCCATGTTTACTTTCCTCCCAGGGCGGGTGCCTGCGAAATGAGGGTGTGTCCCCAGCCCTCTTCGAGGCGAGCCTCGATTGCGGCGGCGACGCGGTACAGACGGTCATCGGCGCGAACCGGAGCCATCAGCTGCAGACCGGTGGGCAGGCCATCCTCGGGTGCGAGACCCATCGGGATGCTGATTCCGGGCACACCCGCGAGGTTCGCGGGAATGGTGGTGATGTCGTTGAGGTACATCGACAGCGGGTCGTTCACGCGCTCACCGATCTTGAAGGCGGTGGTCGGGGCCGACGGCGAGGCGATCACGTCCACCTGGTCAAACGCGGCGTTGAAGTCGCGCTGAATCAGGGTACGGACCTTCTGCGCGCTACCGTAATAGGCGTCGTAGTAACCCGAGCTCAGGGCGTAGGTACCGAGGATGATGCGGCGCTTGACCTCGGGACCGAAGCCGGCCTCGCGGGTCGCGGCCATGACGTCCTCAACGGTGCCGCCACCCTGCGGGTGCACGCGCAGTCCGAAGCGCACGGAGTCGTAGCGGGCCAGGTTCGAGGAGGCCTCGGCCGGCAGGATCAGGTAGTACGCGGCAACGGCGTACTCGAAGTGCGGGGCGTCGATCTCGACGATCTCGGCACCGGCACCCTGCAGTAGGGTCAGGGTCTCGGCAAAGCGCTGCTCGACACCGGCCTGGAAGCCCTCGCCGGAGAACTGCTTGACCACGCCGACGCGCAGGCCCTTGAGGACCTCGCCCGACTGGCCCTCACGGGCAGCGGCGGCCATCGATACCCAGGACTCGGGGATCGAGGTGGAGTCGCGGGCATCGTGCCCACCGATGACGTCGTGCAGGAGCGCGGCGTCGAGGACGGTCCGGGTGACCGGGCCAATCTGGTCCAGCGAGGAGGCCAGGGCGATCGAACCGTAGCGGCTCACGCCACCATAGGTGGGCTTCACGCCGACGGTACCGGTGACGTGGGCGGGCTGGCGGATCGATCCACCGGTGTCCGAACCCAGGGCCAGCGGTGCCTCGAAGGCGGCCACGGCCGCGGCCGAGCCACCACCGGAACCACCGGGGATACGGGAGAGGTCCCACGGGTTGTGGGTCGGGCCGTAGGCCGAGTGCTCGGTGGAGGAACCCATCGCGAACTCGTCCATGTTGGTCTTACCGATGGCGATCAGGCCGGCGGCGCGGGCACGCTCCACCACGGTCGCATCGAACGGGGACATGTAGCCCTCGAGGATCTTCGATCCCGAGGTGGACGGCATGTCCGTGGTGACGAGGACGTCCTTCACCGCGAGCGGCACACCGGCCAGCTCGTGCAGCTGCTCGCCGGCGGCGCGACGCTCGTCGATACCGCGGGCGGTCTCCAGCGCCGAATCCGACACGTGCAGGAACGCGTGAACGTCGCCATCAACGGCGGCGATGCGGTCCAGGTGGGCCTGGGTGGCCTCCACAGCGGAGACCTCACCGGCGGAAAGCTTGGCGGCCAGCTCGGCCGCGGACAGGCGAATCAGGTCGCTCATTACTGCTCCTCCCCGAGGATCGCGGTGACCACAAACTTGCCGTCCTGCTGCTCGGGCGCATTCTGGAGCACCTGCTCCTGGGTGAGGGTCTCCCCCACCACGTCGGCGCGCAGCGCATTGGTCAGCGGGATCGGGTGGCTCGTGGCGGGCACGTCAGCGGTGGCCACCTCCGAAACCTTCGCGATGCTGTCGACGATCTGACCCAGCTCGGTGGTGAGGCTGGCGATTTCGTCCGGGCTGAGGTCGATCCGGGAGAGCGACGCGAGGTGCGTCACGAGCTCCGGGGTAATTTCCGACATGTAGCTCCATCTCAGAGGGTGGGAAGAATCGTTCCAGTCTATCGCGGGGTGCCGCCCGATCTCTTCCCGCCACCGCAAATCCGGGGAGTCGAGGCGGTGAGCCTGGCACCACGCCCCGATTTTCCTCCGAAAATCACGCCGGTCTGCGTAGTATGGGGCGCGTGAACACGTCGTCTTTCGCTTCCGAAACCCGTCCCTGGCTCGCCAGCTACGCCGAAAACGTGCCCGAGGACATTGCCGTCCCCGAGGGTAACCTGGGCGCGCTCGTGCGCGGCTCGGCCGAGAGGTACCCGAGCGCCGTGGCGCTGGAGTTCTTCGGTGCCACCACCACCTACGCACAGCTGCAGGATCAGATCGAGCGCGTCGCCGAGGGTCTGCGCCGCCTGGGCGTGCGCCGCGGCGACACCGTCGCACTCGTGCTGCCCAACTGCCCGCAGCACATCGTGGCCTTCTACGCGGTGCTGCGCCTCGGTGCCATCGTGGTGGAACACAACCCCCTCTACACCCCGCGCGAGCTGCGCCACCAGTTCGAAGACCACCGTGCCCAGACCGCGATCGTCTGGGACAAGGTTGCCGAAACCGTGCAGGACTTCCCGGTGGACCTCGGCGTCCGCTCGCTGGTCTCGGTCAATGTGACCACCGCGATGCCGCGGGCGATGCGGGCCGCCCTACACCTACCCATCGCCTCCGCCCGCGCGTCTCGCAAGCAGCTGACCACCCAGGTCGAGAACACCATCCGCTGGGAAAAGCTCCTCAAGAATGATCGCATTTCCGCGGAGATCACCGAACCCGAGACCGCCGACACCGCGGTCATCCAGTACACATCCGGCACCACCGGCAGCCCCAAGGGCGCGGTGCTCAGCCACGCAAACCTGCTCGCCAACGCGATGCAGGCGCAGGCGTGGACCCCCACCATCACCCGCGGCGGCTGCGTGGTCTACGCGGTGCTGCCGATGTTCCACGCCTACGGCCTCACCCTGTGCCTCACCTTTGCGATGAGCATGGGCGCACGCCTCGTGCTCTTCCCGAAGTTCGATCCGGACCTCGTGCTCAAGGTCATGAAGAAGCACCCGCCGACGTTCTTCCCCGCGGTTCCGCCCATCGCCGAGCGGCTGATGCAGCGCGCCGTGGAGCGCGGCATCTCGCTCGAGGGCATCGAAATCGCGATCTCCGGTGCCATGCCGCTGCTCACCGAGCTGGTCGAGCCCTGGGAGAAGCTGAGCCGCGGATACCTCGTGGAGGGCTTCGGCCTCAGCGAGTGCTCCCCCGTGCTGATGGCCAACCCGGTCGCCGAAAACCGCAAGGCCGGCACCGTGGGCCTGCCGATGCCCGGCACCCTGCTCAGGGTGGTGGATCCGGACAGCCCCACGGTCGAGCTGCCGCTGGGCCAGCCCGGTGAGCTCCTGGTCAAGGGCCCGCAGGTGTTCTCGGGGTACTACCGCAAGCCCGAGGAAACCGCCGAGGTGTTCGTGGACGGCTGGTTCCGCACCGGAGACATCGTCACCATCGACGAGGACGGCTTCACCCGCATCGTCGACCGCATCAAGGAACTCATCATCACCGGCGGCTTCAACGTCTCGCCCTCCGAGGTGGAGGCAACCATGAAGACGCATCCGGCCATCGCCGACGTGGCCGTGGTGGGGCTCCCCTCCCCGCACTCGGGTGAGGACGTTGTGGCCGGCGTCATCGTGCAGGCCGGCCAGAGCCTCAACGAGGAGGAGGTGCGCGCCTGGCTGCGCGAACGCCTCACCCCCTATAAGGTGCCCCGCCGCATCGTGGTGCTGGACGAGCTGCCACGCTCGCTCATCGGCAAGGTGCTGCGCCGCGAGGTGCGCGCGAAGATTCAGGAGCTCGACGCCGCGTAGACCGCGACAACGAAGATCCCCCGGCGGCCGAAGCCTCCGGGGGATCTCTTCGTTATGCGAGCGTGCTACTCGGCGGCGTCCTCGGCCGTCGCTTCCCCGGCCTCGGCGGCGAGGAACCCGGGCCCCTCCACCACCAGGCGCGCAAACTGCGCGGCATCGAGCACCGGCACACCCAGCGCCTCGGCCTTGGCGAGCTTCGAGCCCGCGCCGGGGCCGGCTGCGACGAAATCGGTCTTCTTGGACACGCTCGACGCGGACTTTCCGCCCGCCGAGATGATCGCCTCCGCGGCACCCTCGCGGGTGAAGCCCTCGAGGGAGCCGGTCGCGACGATGGTCAGGCCGGTCAGGACGCCATCCGCCGAGGCGGCGGCACCCGGGCCGGGGTGGCCGGGGGTGGCCCACTGCACGCCGGCAGCGCTCCAGGAGGTGAGGATCTCCTCGTGCCAGTCGATCGGGAACCACTCCAGCAGGGAGTCGGCGATGGTGGGCCCCACCCCCTCAACCTCCGCGAGCTCCTCACGGGTGGCCGAACGGATGGCCTCGAGCGAGCCGAAATAGTCGGCCAGGGCGCGCGCGGCCACCGGGCCCACGTGGCGAATGTTCAGGGACACCAGCAGGCGCCACAGCGGCTTGGTCTTGGCGAGCTCCAGGTTGCGCAGCAGCTCCTCGGCGTTCTTCGAGGGCACCCACTCGGCGTCGCCGAAGAACTCGCCCTCGGGATCAAACTCGGGATCACGCTTGCTGCGCTTGCGACGGAACGGGTTCAGCCGCTTGGGCTCACCGGTCTTGTCATCAATGCGCGGCTCGCCCGTTTCGCCGTCACGCACCTCGACCACGATCGGGAAGATGTCTTCCAGGCGCAGCGCAAACAGGCCGGCCTCGGTGACGAGCGGCGGCACCTCGGGGAACACCGGCTGGGTGAGCGCGGCCGCGGCCACCTCGCCCAGCGCCTCGATGTCGAGCCCGCCGCGGGAACCGATGTGTTCCACCCGGCCGCGCACCTGCGCGGGGCACGAGCGGGCGTTCGGGCAGCGGAGGTCAATATCGCCCTCCTTCATGGCCCGCAGCTCGGTGCCACACTCGGGGCAGCCCGTCGGCATGACAAACGCACGTTCTGTGCCATCGCGCAGGTCGACAACCGGGCCCAACACCTCGGGAATGACGTCTCCCGCCTTACGCAGCACCACCATGTCGCCGATCAGCACGCCCTTCGCCTTCACGACGTCCTGGTTGTGCAGGGTAGCCTGAGCCACCTCGCTACCCGCCACACGCACCTTGTCCATGACCGCGTACGGGGTGGCACGGCCGGTACGGCCCACGCTCACCACGATGTCGCGCAGGCGGGTGTGGACCTCCTCGGGCGGGTACTTATAGGCCGTGGCCCAGCGCGGGGCACGGCTGGTTGCGCCCATCTCCGAGTGCAGCGCCAGCTCATCCACCTTGACCACGATGCCGTCGATCTCGTGCGAGAACGACCCGCGATGCGCGCCCACGTACTCGATCCGGTCGGCCACCTCGTCGATGGTCTCGTATACCCGGGAGTTCGGCGAGGTCGGCAGGCCCCAGCTCGCCAGCAGGTCGTACACCTCGGACTGCGCCGAAACCGGCGGGTTCTCCCAGGCACCGATGCCGTGCACGAGCATCGCGAGGCTGCCGAGGCGCGTCTTCATGGCCTCCAGCTGTGCCGGCGTCTTGCGGTCGGGCTTCTGGCGCAGCGAACCGCTCGCGGCGTTCCGCGGGTTCGCGAAGACCTTCTCGCCGACCGCCTGCTGGGCGAGGTTGATCTCGTCAAACTTTGCCACGGGGAAGAAGATCTCACCGCGCACCTCGACCAGCTCGGGGAGGTTCTCCCCGACGAGGCGATCCGGAATGCCGGGGATCAGTGCCACGTTTTCGGTGACGTCCTCCCCCACGACGCCGTCACCACGCGTGGCCGCGCTCACCAGCACACCGTCGCGGTATCGCAGGTTGATCGCCAGGCCGTCGATCTTCAGCTCGGTCAGGAAGCGGACGTCCCGGCCGGCGAGGGCGCGGGCCTTTTCGGCCCACTCGCGCAGCTCGTCGAGGCTAAAGACGTTGTCGAGGCTCAGCATGCGCTCGGCGTGGGTAACCTCGGAAAACAGGGTGTTCTTGGCGGCACCCACCGTGAGGGTGGGGCTGTCCTGGCTCTGCAGCTCGGGATAGAGGCGTTCGATCTGTGCCAGCCGGTGCTGCAGGGCATCGTATTCGGCATCCGTGACCGGGGCCGAATCGCCCCCGTAGTAGGCGTCTCGCAGCGAGAGAATCCGCTCGGTCAGCTCGGCCACCTCGGCGGCCGCGGCGGCGCGGTCCAGGTGTTCTACCTCGGCGAGGGTGTCGATCGGTACGGCCGTGGCGGCGAGCTCGATGTGCCCGCCGGGGGCGGGTTCGTTCCCGGACAAGGCGGCCTGGGGAGCGTCGGATCCTGCGTCTGTAGTCACGGTCTCATTCTACGAACGGCCTCAGACATCCACCACCCGCCTCGCTGATACACACTTTGTCTGGTGTTTGCCGTGAATTTTGATTAGATATCGGCCAGAGTTTCCGTGTTTTGCACAAACGTGCTTATGGTGTGAGACGTAGTAATTCGATCCACGGTGGCTCCGGGGGCAGCCGTAGGCCGAGCCCGACTCTTCACGGTCGGACGCGGGTTAATCCCCGAACGAGAAAAGAGAAGTCGTGTCCGAATCAAGGGGGCCGCAGTCAACTGCGGAACAAAAACAGCTTCATCGGCGTGTGGTGGGGGTCGCCGCAGCCGCAGCCGTAGGTGGATTCCTCTTCGGCTTTGACTCATCCGTTGTCAACGGAGCCGTCGACGCCATGCAGAAACACTTCGCACTCTCCGACGCACTCATTGGCTTCGCGGTCGCATCCGCCCTGCTCGGCTGTGCGATCGGTGCCTACTTTGCCGGCCGCATCGCCGACAGCCGCGGGCGCATCTTCACGATGCTGCTCGGATCCGCTCTCTTCCTGGTGTCCTCCTTCGGTGCGGCCTTCGCATTCGCACCCTGGGATCTGATCATCTGGCGCGTGGTGGGTGGCCTCGGAATCGGTATCGCCTCCGTGGTGGCACCCGCCTATATTGCCGAGGTTGCACCAAAGTATGAGCGTGGCCGTCTGGCCTCGCTGCAGCAGCTCGCGATCACCCTGGGTATCTTCGCCGCCCTGCTCTCCGACGCCTCCTTCGCCGGAGCCGCCGGAAGCGCCGAATCCGAGTTCTGGTTCGGGATCGAGGCCTGGCGCTGGATGTTCCTCGCCTGCGCGGTTCCGGCAATCGTCTACGGCATCCTGGCCCTGCGCCTGCCCGAATCCCCGCGCTTCCTCCTCATGCACGGCCGCGAGCCCGAGGCACGCAAGATCTTCGCCACCATGTGGAAGTCCGAGGACATCGAGGCCGCCGTCACCGAGGCAAACCGCGCCATCGAGGAGGACAAGACCACCAAGAAGGCCTCGCTGTTTGAGGGCCGTCGCCTGCTGCCGATCGTGTGGATCGGAATCATCCTGTCGGTGTTCCAGCAGTTCGTGGGCATCAACGTGATCTTCTACTACTCCACCACCCTGTGGAAGGCCGTCGGGTTCGACGAGAGCAACTCGCTGCTCATCGGCGTGATCACCTCCGTGATCAACGTGGCCGCCACCCTGGTCGCAATCGCGCTGGTGGACCGCATCGGTCGCCGCCCGATCCTACTCACCGGCTCGCTCGGCATGGGAATCTCACTCGGCGCCATGGCCATCGCGTTTGCGAACGCCACCGTCGTGAACGGCGAACCGCACCTGCCCGGTGCCTGGGGAACCGTGGCCCTGATCGCCGCCAACCTGTTCGTCATCTGCTTCGCCGCGAGCTGGGGCCCGCTGGTGTGGGTGCTGCTCGGCGAGATCTTCCCGGGTCGTATCCGCGGCAAGGCGCTCGGTGTGGCCGCGATGGCCCAGTGGATCGCGAACTTCCTCATCACCGTGAGCTTCCCGGTCATGGCCGCCGCCTCGCTGCCGCTGACCTACGGCATGTACGCGCTGTTTGCGTTTGCCTCGCTGGTGTTCGTCTGGTTCAAGATTCCCGAGACCAACGGTCTGAGCCTCGAACAGGCGGAAACCCTGTTCACGCGCAAGAACGTGTCGAAGAAGAACTAGTTCTCCCACAAAAAGGCGGCGACCGGAATTCCGGTCGCCGCCTTTTTGATTGGGTTCTAGCCCAGCGCACCCGCCGGCACCGCGGAGACGGTGCGATCGATGGTGCACTGGCCGAGCACCCGGGTACCCACGTACACCACGGCGGTCTGGCCGGGGGCCACACCGTCCAGCGGGGTCTCGGGGATGATGTGCAGCTCGGTGCCGTCCTCGGTCTCGGCGATGCGCGCCACCGCGGGCACGGGATCGGCGTGGGCGCGGATCTGTACCTCGCAGTCGAATGACTCGGTGGGGTTCTCCGGTGCCAGCCCGGCCCAGGTGTAGCGGGATCCGGCGATCTCGGCGGTGGCCAGAGCCTCTTTCGGGCCAACGATGACCTCGTTGGTCTTCGGGCGCACCTCGAGCACAAAGCGCGGGCGGCCATCCGGGGCCGGGGTACCGAGGTGCAGGCCACGGCGCTGCCCCACGGTGTAGGCGTGGGCGCCCTCGTGGCTGCCCACGACGTTTCCGGCGCGGTCCACGATCTCACCGGTCTGGGTGCCCACGCGGTCGGCCAGCCAGCCGCGGGTGTCGCCGTCCGGAATGAAGCAGATGTCGTGGGAATCGGGCTTGTTTGCGACGCTCAGCCCGCGCTCCTCGGCCTCAGCACGCACGAGCGCCTTGGTCGGGGTGTCGGCGAGCGGGAAGTAGCAGTGCTTGAGCTGCTCGGCGGTCAGAACCCCGAGCACGTAGGACTGATCCTTCGCCCAGGCGCTCGCGCGGTGCAGCTCGATGTTGCCCTGGTCATCCTTGACGATTCCGGCGTAGTGGCCGGTGCACACAGCGTCGAAACCGAGGTCGAGCGCCTTTTCCAGCAGGGCGGCAAACTTGATCTTCTCGTTGCAGCGCATGCACGGGTTCGGGGTGCGGCCGGCGGAGTACTCGGCAATAAAGTCGTCGACGACGTCGAGTTTGAAGCGTTCGGAAAAGTCCCACACATAGTACGGAATTCCGATGATGTTGGCCGCGCGTTGGGCATCCATCGAGTCCTCGATGGTGCAGCAGCCTCGGCTGCCCGTGCGCAGGGTTCCGGGCATCCGGCTCAGCGCCAGGTGCACCCCCACGACCTCATGCCCGGCCTCTACCGCCCGGGCTGCGGCTACGGCGGAGTCGACCCCGCCACTCATTGCTGCAAGTACCTTCACTCGGACAAGTTTACGCGCTGTCGGCCGTGAGCGGCACCGGTGCCTGAGTGTGGTGCCGCGGGCCGCCCGGAGGGGTGGGCCTACGGCTACACCACACTCCCTTAGACGGCTCGGTTAGAGAGACCCGCGCGGGCTGCCGAGGCATAGGCCGCGGGAAGCGCCCCGAGGCAGGCATCTACGTCCGCGGCGGTGGTGGTGTGTCCGAGGGTGAAGCGCAACACGCTGCGTGCGGCCGCCTCATCCCTGCCCATCGCGAGCAGAACGTGCGAGGGTTCGGGGATGCCGGCCTGGCAGGCCGAGCCGGTAGACACCGCAACACCCGCCATGTCCAGCAGGAAGAGCAGGGAGTCGCCCTGCGCTCCGGGGAACGCGATGTGCACGTTGTTATCCAGGCGACCCTCGCCGGTGAGTCCGGAGAGCCGGGCGTTCGGAATGGCCGTCAGAACTCCGTCGATCAGATGATCGCGCAGTCGCTCGAGCCGGGCGTGTTCGCTCGCTCGCTCCCGCTCGGATTCCCCCGCGGCCGCAGCAAACGCCACCGCCGCCGGAACATCCTGGGTGCCGGAGCGCACCTGGCGCTGCTGCCCACCCCCGTGCAGTAGCGGCTCCACCGCACCCTGACGGGAGAGCACGAGCGCGCCGATGCCGATCGGGCCGCCAATCTTGTGTGCCGAGATGCTGATCGCCACCGGCCCCGCGTTTCCCCGAGCATTCGAGGCGGTACGCAGCGCACGTAGATCGATATCCGCATGCCCATAGGCGGCTACCGCATCCAGGTGCAGCGGCACTCCGGCTGCGGCACACACGCGAGAAATCTCCTCGACGGGCTGAATCGTACCCACCTCGTTGTTCGCCCAGATCGCGGTGACCGCGGCCACGGCATCGCCGTGCTCGGCCAGCGCATCGTTCAGTGCGGACACCGAAATACTGCCGTGCTCGTCCAGCGGAATGGGCACGGTGATTGCACCCTCGTGAGACACCAGCCACTCGACGGTATCGATCGTGGCGTGGTGCTCGCCATCGGGCACGAGCAGTACCGGGCGTCGAACGCCCGCATTACGCTGCCAGTACAGGCCCTTGAGCGCAAGATTGATGGACTCGGTCCCGCCGGAGGTGAAAATCACCTCGATCGGGTCGGCACCAACGGTGGCCGCCACCCGCTCGCGAGCCTCCTCCAGCACCGCACGCGCCGCCTGACCGGGGCCGTGGATCGACGCCGGATTACCCACGCGCGCATGCGCCGCAACCAGCGCCTGCAGGGCGCTTTCGCGCATCGGCGTGGTTGCGGCGTGGTCGAGATAAATCGACATGCGTGCGGGTTCTAGAACAGGAGGTCGGACAGCGCGCGGCGTGCGGCGCGCACCCGCGGGTCCTCGGCACCGACCACGTCGAAGTACTCGACCAGGCGCTGACGCAGGAGGCCACGATCCTCGGCCGAAGCCGCGGGGAACAGATCGAGCAGGCGCACGAAGGCGTCCTGGATGTGACCACCGGAGATGTCGAGATCGGCCACCGCGAGCTGGGCGCTCACATCGGTGGGGCCCTCGGCGGCCGCGCGGCGAATGTCGTCCAGTGTGCCGTGGCTCAGGCGCTCCAGCAGGCGCACCTGGGACAGGCCCGCACGCGAGAGTTCATCACGCGGGTTAAGCTCGAGGGCCTCGGAGTAGGCCTCCACGGCGGTCGGGTAGTCGCCCGCCTCGATCGCGTCAAACGCGCGCTGCTGCTGCGGGGTCAGCGGTTCGGGCTCGGGTTCCACCGGTGCACCGGTGGCCTGGGCGATTCCGACCACGCCGTTCTGCCCGGCCAGCTCGATGAGCTGGGCGAAGACCGACTGCACCTGGTCGTCGGGCAGATCGCCCTCAAACATCGGGACCGGACGCCCGCCGATGAGGCCGGCAACGGTCGGGACGGTCTGAGCCTGGAACGCCCCCACGAGCTGCGGGTTGGCGTCACCATCCACCGTCGCGAGCACAAGGCGGCCGGAGAATGCCTCGACCAGTTGACCCAGGCGAGCGCGCATGGCATCGCTCTCCGGGCTGCGTGGCGACCAGATCAGCAGGGCCACCGGCACGCGGCTCGACAGCTCGGCAATCTCGCCCACGGTCGCGTCGGTCGCGACCAGCACCAGGCTGGACACCTGGACGGCATCCGATGCGGCGGGAGCCACCGGAGCGGCCGGAGCTGCGGGCGCGCCGAAGCCGGCACCCGCAGCGGCGGGCTGAGCGGGCGCGGCCGGGCGGCCTAGGTTTGACAGGTCTGCGGCTCCGCGCAGACCCGCGGGGATGGACTCGTGTGCGGTCACTGTACTTCCTCGGCTTTAATCAGGGCCTGGCTAAAGCCGAGAAGGGTGATCTTCTCGGTGCTGTCCTTAGCCGGCACGTAAAACAGTAGCTGTTCCTCATAGGTCGTCTGCAGCGGCTTCGCCGTTTCGGCCGCACCCAGCAGGGCGGCCACGGCCTCACCGCTCGGCTTGACCTTGGCGTCGGCGTTTGTCGGCGACACCTTCACAATATCGTGCAGGCTGACCGCGACGATCGCACCGGAGTCGTTCGTGGCGAGGGCGAGCGGCTTGCCCGTGCCCGCCTCGGTGCGGAACTCCGCGGATGCGGCCTTGTCCGTGAGGCTCGCGGTGACATCATCGCGGAACTTCTTGATCTGGGTGCGCAGCGAGTCGCCATCGGCGGCAAACTGTGCATAGTACTGGCTCTGGTCGCCGTTGGTGAGGATGTCACCATAGGCGGCGGCGAGCTGATCCGGCGCCATCGCAAGGAACGCGGAGTCCGCGGGAACCGAGGCGGCACCGATCGCGGCCGAGGCAACGTCCGGGATGGTGGCCTTCGGCTCCAGCCGGGTTGCGTAGTGCACGACGTAGTTGGCACGCGGGCTGTCCTGCACGAGCATGAGCGCGGTCGGGGCGAGCTCCTTATCCTCGTTGTCCGCAACCACGGCGAGTACCGTGCGCGGCCACCCATCGGTGGCCTGCGGCAGGGTCAGGCGCAGCGGCGATCCGGGGACCGGGGTGACCGGCGCGAGATCGGGCTTGGTCGCCCGAATCTTATAGCTGACCTCACGCTCGGTGAGCGCGGGGCCGGCGAACCGGGTCTTTGCGAGGTCGAGATTGAGATTCTGGTCGGCGTCGTGGGTGGTCACCGAAATACGCTCGATGATGCGCTCCGCCTGCGGCACCGTGATGACCGGGTTCGGCAGCGCATCGGCATCGGTGGTGGCACTCGCGCTGGCCGAGGGGGTAGCACCCGCGAGGGGCTCCACCGAAACGGTGTCGCTCTCCGGCGTGGGGTCGGCTCCACCCGGCCAGTAGGCGGGAGAACAACCAGACAGGGCGAGCACGGTGACGAGACCCAGCGGGGCGATCACCATGCTGCGCTTGCCGAAGCGACGGCCGGGCGAAGCCTGACCCTCCGGGCGATACTTACGTACACGCGGCAGCTTCATCGAGCCCTCCTCATCCGGAAGCGGCGCGAGGCTCTTTCGGCGGGGGCCACGAGACTTGCGCATGTGGCGAACACCCAGCAGGTAGAGCACAATACCCAGCAGCAGGAACGCGAGGCCCGCGACGATCAGCGGACCGGCCCACGGCGTGCTGTTATCGAGCGGCCAGGTGATGCGAATGTTCGACGGTGCCGGGGCAGTGCCATCCGAGGCAATGATGACAGATACGTCTTCGGGCACGGCGATCGTGCTGATCGCGGCACCCTCCTCGGTCTTTTCGCCGAGCCACATATCCGACCCGGCGGGGTTCGCCCAGGCCGCGGCGCTGACGCCCTCGGGCGGTGTGCTTCCGGGGATGTTGTCCTTCACCTCGGGCGTACGAACTTTGGAAACCAGCTCGGTGCCCTGCTTGTTCAGCGACAGCTGGTTATACGGGGACTGCCCGAGCCACGCCTCGACGTTCGAGGTGCGGCCATAGCCCACGAATACCTTCTCGCCATTATCACTCGACACCGACAGCGACTGCCGGCCCTCGTGGGACGTCAGCACCGAGCCGCCGATCACGGTGTACGGCTCCGAAGAGGACACCTTGGTTTCGAGCTCAAAGTATGCGGGGCCAAGGAACACGGTTCGCTGCGCGATGCCCAAGACAATGAGCACCGAGGCGAGTACGAGTGAGGCAATGGCGAAAACAAAACGCACGGATTTTCTCCTTCTGTGTCACCGCAAATCGGGTTACCAGTCATCATCTTTTGGGTACGCGGTCACACACACAGACTCCTCAGGATAACCGACCGGGAACTAAACCGCCTAGAAGGGTACGAAAACTCCCAGCGTCTACGCACGGGCGCGCCGGACATCGTCCGTACCGAGAACACGCTGCCGGACTAAGCTCGGGTAGAGGATTTACGGGAAAGAAGGGCCATCCGGTGCAGATTAAGAACGCGTTCCGGCTCGGGCTGGTGGGCACGCTCGGCGTTGGCCTCGGTCTTCTCATTTTGATGTCGATCGTCTCCCTCCAGACGATCCTCGTCTACGTCGGTGCGGCGCTGTTCCTCTCTCTGGGCCTCGATCCCATCGTGGGCTGGCTCGAAAAGAAGCGCTTCCCGCGCTGGACCGCCGTCCTCACCGTTGTCCTGGGTGCACTCGGCGTCATCGCCGGGCTCGCCGGCATGGTGGTGCCGATCGTGGTGGAGCAGATCAGCCGATTTATCGCGATGCTGCCGGATATTCAGCGCCAGCTCACCAACACCGACATCGTCGACTACCTTGAAAAGCAGTTCCCTGCACTCAACATCCCGCAGCTGCTCGACCAGGTCTCCAACTTCCTCCTCGCCAACATCTCGAATATCGGCAGTCAGGCCATTCAGGTGGCCTTCGGATTTGGCACGTTCCTTTTTGGGGCACTGGTCATCACAATTCTCACGGTGTACTTCACCTCATCACTGCCCGCGATGAAGCGTGGAATGTACCTGCTCGTGCCCGCAAGTAAGCGCGTGCGCTTTGCCGAGCTCTCGGAGCAGATCACCGACTCGGTGGGTCGCTACGTGATCGGCCAGATCGCCACCGCCTCGTTCAACGGCGTGTTGTCGTTCATCTTCCTGTCGATCATCGGCGCACCCTTCCCGCAGGTGCTCGCCTTCATCGCCTTCTTCTTCTCGCTGATTCCGCTGGTGGGTACGCTGAGTGCCGCCGTCGTGATCTCACTCATCTGCCTGATCCCGGGGCTCGGCTCCCCCACCATCGCGCTCATCGCGGCGATCTACTACCTCATCTACATGCAGGTTGAGGCGTACATCATCTCCCCGCGCATCATGAGCCGTGCGGTCGCGGTTCCCGGCGCGGTGGTCGTCATCGCCGCACTCAGCGGTGGGGCCCTGCTCGGCCTCCTCGGAGCTCTGATCGCGATCCCGACCGCCGCGGCCATTCAGATGATCGTCAAGCAGGTGCTCATCCCCCGACAAAACCGGAAGTAGCACCCGCTCGTTTGAGCTAGGCCTCGGCTTCGTCCCACTCGGTGGGCAGCGGCAGTGCATCCGGGTTGGTGACGCGCACGATCTCGTCCAGCACGATCTTGACGTACTTCTCCCCGACCCAGAGGTGCTTGGCACCCTCGATCGGCAGCAGTGTCATCTCCGGCACCGACGCAAATCGTGCCGCTGCCTCCTCCGGCTGAAGGTAGTCGTCGTGCTCGGGAATGAGCGCGGTGAGCCCTCGGGGGTCGCCGTGCCAGGCGGCCACCTCCTCGGCGCTCGCGCGGTGTAGCGGCGGGCTCAGCAGGATGGCACCGCGAATCGCATGCTCGCGTCCATACTTGAGTGCCAGCTCGGTGCCAAACGACCAGCCAACCAACCAGGGGTTCGGGAGCCCCCGCTCGGCCACGAACGCCATCGCCGCGGCCACGTCGAAGCGCTCGCCCTCGCCCTCCTCGAAGTGACCGTCGCTGGTTCCCCGCGGCGAGGACGTGCCGCGCGTGTTGAAGCGCAGTACGGCAAGGTCCGCGAGCGCAGGCAGCCGCGCCGCGGCCTTTCGCAGGATGTGGGAGTCCATAAACCCCTGAGCGGTGGGCAGCGGGTGCAGGGTCACGAGCGTTGCGACCGGCGGATGCTCGAGCGGAAGTGCGAGCTCTCCCACCAGCGTCAGGCCGTCACCCGTGTGCAGGGTGATGTCTTCACGGCGTGCGGGAAGCATCGCTCCGGCACGCACCTCAATCTGAGCCATATTTCTCTCCGCTCTCGGGGTAAAACTTAGGCGATCTGCCAGCAGTGCGTGTGCCAGTGGCGGCGAGCCTCCAGGCCGGCACGCTCCCCCATCACACTGTCGGTACGCCACACCACAACGTGGGCGACACCGATCTCGATGTTGAGGTTGCAGCCCGGGCATAGATAGGGCTTGATCGCGCTGCGCGGGGAAACCGGCTGCACCGCATACTCGATGCCTCGACGCGACTCTGAGCGCTTCAAGCCCACCACCAGGTGGTGCAGGCTGTCATGGTCATGAGCGGGAGGTTTACGTCCCCGCGGCCGATTACTCCGAGGCATGTTGTCCATTGTATGAGGGTGGTGCGCCGGGTACGAAAAAGTGGCGAGCCACACGCCAGAATGCGTGCGATCCGCCACTTTCGCGTTCGGTGATCGAATCGGGTTTAGTACCAGTTGAATGCCTGCGAGTGAGCCCAGGCACCACATGGCGAGCCATAGCGGCCCGTGATGTAGCCGAGACCCCACTGGATCTGGGTAGCCGGGTTCGTCTGCCAGTCGGCACCCGCGGAGGCCATCTTGCGACCGGGCAGCGCCTGCGGGATGCCATAGGCACCGCTGGGGTTCGCGGCGTTGTAACGCCAGCCGGACTCCTTGTTCCACAGCGCAACGAGGCACGCGTACTGGTCCTGACCCCAACCACGCGACATGACGATGTCAAATGCGATGGCCTGGGCGGAACCCGCGTTCGGCGGTGCGGCCGGCGGAGCCGAGGGGGAACCGCCACCGCTGTTGCCGGTGGTTTTTGTTCCCTTGGTGGACTTGGTGGTGTCCGAGGTGTCGGTGGCGGGCGGCGCCACGGGAACCTCGATCTTCGGGGTGAGCGCGACGTCAAAGCCGTCACGAGAGAAGTCGTTCGTGTATTCCCCTGTGGCCTCAAGCGCCTGGGTGGCCGACGTCAGGACGTCTGCGGACACCGGGGCAAAGGGTGAGGTGTGATAGGGAGACGCAACGGCTCCACCGGAGGGATCAATCACGGTCGTCAGCACAAAGCCCGCAGACGCGGCGAAGGCAACACAACCAAGAAGGAACCGACCCCGGGAGAAGGGGCGCACCGGGGCCGTACGTCGAGCACGACGTGCGGATGCGGTGGTTACGGGAGCGAGGTGTTTTGTCACGATTTGATAAAGCATACGCGGCAAAATCGATTCTGGCCACCAACGCCACCCCCGAACGGGGGAAATATCACCCCGATCGAGCGGTTAGTACCAGTTTTTCGCCTTCGAGTGCCCCCAGGCACCACACGGCGACCCGTAGCGGCCGGAGATGTAGCCCAGCCCCCACTTAATCTGCGTGGCGGCGTTGGATTCCCAGTCGGCGCCCGCGGAGGCCATCTTGCGGCCGGGCAGCGCCTGCGGAATGCCATACGCACCGCTGCTGCGGTTTGCCGCGTTGACGCGCCAGTTGGATTCCTTCTGCCAGAGTCGCTCGAGACAGATGTACTGCTCGTCTCCCCAACCACGCGATCGCACCATGGAAAGCGCAACCGACTTTGCCCCGCCGGGATCCGCAACAACCTTGCGACCGGGGGTTTTAGGCTCGTCTGCGGGGGTCTCCGGCTCGTCAACCACGCGTTCGATCATCGCGATCTCGTAGCCGTGGCGCGAGATCGTATTCTCGTACGTGCCCTCACTCACGAGGCTCTGCCCGGGGTCGGCCTCGGTCGAGACCGCCGTTCCGGCAAGCTGGAAATATGGAGAGGCCGTCGCGCCGGAGTATGGATCAATGATGCTGACCATCAGGAATCCAGACACCGCGGTAAAGGCAACGGCACCCAGTGCCCGACGCCCGCGGGTTCGCGAGATCCGCGGCCGGCGCTGCTGCGCCCGATCCCGCGGCTGTGAATTAGCTCGATGTTTACCCACGATTACCCCACCCTAGTCGACGGTCGGCAAAAAAGCGATGCGCTTACCGGACCGCAAGCATGACATTGGTGACCTCGTCGAGGACCAGATCCACCTGTTCCTCGGCATAACCGCCCCGCTCTGCGGAGAACGTGACCGTGCGCACGCGGTCAAGAGAGAGCGGCAGACCATCCTGAAAATACCCGCGCAGTTCCGCGGCAAAGGCATCCACATCGGCGACCGAATAGCCCTGAGTCAGTCGGCCGGCACGGCGGAAACGCTCCCCCTCGGGGCGAGCCAGGCGATTGAGGAGCACCTGGGCGGTCTCGCGTACCCGGGTCAGCCAGGCGTCCTGTCCACTCGCGGACAGTGCCAGTTCGCGCTCACGCAGCGCGAAGGCGTCCTCGAGGCGCTCTAACGCGGCATCAACGTGCCCGGTGGAGTACCCCTTCTTTACCAGCTTGAACGAGGTGGAACGGATGTCGGCGCTCGACAGCGCCTCCGGACTCCCGGGAGCCGCGTCATAGGCAATCCGGGCGCGCTCGAGGAAGGCATCAACGTCGGCGGGACGGTAACCGCGCACACCGCGCTTGTTATCCGGGAACGTGGTGGACACGAGAAACCTCCTGTAAGGCGTCATGGGCCGCGCAGAGCGACGACCGAACGCGAAAATGGGACGAGACGGAGCCTAGGACACCGCGCTTGAGAGCGGACTGAAAATCATGAACAGCGCGAAAGCCAGCGGAGCCGAGGGCAGCATCGAGTCGATGCGGTCCAGGAACCCGCCGTGCCCCGGCAGCCAGGAGCTCATGTCCTTGATGCCGATGTCACGCTTGATGAGGGACTCGGCGAGATCGCCGAACGTCGCCGAAACCACCAGGACGGCACCGAGGATCATGCCCACCCAGAACGGGGTCTCGAGCAGGAAGATCGCCAACAGGATGCCCGCGATCTGCGCGGCAACCACCGCACCGGCGAGACCCTCCCAGGTCTTCTTGGGGCTAATCTTCGGGGCCATCGGGTGCTTACCGAAGCTCAGGCCACTCGCATACGCTCCCACATCCACGCAGACGACCACGATGAGGAAGGACAGCGCCCACCACTCTCCGTGGGTCTGGCGAGTGAGCAGCACGGCAAACGCGGCCATGAACGGCACATACACCTGCACGAGGAAGATCGCGAGCACATCGCGGAGAATTTCCGGTGCCGTGCGGCCGTCGGCCTCGATCATCTGGGCGATCAGGCGCCAGACGATGACCACCGCGATCCCGCCGAGGAGCGAACTCCAGATCAGGACCGGATCGGCCACGTAGGCGGCCACGACGATACCCGCGGCCGCGATCACGTTGGGGATCGGGTCGACCTTGCGCGGGGTAATCCTCAGCGCCGTCACGAGCTCCAGCGTGGTAAACACCACAAAAGCGAGCGCGAGCAGTGCAAACAGGTCCTTGATGACGATGAGGCTGACGAGCAGTGCGCCGCCGAGCCCCAGGCCGATCAGAATCGCAAGAATAAGGTTTCGCCCGGTACGCGCGGCAATGCGCTCGTTAACCTGATCAATCTGAGCTCGCGTGACCTGAACCTGGCGTTCAATGTCGGCGCGGGTCGCCTTAATCTGGGCGTGCAAAACATCCCGGGACGAGTGGTGCTCCTCGTTCTCCCCGGATTCGGGCTCGAGCGGGGCGCCCGTGGCCTTAGCCACGAGCGCCCTCGCCGGAGTTCATGATCGATTCGGTCAACGGAATCAGATCTCGAGCAGCTCGGCTTCTTTGCGCTTCAGAGCCTCGTCGATCGCGTCGGTGTGCGACTTGGTGAGGGCCTCAAGCTCCTTCTCACCGCGTGCCACGTCATCCTCGCCGACCTCGCTCTTCAGCGCGTCGAGCTCTTCCTTGGCCTTGCGACGAATGTTGCGCACGGCAACCTTGGCGTCCTCACCCTTGGTACGAACGAGCTTCACGTACTCCTTGCGACGCTCTTCCGTGAGCTCGGGCAGGGTAACGCGGATGACGGAACCATCGTTGGTGGGGTTAGCACCGAGGTTCGGGACGTCGCGAATCGCGTTTTCGATGTCGCGCAGCGCACCCTTGTCGTAGGGAGTCACGACGATGGTGCGTGCCTCGATGTTCTGCATACCGGCCAGCTGGGCCAGCGGGGTCGGGGTGCCGTAGTAGCTCACGATCACCTTCTGGAACATCTGGGGGTTGGCTCGTCCGGTGCGCACACCGGCAAAATCTTCCTTGGCAACCTCGACGGCCTTGGCCATACGCGCGCCGGTATCGGTCAGTACTTCCGCGATCACGGGGACTCCTTCAAGTTTCTTGGGGCTCGCTACAGTCTACCGGGAACGGTATCTGAGCGCGGTCGGTTGGGAGGGAACTAGTTGCGAACCAGGGTTCCGATTTCCTCGCCAAGGATGGCGCGGGTCACGTTTCCTGCGGGTTCCATGCCAAAGACGCGCATCGGCATGCCGTTGTCCATGCAGAGGCTGAACGAGGTCGAATCGACAACCTTCAGGCCGCGCTGCAGCGCCTCCTGGTAGGTGATCTCCTCGATCCGGGTGGCAGTGGGGTCGATGCGGGGGTCGGCGGTGTAGACGCCATCCACACCGTTCTTCGCGACCAGAACAACGTCGGCCTCGATCTCGAGGGCGCGCTGCGCGGCCACGGTGTCGGTGGAGAAGTAGGGCAGACCGGCTCCGGCACCAAAGATTACGACGCGGCCCTTATCCATGTGACGCTCGGCGCGGCGCGGAATGTACTGCTCGGCAACCTGGGTCATCTCGATGGCGGACTGCACACGGGTGGTGGCACCGGCCTGCTCGAGGAAGTCCTGCAGGGCGAGGGCGTTCATCACGGTACCCAGCATGCCCATGTAGTCGGCGCGGCCGCGGTCCATGCCGCGGGTCGAGAGTTCGGCACCACGGAAGAAGTTACCGCCACCGACGACGATCGCGATCTCGACGGTCTTTGCCGCCTCGGCAATCTCCTTGGCAATGGCGCTGACCACGTCGGGGTTCACACCGAGGGAGCCACCACCGAAGGCCTCACCCGAGAGTTTCAGAAGGACGCGTCGTTTTTCGCTCGAGGCCATGGTTATTTCCCTTTCGGTGGTTCGTATGTAAAGTCCAGGCTAGTGGTTCGCCCCTGGCTGGCGACAGCGAAAAGGAGTCCGGATCGCAAATGCAATCCGGACTCCTATCGGGTGAGACTAGGCGCCGACCTTGAACCGGAGGAATCCGGTAACGGTCAGGCCTGCATCCTCGAGCACCTTGGCAACGTTGATCTTGTTGTCCTTGGCGTAGTCCTGCTCGAGCAGGGCAACCTGCTTGAAGTAGGAGGTCAGACGACCCTCGATGATCTTCGGCAGTGCGGCCTCGGGCTTGCCCTCGGCCAGGCTGATCTCGGTCACGATCTCGCGCTCCTTCTCAACGGCGTCGGCGGGGACGTCGTCACGAGTCAGAACGGAGGGGTTCGCGAAGGAGATGTGCTGCGCGATCGAGCGAGCGGTCTCGGCGTCCGAACCGGTGTAGGCCACGACGACACCCAGCTGGGGCGGCAGGTCCTTGTTGGTGCGGTGCAGGTAAACCTCGAACGCGTCACCCTTCAGGGCACCGACGCGACGCAGTTCAACCTTTTCGCCGATGATGGCGGCCTCGTCGCTGATCAGCTCGGCAACGGTCTTGTCGCCGGCCGGAGCGGCCAGGGCAGCCTCGACCGAGTCGGCACCGGCTGCGGCAACCGCGGCCAGCACGTCGTCGGCGAGCTTGCCGAAGCGCTCGTTCTTGGCAACGAAGTCGGTCTCGCAAGCGAGCTCGAGCAGGTAGGTGACGCCGTCCTTCTCAGTGGTGGCAACAAGGCCCTCGCTGGTGGAGCGGTCGGCACGCTTCGCGTTACCCTTTGCACCCTTGAGACGCAGGATCTCGGTGGCCTTCTCGACGTCTCCGCCGGCCTCCTCGAGCGCCTTCTTGGTGTCGACCATACCGGTGCCCAGGGCCTCGCGGAGGGCCTTCAGGTCGGCAATGCTGAAATTAGCCATGGTATTAACCCCTCGTGGTTCGGTTGTTACTTGGACTCTGCGTCGGTTGCCTCAGCGGCAACCTCGGTGACCTCGGCGGCAACCTCAGCGGCGGGCGCCTCAGCGGCAGCCTCGGCCTCGGCACCGGCGAGGAGCTCCTGCTCCCACTCGGCCAGCGGCTCGGCAGCAGCCTGGCCCTCGGCCGGCTTCTGGTGACGCTGGATGAGGCCCTCGGCAGCGGCGTCGGCGATCACGCGGGTCAGCAGGCTGACGGAGCGGATGGCGTCGTCGTTACCCGGGATCGGGTAGGCAACCTCGTCGGGGTCACAGTTGGTGTCGAGGATACCGATAACCGGGATACCCAGCTTCTTAGCCTCGTCGATTGCGAGGTGCTCCTTCTTGGTGTCAACAACCCACAGCGCAGACGGAGTCTTGGTGAGGTTGCGGATACCACCGAGCGACTTGTGGAGCTTGTCCAGCTCGCGCTTCTTGATGAGGAGTTCCTTCTTGGTGAAGCCCGACTTCGAGGTGTCCTCGAAGTCCAGCTCCTCGAGCTCCTTCATGCGAGCGAGGCGCTTCGACACGGTGTTGAAGTTGGTCAGCAGACCACCCAGCCAGCGCTGATTCACGTAGGGCTGACCCACGCGGGTTGCCTGCTCGGCGATGGACTCCTGAGCCTGCTTCTTGGTACCAACGAAGAGGATGGTGCCACCGTGAGCGACGGTCTCCTTGACGAAGTCGTAGGCCTTGTCGATGTAACCCAGCGACTGCTGCAGGTCAATGATGTAGATGCCCGAGCGCTCGGTGAAAATGAAGCGCTTCATCTTCGGGTTCCAGCGACGGGTCTGGTGTCCGAAGTGTACGCCGCTGTCGAGCAGCTGGCGGATGGTAACGACTGCCATGGTCGTTCTCCTTTTATATAGTTCTCGGTTGATCCACGCACCGACGGTGCGTAGCCTGGTACCGGGCACAGCCCCACAGACCCTCGAAACCGAGGGTGACCGAAGGGGGTTGTGCGTGATCCGTGCACGCGTAGTCGCCCTCAGAAGAAGGCGCTCTTCACATCCTAGCAGGATCGGCGTCGATGCCGAACTCCCGCGCGTCGCGCGGACGGCCCGCTTTTTCCCCGTATCCGCGCTGCGGGGTCGCGGCCACGACCCGCGATGCCGAAAACCTAGTCGCCGAGAGCCACGGGCGTCGTGGCCTGGAGCGAACCGTCACGGGTTCTAATCGTTAGTCGCGCAAAGTCGGCGGCATCCGAGGAGCTCACCGCGAAGGTGACGATGGAGCCCGTCGCACGCATCATGGACATGAGATCCCCCGGAGTGGTGGATCGCGCCTCGATCTTCGATCCCAGAATCATCGTGTACGCCCCGGCACCGTCATAGGTGACGCTGCGCAGGCAGTCGCCAATCGCGCAGTCTCCCGCGCGCCCTCCCAGGAGCGCGTTCGTGACCTTTTCGATGCGCTGGGCCGTGGTGTCTTCCGCCGCGATCACCGCACGCAGCGCATCCTCGTCGAAGTCCTCCGGGGCACCTCCGCCCCCGGTCACGGGCTCCTCCGTGGGCTCCTCTTCCTCCTCCTCGGCCGGAGTGGTCGGTCGAGCGGATGCGCTCGGGGAAGTCGACTCGGTGGCACCCGTGCTCGCCGACGCCTGGGCGGTCTGCGAGGTGGACTGTTCGGCGGACGCGAACAGGTGATCGCCGCCCCCGATCCAGGCCACGATGATCATTCCACCGCTCAGCATCACGGCGAGAAGGCAAAAGAGGGCAACAACGAGCGGACGATGATGGGACACCCACGCCCCGGTACGCCCGGCACGCGGCGTGGACCGATCGGGCCCGGGGGTCGGAGAGGGCGCGGTGGGACCGGTCATGGGAGCAACTTTCAGCAGTGTCTGGAGGTGTGGGCCGCGATGGCCAACCTCGCCGGCCAGCCACCGCGACAATGCTCCGAGACTCTATCGACGCTCGCTGGTGAGCGCCCCTCCCCTGACCGAAATCGAATGTGCTCCTGTCGCTACCGGACCGCGCGCGAAATCAGCGCCAGCCCAGCCTCGGTGCGACCTCCGTGATCAGCAGCTCGAGCGAGCGCAGAATGAGGGCGTGTTCGGGATCAACCGAGTGCACCTGGAAGGACAGCTGTGTCGCGCGCTGCAGCACCGAATCGGCGGCAAGAGAGGCGGCGACGGATTCGACATCCCCCACGTGGACATCGAGTTTGCGCAGCAGGTCGTCGCGCCCCAGGGTGTCCACCTCATCGCCCAGCTGATAGCGGGCAAGCGGAGCCACCCGGTAGCGGCGTTCGGCAAGCTCCCGCGCGGCCTCGTGGTCATCCGAGATGAATACGCTGCGCGCGATTGAGACGCGACGCGGGGCACCCGCCGGCAGTGCCGCCTCATAGGCGTCGACGATGGGGTGCTGGAGTTCTGAAAGCGTGGCATCGGGGTTGTCCGCGGGACGCGGCTGCGAGCGGGAGAGCTGCAGGCCAAGCCCCGCGTGTCCCGCACGCACGGCGAGGGGTGCGCTGAAGGTCGCAAACCACAGACGATCAGCAAGTGAGGGCGCCGGCGGATACAGCAGGTTGTCGCTCGCACCGAAACGCTCACCGCGGAGCGCGTGCCGCAGCGTTTCGAAGTTCTCATCAAACGCGCGGTGACGCTCCTCAAAGTCCAGGCCGAAGGCGGGGAACGAGGTGGGTGTTCCGCCGGATCCAAAACCCAGTTCGATCCGCTCCCCCGACAGTGCATCGAGCACCGCGGCATCCTCGGCTACGCGCACCGCGTTTTCCATACCCAGGGTGATGATGCCGGTGCCGAGGCGAATCGTGGAGGTCTGCGCGGCCGCCGAGGCGAGGAGCACCAGCGGCGCGGGCAGGCCGCCCTCGTTGCCGTTGAAGTGATGCTGCGCCACCCAGGCACTGTCGTAGCCCAGGCGTTCCGCGGCCTGAATCTGCTCGATCGCGAGCCGGTAGCGCTCGGGGGCGGGGGCATCATCGAGTACGCGGGTGAAGAAGGCGAGTTCGGGCATGGGAGGAGATCTCTTTCGTGCTGTGGGGATGTATGACGCTCGGCCCGAGACGGGCCGGAGTGCGCAGTGGGCAGTGCGGCGGCGCGGGCTAGGAGGCGCTGCGCAGCGCCCCGGTTGCGGCAGCGCGCCGGCCGGGGATCGCCGCGATGAGCTGGCGGGTGTACTCATGTTCGGGGCGGTCGAACACGCTGTCCGTTCGTCCCTCCTCAACCACGAGGCCGCCGCGCAGCACCGAAACGGTGTGCGAGAGCTGCCGCACCACCGCGAGGTCGTGGGAGATAAACAGGTAGCTCACCCCGAGTTCGCGCTGCAGCTCCCCGAGGAGCTCGAGGATGCGAGCCTGCACGGTCACGTCGAGGGCCGAAACGGCCTCGTCGAGCACCACGACATCCGGCCCAGGGCCGAGTGCGCGCGCAATCGCGACGCGCTGTCGCTGGCCGCCGGAGAGTTCGTGTGGCCGACGGGTGAGCACCGAGGCGGGGAGTGCAACCTGATCGATGATCTCGGCGGCGCGGGCACGTCGCGAGGCAGCGTCGCCGATGCCAAAGTTGCGCAGCGGCTCGATCACGATGTCCGCGATGGACTGCCGGGGATCGAGCGATCCGAAGGGGTTTTGGTACACCATTTGCACCCGGCGGCGCAGCTCACGCAGCGCGTTCCCACGCAGGGTCGTGATCTCCTGACCGTGGATCTGCACGGTACCCGAGGTGGGACGCTGGAACCCGAGCACAATGCGCGCGGTGGTGGTCTTTCCCGATCCGGATTCCCCGACGATCGCGTGGGTGCTTCCCGGCGCAATGCTGAAGGACACATCGTCGACCGCGCGCTGGGCATCGCCGCCGTGGCCGAAGCTCTGAACCAGGTTGCGGGCAACCACGACGGGCGCGGGGGTCGCGGTGTGTCCCGCGAGGCCCAGGGCGTCTCCCGAGGCCTCAATGCTCGACGGGAGCGCATCACGCTGGACCAAACGGAGTCTCTCCTTCGCACGATTCTCGGCCGTAATCTCGGCGGAGTGTGCCGCGGGAACGGTTTCAGGGAGCCCCGCCTCCGCACCTTCGCTCACATTCAGCCGGAGGGGGTCCGCCAGGGAGAGCGAGGCGAACGACGGGGCGTCACGCAGCAGGCGCCGAGTGTATGCGCTTGCGGGGTCGGCGAGCACGCGCTCGGTCTCGCCAGCCTCCTGCACCACTCCGTCGCGGAGCACCACCAGGCGGTCCGAACGGTCCGCGGCAACGGCCAGATCGTGAGTGACCATGAGGACGGCGGTCCCCGAGTCGCGGCGTAGGGTGTCGATCAGGTCGAGAATCGTGGCCTGCACCGTCACGTCGAGTGCGCTGGTGGCCTCATCGGCGATCAGCAGTGCCGGTTCGAGCGCGATCGCACCCGCGATCAGCACCCGCTGCTTCATCCCGCCCGAGAGCTCGTGCGGATACTGCCTGGCCCGCAGCTCGGGGTTCGGAATGCCCACGTAGTCGAGCAGCTCGATCACTCGCGCCCGACGCGCGGCGCGGTCCTTCCAGCGGTGAATCCGCAGCACCTCGGCGACGGATTCGCCAACCCGTTTGACCGGGTTGAGGGAGTTGTTTGGGTCCTGCGGAATCCAGCCGATCGAGCGACCGCGCAGCTCGCGGAAGCGCTTCTCGCTCCAGCCGGTCACGTCGTGTTCGCCGATGAGCACGCGGCCTCCGGTAACGGCACCGTTGCTCGCGAGCAGGCCGGTGGCGGCCTGGGCGGTCGTGGTCTTGCCCGACCCCGACTCCCCCACGACGGCCAGCAGCTGGCCCGGCTCGATCTCGAGGGACACTCCGCGCACCACGTCGAGGCGCTCGCGCCCCACGGTGTATGACACCTGGAGGTCTTCAATTCGCAGGGTGGTCATTGGGTGCGTCCTTTCGCTGCGGAGTGACGGATGGAGGGGGTGATGCGAAGTGCGCGCGGGATCACGAGATGCGTCCCCGCGCGGCGATGGCCGCACTCACCCGGTTTGCCGAGAGCACCACGAGCACAACCACGGCACCCGGCAGGGTCGTGAGCCACCAGGCGGTGGCCACGTAGTTGCGCCCCTCGGCGATCATCAGGCCCCACTCGGGCGTGGGCGGCGGCGCACCGTAGCCGAGGAACCCGAGGGTCGAGATCGAGAGCACCGCGGTACCAAACTGCAGTGCAGCCAGTGCGAGCACGGCATTGAGGGAGTTGGGCAGCACGTGTCGCCACAGCACCGGCAGGAAGCGTCCGCCGCTCGCGAAGGCCGCCTCCACGTAGTCGGTACCCCGCACGCGCACCACCTCGGACCGCGAGAGCCGCGCGAATGCCGCGACGCTCGTGAAACCGACCGCGATGGCCGCCTGAGCAGTACCGAAGCCAAGCAGGATGATGATCGAGAGCGAGAGCAGCAGCGACGGGATCGCCAGGAAGACGTCGACGATGCGCATCAGGATGTCATCCACCAGGCGGCGTGAGGAACCCGCGAAGACGCCGATCGCGGTGCCGATCACGAAGCCCACGCTCACGGCGATCAGGGCGCCGGAGAGCGAGTTGATCGAGCCGTAGACCACCCGGGAGAACATGTCGCGCCCGGTGGCATCGGTGCCGAAGGGATGCGCGAGACTCGGGGCCTGCTGCGCCTCGGCGGCGTTCCCGGCGATCGGGTCGAACGGCGTAAAGACGGAGGGGAACAGTGCCCACAGCACCACCAGGATGAGCCAGACCACGGAGAGCACCACCGCGATACGGGGCCGGCCGATGCGCTCGCGCAGGCTGCGACGCTGCGGGGTGAAGGGGTCGGGCAGGCGGGCGGCACGCTCGTCTCGTTCGGCCGGAGCGGTGCCGCCCACCGAGATCTCGCGTTCGGCCGCGGCCTCGCGTTCGTCGATACTCATACCGACACCACCTTTCGTTCGCGGGGTGCCGCGACCCGTGCGCGTCGGCGGGGACCGAGGCGGGGGTCGAGCACCGGGTAGAGGAGATCCACCACGAGGTTGATGACCACAAACGCGGTGGCCGAGAGCAGCACGATGGCGAGCAAGATTGGGGTGTCCTGCTGTGTCACGGCGTCCGCGGTCAGGCGGCCCACGCCCGCGCGACCGAACACCGTCTCGGTGACAACCGCTCCACCGATCAGCTCGCCAAAGAGCACACCGGCCATGGTGAAAGCCGGAAGCACCGCGTTTCGGGCGACGTTACGCCAGAGAATCCACCACGGGTCTGCGCCGCGAGCGCGCACCACGGCGACGAAGGGGTAGCCCAGCACGTCGTCCACCGAGCGGATCAGGATCTGCGCGATCGGGGCCGAGATCGGCACCGCGAGCGTCAGCACCGGGAGGATCAGGCCCTCGATCGGCCCGGGATTGATGACCGGGATGAGGCGCAG
The DNA here is from genome assembly GCF_003667565.1 of Mycetocola tolaasinivorans. GTDB lineage: Bacteria > Actinomycetota > Actinomycetes > Actinomycetales > Microbacteriaceae > Mycetocola > Mycetocola tolaasinivorans. The sequence goes on from NZ_RCUX01000008.1 coordinate 133,661, forward strand.
CTGGAAGGAGAACACCTGGATCAGCACGATACCGAGCCAAAAGACCGGCACGGCGACAAACAGCGAGGGCAGCGAGCGGAAGACATCGGCGATGCGACGCAGACCGGGCAGGTTGGCGAGGATCGTGATTCCCACCGCGAGAATCACGGCCGAGACGAAACCGAGCGCCGCGAGAATCAGAGTGCCGGGTACCACCTCGGCGAGGAGCTGCCTGACCGGGGTTCCGCTCTGAATCGAGTAGCCGAAGTCTCCCCCGAGAAACCCCAGGAGCGAGTGCAGGTACTGCGCGGGCAGCGGGGTATCCGCGCCGTATGCCTGGCGCAGGGCGGCGATCTGATCGGGCGAGAGCCCCAGCTCGGGGTTTTCGAACTTGATCATGATGGCATCGCCGGGCATCGCCTGAAGCAGAATAAATGCGACGGTGAATGCGGCGAGCAGCACGGCCGCGGCCTGGCCCAACCGGCCCAGTACATACCTCATTGAGGTGTCCTTTCAGGGAAACACGGAAGGCCCGGATCACCCCGCGTGGGATGATCCGGGCTCGTGAGTTACTTCTTGTCGATCCAGACGCCGTCGAAGCTCGGGCGACCCACCGATTCGGAGGCGAATCCGTGCACGTAGGTGGCCGCGGCGAAGACCTGGGGCTCCTCGAAGAACGGGATCACGTAGGCCTCGTCCGCCAGGTACTTCTGGACGGTCTGGCTCGCCTCGATGCGGGCCTTCGGGTCGGCGGTGGAGGCCACAGCTTCCAGCAGCTCCTCGAGCTTCGGGTCACCGATCGACTGATCCGAGTTGTCGCGGTTCAGGAGGGTGTTGCGGTTCTTGGAGTAGAACTGGCTCTTGATGACGTCGAGGTCCGCGCGACCAACCATGGAGTGGTAGATCTGCACCTGGTCGGCATCCTGGATGGCCTTGGCGTAGGTGCCGGCATCGGCCTTGAGGATCTGCAGGTCAACACCCACCTTCTTCAGCTGCTGGCTGACGAGGGTCAGTGCGTCGAAGGAGCGCGGCTGCGGGGCTGCCTCGTTGACCACGAGGGTCAGCGGCTTGCCGTCCTTTTCGCGGATGCCGTTGCTGCCAAGCTTCCAGCCGGCCTCGTCGAGGAGGGTTTCGGCCTTCTTGGGGTCGTAGGCAAACTTATCCTCGGTGTTGACGTAGCCGAGTGCGGTCTTGCTGAGCACCGAGGTGGCCAGCGGATAGTTCTTGGTGTAGATGGTCTTGACCAGTTCGGCCCGGTCGATACCGGCAATCAGAGCCTGACGGACCCGAATGTCGGAGAGCTTTTCGTTGCGGAAACGCAGGCTGAGGCCGTTGTTCACACCGTTTGTCTGCGGGGCGAAGACCTCGAATCCGGCACCGGTGACCTGCGGCTCATCCTGAGCCTCGACGTTGCGGACGAGTCCGGCCTGGCCGGCGAGCAGCGCACCGACGCGAACACTCGCCTCGGGGGTCACTGTGATCTGGATGCGGTCGAGGTAGGGGCGGCCCTGATTGGACCAGCTCTTCGGGGCCCACTTGTAGTCCTTGCGGGCCACGAGGTCGAGACCGGTACCGATCTTCTCGTTCTCCACGGTGAACGGGCCGGAGCCGATGATGTTGGCGGCGTTACCCGGACCGAACTTCTCGAAGGTGAGGTCGAGCGTCTTGTCCGAGAGCAGGCCCGAGTTAATGGTCGAGGTGGCCTGCAGGAAACCGGGCGACGGGGCGGAGAAGTGGAACTTGACGGTGTTCTTGTCAACCACCTCGCTGCTCTCGTAGTTGTTGATGGCCTCGGAAACGGTGAGGCCGCGGGCGGGATCGCCCAGGCCGTAGAGGTCGAAGTTTTTGGCAACGACTGCGGCATCCAGCGGGGTGCCGTCGGAGAACGTCACGCCATCGCGGATGGTGAAGGTGTACTCGGTGGCGTCGGCGTTGGACTCCCACTTGGAGGCGATCCACGGCTCGAACTCGAGGGTCTTCGGGTCCTGATACACCAGGCGGTCGGCGATGTTGTTGACGATGCCGCCGTTGGGGTAGAAGCCGGCTCCCGGCGGGTACAGACCGGTGTGGGTCTGGTGCTCGAGGTAGACCAGGGTGCCTCCGGTAACGGGCGCACCCGCCTCGGTGCTGCTACCCGGCGCGGGCGACGCGTTAGCGGAGCATCCGGCGAGCGCGATGGCAAGCACCGTCGCGGCGGCGAGTCCGGCGAGAATGCGTCTCGGTTTAGGCATGTGTGTTTCTCCTGGCGATGTCCGTGCGGCCGCAAGGGGTGGCTCGACACGAGGGATGGTGGCTGTTGGGGTGGGTAAAAACGTAAACCTGACAGTACCGACGTATTCGCGCCAGAAAACGGGAATGACAAACTATGACCTCATGCGTCGTCACACATCCCCGTGGTCAGCGGGGCTCGCGAGCGTCGGGTAGGCGCGATAGCGTGAGGGGTGCGGGCCAGCCGTGAGCGCGCAGAAGGAGAGCACCATGAGCAGTTCGGATACCCGTTCCGTGGAGGGCGTTGCCCCTCGCCCCCGCGCGATTGTCACCGGTGCGACCGGCGGCATGGGGGCTGAGATTGTGCGGGATCTGAGCCGCACCCACGATGTGATCGCGCTGGGCCGTTCGGGTGAGAAGCTCGCGGAGCTGGCACTCCTTCCCGGCGTCGACTCCCGCCGCGTGGATCTCGCGCGGCCGGAGACGATTGGTGCCGAGCTGGGTGACGCCAGTGCCGTGGATGTGCTGGTTCATGCGGCCGCCATCGGTGCCGCACACAGCGTCGAGACGGCCTCCCCCGCCGACTGGGCCGCGCAGCTCACCCTCAACGTGGTGGCCGCTGCGGAACTCACCCGCATCCTGCTGCCGACGCTGCGTGAGCGAGCCGGCACGGTAATCTTCATCGGCTCGGGCGCGAGCACCCGCCCCGTTCCGGGTAGCGTGGTCTATGCCGCAAGCAAGCACGCGCTGCGCGCCCTTGCCGACACGCTGCGCATCGATGAGGAGCCACACCGGATTCGCGTGGCCACCGTCGCCCCGGGCCAGACCGACACCGAAATGCTGCGCTCCCTCGTTCCGCCGTCTTCTTACACGCCGGAGCGCTATATTCAGCCCTCCTCGGTGGCCGCGGCCGTGCGCTTCGTGGTGGATGCCCCGGCTGATGTCCAGCTGACCGACATTGCGGTGCGTCCGCGGCAGGAAATCGCGCGACTCTAGCGGCCGGGCGGCGCACTCGGGCCCTCACCCGTTTACACAGGCGAGGGCTCCAGCTCGGTTGTGCACATTCTGTGTCCGTGGGCCCCACTCGCCGCGGTATTCACCGAGGATCGACACCATGACGATCTTCCCATTCTCCCCGGTTCGCGCGCTGGGTACTGCCGCGCTCACGCTCACGGTGGGCTTGTCGCTCGGCACGGGCACGGGCACTGGCGCTGGCGCTGGCGCTGGCGCTGGCGCTGGCGCTGGCACTGTATCCCGCGCCCAGCCACTCGCCGACCCACCGCACGCAGCAATCCGTGTGGTTTCCCTCTCTTCCACACCCTTGGCACCTCCCTCCCGCCTCGCCTTTTCCACCCCTTCAGCCGTTTTTGTCCCTTCAGCCGTTTCTCCCCCCGCAGGCGAGGGGGTGGAACACGCTCGCGGGGTTCTTCAGGCGGGGCGCACATCGCGCTGGCCGTGGCCGATCCCGCCGCCGACGGTGGCACTCTGGGAGTTTCAGGCGCCCGAAACACCCTGGGGACCCGGCCGACGCGGTATCGCACTGTCGGCCACGATGGGCGAGGTGGTGCGCGCTCCGGCGGTGGGCACCATTGCGTTTGTGGGTACGGTGGTCAACCGCCCGGTGCTGTCGATCGAGCACCCCGGCGGGCTGCGCACCACGTATGAGCCGCTGTCCTCCGAGGCAGAGGCGGGGCAGCCCGTCGCCCAGGGTGACGTTCTGGGCGTCGTTGCCTCGGGCGGGGTGTGCCCCACCGAGTGCCTGCACGTGGGAGTGAAACTCAACGATGAGTATGTCAATCCCCGGCTCTATTTTGGGGCCTCGGTTCGCGTCTTTCTGTTGACTCCAAACTAGGCTCGACTTCCTGTGTGGAAACACCCAAACGGACGAAATTGAAAATAAGGCTTGCCTAACCTAATGTTTATCATTAGATTGTGTATCACGAACGGATCAGGTTCAGCTATCGCCCGATAGTGATCCGTTCGCCGTTTGTCGCAAACGGACGCAACGCATCCTGGCAAGACCGCAACAGGCTGCCCGCCACTACCTCGGCGGGCAGCTGCGGCCGCCGGGGTGCCCTTCTGTTTTTCGGGCGGGGTGCCGTGCCCGGGGTGCTGGTTGCGCGGATGTGCGAGCCGGTAGGCGGCACAGTCGAGTTCAGGCCGTTAGGCGCGCGGGTGGGCAAGCCGGTAGGCGGCACAGTCGAGTTCAGGCCGTTAGGCGCGCGGGTGGGCAAGCCGGTAGGCGTCTTGGAGGCGTTCGCGCGAGACGTGGGTGTAGATCTGGGTGGTGCCGAGGGAGGCGTGTCCGAGCATTTCTTGGACGGTGCGGAGGTCCGCTCCCCCGTCGAGGAGGTGGGTGGCGGCGCTGTGCCGAAGCGTGTGTGGGCCGGAGGTGGGTGAACCGGGAAGGGCACCGAGTCGAGTGGTGACGATGCCGTAGGCGGCCCGTGTGCCGAGTGCTCCGCCGCGGGCACCGAGGAATACGCGGTCGTTCGCGCGCGCCGGGTCACCTGCGACCAAGGACGTGGCGGCGGAGTCGGTGACTGCGGCGGTGTTTCGGCGGGCTTTTTCTTCGGCGATATGGGCGAGGCCGGGTCGGGCCCGCACGAGGTACGCCTCGAGGGCGGCTCGGGCGGGGGCGCCGAAGGGCACGATGCGTTCCTTGCCGCCCTTTCCCCAGACGCGGAGGGTGAGGCGCTGGTGGTCGATGTCGTGTGGGCTGAGTGTGCAGAGTTCGGCGACGCGGATTCCGGTGGCGTAGAGCACCTCGAGGATTGCGCTGTCGCGCAGTGCGAGGGGGTCGTTGGTTTCGGCGGCGTGGGTGCGGAGGTCGTCGAGGAGCTCACGCAGTGCGTCCTGAGGCACCACCTTGGGGAGCGTGCGCCCGGCGCTGGGTGCACGGAGCCGTGCGGCGGCGTCATGGGACGTTTTCCCGGTTCTTGCCAGCCAGGCACTCCAGCCTCGTACCGATGCCGCGTGCCGGGCAAGGCTGCGTGGGGCGAGTCCGTTTCGGCTGAGCTGCCACAGCCAGTCGCGGAGGAGTTCGAGGCTGATGCCTGCGCAGTCGTCGATGTCGCGTTCCTCGGCAAACTGCGCGAGGGCACCGAGGTCGGACGCGTATGCCGTAACCGTGGCGGGCGAGTAGCCGCGCTCAAGTTGTACGACGTCGAGGTATTCCTCGATCGACCTCCGAATGTCCATGGTTCCATGGTGTCACAGACCGGCAGAGGCCGCGCCCAATCTCAGTTTTCTAGTCTTTGACCAGGCGGAACCTTCCCAGCCTAATGATCTCTCGTGCCCTCGCACCGTCAATTGGAGCGCTCTCAGTACGGGTCTTTTCCAGGATGTTCTCTAGCTGATCGACGAGTTCCCGGAGACGCTGCTCTTCGGAGACCTGACTGATTTTGACCTCGTGCGCCGCCCTGATCTGGTGCTCCGCCCCCGTTTGCGCGGACCGATAGACGCGATACCACAAGCGGGCGCGGTTACCTCGAAATACCGCGTATGCCAACACAACAACCATTTCCACCACCGCCACGATAATGACCATCAGCCATGGACTTCCCCAGCCGGAGCTGGAGATAAGAACCTCCGGCTGGTCCAGGGCCATCCAAACGACTCCGACCAAGAGAATTGCAGAAACCCCCGCGGGCCAGATGAATCGGAGTCGATATCTACGTGCCGCCCTGTAGTAGATCCTCAACGAGTTCACAATGCCCTGCCGCCGTCCCTGCGAGTTTTCCGATTTGGTCAGAGCTGCTTCTAGCGCGGTGGTTCTGCGGACACGCTGGTCCTCCCCCCGGGTGTTCTTCTCCCTCGGACGTCCCGGCGCTACCCCCATTGTGTAGGCGGCCTTTCTCTGCACCCAGTTTTTGAGCTGAGTGTCGAGATCCTCGGGTTTCAACGATGCCTGCTCTGGGGCGCTAATGTACTCCTCCGCGGCGGCACGAATTGAGAAGGGGTCCTGCGCAAGGCTGATCGAGTCGCTCCGATCCTTGAAAAACACCCACAAGATGAACAGCAGTGTCACGGCCCCCGCGAAGAACAGGACAACCCCGATGAAGGGATTCCAGAGGTGGGAAGACTCGTCTGCTCCCCCGTCCGGCGTGAGACCTTTGAAGATAAAGGAGGCGGAGAGACTAATGAACAACCCAGAATAGAGCGCGCCCAGCGCCGGGGCGATAACGGTCTGGCTCTGTCTTGCTTCGAACTGAATGCGGCTAAAGCTCCGCCTTTTCGGTTCTCGAATAGACGACCAGGTGACAATCTCTACGACGACTAGCAGAAGGCACCACACCACTCCGCTCAACCCGATGACGAGCGTCAACAACATAATAACGTTCATTTTCCCCTTCAATTTGGGCAGCTCTGCCCGGCACGCGGACTGGTTCCCCCAGTAATCCAGATCAGTCCATGAGTGTGAATTACGTTCTCTCCCAAAACACAATTCATCGGGAGTTCCCAGTCAATTCAGACTCGACCAACCTAATTGAACCAGGCGTGCAGGTTCAACACGTACGGCATTCGTTTCACCTCCTATCTGTGCTTTTCGGCGTCGCGGAGGGTCCAGCCGTCGGAACCCCCGCCAATTTCGCCCTGGACCGCGAGGAGACCGAGTGCGGAGCGCACGGTTTCGTGGGACAGCCCCGAATCGACCGCGATTTCCTCGGCGCTTCGCGGACGGCGGCGGCTGAGACTGTCGCGAACCCGGGCGACCTCCACCGATTCCACGGCTCGCGCTCGGGCCGAGAGCGGTGGCGGGACCCCTCCCACGCGAGTTCGCGAGAACGGGGTGCGCCTCTGCGAGGTGACGGCGGGCGCCGCTGATTCCGGGTTGGGGTTGATCGCCTCGGCTCCGCCCTGGTTTCGTTCGACTTCGGCGGTGGGCGTGCCCTCGCCTTCCTCGCCCGCGGATGTATGACGAGGATTTTGGGGGCTAACACCGGCTGTTTTATCCCCGGGCGCGCTGCTCGATGCACCGCCAGCGTGGTCGCCGGATGCGGCGAGATTGATGCCTGGGCGAGCGCGGGCACGGTTGTCGGCTTCGGGAGGCAGGGCGGAGCCCGAACCGCCACCGGGCACTTCGACCGCTTCGACACCGGGAGGCTGGCTGGAACCTCGGCGAGTATCAGCGTCCGTGCGAGGATGGACGCCCGCGGGTGCGCTGGGGCCGGTGAGGGGTTCGATGAGTTCCACGACGGTGTCGACGTCGGTGATGAGCGCGGCCGCATAGTCGCGGATGAGGCGATGGCAGCCGGCCGAGGTGGTGCTCGTGACCGGGCCGGGAACGGCCCCGAGGGGGCGTCCGAGCGAGGCCGCATGGTTGGCCGTGTTGAGCGAACCGGAGCGCTGCCCCGCCTCCATCACCACGGTGCCGCGGGTGAGGGCGGCGATCAGTCGGTTGCGCTGCAGGAACCTCCAGCGGGTGGGTGCCGTGCCGTTGGGAACCTCGGAGATCACGGCGCCATCGCGTACGACGCGGGCAAGGAGGTCGGCGTGCCCGCTCGGATAGGGGCGGTCGGCTCCTCCGGCCACGATTGCGATGGTTTGGCCGTGACTCGCAAATGCGGAACGGTGCACGATGGCGTCGATGCCGTAGGCTGCGCCGGACACCAGGCAGTAGCCGCGGACGGCGAGGCCGGACGCGATCTCGAGGGTCACCTCCTCGCCGTACCGGGTTGAGGCGCGCGCACCCACGAGCGCGACGGAGTTGCGTGCCGACTCGATGGTGTCGAGGTTGCCGCGCACCCAGAGGCAGAGCGGTGTGTGCAGGCGAAGGTCGTTCAGGGCGAGGGGCCACTCGTGATCGAACGGGCCGAGGACGAGAGTTTCGGTGCGCTGGGCGCGCTCGAGGAGGTCAAGGACTCGATTGGCGACGAGGCGTGGCTGCCAGCGTTCCAGTGCCCGGTGCATACCGTCGAGGGTTGTGGCCGAGTCGAGGTCGCCCGCGTGACGCTCCAGCAGAATCGAGGCCCAGTAGTGCGCGGATTCGTCGCGCACGAGCGCATCCAGCGCGGCGGTGGCCCCGAGGATGTTGATGAGCTCGGAGGCGGTGGAGTCTCCGGGCTCGACGATTGATGACCAGGCCGCGCGCGCAAACGTATCGATGTGGTCTCGGGCGTCATCGGTGTTGGTATCGGACAGGGCGTCCCGCGAGGTCTGACGCACCGCGCGTGCGGCGTTAATGACGCGGTCGCGGGGAAGACCAAATACCGTGGGTGGGATGGGCATGGTTCGCCTCTCTGTTTTGCCTGGTGGTCACACGGTGAGGCCGTCTCTGAGGAAGAGGGCCTCCCCGATGTCGTCGAGGGTGGGGGCCGCGTGGGCGCCGAGGTCGGCGACCGTCCAGGCGACGCGAAGCACGCGATCGTAGCCACGCATACTCAGTCGACCCGCGGCGAAGGCCTTGTCTAGCGGCGAGAGCATCGCCGAGGAAACCCGGTGGGTGCCCTCGCGCAACCAGCTTCCGGGCACGTCGGCGGTGCGGGTCCAGGGAGTGTCTCGGAGGCGATGGGCCGCGCGTTCACGAGCGAGTCTGACGTCCTCGCGGAGCGCCTGATGGTCATACCGGGGTGAGTCTCTGGCGAGGTTGAGCTGCGCCGAGGTGATGGGGTGAACGCGCACCTGAATGTCGATTCGGTCGAGTAGCGGCCCCGAGAGCCGGCCACGATAGCGCCGGACGGACTGCGGCGGGCAGTCACACCGGCGGGCCTTCTCGCCGTGGTAGCCACACGGACAGGGGTTGGCGGCGAGTACCAGTTGAAATCGGCCGGGAAACGTGGCTGCTCCGATGGCGCGATGAATCACGATCTCGCCGGTTTCGAGCGGCTGACGGAGCATGTCGAGCACGTGGGCGGGAAACTCCGCCGCCTCATCGAGAAAGAGCACGCCGTGTGCCGCGCGCGCCGCGGCACCGGGGCGGATCAGCGTGCTTCCCCCACCGATGATCGACGCCACCGAGGCGCTGTGGTGCGGTGCCTCCCAGGGCGGACGAACCGGGATACCGGAATCGAATCTGGCGCCGTCCAACGACTGTACGGAGGCGACCTCCAGGGCGACGTCGATCGGGAGATCTGGAAGCAGTGAGGGCAACCGGGCTGCGAGCATCGATTTGCCGGTACCCGGCGGCCCCACCATGCCGAGGTGGTGCCCACCCGCGGCGGCCGTGATCAGCGCCTTGACCGCGTCGGTCTGGCCCAGGACATCGGCCAGGCTGGGCTCGGGCGGGGAGCGGATCAGTGCGGACGCCGTGCCGGCCGATGCCGGCTCCGTCGATTTCTCGAGCCCTCCCCGCATGAGCGGGGCATCGTGATCTTCGGGCTCGAGATCGGCGCCGTGCCAGATGGCGGCGGCCCGCAGCGATTCGATGGGGATTATCTCGGTGTCGGGCACGAGTTCGGCCTCGGCACGGTTGGCCGCCGGCACCATGATGCGGGGATACCCGGCATCCCGCGCGGCCAATACCGCCGGAAGGATGCCCGGCGTGGCCCGCAGGCGGCCGTCGAGGCTCAGCTCGCCCAGGTGTACCACGCTGGCCACCGAGGCGAGCGGGAGGCGGGCATCGGCCGCGAGGCACGCCAGCGCAATCGCGAGGTCGAACCCCGCCCCTGCTTTGGGAAGACCCGCGGGAGAGAGGTTGACCGTGATGCGGCCGGTGGGCAGCCGGCAGCCCGAGTTGTTGGCGGCGAGGCGCACCCGCCCCTCGGCCTCCCCGAGCGAGCGATCCGCGAGCCCGATGATGACCAGGCGTGGCAGGCTCTGCGAGACGTCTGCCTCTACCTCGACCATCGAGCCCTGAATACCGAGCAGCGAAACCGCCCAGGTTCTTCCCACGCTCACGAGATGTCTCGCAGGTGTTCGATTTCGGCGGGGCCGGCGCCGCGCAGGATGATGCCGATGACATCCAGCTGCACGCGCTCGTGCAGGCCCGCCTGCTCTCGCCAGTGCACCCCCACGGCGTTCATCCGCGCAAGCTTTTTCGCCGTGATCGCCTCGAACGGATGGCCGGCGAGCAGACCACGCCGTGTCTTCACCTCGACCATGGCGATGACACCGGTGGTGCCGTCTCGGGCGATGATGTCGACCTCGCCCGCGATGCAGCGCCAGTTGCGCTCGACGATTTCGAAACCGTGCGCGCTCAAATACTCCACCGCGAGGTTTTCACCGTCGCGCCCTACGTCCTGATTGGCCATCGTTTTGCCTCCTGCTACCAGGCTGAACGATGCGGCACTCGGGTGGGCGGTGCGCAGTGATTATGTGCACAAGAGATTCAGATCCGCCCCCTGTGGGAAACAGAACAGAAAAAGCCCGAGGTCCTACAGCGGCACCGTACCCTCGGCCCCCAGGCGCTTCATCACCATCGTGGAGGTCAGCCTCTGCACGCCCGGAAGCGCGCCCAGCTCGGTGTCGTAGAGCTCCTGGTACGCGGCCATGTCGCGGGTGAGCACGCGCATCATATAGTCGGGCTCACCAAACAGTCGCTGCGCATCGACGACGTTTGGGATCGCCACGACCGCCTCCTCAAACGCGGTGATGGTGTGCAGATCCGTATGACTCATCGTCACGAAGATCAGCGCCTCGAAGGTCAACCCCACCGCCGCACGGGCAACCACCGCACGGTAGCGCTCGATCGCACCGGACTGCTCCAGATCACGCAGGCGGCGATGGCAGGAGGACAGGCTCAGCCCCACGCGCGTGGCGAGATCCGTGGCACTCATCCGGCCGTCCTCCTGCAGGAGTGAAAGAATCTCCCGGTTAATTGCGTCCATGGCACCCATTCTTCCAGCATTCCCCGCTGGTCGCGACTATTTACGGAGCACCTCCCGCCATATTTTGCCTAGAATCTTCGATCAGATACCGAAAGTAGGCCCCGTGAACCCCACACTCATCGCACAGTTTTGGCTCGTTGCGGTCCTCCTGGTGCTCACCCCCGGGGCCGACTGGGCCTACGCGATCGCGGCCGGGCTGCGAGCTAAATCGGTCGCTCCGGCAATCCTCGGCATGGCCGCCGCTTACAGCCTCGTCGTCGTAGTGCTCGCCCTCGGGGTGGGCGCGCTCGTCACCGCGCAGCCGATCACGCTCACCGTGCTCTCCCTCCTCGGCTCGGGCTACCTGATCTACCTCGGCACCAGCACGGTCCTGCAGCGCTCCGAGGGCCTCGCCGCAAGCGATCGCCCGCTCAACACCAGCGCGCTCCCCCAGTTTTTGCGCGGCATGGCGGTCAGCGGTCTCAACCCCAAGGGGCTCCTTCTCCTGCTGACGCTCCTTCCGCAGTTTCTCAGCCCGACCGGATGGCCGGCATCCGGGCAGATGCTCGTGCTCGGCAGCCTGCACGTGATCAACGGCATCGTGGTCTACACGATCGTCGCCCTGCTGGCACGCAAGCTCCTGCGCACGCGCCCCCGCGCCAGCCAGATCGTGACCCGCGGTGCCGGCGTCGCAATGCTCGCCGTGGGCATCGGGATACTCGTCGAACAGGCGGTACGCGTCTTCTAAAACGACCGGATACGCGTGACGCCTGCGGGCTCGCGCGCGTCGCCTCCCGCCTGCGCGGATTCCATCGAAAAAGACGCTAGCGTAGAGCGCGCACACCCGCGCCACAAGAGACAACCCGCAGAGAGGCCCCACGTGAACAGGACCACGCTCGGCACCAGGATCCGCGCCCTCGCGCCCGGGCTGGGTATCGCGCTTCTCGCCGCGATCATCGCGTTTGGCGTGCACACGCTCACCCCGAGCGTTCCGGCGCTCACCTGGGCGGTACTGCTCGGCATCGTCGCCGCCAATGTGCCCGTCACCGCGCGCATCCTCTCGGGGACTGCCAAACCGGGTATCGGGTTCGCAGCCAAGAAGTTCATGCGCCTCGGCATCGTGCTGCTCGGCCTCAAGCTCAGCATCGTGGACGTCCTGAACCTGGGCTGGGGCACGCTCCTCGTCATCATCGGGATCGTGATTATCACCTTTGCCGGCACCCTCCTCGGCGGAAAGCTCCTGCGGCTTCCCGGCGATCAGCCGATTCTGATGGCCGCCGGCTTTGCGATCTGTGGGGCCTCGGCGATCGGCGCGATGAGCGCCGCCACGGGAGCCAAGAGCAAGGATGCCACCGCACCGATCGCAATGGTGACGCTGTGCGGCACCCTCGCCATCGCCGTGCTCCCGCTTGCCGGGCACCTGATCGGGCTCACCCCGGTGGAGTTCGGATTCTGGGTGGGCGCGGGCGTCCACGATGTGGGCCAGGTCGTGGCCACCGCGCAAACCGCCGGCGCGAGCGCCCTCGCGATCGCCGTACTCGTGAAGCTCACCCGCGTACTCATGCTGGCACCGATGGTGACCGCCACCACCCTCGTGGTGCGTGCCCGTGCCCGCCGAAACCCCGCCACCGCCACCATCGAGGAGCGGGTTCTTCCGCCGATCGTGCCGCTCTTTGTGGCCGGCTTCCTACTCATGGTCGCGCTGCGAAGCGTGGGCGTGGTCTCCCCCACCCTGATCGATATCGCTGGGCACGCCCAGGACTGGCTGCTCGCCCTCGCGCTGTTTTCCCTCGGTGCCGGCGTCCGCATCGGCGAGCTGCGACGCGGCGGCGCACGCACCGCCCTGCTGGCGCTCGGCTCGTGGATCCTGATCGCCGTACTCGCGCTAGCGGCCGTCGAGATCCTGCAGCCGGGCAGCTAGATCCCGCAACCCGGCAGCGAGATCACACAGCCGAACGGCTAGGCGCGCGCCTTGAGGGCGGCGTCGATGGCGTCGCGAATATCGTCGAGGGACGTCAGGCGAATCAGTCGGTCGTCCACAAAGATGGATGGCGTGCCCTGCAGGCCGAGCTCCACCGCGGCGTCAAAGTCATACCGCACCCGATCCTCGGTGGCCGGATCGGCGATGGCGGCATCGTAGGCAGCCATGTCGAAGCCGAGCTCCTCGGCATACCCGCGGAAGACGTTTGCGCGAGACTCGTCGCTGTGGCTCCACTCCTCCTGGGAGTCCAGGAGCTTGTTGTACATTTCCTCGAGCTTGCCCTGCTGTGCCGAGGCCTCGGCGGCCAGCGCTGCGGGGCCCGAGTTGGGGTGCCCCGGCAGCGGGAAGTATCGCAGCACAAACTGCACCTTGCCACCGTACTCGGCGCGCAGGTCTTCGACGTAGGGGTGCACCGCGGCGCAGGCCTCACACTCGAAGTCGAGGAACTCGGTGAGCACCACGGCGTTCTCATCGGCCTCACCGATGCGGTGGCTGTTTTCGGCGACCGACGAGACGACGGGCCCGCCGGATGCCGATGGGCTGGGTGCGGCCTCGTTCTGGAATGGCTTTACCATCCACAAAATCACCGCCCCCAATACGATGAGGAGGACAACTACTACGGCAATTTGAATTCGAGTACTGGTACGCATCGTGTTTCGAGCCTACCCGATGACACAAGCATCACAATAAAAGTGGCGCATCCCGGACAGTCCCGGAACGCGCCACGTCTATACGTCGGTCACTCGCTACTTACCGAGCGAGAGATCCTTCGGAATTTCAAAATCACTGGGGTTGAGCTCCTCCACGTTCACGTCCTTGAACGTGAGCACGCGAACCGACTTTACAAAGCGGTCCGAACGGTAGATGTCCCACACCCAGACGTCGTTCATCGTGATCTCAAAGTAGAAGTCGTGCTCGGTGTCCTGGCGTACGAGGCTCACCTCGTTGGCGAGGTAGAACCGACGCTCGGTCTCGATCACATACTTGAACTGGGAAACCACATCGCGATACTCGCGGTACAGGGCGAGCTCGACCTCGCGGTCGTAGTCCTCAATCTCGTCATCATCCATGGTGCCTCTATCCTAGACGTTTTCGGGCGTCGTATACGCGCTGAGCCAGGTCGCACGGTGCTGTGGGGTCAGCCCGTGCTGGCGCAGCGCCTCCAGATGGGTCGGCGAACCATACCCCTTATTGCTCGCCCAGCCGTACTGGGGGAAGGCCGCGTCCTGCTCCTGCATCAGGGTGTCGCGCTCGACCTTCGCGATGATCGACGCGGCAGCCACCGAGACACAGTCTCGGTCGGCCTTCACCCGGGTGCGCACATCCAGCGGGCTCGCGAGGCCGGGTGAGAGCCAGTCGTGCGAGCCATCGAGCAGGATCGTGGCACCCGCCACATCGGCACCCGCGGCGTGCAGTATGCCGAGGGCGCGCTTGCCGGCAAGGGCCAGCGCGGGCACAATACCGATGGCGTCAACCTCTTCGGCACTCGCCATCCCCACGGCGTGCAGGGGTGCCCAGACGCGCACCAGGGGTTCGAGCACGATACGCTTCTTCTCGCTCACGAGCTTTGAATCGCGCAGGCCGTCCGGTGGTGTGCCAAGACCCGGAATAAACACGGCCATGCCGACCGCGACCGGGCCGGCCACCGCACCACGGCCCACCTCATCGCAGCCGATGACCAGGCGCGATCCGGTTGCCAAAAACAGCGTTTCCACCTCATCGGTGGGCAAAACTACGGGCATAGAGCGGTGCTACTTCTTTCCGACGCCGTCAAACACCTCGGGATAGTTGCCGAGGCCGCCCCAGCGGTCAAAGGGCCAGGTGATGACAAATGCGCGGCCAACCACGTTCTTGATCGGCACGAATCCCTTGGTGGGGCCCTGCTGGTTGAACCGGGAGTCGAGGGAGTCATAGCGGTTATCGCCCATGACCCAGAGGCTACCTTCGGGCACCACGACGTCGAAGTTGATCTCCGACACGCTCTGGTGGCCCTTTAGCTTCACGTAGGGTTCATCGAGCGGCACGCCGTTGACCATCATCTGGCCGAGGGCGTTGCAGCACTCAACACGGTCGCCGGGAAGGCCGATCACGCGCTTGATCAGGTGGTCGTTGCTGTCTGGTGAGGCCAGACCCACGAGCGAGAGCAGCCACTCGCCGCCCTCCACGATCGGGTTGCCGGGCTTCTTCTGCGGCGTCACGGGCAGCCATCCGCCCGGATCGCGGAAGACCACGACGTCACCGCGCTGAATCGGCACCAGGTTCGGCACCAGTTCGTTCACGAGGATGCGGTCATCCTTAATCAGCGTGTTCTCCATCGACCCCGAGGGGATGTAGAACGAACGCACCAGAAACGTCTTCACGAGGAACGATGCGAGTATCGCAATGACCACGATGACCGCGAGGTCGCGGACGAAGTACCATCCGCCGCGCTTCTTGGTAGCGCGCTGCGACCGACGCGAGGGAATGCTCTCCCCCGCCAGAGTGTTTTCTGTCATTTAACCGCCCAAGCTCCCCACCAGCATAGCGGTGGGGAGCCTGGTTATTCTGACGGCTTGCCGTGAGAGATATGAAGCAGCGCTTAGAAGTCGCGCTTCTCCTTGATCTTCGCCTTCTTACCGCGCAGCTCGCGCAGGTAGTAGAGCTTGGCGCGACGGACGTCACCGCGGGTGATGACCTCGAGCTTGTCGATCACCGGGGAGTGTACCGGGAAGGTACGCTCCACGCCGACCTGGAAGCTGACCTTGCGGACCGTGAAGGTCTCGCGAACGCCATCGCCCTGACGACGGATAACCGCGCCCTGGAAGACCTGGACACGAGAGCGGGTGCCCTCGATGATGTTTACGTGAACCTTGACGGTGTCACCGGCGCGGAATGCCGGGATGTCCGACTTCAGCGATGCTGCATCGACTGCGTCGAGGATATGCATTTTTGTTCGCTCTCTGTACCCGCCACAGGTCGACTACGAAAATAGAATTTTGATGTAGGTGTGTATCGCGTGGACGCCGGCTCCCCTGTGGCAGAGCGTGGCCGCGGCACAAGGGGTAATTATGTCACACTCCGGGCCGCGCACTCAACTTTGTGAGCGTCACTACTCGCGCGGACGCTCCTCGATCACGATGTACTCGCCATCGTCATCAAAACGTGGAGCGGTGTTTCCCGGTGCCCCGGACTGCTGCTGGGCAAGACGCTCAAACTCCGCCATGGCCTCACGGGTGCGCAGCGCGGCCTCGCGGAATAGCCGCCAGATGCCGTACCAGAGCGCGCCGAGGGCGATCACGATGCCGAGGAACCCGAAGACCGCCATCGACTCGCCGAAGAAGCCAAAACCGACAATGGAGATGTGCCAGGCCGCGAGGATCGCGACGTCCGCCCATTCGAGTGCCCGCTGGCGACGCACCTGGGCTCGCCCATAGAAGAGGAGCGAGACGGTGAGTAGGGCCACAAAGAGCACGGGCATCGCGAACAGGAGCCCGAGGAAATCCCAGCCGTTGCGGTTGCCGTCGAAGATGATCCAGCCCAGAAGCGGCCACAGCGGCAGAAGCACCACGGCCAGGAACATCCAGCGGAGGAAAATACGACGTACAAGCATGCTTCCAGGGTACGGCGTCCGCGGCCATCACGGTATGCCTGGAGGTCGTCCGGAGGGATGATTTCACCCAGGGCGTAGCGTGAGCGAATACTAGCGGGCTGGAAGCTCGATCGGCTCGGTGCCCGGGTGCGCAGGCGCGGTGTCCAGTGCAGGCGCGGTATCCAGCGTAGCCGTGGGGGCGGTCTTCCCCGGCAGGTTTACGTGCAGCAGCCGCAGCGAGAGCTGGATCAGTGGACCGATGCCGAGCGCAAAAACGATCGTGCCAACGCCGAGGCCACCGCCGAGACTCCAGCCGACCAGCGCCACGACCACCTCGATCGATCCGCGCACCTTCCACACCGTCCAACCAGTGCGGGCGGTAATGCCGGTCATGAGGCCATCACGCGGCCCGGGGCCGAGGCCCGCTCCGATGTAGAGCGCGCTGGAGAATGCGAGCAGCAGCATTCCGCCCACAAAGAGCGCAATGCGGGCGATCAGCGAGTCGGTGAGAGGCAGCACGGCGAGGGTGAGACCGGCGATGGGTCCCACGGTCAGCGCATTGACGAGGGTGCCGATGCCGGGTTTTTGGCGCAGCGGAATCCAGAGCAGCATGATAAGGAAGCTCAGCACCAGGACGCTCAGGCCGAAGTCCATTCCGGTACGGAACGAGAACCCCTGGGAGAGGACATCCCACGGCGAGAGGCCGAGCGCCGCCCGCACGAACAGGGCGATCGCGACGCCGTAGCCGATGAGCCCGAGGAGGAGTCGGGTGGTGCGCAGGAGGGGGTGGGATCCGGTCAGGAGGTGGTGCATGGGGTCCTTCTTCAGTGAGACATCCGGGCGACCGCCCGGCAGGATCCCATCCTCTCGACAAATTGGCACCTTCGAACAGTGCCACATTCGATAAAGTGGCACCATGTCACCCGCCACTCCGCTTCCGGTCTCCCCCGCCCGTCTCGTTCGAGAGCTCGGCGACTGGCAGCGCCCCGATCAGCCCACGTATCGAGCCCTCGCCGCCAGGATTCGGCTCCTGCTCCTTGATGGCCGCCTCGCGGTCGATACTCGGCTCCCGGCCGAACGTGATCTCGGCGCGCGTCTGGGCGTGAGCCGCAACACCATCGCGGCCGCGTATGCGGCGCTGCGCGAGGCCGGCTATCTGACCAGTGTGCGCGGCTCGGGTTCGCGCCTCTGCCTGCCGGGTGGGGCGCGCGGCGGCGCGGATCTCGGCCGCACCAGCGCAATCGACTTTCGCCGCGCGACGTTTACAGCCTATCCCGGGATCACCGATCTGTATGCCGAGGCGGTGGAGCGCATCCCCGCGCACATCGAGGAGTCCGGCTATGACATTCACGGGCTCCCGATGCTGCGCGAGGCGGTGGCGGCGCACTACGTGGGGCGCGGGATCCCCACCACATCCGAGCAGATCATCGTGACCAGCGGCGCGCAGCACGCACTCCACCTGGTCACGCGGGCACTCATTCGGCCCGGTGAGCGGGTACTGATCGAGCATCCGAGTTACGCGCACGCGTTTGACACCCTGATTTCCGGTGGTGCCCGGCTCCTTCCCCAGCCCATCGAGCCCGGCGGATGGGATATCTCGGCCACCGTCGACACGCTGCGTCGCACGCGCCCCGCGGCCGGCTACGTCATGCCCGACTTCCAAAACCCGAGTGGGGCGAGCCTCGCCGAGGAGGATCGCCGCACGCTCGCGCGAGCCGCCACACAGAGCGGAACCACGCTGATCGTGGACGAGACCACCTCCTGGCTCGACATCGATCGTGGCGAACGCACCGGCCTGGCCGCGTTCTCTGGCGACGTCGTGACCCTGGGATCGCTCGGGAAGGTGGTGTGGGGCGCGATGCGTATCGGCTGGATTCGCGCGCCGCGGCCGCTCGTCGACCGCATTCTCGCCGCTCGCTCGGCGGTGGACCTCGGCACCGCAATCCTGGAACAGATCGTGGCAACGCTCGCACTACGCGATATTGAGAGCGTGCTGGGGTTCCGCCGCACGCAACTGCGCGACAGCCGTGATCACCTGGTGAGCCTGATTCGCGAGCACTTCCCCGAGTGGACCCCACACGTGGTGGATGGCGGCATGTCACTCTGGCAGCACACCGGCCAGGTCTCGACCCTCGCCCTCGCGGATGCCGCCCGCGCCGAGGGTCTCGCGATCATCCCCGGCACCCGGTTCGGCGTGGATGGCGCGTTCGATCACCATCTCCGCCTCCCCTTCGGCTACACCCACGCGGACCTCACCGCGGGTGTGCTCGCGCTGCGCCGCGCAGCAGACGCGGTGGGTTCGCCAAGCGCCCAGCGGCGCGCCTTCGACCCCGTGGTCTAGCGGCACGGCTCAGCAGGGCCGAGCCCGCCGAGCAGGGGTCTGCCGCCTAGCCGAGCGTGTTTCGCGGATCACGGCCCGGCTGACGCACCTCGTGTCGAATCGCGAGCTGGGTGAGGAAACCGAGGATTCCGGCACCGGCAATTACCCATGCGCCAACGTTTTCGGGCGTCTGAATGCCCGCGATGATACCGCCCACGAGACAGACTGCCGCCACGGTGTACACGACCCAGCGAATGCGGTGCAGGAAGGGGATCCACATACCCTCACCCTACGGCACGCGCGCGGCCAGATGCGGGTGGGGCACCGCTCCTGCGAGAATGGAGGCATGATTGAACTGCGCACCCCCGAAGAGATCGAGCAGATGCGGCCAGCCGGCCGCTTCGTGGCCGAGGTCCTGACCGCCCTCGAGGAGAAGGCCGCGGTGGGTGTGAACCTGCTGGAGCTGGACGAGCTGGCTCACAAGATGATCCGGGATCGCGGTGCCGAATCCTGCTACATCGACTACCACCCCTCCTTCGGTGCGAGCCCGTTTGGCAGGGTGCTCTGCACCTCGGTCAACGACGCCGTGCTGCACGGTCTCCCCCACGACTACGTACTGCAGGATGGTGACCTGCTGAGCGTCGACTTCGCCGCCTCGGTAAACGGCTGGGTCTCCGACTCCGCGCTGTCCCTGATCGTGGGCACCGAGCGTCCCGAGGACCGCCGCCTGATCGAGGTCACCCAGAACGCTCTCGAGGCCGGCATCGCGCAGGCCGTGGTGGGTAACAAGATGGGCGACATCTCCAACGCCATTGGCGCGGTCGCGACCGTCGCCGGCTACAAGATCAACACCGACTTCGGCGGCCACGGGGTGGGTCGCACCATGCACGGCGAGCCGCACGTCCCGAACAAGGGCCGCCCGAACCGCGGATTCCCGCTGCGCGAGGGCCTGGTCATCGCGATTGAGCCGTGGTTCCTGCAGACCACCGATCTCCTCTTCACCGACCCCGACGGCTGGACCCTGCGCTCCGCCGACGGCTCCCGCGGCGCCCACCAGGAGCACACCGTCGCGATCACCGCCGACGGCCCGGTCATCCTGACCGCCCGCGACTAGCGAGTGCCCCACGCAAAACACCCCGTGCCACGGCACGGGGTGTTTTGCATTACATAACGCTTAGTTTGTGAGATCCGGCGGCAGGAGGTCCGGACGCACGCGACGGGTGCGCTCAACCTGCTGCTCGTGACGCCACTTATCAACGGCACCGTGGTTGCCCGAGAGCAGTACCGGCGGCACCTCACGCTCGCGCCAGGTGGCGGGCTTGGTGTAGCTGGGGTACTCCAGCAGGCCGTCCTCGTGGGATTCCTCGACGAGGGATTCCGGGTTGCCAACCATGCCGGGGATGAGGCGACCGATGGCCTCGATCATCGCCAGCACGGCGACCTCGCCGCCGTTCAGCACGTAGTCACCGAGGCTCACCAGGCGCACGCGCGCCTGGGTTGCCGTGTGATCAAACACGCGCTGATCGATGCCCTCGTAGCGGCCGCAGCCGAACACGAGTGCGGGCTCCAGGCTGAGCTCACGCGCCATCTTCTGGTCAAAAACCTCGCCCGCGGGCGACGGGAAGATCACCAGCGGCGAATCATCCGAGGCCACGGCGTCGGCACCGAGAATGGAGTCGAGGGCCTCGCCCCAGGGCTCGGGCTTCATGACCATGCCCGCGCCGCCACCGTAGGGGGTGTCATCCACCGTGCGGTGACGATCATGGGCGTGATCGCGCAGGTTGTGCACGTTCATGTCGATCAGACCCGACTGGCGGGCCTTCCCGAGCAGCGACACGTTGAGTACGTCGAAGTACTCCGGAAAAATGGAGACGATATCGATCTTCATGGCGCTACTCCGCGGGGGTTGCGGAAGACTCAGCGTCCTCAGACGACTCAGCGTCCGTGGAAGACTCAGCGTCCTCAGAAGGCTCAGCGTCCTCCACCACGATGTCCGCAATGTCCTCGAACAGGCCCATCGGCGGGGTCACCAGGACATAGCCCTGCTCCACGTTCACCTCGGGCACAATGGCCGAGACAAAAGGAACCATGACCTCGCCCGAGGCGGCCTTCACGATCAGCAGATCCTGAGCGGGCATGTGCTCGATACGTGCGATGGTACCGACCTCCACGCCGTCGCGCATGACGCGCAACCCGGCGAGCTGGTGGTCGTACCAGGCATCGGGTTCGTCGTTATCGGGTGCCTCGTCGGCGTCGATCCAGAGGATCGCCTTGACCAGGGTTTCCGCCTCGTTGCGGTCTTCGACACCCTTTAAGAATGCAACCGCGTGACCGTTGTACCAGCGCAGCTCGACAAGCTCAATGGTCTTGCCGTGCCACTTCGAACCGGTGGGCACCTGGAGGGTGAACTCGGCTCCGGGGGTAAACCGGTGGGCGGGATCGTCGGTGTACAGCTCTACCTTGAGGGCTCCCTTGAGCCCGTGTGCCTTCGTCAGCCGGCCGACACGCAGCTGATTACTCTTTGGCTTTACTCCGCGATTCATCTCAGGCAGCGGTGTCGACAACGTCAACCCGTACCCGGGAGTCACCGGCGAGAGAGTTTACAAGGGTACGCAGCGACTTCGCGGTGCGACCCGAGCGGCCGATCACGCGGCCGAGATCCTCGGGGTTCACACGAACCTCGAGGATCTCGCCGCGCGTCGTGCTCTTCGCCGCGACCTGGACGTCTTCCGGGTGGTCAACGATCCCCTTAACGAGGTGTTCCAGAGCGGTGGAGAGCAATGTTACGCCGTTTCTTCTTCGGTTGCAGTCTCAGCAGCAGCCTCTTCAACCTTGGCGGGAGCCTTCTCCACCTTGGGCTTCAGAACCGGCTTCTTCTTTGCGTCGAACACGAAGGGAGCCTTGGCTTCCTTGGTCTTGACGGTCGAGACGGCGTCCTTGTCACCCTTGAACTTGCCCCAGTCGCCGGTCAGCTTCAGCAGAGCGGCAACCTGCTCGGTCGGCTGTGCGCCAACGGAGAGCCAGTACTGGGCACGGTCCGAGTCGATCTCGATGAACGAGGGCTCTTCGGTGGGGTGGTACTTACCGATTTCCTCGATGACGCGACCATCGCGCTTGGTGCGCGAGTCGGCAACGACGACACGGTAGTAGGGTGCACGGATCTTACCCATGCGCTTGAGACGAATCTTGACAGCCACAATTCTCCTGTGTGTTTAGTGTGGTGAACTGGTGCCGAGCGCGTGGGGTGCACACGCGGCGAAAGCTCTAATGGGGTTCGTGCAGGCGGATAGAGGGTCGGCCATACACGGACTCAAACACCTATTCTGTCAGAAATCGACGCATCCGGGTAATCGGATCGGCACGCGTGTCAGAATTGAACCCCCACACTCGCCCGCGCAGAAAGATTCGATGCCCGTGCCCACTCCGTTTGCGCCGACGCCCACCGTGGCAGCCACCGCATCATCCGCCGCGATTCCGGCCATTCCGTTTGCCCGATCGGCGCGGGGCACGGTGGGGCTTGAGTGGGAGCTCACCCTGGTTGATCCGGCCTCCGGTGCCCCGGTTTCCCGGGCCGATGAGGTGTTGCGCGCGCTCGCGGGGCCCGGCGGCGCGCCGCACCCGCGGATCACCGGTGAGCTCCTGCTGAACACCGTCGAACTGGTGAGCGACGTGCACACCACGGTGCCCGCGGCGATCGCCGACCTGCGTGGCCAGCTGGACGAGCTGCGCGCCGCCACGGACACCCTGGGAATTGACCTCATCGCCTCCGGATCGCATCCATTTGCGCAGTGGCAGGATCAGCCGATCACCCCCAAACCGAGGTACGAGAAACTGATCGACCGCACACGGTGGTGGGGTCGCAACATGATGATCTGGGGTGTGCACGTGCACGTCGGGGTGGAGGACGTCGATCGCGCACTCCCCCTGCTCGACGGCCTCCTCACCTACTCCCCGCACCTGCAGGCGCTGTCGGCATCGAGCCCGTTCTGGGCGGGGGTCGACACCGGATACGCGTCGAACCGCTCACTCATGTTCCAGCAGCTCCCCACCGCCGGCAGCCCACAGCAGTTTGCGCACTGGTCCGAGTTTGAGGCATACGTGGCGGATATGACTCGCACCGGCATCATCGAGGACCACAGCGAGGTGCGCTGGGACCTCCGCCCCTCTCCGCGCTGGGGCACGATCGAGCTGCGCTCCTGCGACGCCGCCTCGACCCTGACCGAGTTTGGGGCCATCGCCGCCCTCGCCCACTGCCTGAGTGATTCCCTGGCCCAGAAGCTCGACGCGGGCGAGGAGCTCACCGTTCTGCAGCCCTGGTTCGTGCGCGAAAACAAGTGGCGCGCCGCCCGCTACGGGCTTGAGGCCGAACTGATCGTGAACGCCGCCGGCGATGAGCGCCTGGTTACCGACCACCTGCGTGAGCTGGTGGTCGAGCTGATGCCGATCGCCGAACGGCTGGGGTGCGCCAAGGAACTGACCGCGATCCCCGGCATCCTGGCCCGCGGCGGCAGCTACCAGCGCCAGCTTCAGGTCGCCGCCGAAACCGGCGGCGACCTGCGCGCGGTGGTCGCGGCACTCGCGGCCGAGCTGCGCGAATAAAGCTAACCGACTACTGCGCGCCCTCCAGCGCCTCGACCCCTGAACGCACCGTGCGGCGCGCGGGGTCTCGCAGCACCAGGGCCACCGCAAGCGCGACGATCAGCAGGCCCGCCATCACCACGAACGCGGTACGAACGCTGCTGGCATCGGCGATCACGCCGAGCAGCGGGCTCATCAGGCCACCGAACGAGAGGGTGAGCCCGAGGGTCACGCCACTGGCCAGGCCGATTCGATTGGGCAGGAACGCGTGCGAGAGCGTGACCTGGGGAGAGAACGGCAGAAACAGGGATACACCCAGCACACCCGTGGCGAGCACCGCGAACGGGGGCGCGGGTGCGAGGATGATGGCCACCATGGCGATCAGGGCGAGGGCGTAACCGGAGCGAATGACGCGCAGTCGGCCGAATCGATCGGCGAGGAATCCCCCGGCCAGGGTCCCCGCGGCACCGGCCGCGGGGAACACGGTCAGAGCGATCGAGGCGTCGGCGGTCGAGATGCTAAAGCGTTGAATCTCCAGCAGCGTGATGAACGAGCTGGTGCCGATGTAGGCCACCGACCAGCAGGCGAGCACGGCGACCAGCACACCGAATCCGCGCCAGTCGTCCTTCGCCGGGACGAGCGCACGCACCGTGGCAGCTCCCGTCGCATTCGAGGCGACCGCACCGCCGCGCGGACGTAGCAGAAACGCTACCCCGAGCACCGCGGCGGGGATCATCAGGAGCGGCGTGGCCGACAGGCCCCACACGCCCACGGTCAACAGCACACCGGTGGGTGCGAGCGCGGCCCCCACGTTGCCGCCCACCGAGAAGATGCTGAGCGATCGGTTCGTTCCCCCGCCATACTCCCGCGCGAGCACGGTGCCGGACGGGTGATAGGCGGCGACGCCGATGCCGGAGATAGCGATGGAGATCCAGGTGGCCGCGTAGCTGTCCTCGAAGAGCCCGCTGATCGCGATCCCCGCCCCCGCGGTGAGGAGGCCGGCCAGGACGAGCCAGCGCAGGCGGAAGCGGTCGGCGAGCAGACCGAAGGCGGGCTGCGCCACGCTCGACAGGCTCGTGGCGGCGAGGGTAATGCCGGCCACCGCGGCATAATCGTAGTGGCGCTCCAGAATGAGGAACGGCAGCAGGGCGGACACGGCACCGGCATAGAAATCGTTGGCGGCGTGGGTGGCCGTCAGCACCCACAGACCTGCTCTGTTTTGCATGTTTTTCCTTCAATTGCGTGGACATCCCGGTTGCGTCGGGATATGGTTGGGGTCACGCAACCCCTCAGACAAGTAGACAGGTTACGATGATTTCTCCGATTTCACAACAGCCACTCGCTGCGCGCGTTGCCGAGGAGCTTCTGGCCCGGATCCGCCAGGGAGAGTGGCCGCTCGGCCACAAGCTCCCCGGCGAGACCACCCTCGCCGCCCAACTCGGGGTCGGCCGCTCAAGCCTGCGCGAGGCCATCCGTGAGCTCGCCGGCAAGGGCGTACTCACGAGCCGCCAGGGTGCGGGCGTCTTCGTGACCGCACTCGATGTCGAACAGGGCCTTGAGGACGTCGTGCGCGCGGCCGAGGTGACCGCCGTCATCGAGGCCCGCATCGCCGTGGAAACCGAGGCCGCGCATCTCGCCGCCTCGCGCCGTACGAGCGCGGATATCCGTCTCCTGCGCAAGACCCTGGCCGCGCGAGAGGCCGCCCGCGGCGTGATCGAGGACTACGTCGATACCGACACCGAGTTCCACCGTGCGGTGCTCGCCGCCGCCCACAACGAGGTACTGAGCGAGCTCTTCGACACCTTCGTGCCTCGCATCCGGCAGGCCATGATCGCGATGCTCCGGGCACAGCCCCGACCCGCGGCCACCGATGCCGACGGCCATGGCGGCCTGATCGAGGCCATCGTCAACCGTGACGCCGAGCTGGCTCGCACCCTCAGCCGCGCGCACCTCACCGAGCTGCTCACAAACTTCACCGCACGCTAGCCGCACTCACGCGGCCAGGCCGTGGCGTCACGCCTCGGGAGCTCGTTTGCGCGCAGGTCGTGGAATGAAGTGTTCAACGACGGAGGGATCAAGGTCCCTACACTCGTGTCGAATCGACGTACCGATTTCACGACAAATCATCAGTCTGAGTGCGTATGCAGATTCTTCGGCACGCGGGGACGCAAAGAGATGATCGGATGGATGCGGATTTTCTCCAGTGCCCGTACGAGAATAGGTACGCCGAAATCTATTGGCACGCCGAGCCTCAGCTCGATAAAGATGTGTCACCCGAGACCCGGCGATCCGAAGAGACTCCGACAGCCCTGGCTGGAGCAGCACCCGTTCCACGGGGGTCCCGAATTGCGCGCCGATAATGCCTCCTCGATCCGCGAGTTCAAGCGCTGATTCACAGAGAGAATCCACCGCGTCAAGAGTGTCCGACCAGTCCTTCCTCAGGTCATCGCTGCTGAGAGCGATCGAGGTGGTCCCCGCAGCAACATGCAATCGTTGTGCGACCTTAGCCGCATACATCAGTGACTGTTCCTCGGGCCAGATACTCGCTCGATCGCTCCGCGCTTGACGAGCGAGCAGAGCCTCGGTAATCACGGCGACGAGCGGGGCTCTCAGCTGGGGCCACTGGGCTCCCATCTGCACATATCGTTCATACCAGGATACGGAGAAAGCCACTGCACTCTCACGTCCCCACGACGAGCACGACACCCGCCGCGGCGATTCCCGCAGCGGTGAGCTTTTGAGCGACATGATCACGCTCGGAAAGAATAATAATCCCCGCAACGACGTACAGAATTCCCGCTGCCTGATAGATCGGAAGGATGATCGAAGCCTGCCCGTCAACCAGTGCGCTCAGCAGGAGGTAATAGCCTGCCGCGCCGGCGATGCCGGCAACGACGGCAGGCCACAAGAGCCACGATTCCGGTTCTCGAAGTCGATTCCGGTTGAGGACGAGCGCGACAATCGTTGTCCCGAGGAATCCCAGAAACACGACGACGGACGGGGGAATACCCGCCGTGAGTGCCTTGTCGAGTATGAGCGCCAGTGAGATGGCCAGTGTTGCGGCCACCGCATAGACGAGCCCGCGACGATTCATCGTTGCGCTCGGCAGTCGACTGATCGGAAGATATGCGAGGACAAGGAGGACAATCCCGATCCAGCCGATGGGGCCCAGGGTCTCACCAAACAGAACGACACCGAGTACCGCTGTAATGACGATGCGGAGACGCCCAATCGTCGAGGCGATGGAAACCTCGAGAAGGCTCGCGCTGCGAAAGGAAAACACCGAGTAGCTTGCCCACAGTGCAATCGACAGCGGAATGAGAACCCAGAACTCGCTCGGATGCTCAGTGTTCACGGCGTATTGAGGCGGGTTCACCAGCGAGAAAATCGCGGCTGGGGCCGTGATCAGAGTAGCCGTTGCCTGGTACACCAGAAGAAAGCGATCTGGTTCTCCGCTCCGTCGAAGTGTGGCACGGGTAAGGAGCCGATCACCCCCGTTGAAGATGATCGCCAAAACCACCAAAAACCACGTTTCCATCACGTCGTGGACCTCCGACCGGCACCACTGGTTGAGGTACGTTGGCGCGATGGTGTCAGAAATACATGGCGGTTGGCTGAGGATTCGCTTTACCGCATACGGATCGAGGGCTCCTCCGACTCGTCCACACGGACGAGTCGGAGGAGCCCTCGATCTGATTCGCTAGTTCTTCTGTCCGGTTCTCCGGTTCCGCAGGAAGAGTCCGGAGCCGATGAGCAGCATGGTCACAATGGCCATGGCACCCAGGCTCGCGTAATCCGAACCGGTACTAACGAGCTCGCCACCCGGTGAGGGCTGCGGGGTCGGGGTGACCGGGGTCGGCGTCGGGGTGACCGGCGTCGGCGACGGGGTCGGCGTCGTCGGGCGGTTGCCCACGCCCACGGTGATCGACGGCGAGACGTTACCCGCCGCGTCGGTCACGGTGATCGTGAGTTCGTCCAGATCAACCGGTCCGGTCGAGGTGCAGGACCACGCGCCGGTTTCGTCCGCGACGGCCTCACACACGGTGTTGCCCTCGGCGTCGGTGATGGTGATCGTCGACCCCGGCTCGGCGGTTCCCGAGCAGGTCACGGTGCCATCGGCGTTCGCGACGCACTCGGCACCGGTCACCGGTGCGGGTGCCTCGGTGTCCACCGTCAGTCGCACCGGGGCTCCGGCGAAGACGGTTCCGTCCTCGGCGGTCGAGACGGGCAGGTACTCGTGTTCGCCGTCCTCTTGGGTCTGCGTGATCGTGCAGCTCCAGGTGCCATCGGCCTTCACGGTCGTGGAGCACACGGTGTCGCCGTTCTCGTCCACGATGGTGAGGTCGTGCCCTGCGGTTCCCGTGCCCGAGAAGGTCGGCGTGGCGGTGCCGATGGCGGATCCCGATACGGGGCTCGTAATCACCGGCGGTGCCGGCAGGATCGTCACTCCCCCGGAGTTGCCCGCCTCATCGATGGTCTCGACGCCGATCGGGAACTTCGTAACCGGGCCACCGATGCAGCTCCAGTGACCACCCTCGGGGATGATCACCGTGCAGACGGTGTTGCCGTCGCCATCGGTGATGATGATGGTGTCTCCCTCATCGCCGTCGCCCTCGCAGGCAACCATGCCCGCCTCATCAACGATGCAGGTGATGTCCGTGGTCGGGGCCGGCGGAGTGGTGTCCACGGTGATGCGCACCGGAGCTCCGGCGGTCTCGTTCTTGGCGATATCGAGTGCCACCGGGGTCAGCGCGTACGCCGCCTCGGGCAGCTCGACCGTGCTCTCACACGACCACCTGCCGTTTCGAACCTCGGCCGAACACAGGATCCGCTCGTTCGCGTCGCGCACCTGAACGGTGGTGCCGTCCTCGCCGGTGCCCGCAAACGTCGGCTTCGCGGTGTTCACCGAGGTGCCACTCACCGGCGAGGTGATGACGGGGGCCGCGGGCTTGACGGTGAGGATGGTGAATGACACCGCGGCACCCGTCGACGTGTTCCCGACGGCATCGCTCGCGACCGGCACCAGGGTGTGCAGGCCGTCGGCGAGCTCCTCGGTGGGTTCACAGGACCACGTCCCACCCTCGACCACGGCCGAACACAGCACGGTTTCGGCTGCGCGCTGGGTTGCGCTGACGCTGTGGCGCAGCTCAACGGTGGACCCGTTCTCGCCGGTACCACTGATCGTGGGGGTGACCTCGTTCGTGACGTGGCCGTCCGTCGGCGAGGTGATCACCGGAACGGTCGGGGGCGTGGTGTCCACGGTGAGGGTCACCGCTGCCCCCTCGGCCTCATTCCCGGCGGCATCGCGCGCGGTTGGGATCAGCGAGTGTGAGCCATCGCTCAGGTTCGTCGTGGGTGCACAGGACCACACTCCGCCGGAGACCACCGCGGAACAGATCACGGTCGACCCCTCACGCACGGTGACGGTCGAACCGTTCTCACCGGTGCCCGAGATCGTGGGCGTGGCCTCGTTTGTGGCGTTACCGGATTGCGGGGACGTGATGACCGGAACGGTGGGCGGCGTGGTGTCCACGGTGATCGTGATTGCCACGCCCGTGGCGGTGTTGTTCGCCGCATCGGTAGCGACCGGGGTCAGGGTGTGTTCACCCTCACTCAGATCGGTTTCGGGCTCGCAGGACCAGATTCCAGCCACGACCACGGCGGAGCACACCACCGTGGTGCCGCTCAGAACCGTCACGGTCGAACCGTTCTCGCCGCCGCCCGAAATCGTGGGGTTCAGCTCACTGATTGCCGCGCCGTTGAGCGGTGCGTTGATCACCGGAACCGCCGGTGCCGTGGTGTCCACGGTGATCGTGACGGGCTGCCCTTCGGAGCTGTTTCCCGCGGCGTCGGTGGCGCTCGGGGTGAACGCGTGGGAGCCCTCGGACAGGTCGGCCGTGGGCACGCAGGACCAGGTGCCGTTGGTCACAGGTGAGGTACAGACCGCCACAACGCCGTCGCGCACGGTCACGGTCGAGCCGTTCTCACCGGAACCGCTGATCGTGGGCCTCACCTCGTTCGTGATGTGACCATTCGTCGGAGACGTGATGACCGGAACGGTGGGCGGAGTGAGATCGATCACGATGCTGACCGCCGCGCCGATGGCCGGGTTTCCCGCGGTATCGGTGGCCGTGGGGGTCAGCGTGTGCGTGCCCTCGGAGAGGTCGGTCGTGGGAATACACGACCAGGTGCCGGCGGGGAGAACCGTCGCGCTACACACCGGTCCCGCGGTGCTGCTCACCGTCACGGTGGAGCCGGCCTCGCCGGTGCCGGAGATCTCGGGCTTCTGCACGTTGGTCTCGGTGCCGTCCACCGGCGACGAGATCACCGGGATGGCGGGCGGAGTGGTATCGATGGTGATCGAAACCGGATCACTGGCGGTGGTGTTGCCCGCGACCGATTTCGCCGTGGCGACGAGGGTATAGTCACCCTCGGCCAGGTCGGCGGTCGGCTGGCACTCCCACGCCCCGTCGGAGACCGTGGCCGAACAGATCAGGGTACCGCCGGAGCGAACCTCGATCGCCGAACCGTTACCCGCCGTGCCCGAGATGGTGGGCTTCACATCCTTCGTGACGAATCCGGTCTCCGGCGAGGTAATGACCGGTTTGGCGGGAGGCGTGAGATCAACCGTGATGGAGATCGCGGTGCCCGCCCGTTCATTGGTTGCGGCGTCCACGGACACCGGGGTCAGGGTGTAGGTGCCCGCAGCGAGGGCGGTTTCCAGGGTGCATGACCAGGTGCCACCGCTCACCGCGGCGGAACACAGCACGTCGCCTCCCGATCCACGCACCTCAACGGTCACGCCATTCGGGCCGGTGCCCGACACCGTCGGGGTGGTCTCGTTGGTGACCAGGCCGGTCTCCGGCGCGGTGATCACCGGAGCTTCCGGCAGAGCGGTGAGGACGGTGATCGTGATGGGTGTTCCTCGAGAAGTGTTTGTTGCCTCATCGAAGGCTACCGGTTCGAGAGTGTGATCACCGTCGCTCAGCGCGGTCGTGAGGGTACAGGACCACGTGCCGTTGGTCACGGGCGAGGAACACAACGTAGCATCTGCGCTATTGCGCACCTCGACGGTTGATTCGTCCTCACCGGTACCGCTCACGGTTGGGGTGTTGTTGTTCGTGGGCGAGCCGGTAGGCGGGTTGGTAATGACGGGCACCGCGGGTGGGATCGAATCAATGACGTACATGATCTCGGTTTCCATGGTGCCCGCATCATTGAGGGTTGCCATGACAGCGAGTTCGTTGGTCCCCTGAGGTCGAGGCTCGGACGGGGTATAGGTCCAGGTGCCGTCGTCATTTACTGGAATCAAATCAATGAAGGTACCCGAGGAAAAATCGAAGATATTCATCTTCAGCCCGGTTCCCGGAAGCTTATCCGCCGTACCAGAGATGGGGAACCGGGCATCATTTACCAGCTGCCCAGGAGTCGGAGAAATAATCACGGGTTGATGAAGCACCTCGGCCCTCAGCGTTACCGTGCCGGAGTCCACTCTGGTCGCCCCTGTAAAGAGTTCATACGACAACGATCCCAGGGCGCTTCCCGGCTGCGCGGTCACGGGTACCTCATAAAAATACTGCGGCGAGCTAAAATCTCCCGTGGTTTCGCCGTCGAGAAAACCACACGAGATCTTGGTGTGCAACGTGGTGAAGTCAGTTGGGGGAATGAGCACGTTACTGGCGTCGTAGCAGCTAAAATCCGTCTTGGGACGGATGATACGTATACCTGCCGGTGGCGTCACCGTCACCAGTGTCGCACGCTCTTTGATGATGATCGTGGCACTCCCATCGCGCTGCCCAACCGATCCTGCTACCACCGTAGTTGTGATCTTATCGGGCTCATCCGCCGCGCCCGCCGCGGTCGCCACGAATGCGGGGGCAACCAGACCGATGGAGAGAGCCAGGGCGAGCGTGGCTTTTCGCACCACCCGACCGCGCCGGGATAGAACCGAACTCTGCTGTGTCAACCCGTTCATTGATTTCCCCCACTAGAAATGCACACGTGACCGCCGTAACTGCGACGTTACGAGACCCTGTTTAGCAGAATTTAGGCCACCCGCCTAGCAAATACCCTGGTCTGGGGGTCAAAATTCCGCCTCGTGGCCTCCAAGCGGGGCCCTCGGCCCCGCGGCTGCTTTCCGGCCAGAGCCGTACCCGCAACACGAATGCCCCGCACCCGTTTGGACAAACGGGTGCGGGGCACGTGCAAAATGGCCTGCTAGACGGCGGGGAACAGCTCCGCTTCGAGAGCGTCAAACTCCGCGGTGAAGCGCTCCCGCATGGCCTGCTTTTCGGGAGCGGGCACCCAGGCGGCTTCGACGCCGGCCATCGCCATCGCGCGCAGCTTCTGGCGGTCCACGCCGATCTGTTCGCTCAGGATCGCGTACTCCTCGGCGAGGGTCGTCGGGAACATGCCGGGATCATCCGAGGCGGGGATCACGTTCAGGCCGGCCTCGAGCATCGCGGCGATCGACGCGCGACGCCACGGACGCCAGGAGCGGCGCGAGGTGGTGGACACCACGGTGAACGCGGTCTGCTCCTCACGGACCCGCTCCACAACCGCGGGGTCCTCCAGCACGAAGTAGCCGTGGTCGATGCGGTCGCAGCCGAGGAGGTCGAGGCACGTGACGGTGTTGACCGCGACCGGCGCGTGCTCGGAGGAGTGAGCGGTGCGGAAGAGCCCCGCCTCCCCCGCCAGCCGGTAGGCGTCGGCAAAGCGCTCGGGCGGACCGGCGGTCTCAAGGTTGTCGAGGCCGATGCCGACCACATACTCGTTGGGGTTGTCCACGATACGACGCACCATCGCCAGCGCGTGCTCCCCCGACTTACTCCGGTCAATCCCGGCGATCATGCGCCCGGTCATCCCAAAGTCGCGCTCGGCCATGCGGATGCCCTCGGCATATGCCTCCACCTGGCCGCGGTACCCCAGCATTTCGAGGTGCGGCGGCAGATCGTCAAAGAACAGCTCGAGGTGACGCGTGGCACTCGTGCGGTGCGCGGCCTCAAATGCCTCATAGGTCACCCGGGTGAGGTCCTCCGCGCTGCGCAGCACCTCAACCACCCACTCCGACGCCTTAAAGAGGGAGTAGGAGGTCTCCGGCTCATCGGCGGAGCGGCCCTGCGGCACCGGAATGTGGGTGTCGCGGTAGAGCGCCGGGTCCGGCGGCAGCGAGTTGATGTCGCGGAAGATGAGTTCCGGATCCGCGGGCAGCTCCAGCTTTTCGCGGCGTGCCAGCTCGGCAAACGTCGAGGCACGGACGGTGCCGATCAGGTGGCAGTGTAGGTCGGTTTTGGGTGCGCGGCGCAGAAACTCTGCGGTCGCATCGGTTGACGCGGTGATGGTCGGGTCCCCTCGGGTAAAACGAAAACAGAAATGGCCAACGCCCGGACCCCGCATGCGAGGTCCGGGCGAGGCGGGTACTAGCGGGTTGCGACCTCGCGGGCGAAGCGGTCGGTCCACTCGGTGCGGTTCTTCACGATGACCGAGATGTCCAGGGTCTTGTAGCCGGCACCGATGGGGTCGGTTGCGGCCTGGCCGACGATCTTGGTCAGGTTCTCGGGCACGCTCGCCTCGGGGTTCACGGGCAGGTCACCCACGATCTTGGCGGAGCTGGTCTGGGCCTCGGCACCGAGCAGGTAGTTGATGAACGCGTGTGCGCCCTTCACGTTCTCGGCGTTGGCGGGGATCATGGCGCGGTTGGTGGCCATGAACTTGCCGGTGGCCGGCGGGGTCCAGGCGATGGGCTCGCCGGCCTCAACCAGGCTGGTGGCAAAACCGCTCAGCGCCGGAGCGTTGACGATCTCGCCCTGCAGCAGCAGGTTGGTGACCTCGGTGGAGGACTTGTAGAACTGCAGCACGCCCGGGGCCCACTCGCCCAGGGTCTTGAATGCGGCGTCCACGTCATAGGCGTCCTTGCCCACGGACTCGGCCACACCGGATACCGTCAGCTGACCGGCGGTGACGCTGAAGTCCGGCAGCGCGAGCTTGCCCTTGTAGGCGGCGTCTCCGAACATGTCCCACTTGGCCGCGGTGGCCTCGTCCAGCTTGTCGGTGCGGTAGAGCATGCCGTTCAGCTGGTAGCTGTAGGCGGGGCCGTCGTACTGCTTCTCCTTGGCGAAGACCGCGATCTTGGCGAGGTTCGGCAGCTGTGCCTCATCCACCTTCTGGAACAGGTTCTTCGACTGGCCGAGGGCGGCGTAGTAGTCCGAGATCAGCATGACGTCGGCTCCGGCGCGCTTGCCGTTCAGCTCGAGCTTCGACAGACGCTCGGAGTTCGATCCGGTGTCCACCTCCACCTTGTAACCGGTGGCCTTTTCGAACGGGGTGATGATGGCCTTGGTGACCTCATCGACACCGAACGGGAAGGTGCTGACCACGATGGTCTTGTTGTCGTCATCGCCACCGTTGCTCGCGCCGGGGGTGGCGGAGCAGCCCACCAGCAGAGCGGTGGAGGTGAGCAGGGCCGCGGCGGTCGCGAGGGCGCGAACGGGGATACGGGAACTCATCGGATGGATCCTTACTGTGAAAGGGGTGTTGTGGGGAGTCTGTGGAGCACGCGCTACTCGGGCAGGTGCACGAGCGCCGGGGCGGGAGCGGAGACGCTGATGCGCTCGCCCGGGGTGAAGCCGGTGTGCCCGGCGGGGAGGGAGTCGCGGCGCAGCACTGAGATGAGCGGTACGGTCTCGCCACCGGGGGCGGCCGCGTTGACGCCGACCACGAGGTCAACGCCGCGGTAGGCGCTGCTCGTGATCACGCCATCGAGGTTCAGGCCCGGGGCGGTGGCTGCCGCGGCGGACACCTGCAGCTGCTCGGGACGCACTGTAAAGAGGCCCTCGGCGGTGGGAATGAAGTTCTCATATCCGAGGAACTCGGCG
The DNA here is from genome assembly GCF_003667565.1 of Mycetocola tolaasinivorans. Lineage (GTDB taxonomy): Bacteria > Actinomycetota > Actinomycetes > Actinomycetales > Microbacteriaceae > Mycetocola > Mycetocola tolaasinivorans. The sequence goes on from NZ_RCUX01000008.1 coordinate 167,916, forward strand.
ACGAAGCGGTTGGCCGGGGCGGGGAAGACCTCGTCCGGTGCACCGGTCTGCATCACCCGGCCGGCGCGCATGAGCACCATCGTGTCACTCATTTCGAGGGCCTCGTCCTGGTCGTGGGTGACGAGCACAACGGTGAGGCCGGTCTCGGCCTGGATGCGGCGAATCTCCGCGCGCATCTGCACGCGCAGTCGGGCGTCAAGGTTCGACAGCGGCTCATCCAGCAGGAGCAGCTTCGGTCGGATCGCGATCGCACGGGCGAGCGCCACGCGCTGCTGCTGACCGCCGGAGAGCGCCTTGGGCTTGCGGGCGGCCAGGTGGCCGAGACCCACGAGCTCCAGCGCCTCGGCAACGCGCGCCTTACGCTCGGCGGTGGGTACCTTGCGGAGCTTGAGGCCGTAGCCCACGTTGTCCGCCACGGTCAGGTGCGGGAACAGGGCGTAGGACTGGAACACCATGCCCAGGCCGCGCTTTTCCGGCGGCAGGGCGGTGGCGTCCTCCCCGCCGATCAGGATCTTGCCCGAGGTGGGGCGCGCATAACCGGCGAGCATGCGCAGCGACGTGGTCTTGCCACATCCACTGGGGCCCAGCAGGGTCGTGAGCTTGCCCTCCTCGATGGTGAGATCCAGGTTGTCCACGGCGAGGAAGTCGCCATACGCCTGGGTTACCCCGACAAATTCGGCTGCGGGAATCATTTGTTGATGCCTCCAAAGATCTTGGCGAAGCCGACGGTGCGCTCGGCGATGATGGCTACCACCACGGTGGCGGCGAGCAGCAGGGTCGACATTGCTGCGATGGTGGGGTCGTAGTTCTGCTGGATGTAGTCGAGCATCGTGACCGGGAGCGTGCGGAACTGGCGATCCTGCAGCAGCAGGGACAGCGGCACGTTGTTGAACGAGGTCACGAAGCTCAGCAGCGCGGCCGAGAAGATTCCCGGGCGCAGCAGCGGCAGCGTCACGGTGAAGAACGCGCGCAGCGGTGAGGCACCGAGACCGCGGGCGGCCTCCTCGATCGCGGGGTCCGCGAGGGCGAGCGAGGCACCGGTCACGCGCACGGCGTAGGGCAGCAGGATCGCGGTGTGGCCGATGAGCAGCGCCACCGAGTTTCCGAGGCCCAGCACCACCATGATCTGCTGGTAAAGCGCGAGGCCCACCACCAGTTCGGGCACCACGAGCGGGGAGAGGAACAGCCCCTGCACGATCGACTTGCCGGGGATCTTGCCGCGGTGCATCGCGATGGTTGCGGGCACGCCAATCGCCAGGGCGAGGGCGGTCGCGATCAGCGCGAGCTGCATGCTGGATCCCAGCGCGGACATAAAGGAGTTGTTGCCGAGGGCGGCACCAAACCAGTCCAGCGTGAATCCCTTGGGCGGGAAGGACACCGTGCGGCCGGCGGAGAACGCGGTGCTGACCACAAACAGGATCGGGACGATCATGATGATGTAGCCGAGCACGGCGAGCGTGCCGAGGACGGGGCGGGCGTTGGTGGGCTTGGTCAGGCTCATGACTGCACGCTCTTTCCTCGCGACAGCAGCGAACTCAGGCCGGAGACCAGGAACACCAGCAGCGTCATAATCAGCGCGGTGGCCGAGGCCGAGGCCCAGTCCACGGTCACGTTTGAGTAGTTGTAGAGCTCGGTGGCGAGCATCCGCTGGCTGGAACCACCGAGCAGATACGGCGTCGTATACGCGGTCGCGGCACCGGCGAAGACCAGGGTCGTGGCGACCACGAGGCCGGGGGCCGACAGCGGGAGCACGATGGTCCAGAGGGTGCGGGTGCGGCTCGCGCCGAGGCCGCGGGCGGCATCGTCGAGGCCCGGATCAACCTGCGCGACGGCGGAGTAGCAGGAGATGATCGCGAGCGGCAGGAACAGCTGGGTCATACCCAGCACCACGGCGAGCTCGGTGTAGAGCAGCTGCGGTGCCTCCGGGGCGAGGCCCAGGCCGGTGATCAGCTGACCGATGGCACCCTGACTGCCCAGCAGTACGATCCACCCGAAGGTGCGCACGACGTTGCTGAGCAGCAGCGGGAAGATCGCCAGCGCGAGCCACATTCCCGCGAAGCGCGAGGTGGAGCGGGCCAGCAGGTACGCGATCGGGAAGCCGAGCACGAGGCAGGTGACGGTCGTGATCAGTCCGAGGCCGAGTGTGCGGCCGATGATCGCGAGCGAGTACGGATCGGTCAGCATCTCCCCGAAACGCACAAAGACGTCTCCGGTACTGACCCCGGGCGGTGCGAGCAGCATCGCGACCGAGGGAATGGCGAATCCAAGCAGGATAAACACCAGACCGGGCAGCAGCAGCCAGGCTGGTTTTCGAGACATGTGTGCCCCCATTGGCGGTGGTGTTGTGGGTGCGGGACGGGGATCCCCACGCACGGGCGGGCAATTTCGACGCAAAACGCCGAAACGGGCAATGAAACCGGTTGCACAACCGGTTTCACACACTATACGCTAAGTTCTATCGAAGAAACAAACACTTCTTTTTCTTCCCCGACGGCACCGCAATTCGCCGTCACCCCATCCCCCACCGAGGGCTCCGCCCCTCACCCACCCGCACTTTCGGAGGCTTCGTGAGCACACTCGAGGACGTTGCGCGGCTCGCCGGAGTGTCCAAGGCCACCGCATCGCGTGCGCTCAGCAAGCCCGAGCTGGTGGCCGCGGCCACCATCGCCCGCGTGCTGCGCGCCGCCGAGGAGCTGCACTTCGCACCCTCGCGCACCGCGACAGCCCTGGCCAGCGGGCGCACCGGCGTCATCGCGATGGTGGTGCCCACCCTCGAGAACCAGTTCTTCACGCCCATCATTCAGGGAGCGCAGGATCGGGCGGACGCCGCCGGATACCTGCTCACCGTGGCCTCCACCGCGTTTCTCGAAGACAAGGATGTGGAGCAGTTCGCCCGCCTCGTACCGCAGGTTGACGGCTTCCTCCTGGCCGCCCCGCGCGGTAAGGATCGCTTCGTTGAGCCCGCGTGTAAGTTCAAACCCACCGTACTGATCGACCGCGAAATTGAGGGTGTCCCCTCGGTGGTGGCCGACTCCGCGACGGGCTTTGCCGAGCTCGCGCTGCGCATGGTGGCGCAGGGGCACACACACATCGCGCTGGTGGGTGGCCCCGGCCGTTCCTGGCAGAACCTGCGCCGCGTCGCCCACGTGATCGAGGCGCTGCGTGGCAAGGCCGCGCTCACCGTGCTGGGCCCGCACCGCTCAACCTTCGCCGCGGGCGTGGGCGTGGTGAACGAGATCCTGACCTCCGGGGCCACCGCGGTCATCAGCTACTCGGCGTCGCTGTCCACCGGCATCATGTTTGGTCTGCAGTCCCGTGGCGTCACGCACCTCGTGGTGAGCGCGGATCGCGGCGTCGCCGATGCGGTGGGGGCCGAGAATGTGCCGGTGCTCGAGGTTGACGGTCTCGAACTCGGCCGCCAGGCGATGGACACCCTGCTCGCGCGCCTCGATGCCACCCCCGGTGGCGAGATCCCGCGCCTTCGCCTGCCGGTTTCGGTGGAGTGGGATCTGGGCGAGCCCGGCGCCGCATAGCGAGCCCGGCAGACGCCTGCCCGCGATGGCCTGCTCGGAGCTACCCCGCGCTAGGCGCCCTTGAACACCGCGGACGGCGAAATCGCCGAGGCGAGGGCCGTTCCAAGCAGCGGGAGCGGGAGCAGTGCGAGCATGAGGCGCGCGATATCGGCCCCGGCCAGCAGGTACTCCTGTGATCCGATGCCGGTGCCGAGCAGCCCGGCCACGGCGATCACCGCGGCCGCTCCGATCGCGACCGGAAGGAGCAGCGTTGCCACGACCTCCAGCGCGAGGGCGAGGGTGATCTGTATGGGCCGCACACCGAAGGCCCGATACAGCGCCATTTCGGAGCGCCCCGACCACCACAGCACGCCGAGCAGCAGCGCGATGACGCCCGCTCCGGCCACCCAAGCCCAGTTGCTCGCCCGCTGCGGGAGGAGCTTTTCGGGGTCGCCCACGAGGGCGTTCTTGGTGAGGAACGGTGCGGTGATCGCGCCGTACTGTTCGGGAACCGCGGTGCGGAGTACCGGGAGAACCGCGGAGGCGGCACCCGGCTCGAACTCGACGAAGCACTCCCGCGTGTTCTGATCGGCGCGCACATCGGGTTCGAGGAGCGAGGAGTTGAGGCCGTCGACGCGAGAGCGCTCCCCCGCGACGCCTACGATGTCGCGCGACTCGGTGGTGCCCGCCCGGCTGAGTGTCACGCTGGTGCCCGCGACCAGACCGGTCTGGGTGGCGAGGTCGCGGCCAGCAACGATACCGGCCGCGGGGATCTCAAATCCCGGCCAGGCAATACGCACCATGCCCGGTGACACCCGCAGCAGTTCCCGGTTCTGGCCGGGGAAGGTATCGAGCTGAATCTGCTCACGGTGCAGGATGGCACCGACCGCGATCACGCCCTCGGTGCGCGCGATGTTCTCGCAGTACTCCATCGGGAAACCGGTGATGCTGCCCGCACGGATGATCTCCACGAAGCGTCCGGCCTGTCGCTGCTGTTCCCAGCTGTCACGTAGCCCGCCGGTTTCAATGAGCGACACCAGCGGCACGGCGGCACCGATCACCGCGGCGCAGAGCGCCACGAGGAGGGCGCGCCAGGGGCGTGCGCGCAGGCCGCGGGCGTGTTCGCGCACAAACTCCCCGGTGCGGAACCCGCGAGTCATGCGGTGGCCTCCGGCGCGCTCGGGGTGTCCAGTGTGTCCATCCGGATGATGCGGTCGGCGCTTTCGGCCACGGTGTCGTCGTGGGTGGCGATGATGACGATGGCTCCGGCGTCGGCGGCGGCGCGCAGGGCGTCGATCACGAGTCCGCGGGAGGCCGCATCGAGTGAGGCGGTGGGTTCATCGGCGAGAATGACCGGGGTTTCGGCGGCCATTGATCGGGCCACGGCCACGCGCTGACGCTCGCCCCCGGAGAGCCGCTTTCCCGCACGGTCGCGCACGTCGTCGAGCCCGAGGCGGGTGAGGTTGTGCGCGGCGATGGTGAGGGATTCCTCCCGGGTGGCGCCGCGGGAGAGTGCGCCCATCGCGACGTTGTCGGTGGCGGTGCGGTGCGGGAACACCGGTGAGGCCTGGTCGATCCAGGAGATGCCCGGGGTGTCGTCGCCGCCGTCCGCCGAGGTGATGGTGACGGTGCCGGCGTCGGGTTTCTGATGCCCGGCGATGATGGCAAGCAGGGTGGACTTCCCGAATCCCGAGGGGGCGCGCAGCGCGGTGATGGTGCCTTCCTCAAACGTGGCACTCATTCCGTTGAGGACCCGTCGCTCACCGAAGGCGACGCTGATGTCCGTGGCGACTACGGGCATGCGCGGCGCTCCGCAGGCACCTGGAGGAGCACGCGGCTGGCGGTGCTGAGCTCACCGGAGACGACGACGCTGCCGCCCTCCCCCGCGCTCACCTCCACGCGCACCGGGCCGTCCTTTGTCAGTACGCAGGAGGCTGCTCCGACGCCGTAGACGGCGGCGGCGGGGACCTGCCATCCCTGCGTCTGGGTGGTCTGCGAGATGAGCGCGCGAACCTTGGCCTCGCCCGCCCCCACGGTTTCGGTGAGCGCGGCGAGCCCCTCGGCGGTGACGGAGTCTCGGGTCTCCTCCAGCGGGATTTCGGTACCGCCCACGCGGAGGATCGCCTCGGCGGGCACGGGCATGCGCATGATGCGTTCGGCGTCAAACACCGGCAGTGCCGCCCGAGCACCGCCGTTACCGCCGCCGCCCAGCGGGCCTTCGTTCTCGGGGGCCATTCCCTCTCCGGTGACGAGGGCGGCCGTGACGCGCGGTCGGGGCGCAAACAGTTCTTCCCCGGCGGCCGGTGCCGTCTGGCCCACCGAGAATGCCGCCGCGCCGACGGTGATTCGGGGCTCGGCGAGGTGCAGCACCCAGGCGGGGTCGAAGGTGTCCCCCTCTGCGCCGAGCTTCTTGGCCAGCTGGGTGATGCCGCGCGCCGTGCCCGAACCAAAAGTGTTGGCGGTGCCGCGGGCGAGCCCGAGGTCTCCGAGCAGAGTGTTGAGCGCGCCGATGTCTGCACCCGCGATGGTGTCCGGGCCGATCGGCCGCCAGAACGGAGCGGGCGTGTGCGCGGCGATTCGGTCGATGCCGTCGATGGTGACCACCACGTCGCCGTGGGCAACGGTGGTGCGCGGGGGCTGCACGGCGGTGATGAGGCCGGTCCACGCGGGTGCGCGCAGTACCGGGCCCTGTTCCCAACCGAGCGCGAGTTCCATCGGGGAGTCGGTCTGGGCCTGCCCGGTTTCGACCGGGGTCCAGGTTTCGGCGGCCTCGGTGAAGCGGATCTGCCCGCTCCACAGCACGATGGCCGCGATGAGCCCGAAGGGCAGAATCACCCAGAGCCCCGCCCCGATCCAGAGCAGCACGGACCGACCGGTTGACCGACGCGTGGCCATGTTTTCCCCCAAGAAGTACGTGTGCGTGCTGCCGGGTGAGCCGGTGTGGTGGCCGGGGCTGGCGTCGCTCATCGAGTGCGCACCGCATCTCCGCGGGCACCCCTCACGCTAGTGGTTTCGACCGTCACCGGTCAATTTGATAACACTCGTACATGGGCCATCGCCCCGCGCGGCCGCCCGGCCCGCATACCGCTAGCATTGGATGTGGATGCGTGCGTATCCGCCGTTCTGAAGGGGAAGAATGTCTCGGGGAATCACCGCGCTGGCCGCGCTCGGAGCTGTCCTAGTTTTGGCCGGGTGTTCTGCCTCTGGTGTCAATGAGGGCCGCGATAACGACACCACGATGTCGGCCGCGCAGCGCGCAATTCTCGATCGTGACGATGTGGGATTCGACTCCTATAAGGAGGCCTGGGCAAACTACGAGGTGTGCCTGAAGCGCGTGGGTTTTGCCGTGGAGGAACCCGCCCTCAACCCGACCGATAGCCGACGCTTCCTCGCGATGATCAACCCGATTCCCGGCGAAAAGGGCCGTGACGAGGATAAGTATGCCTGCAGTTCGCGCGAGTTGAACGGCGTGGAGTCCGCGTATCTGCGAGATCACCCCGTGGTCATGGACCCCGTGCTCCGAACCGAGGTCTTCGCCCGGCTCTCGCAAAAGCGCATCCCGTTCACCGGCACCGAAACCAAGATCGGCGACTTCTTCCCCAGCGGCACGGAGGATATGACCCGAGTGAACGCAATTCTCTCGATCATCGAGGACTCCACCTGGGCGCTGTTCCCCGATCTGCCCTACGTGGCCACGGGGTTCTAACGCCCGCGTGCCACACGCGATCCCGTTTCCCGGCTGTCCTGCTTTTCCGCTTTAGCTCGCTCTCGCGCGCCCGAAAAGGGCGAGGACCCGCGGAAATCCGGGCATCGCCTCCGCTGGTGTGCTGCGATCTGAGCTGAGCCGTTGCTCTGCCGTCGCGGCTCCCTCAGGCTACCTCCTAACGGTTACCCGAGGAGGTGAAACATGAAACGAACATCAACACTGGCGGGTGCCACCCTGGCGCTCAACGCCGGACTGATCTTCAGCACCGGCGGCGCGGCAAACGCGTTTGGCTCCCGAAACGTCTTCAACTCCGGTTGCGGAACGACGTACGGCTTCGCAAGTTGGACGATCAATGGTGGGGGTGCCGCGGTATCAGGAAAGGGCACTGACGGTTCTTGCAAGGGCCATCCGGGCGTATCAATACTGTATTCGGATGGAACCAGGTCTACCCGGGTGAACCATCCGTACCGCGCAGAAACCTCACGAATTGGCGCGCGTATCGTCGGCGGGTATCACTGGCGTGCGATCGTAGATAGAAATGGCTGGATTACGTAGTCGGTAAAAACCAGCGCAATCTGGGTGGGGTCACGCCAGTGGCCCCACCCAGAAAAAAGGCGAGAGGTGCACTAATGAAAGCACACCATGGAGTCCACATATTAGTTCCGATGAGCATACTCACCCTCATTCTCACCGGCTGCGCCAAAACGGATGGGGGGAGGGACTTTTCTGGTGACGGCGATAGCACTGCCGAGATATCCGCTGCCCAGCGCGCCATCCTCGAGCGGGAGCAGATTGGGTTTGACGAGTATAAGGAGGCCTGGGCCAACTACACACGCTGCACCGAGGACGCTGGATACCGGATTACGGAGGTCGCGCTGAGCCCCACCGATAGCCGCCGCTACCACGGGATGATCGAGCCCGTCCCTGGACAGAAACAGGACACCCAACGTGAGCTTGCATGTGCACCGGACGAACTCTCCTACGTTGAGGAGGAGTACATGCGTCAGAATCCGCCGTTCATCGATCCGGTGCTCCTCGCAGAAATCTTCGCAAGGTTGGAGCGCGCGGGGATCTCCTTTACCGGCAACGAGACCAAGATCGCCGACTTTTTCCCGAACGTCAGCGATGAGAATCGGATCTCCGCGATCACGGAAATCATCACCGACACAACTCGTGAAATGTTTCCGGATGCGCCCTTCGTGAGCGTCGGGTTCTAACTCGCGTAAGGGGATCCCTACGGCTGCATCGCCAAAACAGGTTAGACCTCCATGCGCGGCAACGAGGTGAAAGGACAAACATGCAGACTCACATATCCAGGACGGCACGGTTGCTCGTCACGGTTGGCATTGGTCTTGCCCTCACCGGGTGCTCGGTGGAGACGGAAGGGCCGGAGGGCACTCAGTCCCGGGTGGACATCTCCGCTGCGCAGCAGACCATCCTCGAGCGAGAACAGATCGGATTCGACGAGCATAAGGAGGCCTGGGCAAACTACGCACTGTGTCTGGAAAACGGAACCGGTTATCGCGCGACGGATCCCGTCCCCGATCCCATCAGCGGGCGCCGCTACAACTGGAACCTCGAGGTTGTCCCGGGCGCAACGTTCGACATTGATGCGATGCTGGAATGTCAGCGTAGTGAGCTGAGCTCTGTTGATGCCGCATACATCTCGCAAAACCCGCAGCAGATGGACCCCGTGCTCCTGAAGCGTATGTTCGCGGGGTTGGATCGTGCCGGGATCTCCTACACCGGTAACGAAGTGCGCTACGGAGACTTCCTCCCTAATCTCCACGAGGACCAGGCCCGGGTCCGCGCAATTGATGAAATCTTGGGCGAGGCAATGGGAGAGCTCTTCCCTCACTTCGCGGGATGGCCTGCCGACTTCTAGAGCCCCGGGCCTCGCCCCCAGATCGGGGCGCTTCTGACCGAAACAGGGAGCGGCACTCCATCTCGCGGGTGCCCCGCTCGCTAGGCTGAGCGTCGCTCGTCACGCAGCCGAAGGGGAACCATGCGCAGCCGAAACATCGTGATCGCCACCGTACTCGGAGCAGCCCTGCTGGCTAGCCTCACCGGCTGCACCGCCGAAGAATCCGTTACGGAAAAACTTCCCACGGGTATCTCACAGGCTCAGCGCGAGATTCTGGCACGAGATCAGGTCGGGTTTGACGAGTACAAGGAGGCCTGGGCCAACTACGCGCTGTGCATGGAAAACGACTCGGGCTATCGGGTTTCGACGCCGATCCCCGACCCCATCAGCGGACGTAAGTACGCCTGGGAGATCACCATGATCCCGGGTGCACAGGTCAACAATGACGCGGACTCGGAGTGTCAGAGGAGCGAACTCACCGAGGTTGAACACGAGTACATTCGTCAGTTCCCTCAGCGGATGGACCCCGTTCTGCTGCAGCAGGTTTTTGCCGAGCTGGACCGCAAGGGGATTTCCTACACCGGCAACGAGAAGAACTACGCCGACTTCTTCCCCGACGGTGCCGAGGACTTGACGCGCGCGCGAGAGATTGGCGCCGTTGTTTTTGACCAGGCCACCCAGATGTTCCCCGGCGTGAGCTACTGGGGTGCTGGCTTCTAAACGCTCCGGATCAACCGGCACAGAACGCGAAACCACGGCGCAAAACGACGACGGCGGCGGACCGAAGTCCACCGCCGCCGTGAGTGTTCCGTGAGGCGCTGTTAGCCCTGACCGCCCAGCATGCGCTGGATCGTGGCCATGTCGTCCTCGCTGGGCTGACCGGAACCGGCCGCCTTGCCCAGGCCGAATCCGCCGCCGGTGGGCGCCGCGGGAGCCGCGGTGATGCCCTTGGCCTCGGCCGCGCGCTTTGCCGGGTTACCCGAGCGCGAGCCGCCCTTCTTCTTGGCGTTCTTCTTCGGCATCTTCGGGCGACCACCGGGGATCGGGCCCATGCCCGGGATCTGCGGCATACCGCCCTTGGCCATGGTCTTCATCATCTTGGCGGCCTGCTCGAAGCGGTTCACCAGCTGGTTGACCTCGGTCACGGTCGATCCCGAACCGCGTGCGATACGCAGGCGACGCGAGCCGTTGAGGAGCTTGGAGTTCTGACGCTCGGCGCGGGTCATCGACTGGATGATGGCCTCGGTACGGTTCAGCTCGGACTCGTCGAAGTTGTCGAGCTGCTCCTTCATCTGGCCCATGCCCGGGAGCATGCCCATCATCTTCTTGATCGAACCCATGTTGCGCAGCTGCTGCATCTGCTTCAGGAAGTCGTCAAGGGTGAAGGTGTCGGTCGCGAACTTCTCCGCGAGCTTCATCGCCTCTTCCTCATCGAAGGCCGACTGCGCCTGCTCGATCAGGGTGAGGATGTCACCGAGGTCGAGGATGCGGCTGGCCATCCGGTCGGGGTAGAAGGGCTCGAAGTCGTCGAGGTTCTCGCCGGTGGAGGCAAAGATGATGGGGCGGCCGGTGACCGAGGCCACCGAGAGCGCGGCACCACCGCGGGCGTCACCGTCGAGCTTGGACAGCACCACACCGGTGAAGTCCACGCCCTCCTGGAAGGCCTTGGCGGTGTTGACGGCGTCCTGACCGATCATCGCGTCGATCACAAACAGGA
>NZ_RCUX01000009.1 GCF_003667565.1 Mycetocola tolaasinivorans
CACCCAGGATGTCGGTCAGTGCGGCGTAACGGGTCTGGCCGTCCACCTCATCCGACACGAGGCCCATGGCGATACCGGCGACGGGTGCGCGCAGCGGCACACCGGCGTTCAGCAGCGACAGGGTCGATGCACAGACCGAACCCATCGAGGTCGAACCGTTCGAGCCCAGAGCCTCGGACACCTGACGAATCGCGTAGGGGAACTCCTCGCGGCTCGGCAGAACCGGCACGAGGGCGCGCTCGGCCAGGAAGCCGTGCCCGATCTCGCGACGCTTCGGGCTACCCACGCGACCGGTCTCACCGGTGGAGTAGGGCGGGAAGTTGTAGTGGTGCAGGTAGCGCTTGCTCTTGGTGGGGCTCAGCGAGTCGATCTGCTGCTCCATCTTGAGCATGTTCAGCGTGGTGACACCCAGGATCTGGGTCTCGCCGCGCTGGAAGATGGCCGAACCGTGCACGCGCGGGATGACCTGAACCTCGGCGTCGAGCGCGCGGATGTCCGCTGCGCCACGGCCGTCGATACGGACACCGTCACGCAGGATGCGGCCACGGACGACGTCCTTGGTCACGGCCTTGTACGCGGCGGAGAACTGGTCCAGAACGATCTGCTCGGCCTCTTCGGCCTCAACCTTGGCGGCCACGGCTGCCTTGGTGCGGTCCTTGAGCTCGTCATCGGCGTTCTGACGCTCGGTCTTGTCGGCGATCTGGTAGACCGAGGTGAGCTCCTCGAGAGCCAGCTCGGAAACCAGGGCCTTACCGGCCTCGGTGTAGGGCAGGAAGACCGGGTAGTCGGCGATTTCCTTGGCGGCCTGAGCGGCCAGCGAGGCCTGAGCCTCAACGAGCTGCTTGATGAACGGCTTGGAGGCCTCAAGACCGGCGGCCACAACGGCCTCGTTCGGCTTGGTGGCACCGCCCTTGATCAGGTTCCAGCTGTTCTCGGTAGCCTCGGCCTCCACCATCATGATGGCGACGTCCTGCTTGCCGTTGGCATCGGTCACAACGCGACCGGCAACGGTCAGGTCGAAGACGGCGTCTTCCACCTGAGCGGCGGTCGGGAAGACGATCCACTGGTCGTCGCTGCTGTTGGCACCCGGGATCAGGGCCAGGCGCACACCGGCGATCGGGCCGGAGAAGGGCAGACCGGAGATCTGGGTCGAGGCCGAAGCGGCGTTGATGGCCAGGGCGTCGTAGAACTCACCCGGTGCGATCGACAGCACGGTGATCACGATCTGGACCTCATTGCGCAGGCCGGTCACGAAGGACGGGCGCAGCGGACGGTCGATCAGACGGCAGACCAGGATGGCCTCGGTCGAGGGGCGACCCTCGCGGCGGAAGAACGATCCGGGGATCTTGCCGGCTGCGTAGCTGCGCTCTTCAACGTCAACGGTCAGCGGGAAGAAGTCGAAGTTGTCCTTCGGGTGCTTGCTGGCGCTGGTAGCGGACAGCAGCATGGTTTCTTCATCGAGGTAGGCGGCAACGGCACCCTGTGCCTGCTGTGCCAGACGTCCGGTTTCGAACCGGACGGTGCGCTTACCGAACTTACCGTTGTCAAGAACGGCCTCGGCAAACTTGATTTCGGGACCCTCCATAGGTCACATCTCCATTCGCGTCTGAGCGCGCACACAAAAGCGCGCTCGTTGGCCCACGCGAGAAAGAGCGACCGTACTTGCTCAAACCACGACCATGCGGTCTGGCTGATCTCCAGTAGAAAGTCACCCTGCGAACCGAATTGTTCGAGAGGAACCTACCACCGAGGACCAGCTTCCTGCCGGCCTTCCCCACGCGGAGTTGGTGGCTTCCCGAAGCGGGGAGCCACCTCAACACTATCAGAGGGGGTCACGCCGAGGGAGGGCGTGGCGGCAACGGGCACCCCACATTCGGGTGAACGCCGCGTGTGAACGGAATCCCTATGCGCGGTGGGCTGCGCAGTCGAGTGCGGCGTCCATTGAGCGTACCCGTTCGATCAGGGCGGGGTCCTCCGCCTCGGCGGCCAGGGCGGCGGCGGTGTCAATAGCGTGGCGTACTCCGCGGCCGGCCGAGCGGGCCTCGCAGGCGCAGGCAATATCGATCAGGGCCTCGACCATGGCCGGGGTATTCGCCTCGGCCTCCGCGCGCTCATACGCGGCGGTGAGCTCTTCCATACTTTCGGGACGCGTGCGACGCTTCCACAGACCCATGAGGGTTCCCTATCTTCCGACAAAACAGCAACGGTACAGACTAACCCCTTTTGCCCGAAATAGCCCATCCTGGCGCGGGGTTAAAAACCCTCGTTCGTCGCAGCTCGGGCACGGCGACGCGGGCGCGGTACCGTAACCAGCAGCACTCCCGCGGCAATGATGGCACCGATCACGGTATCGAGAACGCGCTCATACGCCACCGCCTCGGCATTGACGTGGGAGTTTCCCGCAATCAGGAGTGCAAGCGGGGTGATCAGGGTGAGGGCCAGACCATAGTGGCGCGAGATCACCAGCTGGGTCACGCCCTGGAATACACCGAGGATGATCGCCAACACGAATCCGTGGGGCTGCATGAGCGCGAGCAGGAGGAATACGCCCGCTCCCAGTAGGGTACCGAGCACGCGATGGATGCCGCGCTCCAGCGTGAGCCGGCGGCTGTGCCCCACGCTCAGAATGGCCATCGCCGTGCACACGATCCAGTAGCCGCGGTGGCTGTCGATCCCGATGCCCACCAGGGTGCCGAGGATCACGGCCACCACCATGCGCACGGTGGCGAGGTAGCTGTTGTCATCGAACCCGAACCGGCCGAAAATCCGGGCAACCGGGGTGCGGGCGGGCTGCGCGCGGCGAATCCTGGGCACGATGAGCGGGGCGATCACCACCAGGTAGGCGAGAATCGCGCCGGATGAGACCAGGCCGATCACCTCCCAGCCGGGTATCCCCGCGCCACCGCTGGCGTGCGGGGCCGCAAGCTGAACCCCGATACCGGTGACCAGGGTAAACATGAACGCACCGGGCGCACCCACGTTGTACCCGGCGGACAGGATGGACGCCACGATTCCCGAGAACATCACCACGAGCAGTGCGGTGGCGTGCGAGCCGGAGCCCAGCACCCCGAGCCCCGCGGAGAGTATGAGGGCGATCACCACAAAGGGCAGGGCACGCACGCGGTCGAGCCGCGAGATTCCGCCGCCGTACATCGCCGCAAACGCACCGGTACCGGCGAGCAAACCCAGCTGGGGTGCGCCGAGGGCGGTGCCGATCGTGATCGGCAGAAACATGGCAATGCCGGCCTGGATGGCTACCGGCCAGCGCGGCCCTCCCGGTGCGAACCGCACCAGGCTGGAGGCGATTCCCCGCTCGGCCATGCTGATTCTCCCCCTGGTGTGCGGCGGGGTGACACACCCGCCATAGGTGTAAGCGTACCGTCCGGTACCGCTACGGCGTGTTCGGCGCGGCGGGGATGACCGCGAGGTCCAGATCGATCGTGAGCCCGGTACCAATGGTGCTCTGCAGAATCTGCGCGGGCACGCTGACGTACTCCCCGCGGGCGGCGAGGGGTTCGAGGGTCGCGAGCAGTTCACGATCCTGCTCGGGGGCGATAAAGCCAACCAGGTAGAGCTTGCCGCCGCCCTCCATCTGCACGCCAACGCGCAGTGCACGCGATGCGCCGCTGGTGATGCCGGGGACGAGGATCGCGTCCGGGAAGTCTCCACGCCAGGCACGAACCGTGGTCAGCGGGCTGCGGAAGAACCGGCTCTCGGGCACCGGGGTGCGGGAGGTCAGCACGGTCACCTCGCCGGCGGTATCCGCGGTGCGACCCAGCCGGTGCAGGGTCACGTCGGCGAGTGAGGTGAGGGAAGTGCGGGCGGCTTTCGGGCCGCTCCCCCAGCGCCAGAGCCACACCAGCAGGTACAGGCCGATGGCCACAAGGACGGCGACGGCCACGATGTGGGCGACGCCATCAATTAGCGGCAGCAGGATGGAACCGGCCACGAAGTACACCAGCAGCACCAGCACGGGAAAACCCACCCACTGGGTGAGGGCGCGGCGGGGGCGGGGTGTAGACGGAGTGGACATGTCGGGTTCATCCTCAAAACGTTGCGGGGAAAGACGAGGGGCCGCCGACCTTTCTAAACGAAAGATCGACGGCCCAACGAGAGCGTTAGAAAACGCGAAGAATTGCGGCGCGAACTAGCGGCGCAGGCCGAGACGCTCGATGAGCGAACGGTAGCGGTTGATGTCCACGTCCTGCAGGTAACCCAGCAGACGACGGCGCTTACCCACCATGAGCAGCAGACCACGACGCGAGTGGTGGTCGTGCTTGTGCTCCTTGAGGTGCTCGGTCAGGTCCTTGATCCGGGCGCTCAGCAGAGCAACCTGGACCTCAGGGGATCCGGTGTCACCGGGCTGAGTTGCATATTCTTCGATGATCGCCTTCTTGGCTTCGTCAGTAATGGCCATAGTGGTGATCCCCTTTCTGTTCGCTGCGCGGTGCCGCACGCGGGATGCGTGGGCTCTCTTAGTCCGCGGCCGATCTAACGGCAACCTCTCAACTATAACAGCTTGTCGCAGCCCCGCCGAACCGGCGTGGCGGGTACGGCGGCTGCAATACTGGGGGCATGACGACGCCCACATCCGGAGCCCTGACCCTCGAGCGCGGCCTCGGCCTGCTGCGCCTGGTGGCGCACGGCACGGTGCGCCTGGACGACCTCGCCGCCGCCAGTGGGCTGAGCCGTTCGGCCACCCACCGCATGCTGACCTCCCTCGTCACGACCCGCTTCCTGAAGCTGAGCACGGACGGCCGGTATCAGCTGGGCGTGGCCCTGCTCGAGCTGGGCAGCCTGGCCGAGCGAGAGATGGATCTGCCGAGTCGC
The DNA here is from genome assembly GCF_003667565.1 of Mycetocola tolaasinivorans. Taxonomy (GTDB): domain Bacteria; phylum Actinomycetota; class Actinomycetes; order Actinomycetales; family Microbacteriaceae; genus Mycetocola; species Mycetocola tolaasinivorans. Next base: position 4,831 of record NZ_RCUX01000009.1, read on the forward strand.
GTGCAGCAGCTCCTCGCGGGAATCGCCGCGGAACTCGGCGACGCCACCCACCTCGGTATTTTGGATGGCACCGACATTCTGTACCTCGCGAAGGCCCGCGGCCGCCGCGGCATCGACATGGCCTCGCGGCCCGGTGCACGCTTTCGGGCGCAGCACACGGCGATGGGCAAGGCCCTACTCGCCCACGCCGAGCCCGCGGTGGCCGCCGCATACTTTGACCCGGCCGAGGTGCGCACCGAACGTTCGGTACGCGACCTCGACGCGTTTACCGCGGTCTTGGAGCGTGCGGTCGCCGTGGGCTTCGCGCTGGACGATCAGGAGAATGAGCTGGGCATCACCTGCGTCGCGGTGGCGATCGCCGATGTCACCGGCGAGTATCGCGCCGCGGTGTCGGTGTCGGCACCGAGCGTGCACATGACCCCGGCGCGAATCACCGAGGTGGCCGCGGTTCTCACCGCCGCCGCCCCGGAAATCGGTGCCCACCTCACCCCGGACTTCGCCGAGCACTGGCTGTAGTAGCTCCGCGGTGCCAGGGGGCTAGCGCTGCACCGGTTCCGTGGAGTCGAGCAGGCCGAGTTCACGTCGGGTCGGCATGCCCTCCCAGTCGCCCGCGACGAGGCACGCGAACGCGCCGGTGCGCACGGCGGTGTGCAGCCGGGTTTCGGCGTCCTCCCCCGCGAGATACTCGGCGAGGTAACCGGCCACGAAGGCATCTCCGGCACCGACGGTATCGACCGGGCGAATCGGCACCGCTTCCACATCGTGGGTCACACCCTCGATGAGCGCGTGGGCACCGTGTGCCCCGCGCTTGATGATGACCTGCGCGGGCCCGAGGGCGGCGAGCCCGCGGGCGAGACCATCGCAGGCACCGGAGCCCACGACGAGAGCGGCCTCGTCATCGCCGGCAAAAACGATGTCGGCGCGCGTGACCAGCTCACGCAGCACCCTTCCCGCTTCCTCTGCCGACCACAGCGCGGCACGATAGTTGAGGTCCAGAGACACCGGCACCCCGTGTTCGCGGGCGCTGTCCACCGCGGCAAACACGGTCTCCCGGGCGCTCGTCGAGAGTGCGGGGGTGATCCCGGTGACGTGCAGCAGCCGGGCCGAGCTGATGCGCTCGGCCGAGACGTCCGCGGGGGTGAGCCTGGAGGCGGCGCTTCCCGCGCGGTAGTAGGTGACGCGGGTGTGGTCGCCGGTGCGACGTTCCTTGATCATCAGGCCGGTCGGGGCGGCGGGATCGATCAGTGGAACCACGCGCACGCCCTCGGCGGCGACCTCGCGGAGTACCTTTTCGCCGAGGCCGTCGTCTCCCACCCGGCCGATCCAGGTGACGTCGGTGCCGAGGCGACGCAGGGCGATGGCCACGTTGGTTTCGGCACCGCCGATGCCGAGCCCCAGCTGATGCGCGGTGGCGAGGGGGCCGGGTGAGTCGGTGCGCATCAGCGCCATGGTCTCGCCAAAGGTGAGAACGTCGGTCGGGGTGACAGCGGTGTCGACGCGACTCATCGGGCACTCCGCGCATCGGCGACATTGGCCACCAGGCGGCGCGCGCGCTCGGTGAGCGCGGCGAGGCTTCCACCCGAGAAGGCGTCGCCGAGCAGCGGTCCGCCGAGGCTCACGGCCGAGGCCCCGGCGCGAATCCAGGCGGCCGCATCGTCCACACCGATGCCGCCGGAGGGCACCACGCGGATGCCGGGGAACGGCCCACGCAGCTGGCCGATGTAGCCGGGGCCCACCGTGCTCGCGGGGAACAGCTTGACCGCGGTGGCACCGGCGTTCCAGGCGGAGAACAGCTCGGTGGGAGTCAGGCCGCCGGGGTAGATCGGGATGCCGCGTGAGACCGCCGCGGCGATGATGTCGAGATCGGTGATCGGGGTGACGAGGTATCCGGCCCCGCCGTCGAGTGCGCGCTCGGCCTGCGCACGCGAGGTGATGGTACCGACGCCGATTTCAGCGCGATCACCAAACTCTCGCACCAGGTCGGGCAGCAGGTCAAACACACCCTCGGTGCTGAGGGTCAGCTCGATCGAGCGCACACCCCCGGCCACCAGGGCCTCAATGACCGGCGCGTATTCGCGCGCGTGACCGGCACGCAGCACGGCCACGATGGGGGTCTCCTCAAGGATTGAGGAGAGGGATGAGCGGGTGGGGATCGTGGTCATGCGGGTGCCCTTTCGGCGACGGTACCGATTATCGGGACGACATCCCGACATTGTGGGATGACGATAGCAGGCGGCCGCACACATGCACAACGCCGTGATTACGCCCAGCCTGCTTCACTGAGCGCGACAACAAAGCGATCAACGGAACTGCCCGGATTATCCTCGGGGAACACGGTCCCGTTGCTTTGATGCCGACGCCTCAGCGTGTGAGCACGCTTCACCGCGTCGTCACGGGATCGCATGTATGTGTCCGGGTTGAGCCCCTTGCCTCCTGCCCCGTCCAGTTGCCGACGAATCCGAACAGCCTCGCGAGTGGAAAGGTGGGCGCCGTGGTCTCGGTGATGCAGGATAAGCCATAGCTCAAAACACGGGTTGCTCACCGCAACACGAATATCATTCGCTTCAGCGAGCGCGATGGCACGCCTCAGATGCGGATGCCGGAGCGGGGATTCGACGTCGAAAACGCACCAGAACTGATCCACTCCCCCTCGTATCCTGTGCCGGTCGCGGCGCGCGGCCTCCACCAGAGCGAGAGGCACTGCACCAGATTCGCCAATCATCACGCGCACGGACGTGGAGGAGGCGAGGTGAGCGGCCTGTCGCAGGGCGTCGATATAGGCGACCTCGGTGACCCTGCCCTCCACATACACGCGGAAAGTGGCACGAACGGGACGCCTGTCCACCCCTCGGCGCAAGGCGTCGTCTGCATCGCGCGGGGCCCGGCGCGGGCTCATCCGATGAGCCGGGCGGCGCGCAGCGATACCACGCCGGATAGCTCGGGAATCGCACCGAATCTGCCGCTGAGATATCCGCTTTCAAAGTCTGCCGGTGGGCGCGCGTGGGGGCCAGAAAACTCGGCCAGCGACATCAGCCGGGTAGCCCCGTCGCCCGGCTTTTCGGCAAACCAAATCTGGTCACGATCGAGTGAGTTGAGAAGATGCGAGCTCTGTGCGCTGAAGAGTAGTTGGGCACCCTTGGGGTTTGCGCGAGTCAATGAGAACAGGTCCACCAGATACTCGCTCAGCATCGGGTGTAGGTGGGCGTCGAGTTCATCAACGACCAGCAACGATCCGGTGTCCAGGGCCCACAGGGCCGGGCCGATAATCTCGAACCAGGCACGGGTGCCGGCTGACTCATCAGTGAGGCGGCGCGCGAATGAGCGCCCACCCTGCTCTCGCACCAGGTGGGGCACCACGGAGCCGCCAGCAGGATCGATGGTGACCGCCCGGACCTCGGGTTCCGCGAGCGTGAGGAGCGCAAGAACCCGATCACGCAATCGGCGCGCAGCGAGATTTGTTGATCTCGCAGCCACACTCGAGATACTCATCGTTGAGCGATCCCCCTCGGCACCCGCGCCTCGGTTTCGATGTTCGGGAACCCCGATGATGACGCTCGCGCCCAGCGCGCGAAGGAACCGTGCGGCATGGGTGCCCTCCGTTTGCCCCAGAATAGCGAGCATCGAGAGCGTGGCGGGGGTCGCGTCCACGAGCGTGGGAAGGTTCTCCCCGCTCACGCGGAACGAGGTTGCACCTCGCTCTCGCTCGCACAGCGTAAGTCGTTGCCCGTGGGCATAGCGAAACAGACCCTCATAGGTCACCCCGCCAGGGCTCACATCCAGCTGATATTCGTAGCGAACCTCGTCGATCTCCATTTCGAGGTCGAACGAGGTGTTCCCCGCGGGCGCTTCCGATCCGGCGAATCGGTCGAGGGGCACCACCCCACTCGCCGCACGCGGTTGTGCTTCAAGGAAGCGACGAAGCCAGGCAAACGCCGTGAGGAGGTTTGTTTTCCCTGCCCCGTTGGGGCCAAATATGCCGGCGACCGGAACCAGGCTCACACCGAGCACCGGGCGAGGGAACGCCGGGCGCACCGCCGCCGACCGATCGCCCCCTTCGGCAACGAGTGAAAGCTCTACCGGCGCTCGTATCGATCTGAAGTTCTCCACCGCCAAACGGATAAGCACGGCCTCCCCCAATCATGACCACGATCGGGCGGCCCGGTGCCGCCCCGTTTCGAGACTACGAGGCGGCACCGGCAAAAACGAGGTACCGGACATGGCGGCCAGATATGCACAACGCCGGGGTATCCGATCTGGATACCCCGGCGTTGGATGACCGTGAGACTGCGTTTCTAGTGCGGCAGCAGATCTCCCAGCGGCACGAAGCCACCGTCAAACGCGCGTGAGGACGCCCCGCCCAGCGGCGCGGCCGCCGGAGCGGCGGATGCGGTGGGTGCCGCCTCCGGCCGCGGGGCGCGCGTGCGCGGTGCGGTGCCGGTCAGACGTCCGGCAAGTTCACCCGCAGCGCGCGCGATGCGACCCGGCAGCCCCTCGGCGTCCGTGCCCTGCCCGCCCCAGTCGGCGGTGGCCGCAAAGACCCCGGTGGGTACGACGTCCGCGTGGAGGTAGGAGAACAGCGGACGCATCGCATAGTCGATCGCGAGCGAGTGTCTGGGGGTTCCCGCGGTGGCGCCCAGAATGACCGGGACACCGGTCAGGGCATCGCGATCAATGAGGTCCACAAACATCTTGAACAGTCCCGAGTAGCTGGTGCTGAAGATCGGCGTCACCGCGATCACGGCGTCGGCCTCCTCCACCACACGCAGCGCGTGGACCAGGGGCTCGGCGTGCGTGCCCGTCAGCAGACCGTTGAGGATGTCCGGAGCAATGTGGCGCAACTCGATCACCTCGATGGCCGCGTGCTCTCCCCCGCGCGCCAGCTCGGCCGCGCTCGCCCGGGCGAGGGCATCGGCCAGCTGACGGGTGGAGGAGGGCTCGCTGAGGCCCGCGCTAATAACGGCGATCCGGCGGGCGCTCATCGCCCGGCCTCGACATCCAGGGAGTCGAGGGTCGCGGCGCCCGGTGCGATGCCGGTGACGCCGAAGCCGGTGTCGTAGGTCGGATCGTTCTGCGGGGCGATCGCCTGCGAGACAGCACCGGTGCGGGCGAGCATGCTCGCGTGGGTCGGGGCATCGGGCACTCCGGGGGCGCGCTTGGCGGCGAACTCACGGCGCAGCACCGGCACAACCTCCTCGCCGAGCAGGTCGAGCTGTTCGAGCACGGTCTTCAGCGGCAGGCCCGCGTGGTCCATGAGGAAGAGCTGGCGCTGGTAGTCGCCGTACAGCTCCTGCTGCGCGGCGTAGCGGTCGATAACCTCCTGCGGGGACCCCACGGTCAGCGGGGTCTGCGCGGTGAACTCCTCCATCGAGGGGCCGTGGCCGTAGACCGGGGCGTTGTTGAAGTACGGACGGAACTCGTCCTTCGCCGCCTGCGAGTTCTTGCGCATGAACACCTGGCCACCCACACCCACGATGGCGTGCGCCGCGGGTCCGTGACCGTAGTGCTCGTAGCGCTCGCGGTAGAGGTTGATCATCTGCGCGGTGTGCTCCTGCGGCCAGAAGATGTTGTTGTGGAAGAAGCCGTCACCGTAGTAGGCGGCCTGCTCGGCAATCTGGGGGCTGCGGATCGAGCCGTGCCAAACGAACGGCGCAATGCCATCCAGCGGACGCGGGGTGGACTGGAATCCCTGCAGCGGGGTGCGGAACTTGCCCTCCCAGTCCACGAAGTCCTCGCGCCACAGGCGGTGCAGCAGCGCGTAGTTCTCGATGGCGAGGGAGATACCGTCGCGGATGTCTTTGCCAAACCAGGGGTAGACCGGACCGGTGTTTCCGCGACCCATCATGAGGTCCACGCGGCCGCCACTAATGTGCTGCAGCATCGCGAAATCCTCGGCGATCTTCACCGGGTCGTTGGTGGTGATCAGCGTGGTGGAGGTGCTCAGCAGGATGCGGTTGGTCTGCGCGGCGAGGAACCCGAGCATCGTGGTGGGGCTCGAGGGCACAAACGGCGGGTTGTGGTGCTCACCGGTCGCGAACACGTCGAGGCCCACCTCCTCGGCCTTGCTGGCGATCGCCAGGATGGCCTGAATGCGCTCGTGCTCGGTGGGGGTCTTACCGGTCGTGGGGTCGGTGGTTACGTCACCGACGCTGAAGATTCCAAACTGCATGGTCTATCCCTCTGCTCTCAATCACCCTAAGTATATCCATTTGAATAGATATCTGGGTCAACGGTGCCCCCACAGATTTTATTCCAGATTCAGGAGAAGGTGTCAGGATGGAGGGTATGAGCACCCCCGAGGAGCAGAAGCGGCTGCGCGATATCGTCACGATGCGCCGGGTCCGTGATCGCATTGATCGCGAGCACGCCCAGCCACTCAACGTTGAGGAGCTGGCGCGGGGCGAGCACATGTCCGCCGGGCACCTGAGCCGTGAGTTTCGACGTGTGTACGGGGAGTCGCCGTACTCGTACCTGATGACCCGACGCATCGAACGCGCGATGACGCTGCTGCGTCGCGGCGATCTCAGCGTCACCGAGGTGTGCTTCGCCGTGGGATTCACCTCGCTCGGCACCTTCAGCACCCGCTTCACCGAGCTGGTCGGGGTGGCCCCGAGTGCATATCGGCGCGATCAATCTCAGGCAGCCGCGGGAATCCCGCACTGCCTTGCGAAACAGATCACCAGACCGGTCAGGAATCAAGAAGCGCACGGCACCAGCGCGTAACTAGCATGGCGTTATGATCCTCACCATTCAGAACGCATTCCTGCCCCACACCGACGGCGAAGCCGCCCTCGGCTTCTACCGCGACCTCCTCGGCTTCGAGGTGCGTCAGGAAGTCGGATACAACGATCTGCGCTGGATCACCGTTGGCCCCGAGGGCCAGCCCGGCACCTCGATCGTGCTGCATCCCCCGGTTGCCGACCCCGGCGTCACCGAGGAGGAGCGCCGCGTGGTGCTCGAGCTCATCGCCAAGGGTGTCTACACCGCGATCACCCTCTCCAGCGATGACCTCGACGGCCTGTTTGAGCGCCTGGCCGCCGCCGGTGCCGACGTCATTCAGGAGCCCACCGATCAGCCCTACGGTCTGCGTGATGCCGCGTTCCGTGACCCGGCCGGCAACATCATTCGCATCAACCAGGCATAGCTGTCACAAGCAAAGCGACAGCCCGCCCCGAAGCATCGGGACGGGCTGCCGTGCTGTGCGGAACTACGCGGCGGGTGCGGCCGCGTCCTCCCGGGCGTCATCGAAGTCGTCGATCGACTGACCGCGACGATCATGCAGCTGGAACGCCGCGACGGCCGCGATCACAAACGCGGTGGCCAGCACGATAAACACCGTGGGCAGACCCGCGGTCTTCGCCAGGGTCGGGACGATCAGCGGCGCGATGATCGAGGCGATCCGGCCGAATCCGGCCGCCCAGCCGGCACCGGTGCCGCGCAGCGCGGTCGGGTACAGCTCGGGGGTGATCGCGTAGAGCGCACCCCAGGCGCCAAGGTTGAAGAACGACAGCAGCATGCCGGCACCGATGATCTGCCACTCGACCGTGGCCAGACCAAACAGCGTGGCTGCGATGGCCGAGCCGATCAGGAACACCGCGAGGGTGCGGTTACGACCCCACTTCTCCACCAGGTAGGCGGAGGCCGCGTAGCCGGGGAGCTGGGCGAGGGTGATGATCAGCGTGTAGGTGAACGACTGAATGAGCGAGAAACCGGAGTTCACCAGCAGGGTCGGGATCCAGACGAACGCGCCGTAGTAGGAGAAGTTCACGCAGAACCACACGGTCCAGAGCGCAATGGTTTGGCCGCGGCGTACCGGAGCAAAGAGCGCGGCGAGTCGGGCACGCGCGGGAACGGCGGGTTCAACAACCGCGGCCTCCTCCGCCACATCCTCGGTGGCGGGCAGCTCGGTGAGTTCGGGGGCGTCGATTCCGGCCGAACGTTCGAAGCGACGCACGGTGTTCTCCGCCTGCAGGTTCTTCCCGCGGGACTGCAGGAACCGCACCGATTCGGGCATCCCGAAGCGGATCACCGCCGCGTAGATCGCGGGCACGGCACCGATGAGCAGCGCCCAGCGCCAACCGTCATCCCCGGCCTTCACCACGAAGTAGCCGATGACCGCGGCGGCGATCCAACCCACGGCCCAGAATGCCTCCAGCAGCACGATGATGCGGCCGCGGATGCGCGGCGGCGCAAACTCGCTCACCAGGGTCGAGGCGACGGGCAGCTCGGCACCGAGACCGAGGCCCACGATGAATCGCAGCGCGATGAGCGCACCGACCGACCACACCAGCGCCGAGGCACCGGTCGCGATACCAAAGATGAGCAGCGTGATGGCGAACACCTGGCGGCGACCGAAGCGGTCGGCCAGCAGACCGCCAACGCTCGCGCCCAGCGCCATGCCGAGGAACCCGATCGAGGCGATGATGCCCTGCTCACCCGACTGCAGGTTCCACTGCTGCGAGAGCGCCACGATCACAAACGAGAACAGACCCACGTCCATCGCGTCCAGCGCCCAGCCCACCCCCGAACCAAACAGGAGCTTGCGGTGTTCACGGGTGAAGGGGAGCGCGTCGAGGCGGTCTAATCGAGTCATGGAAGCCATTTTGCTCGCCTTTTTCCGCGGCTTTTCGCGGTTTTTCGGGCGCTTCGGGGCTCGAAATTGAGTTAGTGTCACCGGGACCCCAAGGCGCGCACCCGCCGCTTATCCCGCGAAATGTGGGCAATCTCGGAAACCGAGCGGCGACTTAGTGTCACGCCCCACCCAGTTAAAGTCATCTAAACAATAACTCGCGCGGGTACGCGTATCGGCGTGTCGCGGGGCGGTAGCACCCGCAAGATCTCGCGCTCCAGCCGCCAAACGCCCGATAAACCGCCAGCCCTGGCGTCAGTTTGCGCCATTCTCTTGAGCTCCCAGCAAAGAATCCGATCAAGCAACCTACGGTGAGGGCACGGCTAGAACAAAAAGGATCATTCTGACCGGTTCGGCATAACAAACAACAACTATTGAAAGGACTACAAAATGAATAAACAGCGTCGTTACTCATTCCTCGGTGTCGGCATTCTGGTTGCGGGCCTCGTGATCCCTGGATCTGCAGCTCACGCATCCACGGAAACTGGAGGATGGGCTGAAAACGAGTCTGCGCAACATTCCTCTTCCGAATCATTTTCCGCAAGTACCCTCTCCCGTTCCGGCCCTCACCACGCCGGCAGATCCGAGAAACGGCAGGTTCGGGGAACCGATCAGAAACGGGCGCACGGATGGACGACCTGGGTCGGCGCACGTCACTACACGGTTGCACAACTAGAAGGAATCTGGCCAAGGAGAGTCGTCCTCACGTCGACCGGACGCCAATGGGGGATCAATGGTACGACCGCAACCTCACAGTGGCGCTCGTATAACCCCAACGCCGCATACAGCGGCTGGGGCTCAGCCCGAACCTATTACGGTCGCTAGCCTCGTTGAGGAGCCGGAAAATCATGGATAGGCATTCCGGCTCCTCGCTTCCCTCAATCGGAGGAAACGGTGTCACCTCGAAACCTGGTGTTTTTTGCTGCGCTCAGCGCGCTGTTTACGCTGCTCGCACTCACGCTGGTCACGTACAACGACCGCCAGGCGGGGCTTCACCGCGAGGGAAACCGGCTCTACAGCTCGGACGCGATCCGGGTGGAGCTGCCGCTCTCCGAGGCCCTCGCGGTGTTCGACACCGGTGCGCAGAATGCCCGCGCCTTCACCAACGTCTCGGAGGACGGCTCGGTTCGAGCGTTCACCGCCCAGCCGCGCGCGAGCCTCGGGTTCCCCATTCACTCCGGGCGAGGTTTCGTCGCGGGCGAGGTGGGCACCGCGCTCGTCGGGGCGGATGTCGTCACTCTGACCCGGGATTCCCTCGAGATCGTGCGCATCGATGACCGCGAGTACCGGGTGGTCGGTGTTCTCGGTCGCAGCCCACAGAGCCTGCTCTCCGGAGACGTCCTCCTCTACGACCCCGACTACTTTGTCACCGCACCAGATCAGGCGGTGGTCCTGGATGCCCCGGGCGGCCTGGCCCGCGCCGCCGCGGCGTTTGAAGACGAGTGGGCACCGGCATCCCTCACCGCGACCAGCGGCCGCACCAACATCGACTTCGTCTCCCCGGCACTCCTCGCCCTCGGCGGCACGCTGGTTGTGGTGGGCTGGGCCTTCACCGGCCAGTTTGTGGGGGCCAGCGTGCGCCCCCGGGCGCGCATCCTGCACGTCCTCGGGGCACCGCGCCACCGCCGCCTCCTGACCAGGTTTGGCCCGATCGTTCTCGTGTCGGCGGCCACCGCCCTGCTGGCGGGCGTTGCCCTTCTCCTACTTGGAGTCGATCAGGCACCACTGCTCACCGCGGCCATTCTTCTCGTCCAGGCCGTCACGGTGGCGAGCTTTAGCGCACTCACGCCACGCGCCACTCGGGGAGGCGACGATGCGTGAAATCCTGTATGACATCCGACGAAATGGCGCGCTCATCCTCCTGCGCATCCTGATCGTGGCACTCGCGCTGGTCAGCACCGTCACCACGGTGAGTTTCACGGAGTCCACGACCGGCACCCTCGACTCTCAATTCTCCGCGCGCGCAGAAAACAACCTCGCGCAGCTGATTGATACCTACTACGACGATCCCGACGCGTTCCTCGCCATCCGGAACAACCCCGAGGCCATGGCGCAGGTCTCGGGTTTTTATGACGCGCTCACGCGCTCCACCGCCCTCACACCGCTCTCGATGTTTGACCAGGCGGTGCCAGTCCAGGAGTTTCGCGGTGACGATCGATTCGATCACACTTTTGGCACCGATCTCGACGTCGTTGGCCGCTACGCCGATGCGGTCACTGGAACCACGCTCATGAACGTCAAGTCGATGCAGATGAGTCGGCAGGCCTTCGAGTTTTACGGACTGACGGCGAGCGCGGGCGAAGCCATCAGCTGGGCCGAGGTGGACTACGCCAGCGGGATGGTGCCCGTACTCCTCGGCAGCGACTATCAGGGGGTCTACGCGGTGGGCGACACCCTGCGGGGCGACCTCTACGGAAACGTATTGGATCTCACGGTCTCCGGTTTTCTCCCGCCCGAATCCGCGGTCTACTACCGGGGCGAAATCAACACCTTTCTTCGGGACCGCATCGTCATGCCCTACCCCGAAACGCTGGTGCAGCCCGGCGAAGACACCGCCGCAGTGGAGCTCACTCCCAAGTACCAATCGTTCCTCGGCATCCTCACCTTCGCGATGATCAACACCGACCTCGCATTTCCGTTGGAGACCACCACGGATGAACTCCTCGCGGAACTCACCCGGATCGGGCAGCAAACGGGCTTCACCCAGCACGCCCTCATCGGAGTCCCCCTGTATCTGACGCAGTTCGCACTGGTGCGGCAAATCGTGGTGGACAACCTCGCGTTGGTGAGTGCGGTGCAGGTGCTGATGCTCATTGCCGCACTCGTTGCCGCCGTTTTTATCTCGTACCACGTGCACCGTCGGCGTCTTCCGCGGGTGCGCATCCTCGAGGTCCTCGGAGCCCCCACTCGCGCCCTGATTCGCGAACGCCAGTGCGCGTCGGCGGCGGAGTACACCCTCACCCTGGCGCTGTTCGGGCTGGGTGTCTCGCTCTCCCCCGCGCTGGGAATCCGGGCCGCGCTCATCGGTATCGGCGCGCTCATAGTCTGGTTCCTCCTCGACATCGGCGTGCAGCGCTGGTTCCTCCTGCGCGCGCTTGACCTCGGCCCCCGCTCCGCCACGGACACCCCACAGAGAGGCTCGGCATGATCACCCTTGAGCACATCGGCAAGACCATCACCGAACCCAACGGCACGGCGCGCGTTCTCTTTGAGGATCTCAGCTTTGCCCTGGTCGAACCGGGCTCATCGGTTGCCGTCCTCGGCCGCAGCGGCTCCGGGAAAACCACGCTGCTGCGGATCCTGGCCGGCCTCGACACCCGCTTTGAGGGAACCCACCGGTATCACGGGGCGGCCCTCTCGCGGCGATATGAAGACATGGCACGGCACCGTCGCGACCACATCGGTTTTATCACCCAGCACTACGATCTCCTCGGTGACCGCAGTGTGCTCTCCAACGTGCTGATGGGGGCGCGGGGTCGCAGATCCGCGGAGCGAAGGCGGGCCAGCGAGTATCTCGAGCTGGTGGGGCTCACCGGCTTCGAGCGTAAGCGTCCGAGCGTGCTTTCGGGTGGGGAGGCGCAGCGCGTCGCCATCGCCCGTGCGCTCGTCTCCGAACCGGCGGTCATCCTCGCCGATGAGCCCACCGGGGCACTCGATGAGGACACCGAGGAGGCCGTGCTGACACTCTTTCGAACCCTCCAGGATCGCGGCTGCCAGCTCGTGATCGTGACCCACAGCGAGCGAGTGGCGCGGCACTGCGATGCTCAGCTGCTGCTCACCGACCGAGCGCTCACGCCACTGCCCACGCCCCGCTAGAAACGCACAAAACGCGGGGCCGCACACCACGTGCGCAGCCCCGCGTTGCCAAAAACGTGCCCTACTTCTCCATCAGGCGGTCGGCCAGCAGCTCCAGCGTGCGGATGCGCCCTACTTCTCCATCAGGCGGTCGGCCAGCAGCTCCAGCGTGCGGATGCGCCCTACTTCTCCATCAGGCGGTCGGCCAGCAGCTCCAGCGTGCGGATGCGTGCGGGGGCGGTGTCGGGGTCGGTCGCGAAGTCTTCGGCGGTGGCCGGGGCGATCATGACCTCGTCCACGCCGAAGCGGTCGGCGAGGGCCTGGATGCGGGCGGCCACGGTGTCGCCGTCGCCGATGATCCAGTTCTGCCGCATGCCCTCCACAACGCTCTGCTCGATGGCGTCGAGCGGGGTGGCCACGGCCTCCTCCCGGGTGAGGCCCTTGGTCATCGGCTTATTCGTGCGCATGCGCGCCATCATGATCATCTGCGACAGCGCACGCTCCTCGGCCTCCTGCGCGGTGTCGGCGGCCACGGCGGTGACCGTCATGAACGTGCGCGGGGTCTCCTCGGCACCGGGACGGAACTCGCTGCGGTAAATCTGCATGGCCTCATCGGGCACCGTTCCGCCGAAGTGGTTGGCAAAGACGTAGGGCAGGCCCTGCGCGGCGGCGAGGCGGGCGGAGTAGTCGGAGGAGCCGAGCAGCCAGAGGTCCGGGCTGGTCGCCGCATCCGGGGTGGCGCGCAGCCCATACTCGCGGCCGCTGCTCAGCGATACCTCGATACCGTCCCGCTCCAGCAGCCCCTGGATCTCCTGGATCGAGCGCGGGAAGGAGTTCACATCACTCGTGGCTCCCGAACGATTGAGCACGGCGGTCACGACCGGGTCGCTTCCGGGAGCGCGACCAATACCGAGGTCGATGCGGTTGGGGTACGCGGCCTCAAGGAGCGCAAACTGCTCGGCCACCACCAGCGGCGCGTGGTTCGGCAGCATGACGCCACCCGATCCCACCCGGATGCGCTCGGTCTGTGCGGCGATCAGGCCGATCAGCACCGGCGGGTTCGTGGATGCCACCGAGGGCATGTTGTGGTGCTCGGCAACCCAGTAGCGGGTAAAGCCCGCACTATCGGCCCAGCGTGCCACCGAACCGCTGGCTCGCAGCGCCTGCGCCGTGGTCTGCCCCGTGCGTACCGCCACCAGATCCAGAATTGAAAGTTTCACTGCCGTCCCTTCGTATGCGCGCGACCCTCGCGAACCACACCCTCGGTATAAGGCGGCCTCCGCGCCGGGTATTCCCTCCGCGCCAAACCTGAGGGGCGCGACGGAACACCCGGCGAGCGCGGGCGCTACCCGCGCTCGGGGCGAACGGGAAGCCCCGAACGCACCGACGCGCGGGCAGCATCCGTCAGGCGCACGGCACGCACCGCGTCCCGCGCGGAGCCCGGGAGCGTGAGCACAGGCCCTCTACCGACCCCACCATCCGCTATCCCCCGTTCGCCCGCAGCAGCGGCGTCCTGCTCACGCCGCCGAAGGAGGGCCCGCGCCACGCGCACAAACGGATCGATACGATCGTCCATCCGCTCGGTGAGCGCGCGTGGTGCCTCGGCCCCGGTTTCCCACAGCAACGGAACCCCGCCCTGGCGGAACGTGATGATGCCGCGCTCCCCCACCAGATCAAAGCCAGATTCATACCCCGGAGTGGGGAAGTCCCAGGACGCCTCGATGCTCGCCGTCGCCCCGCCCACGTGCCGGGTGAGGGCGCTCGCCGTGCCGCCACCGGGGAGCCCCGGTGCCTCCACCGCACACACCGATTCGGTCTCTCCCGCAAACCACTCGGCAAGATCGAGATCGTGAATCATCAGATCGGCAATCACCCCACCCGAGCGCCGCACATCGGCAAACCAGGGGCGCGCCCGCGCCGGCGACGCCGACAGCCGACTGAGCCGTAGCGCCCGCAGCTCACCGATGTCTCCGCGAAGCAGCGCCTCGCGAGCAACCCGGGCGGGCGTACCAAACCGCAGAATATGCCCCACCACCAACGCGGTGCTACTCGTGGCGAATGCTCGCTCGATGCGCGCCGCCGTCTGGCCATCCGGTGCCAGCGGTTTCTCGCACAGCGTCGACACTCCAGCGGCGGCCGCGCGCAGGGCCAGGCGTGGATGGGTATCGGTCGGGCTACAGATATCCAGGATGTCGAGGCCGGCAAAAAACGCCTCCTCGTCCGTGAACACCGTGGCCCGCGCCGAGTACCCGAAGCCCTCGGGCAGTCGGCGATCGGTGCGCACCAGCACGCGCACCTCCCGCGCACCGCAGCGTGCCCAGGCCTCCGCGTGAGTCGCCGCCATCACACCGGCCCCGACGATCCCGATCCGCAGAGCCTGCGCGCCCGGCCCCGCCTCAATCATCCGCGGTTGTCGTAGACGCTGGCCTCCCAGGGAGCAAGGGTCCGCTCCCCGGACAGCACCGCCGCCGTGCCATCCACGTTAGTCAGGAGGAGCCGAGCCCCCGCAAACGCCTCGAGGCCGTGCTCGGGCAACGTCACCGGCTCATCCCCAAAGTTCGCGAGAATCACGATGCCGCGCTCCCCCACCGTGCGGGTGAAGGCGTAGATCGCGGGATGCTCGGGCCACACCAGCTCAAACACGCCCTCCACCAGAATCGGATCGCTCTTACGCAGCGCAACGAGCGTGCGGTAGTGCGCAAACACCGATTCGGGGTCACCCACCTGGTCGGCGGCGTTAATCTCCCGACTGTTGGGGTTGATGCCGATCCACGGCTCACCGGTGGTGAACCCCGCGCCATCGGTGCCGTCCCACTGCATCGGTGTACGCCCGTTATCGCGTGAACGCTTGCGCACGCCGGCGAGGACCGTGGCCGGGTCGGTGCCGCGTACCTCGGTCTGCTCGCGGTAGTAGTTCAGCGACTGAATGTCCCGGAACTCCTCGATGGTCGGATAGCCGACATTCGTCATGCCGAGCTCCTCGCCCTGATAGATATACGGTGTTCCGCGGTGTCCGTGAAGCACCGTCGCGAGCATCTTCGCCGATCGCACGCGATACTCGCCATCATTTCCCCAGCGTGAGACGATCCGTGGCTGATCGTGATTGTTCCAGTAGAGGCTGTTCCATCCGGTGGTGGCCAGGCCGCGCTGCCAACCGCCCAGGATTTCCTTGAGCCCGGCAAGATCCAGCGGCAGCGGATCAAACTTGTCCACCCCGGAATCCAGATCCATGTGGTCGAACTGGAACACCATGTCGAGCTCGCGTCGCTCGGGATCGGTGAGTTCCAGAGCGTCATTCACCGTCACCCGCGGGGTTTCTCCCACGGTCAGCAGACGCTCGGGACGCTCGGCAAACACCTCCCGGTACATCTCCTGCAGGTACTCGTGCAGGCGCGGCCCGTTCATGTAGTGCTCGCGTGCCTGGCCATAGATCGCACCGGCCGGCACCTCGGCCTCGGGTAGATCGGTGTTTTTCGAAATGAAATTGATAACGTCCATCCGGAAGCCATCCACACCGAGATCAAGCCACCAGTTCATCATCTCGTAGACGGCCGCGCGCACCTCGGGGTTCTCCCAGTTGAGGTCGGGCTGACGACGAGAAAAAATGTGCAGGAAGTACTCCCCCGACACCGCGTCATACTCCCAGGCTGAACCGGAGAACCGGGATCCCCAGTTGGTCGGAGCCGCCGCATCGGTGCCCGGCTCCGCCCCGGGCTTCGCGGCCCGCCACCAGTACCAGTCACGCTTGGGGCTCTGCGGATCGCGGGACTCACGGAACCAGGGGTGCTCATCCGAGGTGTGGTTGACCACGAGGTCCATGATGAGTTTCATCCCGCGAGCATGGGTCTGCTCGAGAAGCTCGGTGAAATCGGACATGGTGCCAAACATGGGCTCAATGTCGCGATAGTTACTAATGTCATATCCGTTGTCATCCTGCGGGGACGGGTAGATCGGCGAGAGCCAGAGGACCTCGACGCCAAGCTCGGCGAGATAGTCCAGACGGTTGATGATGCCGCGCAGGTCACCGATGCCATCGCCGTTGGAATCGGCGAACGAGCGCGGATAGATCTGATAGACGGTCGAATCCTTCCACCAGGCCTGAGTGGCGGCAGGGGCGAGAACGGAGGCGGTTTCGGGGGTCATCTCGGAGATGTCCTTTCACAAAAATAGGTGGATTACTTCAGCGCGCCGGCGGCGAGGCCGCTCACGATGCGACGCTGGAACAGCAGAACCATGAGGATCAGGGGCAGGGTCACGATCATCGCCGCCGCCATCTGGCTTCCAAACGGCGTATCGAACTGGCTCACGCCCGAGAACCGGGAGATCACGATCGTGGCGGGCTGTACATCGGGCCGGTTGGTCATGGTGAGGGGAATCAGGAACTCGTTCCACGCGCTCACAAACGTGATGATCGCGGTGGTGAAGATACCCGGGGTGGCCAGCGGTAGGATCACCCGTCGGAATGCCTGTCCCCGAGTGCAACCGTCCACCATGGCGGCCTGCTCAAGGTCGTTCGGCATCTGGCGGAAGAATGTGGTGAGATTCCAGATCGCCAGCGGAAGCGCAAACGAGAGGCTCGGCAGAATCAGCGCCTGATAGGTGTTGATCCAGCCAACCGCCGAAAAGATCTTCAGCATCGGCACAATCAGGGCAACCGTGGGGAACATCGAGGTCGCGACCACCGCGATCATGAACAGGGGCTTACCCCGGAACTGCAACCGGGCCAGGGCGTATCCGGCGGTCACGGCCACCACCAGGGCGAGCACCGTCACCGAGCTCGCAATGATGAAGCTGTTCAGGAGCGAACGCAGAAAGCCCTGTGACGGGTCAAAGATCGCGAGAAAACTCTCAAACGATGCGGGAATCGGCAGCGGGGAGAGCGAGAAGATATCCGAGGTGCGGCGCAGGCTCGAGGCGGCCATCCAGTACACCGGGGCGAGGCAGTACACGATCACCACGGCGACGCCAACATAGATATAGGTGTGGCGTTCGCGGCCGTTCCGCTTTCGCTTGGTGGGCGGAGGTACGGCGCTCGCGCGCTGGTTACTTCGCCTGGTGGTCTCGGTGGTGGGGGTGGTCAGGGTGGCGCTCATCGGAGAGTCTCCTTCGGCGAGGCTGCGGATGCCGCGGCGATGAAACGGGCATTGGCCTTGGCCGCACGGCGTTCGGCGCGGGTGGGGCCCACGCGATCACGCGCTCCCAGCACGTCGGCACCAAACATGCGCACGAAAACAAACGCGATCAGGAAGATGTAGAGGAAGAGGATGATCGCGTACGCGGCGGCGGAACCATAGCGCAGCGCGGCAGCCTCATCCTGGGCAAGCATTGAAATCGTTTCAACCGAGGATTTTCGTGGACCGATCAGCACATAGGGAAGGTCGAACATGCGCAGCGCATCCAGCATGCGGAACAGGATCGCGACCACGAGCGCGGGACGCACGAGCGGGAGGGTCACCCCGATAAAGCGACGCCACGGCCCGGCACCATCCACCCGGGCGGCCTCATAGACCTCCACCGGAATGGTCTGCAGGCCCGCGAGCACCAGCAGGGCGAGGAACGGCGCGGTTTTCCAGGTGTCCGCCATGATGACCGCGAGTTGGGCCGCGAAACCATCGGAGGTCCAGAGCACCTGGGTGGGAAGGAAGGCGTTGGCTACGCCGTTTGCGGAGAAGATCCAGCCCCAGAGGACTCCGGAAAGCGCCGTGGGGATGGCCCACGGAATCAGGATTGCCACCCGCACCAGGGCGCGGGCGCGCAGGGCCTGGTTCATGATCAGGGCCATTCCAACACCGATGATGGTTTCGGGGACAACCGTGGCGACCGCGAAGAAGCTGGTGTTGCCGAGCGCACGCCAGAAGCGTTCGCCGGTGCTGCTGAAGATATCGGTGTAGTTTGCGAGCGCCACAAACGGCTCGGTCTCGTTGACGAATCCGGTGGCGGGGTCGAGGCCTGGGGCCCCAAACAGCGACTGACGGATCGTTTCAAGAATCGGCAGGACGATCACCACGACCATGACGAGCACGCCGGGGGCGAGCAGGGTCAGGGCGAGGCGACCCTCGTTATGCCAGGACTGTCGGACGGGCGGCCGGGCAGGGGTGCCCGCGGACCGCGTTTTACCGTGAACTACGGCGGTCATTATTCTCCTTGGCCGGCGTGCCGGGGACGGGGAGTCCCCGGCACGCCTCTTTCAAGCGGATGTGATCGGAACGCGTATGCGACGCGATCTACTTGAGCAGGCCCTCGAGCTTGCCCTGCATGGTCTTGAGCGCGGCATCCACGCCCTCGGTGCCCGACAGCGCCGCATAGGCGCTGTCCTGGATGGCCGCGGTAACGTCGTCGTAGTTTGCAACGGCCGGACGCGGCACCGCGGTCAGGATCGACTGCTTGAGCGTCGGCAGATACGGGTACTTTTCGAGCATCTTGGGGTCGTCGTACAGCGCGGCCACGGTCGGGGCCACACCGGCACCGGCGAGGAACACCTCCTGATTTTCGGCGGAGCCGAAGAACTTCGCGAAGTCGAGGGCGGTGGCCTTGTTCTTTCCAAACGCGGAGATGACGAGGTTCTTGCCCCCGAGTACCGACGCGCCACCCTTGTCGGCGCTGAACCCGGGGAGCGGTGCCACGGCGAACTTTCCGGCAACCTGGCTGGATCCATCGCTCGCGCTGGCACTCACGTACTGGTATGCCCACTGGCGGTGGAAGAGGAGCTTGCCGGCCAGGAACGCCTGGCGGCCGGCCTCCTCGTTGTAGGTGATGGCCTCGGCGGGAATCTCGCCGTCCTTGAACATGCTCACCAGCTGGGTGAGACCCTTGCGAGCCTCCGGGGTATCCACGGTGGGGCGTCCCTTGTCATCCAGTAGCGAACCACCCGCGGTGTTGATGATCTCGGAGACGTTGCAGGTCAGGCCCTCGTACTTGTCGAACTGGCCCGCGTAGCAGCTGATTCCCGCGCCCTCGGGCAGAGCCTTGACGGCCGTGCAGGCCGCCGACAGCTCGGCGAAGGTCTTCGGGGCCTCGGTAATGCCGGCCGCCTTCAGGAGATCGGTGCGGTAGTAGAGCATCGCGGCGTCGGTGCTCAGCGGCACGCCATAGACGTTATCGCGATAGGTCACGGTCTTCACCGTTGCGGGCAGACGATCATCGAGGCCGAGATCGTCCTTGGGGAGCTGCTCGATCCAGCGGTTCGCGGCAAACTGAGCGATCAGGGTGCCGTCAAGAGCCATCACCGTGTAGGCATCCGACTTGGTCTGGGCGTTCTGAAAGAGCTGCTGACGCTGGGCATCGGACTTGGCCGAGAGCTCAACCAGGGTCACCTGCTCGTCCGCGTGGTCCTTGTTCCAGGCGTCGACCGCGGTCTGGGCGGCGTTACCACCGGAGATCTTTCCGATCGCCAGGGTGATGGGGCCACGATCGGTGAAGGCGGGGGCTCCTGAGTCTCCGCCCGAGGCGGCGGGGGCGGAAGCCGCGCAGCCGGTGAGGATGAGCGCCGCGACCCCGAGGGTCGCGACCGCGGAAAGGCCGCGTTTGAGCATTCTGTCTCCTTTGACAAATTTCACTGGCTCCTCGGACCAATCGACGCGGGGTGATTGAATCCGGGGAGTTTTTTGCTTACAGTGAGAAAATAAGTCCGGATGCGACAGAATGTCAAGCATCAACGTTGATCGTTTTTCCGAAAACGCCCGAGGAGGCCCTCCATGAGCACCCCCGCATCCCCCGCCCTGCGCGGATTTCCCAGCGAACGCGCCCACGCGACCAGCCGTGCCGCCCGAGTCTCGAATGATGACTGGTCACGGATGATGGCGACCGAGGTGCTCCTCAGCGGCCCGGTCACCCGCACCGAGCTCGCCGATCGCCTGGGGCTCTCAAACGCGACCATCACCCGGCTCGCGGCGCCGCTCCTGGAACGCGGAATCATCGTGGAGGAGCCCGCCGAAACCGCCGCGCGAATCGGACGCCCCAGCCACCCGCTCAACGTGTCTCCCGAGGACCACCACTTCATCGGCGTACGACTCACCGCGAGTGACGTGCAGGCCGTACTCACCGACTTTCGGGCCGAAACCATCGGTCATCACCGGGTACGACTCCCCCAGGGTGCGGACGGCTCGCAGCACTCCCCCGCTGAGATCGTCACCGCGATTACCACCGCCGTGGCCGCCCTCACCACCCCCGAGCGCCCGATTCGCGGGGTTGGGCTGTGCCTCGGCGGGCAGATCGATGAGGACGGAACGGTGAGCTGGGCCCCCTATCTCGGCTGGCGCGACGTGCCCATCGGAGGCCTGGTTGAGGCGGCACTCGGCATCCCCGTCACCGTCGAAAACGATCTGGCCGCGCTCACCAATGCGGAGCACTGGTTCGGCCGCGGGCGCGGGCTCGATCAGTTCGCGGTGGTGACCCTGGGCGTGGGCATCGGGCTCGGGCTCGTCATCAATAATCGCTTTATCACCGGCCGTGATGCGGGGCTCGGCCTCGCCGGTCACCTCCCGCTGGATCCCTCCGGCCCCCGCTGCCCGCGCGGACATCGAGGATGCGCCAAAGCACTGCTCAGCACCGGCGGAATCGAGACGGCACTCGAGGAACGGCGCGGGGAAGCGACCGACTTCGCCACCGGGTTCGATCTGGCACGCGGCGGGGAACCCACCTCCCGGGAGGTGTTCAGTGCCTCGGTTGAGGCCCTGGGGCGCTTCCTGTCGATCATCGCGAACGTCGCCCTCCCCGAGCGCATCATCGTGACCGGTGAGGGCATCGACCTGGCGAAATTCGACGAACCCGCGCTCCACGCCGAGATCAGCGCCCTGCGGGCCGACCTCGCCGCACCGGTCGATCTGACACTGCACCGCACGAAACCGTACATGTGGGCCCGCGGCGCCGCGGTGACCGCAATCCAGGGTTACCTCGGCGCCCGCGCCTAGACCGAATCTGAATCGGAGAAACAGATGACATTCACCACGCGCCCCGAGCTGGTTGGCTCGGTTGGCATGGTCGCCTCCACCCACTGGCTGGCCTCCGCAAGTGCAATGGCGATCCTGGAGGCGGGCGGCAATGCGGCCGATGCTGCGGTTGCCGGCGGATTCGTGCTACAGATCGTTGAGCCGCACCTGAATGGCCCGGGCGGCGACGCCCCCATCATCGTCCATGATCCGCGGCAGGATGGGGACGCACAGACCCGGGTAATCTGCGGTCAGGGTGTGGCTCCGGCGGCCGCAACCCCCGAGCATTTTGCCGCCCTCGGGTTGGACCTCATCCCCGGGACCGGGCTCCTCCCCGCGGTGGTGCCCGGCGCATTCGACGCCTGGATTACGCTCCTGCGCGACCACGGCACCCTCCCCCTGCGCGCGGTTCTCGAGCCCGCCCTGCACTATGCCGAGCATGGCCATCCCCTTCTGCCCGCCGCGGCGAACGCCCTGGCCACCGTCGCCCCGATGTTCCGGGAACACTGGCCCACCTCCGCGGCGCGCTGGCTGACCCCACCGGTCAATGGCGAGGCAGGCCCGGACCAGGTTCCCGTCGCCGGAACCCGCATCCTGAGCCCCGAAATTGCCGCAACGTACCGCCGCATCCTCGACATCTCGGAGGCTGCCGGCGAGGATCGTGATGTCCAGCTCGAGGCCGCGCGCGATGCGTGGTACCGCGGCTTTGTCGCCGACGCGATCGATGCGTTCATCCGGTCCGGGCCGGTCCACGACAGTTCCGGCAGCGCGCACTCCGGCCTCCTCACCGCCGAGGATTTGGCACAGTGGCGGGCGCCCATCGAGGCACCGAGCAGACTCACCTACGGTTCGGTCGAGGTGTTCAAGACCGGTCTCTGGGGCCAGGGGCCGGTCATGCTGCAGCAGCTCGCGCTCCTGGAACACCTCGGAATTGATGCCGTGGCTCCGGGATCGGCGGAGTGGATCCACCTCATCGTGGAGGCGGGAAAGCTCGCCTTTGCCGACCGTGAGGCCTGGTACGGCGATACCGACCCCCTCCCACTCCAGGAACTCCTTGACCCGGCGTACACGGCTCAGCGAGCGACGCTCATCGGACCCGTAGCCGATCGCGAGCAACGACCCGGTTCCCCGGGAGGGCGCATCCCGCGCACGGCCACGGTTGTTGCCCCCACCCACGTGGCCGCCGGCATCGGCGAACCCACACTGGCGCGCGGCACGGATCCCGTCACGCAGCCCTCGGGGGAATCTCGTGGCGATACCTGCCACCTCGACGTGGTTGATGCCAACGGGATGATGATCTCGGCCACCCCGAGCGGGGGCTGGCTGCAGTCTTCCCCCACGATTCCCGGGCTGGGGTTCTGCCTCGGCACCCGCGCACAGATGTTTTGGCTCACGCCCGGCCTGCCCAATACTCTGCGTCCCGGCGCGCGCCCACGTACCACGCTCTCCCCCGCGTTTGCGCTGCGCGAGGGAAAGCCCTGGCTCGCGTTTGGGACCCCCGGTGGAGACGGGCAGGATCAGTGGGCGCTCCAGCTGCTCCTGAACCTCATCCACGGTGAGCACAACATTCAGTCCGCAATCGATGCTCCGGCGTTCCACTCCACCCACATGCCCAGCTCCTTTTATCCACGTGACAGCGTCCCGGCCGGGCTCGTCCTGGAGGATCGCTTTCCCGCGGAGGTCATTGCACGCCTGCGCGAGCTCGGCCACGAGGTGACCGTGGGCGATCCCTGGTCCGAGGGCAGACTGAGTGCCGTGGCACGCGAGGACGGCTGGCTCAAGGCCGGCGCAAACCCGCGTGGCAACCAGGGGTACGCGGTCGGCCGATAGGCACTGACGCCGCACACACCCGCACGTCCCCACCCCCAAAAGACGGACCGGGATCCTCTCGGCACCCGGGCTCATCCCGGTGTCCGGTGTCCGGTGTCCGATGACCGGTGACCGGTGACCGGTGACCCATTTTGGTGCCTCGGCACCTCCAACAGAAAGCAGCTATGAACGCAATCTCTCCCCCGCGCGAGCGCCTGCACCTCGTGCTCATGCTCGCGCTCACGTTTTCCACGGGCATCATCGATGCGGTGGGCTATCTTGGCCTCGACCGCGTATTCACCGGCAATATGACCGGAAACGTGGTAATTCTCGGTATGGCGCTGGTGGGGGCGGATGACCTGCCCGTGCTCGGCCCGGCGATCGCCCTGGTGACGTTCTTTGTGGGGGCCCTGATCGGCGGCAGCGTGCTGCGCGGGTCTCGGGCCGGCTGGAATCATCGCAAGACCGCGCTGTTTCTCACCGTCGGTGGCATCCTCGCGGCATCCGGGGGCGTCATCGCTTCCGGGACCCGGGATTCGGTGCTACTGTACGCGGTGACCGGGGCTCTCGGCCTGGCCATGGGCATCCAGGCGTCCGCCGCCCGCAGGCTCGCGGTGAAGGATGTGACCACCGTCGTGGTGACGTCCACGCTGACCGGACTCGCGGCAGATCTCCGATTCGCCACGCAGCAGGACCAGCCGTGGGCTCGCCGACTGATCGCGGTGGGTCTCATCGGCCTCGGCGCGCTCGTCGGTGCCTGGTGTGTGCACCAGGGGGCGGCCTGGGGACTCGCGCTCTCGGCGGTCATTACGATTACCGTGGCGCTGTGTGGTCACCTCACAAAAAATTAAAGGTCGACCGGTTGACCTTATGTCAATTCTCCCCGTAGGCTGGCCCCAGGTGACCGGCAAACACCCCCATCAGACTGATTCACAGAGGAGTGAACCCCGATGCTGATTGAACAACGAACCTACGTACTCCACCCGGGAGTGCCCACAAACGACTTCCTGACGCCCTACTCGGAAATCGGCCTCCCCGCCGCCGAACCGATTCTCGGCGGATTCCTCGGATACTTCGTCACCGAGTTTGGCACCCAGAACGAACTCACCCACCAGTGGGCGTACGTCGACCTCGAGGATCGCCGCGAGCGTCGTGCCGCACTCGCCGCAGACCCCCGCTGGCAGGAGTGCATCCGCATCGTCCGCCCCATGATCGCGAGCTGGGAAAACAAGATCATGTACCCCACAAGCTTCTCCCCCATCCGCACCATGCCCCAGCAGAGCGACCTCGGGCTCACCTTCGATTACACGGAGGCAGCGCGATGAGCGCCGCAACCCGGGTGGCGGTTCTCGGCCTTGGCGCCATGGGCCTGCCGATGGCTCAGCGTCTCGCCGAACGCGGCCACGAGGTGCTCGGTTTCGATATCGCCGAACCTCGACTCGAACTCGCCCGAGCCAGCGGCATTCAGACCTTTGGTTCGGCCCGCGCGGCCAGCGCCGAAGCCGATGCCGTCATCCTCGCCGTGCGCGACGTTCCCCAGCTCACCGAGGTGCTGTTTGGTGCCGGCGGCATTGCCGAGGTGCTGCGGCCCGGCTCCGTGGTAATCCTCACCTCCACCGTGGGGATCGAACCGGTGCGCGAGGTCGCCGCACAGCTGGCACGCCTCGACATCGAGCTGCTGGACGCACCGATCTCCGGTGGGGCGGCACGAGCACGCGAGGGCGACCTGCTGCTGATCGTGGGCGGCAGCGATGCCGCTCGCGAGGCTTCCACGAGCATTCTTGCGGCACTCGCCTCCACCGTAAGCGTGGTGGGCCCGAACCCGGGCGACGGACAGGCGCAGAAAACCGTCAATCAGCTCCTGTGCGGGGTCCACATTGCCGCCGCCGCGGAGGCACTCACCCTGGCACGGTCGCTCGGGCTTGATCCCGCTGAATCGCTGCGCAGCCTGGAGGCGGGTGCCGCGGCCTCGTTCATGCTGAGCAACCGGGGGCCCCGAATCCTGGAGGCTCTCGAGGGTGCGGAGCCCGAGGTGCTCTCCCGCGTGGACATCTTCGTCAAGGATCTGGGAATCGTCACCCGCGCGGCCGAGGAACTGGGGCTTGCCACACCGGTAGCCCTGGCCGCCCACGGCCAGTATGTGGCGGGGGTAGCGGCCGGGCTCGAGTCACACGACGACTCAACCCTGGTGCGCATCCTTCCCCGATAGGGCCGCGGCCGGCGCTCACCGACCGCGGGCTCCACCGGAATCCGCGCACTACTCGGTGCCGGATGCCGCGAGCGACTCACGCAGCGATGCGGTGGCCGCGTGCATGTGAGCGGTCATCGCGGCCGCCGCAGCCGCCGCGTCCCCCGCGGTGATGGCCTGAAGCACGGCGGCGTGCTGGTCGAGGGTGCTTGCACGCTCCCCCGACTGACGAATCGCCCGCACCACCCACACCTCGAGAAGTGACTTCACATTGCTCAGCACCCCGGCCAGCACGCCGTTATGTGCGGCGGCGGCCACCGCGAGATGAAATTCAATATCGGCCCGGGCAAAGTCGGCCACATCATCGGCCTCGCCCATCGCCTGGAACCAGCGGGTAATCTCCGCGATTTCCTCGGCACTCGCACGCTCGGCGGCCAACCCGGCCAGCGTGATCTCGAGGTGATACCGGGCCTCGACCAGCTCATCGGTCTGGGTGGACCCGAGCATCAGCCCCCACTCGACGACCTGGGGAAGCAGCGAAGAGGCACTCGAACGCAGGTAGGTTCCATCGCCCTGACGGATCTCGATCAGCCCCAGCAGATCCAGGGCCTTGAGCGCCTCCCGCACCGCCGAACGTCCCACACCCAGGGCCTCGGCGAGCGCTCGTTCCGGAGGAAGCTTTCCTCCGGGGACGACCTCCCCGGAGAGGAACCGCGAGGCGAGCTGAGAGACCAGGACGGATACCGAGCTCTCGCGAGCTCGGGGCGCGAGGCCCAGGGTCGAGGTGGAGATCGTGGCGTCTTCGATAGTCATGATCCGCCCAGCTTAGCGCCGAGACACCCACAAAACCAGAAACATCAACCGGTCGCCCTTTGCGGCCGCGAAAGGAAACACCATGACCATGAACGCCGCGCTGCGCGCCAAGCTCGCCGCCAACGAAACCGCCTACGGGCTCTGGGTTACCTCCGAGAGCACCGCAATCACCGAGATCGCCGTGGAACTCGGACTCGATTGGATCTGCATCGATATGGAGCACGGGTACCTCTCCCTCCAGCACATCAACGCCCACCTCACCGCCGCGCGTGGATCGAACCTCTCGGTCATCGTGCGCCCGCCCACACACGATCTTGAACCCACCAAGCGCGTCATCGACCTCGGGGCTCACGGGATTATTCTCCCGCTCGTGGAAACCGCGGACGAGGTGCACGCCGCACAGCAGAACATGTTTTACCCGCCGAAGGGCCGCCGAGGTATCGGTGGCGAGCGCAGCGTCACCTGGGGCCTCGCACTCGAACAGTACGTTAGTTCCGCGAATGATGACCTGCTCCTCATTCCCATGATCGAGACTAAGGAGGCCGCCGAAAATTTCGATGAGATTATCGCGGTCGATGGCCTCGAGGCACTGTTCCTCGGGCCCGGCGACATGTCCGCCAGCTACGGCTTTGTGGGCGAGTGGGAGGGGCCCGGCATCGCCGAGCTCAACATCAACCTCAAGGATCGTGCGGCCGCCGCCAGCCTGCGCACCGGGATCGTTGCGCGCAGCACCGCCGAGGTTCTCTCGCGGAGCCAGGAGGGCTTCGGTATGGTGTCGCTCGGATCAGACGTGGGCCTGATGATTCGCGAGATTCGCGATATCGCAACCGCCCTGGGCAAGACGCCCATCGGACACCGCTGGTTCTAAACCCGGTCCGGAGCGTGGTGGATGTCGGGCCGCTGGCACCGACATCCGCCACGCCGCCGGGTGTCGGCACCGAGGACTAGGCTTACTCCATGCCCGCGGATCCACAGACCTCTCCCATTCCCCTGCCCACCGAGAACGGTGCGGATCCGCTGCCCACTACCCCCGGCTCCCCCGAAGACCCGCACGAAGACGCCCCGCGCACGCACCGCGGCATCTTCGTTGACCTTGAGCCGCTGCGCTTCAGCCCGGCGTTTGCCCGGCTGTGGGCGGGCGGGGCGATCACCGCGATGGGTGGCCAGCTCACCATCGTGGCCGTGGGCCTCCACATCTTTGACCTCACCCACGACACCTTCGCGGTGGCGCTGGTGGGCGTGGTCGCTCTCGTCCCGATGATCATCTTTGGGCTCTACGGCGGCATGCTCGCCGACGCGGTGGACCGCCGCAAGCTCGCCCTGGCGGCGGCCTCGGTCACCTGGGCCTCCACCGCGGTCATCGCGATCCTGGCCTGGACCGGCTCGACCACCGTCTGGCCCCTCTACGTGCTGACGACGCTCAACGCGGTATCCTCCACGGTGGTGGGCACCTCACGTGCCGCGATTCTGCCGCGCATCCTGCCGGCTCGCCTGCTGCCCGCCGCCAGCGCGCTCGGCGGCATCTCGATGGGTGCCGCCGTCACGGTGGGTCCGATGCTCGCCGGTGTGCTCGTGGCCACCGTGGGTATCCCGTGGACGTACACGCTCGACCTGGTGCTGTTCGTGGCCGCGTTCTGGGGCATCGCCTCGCTGCCCGCCATCGTCCCGGATGGCGCGTCCAAGCGCCTCCCCGGCCTCACCAGTCTGGTGGACGGTTGGAGGTTCCTGCGCACCGCACCGAACGTGCGCGCCTCGTTTGTGATCGACATCATCGCGATGACCTTCGGCCAGCCGCGCGTGATTTTCCCGGCCATCGGTCTGTTTGTGCTCGGCGGCGGCCCCATCACCGTGGGTGTGCTCACCGCGGCCGCGGCCGTCGGCACCCTGATCTCCAGCGTGTTCTCGGGACCGCTCGGCCGCGTGCGCTATCAGGGCCGTGCGATCGCCTGGGCCGTCGCCGCCTACGGCGCGTGCATCGCCCTGTTTGGTGTGGTGCTCGCGGTCACCGTCTGGACGGGCAACGCCCACGTCGGCGAGCTCTTCAGCGACGCCTACCTGCCCGGGGTGATCTTCGCCGCCATCGCCCTGGCGGGTTCGGGTGCCGCCGATAACGTCTCCGCCATCTTCCGCAGCACCCTGCTCCAGACCGCCGTACCGGATGGCGTGCGCGGGCGCCTGCAGGGCCTGTTCACCGTGGTGGTCACCGGCGGCCCGCGCCTCGGCGACCTCTACTCGGGCATCATGGCCTCGCTGCTGCTCGCCTGGGCGCCGCCGCTCGTGGGCGGCGTGGTCATCATCGCGCTGGTCTACGTGCTCGTCAAAACCCAGCGCACGTTCTGGCGCTACGACGCGCACAATCCCGTCCCCTAGCGGATGCCGTCCCCCGAATGAAACAATTGGGGCATGACTACGGAAAGCATGCTCCCGTTGAACCAGCGCGTTACCGCGCCCACCCAGCTCCCCGTGCCCACCGGCACGGAGGGCGTCACCTGGCGTCCAGCCACCGCGGCTGACCTTCCGGCGATTCTCACCCTGGATCGCGCCGTCGAGGCGGTGGACGACCCGCGCCACGTCACCACCATCGAGGCCCTGACCGTCGACTTCGCGGCCTCGGGCTTTGATCCAGCAGCCGACTCCCTGCTCGCCGAAACCACCGACGGCACCGTGATCGCCTACGGCACCGCCCACGCCGAACCCGAGGCCCGCAGCGTGGTCAAGGTCCACGTTCCGGGTGCGGTCCACCCCGAGTATCGCGGCAGGGGCCTCGGCACCGCCCTGCTCGACTGGCAGGAGGCGCGTGCCGCCCAGCACCTCGCCGCCTCCGACCTCGCCGTTCCCGGCTGGATCTCCACCGGTGCCGCCGAGCACGCCGAGAGCCCGCGCGGCTTCCTCACCACCCGCGGCTATGTCGAACGGCGCTGGTGGATGGAGCTCACCCGCGATCTCTCCGACGCCATCC
This sequence comes from Mycetocola tolaasinivorans, assembly GCF_003667565.1. Lineage (GTDB taxonomy): Bacteria > Actinomycetota > Actinomycetes > Actinomycetales > Microbacteriaceae > Mycetocola > Mycetocola tolaasinivorans. The sequence goes on from NZ_RCUX01000009.1 coordinate 33,948, forward strand.
CCGAGCTTCCGCTCCACGCCGACGTTCGCCTCGAACCCCTGACCGAAGAACTCTCCGAGGCCACCCGGCAGGCATTCAACGACTCCTTCCGCGACCACTGGGGCTCCCAGCCCACGAACGAGGAAGACTGGAAGAAGTATGGGTCCGTCTCGACCCTGCGCGGCGACCTCTCCGCACTCGCGGTCACCTCGGATAACGAGGTGGCGGCCCTCGTCATCGTCTCGGTGGATCCCGCCCAGTGGGAGGCCGCCGGCTACCGCTTCGGCTACATCGATCTGGTGGCCACCCGGCGCGACTGGCGAGGAAAGGGCCTCGCAAAGTCACTCCTCGCCCAGGTGCTGCGCAATCTGAAGGCCGAGGGGCTCGAACGCGCCGCACTGGACGTCGACTCGGAGAGCCCCACCGGGGCCCTGCGCCTCTACGAATCCGTGGGCTTCGCGCCCGAGGCGCGCTCCGTCTCCCTCGTCCGCGAATTCTAAAGAGGAAAGCAAAAAACGAGCCTCACCCAAACGGGTGAGGCTCGTTTTTGCGGGTCGAAACCCTATTCGCTCATGATCGCGTGTAGCGGGTAGCCCGCCAGACGCTCCCGACCGGTCATTCCGGCGAGCTCCAGGACGAGACCAAACCCGGCAACGGTGTATCCGGCGCGCTCAATCAGGCGCGCGGAGGCGTTGCAGGATCCACCGGTCGCGAGTACGTCATCGAGGATGAGTACCCGGCTGCCCGCGGGCAACTGGCCCGGGCGCAGCTCAAGCGAGGCGGTGCCGTACTCCAGCTGGTAATCCTCGCGGATTACCTCTCCGGGCAGCTTGCCGGCCTTCCGCACCGCGATGAGCGGCGTGTGGGTGGCGTAGGCGAGCGCCGAGGACAGCAGGAAACCGCGGGCCTCCACGCCGGCAACCGCGTCGAACTGCCCGGCGAAGTGCTGGGCAAACTCGTCGATTACCGCGTGGAAGGCGTCCGCATTGCTGAACACCGGGGTGAGGTCACGAAACAGGATGCCCGGTTTCGGAAAATCGGGAATGGTGACGCTGTGCGCGAGCACCAGATCGGCTGCGGTCAAGGTGCTTACTTCACACCCAGCAGGTCGATCACGAAGATCAGGGTCTGGCCCGAGAGCTGGTGGCCCGAGCCGGCGGGGCCGTAGGCCAGGTGCGGCGGCACGGTGAGCTGGCGGCGGCCGCCAACCTTCATACCGGGGATACCCTCCTGCCAACCCGAGATGAGGTTGCGCAGGGGGAAGTTGATGGACTGTCCACGGTTCCAGGAGGAGTCGAACTCCTCGCCGGAGTCGAACGAGACGCCGAGGTAGTGAACGTCAACGGTCGAGGAGGCCTGAGCCTCATCGCCGGTGCCGACCTCGAGGTCAACGATCTGCAGTTCGGTGGGCGCGGGACCGACGGGAGCGTCGATTTCAGGCTTGGTGTTGTTGGTCATGGGTTAATCAAACCGCGTCCGGCCCGGATTTCAAAACCCGAACCGGACGCGGCACATGAACTTAAGCGGTCGGCGAAATGATCGGGATCGCGCTCGTGATGGCCTCCATGCCCGAGAGACGGGCCGGGGCGATCTGCTTGGTAACCTCTTCGCGGGTCATTAGGCCCGCCTCCACCACCAGATCGGCGACGTTGCGGCCGGTCAGCAGGGCGGTCTTGGCGAGGGCCGCGGCGGCGGCATAACCGATGAACGGGGTCAGGGCGGTGACCACACCCACCGAGGTGCCCACCATCACCTCGAGGCGCTCCTCATTGGCGGTGATACCGTCGATGCAGTTGACCCGCAGGGTGTTGCAGGCCTGGGCCATCCAGGTGATCGACTGCAGCAGCGAGTGCGCAATGACCGGCTCAAATGCGTTGAGCTGCAGCTGGCCGCCCTCAACCGCCATGGTGACCGTCATATCGGCCCCCACCACGGAGAACGCCACCTGGTTGACGACCTCGGGGATCACCGGGTTGACCTTGCCCGGCATGATCGAGGAACCTGCCTGGCGGGCGGGCAGGTTGATCTCGCCGAGACCCGCCTGCGGGCCCGAGGAGAGCAGGCGCAGATCGTTGCAGATCTTCGAGAGCTTCACGGCCGAGCGCTTGAGCGTGCCCGAGAACGACATGAACCCGCCCACATCCGAGGTGGATTCCACGAGGTCCGGAGCGGTGGACAGACCCAGGTTGGTGATCTCGTTGAGGTGGCGCACCACCACACCGGCGTAGCGCGGGTCGGCGGTGATGCCGGTGCCGATGGCGGTGGCCCCGAGGTTGATCTCAGCCAGCAGCGGCAGGGTTTCGCGGAGGCGATCGTAGTCTTCACCCAGGGTGGTGGCAAAGCCGTGGAACTCCTGCCCCAGTGTCATCGGGACGGCATCCTGCAGCTGGGTGCGTCCCACCTTGAGCACGTGGTTGAACTCGCTCCCCTTCGCGGTGAAGGAACCGCGCAGCGCCTTGAGCTCGGTCAGCAGTGTCTGCAGCGAGAAGGCGAGCGCAATCTTGATCGAGGTCGGGTAGACGTCGTTCGTGGACTGGCTGCGGTTGGTGTGGTCGATGGGCGAGATGTAGGCATAGTCGCCCTTCTCCCGGCCGGCCAGCTCAAGCGCGATGTTGGTGATCACCTCGTTGGCGTTCATGTTGGTTGAGGTGCCGGCACCGCCCTGGATCACGCCCACGCAGAACTGGTCGTGGTACTCGCCATCGAGTACCTTCTGGCAGGCGCGGACGATGAGGTCGCCCTTTTCCTGCGAGAGCGTTCCGAGCTCCATGTTGGCGCGGGCTGCGGCCTGCTTGACCGCCGCGAGGCCGTTCACGAGGTCCGGGTAGATGGAGATCGGCCGCTTGGTAATGGCGAAGTTCTCCAGGGCCCGAGCGGTGTGGACGCCCCAGTAGGCGTCGGCCGGAATCTCGACCGAACCGAGGGAATCGGTCTCGGTGCGGGTGGCGTTGAGGGTGGTCATGTTTTCCTTGCTCCATATCTGCGGGATACCGCGCGATAGTCACTGTGGCGTCGTTGCCCTCCGGTGTGGGAGAGGGTGATGGAACAAGCCTAGCCCGCGCCCACACCGGCTCGCCCGGGCGGCACCCGAAAGCACCTGAACGCCCAGACAACACCCCGTTAAAGACACACGGCGAGGACACAAATGTGTCCTCGCCGTGTGTGTTTGGCGAAACTAGCCGATCAGAGCCTCGATCGGACCACGCGCGAAGAAGATCACGAAGCCGGCCGCCACAATCCACAGCAGCGGACTGATCGTGCGGATCTTGCCACCCAGGGCGTGCAGGACAACCCAGGAAACGAAGCCCACGCCGATACCGTTGGCGATCGAGTAGGTCATCGGCATCACGGTGATGGTCAGGAACACCGGCAGAGCGACGGTGTAGGAGGTCCAGTCGATCTCCTTGATCTGGCTGATCATCATGGCACCTACGACCACCAGCATGGCCGAGGCCACCTCGGACGGAACGAGCTGGGTCAGCGGGGTGAAGAACACGGCCAGCAGGAACAGCAGACCGGTCACGACGTTGGCGAGACCCGTGCGGGCACCCTCGCCGATACCGGCGCCGGACTCCACGAACACGGTGTTGGAGGAACCGGAGGTCACACCACCGGCGATCGCTCCGACACCCTCGACAACCAGCGCCGACTTCAGGCGCGGGAAGTTGCCCTTCTCATCGGCCAGTCCGGCCTCTTTGGACAGACCGGTCATGGTGCCCATGGCGTCGAAGAAGTTCGAGAACACCAGGGTGAACACAACCATGATGCCGGCCAGGATGCCGAGGCGCTCGAAGCCACCGAAGTTGAAGGCACCGATCAGGCCGAAGTCGGGCAGCGAGACGAGGCTACCGGTGAACTCCGGAACGGTCAGGCCCCAGCCGCCGGGGTTCGGCTTGCCATCAACAAACGACGGGCCGAGCTTGAAGATGGCCTCGGCGATGATCGCGAGGACGGTGCTGACAACCAGACCGATGAGCAGCGCGCCACGAACCTTGCGGGCCACCAGGACACCGGTCAGCAGCAGGGCGATCACGAACATGACGGTGGGAACCGTGTTGATCGAGCCGTCGTGGCCCAGACCAACCGGCGGCGAGTTCACGCCGGTCGCGGTGACGAAGCCGGCGTTCACGAAACCGATGAAGGCGATGAACAGACCGATACCCACCGAGATGGCGACCTTGAGCTGCACCGGAACGGCGTCAAAGATCATGCGGCGCAGGCCGGTGACGGCCAGCAGCACGATGATCACACCGTTGATGACCACGAGACCCATGGCCTCGGCCCAGGTGACCTGGCCCACGACGCTCACGGCCAGGAACGAGTTGATGCCGAGGCCCGCGGCGAAACCGAAGGGCAGGCGGGCGACGATACCGAACAGGATCGTCATCACACCGGCGGTCAGCGCGGTAACGGCACTGACCTGAGCGAAATCAAGGGCGTTGCCACTGATGTCGGGGTGACCGGCAAGGATGATCGGGTTCAGAACCACGATGTACGCCATCGTGACGAAGGTCACGAGGCCACCGCGAATTTCGGCACCGAAGGAGGATCCCCGCTTGGTGATCTCAAAGAACCGGTCGATCTTACTCTTCACGCTGGATGCGTTATCTGAGGCCACTGGCGGGCGCTCCTCTCAAAAAGGTTGTCTGTGAAATAGCATAGAGTGTTGCCAGGCTTCTTGACGACACGCATAACCCGCCCCTCCTTGAAAGTGAATATATGGCCCTCCCTTGGACCCTGCACGGTGACGGAAAAACCGTAAAACCCGGCAAAATCGTTGCTCCCGGCGAGCGACTGACCTGGCCCCGCACCATCGGGATCGGCGCCCAGCACGTTATTGCAATGTTTGGTGCCACGTTCCTGGTGCCGGTTCTGACCGGCTTCCCGCCCAGCACCACGATCCTGTTCTCCGGTATCGGCACCATCCTGTTCCTCATCATCACGAAGAACAAGCTGCCCAGCTACCTCGGATCCTCGTTTGCCTTCATCGCCCCGGTTCAGGCCGCCGTGGCCAGCCACGGCCAGGAGAGCGCACTCTTCGGCATCATCGTGGTGGGCATCACGCTGGCGCTCATCGGTGTACTGGTCAACTGGACCGGCGTGGGCTGGATCAACAAGCTCATGCCGCCCGTCGTCGCGGGAACCATCGTCGCGCTGATCGGTTTCGCCCTCGGCCCGGCAGCCTGGATTAACGCAAAGGAGGGCCCGATCACCGCACTGGTGACCCTGCTCGCCGTCGTCCTCTCCACCGTGCTGTTCCGCGGCATCCTCGGCCGCCTCTCGATCTTCATCGGTGTGCTCGTGGGCTACGCCTTCGCCGCGATCCGCGGTGAGATCAACTTCAAGGCCGTGGGCGATGCCGCCTGGATCGGTCTGCCCGACCTGCACCTGCCCGGCAACCCGTTCGTTGACGCCGGTCTGTGGGCGGTCCTGCCCGCCTTCATCCCCGTTGTTCTCGTGCTCATCGCCGAGAACGTCGGTCACATTCGCGGCGTCGCCGAAATGGTCGACCAGCCGAAGCTCAACAAGCTCACCGGCCGTGCACTCATCGCCGACGGTGTGGCCACGATCGTTGCTGGCTCCGGCGGCGGTTCGGCCACCACCACCTACGGTGAGAACATCGGCGTGATGGCCGCTACCCGCATCTACTCGACCGCCGCCTACTGGGTCGCCGGTATCGTCGCGATCCTGCTGAGCCTGTCGCCGAAGATCGGTGCCATTATCACCACCATCCCGCAGGGCGTTCTCGGTGGTGTGACCACCGCACTGTACGGTCTCATCGGTATCGTCGGCGTGAAGATCTGGCTCGATAACAAGGTGGACTTCTCGCTGCCGAAGAACCAGTTCACCGCCGCGACCGCGCTGATCGTGGCCGTGGGACAGTTCGTCTTCACCTTCGACGGCATCTCGTTCAACTCGATCGCCCTGGGTGCCATCGCGGCCATCGTGATCTACCACGTGATGAACGTGATCGGTCGCTGGCGCGGCACCGATGGCGGCGACGCGTCGCTCGACACCGGCTCGACCTCGACGAAGACGCCCAGCGCGCACTAGTCGGGTTTCCCGAATGGGCCCGGTTCTCCTCGGAGGGCCGGGCCCATTCGCGTACCCGGTCACCACGCACCTCGAAAGCCTCGCGGGCTCACCGCGCACCTCGAAAGCCTCGCGGGCTCACCACGCACGTCAAAACGCCTCGGGGTGCTCACCAACTGCGGTGAGCACCCCGAGGCGCGTGTGAGCGGCTGCTAGCCGTGGAAGAAGGGCACGATCAGGTAGATGCCCGCGAGCACGGCCACGGCACACAGGCCGAAGCAGGCATAGGCACCGGCGCGGGCCAGGTTCTTCTGCCCCTGGGTGAGCGGGTTCTTCTTTGCGGCCTTGGCGGCACGCTTGGCGGCCTGCTTGATCTCCGACTTCGACAGCACGGTGATCGCATCGGTGAACTCCGCCGGCAGCGCGACCGGCACGCGACCGGCCGTCACCAGCAGGCGCACGCCGACGGCGTACAGGGTCACCACGACAACGGTGCCGGTCAGTGCGGCGATAAACACCGTCAGGAAGGCGATCCAGTCGACGGTCATCGCTTGTCTCCCTCGGTCGAATCGGTCTGGGCATCGGCATCGGCGGCGACCTGTGCCTGGGCTTCCGCGCGGGCCTCAGCCTTCGCCTCTGCCTTCGCCTCTGCCTTGGCCTCGGCCTTGGCTTCTGCCTTGGCTTCCGCCTTTGCCTCGGCCTGAGCCTCGAGGCGAGCCTCGATGCGGGCGGGGATCGGCTTGGGCTCGATCTCCTCGGGGATGTCCACCGCAAACGCGGACTCCGCAACATCCGCCACGGCGGCCTCAACGAAGTCGGTCTTGCTGCGGCGCGACCAGAGGTAGATGAACAGCACGGCACCGAAACCGACGATCGCGTCGATGATCAGGCCCACGGTACCGAAGTTGTGTGCCACCCAGGCGGCGAGGCCGCCCACGATACCGGCGGCCGGCAGGGTCATCAGCCAGCCGAGCGCGATGCGTCCGGCGGTGCCCCACTTGACCTTCGAACCACGACGTCCAAGACCCGATCCGATGACCGAGCCCGAGGCCACCTGGGTGGTCGACAGGGCGAAGCCGAGGTGGCTCGAGGCGAGGATGGTCGCGGCCGTGGAGGTCTCGGCGGCGAAGCCCTGTGCGGGCTTGACCTCGGTCAGTCCGGTGCCGAGCGTGGCGATAATGCGCCAGCCACCCACGTAGGTACCCAGGGCGATCGCCAGCGCACACACCAGGATCACCCAGAACTGGGGCTCGGTGTGGTCGGCGGACTGAGCCCCCACGGCGACCAGGGTCAGGGTAATGACACCCATCGTCTTCTGGGCGTCGTTGGTACCGTGCGCGAGCGCAACCAGCGAGGAGGTGAAGATCTGTCCGTAGCGGAATCCGGGGCGCCCATCGGGCTTACCGTCGTATCGACGCGTGATCGCGTAGACGATCCGGGTCGCGAGGAACGCGATCAGTCCCGCTGTGAGCGGGGCAAGGACCGCCGGGAGAATCACCTTTGACAGCAGCTGGCCGCTGTCGATGGCGGTGAATCCGATACCCACGATTGCGGCACCGATCAGGCCACCGAACAGCGCGTGCGAGGAGCTGGAGGGAAGACCCAGCAGCCACGTCAGCATGTTCCAGATGATCGCACCGAGCAGACCCGCAAAGATCAGCTCGGGGGTAATGGAAACCCCGCCGTCTCCGCCCTCGCGGATGATGCCGTGGGAAATGGTCTTTGAAACCTCGGTTGAGAGGAAGGCTCCAACCAGGTTCAGGATGGCCGCGAGTGTCACCGCGACTTTCGGCTTCATGGCACCGGTAGCGATGGGTGTGGCCATCGCGTTTGCGGTGTCGTGAAAACCGTTTGTAAAGTCAAAAAAGAGTGCGAGCGCTATTACGAGAATAACGATAAAGGTTGCGTCCACCGGGATTTTTCTCTGAGTCGGACCCCCACTGTTCAGGAAAACGTCGGAAAGAATTTACGACGATTTCTTGCACACGGGGTTGCAAACGGGGTTGTCATGAAGATACTTCCATCGGTATCCGCGTGCGTCAACTCGACATTCGACGCGCCGAGGGCTCGTGCCCTCAATTGCCGCGACACGCCGGTGCGTTTACCCCGGTGAGGCGCGAAAAAATCCGAATGTCATGATCTCAGAATCGCGGGATTTATTTCCGCCGTGCGCCACCACGCTCACCCCAGACCGGCGGGGTGAGATGATTTCCTCCGCGCGGAGCCAATTCCTAGCGTCCGCCGACCCCGCCACCACCGGATCCGCCGCCGGAGAAACCACCGCCGCCCGAGCCGCCCGAACTCGAGCTGCCCGAGCTACTCCAGGAGGAAGCCGTGGAGACCGAGGAGTTAAACCCGGCGATGCCGAGACCCAGGCCCGCCGGGTTAAAACCATTGGTTCCCACATACCAGTACGGCACCGAGGAGTCCGCCGCGTAGCGCACCGCGAGCGTCTCGGCCCAGGCTTTTTCGACGCCCCAGAGCACGGCGTAGGGCAGCAGGGCCTCATAGAGACGGACGATCCGCTGCGGTTCGGAGGCAGCGGCAATGATGGTTTCGCGCTCGGCCCCCGTCGGGGACTGCAGGATGCGCAGCCGATCCTCCTCCGCTACCTGGAGGTAGAGCTTCAGGCCCTCGAGGTGTTCAAGCGCACGACGTCCCTCGGACGTAAGCGGTGCCGTCGGGATCGCCGCAACGAGGATTGTGACAAACCCGATTCCCGCCGCCACGGCCCCGGCGATGGCGAATCCGGATGCTCCCCCCTCGGAGGCGGCGGTGAGCGTCATCCCGACCACGACGATGAGAGCGACGAGGCCAAGGAACACCCACCAGCCCGCGTGCGGCAGGTGGGCGGGGCGGCGCAGGCCGAGTCGAACGCTCTCCTCGCGGGTGTCCGTCTTGAGCTTCTCCATGGCCTTCGTGAGCTTCTTGCTGGGCTTATCGAGCGCGCGCTCCTCCCCCACAAACGGCTTCTTTCCAAACAGCGCCCGCTGTACCTTCGCGGTGCTGCTCTCCCCGGTCTCGGGCTCGCGGTACTCGATGCTAAAGGTGGGCGTCTTCGAAAAGAGCCCCTTCGGTTCCTTTTCCCGGATGCGCACCCGGCCGCGCACCGCGAGATCGATCATGGCGGCCTGGGGCAGGCTGGTGCGATCCATCAGATCGGCCGCGACGCCGAGATCGATCCCCGGCTGAGGCGCATACTGCGCGACAACGATTCCGTCGCCGTGCTCCCGCGGGTTGCGCCGACGCCGGGACAGCACGGCCAGGAGGGCCGAAACCGCCAGGCCGCCACCGATGAGTCCGGGGCCCCAGCTAAACGCGGGCTTCTGCCCGAGCGGCACCGGAGTCTCAAACGTACCGCGGGTGAACGCGACCGCCATCGTGATGTTCTCACCGGGCTGGAGCGTCCGCACATCGGAGGTATAGATGCGCGTGCCGCCTTCGTCCCGCATGGTGTACTCGCAGCGATCGGTGGAGCCCTCTCGCCCCACGTAGCAGGCCTGATCGCCGGTGAGTGCGGGCACCAGGGCCGCATCAACGGTGACGCTCATGGTCGCCTTGGCGACGGGCTGACGCAGCTGGGTGCCGATCGAGTCGCGGTACAGCTCATCCACCCCGGTGTCCTCGAAGTAGCGGGTGACATCGTGCTGAGAGTAGCGGATCACAAAGGTATTGATGCCGTGCAGGAAGGTGTCATCCCCCACCAGGACCAGGAGGTTATCGTCATCCCGCTCGGTCTCGTAGGGCACCGGACGCCCCTCATCATCGGTGACCGATTCCACCGAGGTGCGCATATCCACCCCGTTGTAGGAGCGCGGAAGCGCACGCACGATGCCGCGGTTCTGATCGTATTCGGGGAACCTGGCCACAAACTTTTCGGTGGCAACCAGTACGGAGTGCTGCGTGGTGTCCCGGGAGAGCGCGTAGGTGCCGTCGAAGACGTCGAAGGTGAAGTTTTCCACATTCCCCGCGGCGTCGAGCGCGGCAACGGGGGCGGGAGCGACGTCCGCCGGTGCCGCGGAAACGGACACGGGTGCCGCGGGGGCCGCCATCGCCGGAGCGGCCATCCCGAGGGCCGTCCCGAGCCCAACCACGATCCCGAGCGCGACGCCCCAGCGGGAGAGTGCCCGCGAAATTGGGCGCTCGGTTCGGGCTCCGGGGGTGGCACGCTCACTCGTGAAAATCATGTCTCCACCCTAGGGGCTGCCCGTCACCCCCGGTATCCCACCCCGGGTAACCGGAGGAACCGGTGTCGCAATCGCGACCCCTGGTCCGGCTACATTTCCTCGTGGGTGTTGGGGTCTCCGTCGAAGAGGCGTCCGTCGGGGCGACCGAGCGCCGTGATGGCCGCAATGTCCGCCTCGTCGAGCTCGAACCCGAAAATATCGAGGTTCTGGGCCTGTCGAGCCGGCGTTGCCGACTTCGGGATCGGAATCACACCACGCTCGATGTGCCAGCGCAGCACAGCCTGGGCCGGGGTCACCCCGTGCCGCTCGGCGATTTCACCGATCACGGCCTCCTCGTGCGGCTTCGCGCGCTTGCCCAGCGGGCTCCACGCCTCGGTTGCGATGCCGTGCTCGCGATGGAACTCGAGCAGCGCCTCCTGCGGGAAGTACGGGTGCAGCTCAACCTGGTTGACCGCCGGCAGAACGCCGGTTTCAGCGGCGAGGCGGGTGAGGAAGTCCTCGGTGAAGTTGGACACACCGATCGAGGCGACCCGGCCCTCCTCGCGCAGCCGGATCATGGCCTTCCAGGTGTCGACGAAGCGGTTGACGCTCGGGTTGGGCCAGTGAATCAGGTAGAGATCCAGCTTCTCGACGCCGAGGCGCTCGATCGTGCCCTCGAACGAGCGCAGGGTCTCGTCGTACCCGTGGTCGCGGCCCGGGAGCTTACTGGTGAGCGTGATGTCGCGTCGGGCGACACCCGAAACACGCAGTGCCTCCCCCACCTCGGTCTCGTTCTTGTAGTTCACCGCGGTGTCCAGCATGCGGTAGCCCACGCCGAGGGCCGAGGCGATGGCGGTGACGCCCTCGGGGCCGGTCAGCGGGTAGGTGCCGAAGCCGAGTGCGGGGACACGGTGTCCGTCGTTCAGGGGGATAACGGGTAGCGAGGTCATGCCTCGAACCTACTCGCCATACTCGTCCCGTGCCAAGCGTCTTCTTGCCATCCCCGCGTGTTCCGCGGTGAGCGAAACTCCCCGGTACCGAGCAGATCCCGAGCCAATATCGGACCCACCGCGATAGCGTAGGGGCATGGCTTCAGCATCCGCACCCCGGGCCGAGCAGCGCCCCACCGAACGCACCCACCACGGCGATACCGTGATCGACAACTACGAGTGGCTCCGCGCAAAGGAGGACCCCGAGGTGCTCGCACACCTCGAGGCCGAGAACGCCTTCACCGAGGCGCACACCGCCCACCTCGCGCCGCTGCGCGAACGCATCTACAACGAGATTAAGGACCGCACGCTCGAGACCGATCTGTCGGTCCCGACCCGTCAGGGCGCGTGGTGGTACTACTCCCGCAGCGTCGAGGGCAGCCAGTATGCGCTGCACTGCCGGGCCCCGCTCGCCGGGCCGGACGACTGGACACCGCCCACCCTCGATCCCGAGCAGCCCGTGCCGGGCGAGCAGGTTCTGCTGGATGGCAACATCCTGGCCGAGGGCAACGAGTTCTTCTCCCTCGGGTCCTTCGACGTCTCGACCGACGGCAACACCCTGCTCTACTCGGTGGACCTCAGCGGCGATGAGCGCTACACGCTGCGCTTCCGTGATCTGAGCGTCCCCGGCGAGATTCGTGAGCTCCCCGATGCCGTCGAGAACACCTTCGGCGGAGCCTTCCTCTCCCGCGACGGCGCCCGCGCCTACTACACCACCGTCGATGACGCCTGGCGCCCGGACACCCTCTGGCGTCACACCATCGGCGCGAACATCCCCGATGAGAAGATCTTCCACGAGGGGGACGAGCGGTTCTGGGTCGGGGCATTCCTCACGCAGAGCGGCAAGTTCCTGCTGATCGGTGTGGGGTCCTCGGTCACCTCGGAGTGGCATCTGGTGCGCGATGAGGCGGCGGGTTCCGCCCCCGAGCTCATCTGGCCGCGACGAGACGGCGTCGAATACGATGTCGAGCACGCGGTGCTGGGTGGTGCCGATCACCTGCTGATCACCCACAACTCCGGGGCCGAGAACTTCGAGCTCGTGGGGTTCCCCCTCGCGGATCTCGGAACCCCGGCCGGCTCCGGTCCCGAGCACGCCACCGTGGTCCTGCCACACCGCCCGGATGTCCGGCTGGAGTCCGTGGACGTCTTCGCTTCCTTCCTCGCGGTGGAGTACCGCCGCGAGGGGCTGGCCCGGGTCTCCGTGGCATCCCTGGCCGACACCACCTCGCTCACCGACATCGCACCACGGGAGATCGAGTTTGACGAGCCGCTGTACACCGTGCACACCGGGGCCAACCCGGAGTGGGATCAGCCCACGCTGCGCCTGGGATACGGTTCGCTGGTCACGCCCTCCACGGTGTCCGAGCTCGACGTCGCCACCGGGGAGATTCGTGTGCTCAAGCGCCAGCCGGTGCTGGGTGGCTACGATCCGGCTCACTATGAGCAGGCACGCGAGTGGGCCGTGGCGGCAGATGGCACCCGCATCCCGATCTCGCTGGTGTGGAAGCGTGGCACCAACGAGGCCGCCGGCCAGCGCACCCCGGGCCCGCTTGAGCTCTACGGCTATGGCTCGTATGAGGCGAGCATCGATCCCACGTTCTCGGTCGCCCGACTCTCGCTTCTCGATCGCGGTGTGACCTTCGCGATCGCACACGTGCGTGGCGGCGGTGAGCTCGGCCGCGCCTGGTACGAAAACGGCAAGACCCTCACCAAGAAGAACACCTTCTCGGACTTCGTGGCCAGTGCCCGTCACCTGGTCTCGCACGGTTACACGACGCCGGCTCAGCTGGTCGCCGAGGGTGGCAGCGCGGGTGGCCTGCTGATGGGTGCGGTCGCGAACCTTGCGCCCGAGCTTTTCGCCGGGATCCTCGCGAGCGTGCCGTTTGTCGACCCGCTGACCTCAATCCTCGACCCGGACCTCCCGCTCACCGTGATCGAGTGGGACGAGTGGGGCAACCCGCTGCACGATGCCGAGGTGTACCGGTACATGAAGGAGTACTCGCCCTACGAGAACGTCCGCACCGATGTCACCTACCCGCGGATCCTCGCCGTGACGAGTCTCAACGACACCCGGGTGCTCTACGTGGAGCCCGCGAAGTGGGTAGCGCGCCTGCGCGAGGTCGAGGCTCCCGTGCTGCTGAAGACCGAGATGGTCGCCGGGCACGGCGGCGTCACCGGCCGCTACAACTCGTGGCGCGAGCGGGCGTTTGAGCTCGCCTGGATCCTCGATGTCCTCGGTCTGGCCGAAGACGGGGCCGGCACCGACGTAGACGTCGACGGAGCCGCGCACTAGCCGTTTGGCCGCCGCTGCGTCAATGAAACGGGCCCGGATGCACTGAGTGCATCCGGGCCCGTTTTTCCGTTTGGAAGACTGCCTAGCCGAAGAGGATTGCGGCCTCGTCGTAGCGGTCCTGCGGCACGGTCTTCAGGCCGCCGAGGGCTTCCTGGAAGGGGACGTGCACGAGCTCGGTGCCGCGCAGGGCGATCATGGTGCCCCACTGTTCGGCCACGGCCGAGTCGATCGCGGCCATGCCGAGGCGGGTCGCGAGGACGCGGTCATAGGCGCTGGGAACGCCACCACGCTGGATGTGGCCGAGCACGGTGGCGCGGGTCTCGATGCCGGTGCGCTCCTCGATGATCGGGGCGAGCACGTCGGCAATACCACCGAGGCGCGGGCGGTTGAAGGCGTCGAGGCCCTTCTCCGAGTGCGCGGTTTCCATGGTGTCGAGGGTGAAGCCCTCGGAGACCACGACGATGGGGGCGCGGCCGCGGTTGTTGGCGGACTCGACCCACTTCACGATCTGATCGATCGACTGCGGCTGCTCGGGCATCAGGATGGCGTGTGCACCCGCGGCCATACCGGAGTGCAGGGCGATCCAGCCCACGTGGCGGCCCATGACCTCAACCACCATGCAGCGGCGGTGGGAGTCACCGGTGGTGCGCAGGCGATCGATCGCCTCGGTGGCGATCTCTACCGCGGTGTCGAATCCGAAGGAGTAGTCGGTGGCGTCGAGGTCGTTGTCGATGGTCTTCGGCACGCCCACGATGTTCAGCCCGGCGTCGGTGAGGCGCTTGGCCGCGGCCAGGGTGCCCTCGCCACCGATCGCGATGACGGCGTCCATACCGAGGCGGTCCATCGTGGCGCGAATGTTTTCGGGGCCACCATGGGGGCCGTCAAACGGGTTGGTGCGGCTGGTGCCGAGAACGGTACCACCCTGCTTGGAAAGTCCGCGTACGTCGTGGCGGGTGAGCGGGTGAACATCGCCCTCTACCAGGCCACGCCAGCCGTCACGAATACCCAGGAACTCCTGGCCGTGCACGGCGGTACCCTTGAGGACAGCCCCGCGGATCACTGCGTTGAGTCCGGGGCAATCGCCACCGCTGGTGAGTACACCAATTCTCATCGAATCACTTCCCTTGCGCGCAATATTTCGACCCGTGTACCGCGGGTGCTGGCCCGCGGGGAGTCGCAGTGGCCGACGCCTTGTCGCCCACACCCTTGAGCGTATCCGGTTGGCGGGATCGGGATCGAGCGCCCGGGTGGATTGGGAATCTGTGCATGTCGTATCCGGGGTTAGAATCGGGGCATGGATTACACACCCGAAGCCGGCCAGGTCACCATGTTTTCTACGTCCTGGTGCGGATATTGCCAGCGTCTCAAGACCCAGCTCACCGCCGCCGGAATCGGCTACCAGGAGATCAACATCGAGGAGGTTCCCGGTACCGCCGAGCTCGTCGCCGAGCTCAATGGTGGCAACCAGACCGTCCCGACCCTGATCTTCCCGGACGGCACCGCCGCCACCAACCCCTCCCTGATCGAGGTTAAGCAGCGCATCGGCGCGTAGCCTTCTCTCCTGCTTGTCCGAGGGGTACCCGCGTGTGCGCGGGTACCCCTCGTCTTGTTGATGCCCAAGTCTCGTCTGGTTGGCCCCCTTGTCCGGGTTCCGCGCAGGGGTTAGCCTGTACACACCGTGGCGGCGACACGGGTGACGTGGTCGAGAACGGAGGGCGAAACATGCGTGATTCCCTTCCGCTCCGGGGTAACCCCGGGGGCCGCAGACCGAGCAGGACCACGCGCCCCGAGTGCCTCCCGACGCTTCGCGTCGCACCGCACACGGCCGCATCGACCGGTCGATCACGCACCCGTGACATCGCCGCGGCCTCTCCAGACGGGGTCTGCGACCGGTGACCCCGAACCCCGGGCACACGCCCGCTCCCTCGATCCGGGCGGTGGCCGATTCGCTGGCCTCCGCGTTTCTGGATGCGGCGCGGGTGCCGCTGGATCCCGGCTCTGGTGGTGAGGTACTCGGTCATGGCGCGGCGGCGCGTGAGCACGGCTGGAATCGCCCGGTACTCATCGCGGCGGGTGCCTCCGTCCTGGGGGCACGTCGGCGCTGGCTTTCGCCGCTGGTGCGTGCGGTGCTCGACGCGTATCCGCGGGCACCGTTTGATCGACCGCGCGAGCTCGCAGCCTGGATCGAGGCGTCTGCCGTGCTGGGCGACGCGTGTGCGGCGGCCACGGCACGGGGGCAGCACCTCGTCCTGGTTCGGCACGCCGTGTACGAGCCAGTGGGCGCGGCCTCACCGCTGCCGGCTACGCCGGCCGAACTCGCGGGGCTACTCGGGCTGGATATCGGGGAGCTCGCGTGGTTTGCCGATCAGCGCGGCTGGAATCGCCGAGCTGGTAGCGCCCGTCTCCAGCACTATCGCTACGAGTGGCGAGCGCGCCCAGGCCGGGTGCCGCGCCTCCTGGAGGTTCCGGGGCAACGACTGATGCGACTGCAGCGGCAGCTCGTCCATGAGGTGTTGACGGCCCTGCCGATTCATCCGGCGGCGCACGGGTTTGTACCGGGGCGGTCGGCACGCACCGGGGCGGCGGTTCATGCGGGATCCCACGTCGTGATCGGCATGGATCTCACCACGTTCTTTGCCCGGGTGGGCCGATCCGAGATCACCGCGGCGCTTCGCCGAGCCGGCTGGGGTGAGGCCGTCGCTCCCGTTCTTGCCGCACTGGCCACGCACGCGGTGCCCGAGGCGGTGATCCGGGCGATGCCACCGGGCGGTAACCCTGAGGAACGTTTCGCCCTTGCGCAGGCGTTGCGGCTCCCCCATCTCCCCCAGGGTGCCCCCACGTCGCCGATGCTCGCGAACCTCGCGATGCGCCGACTCGATGACCGCCTACTCGGCTGGGCCGCCGCCGTGGGTGCGCGCTACACCCGCTATGCCGATGACCTCACCTTTAGCGGCGATCAGCGTCTCGCCGCACGGTCGGATGCCTTCATTCGTGGCGTATCCGGCATCGTCGCCGACTGCGGCCAGCGGGTCAATGAGCGCAAGACCCGCGTGCGCCCGCGCGGCACGAGCCAGCGCGTGACCGGCATCGTGGTGAACGCGCACCCGGCGGTTGACCGGCGATCCTACGATGCGCTGCGCGCGCCCCTGCATAACTGCGCCCGCACCGGCCCCGCCGCCCAAAACCGCGAGAATCTTCCGTACTTTCGGGAGCACCTGCGTGGCCGCATCGACTGGGTGGTTTCGCTCACTCCGAAGCGTGAGCCCGCACTCCGCCGCCTGTGGGAGGCCATCGAGTGGGAGGAGCCGGGTTCGGCGCCTTTGCGCTGAGGCCGCACCGCTGTAGAGCCCGTACTCAGCAGACCCTCGTTATGTCCGGTGCGAGGTCGGTCCGGGACCACTCGTTATGTAACATCCATGCCCGGCTCTGCCGCTCAAAGCTGATGCGACAGCCCCGCGTGCATTTGGTTCGGTTCCCGGTTCTTGAGACTCGATGCTGGCTAGGTTGAGACCACCGAGGCCCCGCCCCTCGGCCGGTGTGCCGTGGTCGTGACCGTCCGAACGGGATCTGTGTGCCCTCGGTGAACGTGATAACGAGGTGGTTGTTTCTCGCGGGACTGACCCGTGCTCCACCGAGTGAAACTCTCGAGCGGAGGAGCAACATGACCGGCCTCAACATCTCCCTGGATGCGCTCCGGAGTGTGTCCGTTGCGCTGCACCGCGCGGGCGGTGCCCTGACCGGTGCCTGCGGGTCGTCTCGAAACTCCGAGATCGGGGCCGATGAGGTGGCTTCGGCGCTCCACGGGTTGCAGACTGATCTGCGGCGCACGACCGAGGCTTCCCAGCAGCGTCTCGAGTCTCACGCCCGCGCTGCGAGCAACACCGCTGAGGGTTTTGCCGAGGCGGATTCCCGTCTCGCCCGCGCGGTTGAGGCCGGTTGAAATGACGGTCGGGAGCCGGGTCGATCGGGGCGAAATGCACTCGGTGCGTCTGGTCGCGCAGGATCTTTCCTCGGTCGAGGAGTTCCGCAACGGGCTCCTCGCGGTCCGAGACGGGATGAACCACCTCGAAGAAGCGGGCCATTCACAGGCCGTTTCCCGGCTCCGCACGGTCGCGGCCCCGATGCAGCACTCGATCGAGGCCATCGCCCAGGTACGCGTGCGTGCGGGCGAGATCCTGTTCCGCTATGCGGCGCAGGTTCTCGACCTCCAGGATCAGGCACGCGTGTTTCGTCTGCGCCGCTCCCAGGCTCAGGATCTTCAGCGTCGACACACCGCGGCGCTGTTCGAGATTCGCGCCGATACCTCTCCCGAGGCTGGCGGGCGGGCGTTACGGATGGAAAACCAGGTCGAAGACACCCGCGCCTCGCTGTCCCAGATTGAGCGTGGCCTGGCCGAGCTCGATCAGGCTCGGGTGTCACTCGATCGGTCCTGCGCGCGTGATCTGACCCACTGCCGTGAGGTGTTGGCCCGGGTCAGTGCCGGGCCCTCGGGCTCGGGCAACGTGTTATCGGATGGGTTGACGGGGTTCGCGGACTTTGCCGCGCGCATGGTCGTTAACGCGGAAAACGTGGCCGCTCCCGAACTCGAACGTATTCTGCGTGGGGATCGCACGCCCGAGCAGGTTGCCGAGCTGTGGGCGGGTCTTGATCTTGATTCGGACGGGATTGCGGCGTTACCGATCAAGGATATTTTGACCCTCGCGAACACGGACGGGTTACCGTTTTGGGTGCGTGATGTGGCCACGAGGCGTGTGCTTGACTATGCGCTCAAGTGGCCCACGGGTGCGTTTCATCTGCTGGGTTTCGCGGGTGATGCGCTGGCTGATGCGGATGCCGTGGCGGAGTTTATCCGGCAGATCGAAGCGTACGATCGGGCGGGACGCGAGGCAGATAGGCGCGCGACCCTCCTGAATGGTCGTCCCGATGTGCAACTCATTGGTATCGGAAATCAGGGGGACGAGTGGTGGGGAGTATTTCTACCGGGAACGTGGATACCGCAACGCATGTTGGGGTGAACGTTCCCGGGATGAACGCCGATATGTTCGGTTTAGATAACGGAGTGAGAGCGGCAGAATCCCTATATGAAGCGGCAAAGAGAATTGGCCCCGGCTCTATGCCCGCGATTGTTACGTGGTTTGGCTATCGCACGCCCGGGGCTGCGGAGGTTGTGACCCCGTTCAGAGCGCAGGTTGGCGCGTACGGGTTGGCGGAGTTTTTGAACGGGATTGGTGCCGCACGTGCGGGATCAGAGGCCGTGCGGGTGGGGCTCATGGGGCACTCCTACGGGTCGACCACCGCTGCTTTGGCCCTCGCACAAACCAGGTTCCGCCTTGACTCGTTCACCACGTATGGGTCCGCGGGGCTCCCACACGGGATCAAACGTAAGGACCTCAACGTGAAGAAGATTTTTGCAACCGAGGCCGAGGCCGATTACTGGGCAAAGACCGGACGGTTTGTGAGCGGCCGAAACGACCCGCGCGATCTCGACGGCGTGAAAGACTTCTCCGCCGAGGGCGGAAGGCGCGAGGACCGGGTGACGGTCCACGACATGTTCACCGACGGGGACGCCACGGAGAAGGACGGTGACGTGGGGTATCTCTCGGGTAATACCGGTGTGGTGAATGATCTGGGCCACATTCTGATCGATGGGAAACCACGATGAGTCGTAGGCGAGGGCGTGCAGGGATTGTTCTGGGCGCGGTATTGATGGTGGCTGTGATGGCGGGTTGTTCGACAGGGGAGAAACCGATGGGTTCTGAAAGTGTGTTAGATGCGGCGGGAGTGACCCAGGCCGAGGCGGAGGCGCTGACCCCGGAGCAGCGCTTTGATGTGTTTGGCGAACGGTATGTGGCAATGCACGAGCTTCTTGCAGAGGCGCAGCGTGAGATCAGCGAGGGCGAATGGAAATGGCTCGTGAAAGGAGCTGCGGCGTATGGAGGTTTGGAATCACCGATTTCGTTGCACGGCGCGACATCAACAAATAGTTACACCGTGACGGCGACGAGTTCTATCCGACTTCCGGGCGCGGTGGGTGAGCGCTCGGATCTTGATCCGATGTTGGCGTTCTATGACTCACACGGGTGGGAGTATCAGGTCACCGAGCTTCGCGGGAAACGTCACTGGGCGAAAGCAAACACCGGGACCGGATTTTGGCTGGACTATATGGTCCAGCCCAACGGGTATTACAGCATCAGCATTTTTAGTGAAGCCTTCTGGGGAGACTCTTCAGAACTCCTTGCTGCTGTTGTGGATCGCCTCCCGGAATCCGTGATCGAAATCGGACCATCCGTCCCCGGCGTGTATATACCGTTCCCGAAATGGAGCGATCCGGTCATCGAACCGGATTTCTACTACCGCACCACCAAACCCACCCCGCCGCCCAAACCCACCCCGCGCGGTGAAGAACCGGCGGAGTAACGCCCCTCACACGCAAAACGCCCCGGAAAACCGGGGCGTTTTGTGTGGTGCGGGCTAGCGACCGCGACGGGCTTCTTCCTCGATGTCCGGCACCTTGAGGGTGACGGCAGCACCGATCAGCACCAGCGGGAAGATCATCGTCAGCGCGAAGACCAGACCCGGTTCGACCGTGAACGGCCAGTCCGGCAGCGGGAAGATCGGGTTGATAAACACCGCGACGGGCACCAGGCCGACGAGCCACCAGGGGCGCTCCGCCCGGATCGCATAGAACGCCACGATCACGGTCAGGATACACACCACAAAGCGCACGATGTAGTACAGGTCGGATTCCAGCAGCGCGACCGTGGCCATCATGATGATGGCGGCCAGCAGTCCCGGCGCGAGGGCCGGGCGGGTGAAGGTGGGTTCGCGCTTGGAGCCGCGACCGTAACGATCGTTGCTCATGCCTAGCGCTCCTCGATCGCGTCGCGCAGCAGCGAGATGAGGGCGTTGAGCTGCACCGAGTCGCTGGATTCGACGGCCTGGTCGCTGCCGTCGAGGGCACGGGCGGCGAGGCCCTGCTTCGAATCGATCAGCTCGGCAATCTTCGAGTCGATGGTGTGCGCGGCAATGATCCGCCACGCGGTGACCGGCTCGTCCTGACCGATGCGGTGCACGCGGTCGATGGCCTGGGTCTGCTCGGCCGCGGTCCAGCTGAGCTCAGCCAGCACCACGTTCGAGGCGGCCTGCAGGTTCACGCCCACGCCGGCGGCAGTCAGCGAACACACGATCACCGAGACGCTCGGGTCGTTGTTGAACGCGTCGATGGCCTCCTGGCGGGCCGCGGTGGACTGATCGCCACGAATCGACACCGTGCGAAGATCCCGACCGGCGAGAACCCGCTCGGCGGTGTCCATCACGTCGATGTGCTTGGCGAAGAACACCACCTTGCCCACCGAGTGTGCGAGCTGCGCGGTGTAGTCCGCCGCGAGCTGCGCCTTGGCCTGACCGATGCGGCGCACCATGGTGAAGACGTTCTCTCCCCCACCGGCGGCCTTCGACTCCTCGAGCTCACCCTGGGCGACCAGGCGCATAATGTCGAGGTCGGGGCCGCTCGCACGGCCCGCACGCTCGGGGCGCGCCTCGATGATGCGCAGGTACTTCGCGAGCAGACGCTGACCGAGCTCACGCTCGGCATCGCGGATCGAACGACCCGCCTCATCATCCAGCTCCACCGGAATGTCTGCGATCATCTTCGACGGCAGATCCGCCGCCACATCCATCTTCTTTCGGCGCACGATACCGAGGTCGATGACCGCGGCGCGCGCCTCCGGGTAGAAGCCCGAATCGGCCGGGGTCAGCCCGTTCTCCTCGAGCTTCGCCATCAGCTCGGGGCCCGGCTTATCGCCGGTCGTCCAGCCGAGGAACTGCCAGATGGCGTTGAAGTCGGCCACGTCGTTGATCAGCGGGGTACCGGTCAGCGCCATCAGCAGCGGCTTGCCGCCGGGGGTGTTGGCGCGGATGCGACGGGCCAGCGAGAGCACGTGCTGCGAGCGCTGCGAGTGCAGGTTCTTGATGAAGTGGGCCTCATCCACCACCATGCCGCGGAAACCCAGGGTGCTGAGCCACGCGAGGTGGCGATCGAGCACCTCGTAGTTGACGATGAAAATATCGGCGAAGGCATCGATGTCGCGGCCATCACCGTGAATCACGGTGGCGCGGCGGCCGGGCGTCCAACGCTCAACCTCGCGGGCCCAGTTCATCTTCACGACGTTCGGGACCACAACGAGCAGCGGGTACGCCTGCGCCACCGAGGCGGCCAGCAGCGACTGTGCGGTCTTACCGAGGCCGGGCTCATCGGCGAGCAGAATGGAGCGCTGGCCCTGCTTCACGGCCTCCACGAAGCGCGCCTGGTGCTTCATGATCTCGCGGCCCGGAGGGGCCAGGCGGTCGATCTTCGGGGCATCCGGCAGCGGCATGCAGGCCGAAGCCCCGCCGGCACCGGTCTCGAACGACTTGTAGAGCGGGCCCATGAGCTCCCAGCTGTCCAACCGGCCACGCGAGGACGGCGCGGCGGCGGCGGGAGTCAGGTTCGGGGCGAGGAACGGGTTGGAGCGCAGGCGCGCCTTCACCTGGATCGGCACGACCTGCTTCTGCGCGAGCTCGGCCGGGATGATCTGCTCGGGCTCGGCGGCCTGGGTGGTGATGATGAGCTCTTCCGGGCTCAGCTCGGCACCGGATTCCAGCAGCCAGTCGCGACGCATCTTCTGCGCGACCGGGCTGGTTGCGGCATCGGCCTCGAGCAGGGTGATCAGCGAGGTGTCACGCGCCGCGGTCTTTGCGAGGATCGTCGCCACACCATCGAGACGCTTCAGCAGCTCGGCACGCATGCTGTCGGACATATCGGTCGCGCCCTTAACCCGGGCGCGTTCCTCGCGCACCAGGAAGGCGATGACCTGGAACTTTACGCGGTTGGTCGGGCCAACCTTGCCCTTTTGAGCCTTTGCCTCAACCTCGCGCACCTTGCGGGCGAGGATCGGGATGATCGGGGCTTCCTCATCGTGGCGCGACACCTGATTGCGCGACGACGGCTTGCGGTTGGTTGTTCCGCGTGCACCCGCGGTGCGGTGTGCGGATCGGCCGGGTGAACGGCGCTGACCGGTGTTCGGCATGCTCCTCCTGAGCGCTCGAGTACCCGCGCGAGTGCGGGTCCGAAACTGCGCCGGCCGGTTGGCGGTGGCCTCGACTGGGGTTTCACGCGGTGATCGACACCGGGACCGAAGCCGGAAAAACGGCGGGCACGCAAACATTCTACGATACTCACGCCCCCCTTCGGCGCTCTTTTCGCCGGGTACACCCGTTTTGGGTGGATGCCGGGCAGTATCCGCCTGCCGCGTGGAACGGCCGTCATCCGGAGAGGTTCGATCGTGCAGGCCCAGTAGACTTCAGCAATGAACCCTCGATTCGGTGAAGATTCGCTCGACCGCTTCCGCACGCTGCTGCGCATCCCCACGGTTGGTCGCCTCGACGAAACCCTGGTGGACTGGCCGGCATTCGATGCCTTCCTCGAAGCCCTCACCGCGCTGTATCCGCTCACCCACCGCACGCTCGAGGTCGAGCGAGTTGGCGGCTACTCACTCCTCATGCGCTGGTCGGGCGGCACCGCCGACAACCCCACCGTCCTGATGGGGCACTACGACGTGGTGTCGGTCAACGTGGGCGAGCACGAGGCCGCCTGGGAGCATCCCCCGTTCGCGGCCGAGATCACCGGGGAGGGCGAGGAGCGCGTGCTGTGGGGGCGCGGCACCATCGACGATAAGGGCGCGGTGGTCGCGATCCTCGAGGCCGTGGAGGCCTCGATCGCCGCGGGCTTTGTTCCGGCGCGCGATCTCTACCTGAGCTTCGGCCACAACGAGGAGACCACCGGTGCCGGGGCGCGCGCCACCGTGGAGCTGCTGGAATCCCGCGGTATCGTGCCCGGCCTCGTGGTGGATGAGGGCGGTGCCGTCGTAGAAGATGTCCTTCCCGGCCTGCGCGGCCCGGCCGCCCTGGTGGGCACCACCGAAAAGGGCCTCGCCACGATCACGCTGAGCGTGGCCCAGATCGGCGGCCACGCCTCGACGCCGCCGCCGTTCCCCGCCACCGCGCGCCTGGCCCGGGCCATCACCCGGGTGAACGCCTCACCGTTCCCCGGGCGGCTCTCCTCCCCGGCGAAGGACCTCCTGCGCACCCTCGGGCCGCACTCCTCGGCCCCGCTGCCCTGGGTCGCCAAAAACGTCGACGCCCTCGCCCCGATCCTGGCGAAGATCCTGCCTCGTCTCGGTGCCGAAACGGCGGCACTCGTGCGCACCACCACCGTCGCGACCCAGCTCACCGGAGCCTCGGCGGCCAACGCGCTGCCCGAGCGCGCGACCGCGGTACTGAACGTTCGGATCGCCGTGGGCTCCTCGGTGGCGGCCACCGTGCGCCGACTCACCCGCGTGATCGCCGACCCGGAGGTGGAAATCACCGTGAGCGAGCATCACGAGCCCTCCCCGGTATCCCCGGCCAGCGGGCCGGGCTGGGAACGCATCCTGGCCGCCTTTTCCGCCTCGGTTCCGGATGCCACCGTCTCGCCCTACGTCATGCTCGGCGCGAGTGATTCCCGCTACTATGCGCGCATCTCCTCCACCGTGTACCGCACCACACCGTTCCGCATGAGCGCCGATGAGCGCGCGGGCTTGCACGCGATCAACGAGCGCATCCGTGTCTCGACCTGGCTGGACGGCATCGAGTTCTACCGCAACCTGGTGCTCAGCTCCTAGCGAGAATCGCTGCGGGTGCGCCCTGCGCCCGCAGCGAACCACGCTCGCGCCCCGGCGGTGCGGGACGCCGGGGCGATAAAATGGGCGTGTGAATACCTGCGACATAGTTTCGGCCCGCCTCGGAGAAATTACCCTTCCGGATGGCCGGGCCCTCGGCTTCGCCGAATACGGAACCCTCGATGGCACCCCGGTGCTCTTTATCCCGGGAGCGGCCAGTGGCCGCGCGATGAGCTTCGGAGGTGAGCTGCTGCGCGAGCGCGCGATCCGGCTGATCTCGGTGGATCGTCCGGGCTTCGGATCCTCTGATCAGGACCCCGCCAAAACACTGCGCAGCGTCGCCGAGGATCTCCGCTACCTGCTGAGCGCCCTGGGCCTCGGCAGAATCCCCCTGATCGCGCACGCCCAGGGTGCCCCCTTCGCCCTCGCCCTGGCCGCCACCGGCGCCGTGTCCTCCCTCAACCTGGTCTCCCCGAGCGATGAGGTTGCCTACCCCACCATCACCGCGCTCCTCCCCGAGGAGCTGGTGGCGCTGGTCGACGCGGTGGGCCGCGAGCCCGAGACCGCCCGGGCCCACTTTGCCGGGTATACCCCGGAACTGATGTGGGAGTACGTGATGTCCGAAATCTCCTCCGCCGACGCCGAGGTGTACGGCGATGAGGAGTTCCGCGCACTGTACCGCCGCACCCTCGCCGAGTCATTTTCCGGCGGGCTGGACGGCTTTGCGACCGATACGATCCTGACCATGAGCCCCTGGCTGCTGCCCCTCGAACGCATCGACGTGCCGGTGCACGTGTGGTTCGGCGATCGCGACGAGGTGCACTCCCCCGATCACGGCGAAACCCTCGCCCACCGCATTCCGGGAGCGCAGCGCCACCTGGTGTCGGGTGCCGGCGGATCGCTGCTGTGGTCCGAACCCGGCCTCTTCCTGGGCTACCTCGACTAGGCGCTAGGCGCTAGGCGCTAGGCGCTAGGCGCTGACCACCGTAGCGGAGAAGCCCGCGGCCGAAACCGCGTGCACAAGCACGCCCTGCTCGGTGTCATCCGAAGCCCGAACGCGGGCACGGCCGGAGGCCAGGTCTACCTCCGCGGTGACGCCCTCGAGCGCCTCAAACTCGCGAAGAATCCTGTTCACGCAGAGTGAATCGTGCATTCCGGTGATGCTCAGCAGTGTCGTTTTCAGTCCCATTGTGGCGTCCCTTCGTCACGATAATCATAAGACCGCGAGGCCGATATCCGGCCGACAGTTTTCTCGGGGAAACCTATGGGGCCGGGACGTTCAGAATCTCGCGCACCCGCACCACGTCGTCGTGCATCTGCGCGATCAGCGGATCGATGCCCGCATAGGCGACCATGCCGCGTACCCGCTCGACAAAGCACACCTCAACCTCGCGGTCGTACAGGTCGATGTCCTGATCCAGGAGGAACGCCTCCACCTGCTTTTGCGGCACGCCATCGAAGGTCGGGTTGTTGCCCACCGAGATGGCGGCGGGATAGCGCTCGCCCTCGCTGTGTAACCAGCCCGCATACACGCCATCGGCCGGAATGTAGCCGGTGGACTCGGGCGAGAGGTTTGCGGTGGGGAACCCGAGTTCGCGGCCACGCTTGGCGCCGTGCACCACGGTGCCGCGAACGCTCGCGTTGTGGCCCAGGAGATCGGCCGCGGCATCCACCCGGCCGTCGGCCAGCAGCTCGCGGATCCAGGTTGAGGAGGCGCGACGCCCCTCGCAGGGCATAACATCGTCGATCGCAACGACCTCAAAGCCCTCGACCCTGCCCTGAGC
This sequence comes from Mycetocola tolaasinivorans, assembly GCF_003667565.1. Classification (GTDB taxonomy): domain Bacteria; phylum Actinomycetota; class Actinomycetes; order Actinomycetales; family Microbacteriaceae; genus Mycetocola; species Mycetocola tolaasinivorans. The sequence goes on from NZ_RCUX01000009.1 coordinate 59,889, forward strand.
GGTCAGGGTTTCGACGGTGCCGGCACCGCGGTGTCCGTAGCGGAAGTCATCCCCCACCAGGACCACCTTGGCGTCCAGCGTGGCGCAGAGAATGGAGCGCACAAACGACTCGGGTTCAAGGGCCGAGAGCAGGCGATCAAAGGTCAGGACGAGCACGGCGTCGATGCCCGTTTCGGCCAGGAGATCGAGCTTCTTTTCGATTCCGGTGAGCGCGACCGGGGCCTTACCCGGGGCGATCACGTGCAGCGGGTGACGATCGAAGGTGACCACCACGGAGCGCAGACCGCGCTCGGCCGCGATGCCCCGTAGGCCCTCGATCACGCCGCGATGGCCGGCGTGTACGCCGTCAAACTTCCCTATCGTGACCGCGCTCGGCCCAAAATCCAGGGGAACCTCGGTGAGGTCGCGGAAAACCTTCACGCGCGCTTTCCCTTCTGCTTGAAGAGCCAGAACAGTCCAAGAGCCGGCAGGACCAGCGGTACGTAGCCGTAGCCACTGCCGAAGTGCGACCACACGGTATCGTGCGGGAACAGCTGCGGATCGAACACCGAGAGCAGGCCGATCACGATGACGCCGACCATCTCGAAGCCGATCGTGACCCAGGCGATGGTGCGCCAGGTCTTGCCCGTCACCACCAGCGCCACCGTGGCGAGGATGTACACGACCGCGGCGAGGGCCGAGAGCGTATACGCGAGGGGTGCCTCATCGAACTTGCCGATAATCTGCGTGACCGAGCGACCGGTCGCGGCGAGGGCAAGGATGCCGTAGACGGCCACGAGCACACGCCCGACACCGCTGATCCGCGGGACGGCGTCACGCTTCGGCGACGGGGAGGCTGACGGAGTCTGGGCGGCGGGTTCGGTGCTGTTCATGTCGAGCCAATTCTATGCCCCTTCGGCCCCCACACCGACAGCCGGGGTAACGAAGCGGGCCACGTGCCGCGGCTCCCCCGCGGATTCGGCGCGGTTAGGCCGCGACGGTGGTCCAGATAACCTCCATGCGAATCACCATGACGGCCACCGCGAGGCTGCCCACCCCCACGATGACCGTGGACCAGCGGGTACGATCCAGCAGCCCCCAGAACACCGCGGCCGCGGGGATAATGAGCGCACAGATGATGTACGCGTAGAACTCGATCGGGTCGCCAAGAATGTTGTTTCCGGTGGCCGGGGCGATGATCGCCACCACGAGCTGCACCAGCAGGAGCAGTTCGACCAGGGCGGCGGAACCCAGGGTGAGGTCGCTCGGCTTGCGGCCGATCAGCCCGAGTACCACGCACAGCAGACCTGCAAGGCCCGCGATAATCGCGATCGTGTAGGTGAGCCAGGTGATCATTCGGCTGCCTCCGCGGGTGTGGTAGGTGCCTCGACCCGTGCCTCATCCGCCGGGAAGTTGACGAGCGAACGGGCGCTATTCTTGCCGGCCTGGACCAGCCCGATCAGGGCACCGGCCGGGGTCAGCGCGGCGATGGGGCCCGATACGTTTTCGGGAAAGCCCTCGATGCCGATCTTCTTACCGTGGCCGAGGTCGATCGCGCGCTGGGCATCCAGCGAGACCACCGGGAACAGGGTGCCCGCGGCGGCGGCCGAGGAGATCAGGCGCTCGGCCGGGTTTAGGTCTTCGAGCGTCACGGCGTCCTCGACCGAGAACGGTCCGATCCGGGTGCGGCGCAGGGCGTTGAGGTGGCCACCGACGCCGAGGTCGGCGCCGAGGTCGCGGGCCAGCGCGCGAATATAGGTGCCCGAGGAGCACTCGACCCGCACGTCGAGTTCGATGCTGCCCGGCAGGCGACGGGTAGCGAGCACCTCGAAGGTCGCAATCGTGACCGGGCGAGCCTTGAGCTCCACGGTTTCGCCCGAGCGCACGAGGTCGTAGGCGCGCTTGCCGTCCACCTTGATCGCCGAGACCTGCGTGGGTACCTGCAGGATATCGCCGCGCAGCTTCTGGATTCCGGCCTCGATGGCCGCATCGGTGATCGCGGCCACGGCCTCGGGATTCGCGGTTTCGAGGGTGTCGCCCTCGACGTCATCGGTCGTGGTGGAGGAGCCCAGCACGATGGTGGCGAAGTACTCCTTGTCGAGGCCCACCACGTAGGTGAGCAGGCGGGTGGCCGAGTTCACACCCAGAATCAGCAGGCCGGTGGCCATGGGGTCGAGGGTCCCGGCGTGGCCCACCTTGCGGGTGCCGGCGAGCCGGCGGGTGCGCGCGACCACGTCGTGGCTGGTCATCCCGCCGGATTTGTCGACCAGAACAATGCCTGAACTCACCTGATACTCCTCGTGTCACCGCTGCATAAATCAGCCTTTATCCTCCCATATTCGCGGCGGGCACAGGCTCGGTACGCGCGGGCGCGGTGGTGCGAGCTAGGCTGGAATCGATGAAAACCTCCGACATTCCGAACGCCCTGATCGACTGGTTCGCCCGGTCCGGACGCGCACTTCCCTGGCGCGAGGACGACTTCCCGGCCTGGGGCACGCTGGTGTCGGAGTTCATGCTGCAGCAGACCCCGGTGGCGCGGGTGATCCCGCGCCTCGCGGAGTGGCTCGAACGCTGGCCCACCCCCGCGGATCTCGCCGCCGAGCCCTCGGGTGAGGCCGTGCGCGCCTGGGCCAACCTCGGCTACCCGCGGCGTGCGCTGTGGCTGCACCGTGCGGCCGTGCAGATCACCGAGGAGCACGGCGGCGTGGTACCGCGAGACGTGCCCACCCTGCTCGCCCTCACCGGCGTGGGTGACTACACCGCACGCGCCGTCGCGGTGTTTGCCTACGGTGATCGACACCCCGTGATCGATACCAACGGCCGCCGCGTTATTGCGCGCGCCATCCACGGGCAGGCCGAACCCGGGCCGCCGCGCGCCGCCGCGGACCTCGCGGATATGGCCGCGCTACTGCCCGAGGAGCGCGAGGCTGCACGAGATTTCAACGTCGCGATCATGGAGTTGGGGCAGGTGGTGTGCACCGCGCGTTCACCGCGCTGCGAGGAGTGCCCGATTCGTTCGGCCTGCGCGTGGGTGGGGGCGGGATCCCCCGAGTACTTCGGCCCGACCAAGACGGTGCAGGCCACCTATGCGGGCAGCGATCGGCAGGTGCGTGGGCTCATTCTGCGCGAGCTGCGCGCCGCCCACCTGCCCGTGACCGGGGTGGAAATCTCCGGGCTGTGGGCCGACCGGGTGCAGCTGGATCGCGCGCTCGCAGGCCTCCTCGCGGACGGCCTCGCGGTGGAATCCCAGGGCGGATACGTACTTCCCTAGCGCCCGCCCTGCTGCCCGGTACCCGCTAAACTGGGCGCATGAGTAACGCCGACGCACCCCAGAACTTCACCCCCGAACCCGGCTTTGAGGAGTTCTCGGCCGCCGACTCCCCCGCGTTTGAAATCGTGGCTGACGCCGAGCCCGAGCTCGAGGTTTCCGGCGTTCTGCCGCCGCTGTTTGTGGCCGAGTACCTGCACACCGAGGATCTCGAGGCCACCCTCGCCGCTCACCGCCCGGAGGAGGGCGTGCTGCCCACCGGTGCCGAGCGGATCCCCGGCTGGTTCTTCCAGGTCACCGCGAATGAGAGCGTCCTAAGCGAGGACGCCGAGGTGTCCTTCGGCGACGATGTCGAGTACGTCGTGGTCTTCAACGGTGCCGATGAAAACGGTCTGCCCGGTGCGGTAGCCCAGGTGATCGATGCGCTGATCGATCAGGTTGGGCCGCGCGCTACCGAGTTCATCGCGCACAGCATCGGCGGCTCCGTCCAGGAGTTCGATGCCCAGTTCGCCGGTGCCTTCGACCTGCGCGTGGGTGCCCCTGAGCTGCTGACCGACTAGCTGGCTAGAGGATTCTTCGATCAACGGCCCCCAACGTGCAGAGTGTGAGCACCCTAGAGGATTCTTCGATCGACTGCCCAGCGGGACAGCTCGTGCCGATTCGACAGCTGGAGCTTGCGCAGCACCGCGGACACGTGTGATTCGACGGTCTTGTTGGAGATGAAGAGGTCTGCCGCGACCTCCTTATAGGAGTAGCCGCGGGCGATGAGGCGCATGACCTCGAGTTCACGGGCGGAGAGTTTATCGAGCTCGTCGTCGATCTGCGCGATGTTTTGGGTGCCGAAGGCGTCCAGCACAAATCCCGCGAGGCGCGGGGAGAAGGCGGCATCTCCGGCGGATACCCGTCGGATGGCGTCGCCGAGCTCTTCGGCCTGAATGGTCTTGGTGACGTAGCCGCGGGCACCGGCACGGATGACGGTGACGACATCCTCGGCCTGGTCCGAGACGCTCAGCGCGAGAAAACGGGTGTCGGCGAGGAGGTCGGCGCAGCCAACGATGACCTCGGCCCCGCCACCGCCGCGGCCGCCGGGCAGGTGGACGTCGAGCAGCACGACCGCGGGCCGCGTCTGGTGGATGATCGCGATGGCCTGTTCAACGGTGCCGGCCTCCCCCACGACCTCGATGTCCGCGGCGAGCGCGCCGCGGAGACCCGACCGGAAGATCGCGTGGTCGTCGACGAGGACAACCCGGAGGTTCGGCGGGGTCTGCTCGGTCATGTGTTGTCCTTTGCTGTGTCGGGAAGGGGCATTCGCAGCGCCACCTCGGTGCCGTGCCCGGTGTTTCGAAGTGATGCGGTGCCGCCGTGTCGGGTCATGCGCCCGAGAATCGAGTCGCGGACGCCGTGGCGGTCGGCCGGGATCTGTTCGGGATCGAAGCCTGTCCCGCGGTCGCGGACGAATACCTCGCACGCTCCCCGCCCCACTTCAAGATAGACCGAAATGGTGCCGGTCGCGTGCTTGGCCGCGTTCTGGAGCGCCTCCCGAGTCGCGGCGAGGAGCGGTTCGAGGGTGTCGGAGTGCGCGGTGTCGCCAACGGTGACGATCTCGATGGTGCGGCCGTAGCCGTCTTCGATTTCGGCGGCGATGCCGCGCAGGCGTTCGGCCGCGGTCCCGCCCGGGTCGGGCTGGTCCGAGCTGATCCAGGCGCGCAGCTCGCGTTCCTGGGCGCGGGCGAGGCGGCGCACATCGGCCGCGCTGTCGGCGCGGTTTTGGATGAGGGCGAGGGTTTGCAGCACCGAGTCGTGCAGGTGGGCGGCGATGTCCGCGCGTTCGGATTCGCGAGCGCGAGCCGCACGCTCGGCACCGAGTTCGCGCCAGTATTTGACCACCCAGGGGGCGAGTACCACGGCGAGACCGATCAGGATCGCGAAGGTTGCGAGAAGGGTCTGTCCGATCAGCTCCTGATCGATGGCACCGGTCACGAGGATCAGGATGCCGATGACCACGAGGGCGATTCCGGCGATGAGGCGCAGGGCACCGGAGGAGGCCCGGCCGTCCCGGCCGGGGCCGGAGGAGTCCAGCTGCAGCCAGGTGAGGCCCACACCGGTGGCGATCGCGACGGCCGGAAGCCAGAGCTGCCAGTTGATTTTGACGCCGATCATCTCGAGCAGGATGGCGGTGGCGATACCCAGCAGGACAACGCCCACGGCGATCTCCGGCAGGCCCATGCGCCACTGCCGCCAGGGGCGGCCGTGACTGTTTTCGTTGCCGGGCTCGGGCCGTTGCCCGGGGGCACCGGGGGCGGGCGTACCGGGGGTGGGGACGGCCCCGCGCGGTGCTGGGCGGGCGGCTGCCGGCCGGGCAGCTCCGGTCTGGGCGGCTCCGGTCTGGGCGGCTCCTGGCCGGGCGATGCCGCTGCCATCAGTGGGGCGCGTTCGCAGCCAGGGAGCGACGTTGCGGGCGAAGTTTTCGGCCACGTTGCGCGGGTTGAAGTCACGCACGTTCGCCCGCTCCACGTCGTCCTCGCTGGGCACAAACAGCCAGAGCCAGGCGTAGAGAATCGCGCCGGCTCCGCCGAACAGGGTGAGGATGATGATGCCCAGGCGCACCCAGGCGGTCGGCAGGTTGAGGTGCCGGGCGAGGCCCGCGCACACACCCGCGATCGCGCGCGATCGGGTTCGGACGAGGGGCAGACGCATGGCTCAATACAAGCATGTTGGGCGGCACACGGCCACCCGGGGCACGGCAAATCGGGGGAACCCCGGGGTACCCCCGAACGCACTCAGGGTTTTATCAGGGCAGGCCCCCATAGCGCAGGCGTTGGTGCCGAGACCACACTGGGGGTATGAACACGACCGACAACCCTCAGCGCGAGCCCTCCGGCGGATCCCGCGGCTTTTTTGACAGCATCCGAGACTCACGGATCGTTCGCTCCGACCGTGCCTGGCTCGGTGGTGTGGCCTCGGGTCTCGCGGAGCGCATCGGAATCGACCCGATCCTCATGCGCGGCATCGTTGTTGTGCTCAGCATCTTCACCGGAATCGGCCCTCTGCTCTACGGCCTCGGCTGGGCGTTCCTCCCGGATCGTAACGGCTACATCCACGCCGAAGCACTGCGCTTTGGCCGCTGGCATGCGGGCATGACCGGTGCCACCATCGTCACCGTGATCGGCCTCTTCAACCTGCAGGTCGGGGTCTTCTCCTTCGGGAACTGGGGCGTCACCTCCTGGAGCGGATCGCTCGTCATCCTCGGCCTGATCGGTGTGGGCATCTACCTCCTGGTGCGCCGCACATCCGGCCCCGCGCAGGGTGGCAGGGCCGCGGGAGGGCAGGGCGGAGCCCCGTTCGCACCCGCTGGCGACTCCGGACCGGCAGGAGACGGCGGACCCGTCGGAGACAGCGGAGCGGGCGGATCGGGCGGATCGGGCGGATCGGGCGCGACCTGGACCCCGGGTGCGTATCCAGGAGCCCCCGGCGGCTACTTCGCTGCGCCGCCGGCCGCCGGTGCACCGGATGCGCAGCCCGCGGGGTCTGCATCCACCGCAACTTCCGCGGCTTCCGCCACCTCCGCCACCGCGGCCAATGCTTACCCGGCAGCGTCCGCCTACACCGCGACCTCCGCCTATCCGACGGTGCCGGGTGCGGCCCCCACCACCGTTCCCGCCACGGGCGCGACAGACTATGCCGCGGCGTGGAGCGCCGACCAGGCGGCCCGCCCCGCTCGTCCGGTGCGTCCCCGGGTTCTCGGCCCGGGCCCGGTGACCGGGCTGGTCACCACGGGCCTCGCGCTACTCGCGGGAACCGCCATCTATGGTGCGCACTATCTCGGTCTGCTGCCCATGATCGATTCGCCGCTTCTCCTCGCTCTGGGGGTGGCCGCCGGTATCTTCGCGCTCGGTGTGCTGATCAGCGGCATCCGGGGGCGCCACGGGGGCTTCCTCGGCTGGCTCGCCTCGTTTGCGCTGATTGCCACCCTCATCACCCCGCTGAGCGGTCAGAACGCCAACTGGGCCGCCGCCACCGCGGCGACCTTCATCCCGAACACCATGCAGGAGGCGAGCGAGGGATACACCGTCGTTGCCGGTTCGGGACGCATCGACCTCACCGGCCTCTCCCCCACCGAGAGCGCCCCGGCCGCGACCGTGCACGTCGACGTCGCGATGGGGTCGATCACCGTGATCGTGCCTCGGGACGTCCGCGTCTCCGTGGATGCCTCGCAGGTTCTGGGCAACGTCAAGATCGATACCAGTGCGTTCCAACAGGGCCGCAGCGGCGTCTGGTTCAGTAGCACGGCGGGCTTCGGACCGGATGATGACTACTTCCCGCGTATCACACTCGTTCTTCGCGGCGCGATGAGCAACGCCACCATCACCGATAACAAGGGAGCGCACTAATGTCCACCACACCGGAAAATGGTCTCCCGCGCGACGAGACCGTGCCCTCGGCCGACACCGCGGAAACCGTGGAAACCGCCTCCACGGATGTACCCACGGCAGCTACGTCTGCATCTGCATCTGCATCTGCATCTGCACGGGAAAACATCCCTCATTTCGACGAGCCCATGCCCATCCCGAGCGCCGAGGGATACCCCGGCACCGCACCGTACACCACCGGCTCTGGCACGCAGCCGCACACTAGCCTGGCCGAGGTACCGATCAACCGCACTCCGCGCGCGTTTACGATCGTCTGGGGCGTGATCCTGCTGGGCCTCGCCGTACTGCTGGTCAGCCACAGTTTCTGGCGGCTCTCGATCGACCCGATCGCGCTGGTGTTCACCATCGTGGCGGGTGCCGGAGTCATCCTGCTCGGCATCGGGATCGGCATCGTCCTGCGCGGTGCGCGTCGTGGGGAGGATCGATGAACGGCTTCTTCGACTGGCTTCGTCGCAGCGTGATCCGCCGCGGCCCCGAGGGAATGGTGGGCGGGGTGTGCGCCGGAATCGCGCGCCACTTCGATTGGAGTCCGCTTTACGTCCGGATTGGCACGCTGCTCGCGTTCCTCCTTCCCGGCATTGGAGTACTCACCTACGTCATCGTCTGGATCCTGCTCCCCAGGTACGACGGAACGATCGTTCTCGAGGGCTGGCTCGCACCTAAATCTCGCTGAAATACACGCTGTTGTCCGTTCGAATCGCCCGGTTTCCCGACATCAACCCCCTCATTCTTGGTAGGTTGGCGGTGATCACCGGGCGATCCGCGTTTCTCGCAGGGATTGCCCACGCGACCACCGGAAGGATCCGATGACCGAGCACACTCCCCTCCCCGGAGTTCCAGATTCCATCCCCGCTGCCCCGCAGCCGGCAGCCGCAGTGCCGCCAGAAACAGCGCAGCATCCCGGGGTGCCCGCGCTCGAGATCCGCGGCCTGGCCAAGCGCTTCGGTGAGAAGATCGCGGTCAACGGCATCAGCCTGTCGATCCCCTCCGGGTCGTTCTACGGCCTGGTGGGCCCCAACGGTGCGGGCAAGACCACGACCCTGTCGATGGCAACCGGCCTGCTGCGCCCCGAGTTTGGTACCGCGCTGATCTATGGCGTCGACATGTGGGAGCACCCGGTCGAGGCCAAGCGCCTGGTCGGAAACCTCGCCGATGGTGTGCGCCTGTTTGACCGCCTCACCGGGCAGCAGCTCGTCACCTACCACGGTCTCCTCTCGGGTCTCGATGCGGCCACCGTGGAGTCTCGCGCCACCGATCTGCTGGCGCTCCTCGACCTGCAGGGTGCCGCGAACACCCTGGTGGTCGACTACTCGGCCGGCATGACCAAGAAGATCGCGCTGGCCTGTGCACTGATCCACGCGCCGCGCCTGCTGGTTTTGGATGAACCCTTCGAATCGGTGGATCCCGTCTCGGCCGCCAATATTCGTGACATTCTGCACGGCTATGTGTCTGGCGGCGGCACCGTCATCGTGTCGAGCCACTCGATGGACCTCGTGGAGCGCATGTGCGACCACGTCGCGGTGATCGCGGCCGGGCGCGTTGTCGCGGCCGGTACCGTCGACGAGGTGCGCGCCGGTTCCACCCTGGAGGATCGCTTCGTCCAGCTCGTCGGCGGCCGTCACCAGCAGGAGGGCCCCGAGTGGCTGCGCAACTTCTAACCCCCACGCTCGCCCCCGCCCCGATCGCGCAGAAGCCCACCAGCATCGTGCGGGTGCTGGTGAGCCTGCGCTACCGCATCATGTGGAACGCGCTGCGGCGCAACACCTGGCAGCTGGTCGGCGCCATCATCGGTGCGCTCTACGGTCTGGGCGTCCTCGGCATGGCCCTGGTGGGTCTCACCGCCCTCGGCCTATCTAACTCCCCGTTCACCGGCATCGTCCTGATCCTCGTGGGCTCCCTCATTGTGCTCGGTTGGGGCATTATGCCACTGGTCACGGCGGGCGCCGATCGCACGCTCGATCCCGCACGCTTCGCGGTGTTCCCGATTTCGCCGGGCACGCTGCGTCGGGCGACGCTGCTCGCCGGTGCCGTCGGCATCCCCGGCATCATCACCGGCGTGGTCGCGGCACTCACCGGTCTGGCCTGGATCCACCACCCGCTCTCCGCGATCATCGCCGTCCTGTGTGCGCCGCTCGTGCTCCTGACCTGCCTGCTGTTCTCGCAGCTCGTGATGACCCTCGCGACCCGCCTGGCCGCGAGCCGCCGGTACCGGGAGATCATCGGATCGCTCATGCTGGTGCTGGTGATCCTGCTCGGACCGCTGATCGCCGGCCTCTCAAACGGCGTATCGCTCTCGCTCGATGTGATTCCTCAGGCGGCCGAGATCGCCTCGTGGACGCCGTTCGGCGCGGCCTGGGCCATTCCCGCTCTGGTAGCCGAGGGTGATGCCCTCGGTGCGATCCTGCGTCTGGTCATCGCGCTTGCCTCGGTTGCGCTACTCGCCTGGCTGTGGGGCATTGCCTACGATGCCGCCGCGAACGCCGCCAAGTCTCCCGCCGCCGCGAGCGGCAAGGTACGCGATGCCCGCGGCCCGTTCCGCTTCTACCCGGCCTCCGCGGCCGGTGCGATCGCCGCGCGCTGCCTGATCTACTGGTTCCGCGATCCGCGCTACGCCCGCAGCCTGCTCATCGTGCCGATCATGCCGTTCCTGTTCTGGTTTGTGACTCGGCAGTTTGAGGCGGGGCCCGAGCTCATGGCCTTCGCGGTACCGTTTATGCTGCTCTTCACCGCCACGGCAACATTTGTAGACATCGCGTTTGACGGCACCGCGTTTGCCGCGCACGTGTCGCACGGGGTGCGAGGTATCGATGACCGTCGCGGCCGTGCCTGGGCGTTCCTGACCCTGATCACCCCGCTGACCATCGTCGTCGCGATCGTCGTGGCGGTCGTCAGCGGCACCGCGCACCTGCTGCCCGCGGTGCTGGGTGTGGGGATCGGCATGCTGCTGGCCGGAAACGGTATCGCCTCGGTACAGTCGGCATTCTTCCTGATGCCGGTTCCGGACCCGGAGGACAGCCCCTGGGCGTCGAAGCCGGGTTCGGGCGCGCTGTCCATGGCGGGCACGTTTGGCAGCATGGGTGTGCTCCTCGTGCTGAGCGCTCCCGCGCTCGTCCTGCTGGGCTTCGCGGTGGGCACGGGCTCGACCCTGCTCACCTGGCTGACACTCCCCGTGGGGCTCGGAATTGGCGCGCTGTTCTACTGGATCGGCGTCCGCTGGGGCGGCCGCATCCTCGACCGCACCGCCCCCGACCTGCTCGCCCGCCTGGCCAAGCACGCCTAGCGTAAACGCCCCGCATCCCTCATCTGCCTCCGTTTGTGGAGACGGATGAGGGATTTGCCGTAATGATTTTACGATTCCACCGTCATACCTACCAGTAGAGCTTTGCAACGACGCAATGCTCGATGACGAAGGCTCGATAAATCATGAGAATCAAAGCAAAAAGCGGAATTGTTACGGTTGCGTTGTTTACGCTGCCTTCCGGACTTCTAGTTGGCACCCCAGCATTCGCGAATGACGGGAACAACGAGAAACTCTCAAGTAGTTCTTCGATGTACAGTGAGGCACAGATTTTTCTCACTGAATACGGGGTGAGTCTGGAGACCCAGCATGCACTCTTCGAAAAGCTCGAGAAAGGTGAAAAGTGGGACTCGTTTTCGAGTTTGGTTGAACCCACCAGTTCTGAGTCATACGTTGAGAACGGCTACGAAAAGACCGTCGCACACTATAACGATGGATCTGTATCTGTTAGCCGAATCGAATTACCCATTGAAATAGGTAGCGCAGATCTTGCGGGACGAAGCTCACCGAGTGGCTGTAGCGTTGGCCGTGACGGTGCGCGCAACAACTGCACTGTTGATACATGGGTGGGGCTAATCAAACTAGGGTTCAAGGCAAACTACAACGTAAACAGCAACAGGGTATCGAATGTATGGGGCGCGACCTGGGCAATTGGTGGATCTTGTTCGTCCTCGCTTGTGTATCTGGGAACGCCGAACCGAAACCTCGGACAGATGACGGTATCTGCTCAAATGTGTGCCATTCCGTACGCAACCGCCTTCAACCTCGCGGTCACGGTGTCCGGAGGCAAAGCCACTAAGAGTTGGTGGTGATCTCATGTTCTTGCAATGGCATATCTACGGCATGATAAGCGTCGCTCTCACTATCGGAATTATTACGGCTGTTGTGTTTTTAGTTCGTCGCTACATTCGCAGACGTCAGAGGTAGCTGAGGACTCGCAACAAACATCTCACTCGCATCCGAAACCGGACGCGAGTGAGATGCTGCCGAAATAAAAACTAGGCCCGCTCGTCTCAGTCTCTAAGAAGGGCTCAGCACCGATGCGCGGCTCAACAACGAAAGTGCGGTGACCTCGTGTTTGCACAGTGGCACATCATGGCCCTCCTCGGGGCGGTACTCATCATCGGCACAATCACGGTGGCGGTGGTCGTCGTTCGGCGCTACATTCGGCGGCGGCAGCACTAGCGCACACGCAAGCTGCTGAGGTGCGAAAAACTCAGCGTCTCTGATCGCTAGGTTCCATTGTTTCGAGCACCCCCGCACTATCATGATGACGAAGTTGAGAGGACATTTATGGCTACCTATCACCCGACCGATGCAGAACGAGAAGCTGCAATTTCCCACATCAAATACGAATTTGACCAAATGTGTCTTGCGCACGAACTCGTCCGAGATCAAACGTTCGGGGATGATTCCGACCCAAAGTCCTGGCTTATTTCCGAAGCGGGGTACGTTCATGCAAGAAATCTCATTGAATTCCTATTTTTCTATTCAAACGGCCCCACACCCGAGGAAATCGAGCGAGGGATTAAGCCCGGTCCACGCGCGATTTGGTATTCCGATAATCGTTCCTGGGGCATTCGCTCCCGGAAGAGGGACTTCGAGGTACTTCTCGGTGGCCTCGATGTCAAGACGATAAAGACTCGCATCGATCGTAGAGTGCTTCATGTTGCTTTGGACCGCGACGAAATCCCCCGAATCGATTTCTTCGAACTCATCGATGCTTTAAAGACCTCATGGGGCTTCTTTACGCAGGGACTCGAAGCCCCCTGGAAAGCGAAGTTCGAGTAGCGCAGTCATACTCGCCCTCGGCCGCGCATTACAAGACGGGTACACGCCGCTTTTCTCTTCGAAAGCGGCGTGTACCCGCCCTGCGGTCAGCGCCGACGACGACTACCGATGTACATTCGCAGCAAAACGAGCGCCACCAAAACTACCCCCACCATTATTACCGTCTGCATCAGAGTCAGAACGCTCCGCATCACACTCATCGAGTTACCCTCGGAGCCGCATGGATACGGCATCCGCTGCAAGAGAGACGGGATGCCGCGCGTGCTATTACGGCGGGCGGTGCACGATCGATGCGCTCCGAAAACGACCGGGATAAATAGACGGCTGTGATGCCCCTAGCCGGCGGGGAGCGCCAGCAGACGGGCGGCGTTCCGCGCGAGCAGGGCGTCCACCCGGTCGGCACCGAGGCGCACCTCGAGGCGCGGGATGAAGCGTCGGCCGAGGTATTCCAAGCCGGGCATACCCCCGTAGGCGAGGTAGCGCGAGGCACGCGCCACGTCGCCGCCGAGCAGGATGTTGTCCGACCCCACCCGCGCCACCACGCGCTCCAGGCACTCGAGGATCGCCTGGTCCGGTGCCTCGCGGTGCCGGGCCGGGCCGTCGTAGCCGAGGTAGGCGCCGGAGGCGATGAGGTCGGCGTGCAGCCACGAGTCGAGGTTGCGGTCGATGTGGGCGAGCACCACGCGGCCGCGAGGAACACCGTCCTGTTCCAGGAGGTCAAGCACCTCGTGGGCGGCGGATCCATAGTCGAGGTGCACCATGATCGCCGCCCCCGTCTCGGCGTGTGTGCGGGCCACCGCGGCCAGTGCGCGCCGCTCAAACGGCCCGATCTGCCAGTAGCGGATCCCCGCCTTCAGCATGCCCGCACGAACGGGCGAACCCGCGGCGGCTGGCTGCTCGGCTTCGAGCTCCGCCTGGGCCCCCGGATCCACGCCAAAACCCTCGCGGATTTCGGCGGTCCAGCGGCCCACCATCTCGTCCTCCGAGAGGGCCCGAATCGGGTGGTCCTCCGGGTAGTGCCCACCGTGGTGTGCCCCGGTGACGTGCACCGCGTGCAGCCCGGCACGGGCCGCAATGCGTGCCACGGCCGCCGGGTTGCGCCCCAGGCCCATCGGGGTGGCCTCGATCATCGCGCCGAAGCCCGAGGCTGCCAGCGACTCCGCCTCGCGGCCCGAGGCCTCCTCATCATCCAGCTCGTCACCGGCAAGCAGCGGCGAGACCTGGAACAGGTGCTCGTGATAGTTGGTGCGGCCCAGTACGGCGGGGGCGATATCGCCGCCCACGGTGCGCACGATCCGCCCCTCACCGCCGAGAGTCGCGGCGGTATCGGTGGGCAGGACGGCGCGGAGTCGACGCGGCTCAGGCACGGGCGTCGCCCTCGGCCAGCGCGTTGAACCACGGTTCGAGGCGCGAGTAGGCATCGAGGAACACCGGGTACTCGCGGGCGTAGCGCTCGGTAGCGGCGGCGTCCGGCTCATAGCCGGTGCTGCGCTGCGAGAGCGTCGCGGCCACCTCGAAGTTCTCGAAGATCCCGACGCCCACGCCGGCGACCACCGCGGCACCAATCGCCCCGGCCTCATCCACCAGGTCGCGGCGCGCGACCGGCATGCCCCACATGTCGGCGAAGATCTGCAGCAGAGCCGAGGCGTTGGCGGCGCCGCCGATGACGTCGATGCGATCGACGCTGGTGCCGCAGTCGGCGAAGGCTCGAAGTCCGGTGAGCAGGTTGAACGCCACGCCCTCGAGCACCGCGCGGGTCATGTGCCCGCGATCGTGGTGCCGCAGGAGGCCCACAAAGGCGGCGCGCGCGTGCGGGTTCCAATACGGCGAGCGCTCACCGAGCAGGTGCGGGAGGAAGTACAGACCCTCCCCCGAGGCCTGCCGGTTCTCGGCGGCATCAAGCAGTTCGGCGTAGTCGGCCGCGGTGGCCGGCGAGATGGTGTCAACGATCCACTGCAGCGAGGCGCCACCGGCCTGCATGGTCGCGGTGGGCACGAAGCGGCCCGGGATCACGTGGTTGAACGTCATCGAGCGCATCTGCGGGTCGTACAGCGGGGCATCCGCCGCCACCGATACCCAGGAGGAGGAGCCCATGCAGGCATAGGCCCCCGAGCTCGCATCGATGATGCCCGCACCCAGCGCGGCCATCGGGCCGTCACCGCCGCCGATGACCACCGGCGTTCCGGCGATCAGGCCGGTCGCGCGCGCGGCATCGGGGGTGATGGTGCCGATCACGGTCGTGGAGTCCACGATCTCGGGGAAGATCTCGCGCGACAGCCCGGAGGCGGCAATGAGCTCATCCGACCAGGTGCCCGCCCGCTGGTCGTAGGCGTTGGTGCTGGAGGCATCCGAGCGATCGGTCACCTGCACCCCGGTGAGCTTGAACGCGATGTAGTCCTTGGCCAGCAGGATGCGGCGCACGCGCGCAAACGCCTCGGGGGCGGTGTCGCGCAGCCACATGGTTTTTGCCAGCGAGTAGGTGGGGTTCAGGCGGTGGCCGGTGATCTGATAGCCGCGCTCCATCCCCACGGTGTCCAGCAGGCGCGCGGTCTGTGCGGTGGCGCGGGTGTCGGCCCAGATGATCGAGGGGAACACCGGCTCCCCCGCGTCATCGATCGCGACGACGCCCATCATCTGACCCGAGAACGAGACCACGTCGATGTCCTCCGGGCGGGCATTCGCGCGCTCCAGCAGCTCACGGGTCGCGCGGGCGAGGGCGTCCCACCAGGCGTGGGGATCCTGCTCGGCCTTACCGCCGAGCCCAAAATCGGTGTCGTAGTGAACCGTGATGGCGGACATCAGGCGGCCGTCATTGGCAACCAGCGTGGCCTTGTTACCGGTGGTTCCGAGGTCGTGGGAAATGATCATGGGGAGAGAACCTTTGGGAGGGGTGGTACACGGACGGCGCGTGATGGCGAGAACTCACCATCACGCGCCGTGGAATCAACCTATCGCGAGGAGACGATGGTCTTGATCTGCTCGGAGTCGTGCAGGTTGGCGAGCGCCTGGTCGAAGGTGTCCAGGTTGAGCTTCGAGGTGATCAGACCCTCGGTGCGCACGCGGCCGGTCTGCAGGGCAAACAGGGCACGGCCCAGGCAGTGCACCTGCGCGTAGGAGCCCTTGATGGTCAGCTCGCGACTGAACACCTCGTAGGGCTTGATCGCGGCGGTGTCGTTTTCGCCGGCGAGGCCGTAGACCAGCACGGTGCCACCGGTCCTGGTGTGGCTCACGGCGAGCTCGAGGACGGCGGTCGAACCGGTGGCCTCGATGACCGCGTCGAATCCGCGCGGGGCGATCTCCCGCAGCGCGGCCGAGGCGGCCTCGGGGTTATTGCGGTCCACCTGGACGGTGTGATCGGCACCCAGGGCAGTGGCGACCTCAAGCTTGGAGGCCGTCGGCGCGGCCACGGTCACGCGGGCGGCGCCGGCGGTCTTCAGCAGCTGGGAGAGGATCAGACCGGTGGGGCCGGAACCAAAGATCAGCACGTCGGATGCGGGCGTGAGGTTCAGGATGTCCACGCCGTGGACGGCGCAGGCGGTGGGCTCTGCGAAGACGGCGACGTCCGGGTCGAGGTCTCCGATCGGGTACACCTTGCTGGAATCAACCACGACGTACTCGGCGAACCCACCGGGCATGTTGCAGCCGAGCGAGCCGAAGTTCTCGCAGAACAGGTCGTTGCCCTCGCGGCAGGCGTGGCACTTGCCACACAGCACGGTGTTGTCCACCACGACGTTGTCGCCCACGACGGCGTTTGCCTCACCCGGGCCGAGTTCGACAACCTCGCCGACCATCTCGTGGCCGGGGATCAGCGGGAACTTGGCGATGAATCCACCGTGCAGGAGGTGCTCATCGGTGCCGCACACGCCGGTCTGGATGACCCGCAGCAGCGCCTCTCCCGGGCCGGGAACCGGCTTCTCTACGGATTCGACGGCCCACTGGGACCCCTCACGGAACACGATTGCTTTCATTGCAGACCTCTCGCACGGATTCGACGGTGAATTCGGAAGAACGGATGCCTCCGTGTGGGGACACGGGGCCGGTTTCCTGATTTTTAGTAATACTACATCCATTTCCCCGCTCAACACGAATTATTGGGTTTAATTCGGCAATCTTGACCAAATGTTCCCGTTCACATTCGTATTTATGTAGTATTACTACCAAAACCACCCACCTAGGAGAACAATGAGCATCAGCGTAGATATTCCGGTTCCGCTTCGGGTCCACCCCAATGGGGACCTCACCGGGAACACCCGGCGCTACGAGAAGTTCCTCGGCGATATGGCCGGGGTTTACCGCGATGACGCGGCCTATCAGGCGGCCGTTGCGGAGCACGGCGCGGACACCCTGGTGTACTCGGTTGAGGAGCACCGCTACTCCGATGAGGAGGGCGCGCTGGTCATCGGGACCAGCACCCTGCTGCCCGGCACCTACGGCACCGAGTTTGCCGTGACCCGCGGGCACATTCACGCGGTGGAGAACCGCGCCGAGCTCTACTACTGCCTCGCCGGCCACGGCATTATGCTGCTGGAAACCATCGACGGCCAGAGCGCCGCGATCGAGCTGACCCCGGGCGAGGCCGTCAACGTGCCCGGTCACTGGATCCACCGCAGCATCAACGTGGGCACCGAGCCGTTTGTCACCCTCTTCACCTATGCGGCCGATGCCGGGCAGGACTACGCCATCATCGGCGATGCGGGCGGAATGAAGGAGCTCATCGTGACCGATGGCGCGGGCGGCTGGAGCGCCGTGGCCAACCCCGAGCACAGTGGCTACCGGGTCGAGGTGTCCGCATGACCTCCGCCCCCAGCCAGCAGGACGCCCTGAGCATTCTGGGCGAGTTTGGCATCGTTCCGGTTGTGGAGATCCCCGAGGCACGCCTCGCCGTGCCCCTGGCTCGCGCACTGTCCGAGGCCGGTCTCACCACCATCGAGGTGACCATGCGCACCCCCGACGCCCTCGAGTCCATCGCGAACATTGCGGCCGAGCTGCCCGAGTTCCACGTGGGCGTGGGCACGCTCTTCACCGCGGCCAACGTGGCCGATGCGAAGGCTGCGGGCGCACGCTTCGGAGTCTCCCCGGGATACACTCCGCAGCTCGGTCTCGCCGCCCGCGAGGCCGGTCTGCCGCTGATTCCTGGAGCGGCCACCGCCTCCGAGATCATGGCCGCGGTGGAGGACGGCTTCGACATCGTGAAGTTCTTCCCCGCCGAACTCAACGGCGGCGCGAAGGCCCTCGCCGCGCTGCTCGCGCCGCTGGCTGCGAGTGGGCTGCGCCACGTGATGCCCACCGGGGGCGTAACCCCGGACAACCTGGGCGACTACCTCCGCATTCCCCGGGTGATCGCCGCCGGCGGCACCTGGATCGCCCCGCGCGGCCTCATCGCCGTGGGCGAGTTCGACATCATCCGTGACAACGCCGCGCGCGCCCTCGAGCTGGCCCGCACCCTTCTTCGCGAAAAGGACACCGTGTAATGAGCACCCCCGTTACCCTCACCGCCGACACCCTGACCCCGGCCACCGCCCCCACAATGTACTTCATCGGGGTGACCACCGGATCCTCCTCGATCCGCCAGGTATTCCCCCTCTGGGCCGCCGAACTGGGCCTCGGCGACGCCGAGCTGGTGGGCATTGACCTGCCGCTCCATGCCCCAGCCGAGCAGTACCGCCGCGTGGTCGAGTTCATCAAGAACGACCCGCTGAGCCGCGGTGCCCTGGTGACCACGCACAAGCTGGACCTCTTTGCCGCCGCCCGCGACCTCTTCGATGAGGAGGATCCGCTGGCGACCCTGATGAACGAGATCTCCAGCATCTCCAAGCGCGATGGTCGCCTGATCGCCCATGCGAAGGATCCGATCTCCTCGGGCCTCGCGCTCGATGCGTTCCTCTCCCCCGCGCACCTCACGCGTTACAACCCGGACGTCTTCGTGATCGGCGCGGGTGGCTCGGCCATCGCGATCTCCTGGTACCTCTCCCGTGCCGAGCGTGCCGCTCACCCGCGCGAGATCATCGTGGCGAACCGCAGCCAGCAGCGCCTGGACGACCTCGCCGAGGTTCTTGTGGAGTCTGCCCCGCGCGTTCCCGTGAGCGTGCGCCTGACCCCGCAGCCCGAGCTCAGCGACGCGATTGTCGCCGAGCTGCCCGCGGGCTCGGTCATCATCAACGCGACCGGCCTCGGCAAGGATGCGCCCGGATCTCCGCTCACCGACGCCGTGGTCTTCCCGACCGACGCGATCGTCTGGGATCTCAACTACCGCGGCAACCTGGTGTTCCTCGACCAGGCGCGCGCGCAGGATCCGGCGCGCAACGTCACGGTGGTGGATGGCTGGGTGTACTTCCTGCACGGGTGGACCCAGGTCATCGCCGAGGTCTTCGACGTCGCGATCCCCACGTCCGGGCCGAGCTTTGATGAGCTCTCCCGCCTGGCCGCTAGTACCAAGGGTTAGTGCCGTGCCCGGAAAGATTCTGGTCACCCCGCGGTCGCTGACCGCGGAGAACGTGGCCACCCATCCGCTTCTGGAGCCGCTGCGCGCGGCCGGCTACGAGATCGTGGCCGGCCCCGCGGGGCGCCAGCCCGAGCCGGCCGAGCTGCGCGAACTCGTGGCGGATATCGAGGGTTGGGTGGCCGGAGTGGAGCCGATCGATGCCGAGACGCTGGCGGCCGCTCCCCACCTGCGGGTCATCAGCCGCAACGGTGCCGGGGCCGACGCGATCGACCTGGCCGCGGCTTCGGCGCGCGGCATCCGGGTCGAAACCGCGCGCGGGGCCAATGCCCGCGGGGTGGCGGAGCTCGCGCTCGGGCTGATCCTCGGATCACTGCGGCAGATTCCCGCGGCGAACTCCCTGCTGCACGACGGCGGCTGGGCGCGTGCGCGCGGCCGCGAGGTTGCCGAGGTGACCGTGGGCATCGTGGGGTTTGGGGCCATCGGACGCCATGTGGCGTCAACGATTCTGCAGCTCGGTGGCCGCGTGGTGGCGTACGATCCGTTCGTGACCGAGGACACCGAGGGCGTCGAGCTGGTGAACCTGCCCACTCTGTTCCGGGAGTCCAATGTCGTGACGCTGCACGCTCCGCCGCCCGCGGATGGCACGCCGCTCGTGGGCCGGGATCTGCTCGCTCTGATGCCCGCCGGCAGCGTGCTCATCAACACCGCGCGCTCCGCCCTGGTGGATCACGCGGCGGTGCTCGACGCCTACGCAGATGGCACGCTCATCTCCTACGCGGTGGACGCCTTTGCGACCGAGCCTCCGGAGCTGGATGCCACGCTCTCGCACCCGCACACCCTGCTCACCCCCCACATTGGTGCGTTCACCGGGGCGAGCACTCAGCGCGCCGCCGAGGCCGCCGTGGAGAACCTGCTTGCCGCGCTCACGAACCAATAGCACTAGGATGCATAGGATGGAGAGCACCTCGCAAACATCACTCTTTGAGCGTCTGAAAGAGTCTCTCGAATCCCTGCGGAAGTCCGAGCGCAAGGTCGCCGAGCTGGTCACCGAAGACCCCAGTTTTGTCATGGAGTCCTCGATGTCCGCCGTCGCGGCGCGGGCCGGGGTGTCCGAGCCCACGGTCATGCGGTTTTGCACCGGCCTCGGTTTTGATGGCTTTCAGGCTTTCAAGCTGGCGCTCGCGCAGGCGCTGATTCTGGGTGTGCCCTCGGTGGAGTCGGCGATGAACCGCGGCGACTCGGTGGCCGAGCTCGCGAGCAAGATCTTCGATCAGACCATCTCGAGCATTGACCGCTCACGTCGGTTCCTCGATCTGGATCAGATGGAGGCCGCGGTTCAGACCATTCTGGAATCGAAGGCGCTGGTGTTTATCGGCCTGTCGGCCTCCGGGCTTATTGCCCAGGATGCCCTTCAGAAGGCGCAGCTGTTTGGCATTCCCTGCAGTGCGCCGAGCGATACCCACCAGCAGTTCATGGCGGCGGCGATGACCGATCCGGACACCACGTTCGTGGTGATCTCCAACACCGGCCGTACCCGCTCGACCAACCGGGTGGCTCAGCTGGCCCGCTCGCGCGGTGCGACCGTGATCGGGATCAGCGGGGATGACACCCCAATGATGCAGCTGTGCGACATCAAGATCGTCGCCAAAACCTTTGAAAATACCGATGTCTACACCCCGACGGTCAGCCGCCTGGCCGGCCTCGTGGTGATCGATATCCTCTCCACGGCGGTGTCGCTGCGCCGCGGGGAGGCCCACTTTGCCGACTTTGAGTCGATGAAGGCGGGGCTTGCGGGTTACGCCCGAATGACCGACGGCGAGACCCTTCCGGTCGCGACCCCGTTCGACTAGGGAACCCGCACACGGGCCGCGGAGCAGACGCTCCGCGGCCCGTTTTGTGTGGGACACCCCGAGCCGCAGTCTATTTTGGGGTGGGGTGATAGATTCCTGCCGCAAAGTCAGGGTTCAGATCGAGGAATAAGTCGACCCTCGCGGGCCAATCCGACTGAGCATCGATCATTCGCACGTACTTTTTGAGCATGATTATGGTTGCGTACACAGACCCGTTGTCGTACTTCGGCTCAAATCTCTTAAGTTTTCCTAACACGGGTGCCGTGATATCAATTCTGCGATTCCATAGTTGCCCATGATGCGCACAGATATTACGGAGAATGGAAAACGAGTGATTCGTGCTGTGAAATCCTTCCCACGGAACTGATAGCTTTTCCGACGTTGTCTTGGCTGCTGAGATATCGCGAAAATACCCAATCATCTTGGCGACAGTTCCGAAGCTCATATGCTCTATGGCCACCCAGAGAGGCACAGCCGAGAGGTCTTCGCCGTTTCTATACCGTGCAACCGTTGCCAGCTTTGGCCTCAATAAATCGGTGCGCATCTTTTCGATGTGCTGGGTCAGGCGTGGAGTGATGTCGAGGTAGGTTTCGGAGTCCAGATAAAACGCACCGCTTCCGAATATCGCGCCTGCCTCGTGCGCAAACCGCGAACGCACACATACCTCAACTACGCTGAGCGCTTCGAAGAGCAGAAGTCTGAACTCGGTGTCACGAGCCATGAAGACTTGGATATCCGCATATCTCGTGCCGGACATGAAGGACTGATCTCCATCGCCGGTGTCAGGCTGAAACTGTCGCGCATATCCGCTGAAACGGTAGTAATTCGAGTCGTAGAGGTGTGTTTCCGCACCAGAATCGTCAGATATGGTGCCACCGACGATTGTTAGCCCGCGATCATGAAGTATCTGCCGCAGCTCTGATAAACCTCGAAACGTCTTCGTCATGGCCCGATACTACGACAAGGCCCACCGCATTTTAGGAAGTCCGAGAACTCTAGCCTTGGGTGGGCGCTGATAAAGCTAGGGTATCACCCTCATCCGCAAGAGTCACCACCCATCGGCCACAGAAGAATCTGCCTAGGCGACGATGACCTCAATGCCCTCGGCGCGCAGCTGATCGAGTACGGCGAGCGGGGCGGAGTCATCGGTGATGACCACGTCGATGTCGCGCAGCGAGCAGGTAATGGACATGGCCGAGCGACCAAACTTGGTGCCCTCGGCGATCAGGACCACGCGGCGTCCGGCGGCGATCATCGCGCGCTTGGCGGCGGCGTCCTCGAGGTCGTGAGCGGTCACGCCCTCGTCCAGGGAGGCACCACAGCAGCTGAGGAACACCGTGTCAAAGCGCAGGCCCCGGAGTGACTGCTCAACGAGCGGCCCCACGATGGAGCCCTCGTCCGGGTTGACCGCGCCGCCGGGCAGCAGAATGCGGGCGGTTGCGCTTCCCGCGAGGGCGGTCAGTGCCTGGACGCTAAACGGCATGATCGTGAGGCGGCGGCCCACGAGCTGCTTTGCGACCTCGGCCCCGGTGGTTCCGCTGTCGACGCCCACGGCCTCACCATCAACCACGAGGGCCGCGGCGGCAATCGCGATGCGCTCCTTGGCCCCCGAGGATTCGAGCCGGCGCATCGCGAAGGGCAGCCCCTCGCCGCGCATGCGCACGCTCACCGCTCCCCCGCGCACCCGGCGGAGAATGCCCGCCTGGGCGAGCTGATCGAGGTCGCGGCGAACCGTGACCTCGGAGACCGCAAACTGCGCGGCGACCTCGGCAACGTCCACGCGTCCGCGTGACTGCAGGGTTTCGAGGATGGCTTCGTGCCGGGTGTTTCCGCTCATCCCCCAAACATACACCCGAAATGTTCGTTTGAAAGGCCTTGAGGGCAAATAATCACGTTCATGCACGGGCGCGGCCCACGTTTCCCGGAGAACGAGAGAACATTTGACATGTTCGTTCGAACATATATGATGATTATTCGATCGCAGGTTGTGATCGGGAAGGACGGCGCACGCCGATGACAACGCACCTACTCGTGGACTATGGCGAGGTGATCTGTGTGGCTCAGCCCACGGTGGCCGCCGCCGGGATGGCCGTCCACGTGGGCATGGCCCCGGAGGAGTTCCTCGAGCGCTACTGGCACTTCCGTGAGGAGTACGACCGCGGGCAGGACGCCCGGGACTACTGGGCCGAGGTCGTGGGCCGCCCGGTCCTCGGCGAGGAGCTCGCCGAGCTGCGCCGCCAGGATCTGGCCGGAAACATCCACCTCAATTTCGAGACGATCTCCGCGCTGCGCACCGCCCATCGGCGCGGTGCGCGCCTCACGCTGCTCTCCAACGCCCCGCAGGATCTCGCCGAGGCGGTGGGCAACTTTTCGATTATGCGCGAGCTCTTTTCGCTGATGCTGTTCAGCTGTGAGCTGCGCATGGTGAAACCCGGCGAGCAGATCTTCGAGACCGCCCTGGCCCTGACCGAGACCACGCCCGCCGAGACCCTGTTCATCGACGACCGCCCGGACAACATCGAAACCGCGGCGCGCCTGGGCCTCGGCACGCACCTGTTCACCGGGGCGGCGGCGCTTTCCGCAGAACTCGAACGCCTTCCGTTTTCCGGTATCGGGCAGACACGGCGTTCATGGTGGCCCGCCCGTCGTCGCTCCCCGTTACCCGCCAAATAGCAAGCATCGCGCGCGCTTCGGCGTGCTCGCGAACGCCATCGGTGCTAGTGTGCCGCCGTACGGCCGCGCCACCGAGCTCGCCCCGGCCCGCCTGGGTCCGATCCACCGCCAACGACTCTCGAAAGTTACTCGTGACCAAGACAAAGCTCTCCCAGCCTGCTCCGGACGTGCGCCGCGCGCGCATCGCCGTGGCCGTACTCTTCCTCACCAACGGTGCCCTGTTTGCCAACGTGGTGCCGCGCTACCCCGGAATCAAGGACGCACTGTCCCTCGACAACGCGGCCTACGGTCTGGGCATCGCCGCGTTCCCCGCGGGCGCGATTCTCGCGGGCCTTGCGGCCGCCACCATCATTCGCCGGCTGGGTTCGGCCCGCGCCGCGGTGTTTGGCACGATCCTCACGGCGATCGGTACGGTACTGGTGGGCTTCTCCCCCTCGTTCCCGCTGTTTGCCGCCGCCCTGTTCTTTGCCGGGGCGATGGACTCGATCACCGATGTGGGGCAAAACACCCACGGCCTGCGCGTGCAGCGTCGCTTTGGGCGTTCGATCATCAACTCGTTCCACGCGGTGTGGTCGGTGGGTGCGGTGCTCGGCGGAGGCATGGCGGCCGGCGCCATCGCGCTGGGTCTGCCTCCCGCGGTACACCTGAGCATCTCGGGCACCCTGTTTGCGGTGGTGTCGGTTGTCGCGCTGCGCTACTGCCTGCCCGGTAAGGATGAGGATGCGGGGCTCACCGCGAACCCCGTGGGCACCGAAACCACCTCAACGCTGCGCTCGGCGCTCAGCCCGCGCCTCATCATCATGGTGGCGGCCCTCGTGGTGATCGCGATCGCCGGAACCCTGGTTGAGGACGCCGGCTCCACCTGGGCCGCCGTCTATCTGGGCAACAACCTGGGTGCTCCCGCGGCCATTGCCGCCACGGGGTTCATCGCGCTCGTCGGGGCACAGTTCATTGGCCGCCTGCTGGGCGACGGTCTGGTGGACCGCTTCGGTCAGCGTGCCGTTGCCCGCGCGGGAGGCCTGATCACCGCGGTCGGCATGGGCACCGCCCTGCTGTTCCCCACGATCCCCGGTACGATTGCCGGATTCGCGGCCGCCGGTTTTGGTGTCGCAACCCTGGTGCCCGCCGCCATGCAGCAGGCCGATGAGCTGCCGGGGCTGCGCGCCGGAACCGGCGTCACCGTGGTGTCCTGGCTCATGCGCCTCGGGTTCCTCGTCTCTCCGCCGCTCGTGGGTTTGATCGCCGATAACTCCTCGCTGCGCTTCGGATTGCTGGTGGTGCCGATCGCCGGGCTCCTGGCCTTTGCGCTGGCCGGTGTACTGACAAACACGAGAAAGAGCTCCGGCACCGCCTAACCGCATGGGAGTGTGAAGGTCGTTCCTCGCCCGGTTAGCTACTGAGCGGGGAAACGACGGCGTCTGCGGAGCTCCAGTTACCGAGGATCCGCAGAGCATCATCGGTGGGTGAACCCTTTTTCGCCATGTAGATAAAGAGCTGTTGGTCAGGGTCTTCGGGTACCGGGAACGTCTCATACTCAATATCGAGCGACCCAACCAGCGGGTGCGCGATCTTCTTGGTCCCAAACGAGCACTCGTACACCATGTGCTGCGGCCACCACTGCTGGAAGGCCTCACTCTTCACGGTGAGCTCCCCGATGAGTTCGTTGAGGGCACGATCATTGGGGTGCCGGCTGGAATCTCGACGCAAAATAGCCGTCATATCCGCCGCCACAACATCCCACTCTCGAAAGTACGTGCGTGCCTCGGGAGCCAGGAAAGTCCACCGCGCGAGGCTGCGCGCGAGACCGGTTTCGGCGGTAAAGTCCGGCATCAGTTTCTTCGCGAGGTCGTTCATCGCCAGCACCTCCATCCCCACACCCAGCACGAACGCTGCGGCGTTGTCCATCTGATCGAGCATCTGGCGCACGATCGGACGTACCTTGGTGGCGCGTGCAGCCTGCGGTTGGCGTCCCGTTGTGGCCGGAGAAAACAGCGAAAACAGGTAGGAACGCTCGGTAGCGTTCAACCGGAGCGCCTTGCACAGACCGTTCACGATCGCATCTGAGGCGTGCTTAATGCGCCCCTGTTCCATCCGTGTGTAGTAGTCCACGCTCATCCCAGCCAGGAGGGCCACCTCGTCGCGGCGCAACCCCGGTACTCGGCGGGCGGCTGTGCTGCCGAAGCCGAGCCCCACGTCCTGTGGCTGTACTCGAGCACGGGCAGCCCGGAGAAACTCGGCAAGGTTGGTGGAGGTATTCATCCTTCAAGTATCAACCGAGTTCGCTCCCCGTGGGTAGGAAGGTTTTTCCTAGGCAGAACCCTGCCTGTTTCGGCGCTCACCGGGGTTCGAGAAAGGTGTTGACTCTGATCGTTGGCCAAATCGGCCACATCACTCACCTCTCTCAAGGAGATTTTATGTACCACGTCGCCGTTTTCTTCGATGTTCAGCCCGGACGCCGTCAGGACTTCATCAACGCCGCGATCAAGGATGGCCGCGACTCCGGCGCCAACGAGCCCGGAACGCTGCGTTTCGAGCTGATCCAGGACGAGAACAACGAGAACCGCTTCTACCTCAACGAGGGTTATGCGAGCGCCGAAGCGTTCGACATTCACGCTAACGGCCAGTACTTTGCAGAGTTCTTCGCCGAGATCAGCTCCTACGTCGAGGGCCCGACCTGGCTGCTGCGCGGCAACCGCGTAGAGGCCTAGGTCAGACGATACTCGGCATACGACAGGAGCTTCCGAATGACTCAAAACAATTCGCTGATTCTGCTGGCATCGTTTCAGGCAAAGGCCGGGTACGAGGATCAGCTGAGGGAGGCGCTCGCCAATATGGTCGAGCCCTCCCTCGCTGAGGCCGGCTGCTTGGGCTACCGTCCGTTATCGGATCCGGCCGTGCCCGGTGCCATGATCTGCCTCGAAGAGTGGACCGATGCTGCGGCACTGGACCTCCACTTTCAGACCCCGCACTTCAACGCGGTAGCGAAGATTCTCGATGAGATTCTCGCGGTTCCATTCGCCCTGCGCCGTCTGGGCGAAGCCCCCGGCACCGTCTAAACAGGCACCCATCAACGCGGCTCCTCCCCGCGCATTCCCCTCCTACCGAAAGTTGTCACATGACTTCCACCCTTGCCCTGAGCGCCGCCTCACCGGGCGCCGCATTTGAACGGGTCACGATCAAACGCCGTGATCTGCGACCCGATGATGTCCTGATCGACGTGAGCTACGCGGGAATCTGCCACTCCGACATTCACCAGGTGAATGAAGACTGGGGGCCCGCTCTCTTCCCGATGGTTCCCGGACACGAGATTACCGGTGTCGTCAGCGCGATCGGACCCGATGTCACCGCCTTTGCCGTGGGTGACCGCGTGGGTGTGGGCTGCTACGTCGACTCCTGCGGTACCTGTGAAATCTGCCTCCGGGGCGATGAGCAGATGTGCCTGAGCGGCCCCGTAGCCACCTACAACGGCCGCGAGTACGACGGGACTCCGACCGCGGGCGGATACAGCCGGAGCATCGTCGTGAAGGAGCACTTCGTGATGTCCATCCCCGAGGGGATGGATCTCGCCGCCGCAGCTCCCCTCCTGTGCGCGGGTATGACCGTATACGCTCCGCTGGTGCGCTTCGGTGCCGCGCCAGGAAAGAACATCGCCGTGGTTGGGCTTGGCGGTTTGGGACACGTTGCGGTGAAGATCGCCCACGCGATGGGTGCTACCGTCACGCTGCTCAGCCACTCTCCTCGCAAGCGGGACGACGCTCTCGCCTTTGGTGCCGACCACTACGTGGTGACGAGCAATCCGGAAAACCTGCGCGCCCTGGCCGGAACGTTTGACTTCGTGCTCAACACCGTATCGGCCGATATCGAGCTGGATGCCTATTTGGACACCCTGAAGATTGATGGCGCATTCATCAACGTGGGTTTCCCCGCTAAGCCGTATCAGTTCCACGCCGGATCCATCGTGATGCACCAGCGCTCCATCGTTGGTTCCAACTTTGGCGGCCCGGCGGCCACCCAGGAGATGCTCAATTTCTGCGCGGAGCACGGCATCGCCGCGGAGATCGAGCTGGTGGATGCCGGCGAGGTTTCCACCGCCTACGAGAGCGTCGCCAACAGCACCGTGCGCTACCGCGCGGTCATCGATATCGCCAACACTCTTCTGGAAAACTAACCACCCAAGAACGGGAAAAAACTATGAAAAAAACCACTCTGGGAAACCTTGAGGTGAGCCGCGTCGGCCTCGGTGCCATGACGATGTCGGCCTACTACACCGGTGCCGGTGAGTTCGATGATGAGGCCGAGCGCACCATTCAGCGCGCCCTGGACCTCGGCGTCGACTTCCTCGACACCGCCGAAATCTACGGCCCCTACACCAACGAGGAGCTCGTGGGTCGGGCAATTCGCGGGCGCCGAGACGAGGTCGTACTGGCCACCAAGTTCGGCTTTATCTCTCACGTAGGACCGGCTGAACGCGGGTTGGACTCGCGTCCGGAGAACATCAGACTCTCGGTCGAAGGCTCACTGCGCCGGCTGCAGACCGACTACATCGACCTGTATTACCAGCACCGTGTGGACCCCTCCACCCCGATCGAGGATGTCATCGGTGTGCTGTCCGAGCTCGTCAGTGAGGGCAAGATCCGAAACATCGGTCTGTCCGAGGCTGGCCTCGAGACCATCCGCCGCGCCCACGCGGTGCACCCCATTGCCGCGCTGCAGACCGAGTACTCGCTGTGGACGCGCGATGTCGAGGCCGAGGTGCTGCCTCTGATGACCGAGCTGGGCATTGGTTTTGTGGCGTACTCGCCGCTGGGTCGAGGTTTCTTGACCGGCCAGTTCCGTTCGCGAGCCGACTTCGCTGCCGATGATTTCCGCCTCACCAACCCGCGCTTTAGCGAGGAAAACTTCACCGCGAACCTGGCGCTGGTCACCGAGGTGGAGCGCATCGCCGCCGACGCGAGCGCCACTCCGGCACAGGTTGCCCTGGCCTGGCTGCTGACCAGGCACCCCAGCCTGGCGGTGATCCCGGGCACCAAGCGTGTCTCGCGAATCGAGGAAAATGCCGGTGCCGACGCCCTGACACTGAGTGAGGCCCAGCTCACCGCGCTGAATATGCTCACTCCCGCCGTGGGTAACCGCTACGGCGACAACGATCTGTCGGGAATCAACCAGTAGCGCACTACGCGCCCAGCCCGCGGGCTGGGCGCGTAGTGTTGCGGGTGGGGTGACCCATCCGCTTGTACACAACGAGATAGGAGTAGGTATGTCTTCACAGCGCACAGCCATCGTGACCGGGGGTTCACGAGGAATCGGCCGGGCGGTGGCAGAGCGGCTCGCCGCCGATGGCCAGTCGGTTGCAATCCTCTATGCGGGCAACATCGAGGCCGCGGCAGAGACGATCAACGCAATCGAAGCTGCCGGTGGCAGGGCCATGTCGATCCAGACGGACATCGCCGACGAGAACCAGGTGCGGGCAGCCTACGATCAGGTTGAACGCGAGTTCGGTGGCGTTGACGTGGTGGTGAATGCCGCGGGCATCATGATTCTGGGCCCGATCGCGGATTTCAACCTGGACGATCTGGATCGGATGCACCGCACAAACATTCGCGGTACCTTCGTGATGGATCAGGAGGCAGCTCGGCGCGTACGCAACGGCGGCGCGATCATCAATTTCTCCACGTCGGTGAAGAAGCTGGGCCTCCCCGGCTACGCAGCGTACGCCGCCTCCAAGGGTGCGGTCGATGCTATCAGCAGCGTGCTGGCCAAGGAGCTGCGCGGACGCGACATCACGGTGAACGCGGTAGCCCCCGGGCCCACCGCAACGGCTCTGTTCCTTGAGGGTAAGGACCCGGAGACCATCGATCGGATGTCGAAGATGAACCCTTTGGAGCGTCTGGGAACCCCCGGAGACATCGCCGAGGTGGTTTCGCTTCTGGCCGGACCGGGTAGGTGGATCAACGGCCAGACCATTTACGCTAACGGCGGCATGGTCTAGCGAGGTCCCGCAACGCGGGACGCCCGCTACTGAGCACTCATTGAGTGTTCAGTAGCGGGCGTTCTGTGCGTTCGGTACTAGTCCTTGTCGGTCCAGCCGGCGGGCAGGGTCACCAGGGACTCGGCCAGCTCGGAGCCGTCATCGGCCACCACGGGCTGCGGGGTGGCGGCAACGAACTCCAGGCGGATGCCGTTCAGGTCGCGCTTCTCGGTGAACCAGAGGATCGGGCGGCCGCCCTCGTCCAGGGACTCACCGTCGTGGCCGATGCCGGCCTCGGCGAGCTCGGCCATCTTCGACTCAACCTCGGGGTAGTCGAGGAATCCGAAGTGGTGGAAGCCCTCGCCCTCCTTCGCCGAGTGGGTGCCCTCGCCGTGGAACTCCATCAGCTCGATGAAGGGCGGGCCCTCGGCCGAGAACGAGATGCGGGCGTCGTGCGGGTGCGGGGTCGCGTCGCTGTGGTCGCGCCAGCGCTCGGTGCGATAGCGGCCGATCGGGCCGAAGGTGTAGCCGGTGGCCTTTTCCCAGGCCACGATCGACTCCTCCAGGTTTTCCACGAGAATGCCGATGTGATCGATCAGGCGGGGTGTCTTGGTCATGATTCTCCTTTGAATACGAGGGGTCTATTTGACGATGCCGAGGCGGGAACGGTCGATCGTGAGCACCACGGCACCGATGATGACCGCACCGTAGATGATCTGCTCGTACGCCGGGTCAATTCCGATGGCGTTCAGACCCACGCGCAGCACCACGATGATGAGCGCACCCACGAGGGTCTTCAGCGGGCCACCCACACCACCGGTGATCGCGTTTCCGCCGATCACCACCGCCGCGATGGCCGGCAGCATCAGGGTGTCACCGAGCGAGGGGCCGCCCGAGTACTGGCTCGAGGCCAGCACCACACCGGCGAGACCCGAGAACAGGCCACACAGCGCAAACGCGAGGATGCGGTAGGCGCGGGTCGGGTTACCCGACATCAGCAGGGCGTTTTCCGCGAGACCCATGGTGTGCAGCGCACGACCACGGCTGAGCACGCGGATGGCCACCGAGATGATGATCGCCAGCAGGATCGCGATCAGCGCCGACACCGGCAGTCCGCCGATGCGCATATCCGTGACCCAGCCGATAACGTCATAACCCGCCGAGATGCGGATGGTCGAGGCCGAGGAGAGCGTGAGGGCCACACCGGTCCAGAGCCCCATCGCGCCGAGGGACACGATAAACGAGGGGATCTGCGCGAACGCCACCACGGTTCCGGTGAGCACACCGGTGAGGCAGGCGAGGATCGGCACCAGGATCAGCGCGCCGACACCCATATCCGGGAGCCACAGTGCCAGGAGCACCGTGCTCAGCGAGGACACCACGGCGAACGACAGGTCGATACCGCCGGTGAGGATCACAAAGGTCTGCCCAATCGCGAGCAGCAGGATCGGGGCCATGCTCTCCAGCAGGCCGCGCACACTCGCGATGCTCAGGAAGTTGGGCTGCTGGGTGAGCACGAGAAGCACCAGCACGATCAGCACCAGGAGCGGGAAGACCGCGATGACGCGGTCCTTCACGGTGATGCCGGAGGCCACCGCGGCGCGGGGGCGAGTCGGGGTCTGCGTCGTCATGACCTAGACCATTCCTTCCACGAGGTCGACGGGCCGGGGCTTGTTGCCCGGGTGTGCGTCAAAGGTCTGCTGCACTCGGCCATCGCGCATCACGAGGATGGTGTGGCTGAGGGCGATGGTTTCTTCGAGGGTGTCGGCGAGAAGGATCACGCCGATGCCGCGGGCGCACAGCTCACGGATGAAGCCGTAGACGTCCTCCTTGGCCCCAACATCGAGGCCGCGGGTGGGGTGATCCAGGATCAGCACCTTCAGCTTGGGCGAGGTCAGCCACTTGGCCAGCACCGCCTTCTGCTGGTTACCACCCGAGAGGTTGGAGATGTTTGTGCCACGGTTCGGGGTCTTGATCTTGAGCTTGCGAATCCACTCATCGGCCGCGGCCGCGGCGGCGCGGGGCTTCAGGAACGGACCGGCACTCACGGTGGAGGGGTCAGCGAGGAAGATGTTCTCCTGGACCGATAGGCCCTGGGCGATACCCTCGATCCGGCGCTCGGCCGGGATGTACCCGATACCCGCGCGCACGGCCTCCACCGGCGAGCGCAGCCCCACGGTCTTACCGCCGAGCGTGATGGAGCCCTGGTCGAAGCCCTCGGCACCAAACAGCACGCGGGAGAGCTCCTCACGGCCCGAGCCGAGAACGCCGGTGATACCCACCACCTCGCCGGCACGCAGCGTGAAGTTCACATCCTCAAACGCCTTGGTCTTGCCGAGGTTCGAGACCTCCATCAGGACCGGCTCACCGATCACGGCGGTCTGCTTGGCCTCGTGGTAGAACTCGGCGGTGCTCTCGCGGCCCACCATCAGGCGGTGCAGCTCGTCCACGTCGACCTCGGAGCGGTCACGCACGGCCACGCACTGGCCGTCCTTGAACACGTACACGCGGTCGGAGACGCGCAGCACCTCGTCGAGGCGGTGTGAGACAAACACGATCGAGGCAAACTTCCGCAGGCGGTCGATCTGGTCGAAGAGAACCTCGAGCTCGTCGCCCTCAAGCACACTCGTGGGCTCGTCGAGCACGATGACGGGCTCGGAATCCGCGCGCTCCTCCACCGAGAGGGCCTTCGCAAGCTCCACCATCTGCCGTTCGGCAAAGGTCAGGTGCTCCACCCTGGTCTTCGGGGAGATCGGCGAGCCGATCTTGTCGAGCTGATCCTGGGCGAGCTTGCGCAGCGTGCCCCAGCGGTAGACGCCCGCGGCCACTCCGGCACCCTCCACACCGAGGAAGATGTTCTCGGCCACGGAGATCGAGGTCACCAGCGACTGCTCCTGGTGCACCATTCCGATGCCTGCCGCGGCGGACTCGGCGGCGGTGCGGAACGTGACCTTCTTGCCCTCGCGCAGGATCTCTCCGCCATCGGGCTTGTAGATGCCCGAGAGCACCTTCAGCAGGGTCGACTTGCCGGCACCGTTCTCACCGATCAGGCCCACCACCTCGTGGCGGCGCAGCTCGAAGGAAATGTCATCGAGGGCCACAACCCCGCGGAACTCTTTACGGAGGTTTCGAACCTCCAGCACGGTATCGGTCATTACTTAATCGCCCTTACTCGCTTGCGCAGCGACCAGCCGGTCGCAACCACGGCCACCACGATGACCAGGCCCTGCACGGAAATCTGTACGTACGGGTTCACACCCAGCAGGATCAGGCCGTTGGCCAGCACGGTGATGATCGCCGCACCCACCAGGGTCTTGCCTACGCCACCGATACCGCCCACGAGGGCCGTACCACCGAGTACCACCGCGGTGATCGCGGTGAACTGGAATCCGGCACCGATCGAGACGTCGCCCACGCCGAGCTGCATCGCGGCCATCACACCGGCGATACCCGATCCGGTACCCGCCAGCACAAAGGAGAGCACCTTGTAGCGCTCCACGTTCACTCCGGACAGGCGTACGACGGGTTCATCGCCACCGATCGCGTAGCCGTAGCGGCCCACGCGGGTGAATTTCTGCACGAGCAGCGCCACGATCAGAACCAGGATGGCGATGAGGGCGAGCTTGGGGAAGATGCCGACGTTACCAAACCCGAGGCCACGCAGGCCGTCGTCCATGAGGCGCGGGGCACGACCACCGAACAGCACGGTCGCGAGGCCCACACCAATGGCGCCGGTACCGAGGGTCACCATGAAGGACGGCACCTTCAGGTACACGTGCAGCACACCGTTGAGGAGGCCAAACAGGGAGCCGGTCAAGACTCCGGCGATCAGTGCGACAAATCCGAGACTCAAATCGTTTCGATCATTGGCCGCAAGAAGCACAAAGACCAGCGAGGAGGAAGCCATGACACCCTCGACCGAGAGGTCCAGGCTGCCCAGCAGAATCACGAAGGTCAGGCCGATCGAGATGACGAGCAGGATCGAGAGCTGGCTGAGCAGGCTCGACGCGTTCGACACGGAGAAGAAGTTGGGGGTGGCGATCGAGAAGAAGGCGATCAGAACCACGAGTGCGACGGCCGGACCGCCGCCGCCGATCAGGCCCCGCACCCGAGCGAAACCGCTCGGCGCTGTGGGATCCGGGGGCGTGGGGCTGGACGCCCGCGAGGGGGTGCCGGTTGCGGGGGAATCCGCAACCTGGGGACCGGATTGAGACATCGGTGTCCTTCGGGAGGGGTGCGGGCAGAGCCTGGGGATACGGCCCGCGAATACTGGTGGGGTGTGCGGAGGCGCGGCGTCGCATTCGCCGCGGATCCGGCCGTGAACCGGCCCGCCCTGAGCAGGCCGGTTCACGGAAGGGATAACGCTAGTTAATGGCAGCGGAGAAGCGCTTGAACGGGTCGTCCAGGTCGGGCTTCAGTGCCTCCAGGGTCGGGGCCTTGGTGTACTTCTCGACGTTGTCCTTGGTCACGATCGACTGCTCGGCGTAGAACGCGCGCTGGTCGTGGCTGAGCTTGGAGACGTCGATCTCACCGGTCGCGGCCTTGTAGGCGAGCGAGAGTGCTGCGCCACCCTGCCACCAGGGGTCGGTCGAGACGGTGGCCACGTACTTGTTGGTGCCGCTCTTGATCTCGTCCAGGGCCTGCGGAACGGCGTCGAAGCCGATGATCGGCACCTTGCCGGCGAGGCCCGCGGCCTTCAGGGCCTCCAGGGCACCGAGGGCCATCTCGTCGTTTGCGGCCCAGACACCCTTGACCTTGTCGCCGTGCTTGGCGAGCAGCGTCTGGGTGACCGAGAGGGCCTCGGTGCGGCTCCAGTTTGCGGTCTGGTCATCCAGCAGGGTGATGCCGGGGTTGGCCTTCAGCGCCTCCTGCAGACCGGCGAAGCGCTGCTTGGCCGGCTTGTTGTCGAGGATTCCCTGGAGGGCGATGATGCCGCCCTCGCCGCCCATCGAGTCGAACAGGGTCTGCGAGACGTCCTTACCGATACCGGTACCGTCGAAGCCGATGTGGGCAACCCAGTGGTCGCCGATGTCCCACGGGTTCAGGTCGTCGGGCTTGTTCCACTGGGTCACGACGTATCCGCCGGCCTCGGTGACGGTGCGCACGATGGCCTCGGTGTCGGAGGAGGTGTTGGGGTCGATGTTCAGGGCGTAGACCTGGCCCTTGGCGGCGAGGCCCTTCACGAGCGACAGCTGCTTCTGCGAGTCGGCCTCGTCAGAGAGCACGATGACCTTCTTGCCCACGCTCTCACCGAAGAGGTCGCCGCCGGCGGCCCAGTTGGCGTGGTACGAGTTCGAGAGACTGCGGATGCCCTGCACCAGCAGGACGTCGCTCTTGTCACCGCTCGCGGCGGGCTTGTTGTCGTCAGCGGCGGATGAGCAGGCGCCCAGTCCAATTGCGACGGCCATGATGGTGGCGACGCCCGCGGCGCGCTTTCCCCAGCGGGGAAGAGATCCGAATGTGTTCATTGATGCCTCAGTGCTCCTTCACTTCGTTGTGACCGGTAGGAGCGCGGGGAAGGCGGTCTCACCGGTGAGATAAGTCGGGGCGGCGCTGAACTAGGATCGATTCACCGAGGAATCCTCCGAGCAACCGCTGCCCTGGAAGCGATTATGTAGCAAGACTACGTAGATGTAAAGCCGATCACCCCCGATTGCGTCACATTCCCGCGGGATTTTTGTGTCCATTTTCGCGTCTAATCCCACAAAACAGGCGAAACTGTGCGGAAATATCGCGTTTTCATCACGGTTTCCGCGCGTCTCGGATTTTTTCGCATTCCCTCGCGCTCGGACTCAAAAATGTAGCTATACTACATACATCCCCGTTTTCACATTCAATGTCGAAGGAAACCATGAGCATCAGCGAATCCACCCGTCGTCGGGTCAAAGTCAGCGCCGTAGACACCCTTGAGATCGTTGTCGAGGCAGTTCCCGAGGTTCTGGAGAACGAGGCCCTGGTCTCGCTGCTCGTCTCGGGCGTCTGCGGATCAGACACCCACGCGCTGCGCGGACACCACCCCGTCATGAAGCCGCCGTACTACCCCGGACACGAGGTTGTCGGCATCGTGGAGGCCGTGGGATCGGCCGTCACCGGCATCAAGGTCGGCGACCGCGTTACCCCCGAGCCCACCCTCCCCTGTGGCGAGTGCAAGATGTGCCGCACCGGCCGCGAGAACATCTGCAACAACCTCGGCTTCTTCGGCTGCGGTTTCCGCGAGGGTGGCATGGCCGACCTCTTCACCGTGCCCGCCGACCGCCTGCACATCGTCCCCGCCGGCATGACGGATAAGCAGGCCGCGATCATCGAGCCGCTGGCCACCCCGGTGCACGCCGTGCGCCTCGCCGGCGACCTGACCGGCAAGACCGTTGCCGTGCTCGGTGGCGGCACCATCGGCCTGCTCGTGCTGGCCGCCGCGAAGTTCCACGGTGCCCGCGCCGTGGTCATGACCGACATGCTCGAGCAGAAGCGTGAGCACGCGCTCAAGGCCGGCGCGGACGCCGTGTTCGACGCGGCCTCCCCCACCCTGGTTGCCGACATTCACGAGTTCTTCGGCGAGACCGCCGACGTGGTGTTTGACTGCGTCTCGATCCAGCCGACCATCGACTCCGCCTTCGCCCTCACCGGCAAGGGTGGCACCGTGGTTGTCGTGGGCGTCCCCCAGCGTCCGGTCACCGTTCCGCTGCCCGCAATGCAGGACATGCAGGTGAAGCTGCAGGGCGCGGCCACCTACCTTGCCGAGGACTACGCCGAGGCCATCGAGATCATCGCCGCCGGTGGCGTGGATGAGGACATCATCATCACCAACACCTTCCCCCTTGAGCGCGCGGCCGATGCTTTCGCCGCCTCGCTCACCGGGCTCGAGGTCAAGGTACTGATCACCCCGTAAGCGTTACTCTCCCTACGAAAGACCCCGCCCCCGAGCAATCGGGGGCGGGGTTTTTCGCTGCAGAGACTAGTCTTCTTCGGTCTCGCGGGGCTTTACGTACGGGTCGGCGTCGCCGGCGTACTGCGCGGTGGATGCCTGCGCGGTGGTCGCGGTGTCGCGCTCGTGTGCCTCACGCAGCAGGTCCTCGATGTGCTTCGCGTTCTCCGGGATGCCGTCCAGGATGAACTCGAGCGACGGGGTGAGCCGCGAGTTGATGTTGCGGCCGACCTCGGTGCGCAGCATGCCCTTGGCGCGCTCCAGCGCCTTGGCGCTGTCCTCGCGCTCCTCGTCGGTGCCGTACACCGTGTAGAACACGGAGGCGTGCTGCAGGTCGCCGGTTACCTGCACGTCGGTAATGGTGACAAAGCCGAGTCGCTGATCGCGTAGACCCTTGTCCAGTCGCTTAGCGATGACCTCCTTGATGCGGTCAGCCAGCTTCTTTGCGCGGGGGTTAGCCATGATGATCTCCTTGCCTCCCCGCTGACGGACTCAGCAGGGCATCCCCAGTCTAGGGCAGCGACGCCCCCGGTTCAGAACCCACACACGCGGTTTTTGCACCGCCCTGCGCGAACACCGAGGCCCCCGTGCCGCGGGCCGTCACGTAGGACGTCCCGCGGCACGGGGGCACACCGGTTAGGCGAGCTCGCGCGCGACCAGCGCCGCGTCGAGTTCCTCCAGCTCGGCATCGGTCAGGCCGTGCGCCGCCAGGTATCCGCGCGCCCCGGAGGAAGCGTTCGGATACTCGGTATCAAGGCCCGACAGCAGTTCCGCCATGACCGCCTCGGGGCTCGCCGATACGAGCTCCCGAATCGACTCGGTCAGCGGAACACCGTGTGCGGAGACCGCGGCGAACATGCGCTCGGCCCACTCCCCCGCAAGATTGCGCTCGGTCTGCGCGTAGTTCGCCACCACGGCCGCACGCTCGGTGCCCACCGCGTCGAGCAGCAGTGCGACGGTGACGCCGGTGCGGTCCTTCCCCGCGGTGCAGTGGATCAGCGTCGCCCCGTGCGGAGCCGTGGAGATCACCGCCCGGGCGATCTCGGCAATGACCGGCCCGGCCTCGGCGAGGATGCCCCGATACAGGGTTTCGAGCGAGGGAATCTGCGCGAGCATCGCGGCGGTATCCGTCTCACCCGAGGAACCACCGCTCGGCAGCGTACCCGCCGCGAGATCGATCCGGTGTAGCTCGGTGGCTACGGATTCCAGCGCGCTCGGAAGGCCCGCACGCTCGGTTTCGCCGCGCAGATCGATCACCGTGTACAGCCGGCCCGCTATGAGTGCGAGGTCCGCCTCGGTGAGCACGGGCACCGCATCCGAGCGCCAGAGGACGCCCCCGCGAATCGAGCCGCCACCTCTCACCGGCAGCCCCGCGGTTTCGCGGGTGTTGAAGCTTGCGCTCAGCGGGATCCGCTCGTCGCTCATGCGCGCACCTCGGCGGCCGGAACCTCGGCACCGGCATCGGCCGCTACCGGCTCGGTCTTGCCTCGGCGGAGCGCCGGCATCAGCCACGGCACGGTGATCAGCGAGCCGAGCACGAGCACGGTGGCCACGATGTAGAGGGCCGCGTAGTTCTTATCGCCGCCGGCGATCGGGTCGCCGTGACCGATCATGATGATCAGCGGTGCGGCAATCGGGGCGAGGGACTGCGGCAGGGTCTTCGCAACGTTGAACACACCGAGGTATCGGCCGGCATCCCGCGCCGGAATGGTGCGCAGCGCAATTGCGAGGTCCACGGCGTAGTAGCAGCCGAGGGCAAAACCGGCGAGGGCGGTGCTGATCCAGAACACCGAGAGGCTGTCGGTGAACGCCTTCATCATCAGGCTGATCGCGAGCAGTACGGCCGACCCTACGAGGAAGGGCGCGTAGTTGCCGCGACGCGAGGCGAGGTAGCCGCCAGCAAATGCGGCCACGAAGTTGAGGGTTGCGCCCAGCAGGGTCGACAGCGTGACCAGCGGGGTGGCCTGGGGTGCATCGAGGCCGAGGCGCAGCATGAGGTAGAACAGGCCGAAGGTACCCACCACGGTGTAGCCGAACTGCATCGCGAAACGCTGGATCCAGGCGAGGGTAAACAGGGGGTAGGTGAACGGGTTCACAAACATCGCGGTGAACACCGTGCGCAGACGCACCTTCGGGACCGAGGAAGCCTCGATCGCGGGGTC
The DNA here is from genome assembly GCF_003667565.1 of Mycetocola tolaasinivorans. GTDB lineage: Bacteria > Actinomycetota > Actinomycetes > Actinomycetales > Microbacteriaceae > Mycetocola > Mycetocola tolaasinivorans. The sequence goes on from NZ_RCUX01000009.1 coordinate 98,672, forward strand.
CGGAATCTTCCAGCACACGAGGAGGGTGACCACCACCGCGACGATGGGCATAAAGAGCATGATGACGGCGATGGAGCCGGAGAAGATCGTGGAGACCAGCAGCGCCGGCACCAGACCCAGGAAGCCGAACGCTCCAAACAGGCCCGAGGCACGGGCGCGCTGCTGCTCGGGAATCTGATCGGCGAGCAGGGCGCTGAGCGAGGCGAGGGCGGCGTTGTAGCCGATCTGCGCGATGACCCAGGCGATGATCAGCACGGTGAGGTTCGGTGCGAACGTCGCCACGAATGCCCCGAGAAGGCCGAGCGCGGTGCCGGCTACCAGCCAGGGGCGACGACGCCCAAACCGGCCGGTGGTGCGGTCGGAGAGGTACCCGAAGATCGGGTTCGACAGCAGCGCGGCGATCGCACCCGCGGCGGTGACCGCGGCGAGCCCGGCCTCCTTACCGCTCTCCGGCACGAGCTGCAGGACGCGCAGCGAGAGACCCACCACGAGTGGGGTGGCGAGCGATCCCAGCGCGACGAGCTCCAGGAGGGAGAACGCGAGGATTCGGCGCATGGGAACCGCGCCGGACGGGGTGGGGAGGGACATGAGCGGGAGGCTTCCTTTCGTGAAGTTGGCCTCAGTTCAGCAGTGAACGTTAACAACCGGGAAAAGACTTAGTGACCACTAAGTTAACTTCGCCCAGCGCTTGTCCATCGCTGCCTAGGCTGGCAACAGACGGTCCCTCATCCGTCGCAACTACTAGGAGCAGCATGACTCAGATCCCCCTCATCGAGCGGATTCTCGCCTCGATGACCCTCGCCGAAAAGGCCGCGGCACTGTGCGTGGCGCGCATCGTTGCGAACCCCGATGGGCGCCTCTGGGAGGGGAATGATCCGGCCTCGCCGTTCGGCTTTGTGCCGGCGACCGAGCTCATCGTAGGCCGCGGAATCTCCTCGGTCCTGCTGATGAACGCGCCCTCCGCCGAGGCCATCGCGACCTGGCACAACGCGCTGCAGGACCTCGCTTCCCAAACCCGCCTCGGGGTGCCCGTGCAGGTGGCCTCGGATCCGCGCCACGGCTCACGCTTCAACGTGCAGACCGCGCTGGTGAGCTCGGGGCTCAGCCGCTTTCCCGAACCGATCGGATTTGCCGCCACCCGGGACACCGCGCTCACCGAGCGCGCGGCCCGCGCCATGGCCCGCGAACTGCGCGCCTGCGGCATCAGCGTGGCCGTGCACCCGATGGCGGACCTCGCAACCGAGGCTCGCTGGGCCCGCATCTCGGGCACGTTTGGCGAGGACCCGGAGCTGGCCGGCAAGATCAGTGCCGCCTGGGTGCGCGGTCTACAGGGCGAGGTGCTGGGTGCGCAGAGCGTGGCCGCCACGGTCAAGCACTTCCCCGGCGGCGGCCCGCAGCGAGACGGACTCGACTCCCATTTCGCCGAGGGGGCGCACACGGTGTATCCGGGCGGCCGATTCAACGAGCACGTGCGCCCGTTCGTGGACGCCCTGGATGCCGGTGCCACCCGGGTTATGCCCGGCTACGCGGCACCGCTCGGCACCCCGCACGAGAGCGTGGGGTTCGCCTTTGCCCGCTCGATCATCACCGATCTGCTGCGTGGCGAGCTCGGCTTCGAGGGCCTCGTGGTCACCGACTTCAACGTGGTCACCGGGATGCGCCTGCCCGCGCTCGGCATCGAGCTGCCGGTACGTGCCTGGGGCGTGGAGGACCTCACCCCCGTTCAGCGTGTGGGGCGACTGTTCGCGGCGGGCGTGGATCAGCTCGGCGGCGAGGATGACCCCACCCTGATCGTTGATGCGGTGTCCGCAGGCGAGGTGACCGAGGAGAGGCTGGACGTCTCGGTGCGCCGCGTGCTCGCCGACCGGCTGGCGCTGGGGCTCCTCACGGAGCAGCCTGCCGCGGCCGCCACGGGCACTCCGGTGAGACTGGCCCCGGTGAGCCTGGCCCCAGTGCGTGTGGACCCCACCCGCGCTGCATTCCCCGCGACCACTGCCGAGCACCGCGCGGTGGCCCTCGCCACCCGCCGGGCGAGCGTCGTGGCGCTCACCGGATCGGCCCCAGGGCTCCCCGGCATGCGCGTCTACGCCGAGGGCATTCCCGCGGACACCCTCGCCGCCTATGCGGAGGTCGTCACCGATCCGGCCGAGGCCGACCTCGCCATTGTGCGGGTGGATGCGCCGTTTGAGGAGCGCGAGGGCATGCTCGCCGGAGCCTTCCACGACGGCGCACTGGAGTTTCCCCCAGCCCAGCTCGAGCACCTGCTGACGCTGTGCAGGGCGGTACCCACGGTGATCGATGTCTACCTGGAGCGCCCCACCGCGCTGCCCGAGGTGGCCGAGGCGGCCGCGGCCCTGCTCGGGACGTTCGGTGTCGAGGACGAGATTGTGCTCGATGCGATCTTTGGTTATCAGCCGGTAAACGGCGCGTTACCGTTTGACCTGCCTCGGTCCACCACCGCCGTGGCGGCCTCTCGAACCGACGTGCCATTCGATACCGTGGACCCGGTGTTCCTTTTTGGGCACGGCCTGGTCTGGCCCGGGGGAAATTCCCGGCCCGCGCTGAACCACTCCCACGAGAATCCGCGGCCCACGAGCGAGTAGAGGTTTTGATGAGCACACCCGAATCCCCCGCCATCGGGTCCACGACCGCGAAGACCCCGCGTCCGAGCGGGCTCAAGCGTCAGCGCCGCATCATCGAGGTTGCGGCGGAGCACTTTGCCCGGGTCGGCTACACGCGGGCGACGATCGCGAAGATCGCCGCGGAGGTGGGCGTGACGGATGCGGGTGTGCTCCACCACTTCGGCAGCAAGGAAAACCTCTTCAACGCGGTGGTCTCACACCGTGAGGATGCCTACGCCCGCCACGATCCCTCGGCCGCGACCAGCGTGCGCGACCTCATGGATCGCCTCATCGCCGGCGCCGCCTCTGCCGCCGAAGAACCCGCGCTGCTGCGCTTCCGCGCCGTCCTGAGCGGTGAAGCGCTTCTGGAGGACAGCCCCGCCAGCGGGCACCTGCGCCACGTGCTCTCCACCTCGCTAAGCACCCTCGTGCCCATCGTCCAGCGCGGGATCGACACCGGTGAGATCGCCGCAGACACCGATCCCACCCAGTTTGTCTTGGAGGCCCTCGCCCTCAACGAGGGCGTGCGTGGGCAGGTCGTGGTCTACCCCGAGGGCGTCGACTACATCCCCGTCTTCACCCGCGCCCTGAACCGTCTCTACGCGTCGGTTGCGCTCACTGGCTAGATCCGATCGGCCTTAAACGACTCCGCCCCCGGCACCGTGAGGTGTCGGGGGCGGAGTCGTATGGACGAGCCGGCGGGATTAGACGCGCGGCTTCTCCTTCATTTCGGTGGTCTCAATCTCGTCACCGATCTGAATGTCGTTGAACTTGCCCAGGCCGATACCGGCCTCGAAGTCCGTACGGACCTCGGTGACATCGTCCTTGAAGCGACGCAGCGACTCGATGGCGAGGTTGTCGCCCACCACAACGCCGTCGCGGATAACGCGAGCCTTAGCGTTTCGAGTGATCGTACCGGAGCGAACGATAACACCAGCGATGTTTCCGAACTTGGAGGAGCGGAAGACCTCGCGGATCTCGGCCACACCGGACTGAACCTCTTCGTACTCGGGCTTGAGCATACCCTTCAGCGAGTTCTCTACGTCCTCGAGGGCGTTGTAGATCACCGAGTAGAAGCGGATGTCAACACCCTCACGAGCGGCACGCTCGCGCGCCTTCGTGTCGGGGCGCACGTTGAAGCCGATGATGATCGCGTTGTCGATGGTCGCCAGGTTGACGTCCGACTCGGTGACCGCACCCACACCGCGGTGGATGATGCGCAGCTGAACGCTGTCGTCGACCTCGATCTTGAGCAGCGACTCTTCCAGGGCCTCAACGGCACCGGAAACGTCACCCTTGATGATGAGGTTGAGCGATTCAACCTTGCCCTCTTCGAGTGCACGGGTGAAGTCTTCCAGGCTGATGCGCTTGCGAGCCTTGGCCAGCTGAGCGTTACGCTCGGCGGCCTCACGCTTCTCGGCGATCTGACGGGCGGTGCGGTCCTCTTCGGTGACGATGAAGGTGTCACCGGCGCGCGGAACGCTGGAGAGACCCTGCACCTGCACCGGACGCGAGGGACCGGCCTCGGCAACCGGGTTGCCGTTCTCGTCTGCCATGGCACGAACGCGACCGTAGGCGGTACCGGCGACGATGGCGTCACCGACGCGGAGGGTACCGGACTGGATCAGCACGGTCGCAACCGAACCACGACCCTTGTCCAGCTTGGCCTCAATGGCCACACCGCGGGCGTCCTTGTTCGGGTTTGCACGCATGTCGAGGCCGGCGTCTGCGGTGAGCAGAACGGCGTCGAGCAGGTCGGTGATACCGATGTTCTTGCGAGCCGAGACGTCGACGAACATGACGTCTCCACCGTACTCTTCGGAAACCAGGCCGTACTCGGTCAGCTGCTGACGCACCTTGGCCGAGTTAGCGCCGTCCTTATCGATCTTGTTCACTGCGACCACGATCGGCACGTTCGCTGCCTGGGCGTGGTTCAGGGCCTCAACGGTCTGCGGCATGATGCCGTCGTCCGCCGCGACCACGAGGATCGCGATGTCGGTGACCTGAGCACCACGGGCACGCATGGCGGTGAACGCCTCGTGACCCGGGGTGTCAATGAAGGTGATCTTACGTTCGATGCCCTCGTGGGTGGTCTGCACCTGGTACGCACCGATGTGCTGGGTGATTCCACCGGCCTCGCCCTTACCGACATCCGCGTTGCGGATGGCGTCGAGCAGGCTGGTCTTACCGTGGTCAACGTGACCCATGACGGTCACAACCGGGGGACGAGCCTCCAGCATTTCGTCGGTCTCGGCCTCCAGCTCGCCGTCCAGGTCGATGTCGAAGCCGTCGAGCAGCTCGCGGTCCTCGTCCTCGGGGGAAACCATGTGGATCTTGTAGCCGAGCTCGGAACCGAGCACGTCGAAGGTGCCCTCGTCCAGCGACTCGGTCGCGGTTGCCATCTCACCGAGGTGGAACAGAACCGTGACGAGGTTACCGGGCTGAACCGGGAAACCGGTCAGGGCCTCGATCTTGTCGGCGAAGTCGGCGATCGACGCACCGCGGCGCAGACGGATCGGGGTCGATCCATCACCGCGGGGAACCGAGACACCACCGAGCGACGGGGCTTCCCGCAGCTCGAATTCTGCCCGCTTCGTCCGCTTCGACTTCCGTGCCTTGCTCTTGCCGCCACCGCGACCGAACGCACCGGCGGTACCACCACCGGGGCCACGGCCACGACCGCCACCGCCACCGGGACGGGGGCCGCTAAAGCCACCGCCGGGACGCTGGAAACCACCGGCTGCGGGAGCACCCGCACCGGCACCAGCACCGGCACCGCCGGGACGCTGGAAGCCACCGGGACGACCGGCACCACCAGCGGGGCGCTGGAAGCCACCACCGGCACCGCCGGGACGACCCGCACCACCCGGACGCGGAGCGCCGGGACGCGGCGAACCGGGACGGGGAGCCTGCGGGCGCGGAGCCTGCGGGCGGGGGATGTTACCCGGGGTCGGGCGCTGGCCCATACCCTGCGAGGAAGCGAACGGGTTGTTACCCGGACGCGGGGTGCCCGCGGGGCGAGGGGGCTGCTGCCCCATGCCCTGCGAGGAAGCAAACGGGTTGTTGCCCGGACGCGGAGCGCCGGGCTTTGCGGCCGAACCGGCTGCTGCGGCGGGCTTAGCTGCCGCGGGCTTCGCGGCAGCGGGCTTCGCTGCTGCGGGCTTTGCCTCGGCGGCCGGGGCTGCCTCGGCAGCGGGCTTCGCTGCGGCGGGCTTGGCCGCTGCGGGCTTCGCCGCGGCAGGCTTCGCTGCTGCGGGCTTTGCCTCGGCGGGGGTTGCTGCGGCGGGCTTCGCCGCGGCGGGGGTAGCCGGCTTCGCGGCGGCGGGCTTGGCCGCTGCCGGGGTAGCCGGGGTTGCTGCGGGTGCGGGGGCACCGGCAGCGCCATCAGCGATGAGCGCCTCGCGCAGCTTACGTACTACGGGGGGTTCAATCGTCGAGGACGGGGACTTGACGAACTCGCCAAGCTCCTTAAGCTTTGCAAGGGCAACCTTGCTGTCCACGTTCAGCTCTGCAGCGATTTCGTGCACGCGCTGTTTTACAGCCACTTCTCTCCTGTCTGGGCCTGCCCAGACAGTGGGCAGACCATTAGTAACGGACGGGTCTCATTTCGAGCCGCTCATTAGTTATCCATTAGCCATTCAGCCTGTTCTCTAGGGTTTGCACGTCGAGCGCTCCGGTAAATCGAAGCGCCCGGCCGAAGGCCCGTCGCTTGATTGCCGTACCAAAGCACTGCAGTGTCGGATGCACCCAGGCTCCACGTCCGGGGAGCGATGCGGTTTCGTCAACACACAGCGCATTTCCCCGCAGCACAACCCTCAACAGGGAGGATCGTGCATCGCGAGTACGGCATCCAACGCACGTTCTAACGGGTTCCATCTTACCCCCTTTGTGGGCTCTCGCCACTCCTCGGCGATTCGCGCTCGGCGAAGAACGCGGCGCTCGGGAACCGAGCGCCGCGTTTTAGGCGAACCTAGTCGTCTTCGAGAATGCTGTCCGGCTGAATATCGATCTTCGCGCCGGTGAGCTTGGCGGCGAGTCGCGCGTTCTGGCCCTCCTTGCCGATGGCAAGGGACAGCTGGAAGTCCGGAACCAGGGCACGCACGGCCTTGATCGACTCGTCCAGCACGAACGCGCTGGACACCTTTGCCGGCGACAGGGCGTTCGAAACGAACGTCGCGAGGTTCGGCGAGTAGTCGACGATGTCGATCTTCTCGTTGCCAAGCTCCTCGTTGACGGCGCGCACGCGGCGGCCCATCTCACCGATGCAGGCGCCCTTGGCGTTGATCGAGGAGTCGGTGGCGCGCACGGCGATCTTGGTGCGGTGGCCGGCCTCGCGAGCGAGCGACACGATCTCCACCAGACCGCTGGCGATCTCGGGAACCTCGAGCGCGAACAGCTTGCGCACGAGACCCGGGTGGGTACGCGACACCGTGATCTGCGGGCCCTTGTTGCCCTTGGCCACCGCGGTGACGTACACGCGGATGCGGCGACCGTGCGAGTAGTCCTCGCCCGGTACCTGCTCCTCGGGGGGCAGGATCGCCTCGACGGTGCCGAGGTCGATGTGGATCATCTTGGGGTTCGGGCCCTGCTGGATGACACCGGCAACGATGTCTCCCTCGCGGTCCTTGAACTCGCCCAGTACGCCGTCATCCGCGATGTCGCGCAGGCGCTGGGTGATGACCTGCTTGGCCGCGTAGGCGGCGATACGGCCGAAGTCATCGAGGTTAGCCTCGGACTCGCCGACGATCTCGCCCTCTTCATCAAGCTCGGGCAGGAGCACGGCCACGTGGCCGGTCTTGCGGTCGAGGTGCACGCGGGCCGACGGCTCGGCCTCGCCCTCCTGGGTGACGTGCTTGAGGTAGGCCGTGAGGATGGCCTGCTCAATAATCCCCGCCAGTTCGTCGAACGGGATTTCGGTTTCCCGCTCGGTCATCTTCAACACACTGAGGTCGATATCCATCGGAGGCCTCCTCTATATTCAGCTACACAGAACCCTGCACTCTGGCGCGGGGTCGATCTATAACCGTACCGGATTTTAGCCGCGCTTGTTACCCCGTTTGGTGTGAAGTCAGAAAGTTTCGGGGAACTCCCGGAAATTAATCGTTATCCCAGCTGCCAGGCGGGGAACACCCCGCGCGGGTCGATGCTCGCGCGAACCTTTCGAAGCCGTGCGGCGTTGTCTCCAAAATACGCGGTAGCGGGGCTTTCGAGGCGCGCATCGGGGTAGTTCACGTACGCCCCGGGGCCCCAGGCCGCGGTGGTTACCGCCCGCAGCGCACGGACGGCCTGATGGAAGGGATCGGGGTTTGCGCCGTCGGCAAAGTTCGCCGTGTACTGCGCGCTAAACAGTGCGCCGCGATGGCCAAACGCGGTCGCGTCGGCCGCCACGTCGTCGATGACCCCGCCCAGCGCATCAAACGAGAAACCACCCTCGGTGACGCCGGAGACGCGGCCGAGCGTTTCGGTCTGCTGAATCACCGCCGCGATTTCCGTGGCGCTGAGCGCCCGGGTCGCGATGCCCGAGGTGGCCGCAAACGATGTGCGAATGAGCTTTCCGCCCGGGCCCGAGACGCACTCGGCGGCACTGGATCCGGCGCAGCCGGCGTAGCGCATCATCGCGTCGAGGTACTCGTGCCGGGTAGCCTGGTTACGTGTGGGGGCGGGCACGCGCCCCAGCAGACCGGCGAGCGCCGCGGTGTGACCACCGACCGGGCCGATCCAGGTGCCAGAAACGCTGAGCGAGGCACCGGTTGGATGGTTCGAGCCGGTCAGGAGCTTGAGCGTGGACCACAGCTGCGGATCTGCCCGCGGGGCCCACTCCTGCCAGGCCGCAATGACCGCGGGCGCGGCGGCCGCATCCCAGGAGAGGAAGTACATCGTCACGCCGGGTGCGGGCTTGGTGTTCAGGTGGAAGGCGGTGACGACCCCGAGGAGGCCTCCCCCACCGCCGCGGCAGGCCCAGAAGATGTCCGGGTCGTGCTGGGCATCCACGGTGCGGGTTTTGCCGTCCGGGGTCACGATGTCGATCGCGGCGACCTGGTCCGAGGTCAGCCCGAATGCGCGGGCGAGCACACCCACGCCGCCGCCGCTCGCGAGCCCGCCGATACCCACGCTGCCGCAGCTCCCCCCGCCGATCGCGCGACCGGCGCCCGCGAGCTTTTCGTAGACGAGCGCGAGCGGGGCACCGGCCCCGATCCGAGCGATGCCGGTACCGGCGTCCACCTCCACCGCATCGAGCGCGCGCACGTTGATCACGAGCTCCTCGGGCAGCCCGGTGTTCCCGCCGCCGCCGCTCGACCAGCCCGCATAGTTGTGGCCGCCGGAACGAACGGCTATGCGCAGGCCGGAGGCCGCGGCAAAGCTCACCGCGGTGGCGACGTCCCCGGCGTCACGAGCGCGGACGATCGCGGGCGGCGCGGCTCCGTCATACACCGGAATCTCGGTGGGCACGGCGGCGCGATAGGCGTCGCTGCCCGGGCGGAGTAGGCGGTCGCCGAGGCTCTGCGCGAGGGCGTCCCAGTCCGGGGGCCCACCGACGCTGGGACTCGGGCTGCCACTCGGGGTAAGCGTGGGGCTGGGGCTGGGCGAGGGGCGCGGCGCACACCCCGCGAGCGCGAGGGTGCCGAGTGCACCGAGTGTCAGTAGGTGTCGACGGCTGAGCTCCATGAGTCCCTCTTTCCTGCCCGATCCCGCGGTTCTGGTGTCAGGCTAGCGCGTGCACCGCCGCGAAACCAGGGCGCAACGCCCGCGGGTCAGCGAAGTCACGATGCCCGGCTCAGGCCGGAACGAAACGAATGCCCCAGTCGAGACTCCAGGTATCAGCCGGTGCGATCAGGTGGAGGTCGATCCCGCTGTTGAGGGCATCCGGCGGGGCCGTCATCGGTTCCACGGCGATCGCCAGCTGATCATCCGCGAGCCCGGGAAACTCGCGGGTGAGGTAGATCTGCAGCCAGCGGAAACGCGGATCCATCCACAGCTCGGCCCTCCCCATCGGCCCCGAAAGCGTGCTGGTTACCGCCCCGGACTCGGCGCGCAGCGCGGTAAAACCGAGGTGTGCGGGGCTCTCGGTTACCCGCCGACCCTCCCGGAGATCCAGCGGGGTGCCCGCGACCGAGACCATCGCTGCGGGCAGATGATCCTGAGTGAGTAGCAGGGCGCGCTCCGCCGGAACACTCAGTGTCAGCTCCGCCGCCGGAGTATCCCCGAGGCGCAGGTAGGGATGGGCACCGAGTCCAACCGGAGCGAGCTCACCACCGCGATTGTGCACGCTCAGGCTCACCCGAATCCCGTCGGCCGCCAGGTGGTACTCGACGCTCACATCGAGCGCGAACGGGTATCCCGGAGCGTTGTCGATTCGCGCGGTCAACAGCACCGCCCCCTCCGAATGCCGTGCGATCGCATAATCGGTCGCGGCCAAGAGCCCGTGCAGCGCGTTTGCGGTGCCGGCCTCGGTGGGGAGCAGAGCCTGCTCCTGCCCCTTCCACTCCCAGCGTGCCGCCCGCACCCGATTGGGCCAGGGCACCAGCGTGATGCCCGAGGATTCCACGGGGGTCGCATCGAGGCTCCCGCGCACGAGCTCGACCCCGGCCACGCTGAGCCCCTGCAGGCTCGCCCCCACGGGTGAGATGGTGGCGCGCACGAGCGCGCCACCATCCCTCCGGGTGAGGATAATCGGGCTAGGCGTCGTCACCGGCTGGTTCCGCGACGACGTGGAACAGCAGCGAGCGATCGGGATCCAGTGACGGCGATTCGAGACCCACGAGACGTAGTGCACGACCGCCGAGGCTCACGCCCGTTTCCAGCCAGGGCGGCTGGGCACCGCCGGGGCGGGTACCGTCGGGATACACCGCAACTACCCGGTACTGGCGCGCGTCATCGAGCCCGGGGAACCCGATCCGACCCACCGGCCAGGTGCGCGGTCGCTCGGTGATCGAGAACGCAAACAGCGCCTCTTCGGCATCGGGCGACACCACGCCCTCGAGCCGGGCCGCGGGTTCCGAAAGATCGGCATGAACCACCGTGCCGCCGTGCAACAGTGCCCGATGCGCGCGGTGGAACGTGACCCAGGCGGCCACACCACGCTTGGTCTCCTCGTCGGCGGTGATGAGGTTGGTTTCGACACCGAGGTGGCCCCAGAGCGCCTTCTCCCCGCGGTAGCTGAGCGGATGCGAGCGGTGTGTGGTGTGTGATTCCTCCGCGCCGATGTGTGTTCCCTGCAGCTCGGGCGGCACGATCAGCGAGGTCCAGCGTTGGATTTCGAGGCGTTCATGCGGGTCATTGCAGTCGCTCGGCCAGACGCGCTGGGTGCGCTCGAGCACGCCGAGGTCGATGCGTCCGCCGCCGCTCGCGCAGGATTCGATTTCGAGGCCGGGATGACGCGCCGCCAGCTCGTCCATCAGCGCGTAGGCGGCGAGGGTTTGCGCGCGCAGTCCCGGTCGGCCACCATCTGCGGTGTGGCCGGCATCCAGCAGGTAGCGGTTGTGATCCCACTTGACGTACGCGATCCGCAGCGAGGTAATGAGGGCCGACACGCGCTCAAGCACCAGGGCGTAGGCCTCGGGATGGCCGAGATCCAGCACGTGCTGGTATCGCGAGGGTAGCCCCACTCCGTGACCGGCATCGAAGATCCACTCGGGATGCTCGCGCGCGAGTTCGGAGTCCAGGTTGATCATCTCGGGCTCGAACCACAGCCCGAAGTCCATCCCTAATTCCTCGACGCGATCCACCAGCGGTTCGATCCCGGTGGGCCACACCGCGGGATCCACGATCCAGTCGCCCAGCGAGGTGGTGTCATCTCGGCGGCCCAGGAACCAGCCGTCATCGATGACGAAGCGCTCGGCCCCGATCCGTGCGGACTCCTCGGCGAAGGCGATCAGGGTGTCCAGATCCTGATCGAAGTACACCGCCTCCCAGGTGTTGACGATGACCGGACGCGGCGAGCGCGGGTACGACGGAAGCGCGCGCAGGTGGCGGTGGAAGCGCGCGGCGAGGGCGTCCAGACCCTCGCCCCAGGCACCGTACTGCCAGGGGGTTGTATAGCTCGCGTCGGTGCCGAGTTCCACCTCGCCCGAGGCCAGCACCTCGCTCGCTGCGAGGCGGCGCACATCCGCGGGGGTGCGCTCGGCGACGAGGGTCTGGTTGCCGCTCCACCCGAGGTGGGTGGCCCAGACCCGGCCCGAACGGAACCCAAACCCGGGCTCCCCCGCGGCCAGGAGCAGCGTGTGTTCGAGCCCGGGTTTTCCTCCGCGCGAGGTGCGGGCCCACTCGCCCACGTGAAACTCGCGGCGCTGCGGTACCCGTTCGAGTGACCAGCGCCCGGTGAGATCCAGCACCTCGGTAGCGGCCTGGGGAACGGGCAGGGCGAGCTCAAGACCGTCCACGCGGAAGGTCTCGGCGGCGGCGTTTGTGAGCGTGGCGCGCTGACGAATCAGCCCGCTCGCGTGCAGCACCTCAATCTCGATGCGCAGGTTCAGCCCGTACTCGGGATCGCGTGCCTCGGCCACCAGCGTTTCGGCCGTATCGGTGGAGGTGGTGCGCGCGCTCACGTGGGCGAACTTCGCCGCCCAGCGCTGCCCGGAGCTGTCCCCCACCAGGCCGGGGCGCCCCATCCACCCCTCGGCGAGCTGGCCAAGCACCGGGATGGGCTGCGCATACGTCACGGGGCTGTCACCCACCGCGGGCAGTGCGCCGTGCGCGATGGCGGCGATTTCACCCGCACCAAGCGGGCCCAGATCCTCGCCCCAGTGCAGGATGCGGGGCAGGCGCGCATCCGCGAGCGAGATGATCACACCGGTGCCACCGGCGCGCAGATAGACGGATTCGGGAGAAGACATGGTTACCTACCTACTTGACCGAGCCGAGGGCAAGGCCCCCGATGAAGCTGCGTTGGAAAATGAGGAACACGATCGTGGACGGGATCGCGGCCACCACGGTTGCCGCGGCGATTACCGACCAGCTCGACACGTACTGCCCCTGTAGGGAGAGCACGGCTGCGGTAATCGGGAGCTTTTCCGAGCTCTGCAACAGGGTGATCGACCACAGCAGGTCGTTGAAGATCCAGGTAAACGAGAGCGCGCCGAGTGCGGCCAGCGCGGGCCTCGTCAGCGGCAGGATCACCTGAATGAAGATGCGGCCCACCCCGGCCCCGTCGAGGGTCGCGGCCTCCTGAAGCTCATGCGGAATCGAACGCATGAAGCCGTAGAGCACAAACGTGTAGAACCCGAGCCCGAAGGCCACCTGCACGACGATCAGCGCACCGAGGGTGTCGTAGATGTCGACCTGCTGAGTGATTCGTGTCACCGGGATCAGCAGCATCTGAACGGGCAGGAGGTTTCCGGCAAGCATGATCAGCAGGATCGTGCGACGGAAGGGAATCTTGAATCGGCTGAGCCCGAACGCGGCGGCAGCGGCGAGCAGGAGCGAGAGGATCACCGTGGGGATGGTCACGATCATCGAGTTCACCAGGGCGGGGAAGAGCCCGCCCTGGTTCCACGCCTGCACGTAGGTGTCGAGGGTGAACGATTTCGGGACGCTGGCGATGCCGTGCTTGGCCACGTCATCGAACGTGCGGAACGAGGTGATCAGCACGATGAGGATCGGCAGGAACCAGGCAAATGAGATCAGGATTCCGGTGGTGTGAAATCCCGCGGTGGCGGCGCGACGGCGACGCGATCCACGGCGGATCGCGGGTCGAGGAGCTGAGGCTGCGGGGGTTTCCGCGACGCGCCGCGAGGCGGTGGTTGAGGTCATGATTCCTTCTCCTCGGACAGGGCACGGACAAGGTAGGAAATAATCACGGCTATCGCAAGCACAAAGATCACGACGGCAATCGCGGAGGCGTAGCCGAGGGCGTGGGCGCTAAACGCGGTCGAGAACATGTACGTGCTGAGCAGTTCGGTCGAGTGGAACGGGCCACCACCGGTCATTGCCCAGACGATGTCGAAGGAGCGCAGCGAGTCAATGAGGAGCACCGAGATGACCACCATGATGACGCTGCGCAGCTGCGGCAGGGTCACGAAGCGGAAGCGCTGCCAGGCCGAGGCTCCGTCCACGCGGGCGGCCTCCTGAACCGAGGGGTCGAGCGCCTTGAGACCGGCGATAAAGAGCACCATCACGTAGCCGATTTCGCGCCAGAGGGCGGCGATAATAACGGCGTAGAGGGCGGTATCGGGATCGCCGAGCCAGACGCGGGTCCAGTCGTGCAGGCCCACCGCGTCGAGCACGTTGTTGAGCACACCGTTGGGCTGGAAGAACGCGCCCCAGATCAGGGCGGTCACCACCAGGGAGAACACGATGGGGAGGAACATTGCGGTGCGGTAGATCGCGACTCCGCGACGCTCGGATTGGAAGAGGAGCGCCACGCCGAGGCCCGCGACAAACGAGATTCCACCGAAGAGGACGATCCAGATCGCGGTGTTCTTGAGCGCGGTCAGGAAGATCGGGTCGGAGAAGAGGTCGGTGTAGTTTTGCACACCCACCGAGGTGGCCGGGCCGATCCCGTTCCAGCGCAGGAACGAGAGCGAGATGCCCTGGATGGCCGGCCAAAACACGCCGACCGCTTCAATCAGAAAGGGAACGAGGACGAGTACGAAGACCAGCGGCGGCGGAACCTTGATCCGCCGCCGCTCGCGTACCGGAGTACTGGTTGTCACGAATTAGCTCGGATCTTCTGGGCGGCGTCTTCCCAGGTCTTCAGGATCTGGTCGACATTGCCGGGGTTGGCGATGAAGGAGGTGAGTGCGGTGTCGGCGGGGGTCTGCTGCGCGTCCCCGGCGTCACGGTTGTAGAACTGCGTGACGGCCTTGGCCGACTGGATCATCTCCTTACCCTGGGTGGCCAGGGCGTCGAGGTTCACGGTGGCCCGGAGGTTCGCCGGCAGTGCGGTGCCGTCCTGCCCCTTGGCGAGCTCGGTCTGGGCCTCGGCGCTCGCGATGAAGTCGAGGAACTTCTTGGCCAGCTCGGGCTTGGTGGTCTTGACGCTCGCGATGAAGCCATCGGTCGGCGCCTCCTCGGCGATCGGCACCGACGGGTCGATGATCGGGAACTGGAAGAACGCGAGGTCATTCTTCTTGTCCGCGGGGATCGCCGGCTGGGCCCAGGCACCGAGCAGGTACATGGCAGCCTTGCCCTGCGAGAAGTCGCTGATCGCCTGGTTGTGGGTGGTACCGAGGGTGGCCGGGTCCATGAACGGCAGAACCTGACCAAACGCGGTAAACACCTTCTTCACCTCGGGGCTGTCATACGACTTCTTACCCGCGAGGAGGTCCTGATGGAACTCGGCCCCGTTGATACGCAGGTCGAGATAGTCGAACCAGGCGGATGCCAGCCAGGCGTTATCGCTGAGCCCCATCGTGACCGGGGTCACGCCCTCACCCTTGATCTTTGTCGATACGGCGAGGAACTCATCCCAGGACTTCGGCGGGGTCACGCCGAGCTTTTCGAAGTCGCTCTTGAAGTAGTAGACGCCCCACCAGTAGTTGTTTGTGGGGATGAAGACCTTGGTGCCCTTGGAATCCTCGCTGAGCTTTGCCAGGTTTTCGGGGAAATCACCCTTGTGGGTGTCCCACACGCTGTCGAGGTTCAGCAGGAGGTTCTGGTCGGCGAAGTCGCGGGTGGCCTGTCCGGCATACCAGGTGTAGACATCCGGCGGATTCTTCGAGGTCAGGTAGGACGGCAGCTGCTGGTTGAAGGTCGAAGTCGGAATGCTGTTGATCTTCACGGTGCCCTCGCCCTTGTCGTTGAAGATCTTGACGAGGTTTTCCAGGCCACCCTTCTCCGCATCGGTGAAACGGGACTGGAGGATCAGCGGGCCGTCGGAGTCGGGGCCTTCCTTCGGTCCCTGGGCCTCGCCTCCGGTGGCCACGCATCCGGCGAGGAGTGCGGTCGCGAGGACGGTACTGCCCACGGCACCGAGCCATCGAGTGTGCTTACGGGTCATCTTTGACTCCAATTCATTGGGGGATTTCACGGCCGGCCGTGTTCGCAGCGGACTGATTCTACGACCGAATGAGTCCAATTTAGGCTCCTACAACCGCGCGGCGTAGAAGGAAGCCGCGAACTATATGGACATTTCGATGATCCTTTGCCAGACTTCTCGCATGCTCATTCCCGATGGATTTCCCGGCCAGCGAATGCTCGTCCTGCCCCGACCGCGGGCACGCGAGTTCCTCCAGCAGGAGGGCTCGCTCAGGCTGGTTGTGACCGACTGCGGCTACTTCCCTAAGGCGCAATCGCACGGCCGGCGGCGGATCGCCCCGATCCCGCAGGCCGTTGTCCTCGCCTGTGTGGACGGTGCCGGCTGGTGTGAGACCGAGGCTGGACGCTTTGACGTCGAGCGCGGTCAGGTCGTCATTCTGCCCCCGGGAATGCCGCACTCGTACGGGTCGGATGAGGATAATCCGTGGACGCTGTGGTGGTTCCATGTGGCGGGCCCCGAGGTCGCCGCGTTCTTGCGTGTCGCCGACATCACCGCGGCCACCCCGGTACGACACCCGCGAGACCTCTATCCGATCGTTTCACTCATGGCCGAGGTACTGGCCTGGATGGAGCGAGACTCGACCACCACGAGCCTGCTCGCCGCATCGGGGGCCGCCTGGCACGCGCTCACGCTGCTGGCGGCCGAACGCTCGCAGCCCGGGCAGCGCGAGGACGTGATCGCGAGTGCCGTCGACTACCTCCGGGCCCACATGGCCGATCGCATCAGCGTGCCGGATCTCGCGGCGATGGCCTCGCTCAGCGCCTCACACTTCAGCGCGCTGTTTCGCAAGCAGATGGGGTATCCGGTGCTGCAGTATCAAACGATGCTGCGAATGGGTCGCGCCCTCGAGCTTCTGGACACCACCGGGTCTACGGTTTCGGCGATCGCCGCCGAGGTGGGATATCCCGATGCCCTGTACTTCACCCGGCAGTTCAAGAAGACACACGGGATCACCCCGCGCGAATACCGCGACCAGCACAAGGGCTGATCGCGGTATTCGAACGGGGTGGATCGGGTCGTCGCTAGGCGGCCACCGTCGCCAGATCTCCGCGCAGCGCACGCACTAGGGCGTTCGCTGGGTCTTCGGCCGCACGCTCGTTGAGCAGCGTCTCGGCCCGGGCGACATCTCCCGCAAGGAGCGCGAGCTGAGCCTCGATCAGGTCGAGCAGGTTGTCCTGGGTCTGCTGAACGTCCTCATGGAAGATCAGCATCGTGGGCAGAGAGGTGGCGAAGTAGTCGATTTTCGCCGGTGTCTGCCGCGTCACGGCCACGTAGTCACCGAGCTCCCGGGTCAGGCGTTCGGCCAGACCGGCCTCGCCGAGACGGCCGGCCGCGCGAATCGAGTAGTACGTCATCGGCGAGTGCGGCACCTCGAGCATGGTGGTGAAGTCGCCGGCGCTGTGCGCGGCGGTGTGCCAGGCTTCGGCGGCTTCGGCCTCGCGCCCGGCGGCGGCGAGCGCGTCGCCGAGCGCAAGGTAAAGATCCGAACGATTGGCGAGCGGGTGCGGTGCCTCCCCGAGGTTTGCCGGCACCGTCACCACGCTGTTCAGCGCGGCAAGGGCGGCCGCGGTGTCTCCCGCGGCGAGCGCGCGGGACGCAATTTCCCGCTGGGCGAGCGACCACACGCGGATGGTCTCTCCCTCACCGCCCTCCCAGGGACTGAAGGAACGCGTGGAGAGCAGCGTCACGGCCTCATCCACCCGACCCTCGAGGATCAGGAGTTCGGCGTAGGCGAGTGCGAGGTCGTCGCGGTCACGCGCGCCCTCCCCGGCCGCGGCCAGTGCGGCCAGCCGCTCGGCAGTGGGGGTACCCACCCGGCGGGCGAGCTGATCGGCCTCGTAGCGCAGTTTGGGGTCGCCCGGATCGGCGGCCACCGCACGGGCGTAGTACCGCACGGCGAGCGCCGGATCACCCAGCACATTGTGGGCGGCGAGGCCCAGACCGCGCAGCACCACGGGATCACCCGGGGCGATCCGCTCGGCGTGCTCCAGCTCGGCGATACCCTCCGCATAGCGGCGGTGGAAGTAGAGCCAGTGCGCGAGCAGGGCGTGAGCCCGGGCATCATCGGTGGCGCTGATGCGTCGCTCCAGCAGCTGGGCGTCGGCGAGGGAGGCGGCGAATCCGCGATCCATCGGGAGGGTGCGGGCGTCGGCAAGCGCCACGGCGGCCTCGGCTGTGCGCCCGAGGGCTTCGAGGAGCTCTGCGCGATAGTACGCGATCAGCACGGCCGGGTCTCCGGCACCCTCCACGGGTCGCACTCGGGCGGCGGTCTGGGCGAGGTCGTAGACGCGCAGGGCATCCTCGGCGAGGCCGAGCGTCGCGTACTCCCCCGCCACGTCGCGCAGAATTCCCGCGTCGCTCAGGCCAGAGTCCCGGGCGGTGGGCACGGCGGCCGAGTCTTCGAGGTCCCGCAGCCAGGCGTCAAGCGGATCGAGCGTGCGCGCCTGAGCCAGTACCTCGGCGGCGCGCTCGGCACGACCGAGGTGGCGCAGCGCGAGAACGCGCAGGGCGAGGGCCTGCAGGTTATCGGTATCGAAGCGCGCGGCGATCTCTGCGTGCTCACGCACATCGTTCCACCGGGTAGCTCGCGCGGCGATCCGCGCACGCTGCAGATGGCTGGCGCTGCGCCAGGCGAAGTTCCAGGCGGCCTTTCCGAATGCCTCCTCGGCGTCGACATCACGCCCCTGGGCCACGAGCACCACGCCGAGCAGGTACAGTGCCTCGCCATCAACGGGGTTGAGATTGCGGCGAGTCTGCCGCGCAATCGCGGTGCGCAGCAGGGACTCGGCCTCGGCCAGACGACCGGTGTTCAGGCGCAGGCTCGCGAGGGCAACATTGCTGCGGGAGTCCCTCGGGTCGCGGCGCAGCACCTCCTCGAAGTAGGGCTCGGCCGAGCGGGTGGCGTGACGGTTCTGCACCAGGTGCACGCCGGTCACGTACAGCTCGTCCACCGACTCGATCTCGGCGGGGGCGGGGGGCTCGGTCGCGGTCTCGAAGCCGTCGGCGGAGGCGTCTCGGTACTCCGTCGAGGCCTCGAGTACGCTCGATCCATCGGTGCCAAACAGCACCACGCGCAGGTCGCCCGCGGCCGTTACCGGCACGGTGGTGAGCAGCGGTTTTCCCGGCTCCAGCGCGGTTTCGGTAGCCCAGAGTTCGGTACCCGCCTCATCCTGAAGTGCGATCCGCGCGGACGCGCGGACGCTCGTGCTGGCGACCCCGATGGTGGCCTCACGGGACGCGCCCTCGCCCGAAACGGTCAGCCGGATGGCGGCCTCGGTGTTCGCCTGGGTCAGCGGCCCAATGCCGTGATACGGGAACCAGTACTGACTAAAGGTCTTGGTCTCCCCCGGGGTGAGGAAGGTGAAGTCGGGCTGGTTGTCGGTGTACACCCCGGCCATGAGCTCCACATAGGGCTCGGAGTCGTCGCTGAGGTTGGCATCCCAGGCGCGGCCAAACGGCGCGGTACCCCAGGTCCACTGCTTCTTTCCGGGTGAGACGTGGTGGTCGGCAATGTGGGCAAAGCCCAGGCCGGTGTGGTGGTCGTAGCCGCCGAAGAAGTCGTCGCCGCTGGCCACGCACATGTAGGAGGTGGGCACCGGGATGTTGCGATACCAGTCGATGCGGTCGGCGTCCTCGGCGATGAACTCGGGATCCCCGACCCGCGCCCGGGCCGCATAGTCGATGCCATAGTAGGGCTCGTCGGCAGCGGGGAACGCGGTGGCAGCGCGCTTGGCGTGATCGGCCACCACGTGGGCATCGGCCGGGAAGAACGACTGATACTCATCGTGCACGCGAACCGCGACGTTTGCCCACCAGAGGAACGTCTGGGTGGTATCGGTGCGGTTGAACACCCGCACGCGCGCCTCGATCACCGCGCTGTCCGGGCGCAGCCGAATGCCGTGCATGCCCTTCATCCGGGCGAAGGGGTCGTGATCCGAGCACCAGATGGTAATCGAGCCATCCTCCTCGTGTTCGATGCTCCAGTCCATCGGCAGGAAGGTACCCGGCCGGTGGTGCTGGGGCCAGTTGAACTCGATGCCGCCGGAAATCCACGGGCCGGCGAGACCCACCAGGGCGGGCTTGATCGCGTCATTGCGATAGAAGAGATCCTTACCGGTGAGCTTGTCCACGGCAATGTGGACGCGGCCGCCGAGCTCGGGCAGGATCACCAGGCGCAGGTAGCGATTTTCCAGGTGCAGGGCCTGCCAGGTTTCGGTGGTGGCCTCGTGACTCACCGATTCGATGAACGGCAGCGGATAGACGCGGCCCGAGGAGCCCTGGTAGACGCGATTCTCGAGGAACGCGGGCAGGCGCTCGGGTGTTCCGGGCAGGTAGGTGGGCAGTTCAACCGATTCGCTCCATCCGGCAACCGCGGCGCTGCGCTGGTCGGAGGGCTTTTCGGGAAGCGGAAAGCGGGGGTTCGTGTGGCTCATACCCAGGAGATTAGGGCGCGCACGGAGTAATAACCATGCCCGTTCCGATGCGGTACCTGGACGATTCGCCGATCTACTTTCCGGATGGTTCCGGTACCGTTAGGCGAATACTGCGTGATTCAATGGTTATTTGTGAGATTTCCCAGGTCACGCCTGCGCGTGGAGACCCGTGCGGGGTCAACCCGCTCACCCTCCGGCGTGACGTATGCCAGCTCGACCCGCCGACCATCATCAGTGGTGTACGCGGCCACCTCGCGACTGTTTTCGAGCGGCCGATTCTTGGCACCCCATCCGGCGAGCGCGCTCACGAGCATGTTGAACTCTCGCCCGGCCTCGGTGAGGACGTACTCGAAGCGCTCGCGCGAGCCGGGCTCGCGGTAGCCGTGGCGCTCCATGATCCCCTCCTCCACGAGCTTGCCGAGGCGGTCGGTAAGGATGTTTGGGGCAATGTGCAGGCCGTCTCGAAAGTCGGCAAACCGGGTGGTGCCGCGCAGCAGGGCGCGGCGCAGGATGAGCATGGTCCAGCGATCGCCGACGATCTCCAAGCTCCGGTAGACGGGGCAGAGTTCGGGATCGAGGGTGGGTTCTGAGTACTCGGTGTAACCGGTCATGGCAAAAAGTTTACCCACCTGAGTTGCAAAAATCTACCTAGGGGTCTAGGTTTTATTTTACTACTTAGCTTTCGTGTTCAAAGGACCACACATGCCCACCCTCTCCCCACGCGCCGGGTTCTGGACCGCGGCCGCCGTCGCTGCTCTCGCGCTCTGGTCCAGCGCCGCCCCCACCCTCGCCTACCCGCTGTACGAGGCGCAGTGGGGCATCAGCTCCGCCGACGCCACCTGGATCTTCTCGGCCTACCCGGCCATGCTGATCGTCGTGCTGGTGCTCTTCGGAAACCTCTCCGACTACATCGGCCGCCGAAACACCATCCTGCTGGGCCTCGGTGCCCAGATCGTCGGCACGCTGGTATTCGCGTTTGCCCCGGGGTACGCCTGGTTGATCATCGCCCGGCTGTTTATCGGTGCCGGCGTGGGCCTCGCGCTCAGCCCGGCGAGCGTGGCCATGGTGGAGTTTGCCGCGCCGGAGAAAAAGGCCAGCGCGGGTTCGATCACCACCACGGCCACCGCGGTAGGGCTCGCGCTTTCCACCCTGGTGGGTGGCGCGCTGATTCAGTACGCACCCTTCCCGCTGCACCTGAACTTCTTCGTACTCGCCGCGGTTACCGCCGTGGTGATGGGCTTTGCGTTCGCGCTCCCCCGCCACAACCCGACCGAGCCCACCGGCCGATGGCGCGTGCGCCCCATCGCCATCCCCAAGGGGTCTCGCGGCCTATTTGGCATCGGGGCCATCACGATCAGCGCCGCCTACCTGTGCGGTGCCCTGATCCTGCCGCTCGGCGCACAGATCGCCCACACCCTCGCCGGATCCACCAACGCGCTGGTCACCGGTGCGCTGATGGCGATTTTCCCGGTGATGGTGGCCGCGGGCTCCCTCCTCACGCGCAGCTGGAACACCCGCACGCTCATCTTCACCGCCGGCATCACGCTCATCGTGGGTCTCTGGCTCTTTGACCTCACCGGCAGCGTCGCGAGCCTCGCACTGTACTTCATCGCGTCGGCGTTTGCCGGGCTCGGTTACGGGCTCTCCTTCACCGCCGGCCTCACCGTCCTGACCCGCTACGCGGCCCCGAAGCATCGCGCCAGCATGGTCTCCGGCGGCTACCTCATCGGGTACGTCTTCCAGGGCGGTGCCGCCCCCATCCTGGGCGCGATCACCACGGGCTCGGGCATCCGTGCCGCGCTGCTGGTGGGCGCGGTCTCCTACACGGTCATCTTCCTGCTGATGATGTTCTCGGCCCGCCGCCTGGGCGCCCCGGCGGAGGTCACCGCGTAGCCACACGGACACAAAACGGCCGCCGCTCCCCGGGGAGCGGCGGCCGCAGCGTATCTTGGACCTAGTCGATGTTCGGGAAGGTTGCCGGGTCCGGCAGGTGATCTATCACGCTGGTAGTGGTCACCGAGCTGAAGAGCACGGTTCCGGCCGGAGCATAGAGCAGGGGCATATCCTCTAGGAGTACATCTCGCGAACCGATCACCCGTCCGTTTGCGGGGTCAACGATCAGTTCCTCCCGAGACTTTCCCCCCGAACCGGCGTCTACCCGGGAGAATGCAACACCGGCCTGACCGGCGATCTCCACACCGGTTTCCTGCACCTCGACCCCGGGGATCCGGGCGAGGACTCGGAACAGAGCCGCCCGCAGGTCTGCGGGAACCGCAGGTTCCCGTACGAGATCATTAACACCCACCCACATCGCCTGTTCGTGTGATCCCGAACCCTCAACGGACTCGTCGAAATAGCGGTACAGAGCGTCGGGATCGCGCGAATATCCGGAAAAGTCAGCGGCCGAGGGCGCGGGATACACACCTCCGCCAAGCGTTGCGGTAAACACCCCGTGGGTTACCGAACCGGGTTCCGTCATACGCTGATATCTCCCTTCAGCGTCGGCACGTGCCTCGGGTCCACCGTGAAAATCAGTCGGTGGTAGCTCGGTTCGGACGATCATCCAGTCCCCACCGCGATCGGCCGGGATGTAGAACACCGACTTGCTGCCCTGGATCCAGTGTCCCTCATCGGTGACAATATCCGAAGGGCGCTGATAGTTAAACCCCTCCTGAACGATTTTCAGGAATTGGCCGGGCCCCACCACGAGATCGGTGCTCAAAATGGCAGCCTCGGCAGCGCGTTCGAGCACCTGTGCGGCGCGAGCCTCCACGCCCTGCTGACCGGGGGTGAACACCACATCGGCGGCAACGAGGCCAGTCACGGCGAGGGCCGCGGCCACACCCCAGACCAGCGGGCGACGCGGGCTCAGCACTCGGCCCTGTGCCGGCGCCACAGCGGGCTTGGGAATGGTGCGCTCAGCAGTGGTGCGCTCGGTGATGCGCGCATGCATGCGGTTGATACGGTCGGGCGATGGTCCGAGGTGTGAGTTCACGAGTTTTCCCCAATCGGGCTGAGACGAAGACGAAGTTTCTGGCGCAACCGCGACAGGCGGTTACGGACAACACCGGTGGTGGTACCGAGTGCACGGGCGGCCGCATCGTAGCTGATGCCCTCATCGAGACACAGGTGATAGAGCATCTGGTCAATGCCCGAAAGCTCCTCAACCGCAGCCTGAATCTCGGTCGCAAGCGCGGCATCCAGAGCCTCCTGCTCGGCGGAGGGCACCGCCGGGTGGGTGCGCTCATCGAGGCTTTCGGCGAACCGGGCGCGGGCAGCGCCGCGTGACCGAATGCGGTTGAGTCCCAGATTCCTGCAGGCCACGAGAAGCCAGGGCAGCACGGAGGTGTCGACGACGCGAATGGTGGTGCGTTTACCCCAGGCGAGGACGAAGACGTCCTGGGTGAGTTCCTCTGCGTCCTGCTCGGAACCGAGCATGCGCCAGGCATACCGATAGACGGCGCTCCCATGCGTGCGATATATCCGATCAAATGCGGATCTATCGCCAGCACGGAGGGCGTCTACGGGGTCGGGCGGGCCGTGGGTATGACCCGCGGCAGGCGCGGTGTCAAGCACGCTGGTGTCCGTCATAGGATTTCCCCCTCCCGCGGATACTTCTTGTGTGTGCGTTCATACCCCGTAGTGTCCAAACCCCACGGATCGTCTCACACTAAACACCACACCGCCGCATCCGTGGCGGATACGGCGGTGTGGTGTTGTACGGAACTAGACGCGGGCGGCCACCAGGGCGGCGGTGAGCTCCTCGATCTTGATCGGGGTACGCTCGCCGGTGCGGCGGTCCCACAGCTCGGCCTCGCCGTCGGCAACGCCGCGGCCGAAGATCACGATGGTGGGAACACCCAGCAGTTCGGCGTCTCCGAACTTCACACCCGGGGAGACCTTGGGACGGTCGTCGAAGAGCACGTCGAAGCCGTGCTTTTCGAGGTCGGCCACGGCGGTTTCTGCGGCGTCGAAGACGGCCGAGTCCTTCCCGGTGGCGATGATGTGCAGGTCGAACGGTGCGATCTCCGGGGTCCAGGCGAGGCCCTTGTCGTCGGAGTTCAGCTCGGCCAGCAGGGCCAGCGCACGGGTCACACCGATGCCGTAGGAGCCCATGGTGACGGTCACGAGCTTGCCGTTTTCATCCAGCACCCTGAGGCCCAGGGCCTCCGCGTACTTGCGTCCGAGCTGGAAGACGTGGCCGATCTCGACACCGCGAGCCAGCTCGACCGGGCCGGAGCCGTCGGGTGCGGGGTCACCGGCGAGAACCTGGGCGGCCTCGATGGTGCCGTCGGCGGTGAAGTCGCGGCCGGCCACCAGGCCAAACACGTGCTTTCCGGCCTCGTTGGCACCGGTGATCCAGCTGGTGCCGGACACCACGCGGGGGTCGAGCAGGTAGCGGATCTTGGTGGCGGACTCCTCACCGAGCACGGCGCCGGCGGGCGACCACGGGCCGATGTAGCCCTTGACCAGGCCCGGGTTCTTGACGAAGTCCTCGGCCTCGGCCGGGTCAACATCGGCGGGGGCCACGGCCACCTCGACGCGCTTGAGGTCAACATCGCGGTCGCCGGGCAGACCCACCACGAGCAGCTCGGTCGAGCCGTCGAGGTTGGTGAGCTTCAGCACGACGTTCTTCAGGGTGTCGGCGGCGGTCCACTCGCGGCCATCGGCGCGGGGGTGGTCGGCGTTGGCGGCGGCCACGAGCTTGTCGATGGTCTCGCTGTCCGGGGTATCAAACACCTCAGCGGCGGACTGACCCTCGATCGCGATCTCGGCGGGCACCTCGGTGACGTAGGCCTCAACGTTGGCGGCGTAACCGCCGGCGGAGCGCACGAAGGTGTCCTCACCGATGACGGTCGGGTGCAGGAACTCCTCGGAGCGTGAGCCACCCATCGCGCCGGCGTCGGCCTGCACGATGACGTATTCGAGACCCAGACGGGTAAAGATGCGCTCATAGGCGTCACGCTGCACCTGGTAGCTGGCCTCGAGGCCGGCGTCGGTGTGGTCGAACGAGTAGGCGTCCTTCATGGTGAACTCGCGGCCGCGCAGCAGACCGGCGCGGGGCCGTGCCTCATCGCGGTACTTGTCCTGAATCTGGTACAGGGTGACCGGGAGGTCCTTGTACGAGCCGTAGAGGTCCTTCACCAGAGCGGTGAAGGCTTCCTCATGGGTCGGGGCAAGGAGCATATCGGTGCCCTTGCGGTCCTGCAGACGGAAGAGGTTGTCGCCGTACTCTTCCCAGCGGCCGGTGGCCTCATACAGCTCGCGCGGCAGCAGCGCGGGGAAGTGCACCTCGTGGGCACCGGCGGCGGCCATCTCCTCGCGGACGATCGCCTCGACCTTCGCCTTAACCTTGAGGCCCAGTGGCAGCCAGGCGAAGATACCCGGAGCCTGGCGTCGGATGTATCCGGCGCGCACCAGCAGTCGATGGCTCTTCACCTCCGCATCGGAGGGGTCTTCACGGAGCGTACGAAGGAAATAGTTTGAAAGTCGCGTAACCACGTTCCCATGCTAGCGCCCCGGGGTGCGCTCAGCGAGCAATAGTCCTTTAAGGTTTCTTGCGGAGATGGTGCAGGCAGTTTTCTAACCGCTGCGCCTCAAATTCCAAGCGACGATTAGTGCATTGTGAAGCATCATCGGACGCCTGACATTGATAGTGATCGAGTTTGAACGACGGAATTTGAAGTTAGTACGCGCGTATCCATCGGCGTTTTCAATACGATTTCCTATAGCTCCAATCTCATAGAGCTGTTCCAAGAGCAGAATCGTGTCGCTCTCACTTACCCCGTGATCAATTTCTCGTTGCAAGCCGTGCAATGAAAAAACGGCGTTATCCAGGCTCGATAGTCCAGCCATAAAGGAACGCACTATTTTCGGACGATCTGGAGTTTTCTTAAGAATTCCATGCAGATTATTCAGTATCTCCCCAACAAAGTACTGCTCCGAGTATTTTCGAACGGCCTGAACAACAGCAGATTCCGTTGCCTGGGCAGAACCAGGATGCTCCTTCTGTACTTCTTTCATCAGTGCGATCAAATCTCGAGGTAACAACCTAGTGTTAGAGAGTAGATACTCTGGCACTGTATTGTAAGGTCCTTGTCCAATGTCAGTACTCAGATATGTAGCAACGACGCTTTTGACCTCTGGATTGTCGACTTGGATTTTCTTGTCAACCAACGCCCAGAGGTCATTTGTGGCGTCAAATCCCGATGCGCTCCAGTCAAGATATATACATCTGCTCTTCAGTTTGTTTGAATCGGTACTTTCGATATTCTCAAAAAGTTCGGTTCTTACTGCTGCAATGACATTAGTTCTTCTTGATTCCGAGTGGACTGTTCGATTTACGTTTTCAATTGCATGAATCAGTCCTGCGAGTGATCCGTTATTGTCATCCGCCTCAAGGAAAAACGAGTCTAAGCCGTCTACTGCAACAACGTGTCTGCTCGTTGTGGATACGTTTTTGAGGATGTCGTAAATCACGGCGAGCAAATCCATTATCTGCACTCGTTCTTTTCGTCCCACCACTGCCTTCAAGAACCCAAAATTGAACTCGAGATCAAAGCCAGTGGATGCCCATTTAGTCACTTTACGATTAAGATCAGGTGAGATCAGCCCCGCGCGCTCAAACTCACGGCACATGTTATCGAATGCGCTGTTGAACTCCTTCCCATTGTCACGATTGATCGACTCGATCAGTTTCAACAAAAGGACGAATTCCCACGCCGATTGAATACGCATTGAGGATCCGACGGATTGGCCAGTCTGTATGTTCGACACATCCGCGACTGGAAAATTCTTGAGGTCCAGACCAACAAAAAACTGGTTGTGCGAGCCTTCCCATTTCAGCCTTAGATGCTCAAAAACGGAACTCTTTCCTGCCCCCTTTGAACCAAGTAAGTACCAAGTCTTACCCGTAGAAATATGGTAGGCCGCTTCTTTGAAATCTAGATACCCTCGTATAACCATATTTCTGTCGTTAACTGCTTCGTCTGCAGCGGCGAGTTCTCCGAACGCTAGGTTTCGCATGGGGGGCGGTTTAGAAGGCATGATGTCGAGATTACTGATTTCACGCAGCTTTCTGCATCACCCAAACGAGCGACAAATTTTGACCCATTATGGAGTTCAGTGCTCTGGCATGACTCCAAGATTCTCCAACTTGAATGATTCTAGGCTGTCGATGACGATGCTTCTGGGTTCATATCCACGCGGACAAGCTCGCTCAGAACAGTTCAGGAATAGTCATGAATGAGGCTTAGAAACGCTGTCGTCTCGCCGCTATTCTTTGAGAAGAGTTATCTAGAGCTGTCCGCAATAAGACTCGTCTAGGCGGCTCATGGCTCCCTCGAAACAAGTTCCTAAGCGTCGACTATTCGTGCGGACGGGTGTACTCCTCATACATCCGGCGCAGCGTCATTCGGTTGACCTCGTCCGCGGTGATCTCGTGATCGGGTTCGGGTCTCCCCTCCATGAGGAACTCCATCCATTCCTGCCCCGTACGCGCGGGCTCACGCCGTGCTTGTTCCATGGTTCTCCCTTCGCCCCGTCTACCGAGCGAGACGGGCGCCTCCCCTGAGCCTATGCACACTGGCAGAACAAGATCCGAAATAGGGTCGCAAGTGTCCTACAACGTCCGCGACTGGTTGGACTCGCCCCAGAATCGGAAAACCCGCGCCCTCCGAGGAGAGCGCGGGTTTCGCGATGAGACGAGGGGTTAGCCCTTGGGGCCCACCATGACCTGCACGTTACCGGTGCCGCCACCCTCGGCCACCGGCATAGCGGCGGCGAGGCGGTTGGCCTCCTCGATCAGTGTCGGAACGATGAGGGCCTCGGGCACGGTCTTGATGACCTCACCCTTGACGAAGATCTGACCCTTGCCGTTACCGGAGGCCACACCGAGGTCGGCCTCGCGAGCCTCACCGGGGCCGTTCACGACGCAGCCCATCACGGCCACGCGCAGCGGAACGCTCATGTCCTTGAGGCCCTCGGTAACCTGCTCGGCGAGGGTGTAGACGTCCACCTGGGCGCGGCCACAGCTCGGGCAGGACACGATCTCGAGCTTGCGCTCACGCAGGTTCAGAGACTGCAGGATCTGCAGACCCACCTTGACCTCCTCGGCCGGCGGGGCCGACAGCGAGACGCGGATGGTGTCGCCGATGCCCTCGCCCAGCAGGATGCCAAACGCGGTCGCGGACTTGATGGTGCCCTGGAAGGCGGGGCCAGCCTCGGTCACACCGAGGTGCAGCGGCCAGTCTCCCCGCTCGGCGAGCAGACGGTAGGCCTTCACCATAACGATCGGGTCGTTGTGCTTGACCGAAATCTTGAAGTCGTGGAAGTCGTGCTCCTCGAAGAGGCTGGCCTCCCACACGGCCGACTCCACGAGCGCCTCGGGGGTGGCCTTGCCATACTTCTGCAGCAGGCGCGGGTCGAGCGATCCGGCGTTCACACCGATGCGCAGCGACACCCCGGCGGCCTTGGCACGGCGAGCGATCTCGCCCACCTGGTCGTCGAACTTCCGGATGTTGCCCGGGTTCACGCGAACCGCGGCACAACCGGCATCGATGGCCTGGTAGACGTAGTTCGGCTGGAAGTGAATGTCCGCGATGACCGGGATCTGCGATTTCATCGCGATGATCGGCAGCGCAGCGGCGTCGTCCCGGCTCGGCACGGCAACCCGCACGATGTCGCATCCGCTCGCGGTGAGCTCGGCGATCTGCTGCAGGGTTGCGTTGATGTTGGTCGTTGGGGTTGTGGTCATCGACTGGACGCTCACCTGAGCGTCACCGCCCACGAGGACCTTACCGACCTTGATCTGCCGCGACTTTCGTCGGGGAGCGAGGGTTTCGGGGACCTTGGGAAGACCTAGATTAATTGCAGCCACGTCGTTATCTTACGCCCTCGCACCCGCTAAATTCCCCGGTGGCACTCAGGTTGGGGGCGGTTGTGCTCGCTCAGCGCGAACGCCACCCGAACACCATCCGAATCAGAAGCGAACGGGGTTTACCAGGTCGGCAAAAACGAGCAGCACTGTCATGATGCCGAAGAACCCGGCGACCAGCAGCGTCAGCGGCATCATCTTTGCCGCGTCCACCGGGCCGGGATCCGGCCGGCCGAAGAGCTTTGCGAGGCGACGACGCAGGCCCTCCCAGAGGGCTGCGGCCACGTGCCCGCCGTCCAGCGGCATCAGCGGAATCAGGTTGAACGCGAACAGCGCGACGTTCAGCGATCCCAGCAGGTTGAACACAAACGCCGCCTTATTGGCATCGCTCACACCCTCGTTGGAGACCACCTCACCGGCGATGCGGCCCACGCCGACCACGCTGAGCGGGCCGTTCGGGTCGCGCTCACCTCCGCCAAACGCGGCCACGGCCACGTCGTAGAGGCGCTGGGGCAGGTGAATGATGGTGTTCGCGACGGCACCGATGTTGTTCCCGATCAGCGGGAACACGTCGCCGAAGGAGCCCTGCACCGTTTCGGTGCCCGGGCCGATACCCACAAAGCCCACCTCCTCGGTTTCGAGCTTCCCATCGGCGTCCTTCACCGGACGGTTCTGGGCATCCAGCACGTAGCGCTTGGTCAGCAGCGGGGTCAGCTTCAGGGTTTCGTCCTCCCCCGCGCGCTCGACCACGAGGTCGAGCGTCTTCCCGGGAGAAACACGGATGATCTCGGTTGCCTGAGCCCAGGAGGTGATGGCGGTGCCACCCAGCGAAATGAGCTTGTCGCCGGGCTTGAGGCCGGCTTCGGCACCGGGCGAGGGGGCCGAATCCGGGCCACAGTCGGTGGCGGTACTGCCCGCGGGCACAACGCAGGCGTTCACCGTCTGTACGGTGGTCGAGGACTGCGGCAGGCCAAAGCCCATCACCACGATCGACATGAACAGCACCGCGAGGAACAGGTTCATCAGCGGCCCGCCCAGCATGATGATGATCCGCTTCCACACCGGCAGACGATAGAACGCGCGGTGGTCCTCGCCCTCGCCGATGGTCTCGGCGCTGGACTCCCGGGCATCCTGAACCAGCTGGCCGAAGAAGCGGCGCTGGGTCGGTTCGGTGCCCGCATCCGCGGGCGATTCGGCGTCCGCGGCGAGCGCAGCACCGGCGTCGTGGACGGCAGCGGTCTCGGTTTCGGCCGCCCCGTGTCCGCGCAGCGCCGCCGGGCGCTCATCCGACAGGGTCTGGAGAAAACCGGTGCTCGAATCGCGCACCTGGCCGTCTTTTCCGGGTGGGAACATTCCGATCATCGAGATGTATCCGCCGAGCGGCAGCATTTTTACGCCGTACTCGGTCTCGCCCTTTTTCCGGGACCACACGGTCTTGCCGAAGCCCACCATGTACTGGGTGACCTTCACGCCGAAGAGCTTCGCGGGCACGAGGTGTCCGACCTCGTGGAGTCCGATCGAGATCGCGAGACCGATCAGGATCACCACGATGCCGAGGATATAGAGCAAGACCGTAATCACGTCCCTACCCTACCCCTCACCCGCCTGGGAAAACCCGGGTGATCCGCTGGCCATTTCTTATGCGTCGACTCTGGTCTGCCCCGGCAATCGTGAGACGATAGGGGGGTGAGACCCCAACAGCGCCTGACCCTGCCCCTCGCCGATATCCTCAGCGAGATCGTGCCCCTCCTCCCCGGCGAACCCGGCCTCGACGCACTCGACCCGGCGCTGAGCGCCCGCGGTGTGAGCATGTCAGCCGCTGAGGTAGAGCCCGGAGATCTGTTCCTCGGCGTGCCCGGCGCGCGGTTCCACGGTGCCGCATTCGCCGAGCAGGCCCGCGCAAACGGCGCGGTTGCGATCCTCACCGATGCCGCCGGTGCCGCTCTCATTCGTGAAAATGGCGTGGACCTACCGCTGCTGGTCAGCACGGTCTCCCCGCGTGAGTTCGCCGGCAAGCTCGCGAGTCGCGTCTACGGCACCGCGGATCTGCACGCCCTCACCCTCGGTATCACCGGCACCAACGGCAAGACCTCCACCGCGCACTTCCTCGACGCCATCATGCGTCAGCTGGGCCTGATCACCGGCCTCAGCTCCACCGCCGAGCGTCGCATCGGCGATCAGGCCGTGATCAGCCATCTCACCACCCCCGAGGCCCCCGAGGTGCACGCACTCCTCGGCACCATGATCGAGGCCGGCGTGGACGCCGCGATCATCGAGGTCAGCGCGCACGCCCTCACCCGCCACCGCATCGACGGCGTCTCGTTCGACGTGGTGGGGTTCACCAACCTCAGCCACGACCACCTCGACGACTACGGCACCATGGACAACTACCTGGCCGCCAAGCAGGAGCTGTTCACCCCCGAGTATGCGCGTCGCGCCGTGGTGTGCCTCGATACCCCCGCGGGTCTCACCGTGCGCGATCAGGCCACCGTCCCCGTCACAACCATCGGCACCACCGGCGTCCTTACCCCGGGCATCGTGGCCGATTGGATGGTCACCATCGAGAACGAAAACCCACGCTTCACCGAGTTCCGGGTGGATCACCCCGCACTCGGTGCCCTGCGCACGCGGATTCCGCTGATCGGCGCGCACATGGCCTCCAACGCCGGCCTCGCAATCGCGATGCTCGCCGAGGCGGGGCTCTCCCTCGCGACCATCGGCAGTGCCCTCGCGGCCGACGGCCAGATCGACGCGCACCTTCCCGGCCGTCTGGTGCGGGTATCCGGTGAGAGCGGCCCCACCGTGTTTGTGGACTCCGGCCATACCCCCGACGCCATCGAGAAGTCGCTGCACGCCGTGCGCCAGGTCACCGCGGGCAAGGTCATTATGATTTCCGGTGCCGATGGCGAACGTGATCCGAGCAAGCGCGAAGACATGGGTGCCGCGGCCGCCGCGGGCAGCGACCTCCTCATCATCACCGACCATCACAGCCGACGGGAAAACCCGGGCGAGATCCGCGCCGCGCTCATCGCCGGTGCCCGCACCCGCACCACCGCCGATCACATCCTCGAGGTTGCGACACCGGAGAAGGCAATTCGCGCCGCGATCGAGCGTGCGGGTGCCACCGACACCATCCTGTGGTGCGGTCTCGCCTCCCAGGACTACCGAGATGTCGACGGCGTCGAGCGCCCCTTCGACGTGGCCGAGGAGTCACGGCGCGCGCTGCGTGAGCACGGTTACGACGCCTAGGTTCCGCAGCCGTCTACGCAGAGGGGCCGCTCACATCCATTCGGATATGAGCGGCCCCTCTGCGTAGACGGAACTAACCGGCGATGAGCGCGTCCGCGGTTTCCCGCGCCCAGCGCTCGGCCTCGGCGAGAGACTCCAGAGTCAAAACATCCTCGGCCTCGTGCTTTTCCACCACGGCACGCACGGTGTCGATGATGCCGAGGTAGTCGAGCGCGCCCGCGTGGAATGCCAGCACCGCCTGTTCGTTGGCCGCGTTGTATACGGCCGGGTAGCTGGATCCCGCACGGCCCACGGTCTTCGCGAGCTCGACGGCCGGGAAGGCCGCGTTGTCGAGCGGCTCGAAGGTCCAGGTCTGGGCGGTGGTCCAGTCAAGCGGTGCGCCGACGCCGGCCACCCGGTTCGGCCAGTCCAGGCCGAGCGAGATGGGCAGACGCATATCCGGCGGTGAGGCCTGTGCGAGGGTCGAACCGTCGATAAATTCCACCATCGAGTGCACGATCGACTGCGGGTGTACCGCCACGTCGATACGGTCGTATGGCACGCCAAACAGCAGGTGCGCCTCGATAACCTCGAGACCCTTGTTCACCAGGGTCGAAGAGTTGGTGGTGACCATCAGGCCCATGTCCCAGGTGGGGTGAGCCAGCGCCTCGGCCGGGGTAACCCCGGCCAGCGACTCCCGGGTGCGCCCGCGGAACGGGCCACCGGAGGCGGTCAGCACCAGGCGACGCACCTCGTGAGCGGCACCGCCGCGTAGGGCCTGCGCAATGGCCGAGTGCTCGGAATCCACCGGCACGATCTGGCCGGGGGCCGCGAGATCGTTGACGAGGTCTCCCCCGACGATCAGCGACTCCTTGTTCGCCAGGGCGAGGGTGCGTCCGGCGCGCAGCGCGGCGAGAGTCGGTCCGAGACCGATCGAGCCGGTGATGCCGTTCAGCACCACGTCTGCCTCAACCTCCCGGATCAGGTCCTCGGCCGCGGCCACGCCGAGCCCGGTGTGCTCGACACCGAACTCGGCGGCCTGGGCATCCAGGGTGTCCCGATCCGTACCGGCGATGAGCCCCACGACCTCGAAGCGATCACGGTTGGCCCGGATCACGTCGAGGGCCTGGGTGCCAATCGAACCGGTGGAACCCAGAATGATGACCTTGCGCACGAACTAGTCCTTTGCGATGTCGATCACGAACACGATCGTGTCCGTGCCCTTGATACCGGCCTGCGGGTTTCCACCCGCGCCATAGCCCTCCTCGGGCGGCAGGATCGCGAGGATCTTCGAACCCTTGGTCTGGCCAACCAGGGCCTTGGTGAAGCCGGGCACGAAGCGGTTTGCCGGGTTGTCCTTGATCACGCTATCGAAGGGCTGGAAGCTCTTCCCGGTGTTCCAGTTGATGCCCTCGGTCTGCAGGGTCGGGGAATCGGTCTCGGCGATCTCCGCACCGTCACCCTTTTCGAGAACCTCGATCACGAGCTTCTTCGGCGGGTTGGTGTCGGGCAGGGTCACCTTGGGTGCTCCACCGCCGGCGGGGAACTCAACCTTGGGTGCGTCCTTGTAGTCGCCCTTGAGCTGACGGTCTTTCTCGACCGAGATGATGTCGGCGATCAGCAGCACGCTGTCGTCCTTGCCGATCTTGAGCTGCTCGTTACCGGCGTCACCGAAGAGGTCCTTCGGGGTGGACAGCACGGCCACGCGGGAACCCACGGTGTGGCAGCCCACGGCGGCAATGAGCGACTCCACCTGGGTGCTCTTGTCAACCTGGAGCGAGTTGCTGCCCTGGCCGTCGTACTGAGCCATGAAGGCGACCTCGTTGGTGGTCGCGTTGTAGAGCGAGATGTCGACAACCGCGGTGTCCTTCGGGCGGACCTTCTCGCCCTTACCCTGAACGATCACCCGCGACTGCGAGGAATCCACCTTGGTGCCCTTGGCGATCTCGATCTTCGGTTCCTTTCCGAAGTTGTCGCTGATCTTTGCCGAGTCAAGCTGCTTACCCGTCGGGAACGCCACACACCCCTCTTCGAACTTATTGGCGGAGTCGTCGGTGCTCGAGCAGCCGACCAGAAGGACGGATACCGCGGCAAGAAGGGCAAGGCTGGAACGGATTTTCACTCGGATAACTTTCTCTGCGATCAACGGGCATGTGAACATGCCACCGCGTACCAGTTTGCACGACGAACCTGGGTTCCGCACGGCGATCAACGAAAATGTGTGGTTTCCGCCGCGCCGAGAACATAACCGCACGGGCATGCTGACCCGAGTACCCTCAATCTAATGACCGAGAACTCGCCCACCGAACAGCTTCAGCGCCCGGGTTTTGTGTACCACCTGGGGCGGGCAATCATGTTTCCGCTCGCGAAGCTGGTGTACCGGGTAAAGATCGAGGGGCGCAAGAACGTGCCGCTGGAGGGTCCCGTGATCCTCGCGAGCAACCACCTCTCCTTCATCGACAGCATCGTCATCCCCGTGCTGGCGCCGCGCCGCGTGCAGTTCCTCGCGAAGTCGGCATACTTCGAGGGCACCGGCATCAAGGGCTGGTTCTCGAAGATGTTCTTCACCTCCATCGGTGCCGTCGGCGTGCGCCGCGGTGCCGGCCAGGCCGCACAGGAGGCCCTGGATCAGGGCCGCCAGATCCTCGAGGGCGGCAATGCGTTTGCCGTCTACCCCGAGGGCACCCGCTCGCTGGATGGACGCCTGTATAAGGGACGCACCGGCGTCGCCTGGCTCGCTCTCACCACGGGCGCAAAGGTTGTTCCGGTTGGTCTCATCGGCACCAACAAGATGATGCCGGTTGGCGCGAAGGTGCCGCGCTTTGAGAAGGTCACGATTCGCTATGGCGAGCCGATCGATGTGAGCGGACACGGGCCGGCCACGAGTGGTCGTGCGCGCCGAATCGCCACGGACGAGATCATGGCCGCTATTCACGCGCTCAGCGAGCAGGAGCTTGCCAATGAGTACAACGAGTCGCCGCCCGCGGACGTTATCGAGAAGGTTAAGCGCGCCGTCTGGCGTCGCGAGCGCTTCTAGATCGCTCCGGCCACCCGGATTACCGGCTCGTGGCGCACCGGGAAGTTCACCGAGTTGGCGATAAAGCAGAGCTGATTCGCGCGCGCGTGCGCCGCATAGGCGGCATCCACCATCTCCGCATCGGCCACGGTCACGATCGGGCGCAGCACCACCTCGGTGAAGGCTCCCCCACCGCGGCCATCCTCATGCATCGTGCCGCGCGCATCATCCGTATACGCGGTGACCACGACCCCTACGGTGACGGCGACGTGCAGGTAGCTCAGCAGGTGGCACTCGGCGAGGGCGGTGAGCAGATGATCCTCCGGGTTCCAGCGTTCCGGATTTCCACGGAAGGGACGATCCGAGGAGCCCAGCACCTCGGGTTTTCCCTCAATGTTGACCGTAATGTCGCGATCATAGGCGCGATAGTCGGAGGTTCCGGTACCGCGATTTCCGGTCCAGGTGAGGTGTGCGCGGTAGGAGTGTTCACCGATCATGCTGTCATTCTGGCACGGTTCGAACGGGATGCTCGGCTTTCGCGGTGTCATGGGGACGAGTTTGGGGCTTGCCCGGTAGGCTGAATTGGTGACTACCTCCGACGCCGCCTCCCCCGTACGTGCCGAAACCTTTAGCGCCGCGCGCGCCGTCGAGCTCGCGCAGGTGGTGAGAAGCGGTTTTGTTGAGTCTCGCCACGCGGGCTCGGCCATCGTGCTCAACCAGCACGCCGAGGTGGTGCGCTCGATCGGCGATCCGAACGCCCCGATCTTCCCCCGATCCACGCTCAAGCCCTTCCAGGCCATTGCGATGATGAACTCCGGTGTGGGCCTGCGCTCCGCCGCCGCCGCGCTGGCCACCGCAAGCCACGCGGGTACCCAGCGTCAGATTCAGGTGGTGCGCAGCATGATCGCGCAGGCCGGACTGACCGAGGCCGCCCTGCAGTGCCCGCCGGCGCTGCCGCGTGACAACGCGACCCGCACGGAGCTGCTGCGCGACAACGTCGAACCGGCACCGATCTACATGGAGTGCTCGGGTAAGCACGCCGCCATGCTGCTCGCCTGCGCCCAGAACGGCTGGCCGGTGGAGAGCTATCTCGATCCGCAGCACCCGGTGCAGCAGCAGGTGCGCGACGTCATCGAACGATTCTGTGGTGAGCGTCCGGTGGCCACCGGTGTTGACGGCTGCGGCGCCCCGGTGTTTGCGATCTCCCTCGCCGGTCTGGCTCGAGGCTACGCGCGTATCCGCACCTCGTCCTCGTCTTCGCCGTTCGCCCTGTACCGCAATGCGGGTATCCTCGTCGACGCCGTGCTCGCCGATGCCTGGGGTATCGATG
Source organism: Mycetocola tolaasinivorans (assembly GCF_003667565.1). GTDB lineage: Bacteria > Actinomycetota > Actinomycetes > Actinomycetales > Microbacteriaceae > Mycetocola > Mycetocola tolaasinivorans. Next base: position 135,151 of record NZ_RCUX01000009.1, read on the forward strand.
GGCCCGGCCGCCCGGACACCATCATTGCCGACCGCCACGGGGCCTTTGCGAAGACCGGCGCCGAGGGCGTCATGGTAATTTCGGCTCCGGATGGCACCACCGCCGCCGTCAAGGTACTGGATGGCAGCCCCCGCGCCGCCGCTCTCGTGGCGCTCACCCTGCTCGCCGACGCGGGCGCGCTCGACCCCACCGACGTTGCGGAAACCCTCACGCGCCTTCCGCTGCACCTCTCCGGCGGCGGGGCCGTCGTCGGCGACATCCGGGTATCTCCACTGCTCGCACGCCCGTAGCGGGGCACACAGCCCGTCAGCGCTGGCGCTGGCGCTGAGGCCAGTGCTGGCGAAAAACTACTCGGCCGCGGCGGGTTCTTCGAGCTCGTCGAAGACGATTGCGGAGATGTTGTCTCTTCCGCCGTTGCCAAGCGCCGCGGTAAACATTGCCAGCAGGGCATCGGCCGGGGTTTCCGAGGTTTCCAGGAAGTGCTGGATGCCGTAGTCGGTGAGCTCCTTGGTGAGGCCGTCCGAGCAGACGACCCAGCGCGCCCCGGGGGCGGTACGAACGGTGACGTAGTCGGGGATGGGATCGTCGTTGAGCCCGACTGCGCGCGTAATCACGTTGCCGTGCGGGTGGGTCTCGGCCTCCTCGGGGCTGATCGCGCCGGCCGAGAGCAGTTCCTGCACGATCGAGTGATCCACGGTGATCTGATCGAGGCGACCGTCGAGCAGTCGATAGACGCGAGAGTCGCCAATGTTGAGCACCGACCACTGGCTGTCCGCGGCACCGGCTCCGGCGTAGACGACACCGGTGATGGTGGTGCCGGTCCCGAGCTCCGACGGCCCCACGGCCTCGGCCATCTGGCGGACGGCGGCACGCAGTGCGTTCTCCAGGTTGTCTCGGCTGACGGTGGCACCGCTATCGAGCAGCGCCGCGAGGTTTTCGACGACGGCGGCCGATGCGACCTCGCCGGCCTCGTGCCCACCCATACCATCAGCCACGACAAACAGCGGGAAGCGGGCGATCAGGGCGTCCTGATTGACCTCGCGCTTGCGTCCGGTATCGGTGGCACTGGCCCAGCGAATGATGAGTTCGTTGGCATCCGGACGGGGCACACGATACGAGCCGCTGTGCACGTCAAGCTCGCTCACGTGGTTTCCTTTCGGCCAACTGTCATTCACTACCGGCGACACACTGACACCGAGTCTTGTTCCCCGCCCGTTGAGTCTAGCGAGGATCACGCCCGCCGCGCGACTCGGGTCGGTGTTCGACTCAGCGAACGGCCGATGGTGCCTGGCGCCCGCTCACGCCTGCGCGCTCAGACCTCCGCGGCCCTCTGCGCCCGTCGGGGCGTCGCGTGTGGTGCGCGTAGGTCGTGGCGTTTCGTGTGGCCGCGCGGGCGTCCGGGCGAGTCGGTGCACGGCGCTTTCGGTCGGTGCCGCCAAATAGTGCCCCCAGTGCGTGGGCGTTACCACCAGCGCGTCACGGACGCCGAAGCCCGCAATTTCGGCGTGGCTGAGGAGCTCGTGCATGAACGCGCGCCAGGGCAGGGCTTCGGCCAATCTGAGCCGGCCAATTCCGCGATCGGTATAGATCACCGGCAGAATCTGGTCGGCGTCTGGGATCCGGCAGAAGTGGCCCATCATCGTGCAGGCTCGATCTCGCAGGGCTCGATCCGGCAGCCCGCGCGGCGGCGAACCGGCGATCGAAGCACCGCCGTGGATCTCCGAGAGCAGAACCTCGTGGGTGCAGGCAAAGGGGGCGACCGAGACGAGGCCATCCACCAGCTCGGCCGCGCTATCGGGTACCGCCGGAGTTGCCAGTTGCGGTGTGGGGAGCGCGAATCGCAGCAGCCCGGATGTGCGCCCACCGCGGAATGCCACCAGGAGGACGCAGCGACGCGGGGCGAAGCCGAGGAGCCGGGGAAGCACGCGCAGAAAATCCTGCGGTGTGTGTGCATGATAGTTTTCCATGCCTCCAGCCTGACCCCGGGCTCACGCCCCGCGTCAAAAAAGCCGCAACCTGTGCAAAAGGTTTCCTCATCCGCCGCTTGTTGAAAACTGGCGGCGATGGGAAGAGCTAGGCCGCGGTGAAGGCCGCCACGTAGGCGTCAATCTCCGCCAGGTAAGCGTCACGGCGGCCCGGGGTTAGCCAGGAAGCCTCGAACGAGTTACGGGCGATCTGGGCCAGGTCCGCGATGTCGAGTTCGGCCTGCTCGGCGAGTGCCACGTAGTTGTCGGCAATATAACCGCCGAAGTATGCGGGGTCGTCGCTGTTCACGGAGATCTTGAGGCCGCGGCGCAGCAGCGAGACGATCTCCTCGGCCTTCATCTGCTCGGTCACAAACGAGTTCGAGATCGGGCAGGTGGTGAAACCCAGCCCGCGGGCCTTCGCCGCCTCCACAAGGTCGTCGTTCTCCACAATGTTGGTACCGTGGTCGATGCGATCCACCTGGATGTCCTCGATGACCTGGCGGATGTTCTCGATCGAACCCTCCTGGTCGATGTCGCAGTGCATGGTCAGCAGGAAGCCCTCGGCCTTGGCCCGGGCGAACACGGCGGCAAACTTCGACGGCGGGTTGCCACGCTCATCGGAGTCCAGGCCCAGACCGATGATCCAGTCCTTATAGGGCAGCGCCTCCATCAGGGTCGCCATCGCAAACTCCGCGGAGAAGTCACGCAGGATGCAGAGAATCAGCTCTCCCTCGATGCCAAACTCGGCACGGGCCTCGACGATCGCCCGGCGGTAACCACCAATGACGTTGGCGAAGGGAACCCCGCGCGAGGTGTGGGCCTGCGGGTCGAAGAACATCTCGGCGTGACGGGTGCCCTGGCTCGCGGCCTTCTTCAGGTACGCGTAGGCGAGGTCACGGAAGTCATCGGCAGTCTGTAGTACACCCATCGCCGGGTAGTAGACCTGCAGGAACGAGGTGAGATCGTGGAAGTTGTAGGTGGCGCGCACCTCATCCACGGTCTTCTCGGTCAGCTCAATGCCGTTACGCGCGGCGAGTTCAAACTTGAGTTCGGGTTCGAGGGTTCCCTCGAGGTGCAGGTGCAGCTCGGCCTTGGGCAGGCCGTGAGCGAAGGCGACAAGATCGGTCATGGGGGCAGACTCCTGGGTGTGGGGGTGTGCGTCGGGGATCCGGGACGCGAGGGGAATCGGCGTCCGGGACGCACCCACAAGTCTATTCCCCGGTATATGCCACGGAACAGGACCCTGCACGTCCTACCGCAGCTCCTCGAAACGAATCTGGTGATCGGCCAGCGAGGCGGTGAAACCGCGGGCGGTGGCCCATTCCACGAACTGCGCGGCATTGCGGCAGCCGGGGCGATCGGCCAGGAGCGCGGATACCAGCAGCCCCTTGGTCTTCTTATTGAAGTGATTGAGGGCGTTGCCCGGCTCGCTCTGCCCGGGGGCAGGGGCCGCGACAACGCGCAGATAGGCGTTGTTCTTTCCCACGGGAAGTGGGGAAAGGGCCGAATAGGCCTCCGAACGGAGGTCCAAGATAAAGCCGTGCAGCGTCGTGAGAGCCTCGGCACCGGGGATCGCCCAGCGCTTCTTGAGGGTGATCGGCGGCACCTTACCGGTCGCGGAGAGCCGATAGTTGGGCAGCGGATCCATGGCCCCCACGGGGCCAAATGGTGCCGACTGAATCAGCACGTGCTGCGCCGCCCACTTTCGCTCGGCCACGGTGAGCGTCTCGGCCGAGATCGGGTCAAACAGGACACCGGTGTAGCGTTCGAGCGCCGGCAGTCGCGGGGCGGTCTCCAGCGCGGTGTTGAGCGCCACCTCCCCCGCCAGCCGGGCACCCAGTTTGAGCGCCGAAGCAGCGACCACCGGATCCGCACACAGCAGCTCCAGATCGGCCACCAGCTCCTGCCGGACGGCACTCAGCTCGGGGAAGCGCAGACCCGAATACAGGTCGTCGTTAAACGACACCGCCCCCGGTTCATCCTGCCGCTTGGTCTCCGAAGGAGGCAGCAGAATAAACACGGGGGCGGGTCGTAGGGGTAAAGCGGGCGAACTAGCCGACGAGCGAGGCAGCGCCGGCGACGATGCTCACGGAGTTGTGCTCAACCGAGAGGAATCCACCGTCCGCCTGAGCAACGATCTTCTCGCCGTTTTCGAGGGTGATCCGAA
>NZ_RCUX01000010.1 GCF_003667565.1 Mycetocola tolaasinivorans
AGGTCGGTCGTCTGGGTAAGGTCCTGGGTCCGCGTGGCCTGATGCCGAACCCGAAGACCGGTACCGTGACCCCGGACACCGCCAAGGCAGTGTCCGAGATCAAGGGTGGAAAGATCGAGTTCCGCGTTGACAAGCACTCCAACGTTCACTTCGTTGTGGGCAAGGCATCGTTCTCGGCTGAGCAGCTGAACGAGAACATCTCCGCCGCTCTGGAAGAGATCGTTCGTCTGAAGCCGTCGAGCTCGAAGGGCCGTTACATCACCAAGGGTGCCGTTTCGACCACCTTCGGCCCCGGCATCCCGCTGGACGTCAACAGCATCTAATTTCGGTTTTCCGAGATTATTTCCGGGCCATCCGCTTCCGCGGGTGGCCCGGTTTTGCGTGTGCAGGCCCGTTCATCTGAATGGATTCAGCGTGCACCGTACTGACTCGCGTAGACTCGCCCGATGACAGCCACCCCCTTTACCGGCCTCATCGCATACCCGATCACCCCGCTGGACGCCGCGCAAAACCCCGACCTCCTCGCACTCGAACGCATCATCGCCCCGCTGCACGGCCACGGAATCGACGCCGTCACCGTGCTCGCCACCTCCGGTGCCGGCGTCAGCTTTGAAGCCCACGAGCACGCCGCGATCGTGGCCCAGGCCGTGACCGCCGCAGACGGACAGCTGCCCGTGTACGCGGCCATCACCGCCCACTCCACCCCCGCCGTCATCGCCCGCGCCCAGGCCGCGGAATCCGCCGGCGCCGCCGGCGTGATCCTGGCACCGTTCAGCTACCTCCCGCTCGGGGATGCCGAGGTGCGTGAGCTCATCGGCCGGGTCAGTGACGCCACCGATCTCCCCATCGCGTTCTACAACAAGCCCGTGCAGCTCGGCTACGACATCACCCCGGACACCCTCGACTACCTCGTGACCCACGCCCACGTGCGCGCCATCAAGGAGCCCTCGATCCGTCCCGGCCAGCACGATCGGGCCATCCTCGAAACGCGCCTGGCGGAGCTGCGCTCGGCCGGCGGGCCCGGTTTTTCCCTCGGGCTGAGCGGTGACCTTGGCCTGCTGGCCGAGCCGCCAGCGGTGGATGCCTGGCACACCGGCCTCGCCGCGTTCCTCCCCGCCGAGTATCACTCGGTGTGGGCGCAGGACGCCTACGCCGACACCTCACGTCGTGCGCTGCGCCGCCTCGCCGAGGCCCTCGCGTCCGGGCACAGCCCGATCGGCGGACTGCACGTCGCGGCGCGCACCCAGGGATCCACCACCGCGGATCCCCTCGGCCCGGTACTCCCCGCCACGGCGGAGGAAACCGCGGAGATCGTCGCGGCGCTGTCCTAGGCTCCACGGGGTCACCCACGCCGGGAAACGGTGCTCTCGGGGCTCCCAGGCACCGCTAGGGGGCTCCCGGTGCTCTCGGAGTGCTCGACGTGCGGCCCGCGGGCAGCGCGAACCAGCTCGATTACGGAATCGAGATCGCGATCTTGCCCCGGGTCCGGCCGGACTCCAGCGCGAGATGGGCATCCACGATGCGCTCGAGCGGGAACGTCTCGGAGATCTCTACCCGCAGCTGATCGGACTCGATCAGCGCCGTGATCTGCTCGAGCACCCGGGCATCCGGCGACACCTTATAGTGCGTGCCGCGTACTCCGGCGGCCTCCGCCTCGGCGGTAAAACCGGGCCAGCTGCCAGAGGGCACATTGACCAGCACGCCGCCCTCGACGATCACCCCGAGCGAGCGCGAGCCGGTGTTGGCGTGGACGTTACCGATGAGGTCGATCACGGCGTCCACCGGGGCGAGGGCATCCTCGAAGCTCACCGCGGTGTAGTCGATGGCCTCGGCCGCGCCGAGCTCGCGCAGGAAGTCGAGGTTGCGGCCGGAGCCGGTGGCGATCACGTGCGCACCGCGCAGCGCCGCGAGCTGCACCGCGAAGTGGCCCACCCCGCCCGCGCCGGCATGGATGAGCACGCGCTGGCCGTGCTCGATCTCGGCGGCGTCCAGCGCGCCCCAGGCGGTCATCGCGGCGAGCGGAACGGCCGCCGCCTCGGCGAAGGACAGGTTCGCGGGCTTCGGGGCCACCGAGAGCGAGGGTGCCGCAACATACTGTGCGTAGGAGCCGCCCACCCGCGGCACCGGCAGCATGCCGTACACCTCGGTGCCGGGCTGCAGCGGGTGCGCCTCATAGGGGGCGCGGACCACGACACCGGCGAAGTCCGAGCCGATCAGTGCCGGATACCGGACGATTCCCGCAGCGACGCCGCGGCCCGCGCGGGTCTTCGCATCGATCGGGTTCAGCGCGGAGGCGTGCACGCGCACCAGCAGCTCATCCGAGAGCGCAAACGGCAGCGGCAGTTCATCGGTGAGGCGCAGGTTTTGGGCCTCACCCGGGGCATCATAGACGGCGGCAAGCATGGTCTGCGGAAGCGTGGAGTCGGCGGGAGTCATGCTTTCGAGTCTGTCACGATCCGGGGCCGGATAACAGGGTGTTACCGCAGGCGTTTGGCGCCCTCACGGCCGAGCAGCCAGAGCAGGTATACGCCACCCAGGCACACGGTCACGAGACCCACCGGCAGCTGGATGGGGGAGAACGCGCGCTGCGCCAGGAGGTCCGCACTCACGAGCAGGAATGCGCCCATGCAGGCGGCCGGGATCAGCGCGATTCCGGCGCTTCCGGTGAGGCGGCGGGAGATCTGCGGGGCCACCAGCGCGACAAACGCGATGGGGCCGGCCACCGCGGTGACGGCAGCGGTGAGCGCGACCGCGAGAACCACCAGGAGCAGCCGGGCACGCTCGGTACGAACGCCCAGCGCCTGCGCCGCATCGTCGCCGAGTTCGAGCATGCCGAGGGTGCGCCCGCCGGCGAGGGTGAGCGCAAGCACGGGCAGGATCACCAGGATCGCGGGGAGCGCCTGTGCCCAGGTGGTGCCGCCGAGCGAGCCCGCGCCCCACACCGCCGCGGCCATCGCCACCTCGATATCGGCGCGCAGTACGAGCCACTGGTTGATCGCCGCGAGGGCCGCGCTGATACCGATACCCACAAGAATGAGGCGGTAGCCGTGCGATCCGCGCCGCCAGGCGAGGAAATAGATGAGCAGCGCGGTGCCGAGGCCGCCCGCGAGCGCACCCACGGCGGTGGCCGCGTATCCGCCGCCCACCACCATGATCGCGATCAGTGCGCCCGTGTAGGCGCCGGTGCCAAAGCCGATCACGTCGGGGCTACCCAGGGGATTACGGGTGAGCGACTGGAAGACGCCACCGCTGACGCCGAGCGCCGCCCCGAACACGATCGCGGCCAGGGCGCGCGGTGCCCGCCAGGAGAGCACGATCGAGCGCTCAAGGTCGCTACCGCCGCCAAAGAGCACGCCGAGAACGCGGTCCGGGCCGAGCGGGTAGTCGCCGCTGCCAATCATCAGAATGCCGACCAGCGCGGCGAGTGCCAGCAGCACCACGCAGACGATCAGCGTGCGGGTGCGGCTCTGGGAACGCGGACGGACACGCGGGGAGCGGGCCGCGCCGGTACGTGCGGTGGTGGTGCTCATAGGCCGGCCACCCGCTTACGTCGAGCGAGGTAGACGAGCACGGGTGCGCCGATCAGGGCGCAGGTGACCCCGGCCTCGAGCTCACCGGGCAGGATCACCCGGCCGATCACATCGGCAATGAGCAGGATGATGGGCGCGAGCACCGCCGAGAACACCAGCAGCCAGCGCTGATCGGTGCCCGAGATGCGGCGGGCGAGGTGCGGGGCCATGAGCCCGAGGAACCCGATCGCGCCCACCGCGGCGGTGGCCGATCCGGCCAGCACGGTGATCGCCAGCAGAATGAGTACGCGCGAGCGGCCCGGGTGGTAGCCGAGACCCCGAGCGGCATCCTCGCCGAGCGCGAGGGCGTTCAGCCCACGCCCGGTGAACGCGGCCAGCAGCAGCCCGATGCCCACGGTGATCGCCACGGGAACGAGGAGGTCACTGCCGCGGTCGGCGAGGGAGCCCACCGTCCAGGCGCGCAGCTGATCGAAGGCCGCCGGCTTCAGCAGGGCGAGCCCGGTACCCACCCCGGAGAGCACGGCCCCGAGCGCGACACCGGCCAGCACCAGGCGGGCGGGATCCAGGCGGCGGGATCCGCGCATGCCGATGAGCGAGACGAGCCCCGCGGCCAGCAGCGCGCCACCAAACGCGAACCAGACGTAGCCGCTGTAGGCGGTGATCCCGAAGCTCCCCACCGCGAGGACGATCGCGAGCGAGGCCCCGGCGTTGACCCCGAGTAACCCGGGTTCGGCCAGCGGGTTGCGGGTGAACGCCTGCACGAGGGCACCGGCCACGCCGAGCGCCGCCCCGGCGAGGATGCCGAGGAGCGCGCGGGGTAGGCGGGAGCCCAGGATGATCGCGTGATCGGCCGAGCCATCCGGTGCGGTCAGTGCGGCCCACACGGTGTGCGGCGGGATGGGCTTGGAACCGATGAGGAGCGAGCCCAGTGCGAGCAATACGAGGAACGCGAGTGTCGCAATCAGGAGCAAAACCCGGCGGCCCGTGCGCGTGCTGCGAGGCGACGCGGGCGCGGCGGCCGCGTTCGCGGGGGCCTCGGCGGAGGGCGGAACCATGCTGAGTATCCTTCCCCTCGAGTCGCACCGGAACAGGGGACAGTCTAACCCGCGTTTTCCCGTCACACAGTCGGTCCTAAGGTTGGCAAGCCTTACCTAGCCTGTCGCGCGAATCTACGCTACCGTCTAAAACGATGTTTGATTTACGAAAGAAGCGAGCGCTCCAGGCCGCGGCCGTTGCCCTCATGATCGCCATGACCGCGGGCTGTGCCGCGACCGATGGTGGTGGACTGAAGTCGGGTTCGGGGAACACCGACGTCGCCACCGGCGGCGCCCACTTCAAGACCGCCGATGAGGAAACCGCGAAGCTTGGCAGCACCGCCAAGCCCGGCGTCTTCCCGCGCGAGGTCAAGCACTCCGAGGGCACCACCGAGATTAAGGCCAAGCCCAAGCGGGTGGTGGTGCTCGACACCGGCGAGCTGGATGACGTGCTCGCCCTCGGCATCACCCCGGTCGGTATTCCCTCCACCGAGGGTGCAAACTCGGTTCCCGGCTACCTGGCCGACCGGGTCAAGGATGCCACCGGAATTGGCACCATTCAGGAGCCCAACCTCGAGGCCATCGCCGCGCTCAAGCCGGACCTCATTCTCGGTTCGAAGCTGCGCGCCGACAAGCTGTACCCGCAGCTCTCCCAGATCGCGCCCACGGTGTTCTCGATCCGTCCGGGGTTCCCGTGGAAGGAAAACCTGCGCCTGGTCGCCGCCGCGACCGGTGATGAGGACAAGGCCGTGAGCCTGCTCAACGAGTATCAGGCCGAGGCCGATAAGCTGCGCGCAGACATCCCCGGCAACCCCACCATCTCGCTGCTGCGCTTCATGCCGCAGAAGACCCGCCTGTACGGCAACGCCTCGCTGATCGGCGTGATCCTGAAGGACGTGGGCCTCGCCCGCCCCAAGATTCAGGACATCGATGAGCTCGCCACCGAGATCTCCTCGGAGAACCTCGCCCAGGCCGAGGGCGACTGGATCTTCTACACCAGCTATGGCACCCCCGAGGCCACCGGTGAATCCGCGGCGCTGGCCGGACCGATCTGGCCCACCCTTGACGCCGTCAAGAACAAGCACGTGCAGCGCGTGGACGACGACGTCTGGTACCTGGGCCTCGGCCCGATCGGTGCGGGAAAGATCCTGAAGGACCTGCGCACCTACCTGGTTCCCAGCAAGTAGCGTCCGCTCTCCGCCCCGCCCATCACGACGTTGTGGGTGGGGCGGTGTCTTTAACCGCCGAGATGGCCTAGCCTATAGGACGTGATTATCCTGATTTCCGATCCCCGCGTCGCGCGGATCACCGTTGTAGATGACGGTGACGCGCTCGTTGAACTCTCGGATTTCGAGGTACGCTGTCGCCCGAACATCGGCGTCGGATCACGGGTTCGCCGCGAGCTGGCACGTCGGCTGCGCGCCGCCGATCAGGCCCTGCCGGACGGCTTTCACCTGTGCGTGGCCGAGGGGCTGCGCCCGGTCGAAACCCAGCGCGCGATCATCGAAGACTACGTGAACACGCTTCGTGTGGAGTTTCCCGAGGCCGGTGACGCCGAGCTGGCCGAACTGAGCGCGCGCTACGTTGCCCCCGTTGAGGTGGCCCCGCACGTGGCGGGTGCGGCCGTGGACCTCACCCTGGTGAACGATGCCGGAATCGATCTCGATATGGGCACCGTTATCGACGCCACCCCCGAGCAGAGCGACGGCGCGATTCGCTTCGACGCCCCAGGGATCTCTGCGATCGCGCGCGCAAACCGTGACCTGCTGGCGCGCGCCCTCGAATCCGCGGGCCTCGAAAACTACCCGCACGAGTGGTGGCACTGGAGCTACGGCGACCGCTACTGGGCGTTCCGCAGCGGTGCCGATCACGCCCTCTTCGGCCCCGTGGTCGAGGCCTAGCCGCGCGCGAGTACGATCCCGTCGCGGGCAAGGTGCGCGCTATTACGGCGCGTAGGGCGCGATCGGTTCCAGGTGTTCGTAGCCCTCGGGCATCGGGATGAAGGTGCGGCGGTGCAGCTCGTTGATGAGGTCGTTCGCGAGGCCCACGAGCTTGGTGATCTCGGCCTCATCGCGATCGATCCAGCGGCACAGCGGCTCATCGCTCACCGGTACAAAGTTCTTGTGTTCCTCCCACACCACGAGGGTGCGTTCGGCGCCCAGCACGTACTGCTGCCACCAGATCTGACGCATGTAGTTGCGCGGGACGCTGCGCCACGGCTTCGTGGTGGTCTTGATCTCGGAGAGGATCACGTGCCCCTCGGGGGTGGTCGTGACGCCGTCCGGGGTGGCCAGGTGACGCTTTTCGAGCTCGGAGTGGTACAGCGCGGAGGAGGGCTGGATGCCGTGGGTGGCGGCCACCCAGGCGGCGATCTCGGGCTCGCGACGGCGGCCGTGCTCGGTGAACGCGTTTCCGGTGAATCCGGTGCCGTGCAGCTTCGCGGTGGCCGCGGTGTCGATCGACCGCGGGGTGGAAAGCTTTGCCACGTCGGTAGCGGTGATGCCGCGGGCCCGGGCCCGTAGCCACGCGACCCGATCGTTTGAGTCGGCTACAAAGCGTTCCTGATATCCAGATGTCACTTCCCTATTGTCCCCCGGATCGGTGACGCCGCGAGCCACGTCCCCCGCGCGTCGTGGAAGCCCGCCACCGGCTGTTCGCTCAGCGTTCACCCGGGCAGCGATCCAATGTCGGTGGGTCGTGGCACCGTTGATGCTATGGGACAGGACTTCGCGGTGCACGTTGGCCCGACCTCCACCGAGGTCGAGCGTCGTGGTGCGGCCGCCGCGGCCGCATCCTGGCTGGGTTCCAGCCGCCGGGCCGGGCTCGTGGTTTCCACGAGCCACACCTCCGAGTCGGAGCGCGCGCTCGTGCGTGCCGTCACCGACCGGATCCCCGTCCGCGGTGCCTGGGCGCACAGCGTGCGGCACGGCAACCGCGGGATCGACGGCCTCGACGCGCTCATCGTAGTCGCTCCGGACGCGGAGCTACTGGAGTGGGTGATTGCACGCGCGGGTGAGGAACCGGTGGTAGTACTCGGTGCCAACGCCCACGCAACCGAGGCGCTGCTTGCCCGCGGGTCCCGTCCGCTTCGCGCCGATCGAGTGCCGGCGGGTACGCCCGCCCTCGTGCAGTCGGGCACCGTGCAGTCGGGCCTTGGGCAGCCGAGTTTCGGGCAGCCGGCCAGCATCAGCAATCTTGTCTCGAACGCCGGTGATCTTGTGTCGACCGGCGAATACGCGCCGATCGCCAGCGACTATGCCCCCACGGTGAGCCCGGCTCGCGGCCGCCGCTGGGCCGCGCCGTTTAGCGTCGCCCGAGTGGGTGCGTAGCGAGCCGTATTGAAGCAACACGAGGGGCCACTCACGATCGATCGTGAGTGGCCCCTCGTGTTTTCGCGGGAGTCGCGGAGCTACACCAGGTCGGTGAGGTCCCGGAGGAGTTTTGCGAGGTGCTCCACATCGCCGGTTTCCCAGCCACGCAGATTCTCGTAGAGGCGGCTTCGACCGGCCTCGCGCAGTGCCTTGATCTCGGCGATGGCCGCATCGGTGGCCGAGAGGTTGATGACCCGGCCGTCGCGCGCATCCGGGGTGCGGATCACGAGCTCATGCTCCACCAGCTGGCGAATCAGCCGGCTCGTGGTGCTGCGATCGCTGCCCAGAAGCTCGGCCAGCTCGCCCGCCTGGAGCGAACCGTGCGAGATGATCGTGCCGAGTGCCTTGTACGCGCCCGGCTGCAGGCCGGGACGCAGGAGCTCCGCGCGCTCACGAATCGTGGTGCGTACCTTCGCGAACAGCCCGATCAGCTGGTGTTCGAGGTCGGCTACGGCGGCGTTGAAGTCCGGATCCGCAGTCGTGACCACGGAGACCGGGGCGCACAGGGGCGGTTCGTGCCGCACGGGCCCGGTGGATGCCCCCGCGAGGGGGGCGTCCACCGAGTCCGGCCGGTCTGCCGCGCGGTCGCTGGGGGCCACGGGGGCGGCTGCGGGAGTATCCACGGTCATGCCGTCAGTTTAGTTGTCCGCGTCGGGTCGGCGCTGGCCGTTCCCGCCCACCTGGGGGATAGATCCGGTGGTGAGCAGGTCGCCCTGCGCCCCGATGCTGGCCTCGCCCACGGCGATCAGGTTCTCGGCGGCCTCGGTCCCGAGGGATTCGGGGGCGTCTTCGGTCTGGTCGTCGGCACCGGGAGCCATGCGCTCGCGTGCGGTCTGGGTGCTGAGCGAGCGGTTCGGGAGGAACACGATCGCGAGCACCGTGATGAGGGCGAGCGGGGCGGCGACGAGGAAGATATCGGCCACACCCTGTCCGTAGACGGACTCGATGATGACGCGCACGCTGTCCGGCAGTTCAGACACCTTCGGCAGGACGCCGCTCGAAAGCTGCTTACCCACCTCGGCACCCGACGGTCCGAGTGCCACGAGGGCCTGCTGGATGTCGGCGGCCTTCGCGCTGATGCCATCGGTGATCTTGGTGGCGAGGACGGCACCCAGAACCGAGATACCGATCGTGCCGCCGAGGCTGCGGAAGAAGGTGACGCCCGAGCTGGCCACACCGATCTCCTTGGGGGAGACGGTGTTCTGAACGATCAGCACGAGGTTCTGCATGACCATACCCACACCCACACCGAGGATGAACATGTAGACCGAAACCAGCACGTAGTTGGTGTCGTACTTGATGGTGCCCATCAGGAACATACCGACGGTCAGGGCGATGGATCCGAAGACCATGTACGCCTTCCACTTACCGTACTTACTGATCAGCATGCCCACGAAGGTCGAGGCGAGCAGCAGACCGGCGATCATCGGCAGGGTGAGCAGGCCGGACTGCGTCGGCGTCGCGCCACGAGCCAGCTGCATGTACTGACCGAGGAACACCGAGGTGCCAAACATGGCCACACCCACGGCGATCGAGGCGATCACGGCGAGGGAGAAGGTGGGGTTCTTGAACAGCGTCATCGGGATGATGGGGTTCGAGACCCGCAGCTCAACGATCACGGCGAGGATCAGCATGATGACGGCGGCACCGATCATGACGTAGCTGGCGGTGGAGTCCCAGTCGAACTCGTGGCCGGCCATGGTGACCCAGATCAGCAGCAGCGAGATACCGCCGGTGATGAGCACCATGCCGAGGTAGTCGATCTTGATCTTGATCTTCTCGAGTGCGGGGAGGTTGAGGTTGCGCTGCAGCAGGAAGATCGCGGCGATCGCGAAGGGCAGGGCCACGAAGAAGTTCCAGCGCCAGCCGATGGCGTCGGTGATCACGCCACCGAGCAGCGGGCCACCCACGGTACCCACGGCCATGACGGCACCGAAGAGACCCATGTAGCGGCCACGCTCACGCGGGCTGATGATGTCGGCCATGATGATCTGGCTGAGGGCGGCGAGGCCACCACCGCCGAGACCCTGCAGGACGCGGAAGATGATGAGGGTTTCGGTGTTCTGCGAGAACCCGGCGAGGGCCGAGCCCAGCACGAAGATCACGAGCGCGAGCTGGATCAGCAGCTTGCGGTTCATGATGTCGGCGAACTTACCCCAGATCGGTGTGGACACCGTGGTGGCGAGCAGGGTCGAGGTGATGACCCAGGTGAAGGCGGCCTGGTTACCGCCGAGGTCCGAGATGATTCGCGGCATCGACGTGGAGACCACGGTTCCGGCGAGGATCGAGACGAACATACCCATGAGGAGCCCGGAGAGGGCCCGCATCACGGCGGGATGTGACATGGCGGCGGGTGATGGTGCCGCTTCGGTGGTTGTTGCTGACATTGTGTGCGCGTACTCCGTGGCTTCGTTAATATCCTTGCGAAAAGTCAACTATATGCCGATGGTTGATTTCTGTCAACTAAGTGTGGGATTGGCTGTGTGCCGGGGTTTCGCGCGTGGGTTTCGAGCCGCATGCGCGTCCTTCGCCGGGGCCGCGGGGCCCTCCACTAGGGTCAATGCGTGAAATCTAACGTGATCCGTGGCGGTGTCTGGGGCGGTCTCCTCCTGGTGGGGCTCGCGGTCTGGGTGCTCCCGTATACCCCGGCGCGAGCCTGGCCGATCGGCAGCCACCTGGTCGCGATCGACCGCATCATTACCCTCCTGCTGGCCGGGGCCGCGGTGGCGGCGCTCATCCTCGCGCTCACCGTGTGGCGCCGCAGTGGCGGTCGCGGGCGCTCGCTGCTGATCGGCGTAACCTGCGTGCTGTTCGCGCTCGCCGGGCTCTTTGGTGCGCGCATTCTCGCTCAGGGCACGGCGGAGGGCTCGGATCCCGGCCAGAACTCGGGCCTGCGGGCGCTGGCCTGGAACGCCGCCGGGGAGGATAACACCGCCCCGGCTGATATCCTCATGCCCGTGATCAAGGCATACGGCGTGGAGATCCTGGTGCTGCCCGAAACAGGGTGGCGCACGGCCGAGATCGCCGCGGAGTACCTCGGGGAGCGCGGCTTCGCAAACGTGGCGTATACCGATGAGGGCACCGCCACCTCGGTGTTGCTCTCGCCGCGCCTGGCCGCGGCCGGGAACTACCGGGTGGACACCAATATGCCGCCCTGGGCGGGCTTGGCTCTGCGGCCCGAGACGCCGTCGCCGGAAACGCCGATCATCGTGGGGACGCACCTTCAGCAGCCCTCGCCGGGCAACATCGAGACCTGGCGGATGCACCTGGACTGGGTGGCCGGCCTCTGCGCCGAGAGCCCCTTCGTGGTGGTGCTGGGGGACATGAACTCGACCCTGAACAACCTCGGCGGCGATACCGTGGGCGTCTGCCGTGACGTGGCCGCCGCCCACGGTGCGGGGGCCACGGCCACCTGGCCGACCTGGCTGCCGAGCGGCCTCGGGGTGTCTCTCGATCGCTTCCTGATGGGCACGGGTTTTGATCCCGAGCGGGCGAGCGTCCGGGTGCTTCGGGAGATCCAGCCCGAGCGGGCCGACCACTGGCCCATCCTGGTGTCGTTCTAGTAATACGGCAGCGGCCGCCCCTCGTGGAGGGCCGGCCGCTGCCGTTTTGGCCGGTTACTTGCCGGTGATCTCGCTCACCCCGCCGCCGCCCAGGTGCAGGCGGCGCGGTGCGCGCTTCGCGACCGCGGAGTCGTGGGTCACGATGATCATCGTGAGGCCCTGGTCGCGCCAGAGCCCCTCGAGGAGGGCGAGGACGTCGTCCCGGGTGTCCTCATCGAGGTTGCCGGTGGGCTCATCCGCGAGGATCACGGTGGGGTTTTTGACCAGCGCGCGGGCGATGGCGACGCGCTGCTGCTGGCCGCCGGAGAGCTCGCTCGGCCGGTGATCAATGCGGTCGTCGAGCCCCACCTGGGCCAGGGCGGTGCGGGCCCGACTGCGGCGTTCGGCGGCCGGGACCCCGAGGGGAACGAGCGCCGTCTCGACGTTTTCACCGGCGGTCATGGTGGGCAGCAGGTTGAACCCCTGAAACACGAAGCCGATGCGTTCGGCGCGGGCCTTCGCCCGGCGGCCCTCGCCGAGGGCGCCGAGTTCGTCTCCGGCGAGGTGGATCGATCCGGTGGTGGGCTTGTCGAGGGCCCCGAGCATCTGCAGCAGGGTGGACTTGCCACCGCCGGTGGGGCCCTGAATGGCGATGAACTCGCCATCCTCGATGCGTAGGTTGACGTCCTTCAGCGGGGTGACCGGCCCGCGGGCGGTCTTGTATGTCTTGGTGAGGTTTGTGAGGGTGTACACGAGTGTTCCTTAGCGTCGAGGTTAGACGATGGCGCGGAGGGCCGCGGCCGGGCTGAGGCGGGAGGCACGCCAGCCGCCGATGGCACCGGCGAGGAGGCCGGCGAGGACGGCGAGACCGACCGCGAGGAGGATCAGCGAGGGATCAAAGGGCAGGTGCAGCGCGATGTTGGTGGTGTGTTCGGCCGCGGCGGTGCGTGCCGCATCTCCCGCACCCGTTCCGCCCCCGGTACCGCCACCGAAGCCGCCGCCTCCGCCACCCCCACCCCCACCGAATCCGCGTCCCGCGGCCCGGGTGGAGGCACCCACGGTGGGGGCGATGGCGTTGACGATGGTGGTGCCGATGAGGCCAAGAACCACACCGATGACCGCGCCGATGAGGGCCTGCACGACCGATTCTCCGGCCACCTGACCAACCACGCGCCCGTTGCTCCAGCCGATGGCCTTGAGCGTGCCGAACTCGCGGGTGCGACGGGTGACGCCGGAGACGGTGAACAGGATCGCGAGCAGCACGGCGGCGGCGAGCACGATGATCGACAGCCAGGTGCCGAGGGAGCTGACGAGGCTCGCGGCGCTGCCGAGCGAGCCGGAGATTCCGGCGGCGAGGTCGGCCTGGGTCGACACCTTGGTGCCGGTCAGCGCCGTGGTGAGGGCGGTGCTGGTGGCGGGGATGGTATCGGCGGAGGTGGCCTGCACGTAGATGGTGCTGACCTTGCCGGTTTCGCCGGAGAGCTGCTGGGCCACACCCAGCGGAATGTAGACGTTTGCGGCCCCCGGGTCTCCGGCGTCGTCCACGATGCCCACGATGGAGAACTCGGTGCCGCCGAGGGAGACGGTGCCGCCCACGGCGAGGTTCGCGGTGGTCGCGTAGGTGGAGTCGAGCACGGCCACGTTGGCGGCGGCATCCGAGGTGGCCAGCGCCCGGCCGGAGGTGGTCTTGTCGCCGGAAATCGGGCCGATGGTCGCGGCCGGGTCGAGCCCGAGCACCGAGATGGTGTCGACGTTGAAGTTACCGCCGCCGGAGCGGCCGCCCTCGACCTCGCCACGGCGGTTCTGCGTACCCGGGGTGGCCCCGGTGAAGGTGCCGCCGAAGGTGATGTTGTTGAGGGCCAGTGCGCCGCTGGAATCCTTGACCCCGCTCACGGTGCCCGCGGTTTTGACCATGCCCTGATCGAGGAGCCCGGCTCCGCGGGAGGCCACGAGACGTGAGGTGGAGACGTTGGTGTCTCCGCTGCCGGTGCCGGGGGCACCGCCGGAGAAGCTGAACTGCTGGCCGGTGCCGGGGGCTCCGGTGCCGGGGGCCTGCGGCTCGGCGGTTACGGTGATGTCGGTGCCCACACCGTAGAGACCGGTGAGTACCTTCGCCTGGGCGTTCGCGATCCCCGCGGAGACGCCGCCCACGATGACCACGAGGGCAATCGCGAGGGCGAGCCCGAGGGACACGATGA
Organism: Mycetocola tolaasinivorans; assembly: GCF_003667565.1. Taxonomy (GTDB): domain Bacteria; phylum Actinomycetota; class Actinomycetes; order Actinomycetales; family Microbacteriaceae; genus Mycetocola; species Mycetocola tolaasinivorans. Next base: position 13,676 of record NZ_RCUX01000010.1, read on the forward strand.
GGGTTTGCTTTTTGCGGCCGAGGAGTTCTCGGCGCAGGGATGTCAGAAACACTGCGGGTCTCGCTTTCCGCGGCCGGATGCCGCGAAACCGACGTTAGGCAGCGACCCTATGGCGAGCTCAAGGAGAACCTATGCGTAACTTATGAGTTTTTATGTTTTGTTTATCCGAGGGGGATGAGGCGGTCGCAGGGGGTGAGGATTCTCGGATCGTGGGAGGCCAGGAGCACGGCCGTTCCGGCATCGGCGAGGGCGCGAAGATGCGTCGCGAGCAGCGTGGCGGCGGCCGCGTCGAGGGCTGCGGTGGGCTCATCGGCGATGAGGATCGCCGGGGCGCGGATGAGTGCCCGCGCGAGGGCCACCCGCTGCCGCTGCCCTCCGGAGAGCGTGTCCACGTTCTGTTCGGGTCGGAGATCACCGAGCCCCACAGTTCCGAGGGCGGCCCTGACCCGTCGCGCGCGCTCGGACTGGCCGACGCGGGGGCGGATAAACAACAGCGGCAGCTCGATGTTTGCCGCGACCGACTCGGAGCGGAGGAGGTCCCCGCTCTGCGCCAGAAAGCCGATGTGGGCGGTACGGATGCGGGCGAGCGCCCGCGGGGTAGCGTAGTTCAGGCTCTCGCCGGCCACCCAGACGGTGCCCTCCTGCGGGGGAAGAAGTCCCGCAAGAATGCGCAGCAGCGTGGTCTTACCGGTGCCCGAGGGGCCGTGCACTCCCACCATCTCGCCCGCGGAGAGATCGAGGGAGAAGCCGTCCAAGATGAGCCGGGTGTTTTCACCGTCGGGGAAGGCATGGGAGAGGTTATCGGCGTGCAGGAGCGCGCTGGTCATGATGGACCTTTCGGGTGCAGGGTGCGGGAAATTCTGCGGGCAAACGGAATCCCGATGAGTAGGTGGAGCGCGAGGGCAAAGAGTGCGGGAAACAGTAGGTAGTGCGCGGGGAGGAGCGGCGGCCAGTCCGCCCCGGCGTAGACGATCCGCCCGGCGGTGAACCCCAGGAGCAGTGGCGGGGTAATCCCCAGGGCCAGCACCAGCTGGGCGCGCAGGTGAAGCATACCCGGGCGTGCACCGTGGAGGTGCTCGATGAGGAAGCGCCGAAGCGTGTGTGCGCGCAGTCGGTGGGCACCGGCGGCCACCACCACGCCTCCGAGCAGGGAGACGGTGATGCCGAGCGTGAGGTTTAGCCGGTCGATCAGGGTGCCCGAGCGCTCGAGTGGGGAGATCAGCTCCTTCACTGGAACGGCCTCGTAGCGTCTCCCGGTTTCGGCGGCGTCCTCGGCCGCATTTATCGAGACGATCACGTCCTCGAGGGCGTCCGGGGCGCACAGACAGCGAATCAGCCGGGCGAGATCCTCGGCGCGCATCCCGGCGGTGAACTCCTCGGCGGTGGTGGCCCCCGGGTCGATGCGGCCATCCTCCCCGGTGAGGAAGAGATCAGCGCGCTCGCCGAGGGCCCCGAAGAGAACAGGGGCACCGGGAAGCAGGGCGGGTTCTTCGAGGTCCTGCACGTTGCGCGCCTGGGGATCGATCACGCGGACGGCGCTCCCCTGCCCCGCGGGCAGCTCCGTTTCAGAGGGTGAGGCGGCCGCGTCTGCATAGCCCACGGTGAACGTCGCAAAACTCGCCACGAGTGCGGCCTGGCCCGCGAGGATCACCGCGCAGAGCACGAACCATCCGGTGGCGGAGCGGAAGTCGCGCCCCACCCTAGTGCGGGACGACATGGCGCACGGTGGTGGAGGTCCAGCGCAGGGCGATGCCCGTCTGGATGGCGAGTGAGAGGACGTGGAGACAGAGCGCGGCACCGAGGGTGAGCGCGATCGTTTCGGGTGCGGAGAGGAGGGATTCCGCTGCAGCGCTCACCCATCCGGCCGTGATGAGCGCGCCCACCGCACCGCCGAGGAGGGCAGGGCCCAGCGTGGTGCGCAACTGGTCACGGCGCAGGAATCCGCGGCTCGCTCCCGCCTGCGCCCACACCGTGTACCGCGTTCCGTGCGCGGTGAGGAGCGCCACCATCGCAAAGATTGGGGCGAGCACCACCACGGATCCAAACCCGACAGCGATGATGCCAAACGGGCTCGCTACTCCGCGCGTGATCAGGGCGGGCAGCGCGGTGTCGGGCGTGAACGAGATATCGACGATCCTGAGACCGCCGTCTTCCAGTGCATCGGTAATGGGCTGCACGGTGTTCTCTCGGGTGCCAAAAATCCAGTAGGTGCCCCCGCCGAACCTCAGCGCCTCGGGTGTGAAAAACGCCGCCGGGGTGCGGTCCTCGAATGATGCCGTCGTGCTGAAACGCCCCACGATGTCGGTGAGGTTGTCGTTCCCGGCACGTGCCGCGCGCACCGTCTGTTCCGGCGCACCGGGGAAATTGGTTGTGACGATCGCCCGCGCTCCGGGTGGATCCGAACGCAGCTCCCTGGCCGCATCGATCCGTTTTTCCGGATCGAAGAGCGTCACCAGCCCGGTCTCGTACCAGTGTGAAAACGCCACGGACGACCCGCCCTCCCGTGCCGCGGAGGTGAGGCGGGCGGTATCCGCATCGTTCAGATCGGCACCGATCACCGTAACGCGTGCGGAGGGCTCCTGCACCCCCAGCCGCGATTCGGCGGCCGCGGCAGAACCCTCAACAACCATGATCGCGAGCGCACCCCAGAAGATCACCCCGAGCGCCCCACACAGAGCGAGGGGTAACGCTCGGAACCTCCCTGAGTGAGCCATTAGGAGTGAGGCTATGCGCCCGGCCCTGTGTTTTGGGTGTGCGCCAGGAACATCGCTTTTGGGGTTGTTCAGCGAGCATTCTGCAAGCGCATAGGTTTCTCATAGGTTTGCGCGGATACTGGAGGAATGAGCGACAGCAGCAGTTTCCGACCCGCCGTGCCCCTGAGCGCGATGACCCGTGCCGATGGCGGGGCCCTGCGGATCCTCGTGGTGGACGATGAGCCCGCCCTGACCGACCTGCTGCGCATGGCGCTGCGCTATGAGGGGTGGGAGGTCGAGACCGCCGGGAACGGGGCAAACGCCCTCGCGACCGCGCGCCGATTCAACCCCGACCTCGTGATCCTCGACATCATGCTCCCCGACCTCGATGGCCTCAGCATCCTCGCCCGCCTGCGCGCCCGCGATGCCGACCTCCCCGTGCTCTTCCTCACCGCAAAGGACGCCCTCGACGACCGCATCGCCGGGCTCACCGCCGGCGGCGATGACTACGTCACCAAGCCGTTCAGCCTCGAAGAGCTCGTGGCGCGCATTCGTGGCCTGCTGCGCCGGGCGGCGCTCGTCACCCCCGAACAGATCGGCCCGATCGTGCAGGTCGGCGACCTCATCCTCAACGAGGACTCCCACGAGGTTGAGCGCGGCGGCGACCCCATCGACCTCACCGCCACCGAGTTTGAACTGCTGCGCTACCTCATGCGCAACCCCCGCCGCCTGCTCAGCAAGATGCAGATCCTCGACCGCGTGTGGAACTACGAGTTCGACGGCCGCACCAGCATCGTTGAGCTCTACATCTCATACCTGCGCCGCAAAATCGATGCGGGCCGCGAGCCGATGATCCACACCTCGCGGGGCGTGGGCTACATGATCAAGCCTGCCCGGGTGAGCGCCGAATGAGCGCCCACAACACCGAGCTTCCCCCGCGCCCGCCCCTGCCGCCGCAGAGGCCCGAGGGCGCAGGCGCACCCACCGGGAACGAGGGTGCACCCGCAGAGAACACCAGCGAGGCTCCGAAAAAGAAGCGTCGCCGCGCCTTCACCCTGCGCCAGCGCCTCCTCGCGATCCTGCTCGTGGGCATCGCGGCCGCGAGCGCGCTGATCGGTGGTGCGAGCGTACTCACCGTGCGCAACCTCCTCGAAAACAGGGTGGACGAACAGCTCGTGCACCTCTCGCAGCGGCCCGAACGCACCCTCGGCGGCTTCGACCCGCAGAACCCCGGCTTCCTCGGCGACCCCGGCACCGGCCCGGGCGCGCTCGGCGCGGTGATCCTCGACGGCGAGGTGGTGCGCTCCGCCGCACTCTCCACCGACGGCTCACCCACGCCCCTGACCGAGGCGCAAAACCAGGCGATCCTGCGCGCCTCCACGCACGTAGAACCCGCGAACATCACCATTCCCGGGCTCGGTAACTACCGCGTGATGGCCCGCGAAATACAGGTGCTCGTCACCCCGACCACCCTGCGCACCGGCATCAGCGTCACCGGCCTGCCCCTCGCGGCTACCGAACTCACGCTCTCGCAGCTGACCCGGGCCATCCTGATCCTCGCCGTCGGCGTGCTCCTCATCGTTGCCGCCGCGGCCTACCTCGTGGTGCGGCTCGCGCTGCGCCCGCTCGACCGGGTGGCCGCCACCGCTGCCGAGGTATCCCGGCTCTCGGTCGGGGCCGACGGCGACCCCGGCACCACCCCGGGCGGCGACCGAACCGAGGCAGCACTGCGCGTGCGCGTACCCGAACGTGATGCCGATGAGCGCACCGAGGTGGGCCGCGTGGGAGCCTCGCTCAACCTCATGCTCACGCACGTCGAGGAGTCCCTACAGGTGCGTCGCGCCGGCGAGGTCAAGCTGCGCCGCTTCGTCTCGGACGCCAGCCACGAGTTGCGCACCCCGCTGGCCTCGATCCGCGGCTACTCCGAACTCGCCCGCCGCATCGGCACCGACCTGCCCGAAGACATCGCCTACTCGCTCTCGCGCATCGGCTCCGAATCGATCCGGATGACCGGCATCGTCGAAGACCTGCTGCTGCTCGCTCGCCTGGACGAGGGCCGCGAACTCACCCGGCGCCCCGTGGACCTCACCGACATCGTGTTTCACGCGGTCAACGACGCCCACGCGGCCGGCCCCGACCATCCGCTCGAATTCGATGCCCCCGAGGTGCCGATCCGCGTGCTCGGAGACACCCCGCGCCTGCAGCAGGTCATCGTCAACCTCCTCGCAAACGCCCGCGTCCACACCCCCGCCGGCACGCAGATCCGCGCGCACCTCGAGGCGAAGGACGGCGAGGCGCTGCTCGAGATCAGCGACAACGGCCCCGGCGTCCCCGAAGACCTCCGCGACCACGTGTTCGAGCGCTTCGTGCGCGGCGACGAATCCCGCACCCGCGCCCCCGGATCCGGTGGCACCTCGGGCCTCGGGCTCTCCATCGTCGCCGCCGTCGTGCAGGCCCACGGCGGCCGAGTGGCACTCGAATCCGAACCGGGCAACACCGTGTTCCGGATCACGCTCCCGCTGCTCCCCTAAACCTGCCGAGCGCCCGTAGTTCTTGAAGGGAGGCTACGGGAGCTCGGCGGCAAACCTCACCGGTGCCGGTCGGTGCAGACCGGCACCGGCAAAAACTATCCGTTCTGCGCCGCGTGCAAGCGGGCATAGTGCCCGCCCAGCGCCAGCAGCTCGTCATGGCTGCCGATCTCGACGATCTTTCCGCGGGCAAGCACCACGATGCGGTCGGCCGAGCGAATCGTCGAGAGCCGGTGCGCCACGATCAGGGTCGTGCGATCGCGCAGCAGCGAATCCAGCGCCTCCTTGATGTGCGACTCCGACTCGGAATCCAGAGCCGAGGTGGCCTCATCGAGGAACAGGATCCGCGGATCCCGCACCAGCGCCCGCGCAATCGCGAGACGCTGACGTTGACCGCCCGACAGGCTCGCCCCGCGCTCACCCACGACGGTGTCCCAGCCGTTCGGCAGGTTCTCGATAATGTCCATCGCGTGGGCGTCGGTCAGCGCCTTCAACACCCGCTCATCGGTGACGTTTTCGAGGCCATAGGTGATGTTGTCGCGCACCGTGCCATCAAACAGCACCGACTCCTGCGGCACCACCGAAACGAAGCGGCGTACCTCGCGCAGATCGAGCGACTCCAGGTCGCGGCCATCCAGCAGAATGCGGCCGCCGGTGGGGCGCAGGAACCCCAGCACGAGGTTCAGCATCGTGGACTTTCCCGACCCCGAGGGGCCCACAAACGCGATCGTCTCGCCGGGCTTCACCGTGAGGTTCACACCGTCGATCGCGACCCGCGGATCCCCGGGGAAGCGGAACCGAATGTCTTCAAAGCGCAGTTCGCCGGCCACCTCGGTGAGGTGCGCCTTGCCGTCGTTCTCCTCGACGTCCGGATCCTGCAGCACCTCGCCCACCGAACGGATCGACTCCAGCCCGCGGGTGAACACCGGCACGAGGCTCAGCAGGGTCACGATGCCGCCGGTGAGAATCGTGAAGTAGGTGGAGAGCAGCACCACTTGGCCGGGCGTGATCGGCAGCAACCCGGTGAGCGACGCGGCCGCGGCGGCCACCAGGCAGAAGACACCGAGCAGCTGATACGCAACCCAGGACATGGCACCGAAGCGGCCGTTCAGCACGTCCAGGTTAATGCCGGCGCTACGTACCTCCTCGGTGCGGTTCGAGACGCGCTCCACGGCTACCTTCTCGAGACCGTGCGCGCGGGTGATCGGGATCAGCGTGGCCATCTCGCCCACACCCTTGGAGAACCGCTCCACCTGGCGGCGGAAGTCCTCATTGCGGTGCCGGGAGCGGGCGCGGACGTAGCGCATGAGCAGCACGGCGATGGGTACCGTCAGTGCAAACACGAGCACAAACGCGGGCACCTGAATGGCGGTCATGATGATCGCACCGGTGAGCGCCGCCACCGCCGAGAGCGCGGCAGGGAAGGCCTGCTGCATCATCAGCTCGACGTTCTCCACATCGCGCACCACCTTGGTCTGGATGACCGCGGCGCTCGCGCGCGAGTGGTAGCCGATCGAGAGCGACTGCAGGTGCTCGGTCAGGGTGTTGCGGAGATCCGCGGCGATCCGACGCGTCACGGTACTGAACAGCCGGGTGAAGGCCATGTGCAGCGGATAGTTCTGCACCAGCAGCAGCACGGCCAAACCGGCCGCAATCGCGAGCTCGGTGAGGGATCGGCGGTCCACCACGATGTCGATCACGCGCGCGGTAATCACCGGCATCAGCCACAGCGGGCTGTCCTTCACCACAAACGCGAGCGCCGCGAGGAGCAGCTTGCCGCGGTGGGGGCGCAGCAGGCTGAGGAATGCGCGGCCGGGGTTCTGACCGAGGGGCGGCAGCGGGATGGGGGAGGTGTGTGGTGCGTTCACGAGTTTCCGGGTGAGTGGTGGATGGGTCGAGACACGAGAGTACTCGCTTTTGCACCCCCGCGGGACCGTTTCTCGAAGATTCATCCGGGCGTGCCTCCGGGTGTTGGATATGCTCGGCGGAGGGCGAGGTGCGCCCACGATGGAGAGGACTCCCGATGACCGACCGTTTACTCCCGTGGAGCGCCGGAACCTGGACCACCGAGCCGGTGTCTGCCGAGGTCACCTCGGTGGGACTGGAGGTCGAGGCCGTCGAGGGCAGCGATGCCTGGCGGCACACCTCCTATGGTTTTGTGCACGATACCGAGCACGCGCTCCTCGTGCCCTTCGCGGTGGGCCGCGCGGTCGAGATCACGTTCACGGCCGCGTTCCGCGAGCAGTTCGATCAGGCGGGCGTTTTCCTGCGCGCCGGTGAGGAAACCTGGATCAAAGCCGGCGTCGAGTTCGCCGACGGCGCTCTGCAGCTGGGGGCCGTGGTCACCCACACCAACTCCGACTGGTCGGTCGCTCCGGTGCCCGAGTGGAACGACCGCAACATCACCATCCGGGTGAGCCGCGATGACACTTCGGTGACCGTTCGCGCCCGCGTGGATGCCGAACCCTGGCGCCTCGTTCGGGTTGCGCCGCTCGCCGGAAACCTCGACATCGGGGCCGGGCCGCTGATCTGCGCCCCCACCCGGGCCGGGTTCCGCACCACCTTCCTCAGCTGGGTGGAGACGGCCGCGGATACCGATCTGCACTAGCGCTTACGCGCCCGCGCAGGTTCGCCAGCGTGCGCTGGTTGCGCTCCATCGTGGCGCGCCGGGCCGCCGCATCGGTGTGTGCTCCTGCGCGGATCGGGCGAGCCCAGGCGCTCAGCAGTTCGGAGATCGCGGCGATCAGCGCGTTGCCGGTGCCGCGGGCGAGCGCCGCGTGGAAGTCCTCATCGTGTGTGAGTGAGGCATCGGCGCTGAGAGCTTCTGGATGATCGTCGATCGCCCGCGACAGGGCCGCCAGCGCCGCCTCGTCCATGCGTTCCGCGGCGAGATCGAGGATGTGCGCGTCGAGGGCCGCCCGCAGCTCGGCGGCATCGCGATGGTCGTCGCTCGCGGCGAGCACCGCGCCGATCAGGGCGGCCTCCCGGCCGAAGTCCGCGGTTACCGAGGTGCCGCTTCCCCGGCGACGCACCACCAGGCGGCGCGCCTCCAACCGGCTCAGCGATTCCCGCAGCAGCGGGCGTGAAACACCAAGGTGCAGCGCCAGATCGCGCTCGCTCGGAAGGCGTTCTCCCGGCTCGAGGGTGCCGGCGAGGATGAGGTTTTGGAGGTGCACCAGGACGTCGGTTCCCGAGGGCGCAGACCGACCCGGTAGCGGCGGAATACGGTCAATCGACACGGGGCCTCCCGGGATGGAACGGGATGGGCGGGTGCCCACCCGACCATTATTGTGCGAGCCCGGGTCGCGCGGTGCCGTCCTGGCGGGTTCGGTGCCCTCGCGTGCGCGAGTGCCCCGAGAGATTTTCCTACGCCGACATTTCGCGTGCGTTCAGTGCGGCAACGGCCTGCACCGTGGCGACGGTCAGCGGGGTCGGCAGGGCGTCCAGCGGAAACCAGTCGAGCCCGTCGTGCTTGTGCGGTTCGACCAGCCGCGGAGTGCCGGTAAACGCGGTGGCGAGGTGCACCGGCGCGATCCAGTGGGTGCCCGCCTCGGCATCGATCTGATCCACCACGCACAGCAGCGTGGTGCCCGCGAGGGCGATGTCGATCTCCTCGGCGATCTCGCGGGCAATGGCCGCGGGTACGGTTTCGCCGAGGTCGACCTTGCCGCCCGGTAGCCCCCAGGCCCCCGCCTCGGGTTCCCGCAGCCGACGGATCAGCAGGAGCCTGCCATCGCGCAGGATCGCGGCACCGCAGCCGACGCGCGGTTCGGTGGGAGCGGGGTGTGACATGGGGCCTCCAGGGACGCGGGCGGGACTTCGAGACTATCGGTGCGGGGCTAGTCGGCGTCCAATGCAAACTCGGCGCGCTCGAAGGAGACGCCGTTGACCTGCAGCGCGATCGCGTGTGCGCCCGGGTGGTAGCGCCGCGTGGTGATCGGCCGGAACGAGTGCTCCTTGGCCACCCGGATGCTCTCGCCCGGTTCGAGCGTCCGCGTGACCAGCTTGAAGGTTTTGGGGGCGAGGGTGCCGTTTGCCTTCTGGAAGTGAACCACGTAGTCGATCGCGAGTTTGGCGGCGGCCGATCCGGTGTTTGTGACCATCGCCGAGAAGCCGAGCGAGCCGCCCGCGGGCACCCGATCGGCGCTGAGGACAAGCGGGGACACCTCGGCCGTGGCGGGGGCAAAGCCGAGCTGGGCGAGGGCCGCCGGATCGCCCTTCTTGATCAGCGTGCGCAGCGCGTGCTTGACGAGCCAGGCGGTGTTCTCATCGGGCGCTGCGAGCCAGGCCGCGGTGGTCTCGGTCACCAGCTCGGGGCTATGGCGCGCAATATCGTTGAGGTGGTTGGCCACCGAGCGGCGCACATATTCGCTGGGGTCGCGGTAGAGCGCGTGCAGGATGGGCAGGGTAGCCTCGGGGGCGGCGATCAGGGCCGGTACCCGCACGCCCCAGGGTAGGTACGCGCGGGTGCCCTCGGAGGCGAGGCGACGCACGTGCTCGTCCGGATGGGTCGTCCACCCCTGAACGATCTCGAGCGAGCGGGGGAGGTCGTGGCGCAGGAGCCCGCGGATCCCAAACTCGGCGGTGAGCCCCGGAGTCAGTGCCGCCTGCAGCGCGAGCGCTTCGGCCAGGTGGGCATCCGCATCGGTGTTCAGCGCGCGGGTGGTGACGGCCTCGGTCAGCGGCCAGACGCCCCAGCCGGTGGGTGGTGTGGGCAGGGCTACGGCGGCGTGCACCAGCGTGGCGAGGGCCGCAAAATCGCCGGGAACATCGGCCAGGATGGCATCGCGCAGCAGGTCTGTGCGCTCGCGCAGTGTGAGCGGCGACAGCGTCTGTGCACTCACCGCCGACAGCGCGGGTGCTGAGCTGAGCCCGGCCGCGTGCAGCGTGGATTCGAGCGAGCGGACGGCATCGATACCGAGCAGTTCATCGGCAAAAGGCAAGGTGGCTCCCGTGGTCAGCGTGTGGGTTTAGGTTAGCCGAAACCGGTGACAGCGCCCTGACCGGCCGCTAGGCATCGGCCGTGCAGGCAGAACGTGCGCGCGCACGCGCCAGATAGTTGTCGATCGCCGTGAGGCTGGCGGCCACCAGAATGTGTCGATCGTAGAGACGCTGGCGATAGCCCTCAAGCTCGAGGCGAATCGCGGGGTCGAGCGGGATGTCTAGCACCTCCTGTCCGGGCTCCACCTCCGGCAACAGGAGCAGGATGAGCCGCGTGGGCACCCCGGCATCCAGGAGACAGCGGATCGTCTCGACGGTGTGGATGGCGGAATCAGCGTAGAGCCGGTAACCATTCACATCACGCCCAGCCGGAAGAAGTCCCTGCTTCTCGTAGTAGCGGAGGAGCCGCGGAGATGTCGCGGTGCGGGTGGCAAGCTCGCCGATGTACATGGGAATCCGATCTGCTGGGTCTCCCGGTGACAACGGTCCCACGTGCGGGTGCATTCCCGGCGAAGGAGTGCCGCCTTGACCCTGACACTACTGCCAACCCCTCAGGCTGTGTCCATGACTCAAACCGTGGGCGAGAACGCCCGACCCCTCAATCCCCTCCCCATCGCGATAATGCTCGCCGGCGTGGGGTTCATTATCCTGGTCACCGAGATTCTGCCGGCGGGCCTTCTGCCACAGATTTCGCTGGGGCTCGGGGTGTCTCCCTCCCTCGCCGGCCAGGGAATCGTCACGTTTGCGATCGGATGCATCGTTGCCGCAATTCCCCTGACCCGTGCCGCTGCGAGCTGGGATCGCCGTTCGCTTCTCCTCGGGGTGCTCGTGATTTCGGCGGTGTCAAACCTGGGAACGGCCCTCGCACCGGATATCGTCACCCACCTCATCACCCGTTTTGCAGCGGGGCTCGCGGCCGGCGGGATGTGGGCAATGTTCCCGGGGTACGTGCGTGGCTTCACGCCGCCTGAGCGGTTGGGATCCACGCTCAGTGTGGCGTTCCTCGGCGTAACGCTCGCATTCGCGCTCGGGGTCCCGATGGGCACACTGCTGGGTGAGACAGTCGGCTGGCGTCTGGTTTTTGTGATCATCACCGCGCTGACCGTCATGATGGGGATCATTGCACTGTTCCTGGCACCTCGGGTTCCCGGAGTCGCGCGTGGAACCGATGCACGCATTCCGGTCGAGCAGACCCTCGGCGCAGCCGTGCGCACTCCCGCCGTGCAGCTCGTACTGTTAGCGGTAGTGCTGATCGTTGTGGGCCAGAGCCTCGGCTATACCTACCTTGCCCCGATCCTCGAATTCGGAGGGGTCGCCCTGAGCACGGGACTGGTCTTCGGGCTGTTTGGGATCGCCTCGGTTCTGGGGACGATCGGATCCGGTCGCTTTGCAGACCGACACCTCACCGGAACCCTCGTGTCCGCCCTCTCGGCCGGGGCGGTGGGGCTCGCGGGAATCGGCCTCTCGGCCTGGCCCGGGTTGCTCGCCGAACCGGTGGGGAGCGCCCTCCTCACGATCTCGGTCATGCTGTGGGGATACTCATTTGGCGGCTACTCAATGCTGTTCCAGGTGGTGGTTGCCCACGCGGGTGGTGCGGCGGCGGATGCCGCGCAGTCGGTGATGGTCACGGTGTGGAACATCTCGATCGCGCTGGGAGGTTTCGTCGGCGGCGTCCTGCTCGCGGGAATCGGGCCCCTCTTTCTGCTGCCCATCGCCGCGATTCTGATGGCGGTTTCTCTGCCCCCGGTCCTGCGCGTCCTCGCCGGTATCCGGGCGAAGGCACCGCACTCGACTGCGAGCTCGGCCGTCTGACGGTACGGAGGAACAACTCGGATAAATCGGGGACCACGTTAGACTGGTGAATCGTTTCCATAGGGAGGGCTAGATGCCGACGATCAAGGACGTGGCGGACCGGGCCGGTGTCTCGGTGGGCACCGCCTCCCGGGTGCTCAGTGGCTCCAGCAGTACCTCCCCGGACTCTCGTGAGCGTGTGACGGCGGCCGCGGCCGAGCTCAACTACGTGGCCAATGGCCCCGCGCGATCGCTGCGCCGCGCCCGCACCGACGTCCTGGGCCTGCTGGTTTCCGATATTCGAAACCCCTTCTTTGCCGAGCTTGCCCATGCGGCCGAGCGCGAGGCGATGCGCCGCGGCTATACGATCCTGCTCGCCAATGCCAATGAGGATGAGCATCAGGCCGATGAGTACCTGAGCATCTTTGCCGCGCAGCGGGTGGACGGGCTGCTGTTCTCCCCGCAGGGCCCGGTGTCTCCCAAGCTCGCCTCGCTCGTGAGCTCGGGGTTCCCGATGGTTCTCCTCAACCGCACGGCTCCGGGGCTCGACATCCCGCTCTACGCCACCGATAACGCGCAGGGGGTGCGTCTCGTGCTTGACTGGCTACGCGATCGTGGGCACCGGGACGTGGCGTTTGTGGGCGGACCGGCGGCGATGTCCACCGGTGCCGAGCGGCAGGCCGCGTATTTGGCGGGGCGTGCCGATCACGGCATCACCGAGAATGATGCCTTCCTCGACGTGGGCAACTTCCTCGCCGACGGGGGCGAGGCGGCGATGATCCGTATTCTCGATCGCGGCGTGATCCCCACGGCGGTGTTTGGGGTAAACGGGCCCACCACGATGGGCATGGTGCGCGGCCTGCACCACCGGCTGGGAAGCGCGGCCGCGGCGAAGATCGCGGTGGTCTCATTCGATGATCTGGACTGGTTCGAATTCGCCACCCCGCCCATCACCGCACTGCGTCACGATGCGGCCAGCATCGGCAGGCTCGGGGTTCAGGGCCTGCTCAACCTCATTGAGGGACTGCCTGCAACCTCCGCACGCGTGCCGCTGACCCTGGTGGATCGCTCCTAGTTTCGCGCCCCACCCGCTCGTGTCCGGGCGGCACCCGTCGTGCGTATGCCTCGCGCGGCATGCGCTCTTCAGTGGCGCAATCGTGCCCTGGGAAGAACCTCTGTGGCGCTCGGGACTTGCGCGTCGGGGATCGGTGCTGCATCATGGTGATGTTCATGGAATCGTTTCCATGGAATCGATTCCAAGCGCGGTGAGACGCACCGCACCGAGAGGACCCCAGACACTATGAGAATTGCCGTTGGTGCCGATCACGCCGGTTTCCCCGTGAAGCAGCGCGTGATCGACGCGATCGAAGCACTGGGCCACACGGTGATTGATCGGGGCACGCACAGCACCGATCCGGTGGATTTCCCCGACATCACCCAGGCAACCTGCGCCCCCGTCCTCGATGGAACCGCCGACCGAGCGGTCCTCGTCTGCGGCACCGGTGCGGGTGCCATTATGGCCGCAAACAAGATTCCCGGTATTCGCTGCGGCCTCGCCAATGAGGCGTACTCGGCACACCAGGCCGTGGAGCACGATGACGCGAACGTCATCGCCCTGGGCGCCTGGCTCGTGCCGCCCGCCTTCATCACCGACATCGTGCGCGAGTTCCTGGCCGCGACCTTCGACGATGACGAGGATACCCGTCGCCGCGTGGCCAAACTCAACGCGCTCGACGACCTCGTGCCGACCGCTCAGCCCTAACCTTCCCTCCCCCCCCCCGATCAAAGGAGATCCCCGTGTCCACCACCCAGCCATCGGTTCTTGGCTCCAAGGACCGCAATAAGACCGCGATAGCGGCGGCGCTTGGTACCAGCGTCGAAAACTACGACTTCATCGCGTACGGCACCGCCTCGGCGCTGTACTTCAGCGCGGTGTTCTTCCCCGAGAGCGACCGCTTCATTGGCACGCTACTCTCCTTCGCCACGCTGGCCGTGGGCTTCCTGATGCGCCCGCTCGGTGGCGCGGTGGGTGGCTATCTGGCCGATCGCTTTGGGCGCAAACCCGTGCTCGTCGCGGCGATGCTCGTGATGGGTGGGGCCACGTTCCTCATCGGCCTACTGCCCACCTACGCGCAGATTGGTGCGCTGGCACCCGTGCTGCTGGTGATCATCCGAATGATTCAGGGGCTCGCTTTTGGTGCCGAGTGGGGTGGCGCGATCACCATGGCGTATGAGCATGCGCCCTGGAACCGTCGAGGCATGTACGCGGCAATCCCGCAGGCGGGAAACCCGCTGGGTATTGCCCTCGCCAGCGGAATGTTTCTGCTGTGCGCCCAGCTTGAGGGCGACTGGAAGTGGCGTATCCCGTTCCTGCTGAGCGCGGTGCTCGTGATCGTCGCCCTCATCGTGCGTTCCCGGCTGTCGGAGTCCCCGGAGTTTGAGGAGGCGAAGGCCAGCGGGAAGATCGAGAAGAATCCGTTCCTCACCACCCTCCGTCGCGACTGGCGCAGCATTCTGCGGGTGATCGGTCTGCGCGTGGTGGAGTCCTTCGCGTACTACTCCACGGCCACCTACCTGCTGAACTACCTGTCCGAGCGCTTCCCGGACATCCGCCCCACCGCGCTCGGAGCGATTACCGCGGCGAGTATCCTGGCGATCTTTGTGACGTTCCTGTCGGGGGCGCTCACCGACCGCATCGGTCGGCGGCCCATCTACATCGTGGGCTGCATCGTGGCAATCCTGTTTGCGTTCCCGATGTACCTGCTCACCAATGATGGAACGCCGGCGCTCGTGGTGGCCGTGTTTATCTTCGGAATCGGCATCATCCACGCCTCGCTGACCGGAACGCAGGGTTCGCTGCTGACCGAGCAGTTTGGCACTTCGACCCGCACCTCGGGTGCCTCGCTCGGCTACCAGATCGCCGCGACCCTGGGCGGTTTCGCCCCGCTGCTGGCCGCCGCGCTGGTGGGCTGGATCGGGTGGCCCGGTGCCTCACTGCTCTACATGGCGGCCGCCATTATTGGTCTGATCGCGATCCTCGTGACCCGGGAGACCTACGGCCCCGCGGAGCGTGCCCGCATCAACGCCCTCGTGGCCGCGGAGCGTGCGGAACACCGCTAGGGGCGGTTACCGCGGTTAGGCGGTTTCGGCCGGCGTCGCGGATACGGCATCCGTGCACGCGGTGTCGGTGCAGGTGCGGGCGAGATAGTTGTCGATCGCCGTGAGGCTCGCGCTCACCCGCACCTGCCGCTCGTACAGGCGCTGGCGGTGGCCCTCCAGCTCGGCGCGAATCGCGGGATCGATCGGGGTATCAAATACCGACTGACCGGGTGCATAGTTGGGAAGCAGAAGCGGAATCAGGCGCGTGGGTACCCCGGCACCCAGCAGGCAGCGGACCGTTTCGACGCGATCCACCGCGGAGGGCGCATAGGTGCGGTATCCGTTTGAATCCCGTTCGGCGCACAGCAGGCCCTGCTCCTCGTAGTAGCGCAGCAGGCGCGGGGAGGTGTCGGTGCGGGTAGCGAGCTCGCCGATATACATGGGGTTCCGATCCGGTGGGTGTCCTCGTCACAACCATCGCTCGCGCGCTCACATTCCCGCTTTCGGGATGTGGGCTTGACCCTGCCACTAGTGGTAGCGGTTCATGCTGATGGCATGAGTTCTTTTGTGGGCCAGGAAGCCCGCCCCGTTCGTCCCCTCCCCGCCGCGATTCTCATCGCGTGTGTGGGGTTCATCAGCCTGCTCACCGAGATCCTCCCGGCCGGGCTGCTCCCGCAGATTGCCCGCGACCTCGGGGTGTCGGTCTCGGTTGCCGGCCAGGGCATCGTGGCGTTCGCGATCGGATGCATCGTCGCCGCGATCCCGCTGACCCGGGCCGCGGCCGGCTGGAACCGCCGCTCACTGCTCATCGCGGTGGTTGTGGTCTCTGCCGTGGCAAACCTTGGCACCGCGGTGGCCCCCGAGATCGTCTCCCACCTCGCATCGCGATTCGTGGCGGGGCTTGCGGCGGGTGTGGTCTGGGCGATGATTCCGGGATACGTCCGCGGATTCACCGCCCCGGGCCGCCTCGGCGCCACCCTCGGGGTTGCGTTTCTCGGCGGCACGCTGTCGCTCGCCCTGGGTGTGCCGCTCGGCACCGTCCTGGGGGAGAGCCTGGGGTGGCGCGCGGTATTCGCGATCATCGTGGGCGTCACGGTGCTGGTGGGCGTAATCGTGGCGATCTGGGCACCCCGGGTGCCCGGCATCACGCGCGGGGCGGATGCGAAGATTCCCGCCGAGGCGAGCCTGCGGGCGGCCCTTGGCACCCCGGCGGTGCTGCTCGTGCTCGCCACGGTCACTCTGAGTATCGTGGCGCAGAACCTCGGCTACACCTACCTCACGCCCATTCTCACGTTTGGCGCGGGCGAGCCGGTGCTTGCCCCGAGCCTCGTGTTTGCGCTGTTCGGAATCGCCTCGATCGTGGGCACGTTTGGCTGCGGTCGGCTCTCTGATCGGTACCTCGCCGTCTCCCTCGTGAGTGCCATGGCGGCCGGCGTGCTGGGCCTTGCCGGAATCGGCCTGGCGGTCTGGCCGGGGGTGCTGCCCGCCGCGGTCGCCGCCCCGGTAACCTTCGTGTCGGCGCTGCTCTGGGGCTATGCGTTTGGCGGGTACTCGGTGCTGTTCCAGGTGCTCATCGCTCGGGCGGGTGGTGCCGCGGCCGACGCCGCGCAGTCGGTCATGGTCACGGTATGGAACATCTCGATCGCGCTCGGCGGGCTCCTCGGTGGGCTCATCCTCGCCGGAATCGGAACGCTCGCGCTGCTGCCGATCGGGGCCGTGCTGATGGTGTTCGCGCTGTTCCCGGTGCTGCGGGTGCTCGCCGGAGTGCGGGCCGAGGACGCCCGTGCGGCCGTCGAACCCGCGGTGGTGGCCGCGATCTAGTTCACGCCTCCAGGAAAAACCGGCGTATACCCCGAGGGGTATACGCCGGTTTTGTGTGGGTGTGCGTGCGTAGCTACGCGCGTGCCAGTGCCGCGCGCTCGGTGAGCACGCGCGCGAGGGCGGTCACGTCGAGACCAACCTCGGGGCACCCCAGCGCCGCGGCTACCTCGGCCACGGCGGGCGGGTTGAGCCGCGCCTCGGCCATGGCCTCCCGGTCGTAGAAGATCGCGGATGGCGAGCCCTCGGTAACCACGCGGCGATTAGCCATCACGATGATTCGTTCAAAGTTCGCGGCCACAAACTCCATATCGTGGGTGATCGTGACCACGGCCTTGCCGCGCGCCTGCAGCGTGCGGATCAGCTCGCCCAGACGCTCGAGCCCCGCGCGGTCCTGCCCGGCGGTGGGTTCATCGAGAATCAGGGCGGCGCAGTCGCTCGCGATCACCGAGGTGATGGTCACAAACTTGCGAATAGACAGCGGGAGATCAAACGGGTTCTCCTCAAGGAACGGTGCCATACCGGTCAGTTCGGCGGCGTCATCCACCCGGCGTTCGATTTCATCCTCGTCGAGCTTCATGCGCTTGAGACCGTACTCGATCTCCTTGCGCACGGAGCTGTTGAAGATCTGGTCATCCGGGTTCTGGAAGACGTAGCCCACCTCGCGGGAGACCTGGGCGGTGGTGCGCTCCCGGGTGTTGACCCCGGCGACGATGATCTCGCCCGAGGTGGGGCGCAGCAGTCCGTTCATCATCTTTACGGTGGTCGACTTTCCCGCGCCGTTCTGCCCCACGATCGCGACCGATTCCCCGGCCGAAAGCTTCATGCTCACACCCTCCACGGCGAGCACGCCGTTGGGGTAGGAGAACGTGACGTCCTGCAGGCTAATCAGCGACATGGTGGGAACCTCCGGAGAGCGCGCCGATCAGCGCGGGAACGGTGAGCGGGGAGCCGGGCACGGTGACACCGTGACCCGCGAGACGCTGGGCGAGTTCGATGGATTCGGGCAGTGTGATGCCGTGGCTCGCGGCGGCGGGATCGGTGAAGACGTCGGCGGGGGTCCCGATGGCCTGGATGCGGCCCTCGCCCATGAGCACAACGCGGTCCGAATAGCGGGCCACGTGGCCCATCTTGTGCTCCACGAGCACGATGGTGCGACCCTGCTTCTGCGCGGCCTCGATCAGGGCGAACACGTCGTCGGTGGACTGCGGGTCCAGCTGACTCGTCGGCTCATCGATCACGATGACGTCCTGCTCCATGATCAGCATCGCCGCGAGCGCCACGCGCTGCTGCTGCCCGCCGGAGAGCTGGAACGGATCACGGTCGCGAAACGCGGTGATCCCGGCGAGCTCCAGCATGCCCTCGACCCGCTCGCGGATCTGCGCCGGTGGGACGCCGAGGTTGCGCAGACCGAACGCGAGCTCGTCGTACACGCTCGCGGTGATGCCGCTCATCTGGGTGAACGGGTTCTGGAACACGAAACCCACGTCGCGCGCGATCTCGCCGATCGAGGCGTCCGCGATATCCTCGCCCTTGATTCGGACGGTGCCCTCGAAATCCCCCTTATAGAACTTCGGGACGAAGCCACGAATGGCCGCGCAGAGGGTGGTCTTACCCGCGCCGTTGGGGCCAATAATCGAGCAGAACTCACCCGCACGAATGCTGAGGTTAATGTCTCGCAGCACGGGTCCCTCGGAACCCGGATAGGTGTAGGTAACGTCGGTCAGGGTTACAGAATCCACAGCACAATCCTTACTCCGATGATGGCCACGAGGGCGCAGACAATGAGCACACGCAGACGCTTATCGCGGGGGCGGTCCTCTACGTAGCGCAGCGAGGTGCGGGTTCCCGTTGCGGAGAATCCACGGGATTCGAGGGTCAGTGCTTTCTCCTCCACCCCCATGATGGAGTTGAGAATCAGCGGGCCGATGGTGGGCACAAACGCCTGGGTGCGCACCCACAGGTTGGAGTCGGTCTCGACACCGCGCGACTTCTGAGCGTCCATGATCACGCCCATCTGCTTGCGCATCTGGGGAATGATGTTCACGGTGGCGGTGATCACGTAGGTTGCGCGCGGGCTCATGCCGCGCTGCTCCATGTCGAGCACGAGACGGTCGAGGTTCAGGATCTGGATGAGCAGGATCACGGACGCACCCACACCCAGCACCCGCGAGGCGATCTGGATACCGGCGGCGAGGCCCTCCGCGGTCGCGGTGAACAGCCACCAGGAGAACAGCTCGGTGGTGCCGGGCACAAAGAACGTCTGCAGCGCCACGATCGCGATGCCGAGGATGAGGATCGTCCGGGTGAACAGCGTGAGGAAGGGACGAGCACGTCCGGCCAGTGCGCTCAGCACGAGGCAGATCGTGACCACGATGACCATGCACAGCGGGCCAAACAGCACCGCCGTCAGGGCGAGGCCACCGGCCAGGGAGAGCTGGGTGGCCGGGTTGAGGTCGCGCACCCCGTTGCCGGTGCGGAGCACCTCGGTGGCGGGGGACTCCCGGGGATCGCTGTACGATCCCCGGGAGGTGCGCGCGGGGGAAACCGCGGAGGCAGACATATGAATCCTTGCTAGTTGGTGGTGCCGGCGGCGACGGGGGTGGCGGCCGCCTTCTTCTTGGCCTTACGCGCCGTGCGGTACTCGGCAAAGATGCTGCCGGTGCCGAACTTCAGCAGCGTGCGGGTGGAGATCGAGCGGATCACAAAGACGGCGATCAGCACGGTGATGGTCTTGTCCGGGATTTCCGAGACGATCGAGGAGAGCACCTGGGCAAACCAGAAGGGCATACCCGCGGTCATCATGGCGGCGGCAACCAGGGAGGAACCGCTCGTGGTGAAACCACCGAAGAAGAGGAAGCGCATGATCACAACGAGGGCGACGCTGACCAGCACGATGATGCCGATCGAGGAGATGATGCGGCCCCAGGTGAGGAACATCTTGCCGCGGGCGAGGGTACCCACCACGACGCCGACGAGGGCGGCGAGCACGGCCCAGGGGAGCGAGGTCGGGTCGGTGATCGAGACGCCCAGCAGGCTGAGGAACCCGGTTACGCCACCGACCCAGGGGCCCGCGAGCATCGCGACGATGAAGGTTCCGATGGAGTCGAGGTAGAGCGGCAGCTTGAGGGCGAGGGCGAGCGAGCCACCCACGAAGTTCACGGCGACCGCGATCGGGATCAGCAGGATGGCCATCAGGGTGAAGTCCTGCTTAATTGCAAACAGCTTTGACATGTGAATAACGTCCTTGTTATTAGGGGGGTGGATGGGTGATGCGGGTAAAACCGGTGAACGCTAGCGGTACTCGTGGCCGATGGTGCGTTCGATGTCTGCCCGGTGTTCCGGGAAGAGCGTGCCGAGCAGAAGCTCGAAGAATCCGCGGGTGTCCACGGCGTCGGTGGCGACCAGCGCGTTGGCGGTGCGGTCGGTATAGCGGGCGGTGCGGGCCACGACCGAGCGGCCCTCGCAGATGCCCGCGGTCTCGATCTCCACGTGCGCGGCCACGGTGGGAACCAGCGCGGGATCGATCAGCTGGGCGACGGCGAGCACATCGCAGAGCTCGGAACCCACCTCGTGGTAGCGGTTCCAGTAGTGGTCGGTGTACTGCCGGGTGGATCCGTGGATGAACCTCGCGGTCGGGGTACCGATCTGACGCACCAGCTCGCGCACGCCCGGGGTCATGAAGGCGTGGCGGGTCGCATCGAGACCCACCATTACCGGGGTATCAAAGCCCGCGGCGAAGACCTCGGACGCGGCCTCGGGATCGTGCCAGAAGTTGAACTCGGCCGACGGGGTGATGTTTCCGGTACCCTCGGCACCACCCATCAGCACTAGCCGCGCGACGCGGCCGGGGAAGCCCGGATCACGGCGAACCGCCTCGGCAATGTTGGTGAGGGGGCCGATCGCGAGAACGGTGATCTCGCCGGGCTGCTCGCGGGTGATGCGCAGCAGAAAGTCCACCGCGCTCTCGGTCTCGGCGGTGCGGCTGGCGGGGAACACCGGGCGGAACCCACCGAGGCCGTCGTCCCCGTGGGCGGCGGATGCGCGGGGTCGTTCCCGGCCGAGCGAGCGATCCGCGCCGCGATAGACGGGCACGTCCTTCGCGCCGGCCAGCTCGAGCAGTGCGAGGGCGTTGGGGGTGACCACGTCGATGCCGACATTGCCACCGACGGTGGTGAGGGCGATCAGGTCCAGCTTCGGCGAGGCCGTGGCCAACAGGATCGCGATCGCGTCGTCGATCCCGGGATCGGTGTCGATGACCAGTTTCATGATGCTCCTTGGGGAAGGGGGATGAGGGGGTGGTGGGGGTCCAGAGTGGATTCACGCACCACGAGAATGCCGGGGATCAGGGTGGGCGCACGGGCGAGTGCCCGCGGTATTGCGGTGCCTACGGTGATGCCGTGTAGTACGCGTTCAACGCTGCGTACGGCGAGTTCCGCGATGGGCTGCCGATAGGTGGTGAGTGCGGGCCAGACGTATCCGGCCAGACCGATGTCATCAAAGCCGGCCACCGCGACGGGCCCGGCCGCGCGCTGCTGGCGCAGCGCGGAGAGGCAGCCGATCGCGGTCATGTCATTGGCGGCGAAGATCGCCGTGGGCGGGTTTTCGCGCGCCATCAGGATGCGGGTGGCGGCGAACCCCGACCGTTCGGAGAACGCCCCGGGCACGATCAGGGTGGGGTCCACGGGAATGCCGGCGGAGCGGAGAGCGCGCTCGTATCCGCCGCGGCGGGCGGCACCCACCTCCGTGCCGATCGGGCCGGAGATGTGGCCGATGCGGTGGTGCCCGAGAGCGAGCAGGTGCTCGGTGATGGACCGTGCTCCCTCGGCGTTGTCCACCTGGAACACATCGGTGGCGATGCCTCGTGGTGCCCGGTCGATCGAGACGAGTGGAACCGGAACGGGCAGCTCACGCTTGGGGGCCTCGGGGTCGGTATCGGTACCGACCAGGATGATGCCGTCCACCGATCCCTGGCCGGCCATGCTGAGCACGTGCTGCTCGGCGTTCTCGGTGACGGCGAGGGAGATCCCGAAGCCGACGCGTTCGGCGGCGCGGGTGGTGTGGTCGATCAGTTCGGGGAAGAAGGGGTTGCGCAGTGACGGCAGGATCAACCCGAGTACGCCGGTGCGCCGCGAACGTAGGCTGCGGGCGGCGAAGGACGGGGTGTATCCGAGGCGCTTGGCCGAGGCGAGCACGCGTGCCCGGGTTTCGGCCGTGACCGTGGGGTGGTCGTTGAGTGCGCGGGAAACGGTCGCGGTTGAGACCCCGGCATCGGCGGCAACGTGGTGCACGGATACCTTTTTCACGCGATCACCTCCATGTAATCGTTTACGAAGCGCAGTGGTAACTCTATGAATCGCTTTGACCGATGTCTAGGCCCTCAAGTATCGGAAATATCGATGCCAGATATGGGCTTTCTCGAACCCCGATCGGGCACGCTATCGGGGCTCAGGCGGGTCGGTTCCGCGCGCTAGGTCAGCGGTGGCCGGTGCATTTCGCGGGCGGTTTCGCGGCACTGATCGATGAATGCCTGTGCTCGTCGAGAGAGCCGTGCCCCCATCAGGTGGGCGGCAATCACATCGAGTCGTTCGGCGTTGCCTCGAAGCGGGCGGGTGACAAAACCGAGACCCTCATAGCTCGTGCTGATGCTCGTGCGCTGGTTCAGGATCGAGTAACCCAGGCCGCGCGACACGAGCGCCCGCACCATTTCGAAGCTGGTGGTTCGGAAGCGAATGTTCGGTTCCACCTCGGCCTGCCGGAACAGCGTCAGGAAGTACTCCCCGCCGGGTGGGAGGTTAAACAGGATCATCGGTTCGTCCGCGAGGTCGGCGAGGGAGAGCGACTCGGCCGCGGTGAGCGGATGCCCCTCGGGGAGGATCACATAGGGCAGGGTCTCGAGTACCGTCTGCGTGGTGAGGCCGGCGGCGATACGCTGCTGCCCGATGCCGTCCCCGTAGTCGTAGAGGATCGCCATGTCCAGGATCCCGCGGCGCAGTTGCTCCTCGAGCTCGTTTTGAGAGCCCTCCACGAAGTTCAGCTCGACCTCGGGATGCCGGCGCACAAACTCGGTGATGGCCCCCGGCAGCAGAATGGGGGTGAAGCAGCCGATGGTGAGGGTGCCGGTGAGCTCCTCGGTGTTCTCCCGTGCGCGGTTCTGCAGATCCTCCACCCCGGAGAGGAGGCGCCGGGCATCAACGAGGATTTCCTGGCCGGAGTTTGTGAGGGAGATTCCACGCGGGTGCCGCAGGAAGATCTGCACCCCGAGGGTGTTTTCCAGCGAGCTGAGCGCGCCGGACAGTGCCGACTGGGACAGGAAGAGTCGCTGCGCTGCGGCGGTCACGCTCCCGGCCTCCGCGGTGGCCACGAGGTATTCGAGTTGGCGCAGGCTTATTTCTGACATGGTGCTCTCCGATGAACAGTGTCGAGTGCGCCTACCGTATCGAGTCGGGAGCATCCGCGCGAATTAAGTCGGATATTCTTCGTTTGCCCCGGACAAAACCGGCGTATACCCCTCGGGGCATACGCCGATTTTTGTGTGGGTGGAGTGCCTAGACGGTGCGTGCGCCCACGTCGGCGCGCGTGGCTCCCGCGAGAGCCTCGCGCAGCACGGCCACCGAGGCCGGGCGGGCATCCTGGCCGCCGGGGTCGGTCGAGGCGGCATCGAGATACGGCACACCGTAGAGCTCGGTGTCGTTTTCGAAGCGCCAGGTTTCGGCGAGCGAATCGACCGGAACGGTGTCCCAGCCCAGGGTGTCGAGCAGCGCGGCGGCTCGGGTGAGTGCCTCGGCATCGTCTGAACCGAGGATGAGCGCCGAACGGTCCGGCGCACCCGCCGGCCGCGCAAGCTGGGGCAGATGGCGAGCGGCAATGTTGTTGAAGCCCTTCACGTAGCGCGCACCGACGAAGTGGGCGGACAGCAGCTCGGCCACGGTAAGGTCATTCGAATCGAGCTCGGGAATGCGGCCGTCCCGCGAGGGGTAGTAATTGCTGGTGTCGATCACGACCCTTCCGGCCAGCAGGTCGGCCGGAAAGTCTCGGGCCGCAAACAGCGGGATCGTGAGCACCACGATGTCCTGGGCCGCGGCCTCCGAGACGGTGCCCGCGCTCACGCGGTCGCCGAGCTCGGCAACCTTCTCGGTGAGGGACTCCGGCCCGCGGGAGTTCGCGAGAACCGTGTGTACGCCCGCGCGCTGCGCGAGGGTCGCGACCGCGGTGCCAATGTGTCCGCTGCCAATGATGCCGAGTGTGGTCATGATGATCCTTCCGACGTGCGCCTCAGCGCGAAACCCGGTCGCTCGCGCGGAGCCGGCTTAGCGGGGGTAACCAGAATCCTGCCGGAATGATTCCACGGGTGTCCGGAGATTACCCCGCGCTGTCGTCCCGAGCCGCGTACGGGTCGACCGCCCGCCCAAGCGCCTCCTCCAGCGCCGTGAATAGTCCGTGCGACCACCAGGCAAAGTCGTGACCGCCGCGTACCTCGCGGTAGCTCACCGGGTATCCGGCCGCGCGGGCGCGGTCGCGCAGGCGTCGGCCCTGCGGGACCAGGATGCCCTCCTCCGAACCCAGCTGCATGATCAGAGCGCCGGTCTGGGGCCCGGGCGTCCGGATCGACAGGCGCTCGCTGACGTCTCCGGGTTCCTCGGCGTGAGGGCTCGGCTCGGTATCCGCGCGGAAGTGGAACGAACCGGACTGCACAATCCCGGTGTGCGCAATATCCGGGTGCTCGAGGACCAGCGCGCCCGCCGCGAGTCCCCCGTAGCTCTGCCCCGCCACCAGCGTGTTGGCCGGTGCGGGCAGCCCGCCCAGTTCCACGCTCAGCGCGGGCAATACCTCGCGGCGCAGGATCTCGGCGATGCGTGCGGGGTGGGGGAGATCCCGCGAGCGGTCCTCCGGGGAGATCGCCGAGATCATCGCGACCGCGAGCCCGGCCGCGGCGAAGCGGTCCAGCGCGGTGTGCAGGCCCAGGGCATCCCAGCGGTCGCCGTCAAAGAGCAGCAGCAATCGGGTAACCGGCTCTGGGGGTGTGTAGAGATAGACGGTGCGTTCGGGCGAGAGTACGGAGCGTGTGCGCAGCGTTCGATAGGTGCCCTCCGGCCGAGTCGACGCGGCCATGCCCGCCGACCAGACGGGGTGCGCGGCAAAGCCCGGCATCACGAGCATCGAGGAGGTCTCCCCGAGCGGATGCGGCAGGGTGCGCGGGTTCCGCGGATCCGGGCGACCGAGCTCATGGATCCGCAGCCACCCGGGGCGCTCCCGGCCGGCATCGCGCGGAATGTGGGCATCCGGTACAAACCGGTAACCGGCCAGGAGATCCTCGGGAATGAGATAGCTGATGTGCCGAATGGTGGTGCCCGGGATGCGTGCGAGCAGCGCCGGGGTGATATCCTCGCGGTGCGCATCGGTCAGCGAGTTGATGTGCACCATCACCTCGGGCTCATCGCCGCGCCACAGGAAGGTGACCTCACGCAGGGCCACACCGGCGATGTGCCGAGCCTCGCCGAGTACCGGCGACTCGGGCAGCGCGGCCCAGAAGGTCTCCTCGCTCTCGCCCGCGGCCAGGCGGTCCAGCCAGGCGGCAAACCAGGCCGGGTCGGCTGGGAGCGGGGCACCGGTCACGGCGGTCGGGGTGGGCGAAAGCTCGTTATCCACGGGTGTGGGTCTCCTCTTCAGTGGGCACGATCAGCGGGCGTCCGGTCACCGGGTCGGGAATTACCAGGGCGTCCACGCTAAACACGGTGCGGACGATGTCCGAGGTCACGACCTCCTCGGGGGTTCCGGTCGCGATCACTCGCCCCTCGTTGAGCGCGATCACGTGGTCGGCGTAGCGCGCGGCCTGGTTGAGATCGTGCAGCACCGCCACCAGCGTCTTACCCTCGTTCTGCACGAGCGAGCGGCACAGGCGCAGGGTGTCGAGCTGGTGGGAGAGATCGAGGTAGGTGGTGGGCTCATCCAGCAGTACCAGTGGGGTCTGCTGGGCGAGCACCATCGCGAGCCAGACGCGCTGGCGCTGGCCGCCGGAGAGCTCATCCACGTTGCGCTCGGCGAGGTGGGTGACCCCGGTCGCGGCCATCGCATAGCGGGTGGCCTCGCGGTCATCCTCGCTCCAGCGGCGCAGTAGCCCCTGATGGGCAAAGCGGCCGCGGGAGATCAGGTCGAGCACGGAGATGCCGTGCGGCGCCACCGAACCCTGCGGGAGCAGGCCCAGCCGTCGGGCGACCACCCGGGTGTCCAGCGAGTGAATGTCGGCACCATCGAGCAGCACGCTGCCCGCTCGCGGTTTGGTGAGCCGGGAGAGCGCGCTCAGCAGGGTGGACTTCCCGCAGGCGTTGGGGCCGATGATCACGGTGAACTTCCCCGCGGGGATCTCCACACTGAGGTTGTGAGCGACCACCGTGGTGTCGTAGCCGAGGGTGACGTCGCGGGCGTGCAGGGGTGAGGTCATGGTGTCTTCCGGATGAGGAGCCAAAGCAGGTAAAAGCCGCCGAGCACGCCGGTCATCAGACCGACCGGAAGCTTGGCGGAGATCGGCAGGACCTGGCCGAGCAGGTCGGCGGCGAGCAGCAGCGCCGCACCGAGGCAGGCAGAGGCGGCGAGCGGCACGTGAGACACGCGCACCAGGCGGCGGGCGAGGTGCGGAGCGGCGAGGGCCACGAACCCGATCGGGCCGGTGGCCGCGGTCGCGAGACCGACGAGGGCCACACCGGCCCCCATCGTGAGCAGGCGCACCCGCTCGGTTTTCACACCGAGCTGGCGGGCAAGTCCCTCGTCGAATTCGAGCGCGTTGAGGTGCCGCGCACCGAGGATGAGCGCGGGCAGCAGCAGGGCGAGCGCTATCGCCACGGTTGCGACGTTGTCCCAGCCCCGCAGGTTGAGCGTGCCGGTGAGCCACATCTGCGCGCCGATCGCGATGTCGAGGTGACCGCGGGTCAGCAGGATCACGGTCACCGCCTGGAGCAGCGCCCCGACCCCGATACCCACCAGGATCAGCCGCTGACCATCGGTCTCCCCGTTTTTCCGGGCGAGCACGTACACGGCGGTCGCGGTGACCAGGCCCCCGGCGATTGAGGCAAACCCCACGGCTACCGCGCCCGCTCCGGCGAGCATGATGGCTGCCACGGCACCGGTCGCGGCACCCGAGGTGAACCCGATCAGGTCGGGGGAGCCCAGCGCGTTTCTCGAGAGCGACTGGAACACCGCACCCGAGATTGCCAGGCAAGCCCCGGTGAACAGGCCGGTGAGTGCTCGCGGTAGACGGATCTCCCAGACGATCGCGGCCGCCGCGGGATCCCCCTGCCCGGCAAGGATGCTGAGTAGCTCGCCCGGGGAGAGCTCGAGCCGCCCCTGGCTGAGCGAGGCAAACCCGACCGCGAGCGCGATCCCAATCAGGATTACGCAGCAGATGATCGTGCGCGGATGCCAGCGCACACTGATCCGCCCGCGGTTCAGGCTCAGCGCCCGGAACCCCGGGGCGAGGGTGTCGTGTGGGGTCACAGCTGCACCAGCTTTCGGCGTCGCACGATAAGGATGAACACGGGGGCTCCGATCAGGGCCATCACGATGGCGGCCTGCAGCTCGCTCGGCCAGAGGATGAGGCGGCCAAGAATATCCGCGGCCAGCAGAAGATCGGCGGAGAGAATCATCGCGGTGGGGAGGAGCCAGCGGTGATCCGGCCCCACCAGGGTGCGCGCCAGCATGGGGGCGGCGAGGCCGACAAACGAGATCGGCCCGGCCGCGGCGGTCGCGCCACCGGCCAGCAGCACGATGCAGGTGCCGGTGAGTAGGGTGATCCGCATGGGCGAGGCTCCCACCGCACGGCTGAGGTCCTGCCCGAGGGCGGCCGCGTTGAGCGAGCGTCCGAGCAGCAGGGCGAGGATCAGGCCCGCGATGATCGCGAGTGCGGGGGCGAGAATTGCGTCCCAGGGCCGGCCCTGCAGCGAACCGGCGTCCCAGGCGCGGAACGAGGTGAACGCGGTGGGTACATTGAGCAGCAGCGCGGAGGTGTAGGCCCCGAGAATGGCCGCGCTCGCGGCCCCGGCGAGCACCAGGCGTACCGGGTTGCTCGGGGTGCGCAGCGCGCCACCCAGGGTGAACACCAGCACGGCGGCGGCCGCGGCCCCCGCGAACGCGAGCAGGATGCCGCCGAAGGAGGACAGCGCGGGGAAAAACACCAGCCCGGTCACAACCCCGGCGGCGGCCCCCGAGTTGATCCCCAACAGACCGGGCTCCGCGAGCGGGTTGCGGGTGAGCGCCTGCATTGCGGCCCCGGCCACCCCGAGGGCGCAGCCGGCGAGGATCCCGATGACCGTCCGCGGAAAGCGCAGGTGCGCGAGAATTACGTGGTCGTTATCGGTGCGGTCATACGCGGTGGCCGCCCGAAACAGCGTGCCAAACGGGATCACGTGGGAACCGATGGCGAAGCTGAGGATCACCAGAATGATCAGCAGTACTCCGCCACCGGTGAGAACCCAGGTGAGGTTTCGTTTACGCTCGGAGGGCATTGACCAGGGTGTTCGCGACTTCCAGCGCACTGTAGTAGTCGATCCGGAAGGAGTTCAGGCCGAGCGGAATCACGGTGCCGCCGTTCAGCGCGGGGATATTTGCAAACGGCGCGGCCGCGATCAGCTTCTCCTTCGTGGCGTCATCGGCGCTCACCAGCAGCACGGTGGGGGCCACGAGTGAGATCACCGAGTTTTCGGCGGAGACAAACTGGAAGTCCTTGCGGGCCGAGGCGTCGGGCTTATCGCCGGGGAACTCCGGGTTGGTCAGGGGTAGGCCCAGCTCGGTGAGCAGGGCGTTGTGCGGGCCGCTGGGCAGCGCGAACGCGGCATCCTCCTGGGCACCGTTGAACACGATGGCCTGAACGTCTCCGGCGGGCTTCACGATCTTGGCCTTCGCCTCGGCAATCTTCGCGGAGAAGTCGCTGATGGTCGACTCCACGTTCTTCTCCAGGCCGAGTGCCGGGCCGAGCTTGGTGGCGATGTCCTCCCAGCTCTGGGTGCTGTAGTTCAACGCGATGGTCGGTGCGATCTTGCTCAGCGCATCGTAGGCGTCCTTGGTGCTGTCGGCACCGGTGACGGAGATCACGATGAGGTCGGGCTTGGCCGCGGTGACCGCCTCGAGGTCGAGCTCCAGGTTGGGGTACAGCACCTCCACACCGCGCTTATCGGCCACGGGGCCCCACTGATCAAAGAATCCGCTCTTGTCCAGGCCATTGCCGGGGGTACCGGCGGCGGTGGCGAATACCGGGGCATCGATCGCGAGCAGCGTGCCGGTGAGGGTCAGCGAGGTCGACACCACCTTTTTGGGCTGGACCGGAATCGTCGTGTCACCCAGCTCGTGCGTGATGGTGCGCGGCCAGACACCGGAGTCGGTGCTGGAGGAGGCCGCGGGGGCCTCGGCGGTGGTGCCGCTCGCGGGGCCGCAGGCGGCCAGAGCTGCGGTGAGGCCGAGGGCGAGCGCGAGACTGCCGAGTGTTTTCAGCAGTCGCGGCGGGCGCACGGATGTGGTCATGAGGGTGTCTCCATATCTGGGGAAGGGCGGCCGAAGCCGGGGAAATCTGTGGGGCGCGGGACGCTAGTTCTCGGGGTCCTCGGCGTCCAGGGGCAGGTGATGATCGAGGTCTGCGACGCCGCGCTTCCAGTAGCCGGAAATATCGATCTGATTCCGGTCGAGGCCGCGCTCGCGCAGCAGGTGGCGGCGCAGCGGAATCAGTGCGCCGGCCTCGCCGGCCACCCAGACGAACGTGTTGCCGAGGTTTGTGGGCAGCTCCCCGATCGCGGTGGCGAGAGACTCCCCGGCGTCGCGGTACAGCCAGGTGACCGTCGCGTTGTCGCGGTGCGGAAGCTCGATCCGGGCCCCCGCGTGCGCAACCTCGGCAAACACCGTGAGGTGCGCGCAGTGCGGGGCCTCCTCGATCCAGCGGGTCAGCGCGGGCAGCGCGGTCTCATCGGCGCCCACCAGGTAGTGCGGATAGTCGGTGGGGAACAGCTCGGATCCCCGCGGGCCAATCACCCCCACGGTGTCGCCCACCGCGGCCCCGGCCACCCAGGCACCCACCGGGCCGTGCGGGTGCTCGACGCCCCACAGCACGAGTTCGGCGGGGGAGTCGGCGCTCGCCGGGGTGAATGCGCGCACCGTGTAGTCGCGCGAGCTCCAGGCGGCACCGTCCACGGGCGGCGCGAGGCGCCCGTCCACGATGCGGGGCAGGGTGAGCACGCCGGTTTTGGCATCGGGCACGATCAGCTTCACGTGTTCGGCCGCGGCCCCGGTCACGGAGGTGAGCGGCTGGGCCTCGAAGTCTCCGCGCAGGCGCAGCTCGACCAGCGTGGCCGAGAGGCGGCGGCGCGAGTGAACGGTGAGTGCCCGGGCGTGCAGGGGCTGACGGACCCGCTGGCTGCCCGGATGGACACGGTGCTGCTGGGGCAAGGCCCACCTCTTTCGGGTGTAATTAATCCGGTGAGTTTTTAGGTTAGGCGAGCCTATGTTTTAATATTTTGGTGGGATGGACATCGGGACTTCGAGTTTTGGACACCGCGGGTACCGACCCGGCCTTCTTCGCCGAGCCCCCGCGAGAAAGCTGGGGGTACGCGCACGAGGGGCATGAGCTCACCTGGGTGATCAGCGGCGGGGCGACGCTGGTGCTCGATGGCGCGCACTTCCGGGTGGATCCCGAGCGGGCGCTGTGGATTCCCGCGGGTCTCGCCCACGAGGTGCGCCCCGATCCAGGATCGCTGCTGCTGCCGCTGTACATCACCGTGGCCGAGTTCGGTGCGCGCGAGACGCGGGTACGGTCGATCGCGCGCACCCCGGAGATCGAGGAGGTGGGGCGCGTGCTGCTGCAGCCCGGGCTCACCACCGCCACCGAGCGGGCCGCAAAGATCGCGCTGCTGCGTCGCTGCGTGTGTGCGGAGGCTCCCGCCTCGGGCCCGCGCTATCCGGCCGATCCCCGAGCCCTCGGCGTTGCCCGCTCCCTCGCGGCATTCCCCGCCTCGCCGCTGAGTATGGAGCAGTGGGCCCGGCGTGCGGCAATTTCGGCGCGCACGCTGCAGCGGCACTTTGTTGAGGAGACCGGCTGCACCTTCGGTCAGTGGCGCACACACGTGCGGATGGCCGCAGCGAGTGATCTGCTGCGCGCGGGGCACTCGGTGGCCTACGTGGCCGTGCAGGTGGGGTACACGAACCCGCCGGCGTTCAGCACGGCGTTTGGGCGCGAGTTCGGGATGCCGCCGAGCGCGCTGCACCCCGAGCCTGTCGGGACCAGGTAGCGGCCGCTAAACGTGAGAAAGCCCGGACACCTGTGGTGTCCGGGCTTCCTTCGCCGATATTCGGGTTCGGCGGGGTACTGCGGGGGAGAACTACTTGGAGACGTGAGCGGCGACGAAGGCTGCGTAGCCCTCGAGCCAGGCCTTCAGGAATGCGGCGGTGCCCTCGTTGGTGACCTCACCGGACTCGGTGATCAGGCCCTCGGTGAACTGCAGGTAGACCTCGGGCTGGTTGAACAGCGTGGCGTCCGAGAAGTTCAGGATGCCCTTGAGGTGCTGCTGGGCAACGGCGGTACCGACGGCACCGATCGATGCGCCGACGACGGCGGAGGGCTTGCCCAGGGAGTTCTGGCCCCAGGGGCGGCTGGCCCAGTCGATGGCGTTCTTCAGTGCGCCCGGGATCGAGCGGTTGTACTCGGGGGTGACGTACAGGAGGGCGTCGGCCGCGGCGATCGCGTCCTTGAGGGCGGTGGCCTCGGCGGGGTAGGCACCATCC
Source organism: Mycetocola tolaasinivorans (assembly GCF_003667565.1). Lineage (GTDB taxonomy): Bacteria > Actinomycetota > Actinomycetes > Actinomycetales > Microbacteriaceae > Mycetocola > Mycetocola tolaasinivorans. The sequence goes on from NZ_RCUX01000010.1 coordinate 45,303, forward strand.
AGGTCGTGGTTGTAGAGCGGGAGGTCCTTGATCTCGATCTCAACGAGCTCGAGGTTCGCCGGTGCGAGGGCCTTCAGAGCGAGCGCAAGCTTGCGGTTGATCGAGTTGGCCGAGAGGCTACCGACGAGGTAACCGATGCGATAGGTGGTCATGGTGACCCTTTCTGATTCCGAATACGTTCCGCGGTTCTCCGGGAAGTCCATTCATATGAAACTAACTCATGCGGGGTTCCATTCCCGCATTTGGAACTTTTTCAAACTTTTTCAGATATTCCTGGGATCCGCCCCAATCCGCGGATCGAGCGGCTCCGAATAGATGACAAAACGGGAACAATTCACACAATGTCGGAGGGCAGTGTCTACGCTAGGTACTCACAACCGCACGCAAAACGTGCGAGATGGGGATGATCTGTGATCGAGTTTGACGGAATTTCGAAGCGCTTCCCGGATGGCACCCTCGCGGTGGACAACTTCTCGCTGCGCCTGCCCTCGCGCGAAATCACCGTGTTTGTCGGGTCTTCGGGCAGTGGCAAAACCACGCTGCTGCGCATGATCAATCGCATGGTCGAGCCCACCTCGGGTCGCATCCTGATCGACGATGAGGATGTCGCGCAGCTCAACCCCGTGACCCTGCGCCGCAGGATCGGCTACGTCATGCAGAACTCCGGCCTGCTGCCGCACCGCACCGTGTTGCAGAATATTGCCACCGTGCCGCTGCTCAACCGGGTACCCAGGGCCGAGGCCGTGGCGCGTGCCCGCGAGCTGATGGACACCGTGGGCCTCGACGCCGCCTTTGCGAACCGCTATCCCGCCGAACTCTCCGGCGGGCAGCAGCAGCGTGTGGGTGTGGCGCGTGGCCTGGCCGTGAACCCCAACATCCTGCTCATGGACGAACCCTTCGGTGCGGTCGACCCGATCGTGCGGCGCGAACTTCAGGAGGAGCTGCTGCGCCTCCAGCAGGAGCTCGCCAAGACGATCGTCTTTGTCACCCACGACATCGATGAGGCGTTTCTCCTCGGCGATCACGTCACGATCCTTGCCCGCGGCGGTCAGATCGCGCAGCACGGCACCCCGGATGAGATCCTGTCGAACCCCGCGAGCGAGTTTGTGGCCGACTTCATCGGTGCCGACCGCGGTCGGCGTGCACTGACGCTGCGCGAGAGTAACGGCCGCACCCTGGTGGTCGACGGCACCGGCCGGATCGCCGGCGTGCTCGGCGCCGAAACCGCGACCGGGCCGGTTTCGGTGGGCGCGGGTGGCCGCGACGAGCACCTGGGCGAAATTACCCTGGGTACCGAGGCGGCGGAGGCCCCACACGAGGTCGCTCCGGCCGTGAATGATGCGCCGACGGCGAGTGGCGTTCCGGAGGTGGATACTCCTCGATGAGTTGGCTCTTCGAGAACTTCTCCGATGTGTGGGCGCTCGCGGTCACGCACGTGGCGCTGAGTGTGCCGCCGATCCTGCTGGGGCTGATTATCTCCGTCCCACTGGGCTGGTTCGCGCACCGCTACCGCTGGGGGCGGGGCACGCTGCTGACCATCGCCGGGTTGCTGTACACGATTCCCTCGCTGGCGCTGATCATCGCGATGCCCACCATCCTCGGCACCCAGATTCTGGACCCAATCAACCTCATCGCGGCGCTCACGCTGTACGCCGTGGCGCTGCTCGTGCGCACCGCGGCCGATGCCTTCGACCAGGTCTCCCCGCAGGTGCTGGATGCCGCGACCGCGCTGGGCTATGGCCCGTGGCGCCGGTTCTGGCAGGTGCAGTTTCCGCTGGCCGCGCCCATCATCATCGCCGGAACCCGGGTGGTCTCGAGCAGCACGGTGAGCCTCGTGACACTCGGTGCGCTGGTGGGAATGAGCGGGCTGGGTTACCTGTTTACGGATGGTACCCAGCGGTCGTTCCCATTTGAGATCGGCGTGGGAATCGTCGGGACCGTGCTGATCGCGCTGATCTTTGATCTGATCATCGTGCTGATCGGCAAGGCCCTGCTGCCCTGGTCGCGGACCCGTCGCGTCCGTGCCAAGACCAACGCGGAGACCCTGGAGGTGACCACGAATGCTTGACGGCCTGAACTGGTTGCTGGATCCCGCGCACTGGAGTGGTTCGCGGGGTATTCCGACGCGCCTCCTGGAACACCTGGCGATTACCGGTCTGACCCTGCTGATCGCCGGTGTGATCGCGCTGGCCGCGGGCCTGGCCATCGGGCATACGCGCCGGGGGCGCGGTCTCGTGGTGGGGCTGAGTGGCGCACTGCGCGCGATGCCCACGCTCGGGCTCCTGGTGTTTATCGCGGTGCAGTTCGGGTTCGGGGTGCGCCTGGCGATCATTCCGACGCTGATCGTGCTCGTGGTGCTCGCGATTCCGCCGATTCTGGCCGGCGCGTATGCCGGGGTGGAATCCGTGGATCCCGCCACGGTGGATGCCTCGCGTGCGCTGGGCCTCACCGAGTGGCAGATCCTGTGGCGGGTGGAGTTCCCGCTCGCCCTGCCGCTGATCGTGGGCGGGCTGCGCTCGGCGATGCTGCAGGTGGTCGCGACCGCCACGGTCGCCGCCTACATTTCCCTCGGCGGTCTCGGCCGCTTCCTGTTTGATGCCCTTCCGCTGCGGGACTACCCGCAGATGCTCGCCGGGGCGATCCTCGTCGCGGCGCTGGCACTCATCCTTGACCTCCTATTCCTGCTCGTGGGTAAGGCGGTGCTCCCCGCGGGGGTGCGCGCGACCCGCGGCACTAGACGCAGTAAAACCCCTACCGAAAGGACAGCAGCATGAACATTCGTGGAGCAAAACGGGGACTGACCCTGGCCCTGGCAGCCGGTACGATTTTTGCCCTCAGCGCGTGCGCGAGTGGTGACCCGTTGAGCGGTGGTGGCGGCAGTGCCGCGGCCGATACGATCGCGATTGGTTCGGCCGCGTTTGCGGAGAACGAGATCATCGCGCAGATTTACTCCCAGGCGCTCGAGGCCAAGGATATCAAGGTCGACTTTAAGGGACAGATCGGTCAGCGTGACGTCTACCTGAAGGCGCTGGAGGACGGTTCGCTGGACATCGTGCCCGAGTACTCGGGTAACCTCCTGCAGGCGTTCGACAAGAACTCGACGGCGGCAACCTCGGCGGAGGTCGAGAAGGCGCTCGGTTCGGCCCTCACCAACGGGCTGTCGGTGTTGAAGGCCTCGCCGGCCGAGAACAAGGACTCCTACAACGTGACCAAGGAGTTCAGCGAGCAGAACAACGTGAAGAGCCTCGCGGATCTCGCGGGTCTTGACCGTGACCTGACCGTGGGCGGTAACCCCGAGCTGGAGCAGCGCCCCTATGGCCCTCCCGGGCTGGAGTCGATCTACGGGCTGAGCGCCGCGAAGATCAAGTTCGTGCCGCTGAGTGACTCGGGCGGACCGCTGACCGTGGGTGCGCTGAAGGATGGCACCGTGGACCTGGCGGACATCTTCTCGACCACCCCGGCGATCAAGGAGAACGGTTTCGTGACCCTTGAGGACCCGAAGAACATGATTCTGCCGCAGAACGTTATTCCACTGGTGAGCAAGAAGGCTAACACCGAGAAGGTGGCCGATGTGCTCAACAAGGTGTCTTCCGAGCTGACCACCGAGGACCTCATCGAGCTCAACGGTAAGAACCAGGGTGCCGAGAAGGCCAGCCCCAAGCAGCTGGCCACCGACTGGCTGAAGGCCAAGAAGCTGATCTAGTTTCGCCCGCAGTAACGTATACCGCCCGCCCGGATCTTGATCCGGGCGGGCGGTGTTTTTCTGCCATCGCGGTCGAGAATTGCCGGTATCTATTTTCTCTAATGACGAGTAACATCGTCCATAAGTGACTTTATGGCTATTTGGGTCGTCGTTATCTGAGGAGTGTTCATGGCTGTTGAGCTGTCGGTACCCGTCGTGCAGGCCGCCAGGAGCATGGGGGAAGACCTCGCGGGTTGGCGCAAGATTCTGGGGCTCACCACCACGCAGGTGGCCGAGCGGGCGGACATCAGCCGGGACACCCTGCGCAAGGTGGAGCGGGGGGACCCCACGGTGAGCTTCCACGTTGTGCTGCGCGTCGCGCGTGCGCTGGGGGTCTTGAAGACCCTGGCCGACGCCCTTGACCCGCTGAGCACGGACCTCGGCCGAGCCCGTGCGGGGCTGCTTGAGCGAAAGCGCGTGCGCTTCCCGAAATCGAGTTAGTGGCCTGATATCTCCCGCCTGGATCCGCGATACGGGCGGGCGGTTTTTGCGCGGAAGAGGTAACGGTTTGCTGGGATCTCGGGGGAGGGTGGACTTCTCGTGGGGATGTCCGCAATAATCGGGAACCATTATGTCTGACACCGGTGTGAGCGAATACAACCTTCCGAAAGCCGATACTCGGCCCGATCGACTGGCTCGCGTGCCGTGGCGCGCGGTCACCATCTTCACGCTGGTGGCGTGGGGGCTCGCCTGGCTGGTGATCCTGCCGCTGTGGCTCACCAACGAGGACAGCCCCGTGCGGCCGCTGCTGACCGGCACGCTGCCGCTGGTGATGATGTTTACGCCGCTGCTCGCGGTGCTCGTGGTGGTGTTTGCGCTGAGGGTGCCGCGCGGGGAGCGGCTGCGGTTCCTCGGCGTCTGGCCGCTGCGCCCGGCCAAGCGCGTGGTGTGGTTCATGGTGTTGGCCACGATCGTTCCGCTCCTGCTGGTCGCGGCGACGCTGGGCATTTCGACGCTGTTCGGGTGGGTAACGCTCGACCTCGTGAACTTCTCCGGGTTCAAGGAGCTGGCCGGCGGCGCACTACCCGTGGACGATTCGCTGCTGGGCGTTATCGTTATCACCCAGATCCTGACGATCCCGTTTGCTGCCCTGTTCAACACGATTCCCGCGCTGGGTGAGGAGATCGGCTGGCGGGGCTGGCTCCTGCCGGCGCTGCGCCCGCTGGGTCTCTGGCCCGCTCTCATCGTGAGCGGCGTGATCTGGGGCCTGTGGCACACACCGATCATTCTGCTGGGGCACAACTTTGGGCTGACCAACGGCTTTGGTGTGCTGCTCATGGTGGTGGGCTGCGTGTTCTGGGGTGTGCTGTTTGGCTGGGTGCGGCTGCGCACCGGATCGATCTGGCCCGCCGCCATCGGTCACGGATCCCTCAACGCAGCCGGTGGCCTGGTGTTCCTCGTGACCCAGGCGGGTGCCCCGATGGATCTCGCGCTGGTGAACCCGCTGGGCGTCTCGGGCTGGATCGTGCTGGCCGTGATCGTGCTGGTGCTGTACCTCACCGGCCAGTTCAAGCACGAGCCGCAGCTCGCACCGCGGCGCGTTCCCACGGCCTAAAACACCGCACCCGCCCGGATCAGTATCCGGGCGGGTGCGGTGTTTCGGGCGTGAGCCCGGCGTCGACGGGTCGTGACTAGTCGGTGCCGGTTTCGAACGCGGAATCCTGCATCTGAGGGCACGTCGACGATCTGGCGTCATCACAGCGTGCAATTGGTGCCATTTGAATTCCATCGAACCGGCGTTTTGTTAGCTTCGTGAATAGAAATGCCCCGCGCACGGACGCGTATGGGGTAGTTGCAACTGGGATCATTTTCAGGACTGGAGCACTCAATGAAGAAAACAACTCGGCATCTGTCAGCTCTAGACGCGTCGGTAACGCTCATCTTGGGGACTTTGATATTGCCGCCAGCTGCGCATGCGGGCGGAACCAGCGTTGCGCTTTCACATGGTGCAGCCGGCAGCACCATTCTTGACGTTTGGGGGTCTTCCCGAACGGTCACTGCGGCTGCTGTGAGTCACGGTCACAGCGCTGAACCGTGGCTTAGTTATTGCGGTGTGCGAGGAAAGGTCTGGGGCACCTTGGCAAACGGTCGCCAGTACATCAAAAGGTCAGGATTCTCCTCGGGGTGCTTCCCTATCGGATTCACTAGTCGTACCGCAGGAACTGTGGTTCTCAAACACGGCACGATGATTAAGGGGCAGTCGTACCATGATGGCAGTTGGGCCCCGGGAATACCGCAGCTCCTGATCCGGGCATAACGTGAGAGCCCCGCTGCCTCGTCGCAGATCGACCAGGTGCGCTGTGACGATACTTTTCGCCAGCGTAGTGCTCGGTCTGGTGTCATGCGCGGCCGAACCTACCGCGGCGCCATTTGATATTGCCCTGGTGAAAGAATCGACAACTCCCTTTCAATTGACCATTCTTGAAGACGGTGTTGTCACCGCGGCAGAGTACGAGAGTGCGGTCCTGGCGCACCGCTCGTGTGTGGAAAATGCTGGGGCATCACCGGGAGAAATTGAATCGCTGGGACACAACCAGCGCGGCTTCCAGGTGGAGATTATTGCGGACACTGAAGAGGAGGCGGCCCGCATCGATTCCCTGGCGGAAGCCTGCCATGGTGAATACCTGTCGGACGTAGCCGACGTGTGGGTCTACCAGCAGCTCCTCAGTGAAAAGGAACTCGACGCGATCCGCCCGGACGTGGCGTCCTGTCTGCGTGACGTGGGGATAAAAGTCTCGGATACATTCACGATGAAGGAACTGTATACCCAGCTTGAAAGGCTTGCGAACACCTCGGCTCTTCAACCGTGTATGGATCGTTACCCCGAGTTCTTCGTACAATCCCCCCGGCAGGATTCCACCCCGGGTCGCGCTCGCTGATGTCGCGCCGCAACCTGCTTATTTGGGTGGTGACGGCGGGGGCACTGGCGATTCCGTTGGCCGGGCTCGCGGCGGGCACAGCCCTCACTATGCAGATCGCTCGTGAAACCATTCAACCAGATGTCGGTTCGGCTGTTTATCCCGCAGTTCGAGGCCCGCTGGCCCCCGAGATAAACGTCGAACTGGCGTTGGAGTGGTCTGAGTCCGCCTCGGTGCTTTCTCCTGCTTGGACGGGCACTGTAACGGGGGTTTCGATCGTCCCCGGGGGAACGCTAACAGCGGGCGATCGCCCCGTTCACATCGACAATGTATCGCGCATCGCCTATCACTCTGCTGCTCCCCTTATTGCTCCGGTCGAGGCGAGTAGCCCGTTGGCCTGGCGTAAAATCGTTATAGACCTTTTCCACCGTTTGGGCCATCAGGGTGGCGAGACCAGTCGGCAACCGTTCGCCACGATTGTTCGCACGATTGCGCAGGATCTCGGAGTCCCCGACGCCCAGGACGTTGATTCATTTGACCCCGCATGGGGCATTTGGCTTCCCCAAGAATCGATCACAATTGGCCGGCACCTCCCCGCCATCGGAGCGGTTGCTCCCGCTCAGGGTGAGCCCATATTTGAGACACCGCGCATGCTCGAAACCATTGCACTCTCTGATGGATCCCCTCCCGTCGTACGGCCCGAAACGCCCCTGAAACTCAGAACATCCGGGGTGGAAATCGAGGTGACGGAGTTTCCGATCACCGACGCTGAATCATTGATGGTGCTCGCAACGGCCGTCGGCGCGGATAACCCGGAAACCCTCCCAGGGAAGATCGTCAACGAATCCTTTGGCGAAGGATGGGTTGTACCCGCCAGCGCACTTCTTATTGGGAAATCAGATGCCTACTGCATTGTCATTCCTGCTGCGCCTGGAACCCAAGCCGAGGCAGCATCACCTGATGCCGCAGTCACCCCGGTCTCCGTTATTAGCGGCGCACCACCCGGCGTTGCATGGATCGCGGGAGAGCTGCCAAATGAGTTGCGGGTGTTCTCCCATCCGCTCCGCGAGGACGGAAAGCTTGCATGCCCCTCATCATGACCGATGTGGACTATGCCTTCCCCTCCGCAAGGGCCCCGCTGTTTTCTCAGTTGTCACTCACATTCCAGGAAGGAGCGTTGACCGCCGTATCGGGGCCCAGCGGAAGTGGAAAATCCACTCTCCTGGACCTTCTTGGTGGGCTGCGGGAGCCTACCTCGGGCCATATCTACAGTGAGATTCGCGGTGTCCGTGGCCCCGTCACCGCCGCGTCTTGGATTGTGCAGCACAATCCTGTTCTCCTGGGCAGGACTGCTGCAGAGAACGTTGCCCTTTCACTCCTCTCCGCCGGAAGCACCCACCGTGACGCCCGCAGGAACGCCGTGAAAATGCTTGGAGAGATGGGTCTTGAAGACCGAGTTGACGAACCAGTCAGCCGTCTCTCGGGCGGAGAAATCCAGCGTGTCTGTATCGCCAGATGCCTTCTTGGCCCATCGTCAGTGATTCTTGCCGATGAACCCACCGGTCAACTTGATCGAGAAAACTCCACTCTTATATATCACGCGCTAAAGCGCGCGGCCTTTATGGGCCGGATCGTTGTTATCGCCACCCACGATGCAATCCTCATGCAGGATTGCGACCGCAACATTGTACTCGATAAGGGGAAGCGTGACATATCAGCCTCGATATAGCACTCTCTGTCGAGAGGGAGTGCTATCTCTCCACGCTCGGGGACGGGCGGCGCTCAGCATCTCTGTCCTCGTGTTCTTCTTGGCGATGACCACGCTAATTGTCGAAGGGCACTCGCTGGGAGCGTTAAAGGCTCAGCTCAGCACCTTTGAAGAGGCTGGCGGAAATGTTCTCGTGGTGGACGCTGAAGGCGCATCCATACCTCAGCAACCTTGCTCGACGCTTTCCGACGTTCGGGGGGTCATCCGGGCGGGAGCGATGGTGGGCGTTGCAACCGTCCACTCAAGCATTGAGCCCTCGATATCTTTCCGCCAGGGAACGGTGTCTGCCGAGTATCTGATGATCCTTAGCCCAGACTGGGACGCCACGCCGGGTGCCGTTCTGGGGCCCGAAGCATCAGATACGGTGGGCCTTGCGCCTGGGTCAGAGCTGCGGTTGGGGGAGAGTGAAACCGATACCCGGTTTGGATCTGCGCTGCCCGCATCGCCACGAGCTGCAGATCGGGCGAGATGGATATATAACGTGCGGGTGGTGAGTGACGAAGACGCCATCCGGGAGTGTTGGGTGCAGGCCAACTCTGGATATCTCAATCAGGTTCGGGAGGCGGCCGCGGCTGCGTTCAGCGGGACTGATGCACTCCGGATCAGATCGTTGGTGGACCCCGGATCTGCACAATCCGCTATCGCCGGTTACGACTCTCGGCTCACCGGTTGGCTGTGGCTGGTCGTAGGGCCCATCATTGGCGGGGTGATCCTGACGCACCTTCGTGCCCGAGCATCGGAATACGCGCTGTATCGAGTGAGTGGATTTGCCGCCCAGGATGTCGCTCTCATCTCCTACTTGGAGATCATCATTCTTGTACTACTTCCATCTCTAATCGCAGCGAGCGCAGCTGCGATGTTTTTTGCAGGTCGGGGAACTCTGGACGCAGATGTCTTCGCGGTCGTTAGCACGACGACGTTGAAGATCGTCGGTTCGGGCATCGTCGTAGCCGTCGCCCTTGGATTCGGTTTGGTACTGTCCAGTGACCTCGGCCGGACGATGAAGGGCCGCGGTTAGAAAACACCGCACCCGCCTGGATCAGTATCCGGGCGGGTGCGGTGTTTCGGGCGTGAGCCCGGCGCAGACGGGTCGTGACTAGTCGGTGCCGGTTTCGAACGCGGCCGAGAGGCCGAGGGTGTCGGCGTCGGCGTCGATGCCACCAACGGCCTCGGCGATCTTCGCCGCGGCACCCTGCTCCAGCTCGCCCACGAGCTCGGCGGTTGCGCCGCCGACCATGCCGAGGGCGGCGTACTGCTCGAGGCGGGCACGCGAGTCGGCGATGTCGAGGTTGCGCATGGTCAGCTGACCGATGCGGTCCTCCGGGCCAAACGCGGCACCGACGGTGCGCTCCATCGAGAGCTTCTCGGGGTGGTAGCTGAGGTTCGGACCCGTGGTGTTCAGGATCGTGTAGTCGTCGCCGCGACGCAGTCGCAGGGTGACCTCACCGGTGATGGCCGAGCCCACCCAGCGCTGCAGCGACTCACGCAGCATCAGGGCCTGCGGGTCGAGCCAGCGGCCCTCATACATCAGGCGACCGAGCTTGCGGCCGTCGGTGTGGTAGCTGGTGAGGGTGTCCTCGTTGTGGATGGCGTTGACCAGGCGCTCATAGGTGATGTGCAGCAGCGCCATACCCGGAGCCTCGTAGATACCGCGAGACTTGGCCTCGATGATGCGGTTCTCGATCTGGTCGGAGGTGCCCAGGCCGTGACGGCCACCGATGGCGTTGGCCTCGTAGACCAGTGCAACCGGGTCGGTGTACTCGACGCCGTTGATCGCGACGGGGCGGCCGGCCTCGAAACGTACCGACACCTCCTCGGTGGCGATCTCAACGTCTTCGCGCCAGGCGGCCACACCCATGATGGGCTCAACGATGTCGAGGCCGGCGTCGAGGAACTCCAGCTTCTTCGCCTCGTGGGTGGCACCCCAGATGTTGGCGTCGGTCGAGTAGGCCTTCTCGGCGGAGTCGCGGTAGGGGTAACCGTGCTGCACGAGCCACTCGCTCATCTCCTGGCGGCCACCGAGCTCCTCCACAAACTGGCTGTCGAGCCAGGGCTTGTAGATGCGCAGCGCGGGGTTGGCCATCAGGCCGTAGCGGTAGAACCGCTCAATGTCGTTGCCCTTATAGGTGGATCCGTCGCCCCAGATCTCGACGCCGTCCTCCTTCATGGCACGCACCAGCAGGGTGCCGGTGACGGCACGACCGAGCGGCGTGGTGTTGAAGTAGGTCTTGCCGCCGGAGCGCACGTTGAAGGCACCGGTCTGGAGGGCGATGAAGCCCTCCTCCACGAGTGCACGCTTGGCGTCGACAAAGCGGGCCAGCTCGGCACCGTACTCGAGGGCACGGGCGGTGACGCCGTCAATGTCGGGCTCGTCGTACTGACCGATATCGGCGGTGTAGGTGCAGGGGATCGCGCCCTTGTCGCGCATCCACGCGACTGCACAGGAGGTATCGAGGCCGCCGGAGAAGGCAATACCGACGCGCTCGCCTACGGGGAGAGAAGAAAGAACCTTGGACATGTCTTTATCCTAGGTGCGCGGCGAGCCTCCGCGCACCTGCGCGAGGCGTGCATCGGTGCAGGTTTCTGATCATGAGACCCGCAGAATCGACCCGGTCAGGCACCGGCACCGTGATTCCCCCTTATAGGGGTGCGCCAAATTCCCAGGCGGAACCCCGCGGATTTCTCTCGGAAACCCGGGAAAATCCGGGAAAAAACGGCCGGGGGAGGACGTGTCGGGTATCGCGCGGTAGGCTGGAGGGGTGACAGAACATAACCTGCTCGGAATCCCGGAAACCCGCCTCCCGGACGAACCGGAGGTTAGCCGCGCCCTGAAGAAGGCCGTGGGCATCGACGAACTCGAAGCGATCGTTGCGGCAAACCCGTCGTCCTCGCTCGCCTGGTCGGCATACGCCGCGGCCATCGCGAACCCCGCGCGGCCCATCGCCGGGTACTCCGCCGCACGCGTCGCCTATCACCGTGGGCTCGATGCACTGCGCAAGGCCGGCTGGCGTGGGCAGGGGCCGATCCCCTGGTCGCATGAGCCCAACCGCGGTGTGCTGCGCGCGCTCTACCTGCTGCGTCGCGCCGCGCTGGACATCGGCGAAACCGCCGAGGTCACCCGCCTCACCGAGTTCCTGCGCGACGCCGATGAAACCGCCATCGCCCAGATCGAGAACGAAAACACCCCGGTCGAGCCCGCCCCGACCACCGAGGCGTTCTTCATCCGCGGCCTGGATTAGGCCGTCGCGGCGGTTCGAGAAACCGTCACCGCAACACCGCTCTGTGAGCGCGCCCGACCGCGCCTCCACCATAAATTTGTACGTGCAGCACCGAAAGAGGGAACACCACCATGCCCGGAATCGTGATCGTAGGAGCCCAGTGGGGCGACGAAGGTAAGGGGAAGGCCACCGACCTCCTCGGTTCGCGTATCGACTACGTGGTCAAGTTCAACGGTGGAAACAACGCCGGCCACACCGTGGTTGTGGGCAACGAGAAGTACGCCCTGCACCTGCTGCCCTCGGGTATCCTGACCCCGGGCGTCACCCCGGTGATCGCCAACGGTGTCGTGGTTGACCTCTCGGTCCTGTTCCAGGAGCTCGAAGCCCTCTCGGCTCGCGGCGTGGACGTCTCCAAGCTGCGCATCAGCGCCAACGCCCACATCATCACCCACTACCACCGCACCCTCGACAAGGTCACCGAGCGCTTCCTCGGCAAGCGCCAGATCGGTACCACCGGTCGCGGCATCGGCCCGGCCTACGCCGACAAGATCAACCGTGTGGGCATCCGCGTTCAGGACCTGTTTGACGAGAACATCCTGCGCCAGAAGGTCGAGGGCGCCCTCGGCGTCAAGAACCACCTGCTGCTCAAGGTCTACAACCGTCGCGCCATCACCGTCGACGAAATCATGGAGGACCTGCTCAGCTACACCGAGCGTCTGCGCCCCATGGTTGTTGATGCCTCGCTCGAGCTCAACCGTGCGCTCGACCGCGGCGAGAACGTGCTCTTCGAGGGTGGCCAGGCCACGATGCTCGACATCGACCACGGCACCTACCCGTTCGTGACCTCGTCTTCCGCCACCTCGGGCGGTGCCGCCACCGGTTCCGGTGTGGCTCCGAACCGTCTCGACCGCATCATCGGCATCGTCAAGGCCTACACCACCCGCGTGGGTGCCGGCCCGTTCCCCACCGAGCTGTTCGACGCCTCCGGCGACTACCTGCGCGCCAAGGGCTTCGAATTCGGCACCACCACCGGCCGTCCGCGCCGCGTGGGCTGGTACGACGCCCCGATCGCGCGCTACACCGCGCGCATCAATGGCGTCACCGACTTCGTGCTCACCAAGCTCGACATCCTCGATGAGCTCAAGACCATCCCCGTCTGCGTCGCCTACGACGTCGACGGTGTGCGCCACGACGAGGTGCCGGTCTCGCAGACCGACTTCCACCACGCCACCCCCATCTACGAGGAGTTCCCCGGCTGGGAAACCGACATCAGCGGTATCCGCGAGTTCGATGACCTCCCCGAGAACGCCCGCAACTACGTGCTCGCCCTGGAGAAGATGAGCGGTTCGCGCATCTCCGCCATCGGCGTGGGCCCGGGCCGCGACGCCATCATCGTGCGTCACGACCTGATCGGCTAACACCCCATGACGAACGACCCCGCCACCCCGGAACAGAAACCGGTGAGCCGCCGAGAGGCGCACACACCGGCCACGACCGAGGGGGCGGGGTCTTCCTCATCCGTGCCCGAGGACGCCATTGCTGGGCCTGCCGCCGCGGCACCGCCGCAGCGCTCGCGCGCCCGCCGCATCGCCGGCCTCATCACCAAGATCGTCTCCTGGGTCGTCATCGGGGCCGCCGCCGCCCTCATCATCGCTTTTGTGCTGGTGCCCCGCGTCACCGGCGCCACCCCCTACACGGTGCTCACCGGATCGATGCGCCCCAGCATGCCGCCCGGCACCACCGTCGTCGTGCGCCCCGTCGAGTTCGACACCATCCGGGTGGGCGACGTCATCACCTACCAGATCGCCTCCGGCAAGCCCGAGGTCGTGACCCACCGCGTGATCGCCGTCAACATCACCCCCGAGGGCCCACGCCTCGAAACCAAGGGCGACGCCAACCCCGCACCCGACCAGAACCCCATCCGGCCCGAACAGGTGCGCGGCAAGGTCTGGTACTGGGCACCGGTCGTGGGCTACCTCAGCCAGGGCGTCCAGACCGACACCCGCACCTGGATCGCCCGCGGCATCGGCATCGCCCTGATCGGATACGCCGGCTACCTCGTGGTCAGCGCCGTCCGCGGCCGCGCCCGCCGCCGAGCCGAAGAACACGCCGCCGAGGAACACACGATCGAGGAGCACACGACCGAGGAACACTCGGCCGAAGAGCACGACGCCGAAACCCCGCGCTAACCGCACGATCACAACCGCACCTCACCCGCATTCCCACCGCAAGATTGCGGGGTGAGGTGCTTTTTTGTGCCCAAAATCATCCGAAACGACTCTCAAGCGGGGGACAACCCCAAAGATTTCTTGCGCAAGGCGGACAATTCCGTGTCCCCCTTAAGCCCCATTTGGGGGACATTTTGCACAGAATATGCATTTGCGCAGCGTCAATATCTCAAATCTTGAGCTTTTCTTGAGCAAATGGTGTCCCCCGCGCGAAAAAAAGGGAAACGTTGTCGCGATTGCGGCGTTCATCTTGAGGCGGGCTCGCAATTATTGAGTCAACGGCAAGCGAGAACAACCCGAAACTGTTCTCACCGCGGAGAACACCCCCAACGTTCTCGCAGCCAGAGGGTGACCCCAAGCACCCACCCCGAGACCAACCCGAAATTGATCTCACCCGGGACCAACCCGAAATTGGCCCCACCGAGGACAACCCGAAACCCGTCCTCACCGGGGCCACCCGAAACCGCATCCCGAGCTCAACCCGAAACTGAGCTCACCCGATGCAGCGGCCTCACCTCCCCCCATGACGCCTCCCCCCAAAAGGACACCCACCATGAAGAAGACCACCACTGCCGCCATCGCCGCTACCCTCGGCGCAGCCCTGCTGCTCGGCGGCGCCGGAACCCTCGCCTACTGGACCGACACCAAGGATGCCTCCCCCCAGGTCATCAACTCGGGTAACCTCGAGCTCGGTCAGATCGACTCCGCTACCTGGAGCGTTCAGCAGATCGTTGGCGACAAGAAGAGCGACGCGGTAAAGGTTGACCCGAACAACTTCCGCATCGTTCCGGGTGACGTTCTCACCACCACGGTCAACGTGCCGGTAACCCTCGTGGGCACCGACATCAAGGCCAGCCTCAAGGTGGATGACATCTACTGGGAGTCCAGCTCGCTGCGCGACCAGCTCACCCCGACCGTCGTCAGCATCAACGGCCAGGCTCCGGTAAACGGTGCCGTCACCATCGCCGCGACCCCCGGTCAGAGCACCGTGAACGTGCCCGTCGTGGTTTCGGTCTCCTACAAGTGGGACGGCGCAACCCAGCGCGCAAACAACCGCGGTGAGTTCAGCAACAGCGCCACCCTGCGCGCCAAGTACGTCCTGACCCAGGTACCCGTTACCCAGAAGTAAGCCACGTGAGGCCGAGGTTCCCCCCAATCTCGGCCTCACGGATACGTCACCCCGCACCATCGGTGGCGTATCACCCCCGGTGCGCGGGCTACGCCCCGCCGGGTGGGACATCGCCAGCGTTGATGCCCCGGTCTGAGCCCCGCTCAGCGAAACGATCGGCCCCGCGAGTATTCCCCCAAGCCTCGCGGGGTCGATCCCCCTTATCTCCCCCATGACAGAAGAGGACCAGGCCGTGCGTAAACTCATCGCCGCAGCGCTCGCTTCCCTCGTGGGTGCCGCCCTCCTCTTCGGCGGTGCCGGAACCCTCGCGTTCTGGACCGACAGTAAGGATGCGGCTCCGCTCACCATCCAGTCCGGATCGCTGAGCATCGGCCCGATCGGATCGGAAGCCGCCACCTGGACCCTCGGTCAGGATGTGCCCGGCGGCCGCGGATCCGCGGCCGTACGCTACACCGGCCAGGCCCTCGTGCCCGGCGACATTCTCACCGCAACCGTGAACGTTCCGGTTGAACTCGTGGGAACCGATATGGCCGCGAGCCTCGCCGTTTCCGCCCTCACCGTCACCGCCGCGAGCGGTAAGGCGGCCGACCAGGGTCTCGCGCAGAGCCTCGTCACCCGGGTGGTCAGCGTTGGTAGCGCCCAGGCAGGCCCCGACGGCCAGGCCCCCACCGCGACGATCCGTGGAGACGTACGTACCGTGCCGGTCGTGATCAGCGCGACCCTGCCCTGGGCCACGACGTCCGCAATGTCCGGTAGCGTAAAGCTCGCAATGACCTACACCCTGACCCAGCAGCCGATCGGAGCCGCCTCGTGAGCACCGATCAGCGCACCCCCGATGCCACGGAAACCGAGCGCACCCCGCTGATTCGCCGGCTGTTCCGCACCCGCACCTCACGGATCGTGACCACCGCCGTGCTGGCCGCCATCACCGGCTTCGCGCTGCTGGGCGGCCCGGGCACCATCGCCTACCTCAGCGATCAGGCAGAGGGCCCCAGCGCCACGATCTCGGCCGCCGCGGGTCTCACCGCCACCGCCACCGCGAAGGTCGACACCGTGACCACCGGCTCTTCCCGCTTCACCGTGGCCGCGCCCGGCACCGGCATCGTCCCGGGCGTGCGCGCCCAGCGAATCAGCTTCGTCGTGACCGCTGGCGCCAGCAACCCCACCCAGACCGTGGTTGCGGGCAAGATCTCGGCCACCGCCACCCCGCTGGGCGTCACGATGTGGGGGCGCGGCGCGCTCCTCATCGGCTCGGAGGGCACCGCCGGCTGCGTCGTGAGCGACGCCCGCCTGGTGGAGGGAAAGCTCATCGCCGATGTGTCAATGTCCGCCGGAGCAACCCTGAAGGCCGGGGAGAGCTGCACGATCACCGTCAACGTTGCCGTGCCGGCGACCCTCGCCGATGGCACCGATGTGGCCCGCGAAATGCGCGCCCAGCAGAAGGCCCCCGTCGCAAGCTTCGCGCTGGATGCAACCCTGACCCAGGTACCCCGATCGGAGGAGCGCCCGTGAAGCTTCGTCCCCGCATGATCGCGCTCGGCGTCGGGCTCGCCCTCGTCGCCGTGGGTATTCCCACCGCCGTGACCGGTGCCGCCCTGAACGTTTCCGTCTCGGCCACCGCCGACACCGCAATGGGTTCCTACTGCACCGTTCCGGACAGCACGGTCAAGAAAAACGTCTACTCGCTCTCCGACTTCCAGCAGGTCGGCGATACCCGCATGCTCATCGTCCCGGTCGTGCGCAGCGCACAGTACCTGCCCACCGAGGGCATCGAGGCATCGCCCGGTCAGCTCGGTGTGCGGCTCTGGGGCTGCGCCGACACACTGCCCGCCGGTTCCGTGAAGGTAACCGCCTGGCGCTCCACCGAGACCCCGGCTCGCACCGACTTCTCGGTCATGCCCGCCGGCGGCAACTATGCCGTCGCCCGGGTGAACCCCACGAGCACCCTCGGCACATCGCTGCGTCAGTTGCACGCGGGCGATGCTACGGTCCCGGCCGGTGCACCGGCCGGAGGCCCCCAGGCCGCGCCGATCCCGACCTCCACCGCACGGTTCTCCTGGATCGTTGACGCCTCCCGAAACAGCGGTGCCCGCGCGGGTGCCGCCGCGGCCTGCACCGGGATCAACTGCGTCGCCCTGCCCTCCGCCGCTGCCCCGATCAACACAGTGTTCTCCGGAAACGCCGCGGCTCCCGCGTCGGGTGCGGTCAACGCAAACTCGGCCGTGTACTTCGCCGGAAACTACTACGCTCCCGGTGGCACCTGGCCGAACGGTTCGAACGGAAAGCCCGCGGCCCCCGCCGTGCGCAACACCGTGCTGAGCACCCCAGCCGCGGGTGCAAACCCGCTCGCTGACACCACCGGCAACGTTTTGCAGTGGGTGGTCCTGGAATGGACCGGCGCCACCGCTCCGTCGACCTTTGAGATTGAGGTGTTTGCCGGATGAGTCTGCGCAGGATCGTGGCGGGCGGGGCGCTCGCCCTCGCGCTGACCGTCGCCGTACCCACCGTCGCGCTGGCCAGCCCGGCCGATCGCTCGATCGAACTGACCGGAAGCGGCCACGGCGAAATCGGCGACATGTTCGGTGCCCAGCTGCTGATCCCCGGTAGCCGGATCTCCGCCGACTTCAACGTGGTGCGCCGCGGTGGGGGAGTGTCCTCGCTCTCGATGGAGATGCTCGCGGATCTGGACCCGAAGGGTGCGCTGGGTCAGGCGGCCCTCGTCACCGTACGGACCCCGCTGGCCGAGGAAACCTCGGTTCTCGGTGATCTTCTGCTCGCGCACTCCACGATGGATCTGGGCACCGGATCCGAGCAGGTGACCCCGGTTCACCTCGAGATCGCCCTGCCTGCGGAGTCTGGCAACGGCACCATGGCACGCACCGTGCCCTTCCGTATTCGGGTGACCGCCCAGGATCGCACCGCCACGCCGGAGGTGATTCCCGCGGGACACGGCTCGGTGGGTAACGGATCGGGCTGGCTCTCCGAGACCGGTTCGAACACCGGGGTGTGGCCCTGGATCGGCGGAATTACGCTCGTTATCGGTGCCGCGGCGCTGATTGTGGCCCGCCGCAGACGCTCCCGCGACTAGCGACTCATCCCCGATGCTCGTCTGATTCGGAGCATTCCCACGGCTTTCTGACGCATTTCGGTGCACCGGAGGGTAGGCTGGACGAACGGCGTTTTTCCCCGCCGCAGTCAGGGAGTACCAGCAGGATGACCACCGAGACGATCCGCACCGCGGTCGTGATCGAAGATGACCCCGATATTCGCGGTCTGATCACCACGATTTTGACGCAGGCTGGCTTTGCCGTTGCCACGTCGCCGAGCGGGATCGAGGGCGTGGAGCTGGTTCGTACCCAGAAGCCCAGCATCGTCACCCTCGATATTGGTCTGCTCGATATCGACGGCCTCGAGGTCGCCCGGCGCATCCGTCTCTTCAGCGACTGCTACATCGTGATGCTCACGGCTCAGGCCGATGAGGTAGACATCCTCTTTGGTCTCGAGTCCGGTGCCGATGACTACCTCGCCAAGCCCTTCCGCCCGCGCGAACTGCGCGCCCGGATCGAGGCAATGATGCGGCGTCCGCGCGGCGGCATCGCGCCCGAGGCCCCGGCCGTTTCCGAGGCCCCACCCGCGGGTTCGGTGGCCACCCCCGCCGCGGCACCCGCCGTCGGGACACCCGCCGCCGCGGCCGGAAACGACCGCAGCTTCGTCCACAACGGGCTCGTGCTCGACCGCGATACCCGCACCGTGGAGCGTCTCGGCGAATCGATCGCCCTCACCCGCACCGAGTTTGATCTGCTCGCCTCTCTACTGGGCTCGGGCCGTCGAGTGCGGTCAAAGGCCGAACTCGTTCGCGAGCTGCGCTCCGGCGAATACTCGGTGAGTGACTACGTGAGCGAGTCCGAGGAGCGCTCGATTGAGGTGCACTTCGGAAACCTGCGCCGCAAGCTCGGCGATGACGTTCGCCGCCCGACCTGGGTCGAAACCGTGCGTGGGGTGGGCTACCGGCTCGCGCCGCTGCAGGCCGATCTCGCCACGCCGAATGAGTCGGCAGCGATTACGGGTGCTCGATAACCCGACGGGTCATCATCGCTCGGAATGTCCACCATTTTGTGGACCGAGAGTTAGTGCGTCGCGGCGGCGTGCGCGGCGGCCTGCTCGACCATAAAGGCCCGCAGGGCGGCGACGGTTTCGACGCCGCAGAGGCGCAGAGCGCGCAGCGGTTCGCCAATTTCGTCGGTGTGTCCGGCGGTGAGCGTGGTCTCGATCGTCGAGGCGATCTGGGTGAGGCGCTGTGCGCCCACCATGGCACTCGAGGTACGAATACTCAATATGCTGTCGCGAGCATGCATCACATCAGCGTGTAAAAGGCTCTGTTCGAGGGCCGCAAGGCGCTCGGCCCAGCGGTCGCAGAACGACTGCAGGAAGAGCCGGCAGGCGGCGCGATCCCCGTTGAGGGCATCGCACAGGCGGCGAATCTCGGCATGCTCCAGGAGCGGGCGTTCTTCTGGGCTTATGCTCATGACGCTCCTTTCCTGCGATGCTGACCCTCGTGATAGGGGTGGTGACTCTTATAATGGTCGCGTCTTGTACTCAAGATTGAGCGCTCGCCAACCTCAAGACTGCCGCAGGTTTCGAGGAAATGGGCGTCATCCGCGTGTCCGATAGCATGTGGACATGGCACTGCGACCCCCGGCGATCCGGGTATCCCTGGAGGTAAGCGATGAGTGATTCTCGATTCTGGGTGGGTTCCTATACCGCCGACGCGCAGGCACCCGGGGTGGGGATCACCGCCCTCGGCTCTCGCCCGGATGGCTCGCTGGCCGGAGCGGGGGAAACCCCGGCCGATTCGCCCTCGTTCCTCACCGCACACCCCACCCTCCCGGTGATCTACGCCGCCCTCGAGCACTCCGGCCTCGTGCAGGCGTATCACGCGCGAGCACGGGCGGTGCGCTTTGGTCCGGCCCGCGCCTCCGCGGCATCCGTCTGCCACCTCACCGTGACCGCCGATGGCGCGCTCCTCGTGGCCACCGGATATGGGGACGGACGCGTGCTCGCCTACCCCCTGGGTCCGGATGGCGCGATCCTCGCCGATGCGGCCGAACCGCCCGCATCGATCGACCCGCACCGCAGCCCCTTCACCGGTGGCGAACTGACCGGTGGCCCCGGCCCGAGCTCGTTTACCGACCTGAGCCTCGCCTCGCACGTGGCCGAGGCCGCGCCGGCGCGTGACTCCCACGCGCACGCGAGCGTCGAGCTGCCGGACGGCCGCATCCTCACCACCGATCTCGGCCACGACGCCCTGCGATTCTGGCGGCGTACCGGATCCGGCCTCGCGCTCGATCGCACCCTCGCGCTGCCCCTCGGCGTGGGCCCACGCCACCTCATCACCCACCCCAGCGGGCACGTGCACGTCGTCACCGAGCGCAGCATCGAGATCTTCACCCTCGCCCCGGCCGATGCCGGAAACTGGCGGGTCGTGGCGGCCGCGCCGGCCACGGCCGACGGTGCCGAGGAGCGCGATGCCGCCGCGGAAATCTCGCGCAGCGCCGCGGGCGATCGACTCTACGTGGGCGTGCGCGGAAGCGACCGCATCGTCACCCTCGATGTTTCGGGAAACGGGCAGACCCTGCGCCCCATCGCCGACACCGAGAGCGGCGGACGCTGGCCGCGCCACCACCTCCTCGCCGGCGACCTGCTGCACGTCGCCCATGAGCACTCGCACGCGATCACGACGCTGCGGCTGGATGCGCGCGGGGTGCCCGGCCGGCCAATCGGGATCGCCGAGATCGGGGCACCGACCTGCATTCTTGCCGATCCGGTTGCGACACCGGTGTAACCGGCCGCCCACATCACCAAACGTTGCCGACACCCTGTCGGCGTGCGGTCATTTTGGCCTACAATCATGAGATGACCGCACGGATTCCCTCCCCCGAACCGCTCATTGGCCGCTTTATCCGCCTGGACGCCATGGTGGATGCCGATCTCCCGGCGCTGTGGACCGCCATCGGCCGCCCCCAGGTGTTTGCCGACGGTTATGGCGGCGGGCTGGCCGCGCTGCCGAAGGACCTCGCCGGTTTCACGAAGTTTGCCGCGCGCTACTACAGCCGCACCCGTAAAAATGTCTACACCGTGCGCCTCGTCGGAGGTGACGCCGACGGCACCATCGTGGGCACCACCACCCTCGGCGACTTCGACCTCCCCCGCGAGGCCGCACACATCGGCTGGACCGCGTATGACCCCGCCGTGTGGGGCACCGCCGTCAATGCCGAGGCGAAACTGCTGCTGCTGAATCTCGCCTTTACGAGCGGATTCGGACGCGTGCGCATCCAGGCCGATGCCCTGAACGATCACTCCCGGGCGGCCATCCTGAAGCTCGGCGCGAAGTTTGAGGGCCTGCTGCGCCGCGATCAGCGTCGCGCGGACGGCACCTGGCGCACGACCGCGGTGTACTCCGTCATCGTGGACGAGTGGCCCGAGGTTCGCCACGGCCTGGAATCACGCCTCGCGCGCTGGACCAGACCGGTGGATCTGCGCGCCGCATAGCGCCCACTACTGCGGGCGCTGCCTGTCCTACGGACTACCCGCGGATACCTCTGCCGGATGAGCCGGTTCCCCCGGGCGGCCGATGCCGGCGTGCGGGCACGGGCGGAGGATGGAAACATGAACTCTTCCACCTCCGTGCCCGCGCGCACCGTGCTGACCGCCGCCAACCTGGTCAAGGTATACGGCGGAAAAACCCGAGCCCTCGCCGGCGTCGACCTGGCGCTGCAGTCCGGCGAATCCGTCGCCATCATGGGGGCCTCGGGTTCCGGAAAGACCACCCTCCTCCATGCCCTCGCCGGGATCATCGTGCCCGATGGGGGCCGCGTGAGCTTCGCCGGGCCCGTCGGCCCGGTCGAGGTCAGTGCGCTCAACGAGCGCGATCGCGCCCGGCTGCGCCGCGAATCCTTCGGATTCGTCTTCCAGCAGGGGCTGCTGGTGCCGGAGCTCACCGCCCTCGAAAACGTGGCCCTGCCGATGATGCTCGCGGGCTATCCGCGCCCGGAAAGCGAGGCCCACGCCCGGCGCTGGCTCGATGCCCTCGGGCTGCCCGGCCTCGGCGATCGCCGCATCGGCGAGCTCTCCGGCGGGCAGGCCCAGCGCGTCGCGATCGCCCGCGCCCAGGTCACCGGGGCGAGCATCATCTTCGCTGATGAGCCCACCGGGGCCCTCGACTCACAGACCTCCGCCGACGTGATGGACGCCCTCCTGCACTCCACGGTTGGCCAGGGGCACACGCTCGTGGTGGTCACCCACGATCGCGAGGTTGCGGCCCGCTGCGACCGCACCATTCACCTGCGTGACGGCCGCGTGCACACCGCCAGCGGCGAGCCCGTGCCGGCCGCGGCCGCTCCCGGGTTCGAATTCGTGGGCGAGGGCTGGGATCGCTCGGCGGAGACGAACCGATGAGCGCCCCCACCACGCTGCCCACCGCCTTCCCGGCACCGCCGGCCGCACCCCGGCGGCGGCACGTCCCGATTCGTCGCCTCACCTGGATGCTCGCACGCCCCGGCACGCAGAGCCCCGCGACACTCGTGCTCCCCGCGGTGGCATTCGGCGTCACCAGTGCGCTCATCATCACCGTCATCGGCGGTACCTCGATGTTCTGGCGCATCCCCGGGCAGGACGGCGGAATCTACCGTGTTCTGAGCGTGCTCGCCCTGGCCCTCCTCCTCGTGCCCCTGCTGGGCCTCGGTGCCGCAGCCGCGCGGCTATCGGCCCGACGTCGCGATGACCGCCTCGCCTCGCTGCGGCTGCTCGGTGCGACCGGGGCCGACGTGATCCGCATCACCGTGCTCGAATCCACCGTGGTGGCCCTCGTGGGTGCCGTCGGCGGCGCGCTCCTCTCGCTCGCGATCAGCCCGCTGGTGGGCCTCATTCCGTTCCTCGGCGGGCCAATTGGGGCGGCCGAACTGTGGATCGGCATCTGGCCGATGCTCGGCGTGATCGCCGCCGTCACCGCGCTGGCTACGGTCAGCTCGGTGGTTGGTCTTCGCCGCGTCGTGATCTCCCCGCTGGGTGTGCGCACCCGGCAGCGTAAGGCGTTTCCGCACTGGGCACGCCCGCTGATCGCGCTGGCCGTGATCGCCATGCTCGGCACCGCGCTGCAGGGTATTGGCGCGCTGCAGAGCGAGCTCGGTCTGGTGCTCGCGATCGGCGGTGCCTTCGCCGTAGGGCTGGCCGTGCTGGGCCTCCTCGGGCCGTGGCTGATCGCCGTGTGGGCGCGCCTCCAGGTGCGCCGAGCTCGGACGGTCCCGCGGCTGCTGGCCGCCCGCGCCGTACTGGATGACTCCGGTGCCGTCTGGCGTCAGGTGGGAGGCGTGGCCATGACCTCGTTCGTGGCCGTGGTTGCCGGCAGCGGAATTGGGCTCCTCCTCGCCATCGACACCTCGCAGTCCGATGACCTTGGCACCCTGCCCGGCGATATCTTCACCGGCATCGTGGTCACCCTGATCGCCTCGTTCCTCATGGTCGCCGTGTCCGTGGGCGTCAACCAGGCAGCCGCCGTGCTCGATCGACGAGACATCACCGTCAGCCTCGACCGCCTCGGTATGCCGCGCGAAATGATCGAGGCCGCCCGCGCCCGACAGGCGATCGCGCCGGTGCTGCTCGTTGCCGTGACCGCCGCGATCATCGGTGGGGTGCTCGTCCTCCCGCTCGCGGGAATGACGCTCCTGCTGAGCCCCAGCACCCTGCTCGTGGTCTTTGGCAGCATCGCCCTGGGCATCGGCCTGGTGTGGCTCGCGGTGCGGGCCACCACCCCCGTTCAGCGCGCCGTCCTGGCACATCCCGAACGCGCGTAGCCGCCGTCATTGCGGCCTCGCGCCCGGTCCCGGCACGAGCCGCGGATCGGGCGCGGGCCGTGCGGATGTCCGCGCGGGGCAGTAGATTATATGCATGGCCGAATTGACCCCTCAGGAACAGCTCAACCGTCTACGCAGCAGCATCGACAACATCGATTCGGCGCTCATCCACATGCTTGCCGAGCGCTTCCGCTGCACCCAGGCCGTGGGTGAACTCAAGGCCGAGCACCAGATGCCCGCCTCTGACCCGGACCGCGAAAAGCGCCAGGTCGCCCGCCTGCGTGCCCTCGCGGAAGACGCTCAGCTCGATCCGGCATTCGCCGAAAAGTGGTTCAACTTCGTGGTGGCCGAGGTTATCCAGCACCACGTGACCCTGGCCGAGGCACGCGAGGCCTAGGCCATGGCTCGGCCCGGTGCGGTACGTGCACCCCTGTTTGACCCGCCGCCGCTCGAACACCTCGAGGTCGGCCTCGAGTCCGAGCTGCGCGCGGGGGAGCGGCTCGACTCCCTGCGCTTCACTGGCGTCGACGTCTCCGAGCAAAACCTCGTGGGCCTCGACCTCACCGAGTGCGAGTTCCTCGGCGGCGAGTTCGACGGCACCGACCTGCGCGGCCTGCGCGCCATCGACACCCGATTCGACCGAATCAACGCCCCGGTACTGAAGATTCCACGTTCCACCCTGCGCGAGGTTCGGATCGAATCCTCCCGCTTCGGCTCCGCCGAGGCCTATGACGCGGGCTGGGAGTCGGTACACCTGATTGGGTGCAAGATCGGGTACCTCAACCTGCGCGGATCCACCCTCACCAGCCTCCAATTCACCGACTGCACGATCGACGAGCTCGATCTGGGCGGGGCCACCGTTACGCGGCTCGCCTTCCCGGGCACAACCGTGCAGACGCTGGATCTCACCGCGGCGCGGCTGACCGACGCCGACCTGCGCGGGCTCGAGCCGCGCGTGCTGAACGGCATCGAGTCCCTCGCCGGGGCGACGATGACGGAGGAACAATTCTCCTGGCTCGCCCCCCTCCTCGCCACCCACCTCGGCGTAAACCTCACCGCCTAGCCCGAGCAACACAGCGTCTCCGGTGTTCGGCTCGCTCCGTGCGGCGTACCTGGGCGTGAATCTCACCGCCTAGCCCGAGCAACACAGCGTCTCCGGTGTTCGGCTCGCTCCGTGCGGCGTACCTGGGCGTGAATCTCACCGCCTAGCCCGAGCAATGCAGCCAGCAGCTACATCATGAGGGCGGCGATGAGGCTCAGCGCGGGCACGGCGAGCACCGTGGTGAGCAGCACCGTATCGCGGGCGGCCACCAGGCCGACGTTGTAGCGGCTCGCGAAGTTGTAGACGTTCTGCGCGGTGGGTAGCGCGGCGATCATCACCGCCGCTGCGAGCTCCGGCCCCTCGATACCGAGCACGAGGCTGCCGATGCCGAGAGCAAGCGCCGGCATTACCGCAACCTTGATCAGGCTCGCGAGGATGATCTCACCCGTGTGCTCGCCACCCGCCAGCGGCTTTGAACCGTGGAGCGACATTCCAAAGGCGATCAGAATCATTGGGATCGCGGCCCCACCGATGATGTGGAACGGCTCATAAACGGCGTCGGGAATCTTGATACCGGAGACCGCCACCAGCACGCCAAGCATCGAGGCGATCACCATCGGGTTGCGGAACGGCTGGCTGAGAACCCGCCCCAGCGTGACCTTTCCCGAGGTGCCGAGATCGAGCACGATCAGGATGATCGGGTTCAGGATCAGCAGCTGGAACAGCAGCACCGGCACCACCTCGGCATAGTTGCCAAACACGTAGAGCGCGACCGGCAGGCCGATGTTGTTGGCGTTGAGCAGGGAGGCCCCGAGCGCACCGAGCGCGAGCTCGGGAGTGGTGCGAGTGCGTCCACGCCGCACCAGCGGGCTGAGCAGCAGATAGATCGCCGCCGCACCGAATGCGCTGAGCGCGGCCAGCGGCAGTCGGCTGGAAAACATCGTCGCGATCTCGGCGTGCGCGAGCGTGTAAAACAGCAGCGCGGGCGTTGCCACGAAGAATGCCACCCGGTTGAGGACAAACTGGCCCTGTGGGCCCGCGGCTCCGGATCGGGCGAGCAGATAGCCCGCAAAGATGACAACCGCAATGATCCCGAACCCGGTAAGTACTCCGCCCATGCCGTAACCCTATCGGGGTGCGCATGCATGATGGTGCAGCGACTTCGGGGATTTGTTCATCCACACCACAAATTGGGGGATTTAACGAGAGCGCGGGGCGACACCGAGGTGGTGTCGCCCCGCGCTCGCGGAGGGGTGGCGCTAGATGCGCGCGTCCACCGGCTCGGGCCGGCGACGGGCGCGAGCGGCGGCCAGCGTGCTGACGATCAGACCCGCAATAGTCCACAGCACCAGCAGCACCACGGCCCCCGCGGCAGACCCATCGCCGATCACCGCGCGCAGCGCGTCGGTCGCGGGGCCCAC
The DNA here is from genome assembly GCF_003667565.1 of Mycetocola tolaasinivorans. Taxonomy (GTDB): domain Bacteria; phylum Actinomycetota; class Actinomycetes; order Actinomycetales; family Microbacteriaceae; genus Mycetocola; species Mycetocola tolaasinivorans. The sequence continues at coordinate 71,558 of NZ_RCUX01000010.1, forward strand.
GGGGAACCAGTTGATCGCCGACTGCAGCAGGCCCGGCGCGGTGGCGATGATACCGCCGGCCATGACCACGATGGCGATGATCATCGAGATGAACTTGCCCATGCCGCCGAACAGTGCGCCGAGAGCCTGGTTGGTTGCGGCGAAGGCCACACCCGCGAGCATCGCGATGGCGGCAAAGCCGAGCCACGGCCCGAACTCGATCTTGAGCAGCGGTGACAGGATGGCCGCCACCAGCAGACCCTGCACGGCACCGAGCAGCGCACCCGGCCAGAAGGCACGCAGTGCCAGCAGCGGGGACGGACGGGTCGAACCGTGCGCGCCGAGCGGCAGCGGACGCAGCACCAGGAAGGTGGCCAGGGCTCCAAGCCACAGGGCGAGGACCGCGTAGAACGGTGCACCCTGCTTGCCGAGACCGGCACCGAGCCCGCTGGTGGCATCGCCACCGGAGGTGCGGATCGGATCGGCCACCACCGAGGCCAGCGTCTCGCGCTGCTGCGAGGAGTAGGAGGGCAGCTGGTTTACCGCGGTCTTCAGGCCGTCGGCCAGCTGGGTCGCACCACCCTCGAGCCCGGTGGCACCCTCGGTCAGCGGGGTGAAGCCCTCGCCGAGCTGGGAGATACCGGTGCTGAGCTTGCTGGCACCATCGGCGAGGCCGGAGGAACCGGTCTGCAGCTTGTGCACACCATCGGCGAGACCGGAGGCACCCTGGGCGAGGCCCGCGGCACCGGTGCTGAGCTTACCCGCGCCATCGGCGAGGCCGTGGGCACCGGTTGCGAGGTCTCCGCTGGCCTTCGCGAGGGCGGCGAGACCGTCCACCGCGGAGGGGTTGTCGCCCTGGGGCTTGGTGAGTCCGTCGACCAGAGCGTTGACGCCGGCGGCGAGGCCGGGGTTTTTGACGGTTCCGTCGCCGTTGATCGCGATTTCGGCACCGGCCAGGCGGGTGATCGCACCGTTCGGGTCCTTCTGGTCACCCACGACCTTCGCGAGCTTGCCGCAGAACTCTGCGCTCGCACCGCTCGTGGTGAAGCACTCCTGGACGAGTGCGCCGAGCTGCCCGGCCACCGCGGTATTGCCGGTCACGAGCGCGCTGGTCTGGTTGGCACCGGCACCCAGCTGGGGGCCCTGCGTCTTCAGCGGGGTCAGCCCCTGGCTCAGGCCGTTGAGTCCACCGTGGAGCTGGTCGAGTCCGCTGGCGATCTGCTGGGCACCCGATGCGAGCGGCACGGTTCCCGCGGAGAGATCCCGGGCTCCCGAGCTCAGCTGATCGGCACCGGAGGCGAGGGCCCCCACACCGGTGTTGAGCTGACTCGCACCCGAGCTGAGCTGGCTGGCGCCGGATCCCAGCTGGGTGACACCCTCGCCGACCTGGCCGAGGCCGTCGCCGAGCTTACCCGCGCCATCGGCGAGTTGGGCTGCGCCATCGGCGGCCTGGCCGATCTGGGTGCCCAGGGTGTTGAAGCCCACATAGATGTTGTCGAGGTAGGTTTCGGTGAGCTGCTTGCCGCTCAGCGAGGCGGCCGTGCGGGCCACGGTGTCGCTGATCACGCTGTCCACGAGCTTGGAGGCGTCGCTCGTGGTGACATCGATCACGGCCTCGCGCGGCTTGTCGCCGGAAATGGAGGTCGCGGCCGCCGAGAAGTCCTTCGGAATGGTCACCACGGCCACATAGTCACCGTTGGCAAGGCCGCTCGCGGCGTCATCCGAGTCGGTGATGATCCAGTCGTAGTTGGTTTCGGTCTTGCCCGGGGCCGAGACCAGCCCGGCGGTGAGCTGGCGGCCGAGCGGTACCAGCTGCTCGCCCACGGTGACCGGCTGATCGTTGTTGACGATCGCTGCCCGCACCGTGTGCAGGCGGCTGGCCGGATCCCACAGCGCCCACACCAGGATGCCGGCGATCACGAACGGTACGAGTACCAGCCCGATGATCGAGAGCACCCGGCGGCGCGGGGTGCGCCCGGGTCGCTGAAGCATGTCGGTTAGCGAGCTCATACGAGCACCTCGGATTCCACGGTCGAGAGGGTCAGGGTTACCAGGGGGGTCGTCGCCGCGACGCACTCGGCGGCGAGGGATGAATCGGTGGTTCCCAGGATGATGGTGAGCGGACGCTCGGTGCCGGCCGCCGCTCGGGCGCGCTCGAGACGTTCGCGCAGGCGGGTGCGGGTTGCGGCGTCGAGCCGGTCAACGCCGTCGATCGCGAGCACGCGGGGCGACTCGGCCAGGAGGGCCTCAAACGCGCGTTCGCTGGTGTGGGTGATGTCCACCCAGGCGGCGCGGCGGCGGATCGCTCCGGCGTGGGTGGGAAGCACCCGGCCGGTGACCTTGAGGATGCCCTCGGTGAGTTCGTGCCGGCCGGTGAGGGTCAGCAGGGTCGTGGCCACGGCATCGTTCGGGCCGGTCACGACGAGCACCTCGCCGGGGCGTACCGAGACGCCGACGGGGGCGAAGCCGGGGCCCGCGGGCCGCAGGTCGGCACCCACGATGGCATCGGTGTTGCCGGGTTCGGGCCAGTCGCGCAGCTTGATCTCGTGGGCCAGACCCTCGCCCTCCACGTCGAAGGACGGCAGGACGCGGTCGAGCCAGCGCGGCATCTTCCAGGCGCGATCGCCGAGCAGGGCGAGTACCGCGGGCACCAGCATCATGCGCACGATGAAGGCATCGACGGCCACACCCACGGCGAGGCCCAACGCGATCGGCTTGATGTTGTTGTCGCCCTCGGGGATGAAGGCGGCGAACACGGCGATCATGATGATGGCGGCGGCCGTCACGACCTTCGCCGATCCGGTGAAGCCGCGCTCGATGGCCTGCTTCGCGGTGGCACCGTGCACGTATTCCTCACGCATGCGGGCCACGAGGAACACCTCGTAGTCCATCGCGAGGCCGAACAGCACACCCATCAGCAGGATCGGCATGAACGAGATCACCGGGCCGGTTTGATGCACGTTGAACAGCTCGGCACCCCAGCCGAGCTCGAACACCGCGGCGACCACACCGAACGACACACCCACGCTGAGAAGGTATCCGAGGGTGGCCTTGACCGGCACCCAGATCGAGCGGAACACCATGGTCAGCAGCACGAGGGACAGGCCCACGACGAGCAGACCGAACGGCAGCAGCGCGCCACCGAGCATGCTCGAGACGTCGATGGCCATGGCCGTGTAGCCGGTGACCGAGAGGGAGACGCCGTACTTCTTTTCGAAGTGGTCGTGCAGCGAGCGGATCTTCGCAACCAGCTCCTGTGTCTGTTCGGAGTTCGGGCCGTCGGTCGGGATGACCTGGACGAATCCGGTGTCGGCCGAGGCGTTCGGGGTCGCGACCGGAACCGACTTCACGCCGGGCAGGTCACGAATCTCGTCCGCAATGTCATCCATGAGCTTGAGCGGATCGGTGCTCTTCACGATGGTGCCGGTGACGATCAGCGGGCCGTTGAATCCGGCACCGAAGTTCTCGGCGATTCGGTCGTAGGTTTCGCGAGACTCGCTACCCGGAGCGTGCGAGCCGGCATCCGGCAGGGCCAGGCGCAGGTTTAGACCGGGCAGGGCCGCGGCCCCGAGGCCCACCACCACGATGATGATGGTGACCAGAGGGAAGCGGGTGACCGCGCGTACCCAGCCGAGGAAGAAGCGGTTGGGCTTGGGCTCGGGGTGAGCCTCGGCGACGGGGGCCGAGGCGTGGGCGGCAGCGTGTGCCGGTGCTGCGGGAGCGGGCGGTACCGCGGGGAGCGATTCGTTCGTTCCGCGGCGGCTGCGGGCGGCACGCTTCTCGGTGCGCGCGGCGTTCTTGAGTGCCCGACGCTCGGCACGGGTGCCGACCTTCGGACGCAGCCGCTCGCCCGCGAAGCCCAGCATGGCGGGCATCAGGGTGAGCGAGATGAGGACGGCCACGAACACCGAGGCCGCGGCACCAATACCCATGGTGGTGAGGAAGGGGATTCCCGCCACGAACAGACCCACGAGCGCGATCATCACCGTGAGGCCGGCGAAGACCACGGCCGATCCGGCGGTCGCAATGGCGCGGGCCGCGGATTCCCGCGGCTCCATGCCACGGGCAAGCTGTTCGGTGTGTCTCGCCAGAATGAAGAGGGCGTAGTCGATACCCACCGCAAGCCCCAGCATCAGCGCCAGCATCAGGGTGGTGGACGGCACCGAGCCGAACACGGTCACGAACATGATGGCCAGGGCAGAGACACCCACACCCATCAGGGCGTTCAGCAGCGGCATACCCGCGGCGATCACCGAACCGAAGGTGAATAGAAGTACGATCAGGGCCACGATCACACCGATGGCCTCGGTGAGGGTCACCCCGGGCACCTCGGCGTTGAAGACGTCGCCTCCGAGCGAGGCATCCGCGCCGCTCGGCAGCTCCTTCTTGAGGTCCGCGAGGGCGTCCTTGACGCCGTCGATGGTCTTTTCCTTGACCTCGAGTGCGGTGCCGGAGAACTGGATCGAGATGAGGGCCGCGCGATCGTTGTCGGCGATATTACCCTTCACCGTCGCATCGAAGGGCGAGACGGCGCCCTCGATTCCGTTGATCTTGGTGAGAGCGGCGACGGCGTCCTCGACGCTCTTCTTGATCGCCGGGTCATCGACCTTCTGGGCGTCCCCGCTGACCACGACGATCTGGCCGGAGGCTCCACTGATCTGCGGGAACGTGGTCTTCAGGCTGTCGAGGGCGACCTGGGATTCGGTGCCGGGGATCGAGAAGCTGTTCTCGGTGCCCTGGCCGAACAGGCCGGCACCCACGCCGAACAGCGCGAGAATCACGATCCAGATTCCCAGCACGAGTTTGCGGGCGCCATAGGCCCAGCGGCCCAGCGAATAGAGTAGGGATGACACGAAATAACTCCTGAACGAGGGGCTCGTGGGGAAAGTTTAGATACACTGGTGTATTCAATACACGACTGTATTCGATACATTGGTGTATCGCAATTTGTAGTGGAGAAAGCTGAGGATCTTATGAGTGTTGACTCAGGAGACGCGCCGGTCATCGAGAGCGCCCGTCGCAAGCGCACCCGGGACCGACTCATCGATGCCGCCTACGAGGTGTTCGCCGAATACGGGATCGCGACCGCCACGGTTGAGCAGATCGCCGAGCGCGCGGGATTCACCCGCGGTGCCTTCTACTCCAACTTCGAGTCGAAGGAGGAGCTGTTCTTCGCCCTCGCCGACCGCGAAAACCAGGTGCGCTTCGATCGTCTCGAGGCCGGGCTCACCGAGTATCTGCCCGAAAATGGCCGGATCAGCACGGATCAGATCTCCAGCATCGTCCGCGATTTCCTCGGCCTACAGCCGGACAATCGCTCCTGGTGCCTGATGCAGAGCGAATTCCAAATGCTCGCCCTACGCGACCCCGAGGTGGGCAAGACCTACATCGCGGGTGAGGAGCGCGCCATGACGATGCTCGGCGATCGCCTGGACGAGCTCGTGGCCATGGTGGGCCTGCGCTTCACGATGAACTCCCGTGAGCTCTCCACCGTGCTCGGTGCCATCTACTCCGACGGCATCGCTCGGGTCATGCTCGCGGGCTCCACCAACCCCGGCCCAGACACCGTCGACGCCGTCTCGGACACCATCGCCCGCATCGTGCAGGCATTCACGGAACCCGTCTAGTACGCACTCCCGTTCGGGCGGGCGATTCTCCACAGCTTGCGGAAGCGATACCGCTCTCCACTGGTCCGGTGAAAACGCCCCGATATCGGATCGCAGAATTCTAGAGTCTTGAGTGATGGTGTTTGTGGCACCGTCGTCTTAAGCGTGCTGAGGCTCCGTGCTGGCGGCGTGACGAATGTCAGGCCTTTGGGTTTTCGAAGACCAACGGTGACCAAGATCTGGGAGGAGCCAATGATGCCGAGGCTGATGAAGCGACTACTGGGGAGTCTCAGTACGGTTGCAGGCCGGAACGGGCCATCCCCGCATCGATCAGGAGCTCATCACGGTGGCAGACGCGAGCATCCCGATACTCGGTCGTCGCGCGCACTTGCTGATGTCTTGGCAAAGTGGCCGATCTGGGTCCATCGCAGAGTTGATAGCGTGCATCCTCTTGAGGGCGAGCGCGGAAGACTCAAACACTCGATGGATTGCACCCCCGTTCCGGATCCGTTACTCGCCTATGACGCTGTAGAGCGGGATAAGGAGAGTATTGATGAGGTTCGTGGACTGCTGATGGTTCCGTTGGCGTTTATCGCGAAGGGGCCAATGCGACACCTGGATGCCGTGGATGCTCGTGGCAATCCCATGCCGCTCCTAGGAGCCGCTGAGAGTAACGCCATCATGCTTGACACGGTCTTGGACCTGTTGGAGCTCTCCGGTGTGGAACAAACGGCTGAGGTTTTACGCGTGATCCGGCTGATCATCGCGATTGACGGGATGGGCCAATCTGCTCAGCTTCCGGAACTCTGCCAGACAGGAAGGTGGGAGGGCGAGCAGATTTGGCCAGAAAATATCTACCTGCCCAATGATCTGGTAGATCTCCTGGAACGACTTGCGTCAAGCTTCCTTCTCATAGGTCTCGTTCCCGCCCGGCAAAGCGGAATTCGTCAGATACTGAAATTCTCCTATCACTGGGTTACGGAGGAGGATACGAGCCTAAAGTCGCGTATGTTGAGCGTCCTTGTGGCGACAGGCTGGGCGGGGAAAGAGGTCTCCATGAACATGCATATGCCACATGCGACGGCCTCGTATCATCTTGAGTTTCACACTCCTTCGCAACTGGACGTACGCAATCTCCGGATCCCCTGTCCCGACGCGAGTACCCCAGTACACGGACAAATCCTCAGCGATGCGTCGGGGGTTCCGGTGGCTCATGTCCACGGAACCTACGAGATCCAACCAGGAGGACAGGCGAGTGTTCGGCTCGCAGTGCCGTGGAGGGGCCTGCGAATGATCACACTATTTGTGACGGCACTCACCGCGCTGATCTTCAGTCTGGCGCTCTTCCTTGACGGTGCCACCCCGACGCTCATGAAGCAGGGAGGCAGCGCCGCTGCCCTGTTTCTTGCCGTGCCTGCCGTGTTCATCTCGTTCCTCGCAGCACACTCCGAAAACGTGTCTACGTCCCGGATGCTGGTGCCACTGCGCTTCATGCTCGTGGTCTGTGCCCTGCTCCTATTTGCCATGGCTGGGAGCCTGGTCGGGCAGCTGCGCCATGGCCCACTTGTCCTACTGTGGTCGGTTAGTCTCGTCGTTTCGGTTCTCCTGACGCTTCTTCTCGTGCTTGGCGGATCATTCACACGTATCGCCCCTACGGAACAGTAGAGCGCAGCATGGGGCTCACGTATACTCGCGGTAATACCCCTGAGCGACGTGCAAAGAGAGGGAACCATGACAAAAGACGCAGCGAAAAACAATAAGATCGCACGAGGTTTTGTCGTTCGTGGTGCTCGAATCTCTTCCATCGCGGGAGGGAACACCCTGACGGATCGCGCCTCGCGAAAGACCAATAAGACGAACGAGAACGTCTCGGTGATGAGCTCTCCCACGTCTCGAGTCGGCAAAAGCCGATTCGCCTAGATTTCGTCACGCAATAAACGGCAGTGGGCCGGGCACCGAAGTGCCCGGCCCACTGCCGTACCGCCTCACCGCTATGCGAAGCGCTTGGGCAGGGTGTCGACGTGTGCGGTGCGCAGCTCGTCGAGGCCCACGGTGAAGACGTCCTGTACCTCGAGGGTGTTCGAGGAGGCGTCGGTCACACCGATGCGCTGCACCGGGTAGCCGCGGCCCTCGCACAGTCCGCGGAAGCGAACGTCGTCCTCGCGGCGAACCGAGACCAGCACGCGGCCGGTCGACTCGGAGAACAGCGCGGTGGTGGCGTCTACGCCGTCACGCTCGATGATGTCGCCCAGCCAGATGCGGGCACCCACGCCGAAGCGCAGAACGCCCTCGGCGAGGGTCTGTGCGAGACCACCATCGGCGAGGTCGTGAGCGGCGCTGACGAGGCCTTCGGCCGAGGCCGCACGCAGCAGCTCACCCAGGACGATCTCGCCGGGCAGGTCGACCTCGGGCGGGGTTCCGCCGAGGTGGTTGTGCACGGTGCCAGCCCAGGCCGAACCGGAGAGCTCCTCGCGGGTGATGCCCAGGAGGTAGAGGTTCTCGCCGTCGTCCTGCCATCCACTCGGGGTGCGGTCCGCGACGTTGTCGATCACGCCGAGCACACCGACCACGGGGGTCGGGAAGATCGGGGTGTCACCTGTCTGGTTGTAGAACGAGACGTTTCCACCGGTGACCGGGATGCCGAGCTCGAGGCAGGCGTCCGAGAGACCGTCAACGGCCTCCGAGAACTGCCACATGACCTCGGGGTTCTCGGGGGAGCCGAAGTTGAGGCAGTCGGTCACGGCGGCCGGAACGGCACCGGTCACGGCCACGTTGCGGTAGGCCTCGGCCAGGGCGAGCTTTGCACCCTGACGCGGATCCAGCTGGCAGAACCGGCCGTTGGCGTCGGTCGCGATGGCGATACCCAGGCCGGTCTCCTCGTCGACGCGGATCATGCCGCCGTCATCGGGGAAGGACAGCGCGGTGTTGCCGAGCACGTAGTAGTCGTACTGGTCGGTGATCCAGGACTTATCGGCCTGATTGGGCGATGCCACGATCGAGAGGAACTGCTCGCGCAGCTCGGTGCCCTCGGTTGCGCGGGGCAGGGCCTCGCCGCGGTCGGCGCGCAGGGCGTCGAGCCAGGTCGGGTAGGCAACCGGACGGTCGTAGACCGGGCCATCCACCGCGACGGTGCTGGGGTCCACGTTGACGATTTCCTCGCCGTGCCAGTTGATGATCAGGCGGCCGGTGTCGGTCACCTCACCCATCACCGAGGTCTCCACGTCCCACTTGGCCGCGACGGCCAGGAAGGCGTCGAGCTTCTCGGGGGTGACCACGGCCATCATGCGCTCCTGCGACTCCGACATGAGGATTTCCTCGGGGGTCAGGTTCGGGTTGCGCAGCAGGGTGTTGCTCAGCTCGACGAACATGCCGCCGTCTCCGTTTGCGGCCAGCTCGCTCGTGGCGCAGGAGATACCCGCGGCACCGAGGTCCTGGATGCCCTCAACCAGCTCATCGCGGTACATTTCGAGGCAGCACTCGATGAGTACCTTCTCGGCGAAGGGGTCGCCCACCTGAACGGCGGGACGCTTGGAGGGGCCGTCCTCCTCAAAGGCAACCGAGGAGAGGATCGAGGCACCACCGATGCCATCGGCACCGGTACGGGCACCAAACAGCACAACCTTGTTGCCCACACCCGAGGCGTTGGCCAGGTGCAGGTCTTCGTGCCGCAGCACACCCACGGCGAGGGCGTTGACCAGCGGGTTGCCCTGGTAGATCGGGTCAAACACGGTCTCGCCACCGATGTTGGGCAGGCCCAGGCAGTTGCCGTAGAAGGAGATGCCACCGGTCACACCGTGCAGAACGCGCGCGGTGTCGGGGTGGTCGATGTCACCGAAGCGCAGCTGGTCCATCACGGCTACCGGGCGAGCGCCCATCGAGATGATGTCGCGGACGATGCCGCCGACGCCGGTCGCGGCACCCTGGAAGGGCTCCACGTAGCTCGGGCTGTTGTGCGACTCGACCTTGAAGGTCACCGCCCAGCCCTGGCCAATGTCAACCACACCGGCGTTCTCGCCCATGCCGACCATGAGGTTCTTGGTCATCTCCGGGGTGACCTTCTTGCCAAACTTCCGGAGGTAGTTCTTGCTCGACTTGTAGGAGCAGTGCTCGCTCCACATGACCGAATACATGGCCAGCTCGCCCGAGGTGGGGCGGCGGCCGAGGATTTCACGAATCTTGAGGTATTCGCCCTCGGTCAGACCGAGGGCCGCATACGGCTGCTCGCGTTCCGGGGTGGCGATCGCGTTGGCCACGGTATCGGCCTCGGCGGCCGCGGCTGACGCGGCCTGGTTCTCTACGGTGGGGGGAATAGCGGTCACGGGTACGGTTTCTCCTCGAAGCAGCTGGTGCCGGACAACTCCCATCCTAGAGGGTGTCGGAGGGTGTAAATCACCGTCGCGAACGCATGACCAAACCGGTGCGACACGCCGCTCCCCGCCGGTGCTTTTTCGAGCGACCGGACGATGCATGCTCGGTGCTGTGGAGGACCGCTATCCGCCGTTCGCGGACTCGCCCTTTTTGCGTGCACTTCGTGCCCGGAACAGGGCGAGGGCCACACCCGCGATGATGAGGATCGCGGCGATGACAATGATGGGAAGGAGGCCCGATGCGCCGGTCTCGGCGAGCTGCGAGGCGCTCTCGCCCGCGGCCGAGGGCAGCGCAATGAGGGCCGCCGGTGCCAGGATTCCCAGGAGCGCGGGAATCGCCAGGATCACCAGGACCGTAATAATCCCCCGATCGGCGGGGTGCCACGTTGTACCCATAGGGCGAATCTACGCCTGCCGGCACCAAAAGTCGAGGGTTACGCGGGTGCCCGCGAGGAATCAGTCGGGGGGTTATTGGTGGCCTACCGTGGGCTGATCCGGGTCATCCGAGCGGTGCAACATACGGGTTTTTGGGCCGCAACGCCCCGGTCCCGATGCTAGTGTTCCGGGGTGAACGATGACATGCTGACCCCCGCCCTGATAGCGATTGCCACCGGTTCCGGCCTCGCCGTCGTGCTGATGATTCCGTTTATCGCGGCCAGCTATCGACGCCGAGGCGGGCTCACCTTCTGGCGCAGCGTCGGGTGGCTCGCACTCCTCATCTACATCATCGCTATCTGGTGCTACACGCTGCTTCCGGTTCCGAGCAACGCGGACTATCCGGCCACGCGGCCCTCGTTCGACGTGACGGCGAGCCTCCGCGATATCAAGCACTACGCGCACGGCAGCATTCAGGAACTCCTGCACAATAAGGCATTCCTCCAGGTCTCGCTCAACGTGGTGCTGTTCATGCCGCTCGGATTCCTGATCCGTACGCTGTTCCGCCGGGGCTTCTTCATCGCAACGCTCTCCGGATTCGCGCTGTCGCTGCTGGTGGAGACCACCCAGCTCACCGCGGTCTGGGGCCTGTTCCCGCGCCCCTACCGGGTGTTTGACGTCAACGACCTGATGACCAACACCCTGGGCGCATTCCTCGGATCCATCTTCGCGTTTGTCTTCGTGGGCTTCGCCCGCCGCGAGGAGGTGGAGCAGCGTGCACCTCGCCCGCTGACCATGGGGCGACGGTTCCTCAGCATGCTGTGTGACCTGCTGTTCCTCTGGCTCCTCGGCTCCGGACTGATCATTGCCGTACGGTTCTATCGCGCAACGGTGCTGGGCGAATCCGGGGTGGACATCGTGTCGGATCCGCAGTCGGATCTCCTCATCGGGCTCATTCCGGTAGCCATCCAGTTCCTCACGGTGATGTTCTCCGGGGTCACCATCGGTGAGGCCGCGGTGCTCCTGGGGCCCATTTACGGGCGCGTTCCGGCCTTCTTCTCACGCCTGCTGCGCTTCATCTTTGGCCTTGGCGGGTACGTGGCACTCACCACGATTCAGAACTCGGTGACCGAGGTAATCCTGCCATTCTTCGTGATCGCCACCGTCATCGGGGTCTTCGCAACCCGGGACCGCCGCGGCCTCGCGGACGCTATTGCCGGAAGCTCGGTGGCCGATGCGCGGTTGATTGTTGACGGTGCCGTACGCCCTTCTGCGTAGTGCTCGTGGTGCTGCGCCGGTGAGAACTTCTCCGTACTCGAAATCCCCGGAAACGATGTGAGTATTCTGGGGAACCCATGTGCGGTGCCGGGCGTACTTGCGGCGAGGCGTCGCAGCCCGCACTCTTGACCCGGGGACTAATTTCGCGGAGGGACGCGCATGTCGGAGGTATGGTCGGATCGCTCACTGGCGCGGGTACTGCGAGCTGAATCGGCTCGGGTATGGCACTCTCGGGCCGCGCGCTGGGTGCTCGGGCTGAGTGCACTGGGGGCGAGTATCGCTGCCATCGTTCCGGCCCTGATGGGTGGGGTGATCGCACTCGATGCCCCGGCCCCGGCCGATCTCCGGCTCGATGATCCGAACGTGGTGAGATCCCTCTACCTGGCTGGCGCCGGCATCGCCGCGCTCCCCGCGCTGGTGTGGGGTGTGGTGATCGGGTCGCCGCGCGGCCCGTCGGTGCCGCGCCACGCGGAGGCGGTCGCCGCTGCCGCTGCCGCTCCCGCATACCATCAGGCACACGCTGGGCCCGGCCCTGCTCCTCGACGTGGCAGCGGTGCCGATATGGCGATGCTTCGCCGCGCGGGTGCCGAGCGCGCCGTCGAGCGTCGCGCGGCGACAATCCGTGCGCGCTGGCGGTCGGCTCGGGTAGCTGATCGAGTGAGCGGTGCCGCGGATCCGGTGGTGGTGGCCTGTGCGCGTGCCCTGGTCGCCGGCGGCGCGGGCGTGGTGCTGGGTGCGGTTCTCCTGGTCGCCGGCGTGCTGGGATCGGCGGTTGTGCTCACGATTTTTGGGGCGTCCCTGGGGCTGACCGAAGAGCACACCCTCGTGCTGGGTGCCCGGATGGTGCTGGCGAGCGGCCTGCTGGTCGTGACCGGGGCCGGCCTCGGCGCGGTACTGCGGTTTTCGCGGCCCCTCGCCCTGGTCATCGTCGGCGTGGTTGTCGTGGTGGCGGATGCGGTGGTGCGGGTGGGCGTCACCGCGGGGTTCCTCCCCGTCTCGGCCCTGCGATACGTGCCGAGCGTGGTGGTACGTGCGGCCTCCGGCGTGGCCGGGGCGGGGTTCCCGCCACCCACGCCCATCGCGGTAACCGGAATGCGGGCACTCGGTCTCCTGCTCCTGCTGTCGCTGCTGTCGACGGCGGGAGCGACCGTGCGCGCCGCGATGATCGCGCGTCGGCAGCAATCGACGGCGGTTTTCCCCGTGGCTGAATAGGGTGCGCGCACCCTGGCGGAGAGAAAAGTTTCAGCGCAGGTTGATACGTATCAATTTATACGTATAAACTAATCGGGCGAGGCTCACTCAGGCAGCCGTTCGCACCATACCTCGCACTTCAAAGGAGAAGGAAATGAAAGCACGTCGAGTACTCATCGCCTCGATCGCGGCGGCCGCGCTTGCACTCACCGGTTGCGCCAGCGGAGCCGACGAACCCGGCACCTCGGGCGCACAGGTCACGTTTGAGAAGAAGAACCCGCTGAAGATCGGGTACTCCACCTATGACCTGCAGTCGCCGTACTGGCAGGCGTACACCAAGGGCATCAAGGACGAGGGTGCCGCTCAGAAGATCGAAATCGTTGTGGCCGACCAGAAGAGCTCGGAGCAGAACCAGGTCTCCGGCAGCGCCGACCTCATCAACCAGGGCATCAGCGCCCTGATCATCACCCCGGTCCAGCCGCCGGCGCTGCCCGCGACCATCACCGCCGCTCACAACGCCAAGATCCCGATCATCGTCGCCGACATCGGTGCCGAGGGCGACTATGACGCCTTCATCCTGAGCGACAACCGTGCCGGTGGTGCCCTCGCGGCCAAGGAGATCGAGTCCAAGCTTGCCGCCAAGTCGGGGACCAAGAAGGTCGGCGTCATCGAACTGCACTCCGGCTCCGCCGTGGGTGACGACCGCGTGGGCGGATTCAAGGACGAGATCGCCAAGAACAAGGACTTCGAAATCGTTGCCAGCCTTGACGGCAATGACACCGTCGAGGGCGGTTTCAAGGCCGCGCAGGACATGCTCGCCGCAAACCCCGATCTGGACGCTATCTACGCGGCAAACGACCCCTCCGCTCAGGGTGCTGCACGTGCGCTTCAGGCCGCTGGTAAGTCGCTCTCCTCGGGCTTTGTCCTCGTGGGATTCAACGGTGACGACCCCTCGCTCGACCTCATCAAGTCCGGTGAGCAGTCCGCCACCATCGCCCAGGACCCCTACGGTCAGGGCCGCCTGGCGGTAAAGACCGCGATCGCCCTCCTCGATGGTAAGGACGCCGGCTTCAGCAATGCCGAAAAGCGCGTCATCGAGTTCCCGGTGACCGTTGTGAATTCGGACAACCTGGAGTCGTTCCGCGCCGAGCGTGCCAAGCAGGGCTAAGTAGCCCCGCACGCACCGGGTCGCGGCCTCCCCGCGACCCGGTGATCACCGAACCCGGACGATCGTTCTAGCCGCACGTTCGCCCGCGTTTTGCGCACCACAATTCCCCAACATTGCCCCAGCGAAAGGAGGCGTGTTTTGTCCACCAAACCCCCGATTCTCGAGGTGCGACAGATCACCAAGAGCTACCCCGGTGTGACCGCCTTGAAGGACGCCACACTCACCCTCAGACCCGGAGAAATTCGGGCGCTGCTGGGGGAGAACGGTGCAGGTAAGAGCACCATGATTAAGATCATCGGCGGCTTGCAGGCCCCCACATCGGGTGAGCTGCACGTCAACGGTGCTCCCGTGGTCTTCTCCGGTAGCCTCGACTCCCAGAACGCCGGCATTTCGGTTGTGAGCCAGGAGTTCCGCCTGGTCCCGCAGATGACCGTCGCCGAAAACATCTTCCTGGGGCATGAACTGACCCGCGGCGGGCTCATCAGCCGTCGCGAGCAGACCGAGCGCGCGCGTGAACTCCTCGACCAGCTGGGACTCGACATCAGTCCCGGTCGTCGCATCGACTCGTTGACCGTTGCCGACCAGCAGCTCGTGGAAATCACCCGTGCTCTCTCGCGCGACTTCCAGGTCCTCATCATGGATGAGCCCACCGCGGCGCTGAATGAGGCCGAGGTGCAGAAACTCCTCGCGATGGTCGAGAAGCTGCGGGATCGCGGAGCCGCAATCCTCTACGTCTCGCACCGTCTGCCCGAGGTGCTGCGCCTCGCCTCCACCGCAACCGTGCTCCGCGACGGTCAGGTTGTGGCCGATATCTCGATGGAGGGTGTGCAGGAGCCCGAGCTCGTTGAGCTCATGCTGGGCAAGGCACTCGAGGCCGAGTCCCGAGACTCTCACGAGCGCGGCTGGAACCCCGATGATGCGGCGGTACTCGAGGTCACCGACCTGCGCACCGCGGGAATCTCCCAGCCGATCTCGTTCGGGGTACGGCCAGGGCAGATCCTCGGCGTGGCCGGGCTCGTGGGGTCCGGGCGCGCGGAACTCCTGAAGGCGATTTTTGGTGCCCAGCGGGTGCAGTCGGGTGCGGTGCGCGTGGGGGACGCGCGCGTGGACACCTCCTCGCCCGCGGGAGCCATAGGCTCGGGCATTTTCATGCTCGGCGAGGATCGCAAGGCTGAGGGCATTCTGCCCCACCTCAGCGTGCTTGAAAACACCGTGATCTCCGAACCACAACGCGGGCTCTTCGACCCGCGCCGCTGGGTCATTGGGCGCCGCGAGGAGCGCAAGACCTTTGGCGAGCTGAAGGAGGGCCTGCGCATCCGCGTTGACCGTCCCGAGCGCCTGATCGGTGCGCTTTCCGGTGGTAATCAGCAGAAGGTGCTGTTTGGCCGCGCGGTGCTCACACAGTGCCGAGTGCTCCTGCTGAACGAGCCCACCCGAGGTGTTGACGTGGGAGCGAAGGCGGAGATTTATCAGCTCATTCGCAAACTGGCCGCAGATGGCGTCGCCATCGTGGTCAGCTCCTCCGAAGCGGCCGAACTCGCAGCGGTCAGCGATGACTGCCTCGTGCTCTACGCGGGCGCACACCTCGACACCCTGCCGCCCGAACTCGTCACCGAGGACAACATCGTCGCCGCCTCGCTTGGGCAGCGCATCACCCATTCCGCGAGCCTTGGTGCCGCATCGACCTCCGAGGAGGTGGCCAATTGACCACGCAGATTAGTGCGGATCAGCGCAGCGCCGATCAGCGCGCCGCTCTCGCCCAGGCCGCGGATCGCGCTGCCCGCACCGCGGCCGCCCTGGAACGCTTCGGGGTGTTCATCCCCTTTGTGATCGTTGCGGTGCTGGGAATCATTCTCGCGCCCAACTTCCTCTCGGCCGCGAACATAGGCAACGTGCTCGTGAATGCCGCGATCCTCGCGATCGTGGCCTATGGAATGACCCTGGTGATCGCGCTTCGCGGTCTTGACCTCTCGGTAGGATCCATTCAGGCCCTGAGCGCCGTGGTGTGCGCCACCGCCGTCAACCAAATGGGAATTCTGCCCGGAATCGTGGTGGGACTGATCGTGGGGGCCCTGGTCGGCCTCGTCAACGGTGTGCTCATTGCATACCTGAAGGTTCCCGCGTTTGTGGCCACCCTCGGCACCATGGGTATCGCTCGCGGTGCCGCGCTCGTCTTCACCGATGGTGGTTCGGTCCTCGTGGAAAACAAGGACTTCGGGCTGTTCGCCAGCGGCAAGTTGCTGGGCATCCCCTACCCGTTCCTCCTGGCCATCGCGATCCTCGCAGTCATGTACATCGTGCTGGAGCGCACTCCGTTTGGCCGACACGTCTGCGCCGTGGGCGGCCGCCCCGACGCCGCCTCCGAGAGCGGCATCAACGTCTCACGGGTCACCGTGGTGTCCTTTGTGATCGTGGGGGTGTGCGCTGGCCTCGCCGGCTTGCTGCTCACCAGCCAGCTCGGCTTTGTCGACGGCACTCTCGGCACCGGTCTGGAGCTGCAGATCATCGCCATCGCGGTGCTCGGTGGAACCAGCATGCTGGGCGGTTCGGGCAACATGCCCGGCAGCCTGGTGGCCGCGGTCCTGCTCGCGATGATCGCCTCCTCGCTAAACCTCCTCAACATCCCCAGTTTCTACCAGTACCTCGCCGTGGGTGTCCTGCTGCTGTTCGCGCTGTCCCTGGACACGCTGCGCCGCCGCATCCAGCGGAACCGATTGATGGGTGCGTAACCACATGACTACCTCTACCTCAACCGCCCCATCTCGCGGGACGACGGTTTCCGCCGCGGTCTCGAAGTACAGTCTGCAGCTGATTGTTCTTGTTGCCGTCGTGATTATGGCCGTAATCGAGCCCAACTTCCGCTCAAGCGGAAACATTGCCTCGATGCTCACCCAGGCCTCCTTTGCCGGAGCGATCGCGTGTGGCATGACCCTGCTCATCATCGCCGGAATGATCGACCTCTCGGTGGCCGGTCTCCTCGCGGTGTGCGCGGTCACGGCCTCCGCGGTGCTGCCGTACACCACCATTGGCGGGGCCGTTGCGGTTGCGCTGATCGTGGGTGCGGTCCTCGGTGCCATCAACGGCCTCGTGGTGACCAAGCTGAAGATCCCCGCGTTTATTGCGACCCTTGGCATGCTCAACGTGTACCTTGCGATCGCGTTCATTAGCACCAACGGCCGCGTTCAGCCGATCTCCTCCTCGCACTACCACGCACTCGGGAGCGGTACGCTGCTGGGACTTCCGATCCCCTTTGTGATTTTCGTGGCGGTGTGTGTGCTCAGCTGGTTCATCCTGCAGCACACCCCGCTCGGGCGAAACATGCGCGCGATCGGCAGTAGCGAGGTGGCTTCCCGCATGGCCGGTATCCGCGTGGATCGTGTGATCATCACCACGTTTGCAATCTCCGGAGTCTTCACCGCCATCGCCGCGGTGACCCTCTCGGCGCTGCTCTCTTCGGCCAATGGCACGATGGCCATCGGTATTGAGCTCTCGGCCATCGCCATCGCGGTGGTGGGCGGTACCTCGCTGCGTGGAGGAAACGGGTCGCTGCTCGGAACGTTCACCGCGGCGTTCCTGTTCTCCGCCATGAACTCCTCGCTGAACCTTCTCGGCGTGCCCTCCTACTGGCAGAACATCGCCGTGGGTGTGGTTCTGATCGCCGCACTCGCCCTGGGCGCCCGTCGTCGTCGTGCGACCGCGGTACCCGGCGGCGCGGCCGCGCTGTGATGGGGGCGGCCCGCGCGATGCCGGCCGGTGCGCGATGATCCTGCGGGGAGAACGCCTGGATCGCGCCACCGTGCTGGACCGGGTTGGCGATCTCGATCAACTCGGGAGCATCACCGCGGCGGAGTTCAGCGATGGCCCCGCCCGAGGCAGCCGGGTCCTCCAGTTACGCTCAGCCTGCGGACTGCAGGTGGACGTACTGCCGGATCGCGGGCTCGATCTCGGTGCGGCCAGTCATGACGGGCTTCCGCTGGCCTGGCACTCGCCGCGCGGATTTGCGGCACCTGGGCTCACCGAACCCGGTGGTTTCGGGTGGGCGCGCGGCTTCGGTGGTGGGCTGCTCAGCACGTGCGGGCTCTCCTCAATCGGGCTGCCCTCGGAGGACGCCGGGGAGAGCCACGGGCTGCACGGCCGGATCGGATCGATTCCCGCACAGGACGTGACCTCCCGGCGCTTCTGGGCGGGCGATGACCTCGTACTGGAGATCTCCGGCCGAGTGAGGGAGACCACGCTCGGCGGTGTGGGGCTGGAGCTTCACCGCACCATCTCCACGGTGGTTGGGACCGGCATGCTGGACATCCAGGACACCGTGACCAATATCGGGACGGTCCCCGCACCGGTGATGTTCCGCCACCACATCAACCTGGGCTTCCCCCTCGTACGGGACGGGGACCAGATCCGGCTCACCCCGGATATGACCGCCCCGGTACGCTCCCGGGACCCGCTCCCGGCCACGACCCAGGAAAACTGGCGGACCATCGTCGCCCCCACCCCGGGGGCTGGGGAGGAGGTGTTCCAGGTGAGCCTGAACGCCGAGCGTCCCCGGGTCGAGCTGGTGGACCCCGTCACCGGGTCCGCACGAATCGGGATCGACTGGGATGCCGCCACCCTTCCACACCTGCTGGTGTGGAAGTACCCCCGCGCCGGAATGAACGTGCTCGCACTCGAACCCTCGAGTCACGACGATCACGGCCGTGCGGCCGCGCGCGCCCGCGGTGACCTGCACGATCTGGACCCCGGCGCACAGACCCAATTTTCCACACGCATCAGCGTGTATTCATCGGATGCTGCCGAGCGCAGCACCCCCAACAAGTAAGGAACCCCATGCACGATCGGATCTCCGCCGCGCTCGCCGAAAACGGTGGCATTCTCAAGCTCGACGCCGCGCTTGTGGCGCGTGACTGGCTGCCGCCGGGGCGTCGTCTGGGCCTGACCGAGGAGCAGTACAACGTGGGTGAGCGTGGCTTCATCTGTGAGCGCTGGCTCGGCTCCACGACCCACGCGGACAACAAGAAGGGCCCGGCCGACGAGGGGGTCAGCTACATTCGCACCGAGGCCGGTGACCGAATCAACCTGGAGGAGGCCATCGCCGCGGCCCCCGAGCTGATCATGGGAGCAGAGTACGCGAGCACGCACGACGGCCTCGGCCGCCTGGCGAAGATTTATGATTTCGGTGCCCGCATTCCCTTCCACATTCATCCGCCGACCGCGGAGGCCGCCAAGGTGGGGCGCAACTCTAAGGACGAGGCCTACTACTTCCCGCCGGGCGTGGACATGGGCGCGCACCCGGAAACCTTCTTCGGTGTGCACCCCTATATCGTGCGTGACCAGGATCGCGAGATCCTGCTTCCGTACCTGGAGGAGTGGAAAGACGACGCGATCCTGAAGCACGCCTTTGCCTACCAGCAGGTGGCCGAGGAGGGCTTCTTTATCGACTCGGGCATTCTGCACGCCCCGGGCACCGCACTCACCATTGAGCTGCAGGAGGACTCGGACACCCTGGCGATGTTCCAGGCGCTGAACGCCGGGGAGATCATCAGTAAGGACCTCCTCTACAAGGACATTTCGGACACCGACCGCGAGGAGCTGGGCGAGCGCGCGGCCCTCCGCTGGGTGGACTGGGAGGCCAACGGCGACCCCGAGTTCTATTCGCGTCGCCACATCGCCCCGGTTCCGTTCAAGACCGAGCCCGGAGTTGACGAGTCGTGGATCTTCTGTGGCACGCAGAAGTTCAGCGGCAAGCGCCTGCGCCTAGCCCCGGGTGCCCGCGTGACCGACATCGAAAAGGGCGTGTTCAACATCCTGGTGTGGCGCGGTGAGGGAACCGTGGGCGGGGTACCCGTGCGCGGCGAGGTGCTCGGCGAGGATGAGCTCCTCGTGGTGCACGAGGCCGCCGTGCGTGAGCACGAGATCGTCAACACCGGTACCGAGGAACTGTTCCTGATCAAGTTCTTTGGCCCCGACATCAACGACGACGCTCCGGATGCGGGAATCCGCGCCGCCTAGCAACCGAATGGGGCCCCGCACCGACAGGTGCGGGGCCCCTTTCGCGCCGGAAACAGGTGTTCTGGCGCTAGCCTGCGGCGGAGGTCAGGTTGCGTACCGACTGTCGCACGATCAGCTCCGGATCAAACAGCACCGACTCGGGGACCACGCCGTCGGTGGCCTTGATGATCATCTCGGCTGCGGTCTGTCCCAGCTCAAACGGGTGCTGACGCACGGTGGTGAGGGCGGGGGAGAGCATCGAGGCAAAGTAGCTGTCGTCGAAACCCACAACCGAGAGGTCACGGGGCACGGTCACCCCACGCTCGGAGAGCTGTTTGAGCACGCCGAGGGCCACCATATCGTTGGCGCAGAGCACGGCCGTGACATCCGGGCTGCCCGCGAGCAGCGTCTCTACCGCGGGTTCGGCGGCGTGCGCGGTCATCGATTCAATCGTGATCTCGGTGATGACCTCGGCAGGATCAAGGCCGGCGGCTGCGATGCCCTCGGAGAGCCCCTGGAGGCGGTCCCGGGACCAGGACACGGAGTGCGGAATGTTGATGAATGCAATGCGGCGATGCCCCTGTTCCAGGAGGTGTTGCGCGGCCAGGCGCGCGCCCTGTACCTGGTCGAGGGAGACCGAGCTGTAGGTTCCGGCAGGGTCGGGCTGATCGAGGAGGACCACCTTCATGCCATGCTCGTAGAGTGTGGCCAGGGTTTCCGAACCGATGTCCACGGAGGACACCAGGATGCCCTCCACACGGTTCTCCTCAAACAGCCGGAGGAGACGGGTTTCCTTGTCTAGCTTTTCCTCGGAGGACCCGAGCAGCACCGAGTAGCCGAGCTGGGAAGCCGTGGCCTCGATGCCGCGGGTGACTTCTCCCCAGAAGGGGTTTGAGAGATCTAATGCGATGACGCCGAGCGCGCGTGAGTGCCCGGCGCGCAGGGTGCGCGCGGAGTCGTTCACCACGAAGTTCATTGACTCGATCACGTCATTGACGCGCTTCAGGGTTTCCGGCGCCACGATTTCCGGGCGGTTCAGCACATTTGAGACCGTGGCCTGAGAGACGCCGGCCGCGAGGGCGATATCCCGAGAGGTGAGGCGGGAACGGGTCGCCGAACCCCGCTTGGTGGTGGATCGCTCGGGGCGCTGGGAGGGCATCTGTGTGTGCTTTCTTGGCAGTGTCGACGTGCGGGAATCCTATCGCCTCGGCGGGCCTCCGCGGCTGAGCGGGGCGGTGCGGGGTGGATTTTGCTCCCTCGGTCAATCGTCATCTATAGTAATTGATACGTATCAAAGCCTAGCGCACTCCGGTGCGTTTTCCCCGGCAATTCGAGACAAGGAAGTCATGTCGAAGCACACAGAGCAGGAAACCGAACGCTACGTGATCGGTGTTGACTACGGCACGCTCTCGGGCCGCGCCGTCGTGGTGCGCGTCTCCGACGGTCAGGAGATCGCGTCCGCAGTGCACGAGTACCCCCACGCGGTAATGGACACCGTGCTCGTCCACACCGGTGCCACTCTGCCACCGGATTGGGCGCTCCAGGTGCCCGCGGACTACGTGGAGGTCCTCAAGATCGCCGTCCCCGCCGCGCTGCGGGCCGCGGCCATTGACCCCGCGCAGGTCATCGGTATCGGCACCGATTTCACCGCGTGCACGATGGTTCCGACCCTCGCCGATGGCACCCCGCTCAACGAGGTTCCCGGATTTGAGGATCGCCCCCACTCCTACGTCAAACTGTGGCGTCACCATGCGGCGCAGCCCCAGGCCGATCGCATCAACGAACTGGCTGCCGAGCGTGGAGAATCCTGGCTCGCGCGCTATGGCGGACTCATCTCGAGTGAGTGGGAGTTCGCGAAGGGTCTCGAGCTGCTGGAAAACGATCCGGCCGTCTACGAACGGATGGACCACTGGGTCGAGGCGGCGGACTGGATCGTTTGGCAGCTGAGCGGTCGCTATGTCCGCAACGCCTGCACCGCCGGATACAAGGGCATCCTGCAGGACGGCGAGTACCCCAGCCCGGAGTTCCTTGCCGGTCTCAACCCGGACTTTGAGCGATTCGCCCTGGACAAGGTGGCGCATCCGATTGGCCGCCTGGGCGATGCCGCCGGCACCCTGAGCGCGCAGGCCGCGGGCTGGACGGGGCTGCCCGAAGGGATTGCCGTGGCTGTGGGGAACGTCGACGCCCACGTGACGGCACCCGCCGCTCAGGCCGTGGCTCCGGGGCAGATGGTTGCGATCATGGGGACCTCGACCTGCCACGTGATGAACTCCGACGTCCTCGCCGAGGTGCCGGGTATGTGCGGTGTGGTTGACGGTGGCATTCTCGACGGCCTTTACGGTTATGAGGCCGGGCAGTCCGGTGTGGGCGACATCTTCGCCTGGTACGTGAAGAACCAGGTGCCCGCGCGCTACTTTGCTGCCGCGGAAGAGGCCGGCCAGAGCATCCACCAGTACCTCACCGACCTCGCCGCTCCCGCCCAGGTGGGTGCGCACGGCCTGGTGGCGCTGGACTGGCAATCGGGCAACCGATCGGTGCTCGTGGACCACGAGGTATCCGGGTTGATCTTGGGTCAGACCCTCGCGACTCAGGCCGAGGAGGGGTACCGTGCCCTGCTGGAGTCCACCGCGTTTGGCACCCGGATGATCGTGGAGGCCTTCGAGGGGGCGGGCGTTCCGGTGACCGAGTTCATCGTGGCCGGTGGTCTGCTCAAGAACCCGTTCCTCATGCAGACCTACAGCGATGTGCTGCGCCTGCCGATCTCGACCATCGCGAGTGAGCAGGGCCCCGCGCTCGGTTCGGCCATTCACGCGGCCGCCGCGGCCGGTGCGTACGCCTCGGTGCGGGAGGCGGGTCGCGCCATGGGCAAGCTCAACCATGCGGTGTATCAGCCGAACCCGGAATCCGCCGACGCCTACGACCTGCTCTATGCCGAGTATGCGGAACTCTATGACTACTTCGGGCGCGGACGAAACAACGTTATGCACCGCCTGCGCGCACTCAAGCGTGCGGGAGCACTCGCCACCCGGACATCCACCGAGGAGAACTAATGGAATTCACCGCTGAAATTCGGGCCGCCATCGAGGACGTGCGTGCCGAGGTTGCCGCACTCCATGGCGAGCTCACCCGCTCCGAGCTCGTGGTGTGGACCGGAGGGAACGTTTCGGGCCGCGTGCCGGGTGCCGACCTCTTTGTGATCAAACCCTCGGGCGTTGACTACGAGGATCTCCGTCCGGAAAACATGATCCTGTGCACCCTTGACGGCATCCCGGTGCCAGGGATCCCCGGTTCGGAGGCCGCGGCGTCGAGCGATACCGACGCCCACGCCTATGTGTACCGCAACATGCCCGAGGTGGGCGGGGTGGTTCACACCCACTCGACGTATGCGACCGCCTGGGCCGCCCGTGGGGAACCGATCCCGTGCGTGATTACCGCGATGGCGGATGAGTTTGGTGGGGAGATCCCCGTGGGGCCGTTCGCGATCATCGGTGATGACTCAATTGGGCGCGGCATCGTGCAGACCCTGCGCGGACACCGCTCCCGCGCGGTTTTGATGGCCAACCATGGTCCGTTCACCATTGGGAAAAATGCGCGTGATGCGGTGAAGGCCGCGGTCATGGTTGAGGATGTGGCGCGCACCGTGCACATCGCCCGCTCCGGCGGTGAGCTCGTGCCCCTGCGCCAGGAACACATTGACGCCCTGTTTGACCGCTATCAGAACGTCTACGGCCAAGCCCCAGAGGGCCAGCTCTAGACGATTCACACAAACGGCCCGGTGGCCCCGCTGTTGCGGGGCCACCGGGCCGTTTGTGTTGTGAGCCTAGACCGCGAGCAGGGCGGTGAGGGCCGAGGCGAAGAAGCCGAGGCCGTCGGTGCCGGAGCGCATGGCGTTCTGGGTGTCCGGGCCGAAGCCGGGCTCCACAGCGTGCTCGGGGTGGGGCATGAGGCCCACCACGTTGCCGGCGGCGTTGCTGATGCCGGCGATGTCGCGCATCGAACCGTTGGGGTTCGAGCCGGAGTAGCGGAAGACCACGCGGCCCTCGCCCTCGAGACGGTCAAGCTCCTCGTTTGAGGCGATGAAGCCACCCTCGCCGTTCTTCAGCGGGATGACGATCTCCTGGCCCTGGGTGAAGGCGTTGGACCAGGCGGTGTCGGTGGACTCCACGATGAGGCCCTGATCGCGACGAATAAAGTTGCCCTTTTCGTTGCGGATCAGGCCACCGGGCAGCAGGTGCGCCTCGGTCAGCATCTGGAAGCCGTTGCAGATACCCAGCACGGGCATGCCCGCGTTTGCGGCCGAGATGACCTCGGTCATGATCGGGGCGCGGGCCGCGATGGCACCGGCGCGGAGGTAGTCGCCGTAGCTGAAACCACCGGGCAGGATGATGGCGTCAACGCCCTGCAGGTCGTGGTCGGCGTGCCAGAGCGCTACCGGCTCGGCACCCGCGATGCGGATCGCGCGCTGGGCGTCACGATCATCCAGCGAACCGGGGAAGGTGACCACACCGATCCGGTGGGTCATGCCTGCGCCTCGTCCACGCGGATGCTGGTGACATCCTCGATGACCTGGTTGGAGAAGATCTCGTCGGCGAGGGTCGCGACGTCGGCGAGAACCTGCTCGGTGACCTCGCCCTCGACGGTGAGTTCGAAGCGCTTGCCGATGCGCACGTCGGTGATGGTGTCGTGGCCCAGGCGGCTGAGTGCCCCGGCTACGGCCTTGCCCTGCGGGTCCAGCAGGTCGGCCTTCGGCATAACTTCTACGATGATTTTTGGCACCAGTGTCTCCCGGTGAGTCAGGGGGCGGATACGCATTCAGTCTAGTGTGCGGCGGGCAAGATTTTTTCCACCCCTGAACGGATGCGACACCCCGCGGTATCCCGCGATATTTTGAGGCTGATCATCCTGACAATCCGACGTCCCGGAGCTCCGGAGGTGCCAGTTTTCCCCCGCTTTTTGTGCGCTTCGTAGCGTTGCCACGACGGCCGTAATGCCCGGCGTGGCCGCCGGGCTAGAGCGTTCGGAGGATCGCGACCGCGTGCAGGTGCCAGTGTTCGGCCAGTGGCACCGCCGCCGTGTACATGATCGCGTCGTGGGTGGCACCGCCAAACTGGATGGCGCTTGCGGGCACCCCCGCAAGGCGGAGCGCCCGCGCATATGCGGCACCGTCGCCGCGCAGGGTGTCGTACTCGGCGGTCAGAATGTGTGCGGGCGGGAGGCCGGCGAGGTCGGGGGCGAGGAGCGGTGAGGCCAGGGCGGTGCGCGCCTGATCGGGGTGGGCGAGGTAGCGCCCGCGGATCCGGCGGAGCTCGCGCGCCAACAGGAGTCGCGGTACCCGCATCTCGCGGAGGGGTGCGAAGTCCACGTGCTTTCCGGTGAGGTCGAGGCTTGGCACCTCGAGGAGCTGCAGGCGCAGCGGATGGTGCGCACGCTCGCGGTTGAGAATCGTGAGTGCGGCCGCGATGTTGCCGCCCGAGGATGTACCGGTGATGCCCAGGCGAGCGGGGTCGAGGCCGAGTTCCGGCGCGTGCGCGACCAGCCAGTCGAGAGCCGCGTAGCCCTGCTCCACCGGCGTGGGGAAGCGATGGATGGGCGCGAGGGCATAGTCCACGGCGACGTGGGCGACCCCGCTGTCGCGGGTGCGCCGGCGATATCCGGCATCGACGCTCGTGTAGTCGATCCCGCCCACGTGGAAGGCCCCGCCGAAAAACGCCAGCACCGCGGGAAATCCGCCGGTGGGTGCGGGAGTATCGGGGAGGTAGAGGCGCACGCGCACGTCGGGGAACCCGGAGGTGGGGATCACGAACTCGCGCGTGGTGAGCTCGGGGCCATCGAGACCGACGCGGCCGTGGAGCTTGCGATCCCAGAGCAGGGCGTTGCGCTGTTCCCCGGCGGGGGAGTAACGATCGACCCGGTGGGCCTTCGCCGTGGTGAATGCCTCGAGCGCGGTGATGGGCGGGATCTCGGACCAGGTGCGGGTCGGGGGCGGTGTGGCCGGGGTTGGTGAGGCCGGTGCAGGTTCGGCCGGTGCTGGGAGAACTGGTGCGGCCAGAGAGCTCGGTTCGGCCACGGTCGCAGGTGCGGCAGTTCGCCGGCCGGCGCGGATCCTCCCGGGCAGCGCCGCGAGGGCGGCGAGCGCCGTGCCGGGGGCTGCCCGCAGCGCGGAGACGATGCGGGTGCGCACACCGGCGATGGTTCCGCGTCGATTCTCGCGAAGCTGATCCTCGAAATACGGGTCCATCGGCATGCGGGCCCCTCCCCTGGGTGCGTCCTGTGCTCCAGGGTAGCGATCACGCGAGCCCGGCAACAGCCCCGGTGCTCGCCGCGCTACCTCGGTGCGCGGCGGCGGTCCGGGAACTTTGGCTAGGCGCCGCGCAGACGCTCCAGGAGTTCGCGGTAGCGGGCGGCGGTGCGCTCGCGAATGTCGAGGGGCAGCTCGGGCGGTGTGCCGGTCTTGTCCCAGTTGGCCGCGAGCCAGTCGCGCACGATCTGCTTGTCGAAGCTCGCCATGCGTGCGGCAGGGTCGGTTTCGGCGGCGTAGATGTCGGCGTCCCAGTAGCGGGAGGAGTCCGAGGTGAGGACCTCATCGGCGATGGTGATCGCACCGGTTTCGGGGTCGCGGCCAAACTCGAACTTGGTGTCCGCGAGGATGACACCGCGCTCCTCGGCGATGGTCGAGGCGCGGCGGAAGATTTCGAGGGAGAGGTCGCGCAGGGCCGTGGCGTCCTCGATTCCTACGAGCTCGATGCTGCGCTCGAAGGTGATGTTTTCATCGTGCTCGCCCAGTTGAGCCTTGAATGCCGGGGTGTAAAGCGGTTCGGGGAGGCGGTCGCCGTTCTGCAGCCCGGCGGGCAGCGGGATGCCGCAGACGCTCTGGCTCACCTGATACTCGGCCCAGCCGGAGCCGGTGAGGTAGCCGCGTACCACGGCCTCAATCGGGAACATATCGAGCGACTTTGCACGCATTGCGCGGGCGGCCACCGGGGCCGGCAGGTCGTCGCCGAGGGGCAGCAGGTGGTTCGGGACGAAGTCGAGGCGTTCGAACCACCAGTTGCTGAGGCTCGTGAGGAGCTCGCCCTTGTCCGGAATGCCGGGGGAGAGGACGTGATCAAACGCGCTCACACGGTCGCTGGCGACGACCAGAATCTCCGGCGCCGGCGCGCCCTCGGGCAGGCCGGCGGGACGGTAGAGGTCACGCACCTTCCCGGAGTAGAAGTGGGTCCATCCGGGCAGCTCTGCATATTCGGTCACGGGTCTATTATCGGGCATTCGTCCGCGTGGGAAAACCGCGCTGGATATCCGCTCAGCGCCGCCACCAAAACCCGCTCGCGCTCGCCGAGGATTCGGAATGCATCTGGCGTGTCTTGTCGAGGAGAAAGCGCGAGCCATGGGCGATTCACGAAACCGGTACACTCACTATTTCTGTGCGAGATTGCCGCATTTACATGTCGAGATGCGCCAGTTTTCGGAAAATCTGGCACTGATCTCCGGGAAATGCGCGTATCCTAATGAGAAATACGAAACCGGTTGCTCATTACTCAAGGAAGAGTTATTTACGATGCGAATTCAGCCCACAGCTCAGGACATCATCGATCTCACCGCCGCCTGGACGGGTGAGCGAAGCGCGGATGGGCGTCCACGAGTTTCCGAGGATGTTCTCATCGCACTATCCGCGATCACCGCGGAGCAGGCGTGGCACGTGCTGGATGCGGCCGGTTATCCGCACCAGTTCGCCGGTGGCTGGCGCACGACCAAGCCCGGAGTCAATCTCGTGGGTCGCGCGGTTACCGCCCAGTTTCTTCCGCATCGCGCGGACTTTGACGCGGCCGTCGTAACCGCCGGTGCCCGGGAAGGGCACCACGACGGCGAGCGACAGAACTCGTGGGTCGTCGAGTCACTGGAACCCGGTGACGTTATGGTCACCGACATTTTTGGCAAGATCACCGAGGGCACGGTGATCGGCGATAACCTCGGTACCGCGATCGCGAGCCGTACCGGTGCCGGGGCGGTTATCGATGGGGGAGTCCGCGATCTTCCAGGGCTGACGGCGATCGATAACGGGGTCTTCTTCTATCGTGCGGCCGACCCGACGCCGATTCGCGGGGTCGTGCTCTCCGGGATGAACACCCCGATCCGCATCGGCGGTGTGACCGTGCTTCCGGGGGATATCGTGCTCGGCACCGACACCGGGGTGACCTTCATTCCGCCGCAGTACGCGGAGGAGATCGCGGTGACCGCCCTCGACATCACCAATCGCGATATCTTCTCCAAGCAGGTTCTTGCCGAGCGCGTGTATACCACGGCGGAGATTGACGTCCTGGTCTGGCCCGAGGCAATCGAGGAGCACTACGCTCGGTGGCTGGCCGAGGGTTCTGCGGATAACGCCCGTTGAGCAGTAGCTTCGCGGGCGCTTCCCGGTCGCCGATCTTCGACCGGGCGGTAGTATCGACGCTGGTGGGGCGTCGGAATAGGTTCAGGACTCAGAGGGGCATCCGGAAACAGACATGGTGAAGCCGATTGACGGTGCGGTGCGCCGGGTGAATATTTCAGACGTTGCGGAGCTCGCCGGCTATTCAAAGGGGTCGGTATCGAAGGCGATGAACAATCAGCCGGGAATATCCGATAAGGCGCGCGCTCACATCCTGCGGGTAGCCGAGGCTGCCGGTTGGCGGCCCTCGGCGCGGGCGGTAGCGCTGTCGAGCCAGGGCACCCGTACGATTGCGTTCCTGCTGAACCGTTCGCCCGATCTGCTGGCGTCCGACCCGTTCTTCGCCGAGTTGCTCTCGGGTATCGAGTCGGTGCTCGCAAAGCATGGTTACTGGCTGCTGCTGCGCATCGGCCACTATGACACCCCGGAGGATGAGGCTCAGGCATACCGGGAGCTGGTGCAGTCCGAGCGCATCGATGGCGTGCTCGTGGCCGAGACCCGGGTGGATGACTTCCGGTTGGCGCTCGTGCGTGAGCTCGGCATCCCCGCGGTGATTATTTCGAAGCCCTGGGCCGAAGTGGATGTGCCCTGGGAGGGGCCGACCTCGCCGGGTGGAGGCATGGACGAGGCCGTGGGGCACGTGGTCGAGGGCGGGCACACCCGGGTCGCCTATGTTTCCGGTCCGGCGGATCGCTCGTACGTGATGTTCCGTACGCAAACGCTGCTGGAGGCCATCGCCGATCAGGGGGCATCCCTCGTGGGAATCAAGCCCACCAACGCGAGCGCGGAACAGGGTTTTGCGGCGACCGAGGAGCTGCTGAATCAGCGGCAGCGCCCCACCGCGATTCTCTACGACAATGACCAGATGGCGCTCGCCGGGTGCCGGGCAATCCGCTCGCGCGGCCTACGCATTCCCGAGGACGTCGCGGTGGTCGGCCACGACGATCTGTATGTCAGTAAGTGGTTTACCCCTGCGCTGACCACCGTTTCCCAGGATATTGAGGGGCTGGGCGCGCGCTGCGCCAACCGTCTGCTGGGAATCCTGGGTGAGGACGTGGAGGAGTACGGACCCTTCGGTGACCCCAAGCTGATCGTGCGCGAATCCACCTCCCCCGTCGCCGGCTAGCGGCCCGTCCGCCGCGCGGAGACGAGCGCTTTCACCCCGTGAAACGCGGCTCGAAACCGATTTACTAAATCTTCATGTTTTCTCTGTTTTGACACTGAATACTTGTGTGTTAGTCTTTCGAAACCGGTTTCCTTAAGTGGGGTCCGTTGTGGTTTCAAAGGAGAAAAAACATGAACACTCGTCGTCTCGCGAGCCTGGGCGTCGCCGCCCTTACCGCCGCGGCCCTGCTGACCGGATGCTCGACATCCGGCGGATCGGCTGATGGCAACTCCGTCACCTGGTGGGTCCCGAACTGGGATGCGCCGGCTGCCAAGGAGCTGGTTGCCGACTTCACCAAGGCCAACCCGGAAATCAAGGTCAAGCTGGTGGAGACCACCGCTGACACCCTCGCCAACAAGGTCAGCGTTGCGCTGAACTCCGGCACCACCCCGGATGTCATCACCGAACTGGCCTCGCGCACCCAGCAGTACATCGCCAAGGACCAGCTCACCAACCTCGACAAGCTCTACACCGATGCGATGCCGAAGTCAGACTTCCTGCCGGGCACCCTGGCGGATGTTTCGACCGGTGACAAGGCATTCGCGGTGCCCTACCGCTGGGACAACCTGGGCCTGTTCTACAACAAGGACCTCTTCGAGAAGGCCGGTATCACCGAGCCTCCCACGACCCTTGACGAGCTGAAGGCCGACGCCGAGAAGCTCTCCACCGGTGACACCACCGGAATCGGCTGGCAGCTGGGAAACAGCGACAGCACCATCCTGCGTTTCTTCGGCCTCGCCGCCTCGGCCCCGAAGGACCCGGCGACCAACGTTGACGGTGCCGCCCACCTCACCGAGAGTTCCAGCAAGGCAGCCCTCGACATCATTGGTGCCTCGGTCCGCGACGGCTGGGCGTCCAAGAGCTCGCTCGAGGCCGACTCGACCGCCGTGCGTCAGCTGTTTATCAACGGTCAGATCGGCATGTACCTCGGCGGTGTTTACGACCTCGTTGAGCTGCAGAAGAACAAGATGAACGTCGGTACCGCGCTGGCCCCGGGCTTCGACGGCCCGTCCAAGACCGCGGCCAATGGCTGGGTGTACCTCGTCCCGAAGGCATCGAAGAACGTCTCGGCTGCCGAGAAGCTCGTCAGCTACCTCACCACCCCTGAGGCGATGAACAAGCTCACCCTGACCTTCCCCGCACGCACCAGCGCTGCGCAGGATGACCGCTTCCACACCGACCTGGCGGCACCGTTTGCCGCCCAGCTGTCGGACCACTCGATCCCCGCGCCGTACGACCCGAGCTGGGGCAAGCTTGCCCCGACCCTGTTCGCACAGATCCAGGCGGTCGCGATCGGACAGTCGACCTCCGAAGAGGCCGCAAAAACCATCCAGCAGGCGGCGGACGCCGCACTGAAGGGCAAGTAGGCCCTTCCCCCGGCCCGCGTGATCGCTCGACGAGGACTCCCCCATGCTCAAAAGAAATAGAAAAGTCGGGTTCTACCTGACCCTACCCGCGGTGCTACTCATGGCCGCGATGACAATCATCCCCGTGGTCTCGGTTCTGCAGCGTGCCCTCAGCGGCAACGAGGCATTCGGGCGGCTGTTCACCTCACCCGGCTTCAGCCAGGTGATGGTGAACACCGCACTGTGGACCGTTCTCTCGGTGGTGGGAGCCCTCGTCCTGGGGTACTTCGGCGCGATGATCCTGCAGTCGAAGTACCTCCGCGGCGTCGGGCTGTGGCGCAGCCTGTTCCTGATCCCCTGGATCATTCCCGGGGTGGTGGGCGCCACCATCTGGAAGTGGAACTTCTCCCGAGACTACGGCCAGATTAACCAGGTGCTCCTGAATATGGGCGTCATCTCCTCGCCGATCGAGTGGCTCTCGGATCCCAACCTGGTGCTCTTTGCCCTCGTGATCGTGCAGATCTGGTCTACGGCACCGTTCGTGATCCTGCTGGTTTCGGCCGCGCTGACGGGAATTCCTGCCGAGCGCTATGAGGCCGCACGTCTGGATGGGGCCAACGGTTTCAACCTGCTGCGCTACATCACCCTGCCCGCGGTGTCGGCCACCACCGCACTGTCGGCACTGACACTCGTGACCTGGGCGCTCAACGCGTTCACCATCATCTTTGTGGCTACCAAGGGTGGGCCGGCCGGATCCAGCACGATCCTTCCGGTGCTGCTGTATCAGGCATTCCAGACCGGTGACGAGTCCATGGTGGCCGTGATCGCGCTGCTTCAGCTGGTGCTGAGCGCGATCTTCGCCACCGTCTATATTCGGTCGATGCGTAACGAGCTGGAGGAGTCGGCCGCATGAAAATGACAAGAACCACGCGCACCCTCACCTGGGGGACGCTCAGCTGGGTCGGTCTGGCCCTGCTGGTGATCTGGACGATGTTCCCGATCGCGGTCATGGTGTTCACCTCGTTCAAGCCCGGTAACGAGGTGTTCGCGAAGCCGAACACCCTGCTGCCGCAGAACTGGACGATCGACAACTTCGTGAACGTCCTCACCGATTCCACCGTGCCGCAGGCACTGCTGAACTCGGTGCTGGTGGGTGTGCTCGCCACCGCCATTACGATGGTGCTCTCACTCAGCGCGGGCTATGCGCTGGCCCGTTTCCGCTATCGCGGTTCGCGGGCGCTCAGCCTCTTTATTCTGATGGGGCAGTTCATCCCGATCACCGTGCTCCTGCTGCCGTTCTTCATCGCGATCAACGCGATGGGGCTGATCGACACCATCGGCGGTCTGGCCATCACCCACCTCGTGATCACCGTTCCGCTGGTGACCTGGATGGTGCGCAACCAGTTCGCCTCGGTTCCGATCGAGCTGGAGGAGGCCGCGATGATCGACGGTTCCACCCGTCTGGGCGCGGTCCTGAAGATCACGCTCCCGGTGGCGATGCCCGGGCTCGCCGCGGCCGCGATGTTTGCGTTCCTGCAGTCCTGGCACGAGTTTGTGTTTGCCTCGGTCATTACCCAGTCGCCGAGCTCGCGTACCGGCCCCATCTCGTTGACCGAGTTCGCCGGTGAGTTCACCGTGGACTGGGGTGCCACAATGGCCGCGGCCGTGGTGCTGACCGTGCCGGTCGTGATCATCTTCCTGTGCCTCCAGCGTTACTTCGTGGCGGGACTGACCAGTGGGGCGGTAAAGGGCTAATGAAAATCATCGATGTGAAGTGTGCGCTGATCGGTAACAGCCCGATCATCCGAATCGTGACCGACGAGGGTGTGGATGGCTTTGGCCAGATCGAGCACTCCAAGCCGTTCATGACCCAGGTCATCCCGATGTACCGTCAGGAACTCATCGGGCTAGACCCCACCGATATTGAGCGCTGCATGTCGCGCATTCGCCGACTGGGGGCCTTCAAGCCCTGGGGTAGTGCGGTCTCGGCGATCGAGATGGCTCTGTACGACCTCACGGGGAAGGCGTATGGCATTCCCGTGTATAAGCTGCTGGGCGGCAAGGTGCGCGACCGCGTCCGCGTCTACAACGGCGGCATTCGCCCGACGCTGCGTGGACACGAGCCCGAGCACTATGCCGAGGCCATGGCCGAGATGAAGGCGGCTCCCGAGGGGTTCACCATCATCAAGGAGGGTGTGGGTTACCACGGCTTCATGAGCCAGAACACACCGGACTTCATGCTGGGTGAGTCGCGGATGGCACCGCGCCATCCCAACAGCGGCCCGCTCACGGAGAAGGGGCTCACCCACGTGGTGCGCACGGTCGCGGCCATGAAGGAGGTGCTCGGCGATGAGGTTGGTCTCGCGCTGGATATGGGCCCGGGGTGGACGGTGTCGGATTCGATCCGCGTCATGCGCGCAATCGAGCCGTACAACATTCTCTGGGGCGAGGACCTGTTGAGCGGCGACTACGTACCGTGGGTGGACGTGGATCAGTACCGCGAGATCACTCGCGCTACCACGACCCCCACGCACACCGGCGAGCAGATCTATCTGCGTCAGGGGTTCCGTGAGCTGATCGAGAGCCAGGCGGTGCGCGTGATCGGTCCGGATCCCGCGGATGTGGGCGGTCTCGCCGAACTCAAGTGGGTGGCGGAGTACGCTGATCTGCACGGTATTCAGATCGCCCCGCACGGGGTCCTGGATGGGCTGATTGGTCTGGCCGCGCTCGTTCAGGTGTGCGCGACCCTGCCGCCGAACTTCATCGCGTTTGAGTATCCGGTGGCCGAGCACCCCTGGTGGTACGACATCGTGACCGGGCTGCCCAGCCAGATCGTGCGTGACGGATTTATCGATGTGCCGGATGCGCCGGGCCTCGGCATCGACTTTGACCGGGAGGCTGCCGCGGCCTACCTGCGTCCCGAAGACAAGGATTTCTTTCAGTGACAGTTTCTCCCTCCGCTCCCACCACCGAGGAGTCTCCCTGGCGAGACCTGCTGCCCGGGCAGCGTTCGGAGCTGCGGATCTATGATGTGACCACCGGCTCGGATGTGCTGGTGTATGAGACCACCTCCGCGGTGATCGAGGCACCCAACTGGAGCGTCGATGGCCACTGGCTCGTGATTAACCGCGACGGGTTGCTCTATCGCGTGAGCACGGATGGCGGTGAGCCCGAACTGATCGCCACCGGGGAACTCGACGACAGCAATAACGATCACGTGCTCTCGGCCGATGGTGCGTGGATCTACGCGTCCTCCCAGGATGGCCACATCTACGAGGTAGCCATCGAGGGCGGTACCCCGCGCCGGGTGACCGATCCCGAGGATGGCATTCTCATGCGCTACCTGCACGGCATCAGCCCGGATGGTGCCGAGCTCGCGTTTATCGGCGCGGCCGAGCTCTCCGGCGAGGTGCGTTACAACATCTATACCGCGCAGGTTTCGACCGGTGAGGTGCGCGCGCTGAGTGCCCTGGACGCCCCGCACGATGGTGCCGAGTATCACCCGAGCGGTGAGCTGATCTACTTCAACTCCGAGCGGGCATCCGTGGTAGCCGGGCACGCCCAGCTGTTCCGGATGGACCGCAGCGGTGGCACGATCGAGCAGCTCACCGATGATGAGCGGGTGAACTGGTTCCCTCACGTTTCGCCCGACGGCCTGCGGCTGGTCTATCTCAGCTACCCGGCCGGGACCGCCGGTCATCCCGCCAACCTGCCGGTGGAGCTGCGCATCGCGACCCCCGATCTCGAGCACGCGCGGACGGTGGTGCGGCTGTTTGGAGGACAGGGCACGATCAACGTCAACAGCTGGGCACCGGACTCCACGCGCTTTGCCTATGTCGCCTATCCGGTGGCCGGGTCGGAAGATGCCTGATACTCGCGGAGAATCTGCTCCCGTCGCCCTGCCGACGCCGCTGCTGCGGCCGGCCGCAGCAGCGGGGCCCGATGGTCTCGCCGGCTGGCACCGGACCGCCCGGGTCCCGGTGCCCCGCTGGCCCGGTGCTGAGGAGCCTGATCGCGACTCCGAAGCTTTCCAGCGTGCAGCGCTGAACACCGCGCGCTGGTCTCGGGAGGGCGATGTCATTACGTCCTCGCAGGAGCCGCCGGGCAGCGGGCTGGGCGGATACCTGGTCTCCGACGCGGCGTATGACGATTTCGAGTTTGAGATCGATGTGTGGCCGGACTGGCCCGCGGACACCGGCATTCTGGTGCGGGCGACCCCCGACGGGACCCGCGGTTTTCAGATCCTGCTGGATCACCGGAAGTCCGGCAATATTGGCGGATTTTTTGGGAACGGCATCGGCAGTTTTCACGCGATCGCGTTCACGTTGGATGCCGAGCGGGACGGTGATACGGTTCGTCTGATCGCGGAGGATCCGGCCACCACCCTCGAACCGATGACGGCGGATAAGCCCGCTCTTCTCGCGGAGACGGCTACGGTTTCGGAGTTTCTGGCCGCCTGGAACCCGTCGGGATGGAACCGCGTGAGCATCCGCTGCGAGGGCACCTATCCGGTGATCACCACCTGGATCAACGGGGTACGGATCGCCCGGCTGGACACCGGGACCCTCGAGCACCCGCACTATGACCGTGAGGCCGTGGCCAAACTCCTGGGTGAGCGCGGACACATCGCGCTCGAGGTGCACGATCACGATGCGCGCATGGGTGTGGATCGCTGGGGCGCCGACGCGGTGGTGCGCTGGCGGAACCCGAGGATCACCGAACTGTAGGTGTGCTTCCGGTGTGTCGCATGGATTGTGCGGCACACTGGAGGGCACACACCCTGGAGGTCTCATGGCACACTCTCCCACCCCGATCTGGCGCACACTGCTGCCCGGCCAGCGCACCGAGGTGCGCGTTTACGATGTGACCACGGGCGAGGACACCCTCGTTTATGCCTCGGAGACCGAGCTCCTCGAGGCTCCCAACTGGCATCCCAATGGCGAGTATCTGGTGCTCAACTACGAGGGCGGGCTCGTCCGGGTGCCGCTGAGCGGTGGCGCCCCCGAGCCCATTGACACCGGCGGCCGCGGCGATCTCAACAACGATCATGTGTTGTCTCCGGATGGCCGCACGGTCTACGTCACGGCGAAGGATGGCCACCTCTATTCGCTCCCGATTTCGGGTGGTGTGCCCGCGCGGATTACCCGCGAGAACGACGGCCTGGTGAAGCACTACCTGCACGGCATCAGCGCCGACGGCACGCTGCTCTCGATCGTGGGCTTGAGTTTCCCGCACGGCCCGAACACCCCGGACTTTGCACGGTTCCGCGTCGCGATCGTCCGCATCGCCGATGGCGCCCTGATTCCGCTGAGCTCGGCCGCCCGTCCCGAGGACGGTGCCGAGTTTGGGCCGGATGGCGCGCTGTACTTCAACGCTGAGCCCGAGGGTTCCGCGCCCGGTCACGCGCAGCTGCACCGCATCGGTGCGACGGATATTCAGGCCACGCTGGGTGAGGTGAAGGACCCCACCTCGCCGCTCTCGATCGTCGAGATCCTGGGGGAGTCGGCCTTCCCGTTCCGCACCGCGGCCGAGCACATCGAGGACTGCGCCCCGCCCGCCCTGTACGGGGAGCGCTCGCCCGAGACGGTGGCGACCCTCGCCGATGGTTCGGGTACCGAGCACGGCCTGCCCGTGGCTACCCGGTTGACCGATGATGAGCGCGTGAATTGGTTCCCGCACCCCTCGCCGGACGGCGCGCATCTGCTGTGGCTCTCCTATCCCGCGGGCACGCTCGGCCACCCGGAAAACCTCGACGTCGAGCTGCGTCTCGGTACCCCGGATGCCGCCGAGCCCCGCACGCTCGTGCGACTGTATGGCGGGCAGGGCACCACGAACGTCAACGGCTGGGCACCGGATTCCACCCGCTTCGCCTACGTGGCGTACCCGATCGGCTAGTTTCGCGGCGGTGCCGGCGTTAGCCTGGATGCATGAGACTTGAGGAGATCGCCGAGCATCGCGTGATGGTGCTGCCCGAAATCGGAGAGTATGTGACCACGCCGGATGGCATGGCCGAGCTCATCGGTTCGCTGTGGGGGCAGTCCGTCACCCTGGTCGCGATCCCGCGAGAACGCCTTGACCCCGAGTTTTTCCGCCTCGCCTCCGGGGTAGCCGGGGAGTTTCTGCAGAAGCTCGTGAACTATCGCACCCCGGTTGCGATCATCGGCGACATCACCGCCGAGGTCTCTGCGAGCGCGCCGCTGCACGACTTCGTCTGGGAGTCGAACCGCGGCACCCAGGTGTGGTTTGAGCCGAGTCTCGACGCACTGCGGGAGCGCCTTCGCGCCTAGTCGGTGGCGGCTGAGAGGTCGAGCCTGCGAAGCAGGTAGGGTTCGGGCACTCGTCCGGTGAGGAAATACTGGTAGTAGATGTCTGCCGCTTCGTCGGCATCGAACACCTCGCCGGGGTACGCCGTGATTTCAGTGAAAATGGGTACCGAGGGTTCACCCGTGTAGTCGGTTCCCGGGTGCCCGACGCAGTACTGGCGGTGCTCGCCATCGGCCTCGACGTACCGGACTTCGATGACGAGTGCGGTGCCGATGCCCGCGCTCTGCATGTATCGGGGTTCGGGGCGGAAGAAGTCGATGTCATCGAAGTCGACTCCTTCCGGAGCTTTCCACAGTGAGTAGGACCAGTATTTGGTCCCGTCAAGAATCGAGAGCCCGTGGCGGATCTGGTCGCGGTAGGACCGAAACGAATCGATGAGGTACATGTGAGTATCGCCGTTGGCGGTGACGACGTGTGTTCGTCCCGGCATCATGCCCCGACCGCGCAGCGACGTGCCGCTCGTATCTCAGCGGATGCCTGCCGAAGCTCATCCGGGTCTATCTGAAACTTTCCCATTCGCCCACCCCGCGTATGTGGCCCGAGAGGCCTGGTTGCAGGGTATCCGCGCTGTTTTCCCTGCGCACATGCGTGTGGCCTAGTGCACTATTTCGTGTCGCATCGGGTTAACGCTCGCGCAGCGGCTCGCCCCACACCGCGCTCTGTTTGGTGCGGCGGGCACGCTGTATCCGCTGCTCTCGCGGCCACCTGGATGAGGCCCTCGCCGAGGACGCCTCGACGGAGACCGTACGCCGGGTCCTCGCGGACCTCGGTGCCCCGGCAGACATCGCCGCCACAGCGACCCCCGCGCCCGTGGCAGTCGTGATTGATGGGCCGCCCGCGTCCGACCGCTTCGCGCTCTGGGCTGTGGTCGCCGCCTGCGCGAGCATCGCGATGATACTGATCTCCACACTCGTGGCTCTGCTGCTCGCACTCATCACGCTGGTGGCCTCAATCGTGCACCTGCGCGCACCGGGTGCCAATCGGCGACTAACCTGGCTGGCCAACGTCATCGCGGGGCTGCTGCTGGTCGTGGCCATCGCGACCGTCATACTCCGGATGGTCATATCGGTGGGGATCGAGAACGTCGATATGACGCCCCACTTCTTCGGCAGCTAGCGGCGAGACCCGCTATGCCGCCTCCGACCCCAGCCGGGCAAACGCGAACTCGACGCGGTGCCGTACCGTCTCGCCGGGGGCGAGAACCGGCAGCGTTCCCGCCGCTCGGGCGGCCGCTCGGCCGGTGATGGTGGGGCAGTTGGAGGGTTCCAGGCCGAGTACGTAGGTGCCCTCGCCGAGCATCTTCCACTCGTAGAGGTGGCCGAGGGTCGCGCGATCGAAGCGCACCTCGGCGCTGATCCCCAGCGTGGGGTTCGTGAGGCGCGCTCGGCTCCAGGAGCCCGCCTCGGTCGCGGGCGGATCGTGACGGTACACCCGCTCGGCGATCCCGGCGGTGGGTTCGTGGAACCGGCCCCACTCGGCCATCTCCGCACGGGCGTACTCATCGATGCCGATGCGCTCATCGGCGGCAATCTCCAGCGTGCTCTCCGGGCTGAGCAGCGGCCAGCCGAAGTTCGCGTGATACAGAACCATGTGCGCCTGGTCGGCATCGCCACGGTTGGTCACCTCATCGGTCACCCGCAGCGTGTGCCCGCCCACGCGCGCCGAAATGGTGCGGCGTACCTCGATGTTTTCCCCAAACACCGTGGCCTGACGGATGGTTCCCACCACGCGAATCTTGCCGCGCCGGATCCGCACCGTCTCGATGGTCGCGGGCAGCGCGCCAAATCGCCCATGGGTGCCGTATTCGCGCCCCTCATCGGTGCTGGGCGGCCCGAAGGTGTCCATGCCGCAGGTGGCGAGCAGCCCGCCACCGAAGGTCTTCAGGAATCCGGCATCCGCCGAATCTTGGTGTGCCCCGCCAGGAATTCCGGTCGGGGAAAGCCACGCCACGGGAACGCCGGCGAAGGTAACGCGGCCGAGGTCCAGTGCCCGATCGGGGTGGAGGTCGACCGCGAGGCCGCCACCGGTATCGAGGTGCAGGCGGCGTGATCCCGCGCCGGGGCCGTTCGTTTCTACAAGCGACTCGACGCGGGCGAGCTGAGCCTCGCGCCCCGCATACCGATGAACCTGATCGGCCGAGACGCCGTAGTACGAGGAAAGGGTCACGTCGCTGAACTCCCGTGTTCGCGTGGATGCCGCGGGGTCGCGGCCGAATGGATCACCACCATCCTGTCGCATTCCATCCGATATCGGGAGAGGAACACCAAAGATGATCGACGGTGTGTTTTGGCGCCGACCTGTGTGTAAGTAAGTTGGCGGTGTAAAGACGCGTGTCACTCGAGGGTATCGAGGAGGGCGGCGGCGCCGGTAACCCTCGCCCGTCTCACCCGACGATCGTGCGGGTCGAGCGCCGCAACATCAATATCTTCGCAGTCGACGAGCGCGGCCTCTAGCCTGCGTGCACTCCGGGTCGCCCGCACATGGTGGGGTGGGACGCGTGCGCCCCGACGCCCCGGACCTGCCAGAGCTTCGGGAACCATCAGATCGACGGGGATGCCCTCACGATTCACCCAGGACCCGGGTTGTTCGGTCGCCGAAGGGAAAAACCCGGCGCCCTTCATGGCTGCTTCCAACTGCGGGACTCTGGCGAGATTTCGGGGATCCAGAGCGACGTCACTGTCTTTTGTGGCCTCCGCGAGTGCGACGTCGATTCCGCCGGTGCGCAGGTAGATCGCCTGCGCACCGATCACGATAACCGCGTCGGCGTGCATTTGGAGCGCGTCGAGAGCATCCAGGAGCACCGAGCGCGCGCGTACGAGCAGGTCTCCGTCATTTACGCCAGATGTGCTCATTTCGCTGCATCCATTCCACGAGTGCGTCAGCCTCCGCGGGGGCGCGCCCTGGTCCGGTCATGAGGTCGGCGGCAACCTGTGTTGGTGCCGCAATCCTTAGTCCATCAGAACGCTCGCGCGTGTGCCTGAGCAACGCCTCATAGGCCGGACGCACGAGGAGAACGTTGGCTCCGGTATCCGTGGGGCGTAACCCCCAGGCCGAGGCCGTGGCCTCGATATCCGAGGCGTAGATCATGGCGGAGCGAACCGGCGCATACGGTTCCCAGGTGGCCGCGGCCACCGAGCCGGTCATCGCGTAGTTGAGGGTGCGGCCCGTGCGGATCCGGTCGAGGAGCGAATCGAGCCCGCGCGGTGCGATCCATCGGGTGACCGTGTTGGTGTCGAGGAAGCCGTAGTCTTCGCTCCACCGACGTAGCAGCGCAGACCAGTCGGGGACGGCGATGAGACCGCCCTCTCGGAACGTCAACGCCTCGGCCTCGAGGAACTCGAGGACCCGGTACACCGACCCTGTTGACGACTCCGAGAATCGCACCAGGTCACTGATTTTCCAAGGACCCGGAGCATCAACGAGTGCCCTCACCACCTTGGCCGCTGGTTCGCCCTTCAGCGTGCCTCGAGGCCGGCCCGGTCCGCGCCAGGGGTCGCTGTCCGCGCCCCTGTCCGCAACAAATAGCGCGGGTAAATCCGCGCTCAAATAAAGGTTTCCCGTGGCATCCATATAGGACAATCCGGCCAAAGCTAGGCGCTCACGCGTGGACTTCGCCAGGTACCGTGCCGAGATCACGGGGACCACGGCCGGCTCGAGGGCACGGAGCACATCGAATTGCTCTCTGATTCGAGGAACATCGCGCACCTCGACCAGCCGTTTTGCCTGCACGATGATTCGCGCTTCGTTGCCATCGGGGGAGCGAAGCGTGTACGCGGCGTCAATGGGAGGCAAACCCACGGGCGGTGCGAACTCGGTAAGACGCCAGCCTGAGGGTAGGCGGTCACGGACCCGTCCGATTCCACCCGCGACAATGTCTGCCTCCGTGGGAGGAACAATCGAGCGCTCAATCAAACCAGGCATATTCGGATAATACGTTGTTTCCGCGCGCGACGGAATGTTAGATATTCCTGAATCTTGGGCGCTGGCAATCGGGCGAATACCGGGATAACGACAAAACCCCGGGCCGATCGATAAACGATCGGCCCGGGGCTTCGCGGTTAT
The DNA here is from genome assembly GCF_003667565.1 of Mycetocola tolaasinivorans. GTDB lineage: Bacteria > Actinomycetota > Actinomycetes > Actinomycetales > Microbacteriaceae > Mycetocola > Mycetocola tolaasinivorans. The sequence goes on from NZ_RCUX01000010.1 coordinate 112,832, forward strand.
TGAGTTAGCGCCCGGTGCCCGATGCTCCGGAACCGGCGGACTTCTCCGCGGTGACCACGGGGATCGAGCCGGTCTCGGCACCCACCACGGCACCGGCGGCGGCGGTCACCGAGTCCACCGAGATTGATCCGGTGGTGGTCGGCGGCTCGGCGGTCTTGGCGGCGCGATCCAGCGAGGTGGCCAGCGGCTTCTCCTTGATGAAGAGCAGCAGGACGATACCGAGGATCACCAGCGGCACCATATACAGGAATACCGGGGTCAGCGCGTCGTTGTAGGCGCCGATGATGATGTCGCGCACCTCCTTGGGGAGGGCTTTGACCACGGCGGGGGTCAGCGAGTTGCTGTCGCCGCCGGCGCTCCCGCCACCGGGCTGCTGCGGCATCCGCTCGGCGAACAGGTCGCGCAGGCGGGCAACAAACAGGCTACCCACGACGGCGGAACCGATCGAGGCGCCGATCTGACGGAAGTAGTTGTTCGCGGCGGTCGCGGTACCCACCTGAGCCAGGGGGAACGAGTTCTGGACGATCAGCACCAGGATCTGCATGTTCAGGCCCAGGCCCAGGCCCATGATGGCGAGGTAGGCGCAGATGATCCAGACGGGCATACCCGCGGTCATGGTGGACAGCAGGACCAGTGAAACGGCAACCAGCGCGGTACCGATGATCGGGAACAGCTTGTACTTACCCGTGCGGCTGACGATCTGACCCGAACCGATTGAGGAGACCAGCAGCGCGGCCATCATCGGGATCATGAGGAAGCCGGCCTGGGTGGCGTCGGCACCGGTCACCATCTGCAGGTAGGTCGGCAGGTAGGCCATCGCACCAAACATGGCGATACCAATGATCAGACCGGCACCGGTGGAGAGGTTGAAGTTGCGGTCGCGGAACAGGTGCAGCGGCATGATCGGCTCGGCGGCGCGACGCTCGACCATTACGAAGGCCACGGCGGTCACGATGGCGCCGATGATGAGGCTGATGATGATGGGGGAATCCCAGTCATAGGTGGTGCCACCCCAGGTGGTCACCAGGACGAGGCAGGTCGAGGCCAGGGCGATGAACAGCATGCCCGCGACATCGAGCTGAGGGCGCGCGCCGGTGTGCTTGGGCAGGCGCAGGAAGACCACGGCCGAGGCAATCGCGAGGATACCCAGCGGGATGTTCATCCAGAATGCCCAGCGCCAGCCGATGCTCTCGGTGAACCAGCCACCCAGTAGTGGCCCGGCAACCGAGCTCAGTGCGAAGACGCCACCCATGATTCCCATGTAGCGGCCACGCTCGCGGGCGGGCACCACGTCGGCGATGATCGCCTGGGAGAGGATCATCAGTCCACCACCACCGAGGCCCTGGATGGCGCGACCGGTGATGAGCCAGGTCATGTCGGGCGCGAGGCCACCGACGATGGAACCTGCGATGAACAGCGCGATGGCACCGATGAACAGGCCCTTACGGCCGATCAGGTCGCCGAGCTTGCCGTATACCGGCAGCATGATGGTCGACGCGAGGATGTATGCGGTGGTGACCCAGAGCATGTGGTCCACGCCATCGAGCTCGCCCACGATGGTGGGCAGAGCGGTAGAGAAGATGGTTTGGTCGAGCGAGGAGAGCAGCATGGTGACCATGAGCCCCGCGAAGACGAGGAGGATGCTGCGCCGCGATGGTGTGGCGGTCGCTGTGGGAGTTGACATGGGGTGCGTTTCTGTTTCTTGTCTGGGGGATTTTTAGGAGTGTGTGGGCTCGTCGATGATCCGACGGATCATGGAGAGCGAGTCGGCGATGAGCGTTTCCTGCGAGGCATCGTCGGGGTTTTCGAGCCAGCGGTGCATGGCGGGATGCATGATCGCGAAGGCGAGCAATACCACCACGCGGGGTTCGTCCGGGAACACGTCGGATCCCTCGATGCCCGCCGCGTCTCGGCGCCTCTGCAGCAGCGCCGTGAGCTCGGTTTCGGCCTCGGCCATACGGGCAAACTCCCGTACCGCGAGGTCGGGGGTGGAGTGAATCAGGGCCCGACGCTCACGCATGGTTTCGGGATCGGTCCGGTTCCGGGTGCTCATCATCCAGCGGAAGAGTTCAACCAGGTCGAGGAGCGTCGTGCTGGGGCGCTCGTTGACAAACCAGTCGATCATCTCCGGGGTGGGACGAGGCGGGGTGTTTCCGAGGAACACGCCCTCCTTTGAGCCGAAGTAGTTGAAGAACGTGCGCGGGGAGACCATGGCGGACTCGCAGATCATCTCGACCGTGACGCCCTCGTACCCGTGTTCCTGAGCGAGGTCGAGCGCCGCCCGTTCAATGGTGCGCTCGGTGGCCAATCGCTTGCGCTCGCGCAGACCGAGTTCGGACTCCGGAACACCGGCGGATGGGAAAAACATAACTAACCTTCTTTGTGCAGAGGAGTTAATTATGCAGAGACTGCACGCTTTGCGCAATCCAGCGTGGCGCGCGCTCGCCGCGGTGTGACCACGAGCACCCCGATTGCCCCGTATTTCCGGGCCAATGGATCTTCCTGTGAGGTTTCTGACACTCTCTACTGCGCGGGCGGGGACGCCAGTCTGTACCCCTCGCGATAGGCGCGCGGGGCGATGTCGAAGGCGCGGGAGAACGCGCGGGAGAAGGCGAACTCCGAGGTGTATCCCACCCGGTGCGCGATGGCGGCGATGCGGTCATCGGTTTCGCGCAGGCTTCGGGCGGCGAGATCCATGCGCCAGGACACCAGGTACGCCCCGGGGGACTGCCCCACCAGGGTGCTGAAGCGCCGACTGAGCGTGGCCCGTGAGACGTGGGCGACCTCGGCGAGATCGTCGAGGCCCCAGTCGCGGGCCGGATCGTCATGGATGGCGTTGAGGGCGGCCGCCACCGTGGGATCGGTGAGGCCGCGCAGCCATGAGGCCTCGGTGAACTCGGTGGTTGCGGTCCACTCCCGCAGGATGTGAATGAGGAGAACGTCGATGAGGCGATCAATAACCGTGGTGCTCGCCATTCCGGGCTGTGATACCTCGCGGGCGAGGAGTCTTGTGAGTTCCACGATGCTGCCGCCCTCGGGCCGCGCGGGAATGTAGATGATCTCGGGGAGGAGATCGAACAGCGCGGTGCTCGTGGTGAGGTTGTGAACGTAGAACGCGCACAGCACGTTGGTGGAGCGCGGGGCGGCACCGGCCTCGAGTACCTCACCCGGTTCGCGGGAGCGCACGTGCGAGTAGCGGTCAAAATGGACCGGTGTGGTTTCGCGATCACTCGCGAACTCGTGTGCGGACCCGTGGGGGAGGAGCACCACATCGCCCGGGAGCATCTGAATCGTCTCGTGGCCGGGCACCGAGAGATAGGCGACGCCCTCGGTGATCGCGTGGAACGCGGCCTCGGGCACGGCATCCAGCGCAAAGCCCCAGCGGTTGCCCGCGCTAATCGGGGTGGTCAGGCTGCCGCGCACTCCGGCCAGGGAGAGAACGTCCTCGAGTACGGTCATGACCTCAGCGTACGTGTTTCATCATCCGAGTTCGTGGAATGAGACGAACGGATAGGTAATCGAGTAAAACAAGCATTCTCCGGATCAGCAGTGAATTCTAGAGTCGAGGAACACACAGTGAATTGAGGACATTATGCAGATCAACAACTCCATCGCCTTCGTGACCGGTGCCGGCCGCGGCCTCGGCACCCACCTCGTGACCCGGCTGCTCGCCGAGGGCGCGGCCAAGGTCTATGCCGGGGCGCGCGACATTTCCCGGGTGAGCGCCGACTGGGCATCCGATGAGCGGGTGCAGCTGGTCACGCTCGACGTCACCGACCCCGAGAGCGTGGCCGCCGCGGCCGAGATCGCCGCAGACGCCACCATCCTGATCAACAACGCCGGCACCCTCAACTTTGGAGGCGCACTCGATGGTGCGGTGGAAGACTACCGTCTCGACCTCGAAACCAACCTGTTCGGCGTGCTCAACACCTCCCGCGCCTTCACTCCGCACCTGATCGCCAACGCGCCCGCGGCGATCGTGAACGTCGCATCAATCGTTGCCTTCGCCCCCGCCGGCATCATGGTGGGTTACAGCATCTCGAAGGCCGCCGCGCACCAGTACGGTCAGGCCCTGCGTGCCGAGCTGCTGGGCAGCGGAGTGCAGGTTTCGGTGGCGTACCCCGCTCAGATCGATACCGAGATGCTCAGCGGGGTTGACATGGACAAGGCCTCCCCGGCGAGCGTGGCCGAGCGCATCATCGCCGGTGTGATCGCCGGGGAGCGCGATATCTATCCGGATGATGCGTCATCCTCCCTCGCCACCCTGTACGCGGCGGACCCGTGGAGCCTCGAGCCGCTCTTCCTGCGCACCGGAGAGTAGCGCCGCCAGCTGCCGTGTTCCCCCGGCCCGCCGGTCGGGGGAGCGCCACTGCTACGCTCGAATCATGAGTGGCAGGGATGGGCAGCGCATTGCGGTGGTGGGTGCCGGGGTGATCGGCGCGGCCACCGCGTATGAGCTCTCCCGAGCCGGGGCGCGGGTGCTCATTCTGGATGCCGGTCAGATCGCGGGCGGAGCCACCCGAGACGCCTTCGCCTGGGTGGGCCTCGCCGCCTCCGCCGCCGATATGGCGCAGGCGGCACTGCGCCGCATCGCCTCGAACGAGCTGGACCGTCTCGCCGCAGAGCTCGCACTTCCCGTTGCACTGAACCGCGCGGGCGCGCTGTCCTGGTCCGAAGCGCGGGGAAAACCTGATGCCCAGCTCACGATCGATCCCGCCCTGCATGCGGTGGTGCGGATCGCCTCGCGCGAGGAAGTCGGTACGCGCGAGCCGGGCCTGCGCACCCCGCCAGACAGCGCCGTCCTCGCCGAGACGGATGGCAGCGTCGATCCCGTTGCGCTCACCCGAGCGCTCATCAGCGGTGCCCTCGCCAACGGCGCGGAGTTCGTCCCGGAAACCCGGGTGGAGGAGATCCTCACCGAGCACGGCCAGGTCACCGGGCTGCGCACCTCCTCGGGCAGCATCGCGGTGGATACCGTGGTACTCGCCGCGGGAACCGGCACCACCGAACTCGCACACGGGGTGGGAGTGCGCGTCCCGGTAAATTCTTCGCCCTGTATTCTGCTGCGCTTCCGGACTCCCGGACGACTCGTGCACGGCATCGTGTCCGGCCCCGAGTTTGAGCTTCGCCAGCCGAGTGACACCGTGCTCCTCGCCGCCGAGGACTACATCGATAACTCCGCAGAAAACGGCCCCGAGGCGGTTGCTCAGCGCGCGCTGGAGGTGATTCGCCAGGAGATCGTGGGTGCCGACGGCATTCTCCTCGACGAGATCCGGGTCGGGCAGCGCCCCATTCCCTCCGATGGCCGCCCGATCATCGGCTACGCCTCCGTTTCCGGACTGTACGTGACCGCCGCGCACGCGGGCATCGCGCTCGCCGCGGGGATTGGTACCCTCGCCGCCGAGGAAAGCCTGACCGGTCGCCGACATGAGGCGTTGGAGACGTTCCGTCCCACCCGCTTCAGCGATTAGCTGCGCTCCGATCCCTCAGGGCGTGAAAGCTCGTCGAGGTGGCGCGCCAGGGTGGTGAGCATCAGCGCCGAAGACTCGGGTTCGCCATTCCACAGCCCGTGCATTGCGATGCCATCCAGGAGAGCCCGCAGACGCTGGGTCTCGTAGTCGAGATCGCGGTGCGTGCCAAAAAGCCTCGCCGCATCGAGGACGGTGAGGGCAGCGCGGCACGCTCGTTCCACCCCGTCGCCCAGTCGAATCGCGGCCGGACGCAGGGCCTCGTCGGTCAGGGCGAGAATTCCGAGCTGAACCTGCGCGACGAGTTCCGTGCGCCGTTCGGCGTCCAGCGGGAGTAGCTGCGCGAGGATCCCCTCCGCGAGTGCTCGGCCGGAGAGGTCAAGGCCACGTATCCGGACGGTCGCCCGCTCCTCGATCACCTCGAAGCAGTACTCGCGCAGCGCATGCTGGGTGGGAAAGGCTCGCCGGAGTGAGGCAGCGGCAATTTCGGCCTCCGCGGCTACCCCGCGTACGGAGAGGCCAGCGAGACCGTCACGTTCAAGGACGCGAAGCGCGGCGGTCGCGATGGTGTCGGTGCGTTCCGCGGTGTCGATTCTTCGAGGCAAGGGTTCTCCGATTAGGCGGTGACCGAGTCTGCGGCGGCGGGCTTTTTCGGCCAGATCGTGTAGCTCACCGCCCAGAGTAGGTCTACCACAAAGACGATGCCCAGGATGCGGAAGAATCCCGAGAGTGCGTCGGTTCGCTCCGGGTCATTCACCAGCAGAATGATTCCCCCGAGAATTGCGGCGGCGATGGCCACCGCGAGCGTGGTGCGCACCACATCTCGCCAGCACTTTAGGGTGTAGCGCGAGCCGTAGACCTTTTCCGGTGCCGGGCCACCCGCAAAACGCTGTTTGAAACGGACGTCGGCCCAGGAGACCATGCGCCCGCCATAGGCGATGGAGGCCCCGATGTAGATCGCCGCGAGTCCGTGCTGCCAGGACGCGGTGCCCCCGCCGAGGAGGTCAACGAGGACCAGCGCGAGCAGGACGGCATCAATCACCGGTGCGAGCAGGAGGAGGACGGCACCGAGGCGCGGCCGCCGGAGGAGGTAGCGGGCGGTGAGCCCGGCGAGGATCGCCACCCAGAAGGCGACCTCGCAGATCACAATCGCAATCACCAGCATGCCGTCCCCATCCATTTTGTTAGCACGAGTGTACTCAAAAGAGTGCATTTGGGCAACGGCATGTTGCCGGCATCGCACGCAAAACGGACCGGCCGCCAGGGGCGACCGGTCCGTGAGTGATGCGGGGCGTGCTAGTTCGCGACGCGGGTGGCGATGTCGGTGCGGTACTGGCCGCCCTCGAGGCCGATCTTGTCGAGTGCCGTATAGGCGGCGGCGCGAGCGGCGGTGAAGTCGGTGCCCAGGCCCACGACGTTGAGCACGCGGCCGCCGGTGGCGAAGAGGGCGTCGCCCTGCACCGCGGTGGCGGCGTGGGTGAGGTGTACCCCGGGGACGTTTTCGGCGTGGGCGAGGCCGGTGAGGACGCGACCGGTGATCGGTGCCTCGGGGTAGCCCTCGCTCGCGAGCACCACGGTGACCGCGGCGTGGTCGGAGAACTCGGGGCGGGGCTGCTCGGCCAGGGTGCCGGTGGCGGCGGCGTAGAGCAGTTCGGAGAGGTTGGAGGTGAGACGCGGCAGCACGATCTGGGTCTCCGGGTCGCCAAAGCGGGCGTTGAACTCGATGACCTTGACGGTGCGGCCACCGTCCACCAGGATCAGACCGGCGTAGAGCAGACCCACGAAGGGGGTGCCCTCGGCAGCGAGCTGGCGGATGACCGGGGCGGCAACGGTGTCGAGTACCTCGTCCACGAATGCGCGCTCGGAACCAAAGTTTTCGTTCAGCCACGGCAGCGGTGAGTAGGCACCCATACCGCCGGTGTTGGGGCCTGCGTCGCCATCAAGGAGGCGCTTGAAGTCCTGAGCGGGGGAGAGGGGGAGTACGTTCTGGCCGTCGCTCAGGAAGAACAGGGAGACCTCTTCGCCGTCGAGGAACTCCTCGATCAGGATGCTACCGGCGTCGAGGTACTGGCGTGCGTGCGCAATGGCGGCCTCGCGGTCGGAGGTGACGAGCACACCCTTGCCGGCGGCCAGGCCGTCGGCCTTCACCACGTGGGGCGCTCCGAGCTCATCGAGCGCGGCCACAACCTCCTCGATGGTGCTGGCGCGGAATGCACGTCCGGTGGGCACACCCGCCTCGGACATGATGCGCTTGGCGAAGTTCTTGGAACCCTCGAGGGCGGCGGCCGCGCGATCCGGGCCGAAGACCGGGAAACCGGCGGCGCGCAGGGCATCGCCCACACCGGCGACCAGCGGGGCCTCGGGGCCCACGATCACGAGATCGGCGGCCTCAACCTGTGCGAGTGCGGTGACGGCGGCGGGGTCGTTGGCGTCCACGGCAACCACGGGCACGCGTGCGGCGATGCCGGCGTTTCCGGGTGCGGCCACGATTTCGTGGCCGGCGTCTTCGCCGAGCAGGGACAGGATGATGGCGTGCTCACGTGCACCGGAGCCGAGAACGAGGATCTTCACGGTACTAGCCTAGGGGTATGGCACGTGCACAGATACCCGATTCCGATGGACTCGCAGCGGTTCTTGCAACCCGCGGCGACGCCCCCGCCCGCGATCAGAAAGCGATGGCGGTGCGCTACACCCTTCAACTGCTTGCCGAGCGGGCACCGGGAAACACCGTGGAGGTGCGGGTGCCGCCGTTCGGGGCAACCCAGTGCATCGAGGGCCCGCGGCACACCCGCGGTACCCCGCCGAACGTGGTCGAGATGACCGCGGAGGTGTGGCTGGATCTGGCTCGCGGAACCCTCGACTGGGATGACGCGGTGCAGGCTGGCAAGGTGTATGCCTCCGGCCAGCGTGCGGACATCGGTGGCCTGCTGCCGCTGCTGCGCGGCCGGTTTGCGGAGGCCCCCGGTGAGTAATCCGCCGATCCTGCGCCCGAGCGTCGACGGCACCGATCACAACCCGAAGGCCGCTCCGGTCACGCTGATCACCGGTGGTACCCGCGGAATTGGGGCTGCCACCGCCCGTCGCCTGGCCGCAGCCGGACACCGCCTGGCCCTCGGATATCGCAGCAACACCGCGGCCGCCGATGTGCTGGCCGCCGAGCTGCGAGACTCCGGTGCCGAGGTGTTCCTGGTATCCGCGGATATCTCAACCGAAGCCGGTATTGACGCGCTGTTTGACGCCGTACTTGAGCACTTCGGCCACCTGGACAACGTGGTGAGTAACGCCGGTGCCACGCTGCACATCGGCCCGCTCGCGAACACCCCGCGCGAGATCGTGCGCGCGGTGCTGGAGATCAACCTCACCTCGGCGGTGTTCGTGGCGCAGCGTGCGGTGCAGGAGTTTCTGACCGCGGGCACGCCCGGTGTGCTCGTGAACGTGTCCTCCACCGCCGCCCGCAACGGTTCGCCCAACACCTACGTGCACTATGCGGCGGCAAAGGCCGGCGTGGATGCGCTGACCCAGGGCCTCGCGGCCGAGGTAGCGCCACAGGGTATCCGAGTGGTTGGTGTTGCCCCGGGGACCACCCTCACAGACATCCATGCCGATGCCGGCTCGCCGGATCGTGCGCTGAAGGCCGCCGCGCGCATCCCGCTGGGTCGCCCGGCCGACCCCGACGAGATTGCCGCGGCCATCGCCTGGCTCCTGACCCCGGATGCGAGCTACACCGCGGGCACCACGATCCGTCTCTCCGGGGGCGCGTAGCCCCCGGAATGCGGGGCAGCGGGCGTTCGGGTCGAGCTGTTAGCCTGGCAGAATATGACGAAGGAGATGACATGAGCGAGAACCCCATGCTGCCCGCCGGATACGACATCCTGTGGAGTGGCGTGACCATTGCCATCATTGTGCTCGCGATCTCCGCGCTGGTCTCGCTGGCCCGCACCCCGCGCAGCGGTGGCCCCGTCGATGGCGTACGCGGCATCTGGGCTCTGGCCATCATCTTCCTGCCGATCCTGGGCGCTCTTGCCTGGTTCGTTTCGGGTCGTTCGGGTCTGCGCCAGGTAGACGCCAAGTAGTTTTTGCACCGCACAAAGCGGCGGCCTCCTCCGGGGAGACCGCCGTTTTGTGTATGACCGAGGAGGCTAGCGCAGCGGCACGATCAGCGGCGGGCGGCCGGGACGCTCGATGATTTCGACCTCCTGGCCATAGACCTCGTGTACGCGCTCGGCGGTGAGTACGTCGCTCGGTGCCCCGGAGGCAGAGATTTCTCCGCGAGCCAGCAGGGTGATGCGGTCGGCGTAGGCGGCTGCGAGGTTGAGGTCGTGCAGCACCACCACGACGGCATCGCCGGCGCGGGCGCGATCGCGCGCGATGCGCAGGACGTCCTCCTGGTGGCGAAGATCCAGGGCCGCGGTGGGCTCGTCGAGCAGCAGGATGGGGGCGCGCTGGGCGAGAACCCGGGCGAGCGCCACGCGGGCACGCTCTCCGCCGGAGAGGTGCGGGATCGTGCGCTCCAGCAGGTGCTGCACGTCGGTCTGGGCCACAGCCTCGGCGATGGCCTGATCGTCCTCGTTCTCGGCGGGGGTGCGCTGCCAGGGTGCGCGTCCCATTTCGACGATCTGGGCCGCGGTGAAGGGGAAGCTGACCGTATTGTCCTGGGTCAGTACCGCGCGCTCGCGGGCCAGATCCTTGAACCGCCACTCGCGCAGGCTCTTGCCGGCGAGGGCGACGGTGCCGGACTCGGGGGTGCGATCGCCGGAGAGCATCGCCAGGAGGGTCGACTTGCCGGCACCGTTCGGGCCGATCAGTGCGTGGAGTTCTCCCGGTACTACCGCGAGGGACACGTCGCGAAGGACGGGCTTCCCGGAAAAGGAGAGCGAGACACCCTCGGCAACCAGGTTTGCGTGGGGATGGTGCTGCGTGGCGGCGGTCATGCCCACCCTCCCTGTGACTTGCGGGTGCGGATCAACAGCCAGAAGAAGAACGGTCCGCCCACGAGGGAGGTGACCATGCCGATCGGAAGGTCAGCGTTGGGAATGGCGGTGCGGGCAAAGAGATCGGCGAGGACCACGAGGAGCGCTCCACCGAGCACCGAAGCCAGGAGGAGAGGGCGATGCGCGGGGCCGATGATCATGCGCATGAGGTGCGGCATCACGAGACCCACGAATCCGATGATGCCGGTAAACGCCACGGCGACCGAGACGAGGACTGCCACGAGCATGATGACCGTGATGCGCAGCGCCTCGACGTTGACGCCGAGGTGCCGAGCGCTCTTCTCACCGAGGGCGAAGAGGTCGAGTTTGGGGGCAATGACGTAGGCGGCAATCAGGCCGAGAAGGACAATGGGGAACACCGTGGTGACCTGTTTCCACAGGGCTCCGTTGAGGCTTCCCAGCTGCCAGAACACGATCTGTTCGCGCGAGGAGGTGTTTCCGAGGAAGGTGAGGAATCCGAGGCCGGCCGCGCAGATCGCGTTGATTGCGATTCCCGTGAGGATCAACGTCACGATCTCGGTTTTTCCGCCCGAGCGTGAGACGAGGTATACCGCGATCACGCTGATGAGGCCGCCCACGAATGCGAGGGCCGGGACGGTCCAGTTGCCGAAGGTTGCGATGCCGGTGACGATGGCGAGGGCCGCGCCGAGGGCCGCGCCCGAGGAGATTCCGATCACGCCGGCATCGGCCAGAGGGTTTCCAAAGATGGCCTGGAGGAGCAGACCCGAGCCCGCCAGTGCGGCACCGACAAGCACGCCGAGGAGGAGCCGGGGGAGGCGCACCGTCCACAGCGCGGCCTCGGCGCCGGGGGCCGCGGGGGGAACATCCACCCCGAACTTGGCGAGGATCAGGTTCCACACCTCGTGCGGCGCGATGGGAAACTGGCCCACGCCGAGCGACACCAGAATGGCCACGATCAGGGCGATGGTGAGCCCACCAATCAGCGCCAAACGCCGCCCGGTGAGCCGATGGCGGGCGGTGCGGCTGAGGGCGGTGACGCCGCTCATTTAGCGGGGGTGGCGCTGGGTTCCGGCGCGGTGTACAGGGCGCGGGCGAGGGACTCGACCACGGCCGGGGTGCGCGGGCCGAAGCCGAGGATCTCGGTGTCGTCCATGGTGACCACTCGGCGGTGTTCGCCCGCGGGGGTCGAGGCGAGGGCGGGGATCTGCTCGAGCAGACCGTCCACGCCGTTCACGGACTTCAGGCCGTCGGTCATCATGAGCAGGACGTCGGGCTTGGCGTTCATCAGGGCCTCGGCGGTCATCGGCTTCATGCCGTTCCAGCCGATTTCCTTGGCCACGTCGACGCCGCCGATGGCGTCGATCAGGGAGTCGGCACCCGAGCCCTCACCGAAGAGGTAGTAGATTCCGGCACCGCCGCGGGCGTAGAGGAAGATGACGCGGGGACGCTTGGTTTCGTCGGCGGGCACGATCTTCTGGATGTCGGCGAGGCTGGTCTTGAGCTCGGCGTCAATGCGTTCGGTCAGCTTGGTGCCGGTGTCTGCGACGCCGAGGGCTGTGGAAACCTCGCGCACGATGTCGCCGGTGTTGGCGATTGTGCGGTCCTGGGTGATCTTGACCACGGGGATGCCGGAGTCGGCGAGCTGTTCGCGGACGGCCTTGGGGCCGAGGCTGCCGTCGGTGAGGATCACGGTGGGGGCCATGGCGAGGATCGCCTCGGCGTTGAGGGTGTGGCTCGATCCGGTGGCCAATGGAAGCTTTTCGGTGCCGGGGAACTTGGTGGCGGCGTCGCGCCCAATGAGGTTCTTGCCGAGGCCGAGGCCCCAGACGGTGGCGGCGAGGGTGCCGGAGATGTCGATGGCGAGGATGCGCGAGGCGTCCTTTACGGTGACCTCGGTGCCGGCGTCGTCGGTCACGGTGACGGGCAATACGGGCTTCGGGTCGGTGGCGATCGGCTCGATCGCGGGGTTGGAGAGGCACGCGGCCGACACCCCGGTGATCTGGTTGGCGGGGGTGTCGAGCTTCAGTTCACTCAGCGGGGTGGTGGGGCAGTCGCCTTCATTGCCGGTGGTGGCGGTGGCGCTGCAACCGGCAAGGAGCAGCGTGCACAGGGTGAGGAGTGCGGCGGCGCGCACACGGTTTCCGCGGGGTGACATCAGGATTCTCGCTCTACGTGGGGGAATTAACGAGGTAAGGCTAGCCTCAGCTTGACAAGTGCCATCCCAACGAGATTTACTCGATCATAGCCTTGCCTTACTTAGGCTAACCTATCTGCGCCTCGAGTGGTACTTCACGTTGAGCCGCTGCGGATAGAAATCCCTCACCCCACCACTGGAGTCCCCGTGTATCTCTCAGCCCTGTCCTCGCGGCTGCGGGTCTGGCTTGCCCCGATCCTGGCCCTGGCGCTCGTCGCCGGAGGCCTGTTCGCCGGCAGCGTTCCCGCCTTTGCTGCTTCCGCCCCGTCGGTAACGATCACCTCGACCGTGCCGCTCGACCCGGCGGTTGCGAACACCGTGACCGTGAAGGGTACGGGGTTTGAGGGGCCGGGTGCGGCCAACGGAGTGTACGTACTCTTCGGTGAGACCTCGAGCTGGAGCGGCGGAAGCGCGCTCCCCGGTGAGGGCTGGATCACGCAGGGCTGGGTGCAGCCGCGACAGATCTCGAACGGATCATTCACCACCACCATTGCCGTTCCTGCGGGCACGCTCAACTCGGCAAAGACCTACCAGGTGGCGACCTCCGCCGCTCACGCTCTGTCCGGAACAGACCGAACCATGGACACCTTCACTCCGGTTGCCGTGCAGCAGCCGGCTCCCGTTGTTCCGAAGGTGACGGTGTCGAAGACGACGGGGTTGAACCGTTCGGGTGAGACGATTGTTGTGACGGGTACTGGTTTTGTGCCGAACACGACTGATCCTGCGAACTCGACCACGGGTGCGCGTCCGCCGCTGGCGGGCAAGTTTGCTGGTGCGTATGTGACGTTCGGTAAGTTCGCGGATGTGTGGAAGGCGTCTGAGGGTGCGCCGACTAGCGCTCGTAAGGTTTTGAATGGTCAGCAGAAGTGGGCTATTCATCAGGAGAACTTTGCTGATCTGGATGCGTTGAGTCCGGGTGCGAGTGCGTCTGCGGTTGCGGTTGATGCGGCGGGTAATTTCCGTGCTGAGTTGACGGTTTCTGCTGATGAGGCCTCGGATGCTCTGGCGGGTAACTATGGTATTTACACGTATCCGAGTGGGAAGTTCTCTGGGTTTGAGACTGCTACTCCGGTGAGTTTTGCGCCGGTGGTTGTGGAGCCGGTTGTTCCGAAGGTGACGGTGTCGAAGACGACGGGGTTGAACCGTTCGGGTGAGACGATTGTTGTGACGGGTACTGGTTTTGTGCCGAACACGACTGATCCTGCGAACTCGACCACGGGTGCGCGTCCGCCGCTGGCGGGCAAGTTTGCTGGTGCGTATGTGACGTTCGGTAAGTTCGCGGATGTGTGGAAGGCGTCTGAGGGTGCGCCGACTAGCGCTCGTAAGGTTTTGAATGGTCAGCAGAAGTGGGCTATTCATCAGGAGAACTTTGCTGATCTGGATGCGTTGAGTCCGGGTGCGAGTGCGTCTGCGGTTGCGGTTGATGCGGCGGGTAATTTCCGTGCTGAGTTGACGGTTTCTGCTGATGAGGCCTCGGATGCTCTGGCGGGTAACTATGGTATTTACACGTATCCGAGTGGGAAGTTCTCTGGGTTTGAGACTGCTACTCCGGTGAGTTTTGCGCCGGTGGTTGTGGAGCC
>NZ_RCUX01000011.1 GCF_003667565.1 Mycetocola tolaasinivorans
GCGTGTCGCTCTCGCTCAAGGCCACCCAGGAGGACCCGTGGCAGGTCTTCGCCCGCACCCACGCCATCGGCCAGGTTGCACCGGGTAAGGTCACCAAGCTCGTTCCCTTCGGTGCGTTCGTTCGCGTTGCCGACGGCATCGAGGGCCTCGTGCACATCTCCGAGCTGTCGGGTAAGCACGTTGAGCTCGCCGAGCAGGTTGTCTCGGTTGGCGAAGAGGTCTTCGTCAAGGTCATCGACATCGACCTCGAGCGTCGCCGCATCTCGCTGAGCCTCAAGCAGGCCAACGAGGGTGTTGACCCCGAGGGTACCGAGTTCGACCCGGCACTCTACGGCATGCTCACCGAGTACGACGAGCAGGGCAACTACAAGTACCCTGAGGGCTTCGACTCCGAGACCAACGAGTGGCGCGAGGGCTTCGAAGCTCAGCGCGAGAAGTGGGAGCAGGACTACGCTGCCGCTCAGGCACGTTGGGAAGCTCACAAGAAGCAGGTCGCACAGGCCGCAATCGAAGAGGCAAACGCACCCGAGGCTCCGGCCGCCGGTTCGTCCTTCTCGAGCGAGTCCACCGGCGCCGGCACCCTTGCCGACGACGAGTCGCTCGCCGCACTGCGCGAGAAGCTCTCCAGCAACAACTAATTTTCTTAGTGGTTCGCTGAGCACTTCGCTTCAGTAAACAAACGGGCCGTTCTCCTTCGGGAGGGCGGCCCGTTTGTTGTACGTCCGGGGGTATGGTGGATCTGTACCAACCGCGAAAGGGCACAGCGTGTATCTGATCGGCCTCACCGGGGGAATCGCCTCCGGCAAATCCACCATCGCCAAGAGACTCAAAAAACGTGGTGCCGTGCACCTGGATGCCGACCGCCTCGCCCGCGAGGTTGTCGAACCGGGGGAGCCCGCACTCGAGCGGATCCGCGCACGCTTCGGCGATGCGGTGATCGCCGAAGACGGCTCGTTGAACCGCCCAGCGCTCGGCGCAATCGTGTTTACGGATCCCGCCGCGCTGGCCGATCTCAACGGCATCGTGCACCCCGCCGTTCAGGCACGGACCCGGGCCCTGTTCGCGGCCGCCGAGGCCGAGAACCCGAACGCGGTGGTCGTGTACGACGTGCCGCTGCTGGTCGAGGCCAAGCTGCCGTATGAGTTCGACGCCGTCGTCGTGGCCGAGGCGCCCGCCGAGGTGCGCATCGAGCGCATGGTGCGCCTCCGCCAAATGGAGCGCGCCGAGGCCGAACGCCGCATTGGGGCGCAGGCCACCGATGCCGAGCGTCGCGCCGTCGCGACCCACCTCATCGACACCGGGGGCACCCTCCTCGACACCCTGGCCACGGTTGATGCCTTCGCCGACACCGTGCCTGGCCTCGACACACGGGCATAACGAAGTTGATGCCTTCGCCAACACGGTGCCGGGCCTCGACACACGGGCATAACGAAGTTGATGCCTTCGCCGACACGGTGCCTGGCCTCGACACACGGGCATAAAGAGGGGCCCGGATGAGTAATCATCCGGGCCCTTCTTTCGTAACGATCGAGGCTAGTGGCGCGAGGCGGCCGTCTCATCGCGGTTGATCATCGCGAGGAAGATCACGGTGAGCAGCGACAGCACGATCAGCATGATGAACGTGACGTCCCAGCCGAAGGTGTGCACCACAAAACCGATACCGGTCGAGGCCATGGTGGCACCGATCACGTATCCGAACAGACCGGTGAAACCGGCGGCCGTTCCGGCGACGTGACGCGGGGAAAGGTCGAGTGCCTGCAGCCCGATCAGCATCACCGGGCCATAGATCAGGCCACCGATCAGGGTCACGGCGATCAGCGGGATCCACAGCGGTGCATCAGCCGGGAGCAGCCAGTACACCGCGGTCATGCCGGCCACCGCAACCATGAAGGCGATTCCGGTCATCGAGCGGTTACCGCGGAACACCTTGTCCGAGAGCACACCACAGAGAATGGTGCCACCGATACCGGCGAGCTCAAACAGTGAGAATCCGGCAATACCGCCCTCGACGCTGGCGCCGCGCACCTCAGAGAGGTAGATCGGGGTCCAGGTGAGGATACCGTAGCGCAGGGCATAGACGAACACGTTGGCCAGCGCGAGCAGCACCATGGTGCGGTTCGTGAGCACGTGCTTCTTGACGACGCTCCAGGTGCTCTCCTTGGACTCGGCATCCTCATCCACGCTCACCTTTGCGGGGTCATCCCGGAACTCCTCGATCGGGGGCAGGCCCTGTGACTCCGGGGTGTCCCGGATGGTGATGAACGCAAACACGGCCACGGCCAGCGCCACGAGCGCGGGCAGCCAGAATGCCGAGGTCCAGTCGTTGCCCGTCATCTGCAGACCCACCGCGGCCAGCACACCCACGGCGAATCCACCGACGTTGTGCGCCACGTTCCAGATCGCGGTCTTGATGCCGCGCTCGCTGGTCGAGAACCAGTGCACGAGCACGCGGCCGCTGGGAGGCCAGCCCATACCCTGGAACCACCCGTTGATGAACATCACCACCGCGAAGATACCGATCGAGGCGGTCACGGCGGGTACGAACGCAACAAAGAGGTTCGCCACCGCCGACAGCGCGAGGCCAATCGGCAGGAAGTAGCGGGCATTCGAGCGGTCGGACACGATGGCCGAGAAGAACTTCGAGAAGCCGTAGGCGATCAGGGTCGCGTTGGCGACGATTCCGACGCCGACCTTGTCAATGCGGCCCTCCTCGATGAGGAGGGAGGCAACCAGGGGCAGGTTGTTACGGATCAGGTAGAACCCGGCGTAGCCGATGAAGATTCCCATGAATACCTGCGTGCGCAGGCGCGGGTACTTCCGCGCGGCCTCCTCCGGGGAGACCCGCGGAGCGGGTGGTGGTGCGGCAAACAGGCGCAGTGCCCGCGTCGAGATCGACATTGATAGCGTCCTTTGGTCCGGGGCCCGCCCCCTCACCCCCGGATAGGGGCGATAGCAAGGCGTGACCGAAGCAACCATAGGCAGCTACGACGATTCGTCACGGATGCACGTCGCAAAACGAATGTTCGTCTGTCATCCCGGTGTGTCCGGGATTCTCGCGTTACGGGCGGTAATAGCCCGACGCTCTCGGAGGAAATCCAGGCGGAGGGACTATCGAACGCGCGCCTCGAGGAGCGCGACGCTCACCGTGCCGCCCTTCGTGGTGAGGTCACCCACGCGCTCGAACCCGAGCCGGGTGTGGAAGGCGAGCGAGCCCGGGTTGGGCGGATCGGTGTTCACCTCGCAGGTGACCGCGCCCAGGTCGGCGGCGCGGGCGGCGTCAAAGACCGCGGCGTAGAGCACCGGGCCGAGGCCCCGCCCCCGGGCGGTCTCCGCCACGATGATCCGGTCGACGTAGAGGAAGTCGCCTCCGCGCGCGGAGAACCAGGCGTAGTTTTCGCTCTCGTAGGCGGCACCAGGGGCAAAGGCAATGATTACGCCCAGGATTTCGGCGGGTGAATCAGAATCCACCACCGCGCGGGCGAGGTGGGAGGTCTCGATCAGGACGCGCAGTTCCGGGGTCGTGAGCGCGTTGACCGCGGGAACGGCCGCGTTGTTGAGCGTGAGGACCGCGGTGAGCTCGTCGGGGTTGGCGGAATCGAGGGGGCGGGTAGTGATGGCCATTCCTCAACCCTAACCGCCAGGCCCTACCCGCTCGTCCCTCTCGGCCTGGCCTAGGCCGCGGGCAGTGGCTCCAGCCCGGTGCGATTCACGCTGAGCTCCCAGATGCGCGCAGCCAGCTCGGCATTGCGCAGCTTGCGGGGCAGCCGCTCGCGTACCGGGGCACCGCGACTCGAAAGGAACCGCGGCCCCCAGAGCGTTCCGCCCTCCAGATCTTCCTGCAGGGTTGCGCGTACCGCGGGCCATGCCCCGGCGTCTTTCCCCTGAGAGAACAGTCTTGCGGGCACGGCCCGGTAGGCGGGCCAGGGCACATACGGGAGCGCGGGGCGGCGATCCGGCGCCAGCTCATCCATCGCGACACCGGGGTGTGCGGTAACGCTGGTGACCCCCGAACCCGCCGCGCGTAGGCGGCGATCCAACTCGAAGGCGGTGAGCATCTGGGCGAACTTGGATGCCGTATAGAACGGGAGTGAACGATAGGGCTGGCCCTCGTGGTTGACGTCTGCCGGGTCAAGCTTTGCGAGGGTGTAGCCGAGGCTGCCCATGGTCACGATCCGCGATCCCGGGGTGCGTTCAAGCGCCGGCAGTGCGCGGGCAATGAGCGCGAAGTTGCCCAGCTGGTTCGTTCCGAAAACCAGCTCGTCACCCGCGGGGGTCTTCTGGTGGACGTCCTGGGGCTTGAGACCGGCGTTGAGCACCAGGGCGTCGACCCGGCGCAGCGCGGAGATCTCCTCTGCGGCCGACTCGATCGAGCGTGCATCGGCGAGGTCGAGGCGAATGAAGCCCAGCTTCGCGGCGGGGTTCCTGATCGAGAGTGTTTCCAGCGCGCGCGTGGCGCGCTCCTCGCTGCGCGCGGCGATGATGACCTCCGCGCCGGTGGACGCCAGCTGCTCGGTGATGAAGTAGCCGATTCCCGCGGCTCCTCCGGTCACGACGAAGGTCTTGTTCGCGGCGCGGGGGAGGCGTTCCGGATTCCAGGTGCTCATGGGCTCACGTTAGCGGACATAACGAAAGGTTTGTAAGCATTGGGGTGCGCCGGCGGCGAACGCTTCGCCCGGTGTCGGTGGTGATCCGTAGACTGAGGGTATGGAACCCACCCGCTCCGTTCGTCCGTTCGAGGTCATCAGCGAATACACCCCGAGTGGTGATCAACCCACCGCCATCGCAGATCTCGCCGCGCGCATCAACGCCGGCGAGGCAGACGTCGTGCTCCTGGGTGCCACCGGTACCGGTAAGTCCGCCACCACCGCGTGGCTGATCGAGCAGGTGCAGCGCCCCACCCTTGTGATGGCGCATAACAAGACCCTCGCGGCCCAGCTCGCCAACGAGTTCCGAGACCTCCTGCCCAACAACGCGGTTGAGTATTTTGTCTCCTACTACGACTACTACCAGCCCGAGGCTTACGTCCCGCAGACTGATACGTTCATTGAGAAAGACTCCTCGGTCAACGCCGAGGTTGAGCGCCTGCGGCACTCCACCACCAACTCGCTGCTGAGCCGCCGCGACGTCGTCGTGGTCTCCACTGTCTCCTGCATCTACGGTCTGGGTGCGGCCGAGGAGTACTTAGACGCCATGGTGGCGCTGCAGGTAGGCGAAAATGTGGGGCGTGATCGCCTCATCCGCCGCTTCGTGGGCATGCAGTACAACCGCAACGACATCGACTTTTCCCGCGGCAACTTCCGCGTGCGCGGCGACACCATCGAGATCATCCCCGTGTATGAGGAGCTCGCGGTGCGGATCGAGCTGTTCGGCGACGAGATCGAGGCCATCTACTCGCTACACCCGCTCACCGGCGAGATCGTCAAGCAGCTCGATGCCGTTTCGATCTTCCCGGCCACGCACTATGCGGCGAGCCCCGAAACCATGCAGCGCGCGATGAAGACCATCGAGGAGGAGCTCGAGATTCGTCTCGCCGAGCTCGAGGGGCAGGGCAAGCTGCTCGAGGCCCAGCGGCTGCGCATGCGCACCACGTTTGACCTCGAAATGATGCAGCAGATCGGCTTCTGCTCGGGTATCGAGAACTACTCGCGCCACATCGATCAGCGCCAGGCGGGGGAGGCCCCCAACTGCCTGCTCGACTACTTCCCGGATGACTTCCTCACCGTCATTGACGAGTCTCACGTGACCGTGCCGCAGATCGGCGCGATGTTTGAGGGCGATGCCTCCCGCAAGCGCACCCTGGTCGATCACGGCTTCCGCCTGCCCAGCGCGATGGACAACCGCCCGCTGACCTTCTCTGAGTTCAAGAACCGCGTGGGCCAGACGGTGTATCTGTCGGCCACCCCGGGAAAGTACGAGATGGGCATCGCCGATGGCGTGGTTGAGCAGATCATTCGCCCCACCGGCCTGGTCGACCCCGAGATCGTGATCAAGCCGAGCGAGGGCCAGATCGACGACCTGCTCGAGGAGATCACCGCCCGCGCCGAGCGCGATGAGCGTGTCCTCGTCACCACGCTGACAAAGAAGATGGCCGAGGAACTGACCGACTTCCTCACCGAGGCCGGGGTGCGCGTGCGCTACCTGCACTCCGATGTCGACACCCTGCGCCGGGTCGAGCTCCTGACCGAGCTGCGCCAGGGTGTGTACGACGTCCTGGTGGGTATCAACCTGCTGCGTGAGGGCCTCGACCTCCCCGAGGTCTCGCTCGTCGCGATCCTCGATGCCGATAAGGAGGGCTTCCTGCGGTCGGCCACCTCCCTCATCCAGACCATCGGTCGTGCGGCGCGTAACGTCTCCGGCGAGGTGCACATGTACGCCGATAAGATCACGCCGTCCATGCGTCTCGCGATCGACGAGACCGATCGCCGACGCGAAAAGCAGGTCGCGTACAACCTCGAACACGGGATCGACCCGCAGCCGCTGCGCAAGAAGATCGCCGACATCACCGACCAGCTGCTGCGCGAGGGCGCCGACACCGCCGAGCTCCTCGTCGGCAAGCAGGGTGATAAGAAAAAGTCACCCACCCCGCGTCTGCGTCGCGAGGGCATCGCGGCCGAGGGGGCGGCCGAGCTGGAGTCGGTCATCGCCGACCTCACCGAGCAGATGCTCGCCGCCGCGGCCGAGCTGAAGTTTGAGCTGGCCGGGCGCCTGCGCGACGAGGTGCAAGACCTCAAGAAGGAGCTCCGCCAGATGGAGAAGGCCGGGCATATTTAGCTCGGGGATGCGCGGGATGCCGGGGGGAGTGCCACACTGGAATCATGATTCTTGAACACGCAGTGCTCCCGGTGGTTCCCGGCCGCGAGGCCGAGTTTGAAGTGGCCTTCGACCGGGCTCGCACGCTGATCGCGCAGATCTCCGGTTTCCGCGGGCTCGAACTGCGCCGCAGCCTCGAAACCCCGGAGCACTACCTGCTGCTCGTGCGGTGGGAAACCGTCGAGGATCACACCGAGGGGTTCCGGGGTTCACCGCAGTATCAGGGTTGGCGAGAGCTGCTCCACGAGTTTTACTCGCCGTTCCCCGTGGTGGAGCACTTTGTGGCCGTAGCCGAGGTCTCAGATCCCGGCCCGAGGGGCTAGCCCGGCTCGCGAACCTGTGGACTTAATTAGCGAAGCGTGTCCCCCGTTCAGGTGTCGCGGCCATCGGGCGTAGGATGACTCCATGCTGTCCGATTCATCATCCTCGCAAGGCCCCAAAACCTCCCGCCGCGGCGCGGAGAAGGAGCATCGGCGCGCGTCAGATGCGGGCGGACGAGGCGGCGGCGCTGTGCCGGGAAACCGCCGACACCGCGCACGTTTCGCGCTGCTGGCGGGGGCGATTCCCGTGGCCCTCATCGCGCTGCTCGCGATTCCCGGCGATGATGGCGTGCTGGGCGCCGTGGGTGCCGATGCTCGGGGTATCGAGCTCTCGGTGGCCGGTGCGTTTCACGCCAAGGCCGCCCCCGGCGGGGTGTCAAACTCGGCGGTGTACATCATCGGCGACTCCTACTCCCGAGACAGCGGGGCGAGCGATCCGCAGCACGACAATATGCACCTCGTCGCCGCGCACTTCGGGTGGCCGGTAGACAACCTCGCCGTGGGCGGGGTCGGATACGGGGTGTCCATCGAGGGATCAAACAGTCAGGGTGAGTGTGGGCAAACCCGTTGCCCCTCGTATCTGGAACAGATTGCGCAGATTCCCGCCACCGCCACCCGAATCCTGGTGAACGGCGGCAAAAATGAGGTCAACGTCGACGAGGCCGACTCTGATGCGCACATCGACACGTTCTATGCGATGCTGCGTGCCGCGCACCCGACCGCCGATATCGTGGCGACCAGCCCCCTCTGGCAGCAGGAGGATGAGCCCGATTCGATGGCGCACATGCGCGCACGGGTCGAGGCCGATGTGGAGGCCATTGGGGGGAAGTATCTCGATCTCGGCCAGCCGCTGGTGTCGGAACCCGACCTGATTTCCGACGATGGGGAACACCCCAACGATGACGGTCAGGCCGTACTCGCCGGTGCCATCGTGAACGCGTTCACGAAGCTGGGGGATCGCGAGTGGACCACGGCGAAGGGCATCCAGCCCGTGCCCGCCCCCACGCAGCCGTAGCCGGGTTTCGCCAAATCGGTGCCCGAGCGAAACGCAATGTCGGTGGTGCCGCGTAGACTGAGCGGGTGTCGATCCAACTGCCTGATTCCCTGAATTCGCTTAGCGTCCGTGGCGCACGCGTGCACAACCTGCGCGACGTTAACCTCGAGATTCCCCGCAACTCGCTCGTGGTATTTACCGGCCTCTCCGGCTCCGGTAAATCCTCGCTCGCGTTCGATACCATTTTCGCCGAGGGGCAGCGCCGCTACGTCGAGTCGCTCTCGGCGTACGCCCGCCAGTTCCTCGGGCAGGTGGATCGTCCCGACGTCGACTTCATCGAGGGGCTGAGCCCCGCGGTGTCGATCGACCAGAAGTCGACGAACCGCAACCCGCGCTCCACGGTGGGTACCATCACCGAGGTGTGGGACTACATGCGTCTGCTGTGGGCTCGCATCGGTATCGCGCACTGCCCCGAGTGTCACGAGCCCATCCAGAAACAGACCGTACAGCAGATCGCCGATCAGCTCATGGAGCTTGAAACCGGCACCCGCTACCTCATCATGAGCCCGGTCGTGGTGCAGAAGAAGGGCGAGTTTGTTGACCTCTTCGCCGAGCTCGTGGCCGCCGGCTTCTCCCGCGCCCTCGTCGACGGCGAGCAGATTCAGCTGAGCAGCCCGCCCACCCTGAAGAAGAGCTACAAGCACGACATCTCGGTCGTTGTTGACCGCCTGGTGGCCGGCCCTGAGCTCCTCGGCCGCCTCACCGACTCCCTCGAAACCGCGCTGCGCCTCACCGACGGTATCGTCCAGGTCAGTTTCGTGGATCGCGAGGGGGAGGATGCCCTCCGCAGTTACAGCGAGAAGCTTTCCTGCCCGAATAACCACCCGATCTCGCTCACCGAGATCGAGCCGCGCACCTTCTCATTCAACGCGCCGTTTGGTGCCTGCCCCGAGTGCTCGGGCCTCGGTACGCGCATGAGCGTCGATGAAGAACTCCTGGTCGGAGACCCGGAGGCAAGCATCAATGGTGGGGCAATCGTGCCCTGGTCCACCCAGGGCAAGGGTCTCTACCAGTACTACGAGAAGCTCCTGGTGGGCCTTGCCGACGACCTCGACTTCTCGCTGAACACCCCCTGGAATCAGCTTCCCAAGAAGGTACAGGAGGCCGTCCTCCGCGGCAACAACTTCTCCGTCAAGGTCCGCTACAAGAACCGCTTCGGTCGCGAGATGACGTACTCCTCCGGCTTCGAGGGCGTGATGCCCTATATCGAGCGTCAGTACCTGCAGGCCGAAACCGATACCCAGCGCCAGCGCTGGACCGAATACCTGCGCGAGGTGCCCTGCCAGGTGTGCGCGGGGAAGCGCCTGAAGCCCGAGGTGCTGGCCGTGCTCATCAACGGCGAGAACATTTCCGACGTGGCCGAGCTCAGCCTGACCGACGCCCGCGCCTTCATGGAGACCCTGACCCTCTCCGAGCGTGAGGCAAAGATTGGCGCCCAGGTGCTGCGCGAGATCAAGGTGCGCCTCGACTTCCTGATCCAGGTTGGCCTGAACTATCTGAACCTCGCCCGATCCGCCGGCTCGCTCTCCGGTGGAGAGGCCCAGCGCATCCGCCTGGCCACCCAGATCGGCTCCGGCCTGACCGGCGTACTCTACGTGCTGGACGAGCCGAGCATCGGTCTGCACCAGCGCGATAACCGCCGCCTGATCGAAACGCTCGTCGCGCTGCGCGACCTCGGTAACACCCTGATCGTGGTGGAGCACGATGAAGACACCATTCGCACCGCCGACTGGATCGTCGACATCGGCCCCGGTGCCGGCGTCAACGGTGGCCGCGTGGTCCACTCCGGTGGCTACAAGGAGCTGCTGGCCAACACCGAGTCCGTGACCGGAGACTACCTCTCGGGTCGCCGCGCGATCGCTCCGCCGAGCGTGCGCCGGCCGATTGATAAGCAGCGCATGCTGCACGTTATCGGCGCAACCGAGAACAACCTCAAGAACGTCAGCGCGGACTTCCCGCTCGGCGCTTTCGTCGCCGTGACCGGTGTCTCCGGCTCGGGAAAGTCCACCCTGGTGAACGACATCCTGTACCGGGTGCTCGCGAACAAGCTCAACGGCGCCCGTCGCGTGGCCGGAAAGCACACCCGCATCACCGGGCTCGAGCACCTCGACAAGGTCATCCACGTTGACCAGGCCCCGATCGGCCGCACCCCGCGCTCGAACCCCGCCACCTACACCGGCGTGTTCGACAAGATCCGCAACCTCTTCGCCGAAACGCAGGAGGCCAAGGTCCGCGGCTACCTGGCCGGACGCTTCTCCTTCAACGTCAAGGGCGGGCGCTGTGAGGCCTGTGCGGGTGACGGCACGATCAAGATCGAGATGAACTTCCTGCCGGACGTCTATGTCTCCTGCGAGGTGTGCCATGGCGCGCGCTACAACCGGGACACCCTGGCCGTGCACTACAAGGGCAAGAACATCTCCGAGGTTCTCGACATGCCGATCGCCGAGGCGGCCGACTTCTTCGAGCCGATCTCGGCCATCCACCGCTACCTGAAGACCCTCGTGGAGGTGGGGCTGGGCTACGTCCGACTGGGGCAGAGCGCGACCACGCTCTCCGGCGGTGAGGCGCAGCGTGTGAAGCTCGCGACCGAGCTGCAAAAGCGCACCAACGGGCGTTCGGTCTACGTGCTGGATGAGCCGACCACGGGTCTGCACTTCGAGGACGTGCGCAAGCTCCTGCTGGTGCTGGATGGCCTGGTGGACAAGGGCAACACGGTGATCACGATCGAGCACAACCTCGACGTGATCAAGTCCGCCGACTGGATCATCGACATGGGCCCCGAGGGTGGTGCTGGCGGTGGCACGATCATTGCCACCGGTACCCCCGAGCAGGTTGCCGAAAACCCGGCGAGCTTCACCGGCATGTTCCTCAAGGAGATCTTTGAGCTGAACCCGGAGCGCTTCGAGCGGGTGCTGCCCAAGGCAACCGCCACCGCCCCCGTCGCTGCGAAGAAGACTCCCGCCAAGAAGGCGACGACGGGGAAACCCGCGGCGAAGTCGGCCGCGAGCACCGCGGCCGCGAAGACCACGGAGAAGCCTAAGCGGGCACGCTCCTCGAAGGTCGTGACCACCCGCGTAGCCCCGACCAAGACGCGGAAGACGGGTACCGACTCCTAAATGAGCGACGTCCTCAGCTATCGTCCGAAGGCGGGGGAGATACCCACGAGCCCCGGCGTGTATCGGTTTTCCGACGCGTCGGGGCGGGTTCTCTATGTCGGAAAGGCGAAGAACCTCCGGCAGCGCCTGAGCAACTACTTTGCGCCGCTGCGCAGCCTGCACGAGCGTACCCGGCGGATGGTGACCAGCGCGGCGAAGGTCGACTGGACCGTGGTCGGCAGCGATATCGAGGCGCTGCAGCTCGAGTACACCTGGATCAAGGAGTTTGATCCGCCCTTCAACGTCAAGTTTCGCGACGATAAGACCTACCCGTACCTGTGTGTGACCCTCGGCGAGGAGTCGCCGCGGGTCATGGTTACGCGCAACCACAAGATCCGTGGTGCCCGGTACTTCGGCCCGTACCCGAAGATCTGGGCCGTGCACGAGACCATGGACCTCATGGTCAAGGCCTTCCCGATTCGTACCTGTAATGACGCGAACTATAAGCGTGCCATGCAGACCGGGAAGCCGTGCTTTGCCGGGCAGATTGGGAAGTGCGGCGGGCCGTGCTCGGGAAAGGTGACCATCGAGGAGCACCGCGAGCGGGTGAACGACTTCGTGTCGTTCCTCGCCGGCGGTGACCGCCGGTTCGTGACCGAGTTCACCAACAAGATGAAGCAGGCCTCGGCCGAGCTCGACTTCGAAAACGCCGCCCGCTACCGCGACACCCTGCTCTCGCTTGAGGCCGTGCTTGAAAAGAGCGCGATGGTGCTGCGGGACTCTCTCGATGCCGATGTCTTTGGTGTGGTGCACGATGAGCTCTCGGCCGCCGTGCACCAGTTCATGGTGCGTGGGGGTCGCATCCGCGGTGTGATGAGCTGGACGGTGGATAAGGAGCTTGAGCTTTCGACCGGTGAGCTGGTGGACGGCCTGCTGCAGCGCGTCTACGCGAGTGCCGACCGGGTGGATATTCCGCGCGAGATCATCGTGCCAGAACTGCCCGAGGACGTGAGCGAGCTCGAGGAAATTCTCGCCGAGCGCCGCCACGCAAAGGTGCGGATCAAGACCCCGCAGCGCGGCGAAAAGGCCGCGCTGATGCAGACCGCGCAGATCAACGCCGCCGGGACGCTCAAGCTCTACAAGACGCGCCGCACGGCCGATTTCGCGGCTCGCTCCCAGGCTCTGGCGGACATCCAGGAAGCCATCGGGATGGATCAGGCACCGCTGCGCATCGAGTGCTACGACGCCTCGCACCTGCAGGGTACAAACATCGTGGCCTCGATGGTGGTGTTTGAGGACGGCCTGCCGCGTAAGGACCAGTACCGCCGCTTCAACGTGGCCGAGTCCACCGATGACACCGACTCGCTCTACCAGGTGCTCTCGCGCCGCCTGGCGTACCTGGGCGAGCCCGAGGAGCCCGTTCTCGAGGCCGCCCTCGCCGCCGGCCCCGCGGCCCCCTCGGGCACCGATGCGGACGGGGAGGCCCTGGCGATCGCGGCGGAGATCGTCGCGAAGCCGAAGAAGTTTGCCTACCCGCCCCAGCTGCTGATCGTCGATGGCGGCCAGCCACAGGTGGCCGCGGCGAAGCGCGCGCTCGAGGATTCCGGCCAGACCGGCATCCAGCTCGCCGGGATCGCGAAGCGACTCGAGGAGCTGTGGTTGCCGGATAGCGACTACCCGGTGATTCTGCCGCGCAACAGCGAGGCTCTGTTCCTCATTCAGCGTCTGCGAGACGAGGCGCACCGGTTCGCAATCACGCACCAGCGTTCGCGTCGCAAGCGGGACATCACCACGATCCTGGGTGAGATCCCGGGCCTCGGCCCCGCCAGAATCTCGGCGCTGCTGAAACACTTTGGCTCGGTTTCGCGGCTGCGCGAGGCCGATGCGGTGGCGATTGCCGAGGTGCCGGGCTTGGGGGAGACCCTGGCCGAAACCATCGTTTCGACGCTGGCGGCCCCGCGGGAGAAGTAGCGAGCGCCCGCCCTGGGTGCGCGCTGAGCGCCGGTTTGTGGACCCCGTTTCCCGGGCCCCTGAGCCGGCACCGCTCGCGCTTGGCTCGTGTGAACGCTACTCTGGGAGTTTCCGCCGGACGACTGTGAATGTGCTCGAACTTTCGCACAGCGGTCGCGGCTCAAGAGATCCCCGGAAACCCGGGGCGACACGCCGTAACGGCGCAGATACTTACAGTGTCCCTCGAATGGGGCACGCGGGATCCCACGGAACCG
Source organism: Mycetocola tolaasinivorans (assembly GCF_003667565.1). GTDB lineage: Bacteria > Actinomycetota > Actinomycetes > Actinomycetales > Microbacteriaceae > Mycetocola > Mycetocola tolaasinivorans. The sequence continues at coordinate 13,505 of NZ_RCUX01000011.1, forward strand.
CGCCGCGCCGGATAAGCTAGACGATGCCCACGAACCAAGACGGGGCAGAAAGGGTAGGCCATGAACGTCCAAGCCGAAGGAACACCCCAGCAAGAGGTGCTCATCGTTACCGGCATGTCCGGTGCGGGGCGATCGACCGTGGCCAACGCCCTCGAAGACCTCTCCTGGTACGTGGTGGACAATCTGCCCCCGCAGATGCTGCGGCCGCTGATCGACCTGGCCGAGCGCGCCGAGGGTGCGCTCCCCAAGATCGCGGTGATCGTCGATGTGCGCGGTCGTGATTTCTTTGGCGACCTGCAGTCAATGATTCAGACGCTGCGCGAGGGCACCCTGTTGCGGGTTTTGTTCCTCGATGCGTCGGATACGGTGCTCGTGCGTCGCTTTGAAGCGGTCCGCCGACCCCATCCGCTGCAGGGTGGAGGCACCACCCTGGACGGAATTGCATCCGAGCGTGCACGTTTGGCCACAATTCGTGAATCCAGTGACATGGTGATCGACACCTCCGAGCTGAATGTCCACCAATTGGGCGGAAAAATCCGCGACTATTTCGCGGCCGAAGGTACCCCCGGCGTCACCCTCACGGTGATGAGTTTCGGGTTCAAATATGGAATACCGACGGACGCCGATATGGTTGCTGATGCACGTTTTATTCCGAACCCCTTCTGGGTGCCGGAGCTACGCCCGCTTACCGGGCAGGATGCTGCGGTCAGTGAGTACGTGCTCTCCCAGCCTGGAGTCGAGGAATTCGTCTCCAGCTACCTGAACGTGCTGGAGCCGGTTCTCGCCGGCTACCAGCGTGAAAACAAGCGGCACGCCATGCTCGCGATCGGCTGTACGGGTGGTAAACACCGTTCCGTCGCCATCGCGACCAAGATTGCCGCTGCCCTGGCCGCGTCTCCGGGCGTCGCAGTGACACTGTCTCACCGCGACCTGGGGCGCGAGTAGTACCGGGCAGAACTTACCCTTTCAGAGATTCAACGATTGGAACACGCGTGGCATTGACCGACGAGGTCAAGAAAGAACTCACCTCGGTTGTCTCACCCAAGACAACCGTGCGCGCAGCGGAGCTCACCAGCATCCTGCGCTTTAGTGGCGGACTTCACCTGATTAACCAGCGCCTGGCCATTGAGGCCGAGGTTGACACCCCCGAACTTGTTCGCCGCGTCCGGAAGGACCTGGCGGAGCTCTTTGGCATCCGCAGCGAGGCCGGCCGTATGGCCCCCTCGGGATCGCGCCGAAACGAGTTCTTCCTCATTCGAGTGCTGGATGGCGAGACCCTTGCCCGGCAGACCGGTCTGATGGACCAGCGTCGTCGCCCGGTTCGCGGCCTCCCGAACCGACTGACCACCGGTGGCCGCGAGGAGCTCGCGGCGATCTGGCGCGGCGCCTTCCTGGCTCGCGGAACCCTCACCGACCCGGGTCGCAGCGCGGCCCTGGAGGTCACCTGCCCCACCGGCGAGTCTGCAATGGCGCTCGTGGGTGCTGCCGGTCGCCTGGGCATCCCCGCCAAGGCGCGCGAGGTGCGCGGCATCAACCGCGTCGTGATCCGCGACGGTGAGGCCATCGGTGCCATGCTGATCGCGATGGGTGCCGCGGGAACCGTCGCCGAGTGGGAGGCCCTGCGCCAGCGCCGCGAGGTGCGGGCGACCGCCAACCGCCTGGTGAACTTCGATGACGCCAACCTGCGCCGCTCCGCGCAGGCCGCCGTGGCCGCCTGTGCGCGGGTCGAGCGGGCCATCGAGATCCTCGGTGAGGAAATCCCGGACCACCTCAAGTACGCCGGTCAGCTGCGCCTGACCCACCGCGAGGCCAGCCTCGACGAGCTGGGTCAGCACGCCGAGCCGCCGATGACGAAGGACGCGATCGCGGGCCGGATTCGTCGTCTGCTCGCGATGGCCGACAAGCGCGCCACGGACAAGGGCATCCCCGGTACCGAGGCAAACCTGCCCGCGGACATCGACGCGGTGTAATTTCAGTAATTTCTCGATATCGAGAAATTATCGGGGGCAACTTCCGGTTGCCCCCGATAGGCTGAGTATGTGACTCAGTGGTTCGCCCCCAAATGCGAACCCCACAAAAGAGGAGATAGGTTTATGGCTATTTACACCCTTCCCGACCTGGGCTACGACTACGGCGCTCTGGAGCCCGCAATCAGCGGCGCAATCATGGAGCTGCACCACTCGAAGCACCACCAGGCATACGTCACCGGCGCGAACACCGCCCTCGAGCAGCTCGCCGAGGCCCGTGACTCCGGCAACCTCGCAAACGTCAACAAGCTGCAGAAGGACCTCGCGTTCAACCTCGGTGGCCACATCAACCACTCGATCTTCTGGACCAACCTGTCCAAGGACGGCGGGGACAAGCCCGTTGGTGAGCTCGAAAGCGCCATCAACGATTTCTTCGGTTCGTTCGACAAGTTCCAGGCTCACTTCACCGCCGCGGCGCTGGGTGTGCAGGGTTCTGGCTGGGCCGTTCTGGCCTGGGACGCCGTGGGTCAGCAGCTGATCGTTCAGCAGTTCTTCGACCAGCAGGCAAACTTCCCCGCCGGCATCATTCCCGTTCTGATGCTGGATGTCTGGGAGCACGCCTACTACCTCGACTACCGCAACGTTCGTGCAGACTACGTGAAGGCGTTCTGGACCATCGTTGACTGGGAAAACGTGCAGCAGCGCTTCGAAAACGCACGCTCGAACGCAAACGGACTCCTGGTACTGTCTTAAGGGACAGAGAAGTCCCGGATAGCACTCGCTGTCCGGGACTTTTTCGTTTGCGCACTGTTCACCACAGAAAAATAGCAGCGCTTCGGCGCTCCAGCGACAGGAGAAATCCTTTGACCGTCAAGATCGGTATCAACGGCTTTGGCCGTATTGGCCGTAACTACTTCCGCGCCGCCCTCGCCAAGGGCAGCAACATCGAGATCGTCGCCGTGAACGACCTGACCGACAACAAGACCCTCGCGCACCTGCTGAAGTACGACTCCATCACCGGTCGCCTCGATGCAGAGGTTACCTACAACGAGAACGAGATCGTTGTGAACGGCAAGGCCATCAAGTCCTTCGCCGAGCGCGACCCCGCAAACCTCCCCTGGGGCGAGCTGGGTGTCGACATCGTGATCGAGTCGACCGGTTTCTTCACCAAGGCCGAGCTCGCTCAGAAGCACATTGACGCCGGTGCCAAGAAGGTACTGATCTCGGCTCCCGCTTCGGGCGACGCCGCGACCTTCGTCATGGGTGTTAACGAGCACGAGTACGACCCGGAGAACCACCACATCATCTCCAACGCGTCCTGCACCACCAACTGCCTGGCCCCGCTGGCGAAGGTCTTCAACGACAACTTCGGCATCGAGACCGGTCTGATGACCACCGTGCACGCGTACACCGCAGACCAGAACCTGCAGGATGGCCCGCACAGCGACCTGCGTCGCGCCCGCGCCGCCGCCGTCAACATCGTGCCGACCTCGACCGGTGCCGCCAAGGCTATCGGCCTGGTTCTGCCCGAGCTGAAGGGCAAGCTGGATGGCTTCGCTCTGCGCGTTCCGGTACCCACCGGTTCGATCACCGACCTGACCGTGACCACCTCGCGTGAGCTCACGATCGACGAGATCAAGGCTGCCTACAAGGCCGCTGCTGAGTCGGGTCCGCTCAAGGGCATCCTGAAGTACACCGAGGACGAGATCGTCTCGAGCGACATCGTGACCGACCCGCACTCCTCGATCTTCGACGCCGGTCTGCTGCGCGTCCAGGGCAAGCAGGTCAAGCTGTCGTCCTGGTACGACAACGAGTGGGGCTATTCCAACCGTCTCGTAGACCTCACCGTCTACGTCGCGGATAAGCTCTAACCACCAACTAGCAGCAAAGGAACCCCGCGAGCATGACGCTTCGTACTCTGGACTCCCTGGGAGATCTCGCCGGCAAGCGCGTGATCGTCCGCTGTGATCTGAACGTCCCTCTGTCGGACGGCAAGATCACCGATGACGGCCGCATCCGTGCGTCCCTGCCCACGCTCAACACGCTCATCGAGCGTGGTGCGCGGGTTGTGATTGTTTCCCACCTCGGCCGCCCCAAGGGCGAGCCGGAGGACCGCTACAGCCTCGCTCCGGTGGCCGCTCGTCTGAGTGAGCTGCTGGGCCGCGAGGTGGCCTTCGCGTCGGACACCATCGGTGCCTCCGCCGCCGAGGCCGTCGCGGGCCTCGAGAACGGATCCGTTGCGCTGCTGGAAAACCTGCGCTTCAACGCCGGTGAGACCGCGAAGGACGACGCCGAGCGCGCCGCCTTCGCGGCCTCGCTGGCGCAGTTCGGAGACGCTTTTGTCTCCGACGGATTTGGTGTTGTTCACCGCAAGCAGGCGAGCGTTTACGAGCTCGCCGGCCTGCTCCCCAGCGCTGCCGGCCTGCTGATTGCGGCCGAGCTCGACGTGCTTGACCGCCTGACCGAAACCCCCGAGCGTCCCTACGCGGTCGTGCTGGGTGGCTCGAAGGTGTCGGACAAGCTCGGCGTGATCGGTCACCTGCTGCCGCGCGTTGACCGCCTCCTGATCGGTGGCGGCATGCTCTTTACCTTCCTGGCCGCTCGCGGTTACAAGGTGGGTTCGAGCCTCCTCGAGGCCGACCAGATCGACACCGTTCTGGGGTACCTCGCTGAGGCCGAAAAGCTCGGTGTGGAGATCGTTCTGCCCACCGACGTGATCGTCGCGGAGAAGTTTGCCGCCGACGCCGCTCACGAGGTGCGCCCGGTCGACTCGATCGAGGACACCGCGTTCGGTGCCTCCGGCATCGGACTGGACATTGGCCCGGACACCGCCGCCGCGTTCGCGCAGGCCGTGGCCGGCTCCAAGACCGTCTTCTGGAACGGCCCGATGGGTGTGTTCGAGTTTGAGGCCTTCTCCGGCGGAACCCGCGCGGTTGCCGAGGCCCTCACCGCTGTAGACGGCCTGAGCGTTGTGGGTGGTGGCGACTCCGCCGCCGCCGTGCGCGCGCTCGGATTTGCAGACGATCAGTTTGGTCACATTTCAACCGGCGGTGGCGCGAGCCTCGAATTCCTCGAGGGTAAGCGCCTGCCTGGACTGGAGGTCCTCGGATGGTAGCCACCCGTACCCCGCTCATCGCGGGTAACTGGAAGATGAACCTGGATCACCTCCAGGCCATCGCGTTCGTTCAGAAGCTCGCCTGGGCCTTGGATGATGCCAAGCACAGTGAGGCGGACGCCGAGGTTGCGGTTTTCCCGCCCTTCACCGATCTGCGCAGCGTACAGACCCTGATCGCCGCCGACAAGCTGAAGATCGCCTTCGGTGCACAGGACGTCTCGACGCAGGAGTCGGGCGCCTACACCGGCGAGATCTCGGCCGCTTTCCTCGCAAAGCTCGACGCTCAGTACGTGATCATCGGTCACTCGGAGCGTCGCACCCTGCACAACGAGGGCGATGACGTTGTCGCAGCCAAGACCGCCGCCGCACTCAAGCACGGTCTGGTTCCGGTCATCTGCGTCGGCGAGACCGCCGAAGACCTCGAGAAACACGGACCGAGCGCCGTGCCGGTTGCTCAGCTGGAGGAGGCCCTGGCCTCGGTTTCGGCCGACTCCGACATCGTCGTGGCTTACGAGCCCGTCTGGGCCATCGGCTCGGGCAAGGCCGCCACGCCCGAGCAGGCAGAGCAGGTCTGTGCCGCCCTGCGTGAGAGCCTCCGCGCTCGTCTCGGTGACGCGATCGCCGACCGCACCCGCATCCTCTACGGTGGTTCGGTCAAGGCCGCAAACATCGCCGGTTTCATGCGTGAGCCCAACGTGGACGGCGCTCTCGTCGGTGGCGCAAGCCTCGACGTGGACGAGTTCGCCGGGATCGTTCGCTTCCGTCAGCACGTCGGAAGCTAGCGAACCGCACAATTTCGTCGGTCCCGGCAGAAATGCCGGGACCGATTTGTGTTTGATACGCGTCGCCTGGTCCCGAAAGGGTATCGGACGCGATAAGCTGAATCAGTACGGCCGCAGACAGGGTTTGTGGCCACGTTATACTTGACCGGATCGCGTGGATGCGCGTTCGGCACATGAAAGGTCCTTCGTGGAGATTCTTCAGATCGTTCTGCAGGTGCTGCTGGGCATTACCAGCCTCCTGCTCACCTTCCTTATCCTGCTGCACAAGGGTCGCGGAGGCGGTCTCTCCGACATGTTCGGTGGTGGCGTTTCGTCGAACCTCGGTGCATCCGGTGTGGCCGAGCGCAACCTGAACCGGATCACCGTGATCCTCGGTCTGGTGTGGTTCGTCGCGATCGTGGCTCTGGGCCTGATCACGAAGTTCCAGTCGGTTATCTAACGTTCCGCACTCTGCATTTCTCAGACTGAGCGGTATAAGGAGTAAACATGGCTACCGGAGGTAGTGCAATTCGGGGTTCTCGCGTCGGTGCGGGCCCCATGGGCGAGCAGGATCACGGCTTCCACGCGGATCGCGTGGCGGTCTCCTACTGGGATGCCCTGGGCAACAAGACCGTTCGGTACTTCGCGGCAAACCTGCCCGACGAGGAGATCCCCGAGACCATCGACAGCCCCACCAGCGGCCTGCCCGCCGGTCGGGACAAGGAGAACCCGCCGGCGCTGGCCAAGCTGGAGCCCTATAAGACGCACCTCGCGTACGTGAAGGAGCGTCGCACCGAGGAGGAGGCAGCCTCCCTCCTCGAGGATGCCCTGACCGCCCTGCGCGAGCGTCGCGGTACGGCTTCGCCGCGCAAGTAGTTTTCACCTGAGGTGCCCCGGGGTTTTCCCGGGGCACTTTGCGTTTCCGCCGACCGCGCGTGCCGTTCTTCTGGGCATCGTGCAAATCCCCAGCCAGAGCGGGCACGATTCGAGGGTTGCCCGCGAACCCGCCGGTAACGGTCGGACAGCGTTGTGATGGCTTCGGGGGACACATGAGTAATGGGCGTACGACTACCCGCGCGGGACGAGCGATGGGGGCCGGAGTGCTTATCGGGGTGTGTTCCCTGCTGTTCTCCGGCTGTATGGCACAGGTCGAAATCGAGTCTCGGGGCGGCGACCTTGAGGGTGTGAGCATTGAGGGCCGCGAGTCCGTGGTTGCGCAGCTCGATTTTGACACCGGGGCCGTGCAGCTGCCGCTGGATCAGTTTTCGGCGGACGCCCCCGAGTTTACGAGTCGAATGACCGCGGCAATGGAGACGCTGGTGCAGCGCTGTCTGGTGGAGCGCGGGTTCCCCGGTCCCGTCACCATCGAGTCAAAGGTCTCGGAGGAGGGCCGCACGTTCGGCGCGTGGAGCGTATCGAAGGCGGCGGCATTCGGGTTCGCGGGGGAGCCTGAACGCACCGCCGAGGATGCCGTGCCACGCGGGGCCGGCTACGACGAGGCGTTTGGATCGTGTCTCGACGACATGAGGAATTCGCTCCGGTCTGAGTTCAGCTATACGGATGCGGCGAATATTGATCGGCAAATCTCCACCGCTGCCTATGGGCTGACCGTGCAGTCGGCTGCGGGCAAGCAGGCCTACGAGGATCGCGCGCTGTGTGCCGAAAGCAAGGGCATCGTGATGGATCCCGATCGAATCAGCGCATCCGTCCAGTATTACGAGGAAGCTCCCGACATGCAGATTCGCACCGCCACGGCGTTCGCGGAGTGTTCGGTATCGACGGGGGCGGTGCAGACGCTCTTTGACCTGATGGCGCGGTACCAGACCGCGATGATTGAGCGGTCTGCGGGCGCGCTCAGTGAGCATCAGAAGAAGCTCGCCGAGATTAGCGCGCGCTTCGACGCGATCATCAGCGGCGCGGAGGTGCCCGAGTGAACGGGCGCGGAGGGTCCCTGAGGCGTGTATTGCCCGCCACTATCGGTGCCCTTCTCGCGGTCGGGCCGCTGTCGGGGTGTGTCGGGCAGGTCGGGATATCGCCGGTTACCACCGCGACGGCGAGCATCGATCTGGACGCGGGAACCGTGGAGCAACCCCTGGACCGCTATGACGGCGACGCGAACGCCTTCGTCGCAAAATATCGCCACGCGCTCGCCCTGAACGTGGATCGCTGCGTCGTGGAGAGGGGGTTCCCCGCGTTGGCGCTGCGTGTGGAGTGGGCCGAGATTGGGCCGCAGGAGCGCAGCGAGTTCCTGCGGTGGAAGCTCGATTCCGTTGCACAGTACGGTTTGGATCCCGACGCCCGTGATCCGGTACCAAACGTACCGATATCGTCGAGTGCGGGTGAGGAAGCTGCAAGCAAGGCATGCAGCGAAACGGCCACCGGTGATTTCACCGAGGTATTTGATTTTCTGTACGGGCTGCGTGTGGATAAGGACGTGAAAAACCGCGCGATTGCCATCACCACGCTGTACACACTTCTCGGCGGGTACCAGGGTGCCCTCATCGCCGAAAACCTGAGCGACCTGGAGGCGGTCGTCGAAAGACGCGATGCGCTGGAGCGAGATCTCGACCAGCGAATCGCGGCCGGATAGTGGCGGCAGAAGCCGGCGGACAGGCCGAGGTGCGGCTGCGACGCATCACGCATCCGGCGCGGATCATCGTGTTCCTCGTTGTCATCGCCGTACTGCTTGCGGGATCGTTTCTTGCCGGTCAGGCGCTCACCTCACCCACCGATCAGGCCCTGCGGGCGGCACCGGATGCGGTGCCGGTGACCGCCCGGGTTGAGACGCGGGTGGTGTCCACCGGGATTCGCATTGCGGCCAGCGTGCGTGCCGGGACCACCGTCGCCGTGTACTACGGTGGGGCGGCGCGTCCGGCCGAAGCCACGCCGCCCGAACCAGCGGCCGACGTTCCTCCCGAAGCCGCGGGCGCCGCGCCCGCCGGTCAGAAGCCCGCCCAGAAACCGAGCGAGGCCGCGGCCGGAACACCCGCCGACGAGACGGTGCTCAGCGATGTGCGCGTCGAAGCGGGGGAGACCCTGGGTTTCATCCGGCTCATCGCCGAGATATCCGGACGCCCGGTCGTCACCATCCCGGCATCCGTTCCGCTCTACCGCGACCTCGTGGTGGGAGATCGCGGCAATGATGTGCGCGCACTGCAGCGAGTACTCGTGGATGCCGGACACGGCCATATCCGCGTGACGGGCACCCTGACCGCGGCGGATCTCGCGGTGTTCACCACGCTGTATCGGGCAGCCGGCTACGCGCTCTCGACCATCGGTGATCGTGGCCCCGGGCTCGCCCGCGCGGAGTTCATCGCTCTGCCCGCGGGCGGCCTGCCGATCATCACCATCGCCCCGGTCGGGACGGGCCTCTCCGGCGGCACACCCCTGCTGAGCCTGGGGGACAGCCCCGCCACCATCGTGGGCCGCGCCAGCGTCGTGCAGGGCGACCGCCTCGCGGTGGGTACGGCGGTGCAGGTCACCGCGGGTGGTGGCGTGCCGCTCGCCAGCGAGGTTGTCGCCCTGGGCGAGGTGGGAACCGATGAATCAACCGGCGGGATGGGCCGAGACGTCACCGTGCGCATGCCCGATGATCCGGAGGGGGTACTGACCGCGGCCGCGATGATCCAGATCCTCTCCGGCGACATCGGCACCGAGGGCGCGGCCATTCCGGTGATCGCCATTCGGCAGGACGAGCGTGGCAGCTACGTGCGCCTCGCCCGGCCGGAAGGGGAGGGCCCTACGCCCACTGCCGCGACGGATGCGCGTCGGGTCGACCTCACCGTGACGGCCCAGGCCGAGGGGTGGGCCGCGATCGAGCCCCGCGAAGACCTGCCCGTGGGCACCGCGCTCGAGGTGGGGCCGTGAGCGACCCCGCGAACGGCACGCAGAACGGTGTAGACACGGAACCCCTGCTGAGTCTGCGCGGAATCGGTCGACACTTCGGCAGCGGAACAGGCACCACCCACGCGCTGCGCGACATCACCTTCGACGTCTTCCCGGGTGAGTTTGTGGCCATCATTGGGCCCTCCGGCTCGGGGAAGTCGACGCTCCTCAACGTGCTGGGACTCCTCGACACCGCGAGCGAGGGGGAGTACCGGATCGCCGGATCCTCGGTGTCATCGCTGAGCCAGCGCCAGCGAGACACCCTTCGCGCACACACCCTCGGGTTCGTGTTTCAGGCATCCCACATCCTCCCCGGCGAGAGCGCCGCCGAAAACGCGGCGCTGGGGCTGCGCATTCAGGGAGTCGCCCTCCCCGAACGGAGGGCCGCCGTTCGAGGGGCACTGGAGCGCCTTGGCATCCTCGCGCGGGCGCAGGCGCTTGGGAAGAACCTCTCCGGGGGTGAGCGTCAGCGCGTGGCCATTGCGCGCGCCATCGCCACCGGACCGCGGCTCCTGCTCGCCGATGAGCCCACGGGCGCACTCGACTCGGAAAACTCGGCGCGCATCATCGAGCACCTGCACACCCTGAACGCCGAGGGCGTGACCATCCTGGTGATCACCCACGACCCGGTGGTCGCGGCCTCGGCCACGCGTCGCCTGGTGCTCACCGACGGGCGCATCCGTGAGGAGGCGGGTGTAGCCGCGGCCCCGCAACAGGAGCCGCCGCACCACGCAGCACTGCAGGCCAGACCAGCCCACCGCACCACACCGCCTGATAGGCGGCCCGCCCGGGGCCGGACCCGCTCCGGGATCGCGCGGTTTGGTGACGAGATCCTGGAGGCGATTTCCACCCACGCGGGCCGCCCCGGCCGCACGATGATGCTGCTCTTTGCATTCCTGCTGGGAGCGGGCGGGCTCGTGGGCTCGATCGGGCTGAGCCAGAGCGCCGCCGCCCAGGTTTCCCAGCGCCTCACCAGCGCGGGTCTCGACGAGGTCGTGGTCTCCTCGCTCGGTGGCGGGATCGTGACCGACCCCGCCAGCAGCACGAGGATTCGCGAACTGGAGGGTGTGGTGGGAGTGGGCTACCGGGCGCAGGTGAGCGCCGTAAACGCCCGGGTATCCCTCCTCCCGCCGGGCACCGTGGCCGAGCAGCCAGGATTCACCGGACGCACCATGTATGCCTCAGCGGAGTACCTGCGGCTCGTCACGGCCACGACTCGGCCAGCATCGGCCCCGGCGGTCCTGGAGGCCACCTGGTCCGGTGACGTCGCCCTGGTTGGTGCCGCAGCAGCCCGAGAACTGGGCATCGCCGAGGCCGCACCGGGCATGCGAATCTTCGTGGCGGGCACCCCGGTGGAGGTGATCGGGATCATCACCTCGGCGGGCCGTGAATCCCTGCTGGATTCCAGCGTGGTGCTCTCACCCGCCCTCGCCGATCGGGTGCGGGGCGAACAGGCCGAGCTCGTGGTGCGCACGCAGCCCGGATACCCCGCGGCCCTCGCCGCGGCCATTCCGCCGATCGTTGCGCCGGGGAATCCCGGGGTCGTCACCGTGCAGACGGTTGCCGACCTTCGGGCGTTGCAGCGCGGTGTGAACGCCGACCTCGGCACCCTCGTGGGCATCATCTCGATCGTTCTGCTCGTGCTCGCCTGCCTGAGCGCCGCCACCTCGATGTACCTCACCGTGCGCGCCCGCGCCGCGGAGATCGCGCTGCGCCGCGCGGTGGGGGCAAGCAGGGCTATGATCTGGCGCATGTTCACCCTGGAGGGTGCCACCATCGGCGCGGCCGGAGGACTTGCCGGCAGCGCCGCGGGCATCGCAATGGTGCTGGTTGCCAGCGGCGTCCAGCAGTGGACCCCCATCCTCGACCCCGCCATCATCGGCGTGGGCGTCCTCGTCGGCACCCTCACCGGCATCGCCGCCGCCGCATACCCGGCCCTCGTGGCCGCCCGAGCCGACCCGGCCCAGGCTATCCGCGAGTAGCCGTTCACACCAGCCCGCGCCGATCCCGCCGACGCCACCCGCGAGTAGTTCTCGTGCCCGCGCGAGCCCACGAACGAGGGTCACGAACCCGAAGCCTTCCCCGATAGCATGACCAACATCGGACCCGACAACTCGAATTGGATGTTATGGAACTCTTACCCCGCCTCGCCGCCCTCGCCGAAAAGGTGCGCGATCAGCACCAGCAGATTGCCACCGAGGAGGCGACCAAAAACGCCTTCATCATGCCCTTCATCGCAACCGTCCTCGGCTACGACGTCTTCAACCCGATCGAGGTGATTCCCGAGTTCACCGCGGACGTCGGGATCAAAAAGGGCGAAAAGATCGACTACGCGATCATGCAGGATGGCGAGATCCAGATGCTCATTGAGTGTAAGAAGGCGGGTGCTCCGCTCAACCTCGAAAATGCGTCGCAGCTCTACCGATACTTTGCGGTCACGAGCGCTCGTATCGCCGTGCTCACAAACGGCATCGTGTACAACTTCTACTCCGATATCGATGCGCCCAACCGCATGGACGAGAAGCCGTTCCTCGTGCTTGACCTTCTGGACATCGATGAGAGCATCGTCGGGGAGCTGCAAAAGCTCACCAAGACCGACTTCGATCTCGAATCCATCATCAGCGCCGCGGGTGAGCTCAAGTACATCGGGCAAATCAAGCGCGTTATCGGCCGCCAGTTCCGCGAGCCCGATGACGAGTGGGTGCGGTTCCTCACCACCCGCGTGTACGAGGGTGTCATCACGCAGAAGGTGCGCGAACAGTTCCGCGGGCTCGTGACCAAGGCCGCCGGGCAGTACCTCAACGACCAGGTAAACGACCGCCTGAAGTCGGCGCTGGGAAGCGCCCGTCCGCTGACGATTACCCGGGTCGAGGAGGAGGAACCCGAAGTAAAACCGGTCAGCAGTGAGGCCCGGCCGGAACCCGATGACGATGACGGTATCAACACCACCCTCGAAGAACTTGAGGGATTCCACATTATTCGAGCAATCGTCTGCTCGGACGTTGATGTTGACCGCGTGGTCTATCGCGACGCAAAATCCTACTTCGCGATTCTCTTCGACGACAACAACCGTAAGCCCATCGCAAGGCTCCACTTCAATCGCGCCCAGAAGTACCTCGGTTTGGTGGACGCGGAAAAGAACGAGACCCGAATTCCCATCGAAAACCTCACCGAAATCTATGCGCACGCCGATGCGCTCCGCGAGACAGCTCGCCGCTATCACGAGGTCTAAGTACCCGCACGTAAAAACACCGCGGCCCCCGTTCTCGAAAGAACGGGGGCCGCGGTGCGTAGGGGAGACCTAGTAGGACTGTGCGATCAGATCCTCGGGAACCTCCGAGGCCGCAGCCTCGTCCACGAAGAATACCGTGCGGCGACGGCCCTTCACACCCGCGATCGGGACATCCGCGTAGGATGCACCGGCGAGTGCGAGGCCCAGCGGCGACGCCTTCTCCGCGCCGGCCAGCTCCACCCACACGCGGCGGGAGGTGTTGATCGCGGTGCGAGTCAGGGTGAGACGCTCGCTCGGCGGCTTCGGCGAGTTACGTACCGGCAGAACCGTGTGGTCCTTGTCCAGTACCTCGGTGAAACCGGGGAACAGCGACGCGGTGTGGCCGTCCGGCCCGACACCCAGGAAGGTGATGTCGAAGCGGGGCAGGTTCGAGTCGCCATCGGCGAAACGAGCCAGCTCCTCGGCATAGGCCACGGCGGCGGCATCCAGGTCGAGACCGGCATCCGATGCGGGCATCGGGTGAATGTTCTCGGCCGGGATGGTCAGGTGATCCAGCAGAGCCGAATACGCCTTCACGTCGTTGCGGTCCTCGTGGCCGGCGGGCACAAAGCGCTCGTCGCTCCACCAGAAGTGAACACGAGACCAGTCAACGCTGTCGCGCGCGGCGGAAGCATTGATGGATTCGAGCACCGCGATCCCCACACGGCCACCCTCCAGCACAACGTTTACACGATCGTATTCGTCGAGCAGGTCGAGGGTCTTGGTGAGGAAGCGTGCGGCCAGGGAGGCCGTCAGCGCTTCGCTGTCCTTATGAATGAGGACGCGGCGTTCGTTGGTCATCGTTGATCCCTTACTTTACTTCGTGGTGGACTCGGCCAGCAGCTCGGCCAGTCCGGTGGTGATTACATCGCCGTACAGTGCGTCCGGGTCAAGTCGGCGCAGTTCCTCAGCAAGGCAGTCGCGTAGGCTGCGGCGGGGCAGCGCAATCTCGTGCTCGGGCTGACCCGGCAGCTTCAGCGTAGCCGAAGTGCTGGTGAACGGACGAACGATGGACACCTCGCCGCTCTCGCGGACCAGGGTCACCGAGTGGATTCCGGTGTCGTTCGGGCCGCGCTCGGTCTCCACCTGCTCGACCGGGGCCTGCAGCGCGCTACGCAGCCACGCGGCGAGCAGGATGGTCGAGGGGGAGTCCGAAGCACCGGACACGATGACCTTGGTGACCGGCTCGTACGGCGGCTGGTCCAGCGCCGCGGCGAGCTGTGCACGCCACAGGGTCAGACGGGTCCACGCGAAGTCGGTGTCACCGGCGGTGTAGGTGGTGGCACGAACGTTGAGTTCGGCCAGCACGTCCTCACCGATCGAGGCGTCGGTGATTCGGCGCTGCGCCATGCGACCCAGCGCGGTGTGCGCTACGTCGGCCGGAGCCTTGCCGGGCCACCAAGCCACAACCGGAGCATCCGGCAGCAGCAGGCCGGTGATCAGCGATTCCTCGCTGGTCGCGACCGCACCGTAGACGCTGAGGATGATGACCTCGCTCGCACCGGCGTCGCCACCGACGCGGATCTCCGCGTCCAGGCGATCAACGGTACCGGTGGTGGCCTCGTTGGAAACCACGATCACGCGCATCGGGTGCTCACGAGAAGCCTCGTTTGCGGCCTGAATGGCGTCCTCTTCCTGACCGTGCTCGGAGCTGATCACGAGGGTCAGCACGCGGCCGAGGGCAACGGCACCGCCGTCTTCGCGCAGGGTTACCAGGCGCTTGGCCACCGCACTGACGGTGGTATCGGGCAGTTCGACGATCATGGGCGTCTCCAATTCCGGCCGTCACGCTGCAGGAGTTCATCGGCCGAAGCCGGTCCCCAGGATCCGGGCTGATACTGATCAAGCGGGCCACCCTGTGCGGCCCAGAACTCCTCGATCGGGTCGAGGATCTTCCAGGAGAGCTCAACCTCCTCGTGGCGCGGGAACAGGGGCGGGTCGCCCAGGAGAACGTCGAGAATCAGGCGCTCATAGGCCTCGGGGCTCGCCTCGGTGAACGCGTGGCCATAACCGAAGTCCATGGTCACATCGCGCACCTGAGTGCTGGCGCCGGGAACCTTCGAACCGAAACGAATCGTGACGCCCTCGTCCGGCTGGACGCGGATCACGAGTGCGTTCTGGCCGAGCTCAGCGGTCTGGCTCTCCTCGAACAGGTACTGCGGTGCACGCTTGAACACAACGGCGATCTCGGTCACACGACGGCCAAGACGCTTACCCGCACGCAGGTAGAACGGCACGCCGGCCCAGCGACGGGTGTTGATGTCGAGGCGCATTGCTGCGTAGGTCTCGGTGATCGACTCGGGGTTCATGCCGTCCTCATCGAGGAAGCCGGGAACCTGCTCGCCACCCTGCCATCCGCCGGCGTACTGGCCGCGGGCGGTAGCGGTGGAGAGGTCCTCGGGCAGACGCACGGCGGCCAGAACCTTTTCCTTCTCGGCACGCAGGTCCGAGGCGTCGAAGGAGTTGGGCTCCTCCATCGCGGTCAGGGCCAGCAGCTGCAGGAGGTGGTTCTGGATGACGTCGCGGGCGGCACCGATACCGTCGTAGTATCCGGCACGACCACCCACGCCGATGTCCTCGGCCATGGTGATCTGTACGTGGTCTACGTGGTTGGCGTTCCACAGCGGCTCGAACATCTGGTTTGCGAAGCGCAGAGCCAGGATGTTCTGAACGGTTTCCTTACCGAGGTAGTGGTCGATACGGAAGACCGAGTCGGCGGGGAAGACGGATTCGACCACGGCGTTGAGCTCGCGGGCGGTCTTCAGGTCCGAACCGAACGGCTTCTCGATGACCACGCGACGCCAGGAATCTTCCTTGTGGTCGGCGAGGCCCGAGCGGCGCAGCTGCTCGGTCACGATCGGGAAGGCCTTCGGCGGGATCGACAGGTAGAACGCGTGGTTGCCCATGGTGCCGCGCTCGCGGTCCAGGGTCTCCACGGTCTGCTTCAGGCGGTCAAACGCCTCGTTGTCGTCGAACTCTCCGGGAACGAAGCGGATACCCTGCGCAAGCTGGGCCCACACCTCTTCCCGGAACTCGGTCCGGGAGTGCTCCCGGACCGAGTCGTGCACTACCTGCATGAAGTCCTGGTCTTCCCAATCACGGCGGGCGAACCCGACCAGGGAGAAGCCCGGGGGCAAGAGCCCCCGGTTCGCCAGGTCGTAAACGGCCGGCATGAGTTTCTTACGTGACAGGTCACCGGTAACACCAAAGATGACCAGTCCGCTCGGGCCGGCGATTCGGTTCAATCGCCGGTCCGAGCTCAGCCGGAGCGGATTAAACTCCGGCGTAATATCCACGGGGGACATGGGACTCCTAGAAGGTTTTGCGGGGGGTTGTTAGCGCGCGATGGCGGCGAACAGGGTTTCGATGGTGCTGGCCGGGTCGGTCAGGGTGAGGGTAACAACCGGGCGACCGTGGTCGGCCAGTACGCTTGCGTCACCCTGTGCCTGAGCGCCAATCAGCTCACCGAAGGTAAACGGACGCTCCGGGATCTCGAGGTCCGCCGGGGCGGTCTCGGTGATCTGCAGGAATACGCCCACGGCCGGTCCGCCCTTGTGGAACTGACCGGTCGAGTGCAGGAAGCGCGGGCCCCAACCGAAGGTGACCGGACGACCGGTTACCGCGGCGAACTGGTCGCGAATACCCTGCAGCTGCGGGTTTGCGACACGGTCTACGTAGGCCTGCACGGAGAAGTAGCCATCCTCGGGGAGGGTGCCGATCAGGGCAGCCAGAACCTCGCGGACGGTGGTGGCGGAGCCGATAACCTCGGCCGGGCCGCGCACCTCGATACCGGCGTCAACGAACGCCGGCTCGGTGGGCTCGGGGCGGGAGTCCAGCAGACCGCGGGTAGCGATCTTGGCGGACTCCACGTCGGGCTGGTCGAACGGGTTGATCCCGAGCAGACGACCGGCCACCACAACCGCGTACTCCCACACCAGCAGCTGGGCACCCAGGCTGCCGCTGACGAGGATTTCACCCTCGCGTGCGTGGTTGTCGAAGTGGGTGTGGGCGTTGTCTACCAGGCGCACGATCTGGGTGTCCGCGTAGCCCGCGGTCACCTCGGTCGAGAGCGGCTCGAGAACAACCGGCAGAACGCCGGTGCCGAGCTTGCCGGTGGACTCGGCGATCAGCTGCTCAACCCAGTCGCCGAAGCCGACGATGTGGCTGCCGTCGGTGACGATACCGAGCTTGCTGCGGTGGGCGATGGCCGCACCGAGCACGAGGCCCGGGTTGGTCTCGTTGTCTACCGCGAGCTCAACCGAGATGGCCTCGGCCTCGTTCAGCAGCTCCTCGATGTCCGCACCGGCGAGTCCCGAGGGGACCAGGCCGAAGGCGGTGAGGGCCGAGTAGCGGCCACCCACGTTGGGGTCCGCGTTGAAGACGGTGTAACCGGCCTCACGTGCGGACTTGTCCAGCGGGGAACCCGGGTCGGTGACCACGATGATGCGCTCGGTCGGGTTGATACCCGCCGCGGTGAACGCAGCCTCGTAGGCGCGACGCTGGCTGTCGGTCTCCACGGTCGAACCCGACTTGGAGGACACCACGAGGGCGCTGGTCTCCAGGCGGTCGCCCAGTGCGGCCAGGATCTGACCGGGGGCGGTCGAGTCCAGGATGGTCAGCGGGGCACCGAGGGTGTTGGTGATAACCTCGGGGGCCAGCGAGGAGCCGCCCATGCCGCCCAGCACGATGTGGTTCACACCGGCTGCGCGCAGAGCGTCGCGCAGCTCAAGGATGGGAGCCACCAGCGGACGCGAGATCGCAACGGCCTCGGTCCAGCCCAGACGGATCGAGGACTCGGCCTCGGCGTCTGCGCCCCACAGGGTGGGGTTCTGCGCGGTGATACCCGAGGCGACCAGGTCGGCAACCAGGGTGGGGACGGCCGCGGCTACGGCCTCCTTGACGTCTCCGGAGAGGTGGATTTCGAAGCTCACTTCGAGGCCTCCAGAGCGGCGTTCACGGTGTCCAGCAGTTCGTTCCAGGAGACGATGAACTTCTCAACGCCCTCCTTCTCGAGCTGAGCGGTCGCGTCGTCGTAGGAGACGCCCGAGGCGGCCACGGCATCCATGATCTCGTGAGCGGCGGCGTAGGCCACGGTCACGGTGTCACCGGTGATGACGCCGTGGTCGGCGGTAGCCTCGAGGGTCTTCTCCGGCATGGTGTTGACAACACCGGCGGCAACCAGCTCGGTCACGTACAGGGTGTCGGGCAGAGCGGCATCCTTGACACCGGTCGAGGCCCACAGCGGACGCTGCTTGTTGGCACCGGCGGCCAGCAGGCCGGCTGCGCGCTCGGAGGCGAACTCCTGCTCGAAGGCCTCATAGGCCAGCTGAGCGTTGGCAACGCCAGCCTTCGACTTCAGGGCCACGGCCTCGGGGGTGCCCACGGCGTCGAGGCGAGCGTTGATCTCGCTGTCCACGCGCGAGACGAAGAACGAGGCAACCGAGTGGATGCCCGAGATGTCGATGCCCTTGGCCTTGGCCTGCTCGAGACCGGCGAGGTAGGCGTTGACCACGGCGCGGTAGCGCTCGAGCGAGAAGATCAGGGTCACGTTGACGCTGATGCCCTCGGCGATCACGGCGGTGATGGCCTCGAGGCCCTCAACGGTTGCGGGGATCTTGATCATGGCGTTGGGGCGGTTGACCTTGGCCCACAGCTCCTTAGCCTGCGCGATGGTCGCGGCGGCGTCGTGAGCGAAGCCCGGCTCGACCTCGATCGAGACGCGGCCATCGAAGCCCTTGGAGGAGGCGTAGATGTCGGCGAAGATGTCGCTTGCGGCGGCAACGTCGTCGGTGGTGATCTCGAAGACTGCCTTCGATGCGTCAACACCGGCGGCCTTGAGTTCGGCTACCTGCTCGGCGTAGCTCTCACCGTTGCTGAGTGCACCGGCGAAGATGGTCGGGTTGGTGGTCACGCCGACGACGTTCTTCTCGGCGATCAGGGCCTGGAGGCTGCCGGACTGGATGCGTCCACGGGACAGGTCGTCGAGCCAGATGCTGACGCCGGCGTTGGACAGCGCTGCGGTACGTTCGTTAGTCATTGAATCTTCTTCTTTCCTGTTCAACGCCTACGCGTTGAGCGAGTCCTTGGCCGCGGCCACAACGGCCTCGGTCGTGATACCAAACTTGGTGTACAGGGTCTTCTCGTCTGCCGAAGCACCGAAGTGCTCCAGGGAGATGGAACGTCCACGGTCGCCAACAATTCCCCGCCAGGTGAGGGCGATACCGGCCTCAACCGAAACGCGAGCGGTGATGGCGGCCGGGAGTACCGACTCCTGGTAGGCGGCGTCCTGCTCGGCGAACCACTCGAGCGAGGGAACCGAGACGACGCGGGCCTGGATACCCTCGGCGGCGAGAACGGTGCGGGCCTCAACGGCCAGCTGTACCTCGGAACCGGTGGCGATCAGCAGCACCTCGGGGGTACCGTTCGGTGCCTCCAGCAGGGTGTACGCGCCACGAGCGGTCAGCGATGCCGATGCGAAGGTCTCGCCGGCGGCAGCACCCTCGCCACGTGCGTACACGGGGAGGTTCTGACGCGACAGGGCGATACCCTGCGGTGCGGTGTGACGCTTCAGCATCTCGAGCCACGCGTGAGCGGTCTCGTTGGCGTCGGCCGGACGGATGATGTCCAGGTTGGGGATGGCGCGGAGCGCTGCGAGGTGCTCAACCGGCTGGTGGGTCGGACCGTCTTCGCCGAGGGCGATCGAGTCGTGGGTCCAGACGAAGATCGGAGCGATGTTCATCAGGGCGGCCAGACGGACGGCGGGACGCATGTAGTCGGCGAACTGCAGGAAGGTTCCACCGAAGACGCGGGTCTTACCGTGCAGGGCGATACCGTTCATGATTGCGCCCATGGCGTGCTCACGGATACCGAAGTGCAGGACGCGACCGTAGTCGTTACCGGTCCACGCGCTGGTCGAGTGCTCGGCCGGCACGAACGAGGGGGCACCCTCGATGGTGGTGTTGTTCGAACCGGCGAGGTCGGCGGAGCCACCCCACAGCTCGGGCAGAACCGAGGCGAGGCCGTTGATGACCTTGCCCGAGGCAACACGGGTCGAAACCGACGAGCCACCCTCGAAGACCGGCAGAGCGGACTCGACGTCGGCGGGCAGTTCGCCAGCCTCGAGGCGAGCGAGCAGCTCGGCGCGCTCGGGGTTTGCGGCGGCCCAGGCGTCAAAGCGAACCTGCCATGCGGCGTGCAGCTCGGCACCGCGTGCCACGGCACCGCGGGTGTGCTCGATGACGTCCTCGTCCACCTGGAAGTTCTGCTCCGGGTCGAAGCCCACAACGGTCTTCAGAGCGGCGAGCTCCTCGGCACCCAGCTTGGAGCCGTGGATGCCACCGGAGTTCTGCTTCTTGGGGGAGGGGTAACCGATGATGGTCTTGAGGATGATGAGCGACGGCTTCTTGGTCTCTGCCTTGGCAGCCTCGATGGTGTCGTTCAGCTCCTGCACGTCTTCGACGTACTCGCCGTTCTTCTTCCAGTCGACGATGCGCACGTCCCAGCCATAGGCCTCGTAGCGCTTTGCGACGTCCTCGGTGAAGGCGATGTTGGTGTCGTCCTCGATCGAGATCTGGTTGGAGTCGTAGATGGCGATGAGGTTGCCGAGCTCCTGGTGGCCGGCGAGGGACGAAGCCTCGCTGGTCACGCCCTCCTGCAGGTCACCGTCTCCGGCAACGACGTACACGAAGTGGTCGAAGGGGCTGGTGCCGGCTTCGGCCTCCGGGTCGAACAGGCCACGCTCGTAGCGGGCGGCGTAGGCGAAGCCCACGGCGGAGGCGAGACCCTGGCCCAGCGGGCCGGTGGTGATTTCCACGTGGTCGGTGTGACCGAACTCGGGGTGACCGGGGGTCTTCGAGCCCCAGGTGCGCAGTGCCTCGATGTCGGCCTTTTCGAGACCGAAACCGCCGAGGTACAGCTGGACGTACTGAGTGAGGGAGGAGTGGCCAACCGACAGCACGAAGCGGTCGCGTCCCAGCCAATCCTGGTCGCTCGGGTCCTTGTGCATGACCTTCTGGAAGAGGAGGTAGGCGACCGGTGCGAGGCTCATTGCCGTTCCGGGGTGGCCGTTACCGACCTTTTCTACGGCATCCGCCGCGAGAACGCGAGCGGTGTTAACCGCCTTGTTGTCGATGGGATCCCACTTCAGAGCTGCCAAGATTATTGACCTTTCCTAATCGAACCCGGTGGCCTGGGTTGGCCGCCGTGGCTGAGCGAACTGCGTGTCGCGCACGGCGCCGCTCCCGCGGGGCGTGCACTACGACCGAGTGCGGTTCCGGGGGACGGGCGTCGCGTTGTTGCGAGCGTCTACCAGTATAGGGAGTTCAGCTCCCATTAGCGGGGGACCGGGGGCGCGTGTGCACGGTTGGCCGCTCGAAAACGATCCCGTAGGATGGGCGAGTCGAGTGAAGAGGTATATAGAACTAATGGACGTCGCAGAATTGGCCCCCGCCACCACCGAGAAGATCGGGGTGAAGCGCAAGGTACGTGCGTACATTGCCCTCACAAAGCCGCGTGTTATGGAGCTTCTCCTGGTCACGACGGTACCCGTCATGATCCTGGCCCAGGGCGGCCTGCCGAGCCTCGGGCTGGTACTCGCAACCGTGATCGGTGGCGCGCTGAGCGCGGGTTCCGCCGGTGCGTTCAACTGCTATTTCGACCGCGATATCGACCGCGTGATGAACAGAACCCAGGGCCGACCTCTTGTGACGGGTGAGGTAACCCCGCGCGAGGCGCTCGTGTTTTCCTGGATCCTCGCGGTCGTTTCGACGGCGTGGCTCGCGCTCACGACCAACCTCCTGGCCGCCGCACTGTCGGTCGCGGCCATCGCCTTCTACGTGCTGATCTACACGCTGTGGCTCAAGCGCCGCACCGCCCAGAACATCATCTGGGGCGGAATCGCGGGGTGTTTCCCGGTACTGATCGGCTGGAGCGCCGTGACCGGCTCGCTCTCCTGGGAGCCCTTCATCCTCTTCGGTGTGGTGTTCCTCTGGACCCCGCCGCACTACTGGCCGCTCTCGATGAAGTACCGCGAGGACTACCGCTCGGTGGGCGTCCCGATGCTCGCCGTGGTGCGTGGCCGCGCCCAGGTGGGCCTGCAGGTCATCCTCTACGCGTGGGCCACCGTGGCCTGCTCGCTGCTGCTGATCCCGGTGGGTGACATGGGCATCGTCTACACGGCCGTTGCGGTGCTCGCGGGTGGCTGGTTTATCTACGAGACACACCGCCTGTACAACCTCGCGATCCGCGGCGCGGCGGCCAGCCCGATGCGCGTGTTCCACGGTTCGATCTCGTACCTCACCCTGGTGTTCCTCGCGGTGGGAATCGATCCTTTGCTCCCGTTCTAGCTCGAATTTGCACGTTCGTGCAGCGCTTTTCGGGCTGAGCGGATCGGGCGGGTCGATTTCCCTGCACGAACGTTCAGCCTCGCTGGGTCGATGTGAATCAGACAGGCCCCCACACAAATGCGGCGGGCCCCT
This sequence comes from Mycetocola tolaasinivorans, assembly GCF_003667565.1. Classification (GTDB taxonomy): domain Bacteria; phylum Actinomycetota; class Actinomycetes; order Actinomycetales; family Microbacteriaceae; genus Mycetocola; species Mycetocola tolaasinivorans. Next base: position 35,980 of record NZ_RCUX01000011.1, read on the forward strand.
CCCGGAGGAGGGGCCCGCCGCATCTGCGTGTGGCGACTAGGCGCGCTGTGCGAGCGTCTCCGGCTCGGGGATCGAGGCTCGGGTCTCGAGTACTACCCGGGTGGCCAGCGCGATCACGACGCCGGCCAGGACCATGTGGGTGCCCACCATGATCTCCGGCAGCCCGAGACGCGACTGGGCGATGCCGAGCAGGATCTGACCCACCTGGGCGATCAGCAGCCACACCACGGGCTTCACCGCGTACTTCTGGCGCACGGCCACGATCAGGATGAGCACGGTGGCGCCGAACATCAGGTAGCCGGGCCATGCGTGGAGGTGCTGCATGAGCTCGGGGTCGAGGCCGTTGCGCGGCACATCGGCGTCGCCGGCGTGCGGGCCGGAGCCGGTGGTGAGGATGCCCACCACGGCGGCGATCGCGACCAGCGCGCTCATCACGTGGGTGAGGAGCTTGTAGCCGCGCGAGGTGCGCACCGCGCCGGCGGCACCGAAGTAGACGCGGTAGACGAGGGTGGTGGTGAGGGCCACCAGGATCAGCGAGATCACGAAGTGCGCGCCCACGAGGTAGGAGTTGAGTCCGGTCAGCACAACGATGCCGCCGAGGACGGCCTGCAGGGGAATGCTCATGCCCTGCAGGAAGGTCAGCCAGAAGAGGTCGCGACGGGTCTTGCGCAGGTTCCAGACCGAGAGGAACGCGGCAATCGCGATGATCACGAGTACGAAGGTGAGCGTGCGGTTACCAAACTCGATGATTCCGTGGATGCCCATTTCCGGGGTCGACGTGTACGACTCGGGGGTGCACTTGGGCCAGGTCGGGCAGCCGAGGCCCGAGCCGGTGAGGCGAACCGCGCCGCCGGTACCGATCAGGACGGTCTGGAAAATGAGCGAGAGCCAGGCGAACACCCGCACCGGGCGGTTGATGCCCTGCGGCAGCCAGTTCGTGAACCGCTGGTAGAGGCTTGCTGTCGGCCGGGAGGTCGTGGTCACGGGAATCTGCCCCATCCTTAGTTAGCGGTGCGGCTCGCGGCAAACCCCCATGCGGAAATATGCCGGAACCTATAGAATACGAAGAGTTCAAGTTGTTGCCTGCGTTTGACACGTTGCATGTCGGTCGCAGGCCAGGTACTGAAACCCCTATGAACTAATTGTAGAGACGCCGGAGAGCGACTCGCGCCACCCCCCTCTCATGCCCGCGCCTGATAGCGCATCACCGTGAGGGAATGCCAGGTACGGAAATTCTGTTACCGGCAGGTAGAAAAGAGGTAGAGACATGTCAGACGTGCTCATTGACCGCCCCGAGCTGGACTCCCTGGGAGTCTACGAATTCGGTTGGTCCGACTCGGATGCGGCGGGACAATCCGCCAAACGAGGTATCTCCAAAGAGGTCGTTACCAACATCTCGAACCTCAAGAGCGAGCAGGACTGGATGCTGCAGCGCCGGCTCAAGGCCCTGCAGATCTTCGAGCGTAAGCCGATGCCCGCATGGGGTGCCGATCTCTCGGCCATCGACTTTGACAACATCAAGTACTTTGTGCGCTCCACGGAGAAGCAGGCCCAGACCTGGGAAGACCTCCCCGAGGACATCAAGAACACCTACGAGAAGCTGGGTATCCCCGAGGCCGAGCGTCAGCGCCTGGTTGCCGGTGTGGCCGCCCAGTACGAGTCCGAGGTTGTGTACCACCAGATCCGTGAGGATCTCGAGCAGCAGGGCGTCATCTTCCTTGACACCGACACCGCGCTTCGCGAGCACCCCGAGTTCTTCGAGGAGTACTTCGGTACCGTCATCCCCTCGGGTGACAACAAGTTTGCCGCGCTGAACACCGCCGTGTGGTCGGGTGGTTCGTTCGTGTACGTTCCCAAGGGTGTGCACGTCGAGATCCCGCTGCAGGCCTACTTCCGGATCAACACCGAGAACATGGGTCAGTTCGAGCGCACGCTGATCATCGCCGATGAGGGCTCCTACGTGCACTACATCGAGGGTTGCACCGCCCCCATCTACAAGTCCGACTCGCTGCACTCCGCCGTGGTCGAGATCATCGTGAAGAAGAACGCTCGCGTTCGCTACACGACCATCCAGAACTGGTCGACCAACGTGTACAACCTGGTCACTAAGCGCGCCATCGCCGAAGAGGGCGCCACCATGGAGTGGATCGATGGCAACATCGGCTCCAAGGTCACCATGAAGTACCCGTCGATCTACCTCACCGGCGAGCACGCCAAGGGTGAGACCCTCTCGGTGGCCTTCGCCGGCCCCGGTCAGCACCAGGACACCGGTGCCAAGATGATCCACATGGCCCCGCACACCCAGTCGACCATCCTGTCGAAGTCCATCGCTCGCGGTGGCGGTCGCGCCGGATACCGCGGTGAGGTTCGGGTGGATGCCAACGCGCACCACTCGAAGAACACCGTGGCCTGTGATGCCCTCCTGGTTGACCGCATCTCCCGCTCCGACACCTACCCCGCGATCGATATTCGCGTGGATGACGCCGAACTCGGTCACGAGGCAACGGTGACCAAGGTCAGCGAGGAGCAGCTGTTCTACCTCATGAGCCGTGGCCTCGAGCAGGATGAGGCGATGGCGATGATCGTCCGTGGCTTCATCGAGCCGATCGCACGTGAGCTCCCGATGGAATACGCACTCGAACTCAACAAGCTCATCGAAATGGGCATGGAAGGATCCGTCGGCTAAATGACGACCACATCCCCTGCAACCAGCAGCACCGAAACCGAGCAGCACGGGTTCAAGGCTCACAGCGACGGCGGCGACGCCTTCGTGCCGGTCCAGACCCGCTCCGAGCGCTTTGGCTCGACCAACGTCGCGGATTTCCCCGCGGTTACCGGTCGCGAGCCCGCCTGGAAGTACACCCCGGTTGCTCAGCTGAGCGATCTCATCGACGGCGAGCTGAACGGATCCGAGTATCCGTTTGAGGCGCCTGCCGTCGATGGCGTGACCGTGGCCTGGGTGGGCCGCGACGATAAGCGGATTGGCACCGCCGGTACTCCGGAGAACAAGGCCGCGGCGAATGCGTGGACCGCATTCGAGAAGGCCCTCGTGATTTCGGTCACCGGCGAGGAGGAGAAGACCTTCCGCCTACACCGCACCGATCTGGGTGACGGCGCGCGCGCCGCACACACCGTGATCGAGGCCGCGCCGCACTCGCGTGCGCTCGTTATTCTCGAAAACGCCGGCCAGGCCGCGCTCACCGAGAATATCGAGATCATCGTCGGCGACGGTGCTCAGCTCACCGTGGTGAGCGTTCAGGAGTGGGCGGAGGACGCCCGCCACTTGGCCGAGCACTTCGCCGAGATTGGTCGCGACGCGAAGCTCAAGCACGTCGCCGTGACCCTCGGCGGCAAGATCGTGCGCGTGAACCCGTCGACCCACCTGGGCAGCCAGGGTGCCGACATCGAGGCCCTCGGCGTGTACTTCGCCGACGCTCACCAGCACCTCGAGCAGCACGTGTACGTCGACCACGACGCCGAGAACACCCGCTCCCGCGTGAGCTACAAGGGTGCTCTTCAGGGCGAGGGTGCGCACACCGTCTGGATCGGCGATGTCCTGATCCGCCAGACCGGTACTGCCACCGACTCCTATGAGGAGAACCGCAACCTCGTGCTGAGCGAGGGTACCCGAGCCGACTCGGTGCCGAACCTCGAGATCGAGACTGGCGACATCGCCGGGGCCGGTCACGCCAGCGCCACCGGTCGTTTCGACGACGAGCAGCTGTTCTACCTCATGGCACGCGGTATCGCCGAGGCTGACGCCCGTCGCCTCGTCGTGCACGGCTTCCTGGTGGAGATCATCCAGCGCATCGGCGATGCCGAGCTGGGTGAGCGCATCGAGGCAGCAATCGAGCGTGAGCTCGCGGCGGGTGACCTCCCGTCGTGAGTACCCGCGTTGCCGCCCTTTCCGATCTGACCCTCAACCAGGCCTTCCGTGTGGTGGTGGACGGTATCCCGATCGCACTCGTCCTGGATGCCCAGGGTGACGTGCACGCCATCGGCGATACCTGCACCCATGGCGATATTTCGCTCTCCGAGGGGTTTGTTGAGGGTGACACCCTCGAGTGCTGGGCCCACGGCTCCGCATTCTCACTGAAGACCGGTAAGCCCCAGAACTTCCCCGCCTATGAGCCCGTCCCGGTGTACACCGTGGAGCTGCGCGATGGCGACATTTTTATCGACCCGACCGTAACGAAAGAGATCTAGCGCCATGTCAGTACTTGAGATTCGCGACCTGCACGTCAGCGTGGAAACCGACCAGGGCACCAAGCCGATTCTGCGCGGTGTCGACCTGACCCTCAACTCGAATGAAACCCACGCCATCATGGGCCCCAACGGTTCGGGAAAGTCGACCCTGGCGTACACCATCGCCGGTCACCCGAAGTACACCGTTGACTCCGGCTCGATCACCCTGGACGGCGAAGACGTCCTGGAGATGAGCGTGGACGAGCGCGCCCGCGCCGGCATCTTCCTCGCCATGCAGTACCCGGTGGAGATCCCCGGCGTGACCGTGTCGAACTTCCTGCGCACCGCCAAGACCGCCATCGACGGTGAGGCTCCCGCGATCCGTACCTGGATCAAGGACGTCCGTACCGCCATGGACAACCTGCGCATGGACAAGGTGTTCGCCGAGCGCAACGTCAACGAGGGCTTCTCCGGTGGAGAGAAGAAGCGTCACGAGATCCTTCAGCTCGAGCTGCTCAAGCCGAAGTTCGCCGTGCTCGACGAGACCGACTCCGGCCTCGACGTCGACGCGCTGAAGATCGTCTCCGAGGGTGTCAACCGCGCCCAGGAGAACACCGACCTCGGTGTGCTGCTGATCACCCACTACACCCGCATCCTGCGCTACATCAAGCCGGATCACGTGCACGTGTTCGTCAACGGTAAGGTTGCCGAGCAGGGCGGCCCCGAGCTGGCCGACCGCCTGGAGAACGAGGGTTACGACCGCTACCTCCAGACCGCAGACCAGGCGTAGGCTAGACACATGTCTACCACCCTGAGCCCGGCCCGCTACGACGAGGTCACCGAGGCGCTCAAAGACGTGATGGACCCCGAGCTCGGGGTCAACGTTGTTGACCTCGGCCTGATCTACGACCTCGGCTGGGATGATGAGAACAACGCCCTCATCATCCACATGACCCTCACCTCGGCCGGCTGCCCGCTGACCGACGTGCTCGAGGAACAGACCGGCGAAGCCCTCGATGGCGTCGTGGAGGCCTTCCGGATCAACTGGGTCTGGATGCCGCCGTGGGGTCCGGAACGCATCACCGATGACGGCCGCGACATGATGCGGGCCCTCGGCTTCGCGATGTAATGCGTGGGGTCTAGTACTCCTGCGTGCATCACCGATGACGGCCGCGACATGATGCGGGCCCTCGGCTTCGCGATGTAGTTTGCCCCTCAAAACCCCGCCCGCCTTTTGGCGGGCGGGGTTTTGCGCTGCCCGGTGCCGGTAAACTGGCAGCATGACTTCCCGTACCGGCCGCGAACAGCTGCACGACTCCATCCGCGACTATGAGGCCGGCGATTTCGCCGTCTCCCGCATCATCGACTGCGTCTGCACCTGCGGCAACGAGGTCTTCGCGCTCGGCTATGACGACGAGCAGGGCGTGGCCGTGCGGCTGTGCTCAAACTGCGACACCGAGGTCGCGCTGCTCGACTCCGCCGACCTGCTGGACCGCGCCGATTCGGACATCGAACTCGATGCCGCCGAGTGCACCTGCGACGGCACCGACTTCACCGTGGCCGTCGGCTTCGCGATCGAGGGCGAAGACGTGCGCTGGGTCAGCGTGGGCCTGCGCTGCGAGGACTGCGCCATCGCCGGCGTCTACACCGACTGGGCGATCGACTACTCGCCGAGCATGCAGCTGCTCGAGCGCGTCTAGGGCTCGCCCCTCGCTCCTAGGCGGGCGTGCGCACCCAGTAGACCTCGGTGATCATGGTGTGTGAGACCTCGCCGTCGACGGTGTTTGCGGCGATTGCCGCGTCCAGGGCCGACTCGAAGGTGTCACCCGCGGCGGCCAGTGCGGCCTGCATCTTGCTGGAGGACAGCGCGCGGCCGCGGGTGTCTTCGGGGGAGCGGGTGAGGGTCCAGTCGGCCTGATACACGCCGTGATCGGCATCGGCCGGGGCAAACGCCTCGACGAGCTCCTGTGCATAGGGGAAATCGCGGTACGTGCGGGTGTAGCCAGGGGAGTAGGCCTCGGCCAGTTCCTCCCAGGCCTGGGCAAAACCGCCGCGGGTGTAGTCGCGGTTGTTCTGAATGATCGCGAGCACGCCGCCGGGACGCAGCGCCCGGAGCGCAGCCGCATAGAAGCGCGGGCGATCAAACCAGTGCGCGGCCTGGCCCACGGTGATGAGCGCGAGGTCACGGCGCTGCTCGAGGTCCGGCTCGACCGGCGAGTGCACCCAGGTGGCCTCGGGGAGGCGGGCCGCGCCGGTGGTAACCATGTCCGCGGAGATGTCCACGGCGGTGTAGTCGGCCAGCGGACCAAAGGTGGGCAACAGGTCTTCCAGGACCACGCCGGGTCCCGATCCCGCGTCCAAAATGTTGAGCGGCGGCGTTGGATCTACCAACTGCTCCAGGAGGGCGTATACGGCGCGGGGGTAGCGGGGGCGCTGCTCGTTATAGATTGTGGCCAGGCCATCAAATACCTCGGACATGAGTCTTCCTTCCGATTGGGAACCTGCGGCCAGTCTACGGTCGTGCCCACGCGCGGCCGGGTGTCTCCCCCCGGATTCCCAGACACCCGATATGCACACGGGTGCGGATATTGCGGCGCGGGGCGGCTCGGATAGGTCGCGGTGGCTAAACCGCGTAGACTGGGTGACTTACCTCGACTTTTACGGCGCTATTTGTGGTGCCTGGTTAGCAAAGGACACCCGCAGTGGCTCTCTCCGTTCAGGATCTCGAAATCCGTGTTGGCGCACGGCTACTCATGGAAAACGTGAGTTTCCAGGTCGCCGCGGGCGACAAGATCGGTCTGGTGGGGCGTAACGGTGCCGGCAAGACCACCCTCACCAAGACCCTCGCCGGCGAGATCCCCGCCGCCGGTGGCGAAATCAACAACCGTGGCGAGCTGGGCTACCTGCCCCAGGATCCCCGCACCGGAAACCCCGAAGACCTCGCGCGCACCCGCATCCTCGATGCCCGCGGGCTCGGCCAGATCGCCCTGAACATGGCCAAGGCCACGCAGGACATGGCGAGCACCGATCCGGCCGTGGCCGAGGCCGCGATGAAGAAGTACGGTAACCTCACCGACCGCTTCAACGCGCTGGGCGGCTACGCCGCCGAGGCCGAGGCCGCCTCGATCGCGAGCAACCTGAACCTGCCGGATCGCATCCTCGACCAGCCGCTGTCCACACTGTCCGGTGGTCAGCGTCGCCGCATCGAGCTCGCGCGCATTCTGTTCTCCGACGCGCAGACGATGATCCTCGATGAGCCCACCAACCACCTCGACGCCGACTCGGTGGTGTGGCTGCGCGAGTTCCTGAAGAACTACCGCGGTGGCTTCATCGTGATCACCCACGACATCGAGCTCGTGGGCGAAACCGTGAACCGCGTGTTCTACCTCGACGCCAACCGCCAGGTCATCGACATCTACAACATGAACTGGAAGAACTACCTGCGTCAGCGCGAGGCCGACGAGGAGCGCCGCAAAAAGGAGCGCGCCAACGCCGAGAAGAAGGCCACGACCCTGCAGCTGCAGGCGGCCCGCTTCGGTGCCAAGGCCTCCAAGGCCGCGGCCGCGCACCAGATGGTCGCGCGTGCCGAGAAGCTGCTCGCAGGCCTCGATGACGTGCGTCAGGTCGAGCGCGTGGCAAAGCTGCGCTTCCCGGACCCCGCGCCCTGTGGCAAGACCCCGATCATGGCGAAGAACCTCTCCAAGAGCTACGGTTCGCTCGAGATCTTCACCTCGGTGGACCTCGCAATCGACCGCGGCTCCAAGGTCGTGGTGCTGGGCCTCAACGGTGCCGGAAAGACCACCCTGCTGCGCATGCTCGCCGGGGTGGACAAACCCGACACCGGCGAGATCATCCCCGGCCACGGCCTCAAGGTGGGCTACTACGCGCAGGAGCACGAGAACCTCGACGTGAAGCGCACCGTGCTGGAGAACATGCTCTCGGCCTCACCGAACATCGGCGAAACCGAGGCGCGCAAGGTGCTCGGTTCGTTCCTGTTCACCGGTGACGACGGCCACAAGCCCGCCGGCGTGCTCTCCGGTGGTGAAAAAACCCGTCTGTCACTCGCGATGCTCGTGGTGTCTTCGGCCAACGTACTGCTGCTCGATGAGCCCACCAACAACCTCGACCCCGCAAGCCGCCTCGAAATCCTCGACGCCCTGGCGCACTTCACCGGTGCCGTGGTTCTGGTGAGCCACGACTCGGGTGCCGTCGAGGCGCTGAACCCCGAGCGGGTGCTCATCCTGCCCGACGGTGTGGAAGACCACTGGAACAAGGACTACAACGACCTGATCGAGCTCGCCTAGGCGGCACCTCGGTCCGCGGCCCCGAGCAACCTTTTGGTACTCGGGGCCGCGGCGTTTTCGGGATCGACGGGACGTGCTGGATACACTGAATCTATGACGTCCGAGCCCCAGATCACTCCCGGCGACCTCGAAACCGATGCGCAGTTCCGGGCCTGGTTTGTCGATTCCTTCGCCGGGTTCTGGCAGGGCGGCGGCGGCACCCGCACCGGGGGCCGCATCGCCGGATATCTGCTGCTGAGCGACGCCGATGGGGTCTCGGCCGATGAGCTCTCGCGCGAGCTCGACATCAGCCGCGGCTCGGTGTCCTCACACGTGCGCAAGCTCGAACAGGGCGGCTTCGTACACCGGGTGCGCCGCCCCGGTGCCCGCACCCACTACTTCACCATGGATGCCGACGTCTGGGGCGGCTTCCTCAAGCAGGAACAGACCTACCTCGCCAACCAGCGCACGCTCGCCGAACAGGCTCTCGCCCGGGTATCGCCGGGCGGTCTCGCGCAGGAGCGCGTGCGCAACATGCGCGACTACATGGGCTGGATGCTCGATAACCGCGCCCTCGACACCGAGTGGGCACGCTTCAAGGCCGAGCGGGATTCCCGCCCGGCCTAGCCCGCCCGAAACGCTAGACGCGTGCGAGCGGCACGATTAGCGGTGATCCGCTCTGCGGGTCGATCGTGATCTCCGCCGGCAGCGCAAAGACCTCGCGCACCAGATCGGCGCTCAGCACGTCCGCGGGTGTGCCCTCGGCCACGATTGCACCCTCGTGCATCACCACGAGGTGATCCGCATAGCGGGCGGCCTGGTTGAGATCGTGCAGCACCGCAACCACGGTTTTGCCCGCGCTACGCATGTCCTGGCAGCGGTGGAGGAGATCGATCTGATGCGAAATGTCGAGGAACGACGTGGGTTCATCCAGGAGTACGTAGTCGGTGTCCTGGGCGAGCACGAGCGCTACCCACGCGCGTTGACGCTGACCGCCGGACAACTCGGACACGAAGCGGTCGGCGAGGTGGGTGACACCGGTTTCGGCGAGCGCGCGATCCACCGCCTCGGTGTCTCCCGGTGCCCACTGCCGCAGCAGCGAGTGATACGGATGCCGGCCGCGGGCCACGAGGTCGCGCACCCGGATGGTGTCCGGGGCGATGGGGTCCTGGGGGAGGAGCGCCAGCCTGCGTGCGATTACTTTGGGGCGCAGACTCGCGAGGTCGGTCCCGTCGAGGGTGACGGCACCGGCCCGGGGCACGATGGCTCGCCCGAGGCTCTTCAGGAGAGTGGACTTCCCGCAGCCGTTCGGGCCGATGATCGCCGTGAACGCACCCGTGGGCAGGGTCACCGAGAGGTCGCTGAGGACGGTGCGGGATCCGTAGCCCACTCGGAGCTGATGGGCGCGCAGGCCCGGGGGTGTGGGTGTCATAGTCTGCCTTTCCGCCACTCGCGAATGAGGAGTGCGCCGAGATAGATGCCGCCGACGCCGGCGGTGAGGATGCCCACCGGGAGGCCGCGCGCCCAGGGGGCCTGCTGGGCGAGGAGATCCGCGACCACCAGGATGAGTGCGCCGAGGAGGGCCGAGAGGCCGAGGGAAAGTGCCGGGCTGCGGGTGAGTCGCTGCGCGATCTGCGGCGCGGTGAGCGCGACAAACGAGATGGGCCCGGCCACGGTGACCGCACCCGCGGCGGCCACCACGGCGACGATGATCGCGGCCGTGCGGGTGGCCGTGACGCGGATGCCCAGGGAGTGCGCCAGTGAGTCGCCGAGGGCGATCTGGTTGAGCGAGGGGGAGAGCGCCCAGGCCGCGGGCAGGCACAGCGCGAGGGTGATCGCGATGATGCCGACCGCGCCCCAGCCCACCGAGTTGATCGATCCGGCCAGGTAGCCGGCGAGCTGGCTCGCCTCATCTCGCAGCTTGACGCTCACCACGTACTGGGTGACGGCGTGCGCCATGGCCGAGACGCCGATGCCGGCGATGATAATGCGGGCGGGGGCGGCGAATCCGCGGCCGGTCGAGAGATACACGATCGTGATGGCCAGCATGGCACCGAGGAGCGCGCCCGCCGGGGTGGGCAGCACGCCCGGCCAGAGTAGACCGCAGATGGCGACGCCGGCACCGGCGCCCGCGCCGAGGCCGATCACGTCGGGGCTGCCCAGCGGGTTGCGGGTCACGATCTGGAACAGGGCGCCGGAGATGCCGAGCGCCGCGCCCACGCCGATGGCGACGAGCAGGCGCGGCCCGCGCAGGGTCGTGAGGGTGAATCCGGCCGCGCCGCGCGGGGGATCAAACAGGGCGGCGGGGAGTGACTGAGGGGCGATGCCGAGCTTTCCCATGCTCAGGGTCAGCACGGCGGCAACGATCAGGCCCACCAGGACAATGCCGGACCAGATCAGCGCGCGCGGATGCACCGGGAGCGCGATCCCGGGCCCGATGCGAAACAGTCGGGGAGCGCGTCGGCCCGCGAGTGCGGGTGCCGCCGCGGCCACGGGGGACTCGAGGTGTGGAGCGGCGCTCATCCGCGCACCGCCCGCCCCGCCCGCACGGCGATGAGGAGGAAGGGGGCACCCACAAACGCGGTCACAACGCCCACCATGAGCTCACCCGGGCGGGCGATGATTCGGCCCACAATATCGGCCGCGATGAGCACGGAGGCCCCGAGTAGGATCGCGGCGGGAATCTGCCAGCGGTGATCCGTGCCGACGAGGGCGCGCACGATGTGCGGGACGGCCAGGCCGATGAAGGCGATCGGCCCGACCAGCGCGGTGGCGCCGGCGCACAGCAGGGCCGCGGCCAGCAGGCCTCCGGCACGCACGCGGGGCACGGAGACGCCGAGGGAGTGGGCCATATCGTCGCCGAGCGCCAGGGCGTTGAGCCCAGAGGCGAGGATCAGCGCGAGGACGAGGCCGAGAATCAGTGCGGGTGCGACCTCGGCGAGGGTTTCCAGCCGGCGGCCGGAGAGCGAACCGATGACCCAGAACCGGAACGAGTCAAACACCGCGGGGCGGGTCAGGATCATGGCCTGAATGTAGGTGCCGAGCACCGCGGAGACCACGGCCCCGGCCAGGAGCAGCGGCACGATACCGCCCGCGGTGGGGCGACCCGCAACGAGGACAACCAGGACCACGGTGGCGAGGGCCCCGGCGAGCGCGACCCACACTGTGCCCGCACCAATGGCGGTGCCGGTGATCGCGGTGGCGGTCACGACGGCGGCGGAGGCGCCGACGCTCACGCCGAGGAGTCCGGGATCACCCAGCGGATTGCGGGTGATGCCCTGCACGATGACCCCGGCTACCGCGAGGCTCGCACCCACGACGGCACCGATGATCGTGCGCGGGATGCGTTCGGTGACCACCAGCTGTAGGTGGGGATTCCCGGTGCCGGAGAGTGCCTGCCAGACCTCGGACACGCTCGTCACGCGGCTGCCCGCTACCAGGGACAACGCGGACAGCACGAGCAGGAGCAGCAGGAGCGCGATCAGGATGAGGGTGCGGCTGCCGAGCGTGCGCACGCGAGCGCGGCCGCTCCGGGAAACCCGGGCGGCCGCGTGCGTGGGGGAGAGCTGGGTCACCGAGAAACGTGCGCGAGGGCGTCGTCGATCAGCGGAACGTAGCGCTCCAGTGCCCACGGAACGGTGAGCGGGTTGATCATCGAGGACCCGGTGACGAACGGCTGGTCGGTCGGGGCCACCACCGCACCGGCGGCGATCGCGGGGATCGCGTGGTACAGCGGCTGGGCCTCGATCTCGGCGCGGTTTGCCTGGTCCGAGTAGAACGTGAAGATGAGGTCGGAGTTCGCGAGCTTATCGGCGTTCTCCAGCCCGATCAGCGCCGAGTCGGTGCCCTCGGTCTCGGTGAAGGTGTCGACCACGGGGTCAACCGTCAGGCCGAGGGCCGCGGCCATGGCCACCCGCTGCTCACCGGGGAAGAACACGCCGAGCGTGCCGGGACCGGTGTTGTAGATGTAGGAGAAGCTGACGCCCGCGTATTCGGGGCGCTTCGCGTTTGCGAGGGTGTCGTTGATCTCGGTGATCAGGTCGGCGGCCTCGGCGGGCTTGCCCATGGCCTTTCCGATGGTGGTGATCTGGTCGTCCCAGGTGATCGTCCACGGCTTTTCCGGGTAGGCGATGGTCGGGGCGATCTTGTCCAGGACGTCGTACTGCTCCTGGGTCACGCCGGACCACGGGGCCAGGATCAGGTCGGGCTCCAGGTCGGCGATAGTCTCGACATCGAGCTCGGTGTTGCCGGTGAAGGTCTTCGGGAGCGTTCCGCCGGCCTTGGTCACGGCCTCGTGTACCCAGGGCAGGTATCCGGTGTCATCGCTGCCCCAGGGGTATTCCTCCATGCCGACCGGGATGGTGCCGAGCGCGATGGCGGTCTCGGCGGATCCCTGGCCGAGGGTCACGATGCGCTTCGGGGTGCCGGTGATCTTCGCGGCACCGAGGGCGTGGGTGATGGTGGTGGCACTTTCACCGGCGGCCGGGTCGGCCTTTTCGGCGGAGGGTCCGGCGGTGGAGCAGCCGGTGAGGATCAGGGCGGCCGCGGTAATGGTGGCGGCGAGGAGCGCGCGGCGGGGCCGCGAAACGGGGCGTCGCATGGGAGCCTTTCGTGAGGGAGGGGGAGCTTGGTTAGTCTAGCCTTACCTCACCTCAACTTTCAAATAAATTGATATTTCGATCAAAGAGCGCACAAAAACCCCGTTCGAACACGTGTTCGAACGGGGTCCATCTGTGGTGTGCGGGGCTACTTTCCGGCGTGAACGCGAACGTCCTCGACCTCGGCATCCTCCACATCCGCATCGGTGGTCTTTGCCGCTCGCTTTGCCGCGCGCTTCGCGGCCCGAACCTTCTCGGCCGGATCATCGGCGTTCACGCGGCGGTACTCCTCGCGCACGGCCCACCCCAGGAAGGTGAAGCCCATCAGCGCAAAGATGATCCACTGGAACGCGTAGGACAGGTGCGGCCCCTCATCGGGCTCGGGCTTCTTCACCGCGGCCGGGCGATCCTCCGTGGAGGGCGGCGTCTCGCTCGCCAGCAGGCCGAACGCGCCCGAGTAGATCGGCTGCTTCACGATCTTCTCGGCCTCGCCCAGGTTGATCGTGGCGAGCTGGCCCTCGGGGGCCCCGCGGCCACGAATAATGTCCTCGCTGGCCTTGAGGCGTGCCACCACGGTGACCTCGCCGCTCGGCGGTGCCGGCACGTGATCGGGGTGATCGGGATTGTTGCCCTGCGGCACCCAGCCGCGGTTCACCAGGAAAACGTCACCGTTGTCCAGGCGCAGCGGGGTAAGGATCTCATACCCCGGCGAGCCATCGTAGGGGCGGTTGCGCACGAGGATCTGCTTGTCCTCCTCATACCGGCCACTCATGGTGACCGGCAGCCAGCGCTGATCGATGCTAAACGAGTTCAGGTGCGGTAGCGCCTCGGTCAGCGGAATCGGGGTCGCGTCGAAGTTCTTCGCGACGCGGGCGATCTCCGCCTCACGATCGCCGCGACGGTCGAGCTGCCAGTTCGAGAGCATCACGCAGGCGATGGCAAACACGATCGCCACGCCCAGGTAGGCAAACCAGCGCCTCTGGAATGCAAAACGCCAACGGTTCACGCGGTCTCCTCGGGGATGAAGGGGGTGACCTCGACCGGGAAGCCACGGGAGGTCAGAAACTCGATCAGGAACGTGTTGTGGGCATCACAGGCGATCCACACCTTTTTCCGCGACTCATCGTGAATCTTCGGGTTGCGCCAGGTGATCGTCGTGGTGGCCTCCGCGCGGCAGCCCGCGCGGGAGCACTCGTGCACGCCGGGGCTGCCGAAGAGCCCGCCTAGCACGGGGACTGCCGGGGGAATCGGGGGAGGGTCATGCGGGCTCCGTCGTCGCGGTGGTGGGGGATTCGGTGGTGGGGGCTTCGGGTGCGCCGGGCTGGGACGCTCCCGCGTTCGGCGTCGCGCGGGTTTCGTACACCACCCAGTCGGCCTCGTAGGCGGGGGTCGGGGCGCTCGCCGCATCGGCATCGCCGCCCGCGGGGGCGTCGCCCTCGAAATCGGTGGCGGCCGCGGAGGGAGTGGCGGCAGGGTCGGCCGTGGCGTAGGCGGTGCCGTTGGCCGAGCGCACGATGCCGCCGGGGGACTCCCGGTAGCCGTCTTCCGCGGTGCCCGGCTGGTTCGCGAACAGCATCGCAAAGTAGGGGATCACGATCGCACCGACCGCGGGAATGACGAGCCACCAGCCGTGTAAAAACGGCAGGCACGCGATACACGCCACCCGGATCAGCATCGAGATGAAGTACTGCCGCATCCGTCGACGACGATCTTCCTCGGGTGAGCGCGGAAGCGTGGTGATCGAGGACTCATTCATGTCGCCTCCTAGCCTACGCTCTTTCCCTGGACACCTCGGTTGGCGAGCGTGTGTGGGGCCCGAACGCCCTAAGCTGGAATCTACGGCGCCGCTGTGCGTGCGCGAACCGTTCCAGGCATCAGGAGAAGACATGACCGAAGCTCGTACCGTACTCGTGACCGGAGGCAACCGCGGAATCGGGTATGCCATTGCCGAGGAGTTCCTCGCGCGCGGCTACCGCGTGGCCGTGACCGCCCGTTCGGGATCCGGGCCGGAGGGTTCGCTGACCGTCCGCGCCGACGTTACCGACGCCGCCTCGGTGGATGCGGCCTTCACCGAGATCGAGGCCGCCTACGGCCCCGTTGAGGTTCTCGTGGCTAACGCGGGCATTACCCGCGACACGCTGCTCATGCGCATGTCGGAGGACGACTTCGACTCCGTCATCGACACCAACCTCGGCGGATCGTTCCGCGTGGTCAAGCGCGCCTCGAAGGGCATGCTGAAGGCCCGCTACGGCCGCATCGTCCTCATCTCGAGCGTCGTCGGTCTCTACGGCGGCCCCGGCCAGGTCAACTACTCCTCCTCGAAGGCCGGCCTCGTGGGCATGGCTCGTTCGATCACCCGCGAACTCGGCGGCCGCGGCATCACCGCCAATGTCGTCGCCCCCGGCTTCATCGAAACCGACATGACCGCCGAACTGCCCGAGGATACCCAGAAGCAGTACAAGGCCTCGATCCCGGCCGGCCGCTTCGCCTCGCCCTCCGAGGTTGCCAAGGTAGTGGCCTGGATCGGTGGCGAGGACTCCGGTTACATCTCCGGCGCCGTCATCCCCGTCGATGGCGGACTGGGCATGGGCCACTAGGTTTTAGCCACCCACCCACGCAAAAACGCGGGGCGCTTCGAAAAGAAGCGCCCCGCGTTTTTGCGTCCGCATGCGGTGCTGCGTTTTAGCCGCGCAGGCCCAGCAGCGGCAGGATGTCCGACAGGTTGCGGCTGCCGACGGCGACGCTCGCCTGCGCACGCACGGCGGGCTTCGCGTCATAGGCGACCGAGAGCCCGGCGATCGCCATCATCTTCAGATCATTGGCACCATCGCCCACGGCGACGGTGCGCTCGAGCGGCACGCCAAACTCCGCCGCCCACTCGCGCAGCGTGGTGGCCTTCGCCTCGGCGTCCACGATGTTGCCCAGCACGCGGCCGGTGAGTGCACCGTCCACCACCTCGAGGCGGTTTGCGCGCCAGCGGTCAAGGCCCAGGCCCTCGGCCAGCGGATCCAGCAGCTCGTGGAAACCGCCCGACACCACCGCGATGCGGCCGCCCGCGGCGTGCACGCCGGCGATCAGCTCCCGTGCGCCATCGCTCAGCTCGATCCGCTCCCGCACCGCATCAATCTCGGTGACCGCGAGGCCCGCCAGCGTCGCAACCCGCTCGCGCAGGCTCTCCGAGAAGTCCAGTTCGCCGCGCATCGCCCGCTCCGTGACCGCAGCCACGTGCTCGAGGCTCCCGGCACGCTCGGCAATGAGCTCGATCGCCTCATTCTTGATCAGGGTGGAATCCACATCCAAAACCACGAGGAAACGGGCGGGGGAGGCGCTCATAGGGATCTGCTCTCTCAAATCGGGGGCTGTTCTCACATTCTGGCATCAACTCGGCGACGGATGTGTCAGCGGGTCCCCGCAGGTCGAGATAGGCTAGGGGTATGGCGAAGGTTCTGCACGTAGAAGACGTATCGGTGCTGCGCGAAGGCAGCCCCATTCTCGATTCGGCCACCTGGACGGTCGGCTCCGATGAGCGCTGGGTCATCCTCGGCCCCAACGGCGCGGGAAAGACCACCCTGCTGCAGCTCGCAGCCACCCTGCTCTACCCCACCCTCGGGACCGTCGATGTTCTGGGCGAGCGCCTCGGCCGTACCGACGTGTTCGAGCTGCGCCCCCGCATTGGCTTCGCCTCCAGCGCGCTGTCCAAGCGCCTGCCGCAGAGTGAAACCGTCCTTAATGTGGTCATGACCGCCGCCTACTCGGTCACCGGTCGCTGGACCGAAGAGTACGAGGGCATCGACGAAAAGCGCGCCCTCCGCGTGCTCTCCGAGTGGAAGCTCGACCACCTCGCCGACCGCGCATTCGGCACCCTGAGCGACGGCGAGCAGAAGCGCGTCCAGATCGCCCGCGCCGTCATGACCGACCCCGAACTCCTCCTCCTCGACGAGCCCGCATCGAGCCTCGACCTCGGCGCTCGCGAAGAACTCGTCGCCCTGCTCGGCGGATTCGCCCGCTCGAGCGAAGCCCCCGCCATCGTGATGGTCACCCACCACGTCGAGGAGATCCCCGTGGGCTTCACCCACGCCCTCCTCATCCGCGAGGGACGCATCGTCGCCCAGGGCCCGCTCGCGGACACCGTGACCTCCGACACCCTCACCTCGACGTTCGGCCTGCCGATCACCGTCACCGAAACCGGCGGGCGTTACAGCGCCCGCGCGGTCTAGACCCAAGACCCGCCGGGCCGTGCGCGCACGACCCGGTATGAAGTCTGCTAAAGTTAGTAGCTGACTTAGCTGCGCAGGTTTCGCGCCGCGCGGCCAAATCCCAAGACGTTTATCGTTACCACCATCCACTATCAAGGAAGTCCTCATGAAGACCGACATCCACCCCACCTACGAAGCAGTTGTGTTCCGCGACCTCGCATCGGGTGAAACCTTCCTGACCCGCACCACGGTCAGCAGCGACAAGACCATCGAGCTCGACGGCGTGACCTACCCGGTCATCGACGTCGAAATCTCCTCGGCTTCGCACCCCTTCTACACCGGCAAGCAGCGCATCATGGACTCCGCCGGCCGCGTGGAGAAGTTCAACCAGCGTTTCGCAGGTTTCGGCGCGTAAGCACCCAACCTTTAGACCGGGTTCCTCTTTCGAGAGGGGCCCGGTTTTGCTTTGCTCGGGTGGTTCAACCAGCGTACTGAGTTGATAACGAGGAGGTTTCGGCGCGTAAGCACCCAACCTCGAAAACCGGGTTTCCTCTTCGGAGGGAGCCCGGTTTTGCTTTGCTCGGGTGGTTCAACCAGCGTACTGAGTTGATAACGAGGAGGTTTCGGCGCGTAAGCACCCAACCTCGAAAACCGGGTTTCCTCTTCGGAGGGAGCCCGGTTTTGCTTTGCCCGCGACACGGGCTTGCCGAGAGGCGGGCGAGGGGGCAGGATGATTTCATGAGCAGCTCCGACCACCTGCAGGCTATCCTCGCGGCTAATCCCGCGCGCGAGGAGGGCTCCAGCCTGCCCGCCACTGCGGGAGGCGACCGGCTGGTCATCACCGACCCAGACACGCCCGCAGACCCCCTGAGCGACCTCGCCGTGGCCACCTTCGCCGCCGCCCAACTCGCCGCCGAAGACGCCGCCGCACACCACGACGCGCCGACGCACACCGGACCGATCCGGGTGAATCGCGCGGGTGCCGCCGCCTGGTTCGCCGGATCGCTGCGCCCGCTGGGTTGGAACCCCGGTAACCCGTGGAACCCGCTGTCGGTCACCGCGCAGACCGCCGACGGATGGATCCGCACCCACGCCAACGCCCCCGCCCACCACGCCGCCCTCCTCGACGCCCTGGGCCTCGCCGCGGACACCGGTCGGGACCGCCTCATCACCCGCCTCTCCCAGCTCACCGCCGCCGAGGCCGAGGATCGCATCGTCGGGTTCGGAGGAGCCGCCGCCCGTCTCCATACCGCGCAGGAATGGGAGCACAGCCTCCCCGGGCAGGCCGTGGCCAGCGAACCGCTGATCGCCTGGGAACCCACCGGATTTCCGGTACATCGAGACCTCGACACGGTTTCCGCGCAGCCCCTGCTGGGCGTGCGGGTGCTCGACCTCACCCGCGTCATCGCCGGGCCCGTCGCGACCCGTGCCCTCGCGCTGCTCGGTGCCGACGTCGTGCGAATTGACCCGCCGGACTGGTCCGAACCCGCCCTCGAGGCCGAAATGCTGCTGGGCAAGCGCACGGCCCGCCTCGACCTGCACCACCGCATCGATCGCGAACGCTTCCTGAACCTCCTCGCCGAGGCCGACGTTCTCGTCCACGGCTATCGCGCCGACGCCCTCGAAAAGCTCGGTTTCGGCGATCGCGAACGCGCGCGCATCCGCCCGGGGCTCACCGAGGTGGCCCTCAACGCCTACGGGTGGAGCGGCCCCTGGCGAAACCGCCGCGGATTCGACTCGCTCGTGCAGTTCAGCACCGGCCTCGCGGCCGTCACCGCTCCCGGCGGCTCCCCGGTATCGCTCCCGGTGCAGGCGCTTGACCACGCCACCGGAATGATCGCGGCGACCGCGGCCCTCCGCGCCTGGACGCACTCCCGCACCCACGGCGAGGGGCTGCGTGCCCGCGTCTCGCTCGCGCGCACCGCGGAGCTCATCCGCGGGGTAAACCCCGAAACACCCCTCGCCGGCGGCGTTTCTGCCGGCGCGCCCGACCCGCGGATCGAACACACCTCCTGGGGCCTGGCCCAGCGCCTGCCCTGGCCCGCGGCTAGCGGGAGAGTACGGCCGCACACCGACCACCCCGCGCGGGCCCTCGGGGCCGATGCGCCCCGCTGGGCTGTCTAGCTCGGGCCTCCTCGCTCGAGCTTCCTCGCTACGAGGAACCAGCCGCTAGCGAACCGGCCACTCCCCGGAAGCCACAAAGCTCGGGTTCTTTGAGCGGCGCATGTACTCCTGGAAGCTCGCGGCCTGTTCGGCGCACCAGTCGACCTGCTTCGCGTGCAGCTCGGCGGCGCTTAGGCCTTCGAGCTTCTCGGCGTGGGCGCGAATGAGTGCCTGGGCCACGTGACCGGCGGCGATCGCATCGGAGGCGGCATCGTGGGCGTCAAGCAGCGACACCCCGTAGAACTCGGCCGAGGCCTCGAGCGTGCGCTTGCCCTTGCGGAACCGATCGACGGCCTTGTCAATTACCAGCGGGTCAACGATGGGGGAGGGATTCTCCAGCGGCGCATAGCCGTAGCGCAGGGCCTCGTGGTGCAGCAGGCTGAGGTCGTAGGGGGCGTTGTAGATGACCACGGGAACGTTTGCGTTCAGCAGCTCACGCAGCGCGGAGATGATCTCGGCCACCACGAGGGCGGCGGGCTGCCCCTCGGCGCGGGCACGCTCGGTGGTGATGCCGTGCACCGCGGTGGCCTGCTCGGGAATCTCGACCCCCGGGTCGGCGAGCCAGTCGTGGTTGCGGATGACCGCACCCTGCGCATCGAGAATACCGACGTGCGCGCTCACGATGCGGCTCGTGGTGACGTCGATCCCGGTGGTTTCCAGGTCAAAGACGGCGATCGGCTGGGTCCAGATACTCGCGGTGTTGTTCACGGTATCCAGCTTAGGCCGCACCACCGATACCGGGGTGGCACCACGCACCAGCACGCAGAAAAGGAGCGCTGAAACGGCCGTGGCCGATCCCGAGACGGGACCGGCCACGGCCGCGCATCAAACAAGTGCCCGCGCTAGCGAACCTCGCGGCTGACGTGCAGCCAGTAGAAGCTCTGCGAACCCATGGTCAGGGTCATCGAGCCGTTTTCGTCGAAGGTGGGGAACGGAGCGCCACCGAACATATCGCGTACGCGACGCCCGGCGAGGGAGGCGTCGGTGATCGTTACCGGGGTGGGGTGGTGCGCGAAACTGAACACGCAGACGACGTCCTCGGCGGGCTCGTTCGTCGGCCCAACCTTACCCTCGTAGCTGCGTCGGAACGCCAGCACCGAGCCGTGATCGGTATCGATGACCTGCAGCGTACCGAGCCCAAACACCGGGTGTGCCTTGCGGGTGTGAATCACGTTGCGCACCCAGTGCAGCAGCGAGGCCGACTGCGCGAGCTGCGATTCGACGTTGACGCTCTGATAGTTGTACACCAGCGACTGCACGACCGGGAGATAGAGCTTGCCCGGGTCGGCGGCCGAGAATCCGGCGTTGCGGTCCGGGGTCCACTGCATCGGCGTGCGCGAGGAGTCGCGATCTTCGAGCCAGATGTTGTCGCCCATCCCGATCTCGTCACCGTAGTACAGGAACGGACTCCCACCGAGGGAGAACAGCAGCGCGTGGGCGAGTTCGAGCTCGGCCCGCGAGTTGTCGAGCAGCGGGGCGAGGCGGCGACGAATACCCACGTTCACGCGCATCCGCGGATCGTAGGCATACCAGCCGTACATTGCCTGACGGTAGTCCTCGCTCACCATCTCGAGCGTGAGCTCATCGTGGTTGCGCAGGAACACGCCCCAGCCCGCCCAGTCCGGAATGTGGGTGACCTCGCGCAGTACGCGCTCGAGCTCCTCCGACTGCTGCGACCGCAGCGCGTAGAAGATGCGCGGCATCACCGGGAAGTCGAACGCCATGTGGCATTCGGGATCGTCGTCGGTGCCAAAGAATGCCGCGGTTTCCTTGGGCCACTGGTTGGCCTCGGCGATCATGATCCGGCCGGGGTACTCCTCGTCCAGCATCGCGCGCAGGTTCACCAGGAACTCGTGGGTCTCCGGCTCACCCTCGCCGGTGCCGCCCTCCGATTCAAACAGGTACGGCACGGCGTCCAGCCGGAAGCCGTCCACGCCCAGGTCGAGCCAGAACCGCACCACGTCAAAGATCGCCTCGTGTACGGCCGGCTCGGCATAGTTGAGGTCCGGCTGGTGGGAGAAGAAGCGGTGGAAGTAGTACTGCTTGCGCTCGGAATCAAACGCCCAGTTCGACTCCTCGGTATCGGTGAAGATGATCCGAATATTGGGGAACTTCTCGTTGTCATCACTCCACACGTAGAAGTTTCCGTAGGGGCCGTCGGGGTCCTGCCGCGAGGCCTGGAACCAGGCGTGCTGATCCGAGGTGTGGTTCAGCGGAATATCGATGATGACGCGCATATTGCGCTCGTGTGCGCGGGTGACGAGCTCGCGGAACTCCTCAATCGTGCCGAATTCCGGCAGGATACTGCGGTAGTCGGCCACATCGTAGCCGCCATCGCGCAGCGGGGAGGTGAAAAACGGCGGCAGCCAGAGCGCATCAATGCCGAGCCACTGAAGGTAGTCCAGCTTACTGATGAGGCCCTTCATATCGCCGGTGCCATCGGCGTTACTATCAACAAACGAGCGGACCATAACTTCATAAAACACGGCACGGCGATACCAGAGCGGTTCGCGTGCAAGGCCGGGAAGCTGGATGGGCGCAGTAAAGGTCACACTGTTCCAATCTGTGGGGCACGGTCACGACCCGAGGTACAGGTCGTACGGTCTTCCGATCGAGTCTAGGCGCACCGGGCCCAATTGTCGTGTGTGTCAGCCCCTAAACTGATGAGTGTGAGTGCACCAGTTTCGCCCTACCAGGCCAGCCTTGACCAGATTGAGACGCATGCCCGCGAGGTGACGCTGGAGGGCGCGCGCACCGCCTACTGGGAGTACGGCCCACGTGATGCCGCCGCCACCATCGTTTTTGTGCACGGTTTCCGCGGGGATCACCACGGCCTCGAACCGATCGTCGCCCAGTTCCCCGACGCCCGCATCTTCGCCCCGGATCTGCCCGGGTTTGGTGAATCCGCCGCGTTTGTCAGCGGCCGCCACGACATCGACGGCTATGTGCGCTGGCTGCGCGGCTTCATCGACTCGCTGGGGCTGCCCACGCCGCCGGTGATCCTCGGTCACTCATTCGGTTCGATCGTGGTGTCCGCCGCGGTGGCCGCCGGTCAGCCGGTGTCGACCCTGATCCTGGTCAACCCGATCGCGGCCCCCGCGCTCTCGGGCCCCCGCGGTATCCTCACCCGCCTCGCGGTCTTCTACTACTGGGCGGGCAAGACCCTGCCCGAAAAGCTCGGCTTCGCGCTGCTGCGCTCCCGGCTGATCACCCGCGTCACGAGCATCGCGATGGCCAAGACGAAGGAGCCGCAGCGTCGGGCCTGGATTCACGATCAGCACGACCGCTACTTCAGCGCGTTTGCCGACCGCGCGAGCGTGATGGACGCCTTCGACACCTCGGTGCGCTACGACGTCAGCCAGTACGCCGGCGATATTTATGCCCGTACGCTCATGATCGCCGCCGAACACGACGACATCACCTCGGTGCCCAGGCAGCGCGAGCTCGCCGAGAAGCTCTCCGATGCGCGCCTCGAGGTGATCCCCGAGGTGGGGCACCTGATCCACTACGAGACCCCGGAGCAGGCCGCCGCGATCATTCGCGACGAGCTGGGACTCGAGGGCCCGAAGGCCGAGACCTCGGCCTAGCCCAGGCGCTCGCCGAGTCCGGCCAGGGCCGGTGCCACGGACCCCTCGATCACGAGCGCGGCGCGTGAGGCACCACCGGTGACGCCGCGGTTGATCGTGATGATGGGGGAGCCGTCTCGGCGCGCCTGATCGAGCAGTCGAATGCCGGTGTTGACGGTGAGCGAGGAGCCGAGCACGAGCAGGGCGTCGGCGCGGTGCACGATCGAACGGGCCCGGGCAAAGCGTGCGGTGGGGACGGTTTCACCGAAAAAGACCACGTCGGGCTTCAGGACGCCACCGCATACGGTACAGACCGGCACCACGAAGCCGTCGAGCTCGGGCACCTCGGCATCGCCATCGGGGTTCAGGCGGTCCGAGTCTTCCGGGCCGAGCTGCGCGAGCCACGGGTTTTCCCGGGCGATCTGATCGGTAATCGCCTGCCGGGCAAAGCCCTGCTCGCAGTCGAGACACACCACGCGGTCGAGCCCGCCGTGAAGCTCCACGAGCTTGCGGGTACCGGCCTGGCGGTGCAGCCCGTCTACGTTCTGGGTCGCAATACCGAGCAGTATGCCCGAGCGCTCCCAGCCGGCCAGGAGATCGTGGGAGGCGTTGGGACGCGCGGCCCCCATCAGCCGGCCGCCGAGAAACGCGCCGGCCCAGTAGCGGCGGCGCGATTCGGCCGAGGCACGAAACTGTGGCCCGGTCATGGGCTTGCGCACCGGGGCACCGGGTCCGCGATAGTCGGGAATGCCCGAGTCGGTGGACACCCCTGCACCGGTGAGCACGGCGAAACGTCGGCCGCGCAGGAGGTCGGCGGCGCGATCGAGTTCTGCGGGATCCGGGGTGGGCATGTGCGCCTCCAGGTGCTGAGGGTGGAATGATGAGTGTGAGGGCATCGGCTGGATTTCCTCGGTGTTGAGACAAACGGTGGTGTTACATAACCACCGTAGTGAGTACAGGAGTTTTTGGGTGCGCGTTATTCCCCTGGGGCCGGATGGCCTCGACGAACTGACCGATTATGCACGGCTGACGGACGTCGCCCTGCGAAAGGTCAGCGAGCCCGCCGGTGGTCTCTACATCGCCGAATCCAGCAAGGTCATCGCCCGCGCCATCGCCGCCGGCCACGTGCCGCGCTCGGTTCTGCTGTCGGAGAAGTGGCTGCCCGATGTCGAGCCGCTGCTGGCCGACTTCCCGGATGTCCCGGTCTATGTGGGGGACTCCGACACCCTGGAGGCCCTGACTGGCTTCCAGATGCACCGCGGCGCGCTCGCCGCAATGCACCGCCCCGAACTCCCGGACATGGCGGACCTGATTCGCGGTGCGCGCCGCATCGTCATCCTCGAAGACATCGTGGACCACACAAACGTCGGCGCGATCTTCCGCGCCGTGGCCGGTCTCGGCGCCGAGGCCGTGCTGATCTCCCCGCGCTGCGCCGACCCGCTGTATCGCCGGAGCGTGCGGGTGAGCATGGGAACCGTGCTGCAGGTGCCGTGGACCCGGATGCCCGAGTGGGACGACGCGCGCGAGATTCTTTCCGCCGAGGGATTCCACGTGGCCGCCCTGGCCCTCGATGAGAACGCCGTGACCCTGGATGAGTTTTCCGCGAGCGTGCCCGAGCGGGTCGCGATCATGCTCGGCAGCGAGGGCGATGGGCTGAGCCGTAGCGCCCTGCACCACGCCGACAGCACCGTCATCATTCCAATGCTGCACGGGGTGGACTCGCTGAACGTGGCGGCGGCCAGCGCCGTTGCCCTATGGGAGCTGCGCGCGCGATAGTTCCGCTTTGTCCGTGTTTCGGGGAGCTTCGGATTGAGTGTGCGGCACCCGGGAACTCACTGGGCGATGTTACGGCCTGGCACAAACGCTGGCGGCCCGGAACGTAAACTAGCGGGGTGACTGATTTCCCCCTCCGTCGAGACCGCCGCGCGCGTGCTCGTCGCCGTTCGCTGCTGCGAGCGCCGCTAGCCATCACAATCGTAATTGCCGTTCTGGCCGTCTGCTACGGCGGCTACGCGCTGCTGCGCCCGCTGCCGGCCTCGGCCGCGACTCCAAGCCCTGCCCTCGCCACTCCGGCGCTCGCCTCGGCCCCGCTGGAGTGGCCGGCGGACGGCGTGGCCGCGATCGGTGAGGTGGGGCACTCGGGTGTTCTGGCGAGCCGGGGCTCGCAGGAGCGCACCTCGATCGCGAGCATGACCAAGACGGTCACCGCACTCGTAGTGCTCGATAAGAAACCCCTCGCCAAGGGCGAGAGCGGCCCGACCTACACGTTCACCGCCGAGGATCAGCAGATCTACGAGAACACCGTGGCCGAGGGCGGCTCGCGAGCTCCCGTCGTGGTGGGGGCCCAGGTCACCGAGCGCCAGCTGCTTGAGGGACTCATGCTCCCGAGCGGTAACAACTACGCGGTCACCCTCGCCAACTGGGCCTACGGGTCGATGGACGAGTTCCTCAAGGCGGCGCGCATCTGGCTTGACAAGCACGGCCTGACCGACACCGTCCTCGCCGATGCGAGCGGCATCAATCCGGGCAGCCAGGCCTCACCGCCGAACCTCGTGGAGATCGCCAAGCTCGTGCTCGCCCACCCCGTGCTGAGCACCGTTGTGGCCGAACCCACCGCCACCATCGCCTCGCTGGGCGATCGCGGCGTGCTCAAGAACACCAATGCACTGCTGGGCACCGGCGGCGTGATCGGCCTGAAGACCGGCACCACGATCGTGGCCGGCGCCTGCCTGATGTTTGCCGCCGAGCGCGAGATCGCGGGCACCAAGATTACCGTGGTGGGCGTGGTTATCGGCGCACCGTCACACGAGGCACTGTTTGCCTCGGTGAGTAAGCTCCTGGACAGCGCGTATGCCGGATTTACCGATACCGCCGTGATCAAGAAGGGTGACCCGGTCGGGTTCATCCAGACCGCCTCGGGTTCGCACGCGAACGTTGTTGCCGCGAAGGACTACTCCGCGGTGATCTGGAAGGACTCCGCCGTCACCCGCGACCTCAAGATCGACCCGCTCGAGTCGGGTCGGCAGGGCGATGCGGCCGGCACCCTGACCGTGACCGAAAACGGCACCACGACGGAGATTCCGCTGGTTCTGGCCGATGATCTGGCGGGAACCTCCGCCTGGTGGCGGCTGGTCAACCCTGTCTAGTCGCGAACCGGCCCCATTGCGAAAGCGCAGCCCGGCAGTGCCGGGCTGCGCTTTTTCATTTCTCCCTAGTCGCGAAAGAGCGGCGCGGCCTCGGGGCGCTTTGCGGTGACGTTGTCTCCAGAGCTTTCGTGCCGCAGACGCCGGATCACCCAGGGCACGAGGTGTTCGCGCGCCCAGGCGAGATCCTCGGAGCGAGCCTGTCGCCAGGAGGACTCGGGCACCGCCTCGGGACGGAGGGGCTTCAGATCGTTCGGGACGTTGAGGGCGTCCAGCACCATCCGCGCCACCGTGTGGTGGCCGAGCGGGTTGAGGTGCAGGCGATCCGGGGCCCACATGCCGGGATCCTGAATCTCGGAGAGCGCCCACTGATCGGCGACGATGCAGTCGTAGCGCTGCGCCACCGCGCGCAGGTTCTCGTTGTAGATCGCGACCTTGCCGCGCAGCGCGCGCATCACGGGAGAGAAGCCGGTGTCAACGCCGGTGAACAGCACGATGGTGGCACCGTCGCGGGAGAGCGTGCGGACGGCACCGTCGAGCCGCTCGGCAATTTCGTCCGGATCGGTGCCGGGGCGGATGACGTCGTTGCCTCCCGCGCAGAGCGTGATCAGGTCGGGATGCAGCGCGAGGGCCGGTTCGAGCTGATCGTTGATGATCTGCCCGATGAGCTTGCCGCGCACGGCGAGGTTTGCGTAGGCGAAGTCCTCGCAGTCCTGGGAGAGTACCTCGGCGACGCGATCGGCCCAGCCGCGGTTCCCACCGGGAAGGCTTGGCTCGGGGTCGCCGATGCCCTCGGTGAACGAGTCGCCGATCGAGACCATGCGACGCCACGGGTGCTGCGGTGCGGGAGTTTCGGTTTCAGGGGTGGACACGGGGCTCCTTCCGATTGCAAAACAGGTGCCCATCTAACCTACTCGCCTCGCCCGAGATTTTTCGAGGGCGGGCTGAATACCCGCCGCCCCTCGGCACTGTCGGAGGGTATCCGGTACAGTCTTGTTCAGTGAGCGAAGAGTTGATGATCCCGGAAAACAGTTCCGGCCCCCGCATCGGAACCTCCGCCGCCGAGCACCTGTCACCCTCCTTCCCGGAGCGTGCGGCGTGGGGTACGGTCAGCAAGCTGCGGGCCTGGCAGGCCGAGGCGATCGAGAAGTACTTTGAAACCGAGCCGCGCGATTTTCTCGCCGCGGCTACCCCGGGCGCGGGTAAAACCACCTTCGCCCTGCGGCTGGCTGCCGAGTTGCTCGCGCGGCGCACGGTCGAGCGTGTCACCGTGGTGGCCCCCACCGAGCACCTCAAGAAGCAGTGGGCGGATGCCGCCTCGCGCGCGGGCATCCGGCTCGATCCGAACTTCAGTAACGCCGAGCGTCGCTATGCCTCGCACTATCACGGTGCCGCGGTGACCTACGCGCAGGTGGCCACCCGGGCGTCACTGCACCGTGAGATCACCGAGTCTCGACGCACCCTGGTGATCCTCGACGAGGTACACCACGGCGGTGACGCCCTGAGCTGGGGTGACGCGATCCGCGAGGCGTTCGAGCCCGCCACGCGCCGCCTGTCGCTTACCGGAACCCCGTTCCGCTCGGATACCTCGCCCATTCCGTTTGTGCTCTACGCGCCGGACAATAAGGGCATTCGTACCTCGATCACCGACTACAACTACGGCTACGGCCGCGCGCTGCAGGACGGCGTCGTGCGCCCGGTGATGTTCATGGTGTACGCCGGGCACATGCGCTGGCGCACCAAGGCCGGCGATGAGATGGAGGCGCGTCTCGGGGAGGGCAATACCAAGGACATCACCTCCCAGGCCTGGCGTACCGCGCTGGATCCCAAGGGGGAGTGGGTGCCCCAGGTGCTCGACTCCGCCAATAAGCGCCTCACCGAGGTGCGGCACGCCATCCCGGATGCCGGCGGGCTGGTGATCGCAACCGATCACTACTCCGCCCGCGCCTACGCGGCTCTGCTGAAGGAGATCACCGGCGAGGAGGTCACGGTGGTGCTCTCCGATGATGCCGGGGCCTCGGATCGCATCGACGAGTTTTCGAAGGGCACGAGCCGCTGGATGGTGGCCGTGCGCATGGTATCCGAGGGCGTGGACGTGCCGCGACTCTCGGTGGGCGTCTACGCGACCTCCTCCTCGACCCCGCTGTTCTTCGCACAGGCCATCGGCCGCTTCGTGCGGGCACGCCGCCGCGGCGAGACCGCCTCGGTGTTCCTGCCCAACGTGCCGCCGCTGATGAACCTCGCGGCCGCACTGGAACTGGAGCGCGACCACGCCCTGGACCGCCCCTCAAACGAGGAGGGCGACTTCTATAACCCCGAAGACGCCATGGTTGCGGCCGCCAACAAGGAGGATCGCGCCTCCGAGGAGCTTGGGCAGGAACTCTTCACGTTTGAGCCGATGGGCTCCTCGGCCAACTTTGACCGGGTGGTCTTTGACGGCCAGGAGTTCGGCGGATACGCCGAGCCGGGCACCGATGAGGAACTCGACTTCATCGGGCTTCCCGGCATTCTTGAGCCCGAGCAGGTGCACGAACTGCTGACCCAGCGTCAGCAGCGTCAGCAGCGCCGTCAGGACGACCGCGAGGCCGCCGGCATCGCCCCGCCCGAAAGCACGCCGGAGCCGCTGTATCGCACGCTCAAGGAGCAGCGCACCCTGCTGAACTCCCTGGTGGGGCTCTACGCGAAGCAGAGTAGCCAGCCGCACGGGCTCGTGCACGCCGAGCTACGCCGCGTGTGTGGCGGGCCGGCGGTGCCGCAGGCCAGTGTGACTCAGCTACAGTCACGCATCCAGTATCTGCGTCGTCAGCTCGGCAGTCTGCGCTAGGCTCTGCGCGGCCGCGGCCGCGGCCGCGGCTGAGCGGCGCGCACCGCGCCGCTCAGCCGGACCCTTCGTCGTGTCACCCCTCGTCGTTAGCGCGCGACGATCATCGGGGTGCCGGAGTGCGGGTCGGTGATGACCGTGCAGGGCAGCCCGAAGACGCGTTCCACGTTGTCCGCGGTGACGACATCGGCGGGGGCACCGGTGGCAACGACCTCGCCGTCGCGCATCATCACGATGGTGTCGGCGAAGCGGGCTGCCTGATTGAGGTCGTGCAGGACGGCGACGATCGTGCGCCCCTCGGCATTCAGGCGGGCGAACAGCTTGAGCAGGTCGTACTGATGCGCGATGTCGAGGAACGTGGTGGGTTCGTCGAGCAGCATGGTGGGGCTCTCCTGCGCGAGCAGCATCGCGACCCATACGCGCTGGCGCTGACCGCCGGAGAGCTCGTCGACGAAGCGGTTGCGCAGCGTGTCGGTACCGGTGAGCTCCAGGGCGCTGTCCACAGCGGCGCGATCCTCGCGTGACCACTGTCGCAGCATGCTCTGGTGCGGGTGCCGGCCGCGCGCGACCAGATCGATCACGCGGATGCCATCGGGGGCGATCGATGTCTGCGGCAGCAGCCCGAGTTTGCGGGCGACCTCCTTCGGCGACTGCTGGGCTATCGCCTTGCCGTCGAGCAGGATCTGCCCGGCCGCCGGTTTCAGCAGGCGCGCCATGGCACGCAGCAGCGTCGACTTGCCGCAGGCGTTGGGGCCGACGATCACGGTGAACGAGCCCGGGGTGATCTCCACGTCCAGGCGTTCGGCGATCACCCGCTGGTCGTACGCGAGGCGCACGCCGTGTGCCGCGAGTCGTGCGGGCACTCGCCCGTCTGCCCCGGAATCCCGGGTGGTCGGGAGGGTCTGTGCGGTCATCGTCGTCTCCTAGCTTCGTGGATCAGCAACCACACCAGGTATCCGCCGCCGAGCACGACGGTGACCAGGCCTACGGGGAGCTGGGTGGGTGCGAACAGGCGCTGTGCGATGAGGTCACTCGTCGCGAGCAGTAGCGCGCCAAACGCGGCGGCACCGGATAGCGTCACACCGGCGCTTCGGGCCACGCGCCGGGCGATCTGGGGGGCGGCGAGCGCGATGAAGGCGATCGGGCCCGCCAGGGTGATCACGACGGCGCTGAATCCGACGCCGGCGACCAGGAGCAGTGCCCGCACGCGTCCGGTGCGGACGCCGAGCGCGGCGGCGGTGTCATCGCCCATCTCAAGCAGGTGCATGCGATCCGCCATCACCGCGCACAGGACGCCGAGCGGGACGAGGCACGCGACGGCGGGGACGATCCGGTCCCAGCCGGCACCGTTTAGCGTTCCCATGCCCCAGGACGCCGCCATCATCGAGACGCGCAGCTCCGAGTTCAGGATCAGCCACGACGTCACCGAGGCGAGCATCGAGCCCACCGCGATGCCAACGATGATCAGTCGGAACCCCTGGAAACCGCGCCGGAAGGCGAGCAGGTAGACGGCGAGGGCTGCGACCAGGCCACCGCCGAACGCGCCGAGCGCGATGGTGAGGTACCCGAACGTTCCCGACGTGATGACGATGAGAGCGCCGGTGTATGCGCCGGCGTCGAAGCCGATGATGTCGGGGCTGCCGAGTGGGTTGCGCGTCATTGACTGGAAGATCGCACCGGCGGCACCGAGCGCCGCCCCGAGCATGAGGGCGAGCAGTGCCCGCGGGAGACGCCACTCGACGACGACCAGCGTCTGCTTCGGCGTCCCCATACCGAACAGCGTCGCGATGACGTCTCCGGGTGAGATGACGAAGTCTCCGAGACTGAGCGCGAGGATTGAGACGAGCAGCGCCGCGGTGAGCGCGAGAATCACGGCGAGTGCGCCGCGCAGACTGATGCGTCGGGTGAGGGGGCCGCGTTCGATCTCGAGCATCCGCGGCGGGCGGGTATCGAGGGCGCTCACAGGCTACTCGCCTTCCGCGCACGCACCAGCACGATGAGAACGGGCGCGCCGATGAACGCCGTGACCAGCGCGACCGGCAGCTCGCCCGACGGCAGGATCAGGCGTCCGACGACGTCCGACACCAGCAGGAGCAGGGGTGCGGCGAGCACGGTGCCGGCCATGATCCACACCTGGTGCGGGCCGACGAGCCAGCGCACGGCGTGCGGCACCATGAGGCCGATGAAGCCGATCGGGCCGGCGGCGGCCGTTGCGGCACCGCACAGCAGCGCCACGGCGACGATCGACAGTACGCGCGTGAGTGCCACCCGGGTGCCGAGAGCCGTGGCGAGGTCGTCGCCCAGCGCGAGGGCGTTCATCGACGGTGCGAGCCAGAGGGCGATGATCAGCCCGATGGCGAGGAAGGGCAGCACGCCGAAGACGTCGCTGGTGAGCGACTGGAGGGAACCGACGGTCCAGGTGCGGATCGTGTCAAACACGTCGGAGCGCAGCAGCGCGATGCCGCCGGTGATCCCCGAGAGCACCGCGCCGAGCGCGACGCCGGCGAGGGTCATGCGCAGCGGGTCCGCGTCTCCGCGCCCCGCGGCACCGATGAGGAAGACGAGCAGTGTCGCCGCGATCGCGCCGGCGAACGCGAACCAGATGTACTGGAAGACGCCGCTCGCACCGAGGAACGCGACCGCGAAGACGACGCCGGCCGATGCGCCGGCGTTGACGCCGAGGATGCCGGGGTCCGCCAGCGGGTTGCGGCTGAACGCCTGTATCAGCGCGCCCGCGACACCGAGTGCTACGCCGACGGCGAGGGCGATCACGGTGCGCGGAATCCGCATCTCGCGGACGATCACGCCGGCCTCGGTGTCGGCACCGAGCAGCCCGTGCCACACATCGGCGAGCGGGAGTGGCTGGGAGCCGAGCACGATGCTCGCGATGATGGCGATGACGAGGCCGCCCGCGAGCAGCGCGAGACCGACGACGCGTCGCACGGGTGGCGCGGCCTCGGCGACGGGTGGAGTGGGGGTGGTGCTCATTGGATCACAGGCCGAGCTTCTCGAGTTCCGCCTCGTAGGCGTCGGTGATGGTCTCCGTATCGGTCCCCTCCTCGACGTCCCAGAGTGCGGATAGGCGCGTGCGATCCTCATCCGACAGCGCGTCGAAACGGTCGCGCCACTCCTCGGCACCCTCGGTCCAGTAGCCGATCACCTTGTAGGCGGATGCGGGCAGGCCGAGCGTGTGGCGCAGATGCTTGCGCACCCCGCGGGTGGCGCGCGTCTCGCCGGCCACCCAGACGTATCCGGGGCCGTCCGGAAGCTCGGCGGACGCCACGATCTCAGTGAGACGGGTCGGTCCGTGCCCGTTGCCGCCGTGCACCCAGTGCAGCTCGACGCCGGCGGGCAGCGTGAGGTGCTGCTCATCCTCCGCCGAGGCGACCTCGAGGACGATGCGCGTGCGCACGCCCGCCGGGGCGGTCTCGGCGAGGCGTGCGGCCGCGGGAAGCCCGGTCGCATCGGCCACGAGAAGCTGCCATCGGATGTCGGCGGGCGGCGCATACAGCCCGCGCGGGGTGTTGACGCCGACCACGTCGCCCGGCTGAGCATCCAGCGCCCATGCCGCGGCGACGCCGCCATCGTGAACGACGAAGTCGATCGTCAGCTCGCGGGCAGCCTCGTCCCAGCCGCGCACCGTGTAAGTGCGCATCTCGGCCGGGGTGACGCCCTCGGGATAGTCCCAGTAGCCGTCATCGGTGGGGAAGGGGAGCGCCGGCTCGTCGCGCTGCGAGGCGGGAAAAAATACGCGCAGGTATTCGTCGCCGATGCCGGAGGAGACGAAACCGTCCAGCCCCACGCCGCCGAACACCACGCGGACCATGCCGGTCGTCAGGCGTTGCACGCGCTGCACCACGATGCGGTGAATCAGGTTCACCGTTTTTTCGGGTGCCGTGTCCTCCGATGCGGTGGTTTCGGCGGCCGAGGTCTCAGCTGCGGCGCTCATCCGAGGAGAGCCTTCTCGACGACCTCGAGGAACGCGGTCTGGCCGCTGGGCGAGCCATAGGCCATCTCATAGTTGTATCCGTAGACGGTGTTGTTCGTGACGAAGGGCAGACGGTTCCAGATCGCGTTGCCCTTCAGCACCTCGTCGGTGGTGAGCAGGCCGGAGCCGTCCTCGTTCGTTCCGGCGAAGACGGCGTCGATGCCCTCGAGACCACCGAGCTGCTCGAGGCTGAACGCGGTCGAGTCTCCCACGGGCAGACCCTTCGCGTCGGCGTTGGCGAGCGGGGTGATGGTCAGGCCGAGGTCGCCGAACACGAGGCAGGGCACGCCATAGCAGCCCACGCTCACCTGCCCGTCGCGGAACGCCATGTCGGCGACGACCGGGTGGATGCCGCGCTCGTCCAGACGCTTGCGGATGTCGGCGACCTTCGCCTGGTAGTCCGCGGTCCACGCATCATGCTGGGCGGTACGGCCGAGGTCGGTGGCGAGCTGCTGGAACGGCTCGCGCCAGTCGATGCCGGCGAACGCATTGTACGTATACGTCGGGGCGATCTTCTGCAGCTTCGGGTCGAGGTCGGTGTTGCTGCCGATGCCGTTGAGGATGAAGTCGGGGTTGACCGCAAGCACACCTTCGAAGTTGTACTCCGGGAAGTTTACGAAGGTTTTCAGGCCCTTTAGCGGTTCCTGCGGGAAGTACGCGGGGAAGGTCTTGAAGTCCTCGCGCACCGGTTGGGTGTCTGCGAGGTGGAAGCCCAGCGTCATCAGGATGTCGAGGTCGGTCGTGTAAAACCCGAGCGCGGCCTTCGGGTCCTTTGGCATCTCGATCGTCACGCCGGTGGGCGTCTTCAGCGTGGTGGTCTCAGCGGCGGCGGCATCGCCCGAGGCCTGCGATGCGCAGGAGGTGAGCGCGAGGGCGGCGACGGCGGATGCGGCGAGGAGGGCGAGGGCACGGGGGCGCATAGCGGGGTCCTTCGAATAGAAAGCGAGGGGAGATTTCAGGCAAGGCTTGCCTAACTAATCTAGTATTGCTCGCCATCATATCGGCTGACTGCCACATGCTGTTGCGCAGGTGCCGAACTCTACGGGGTGGCCGCTCGGGTCGTGCGTGCCCGTGCGCTCGCGAACGCTCCGGGCGTATGGCCGACCTCGCGGCGGAATGCCTGCACGAATGAGCTCGCGGAGGCGTAGCCGACCTTGGCCGCGGCGGCTGAGACGGAGTGGTCCGCCGCCAGCAGTTCGATCGCGCGCCGCATTCGGGCGCGCATTCGCCAGGTCGTGAAGGTCAGCCCCGTTTCCGCGACGAATAGGCGCGACAGGTTGCGCGCACTCGCGCCGACGGCGAAACCCCAGTCGACGAGCTCCCGATCATCAGCCGGGTCCGCCAGGATGGCCTGGGCAATCCGGAGCGTGCGGTCATCAATCGGCAGTGGCAGGTCGACGGTGGACACCTCCACGGGCTCCAGTAGCATCGGCACCAGCAGCTCTGCGTGCGTGCGCACCTCCTGCGACAGGTAGGGCGGCAGTTGCAGGCGAGAGAGCAGGGTAGAGACGGCCTCGGGGATCGCCACGGCGGTGACGTCGTCGGCGGGTGAACCGATGTGGGGCTCCAGGTGCGTGCATCGGAACGACGTGTGCGCGGCCGCGACGACGCGGTGTTCCACGCCGCTGGGTATCCACAACCCCACGGCATTCGGCACGGCGAACCAGCCGCGCTCGGTTTCCACGGTCAGGGTTCCGCGCGTCGCCCACAGCAGCTCGTTGAGGTTGTCGTGACGGTGCGTGCCCCACTCGATCCCCTCGGCGACCGTGAAGTCATCCGTGTCGATCGCCCACACGGGGTCGGCATCGATCTGGCCGTTCAGCGACATGAGGGGCATGGGTGTGGTGCGGTGGTCATCGTGAACGTGAGTCTAGGGGGCGGATGCGAGGCGTGCAATTCGGGCGCCGGGCGCACGGAAGTCGGCTGGCCCATATTCCTGACCGGGACCGGGCGCGCTGCACGCTAGGCTCGGATTATGTCCGCATCCTCCCCGTCTCATTCGGAGCGGGCACACCGTTCGTGGTGGCGTCGTCTGCTCTCTCAGCCGCTCATCTGGGCGGCACTGTGCCTGGCGCTCACACTTCCCTGGACGCTGAATGAGCGCGGTATGGATGTGGTGCCGTTCATTCTGACGCTCGTTGGCGGGTGGCTCATCGGCGTCGCGTTTGTGAACTGGACCCTGAGAATGCAGCCGGTGAGCCGTGGTGTGATCGTCCACGTCGGTGTGGCGGTGGTGGCCACCACCGCGATGATCGTGGGTGTGGAGGGTGGCGGTGCGTTCATTCGCGGTCTGCCCGAGGCGCTCCGCGGCCCCGTGGTCATGGGTCAGCTTGCGCTAATTCCGGCGATCTGCTGGACGCTCCTGGGGCTGGTGAGTCGGGTGACGGTCCTCGCCCGGAGGCCGGCCCGAAACCTTCGCACGGTGCCCGAGTGGGTTGAGGATCGCACCGGCGTGACCGTCGCCTTTCACGCCGTTCCGATGCGCCTACGCACGCTGTATGGGTGGGGTATTGCGCTCGCAGCGCTCGTGGCCGTGGTGATCTCGATTCCCATTGTGAACGATGCCGTGCCGCGCTGGGCCAACCAGTCGCCGATGATCTTTCTCGCCGCCGCGGCCATCACCGCACTTCCGCCCTACCTCGTTTTCCGTGCCGTGTGTGCCCGTCGGACGCGTTCCGTTGTGGTGCGATTCACCCCGCGGGGGCTCACCCTCACGGAGGATGGCGTGAGCGTGCAGATTCCGCTGAGCCGCGTCACCCGGCTGGTGTGGTCAGCGTCGGGGGAGACCTGCCGCGTCGAGCTCGAGGCACCGGCGGCGGACCGCTCGCTACTGCTGAGCGTCGCCCGGCACGATCGCGGGGTCTCGGCCGAGCTCCCACCCCTGCGCGCTCGGACGGTTTCCTGGCTCGCCGAGGCCGGGCTGATCCTGGTGGGGCCCACGGGATCTCGCGCGAAGCGCTCGCCCGCATGGGTATTCGAACACGCGTTCGATCAGCCGAAATCCTGAGCCTGCGTTTCCCACGTCATCCCTCTGCTTCGAGTAGTAACTATACAGGATGTCCTGTACAGTAATGCGTGGTCGTGAAGACTCACGCGCCACACACCGTCGAAAGGCTCCGCATGATTCCCCTCAGTAACCCCGCGTCAGATCAGCGCAAGATCACCAATCCGGACGGACTCTACAACCCGGTCAGCAGCGCATACAGCTTCGCCGTCTCGGCCCCCGGAGCGCTCGTCTTTTTGGCCGGGCACTGGGCGGGTGATATCGACGGAAACCTGATCGAGGGCGACTTCGCCGCGCAGGTTGATCGAACCCTGGAGAACATGGCGATCACCCTGGCCGCTGAGGGCCTGGGGTTTGAGCACGTCCTCAAACTCACGGCCTTCGTTGTTGATCACGACGCGGAGACCCTGAACGCGGTGGTGGCGGCCGAATCGCGAATCTGGGGCGATCGGCCGCCGGCTCACAGCCTGATTCCGGTTCCCGCGCTCGCCGGCCCCGGGCTGCGATTTGAGCTCGAGGCGGTTGCCGCAAGGCCCGTGATCACCGAGCAGAATGGCTGAGGGGATCCCACCCATGCGCACACCTGAACGGCCAGACCCCGCGGGCGCGGCCGCCACCGTAGTGCGGGAGCACACGGCCTGGGCGTCTATTCTGCTCCTGATGCTCACCAGCTTCATGCTCGTGGTCGCTGAGTTCCTACCGCCCAGCCTTCTGCCCGCGATGTCCGCGGCCCTCGGGATTACCGAGGGTCAGGCCGGACAGGCCGTCACTGCAACGGCGCTAGCCGGCTTTGTCGCCGGCCCAACCGTGGGGATACTCTTCCCCCGACTTGATCGCCGAACCCTGCTCGTTCTGCTCGCGGTGGCCGCGGCACTCTCCAGCGCCCTGGTGGCGCTCTCGGCCAGCTATGTGATGCTCCTGGTCGCTCGGCTGCTGCTGGGCGCGGCCCTCGGCGCCTTTTGGGCAATGTCCATCGCGATCGCCGCCCGGCTCTCAGCCCCGCACCGGTTGGGGCGCGCCATCATGATCGTCAACACCGGCCCCACCGCGGCCACCGTCGCCGGTGTTCCGGTTGGAACCTATCTGGGCTCCGTCATGGACTGGCGGTTGATCTTTGCCGCGGTCGCCGTTCTCACGGTGCTGGTTGGTTTCGCCCTACGCGCGGTCCTGCCGCAGATCAGCCCCGCTCCCTCCGGCGGCGGATTCCGATCACTGGGGGAGACCCTGCGCATCCCGGGCATCCGACAGGGACTCACGGGACACATGCTGACCGTGCTGGGGCACTTCATCGCGTTCACCTACATTCTCCTTGTGATTGCCCGGGTTCCCGGGCTCGATGCGGCGGCCATCGCACTGCTCCTCGTCGTATTCGGGGTGGGCGGTGTTGTCGGAAACCTGGTGATTGGGCTGCTCGTTGATCGCCATCTGGCGGTGCTTCGCTTTGTTGTACCGGCGCTGATCGGAACCTCAATCGCGCTCCTCGCCGCACTCCCGGGCCAGCACTGGGTGGTCATTACGGCAATGACGACGTGGGGAATTGGGTTTGGTGCCTGGCTCACGACGCTGAGCACCTGGATGGGCCGCGTGGTTCCCGATCGCATGGAGTCCGGTGGCGGACTCGTCGTGGCCGGTTTCCAGCTGGCAATTGCCGTGGGGGCCGGGATCGGTGGGCTCCTCATCGACGGATTGGGAGTTGTTCCGGCCCTGACCATTGCCGCGGCATCGGCCCTGGCCGGCGGGGTGGTTTTTGGGACCGCCCGCACCACGCGCTGATCCGATTCCCAAACCCGGCATAAATGCGATAGACAGAGGGGCGGGATGAGTTGAGCCGAAAGAGAGACCCATGAGACCCAGCAATCGTGAAAAGATCCTTTCCGCCGCCTACGGCGTAGTGGAAAGGGAGGGCGTCTCTGCGGTGACCTTTGAGGCGGTGTCTGCCGCATCGGGGATATCCCGCGGCGGACTGCTCTATCACTTCCGCTCCAAGGAGGAGCTACTCCTCGCTCTTCACGAGTATCTCGCGCAGCGCTGGGAAGAGCGTCTGATCGAGGCGCTCGGCCGTGCTCCCGAAG
The DNA here is from genome assembly GCF_003667565.1 of Mycetocola tolaasinivorans. Lineage (GTDB taxonomy): Bacteria > Actinomycetota > Actinomycetes > Actinomycetales > Microbacteriaceae > Mycetocola > Mycetocola tolaasinivorans. The sequence goes on from NZ_RCUX01000011.1 coordinate 73,999, forward strand.
AGGCCACCGCCGATGAGAAGATCGCCGCCTACGCGCGAGTGAGCGCAAGAAGTGCCAGCGGTCCCGAGCTGCTGTTGATCCTGGAGTCGTCAATTCATAGTGAGCTGCGACGGCCCTGGTCGGCCGTCCTTGCTGAGTGGACGCCCAATCTGGCAGGGGTCTCACCCGAGGACCCGGTGGCCCTCGACCGGCTGCTGGCGGTGCTCGCAGCAAACGGACTGTGGGCGAGCGAGGCCATCAGCGACGTGAGAATCCCCGCCGAGCTCCGCGGTGCCCTCGCGGAGCGCATCTCGGGCATGCTCGAGAGCCCCTCCGCCCCCTAGCCCAGCATCTGTCGTACTGCTCTCGTCTACACAGTGCTCTTGTCCACACAGCGGCGGCCACCTCGGATATCCGGGGTGGCCGCCGCTGTGTGCTGTACCGAGCCAGTCGCAAATCGTGCCGGTTTCGGCAGGGTGATCGCTAGGCTGCGGGGGCGATCGGTCCCGTTTCGGGGTGCGCCGAGTGCTCGGCTCGTCCGGCCTCGCGCTCCAGGCGGCGATCGGTGCGGGAGAGGAGCTGCGCGATCAGGGCGATGAGCGCGCTCGCCGCCATGACGAGGCCGTACAGGGTCGCGACGGTGGCGAGTCCAAGAACGGGTTCGAGCGCTCCGGCAATGAGAACCGGGACGCCGAAGGACAGGTAGCTGACCACGTAGATGGCCGAGAGGAGCCCGGCGCGATGCTGGGGCTCGGCGGTGGCGGTCAGCATGCGCAGCGGTGCCTGGAAGCCCGCACCAAATCCGATGCCACCCACGATGCTGGCGGTGATCAGGAGCGCGAAGCTCTCGACATCCACCGCGACCACCATGAGTACGGAACCGGCGATGAGCCCCACGAGCCCCGCCAGAAGCGCGTGCCGGGGATTTACCCCGCGTGTGACGACCCCGGTCGCAGCCCCGATCAGGGTAAACAGGCCGATCAGAAGCCCGGGGAGCAGGTGGTCGGTGAGATCAAAGCGCGCAATCAGAATGGACGGAAGCATGGCGAGGAACAGGCCACCGAGGCCCCAGCTCGCGGCAAACGCGCCGGCCAGTGCTCCGAACAGCGAGCGGGAGGCGGTGGGGATCGCGAGGGTGGGGCGCAGTGATGCGAGGCCGCCCGGGCGCCGCGTCACGGTTTCGGGAACCCAGATCAGCGCTACGGCGAGTGCAATGAGCAGAATCGTGAAGCTTGCATAGACGGTGAATGCCGGATTGGGGGCAAAGCGGGTAAGGAAACCGGAGACGATGGCCCCGAACGCGAGCCCCACCGGCGGGACCGAGCCGTTCAGTGTGGCGGCCAGGGCGGTGTTGCCGCGGGGTGCGTTATCGAGCATTGCCGCGCCGAGGGTGCCCATCATGAGGCCCACCGAGCCACCCTGCACGATGCGGGCGAGGATCAGTGTGCCCGGCCCGCTCGCGAACATGAAAAACCCCATCGCGATCAGCAGCCCCGCCAGCCCGATCGCGATGAGGGGCTTGCGACCGATGTAGTCCGAGAGCGCCCCCGCGGTGAGGAGCGTGACGAGCAACCCGCCCACGTACACCGCAAAAACCGTGGTGGTCAGGAGTGGCGTGAGGTGCCACTCCGCGCTGTAGAGCGGGTACAGCGGTGAGGGCGCTGAGCCCGTGGCGATTGCGGTGAGGAGGATGCCGGCGAGGATCCAGATGCCGCCGCGGCGGCCGGAAACCAAGGAAATCAAGGGGGTGCCTTCCTGGCGAGGGTAGTACGAGTTTTGTCGTACCTGAGAATAGTACTACCAAAGTCGTACTAAGGCGTGAACGCTGTAGACTGTGGGGCATGACAACGCAGTTGCTGCCGCAGGCCGGCCAGGAGGAGCGTCTGGAACAACCGGAGGCTCAGGACATTCGGCTCGACGTGGTGTTTGCCGCGCTGTCTGACCCGCTGCGGATCACCATCGTTAAACGACTCATGGGTGAGGGCGACGACGTCTTCCGTTCCTGCACCTGGGTGGGCATTGACCGCCCCAAATCCACGCTGACCCATCACTTCCGCGCGCTGCGCGAGGCCGGGATCATCGAGCAGCGTCGATTTGGTACCGAGCGCCGCAGCCGGGTGCGAGTGGCGGATCTGAGTGCACGGTTCCCCGGGCTCCTGGAACTCGTGGCGGCGGCACCGCTCGAATAGCCGCGCGAGCGTACGCCGCGTGCAGCAATGCGCAATCGGCCGACCCCGCACGGGGTCGGCCGTTTCTGGTTGTGTGATGCTAGCTGGCGGGGGAGGCCCAGGCAGCGAGTGCCGCGCGGATCGCCTCCGACCGGCCGAGGTTTTCTCGCTCGGCGCGGGCCATGAGCGCGGCCAGTTCACTCTCGCTCAGGCGCACGGTGACTGCCTGCGAGGGCTCGGACGCGCGTGCGGGGCGCCCGGTGGGTCGGATGGTGGCGCCCGGGAACCCCTCCTCGGCGTTCTTGACGAGCCCGGCGATAACAGTCTCGGTGATCTCGACGCCGTCGATCTGGCCGTAGGAGCCGTTTTCGGGTGTTGCGATGCCGTTGTTCATCTGAGTCTCCCTTGCATTTTGGTGACGGTGCTCTTGCGAGCGGGCATTGCGTGGATGATGAGGTACCTGGAGCCGCTCCCGAATGCGAGCGACGCGACCTCCCAGGGGAGACCCGAGCTGTCGAATGCCAGGCGGACGTATCGCGGGGGTACGCCATCGTAAATCGTCATTTCGTCGGTGCCAAACATCCACATGCGAGTGACTTCGTCGACGCTCAAACCCCGCTTGAGTGCCGACCGGTGAACCTGAACGTGCATCGTGTGCCGCCGACCTGTTTCGTATACAAAACTACCCTAGTTTCGTGTACAAAACCATAGTTCGGAATAATGCGGCCTGGGGAGTTGCCGAGAGTGCGGGGGAGAAGTTCTCTCGAGAGTGAGCCTGTGGAAAGCTCCGGAGGTTCCCGCATGCCGTTTTGGTGGCCCCGCACGCGGCGCCGAGTGGTGAAACGACGAAGGGCCCGGATCTTTCGACCCGGGCCCTTCGATACTGTGCGCGGAAGGGGACTTGAACCCCTACGCCCTAATACGGGCACTAGCACCTCAAGCTAGCGCGTCTGCCATTCCGCCACCCGCGCGGGTAACTTCCGATTTCTCGGCTTGATCGCTTTCGTGACCGGCACTTGTCTTTCCGGCCGTGGCCGTTCCAACAGATAGAACACTACCAGAGACGCCACGCTCGTTTTGCTCGGTGGGTGTCGGGCGTATGTGCGTGTGGCCCGCTTGGTTCGCCAATTTCAGCGGTGTCGCCCGTGTTTTCCGGTGTGTCGCCGTCGGTGTTCTTCGTTCCTCGGGCCGTTTTTTGCGCGTTCGGATGCTGTCGGCCGCGAGTGTCGCGCCTTCGGTTCGCCCTTGCGGGACCACTTCGGGCGCTCCGAAAATAAGAAAGGGCACGGACCTTTCGATCCGAGCCGGAAAACGAGGAGAGGCCCGGATCTTTCGATCCGAGCCTTTCAGTTGTGTCTCAACACAGTGTGCTGCTGTAAACGGTACAGCGGGAATTGAACCCCCACACGAGGAGAGGCCCGGATCTTTCGATCCGAGCCTCTCAGTACTGTCTCAACACAGTGTGCTGCTGTAAACGGTACAGCGGGAGTTGAACCCCCACACGAGGAGAGGCCCGGATCTTTCGATCCGAGCCTCTCAGTACTGTCTCAACACAGTGTGCTGCTGTAAACGGTACAGCGGGAGTTGAACCCAAAAACGAGGAGAGGCCCGAATCCGAAGATTCGAGCCTCTCAGTACTGTCTCAACACAGTGTGCGCGGAAGGGGACTTGAACCCCTACGCCCTAATACGGGCACTAGCACCTCAAGCTAGCGCGTCTGCCATTCCGCCACCCGCGCGGGTAACTTCCGATTTCTCGGCTTGATCGCTTTCGCGACCGGCGTTTGTTGTCTGGGTGGTGGCCCGTCCAACGTGTAAAACATTACCAGACGCAAAACTCGCGTTTTTACCAACCGACACAAATCCATCATTGGGTTTGGATGCACGGTAGCCTTGTGAGCATGACCGAGGCCCAGAATTACGCGGAATTTGCGCTCGATGAGACCGCAATCATCACCCGTGAACTTATCCAATTGAATACAACAAACTACGGCGACGGTGTGTCGGATGGGGAGACGGAGGCTGCGGAGTACGTCGAGGCGAAGCTGCGGGCGCTCGGGCTTGAGCCGCAGATGTTTGATGCCGCGCCGGGCCGCACGAGCGTGGTGGCGCGGGTTCCCGGTCGCAATCGCGATAAGGGTGCGCTCGTGGTGCACGGGCACCTCGATGTGGTGCCCGCTGATCCCGAGAACTGGTCGGTAGATCCGTTTGGTGGCGTGATCAAGGACGGCATGATCTGGGGCCGTGGTGCCGTGGATATGAAGAACATGGACGCCATGATTCTGACCTCGCTGGCCGATGTGATCGAGCGTGGTGGCCCCGAGCGTGATCTCGTGATTGCATTCTTTGCCGATGAGGAGAACGGCGGAATCTTCGGTTCGCACTACCTGGTGGACAACCACCCGCACCTGTTCGAGGGCGCGACCGAGGCTATTAGCGAGGTGGGTGGGTATTCCGTCACCGTGAATGATCGGCGTGCGTACCTGCTGCAGACCGGGGAGAAGGCGCTGGTGTGGGCGAAGCTCGTGGCTACCGGCACCGCCGCGCATGGTTCTCGAGTATTGCAGGACAACGCGGTCACCAAGCTCGCGCGTGCCGTGGCCGCGATCGGAACCATCGAGTGGCCGGTCCGGCTGACCGATACCACCGAGCAGCTCATCGCCTCCCTTGCGGGGCTCCTCGGTGTGGATCCGCAGCGCGTCGGGCCCGACGAGATCGCCCTCGCGACCGGCCCGGCCGGCGCGTTTATTCACGCTTCCCTGCGGACTACCAGTAATCCCACCATGCTGTCCGCCGGATACAAGCACAACGTGATTCCCGATCGCGCGGAGGCCCGAATCGACATTCGCTGCTTCCCCGGCGAGGAGGCCGCCGTGGTGGCGCAGCTCCAGGCCCTCATCGGTGACGAGGTGCGGATCGAAATCTCGCACCAGGACGTCGGCATCGAAAACCCCGTAACGGGCACCCTGGTGGACGCCGTCACGGCCGCCCTTGGAACCCACGATCCCGGTGCTCCGGTGCTCCCATATCTGCTGGCCGCGGGCACGGACAACAAGGCACTGTCTAAGCTGGGTATTGCCGGATATGGGTTCGCCCCGCTGAAGCTGCCGGCCGAACTTGATTTTCCGGCGATGTTCCACGGCGTGGACGAGTGTGTTCCCCTGGATGCTCTCGTGTTTGGCCGCGCGGTTCTCACCGATCTGCTTCTTGACTACTAACCACCACGAAAGAAAGTCACTCGCGTGGAATTTATTAACGCCATAATTTTGGGCCTGGTGCAGGGCCTGACCGAGTTCCTTCCGGTCTCCTCCAGCGCCCACGTTCGCATCGTGGGTGCGTTCCTCGGTACCGGAGAAGACCCGGGTGCACGGTTCACCGCGATCATCCAGATCGGTACCGAGCTGGCCGTGATCCTGTACTTCTGGAAGGACATCGTCCGGATCATCGGGGCCTGGTGCAAGGCCCTGGTGGGGAAGGTTCCGCGCAGCAATCCCGACGTCAAGATGGGCTGGCTGATCATCCTCGGCTCGATCCCGATCGTTGTTCTGGGTGTGCTGTTCAAGGACGACATCGAGACCACGTTCCGCTCGCTGTACTTCACCGCAACCACGCTGATCGTGTTTGGCCTCATTCTGGGTCTGGCTGACTGGCTCGGAAAGAAGCAGCTGCGCCTCAAGGACCTCACCTACGGGCACGGCATCATCTACGGATTCGCTCAGGCTCTCGCGCTGATTCCCGGCGTATCGCGCTCGGGTGGCACGATCACCGCGGGTCTGGCCCTCGGCTACACCCGGAAGGCCGCCGCTCGCTACGCGTTCCTGTTGGCCATCCCGGCCGTGATGGGTGCCGGTTTCTACCAGGTGTATCAGGCGTTCACCGATACCTCGGGTGCGCCCGAGCCCTTCGGTGTGGCCTCCACCATCGTCGCGACCATCGTGGCGTTCGTCGTGGGCCTCGTCGTGATCGTGTTCTTCATGAACTACATCTCGCGCCGCAGCTTCATGCCGTTTGTGATCTACCGCGTGCTGCTCGGCATCGCGCTGTTCATCCTGCTGGGTACCGGGGTGCTGTCCGCATATGGCAACTAGTCTCGGCACCATTCCCGGCTGGGCGACACCGCGTGTGCCGTCCCTCCCGGGGGCCGGCACCGCACCGCGCATTCACAACACCGCCACCGGCTCGCTCGAGCGCGCGGATGTGGACGCCACCGGAACCGCCGGCCTCTACGTGTGCGGCATCACGCCGTATGACGCGACCCATATAGGCCACGCCGCTACGTATCTTGCCTTTGATACGCTGCAGCGCGTGTGGCTCGACGCCGGATATGACGTGCACTACGTGCAGAACGTCACCGACGTGGATGACCCGCTGCTTGAGCGCGCCACCGCTACCGGTGTGGACTGGCGCGCGCTCGCCGCGGAACAGACCGAGCTCTTCCGCACCGATATGGCCGCGCTGAGCATTCTCCCGCCGCGGGAATACGTGCCCGTGACCGAGACCATCGCCGAGGTCGCGGACGCCGTGGCCGAGCTGCTGGAGAAGGGCTTGGCCTACCGGGTCGAAACCCCTGAGGCGAGTGGTGAGGACATCTACTTCGACGTGGTCGCGGCCGCCGCGGCCGGCCCGTGGACGCTCGGATCTGTGAGCGGATACTCGCGGGACCTCATGCTCACGCTCTCCGCCGAGCGCGGGGGCGACCCCGAGCGCGCGGGCAAGCGCGACCCGCTGGACCCCCTACTGTGGCGCTCCGAGCGCCCGAACGATCCATCCTGGCCCGCACCGATCGGCGCGGGACGCCCGGGATGGCACATCGAGTGCAGCGTCATTGCGGCCGATCTGCTGGGTGAAAACTACACCGTGCAGGCCGGCGGAGGCGACCTTCCGTTCCCACATCACGAGTTCAGTGCCGCGCACGCCTCTGCCCTGACCGGTGAGCCGCTCGCGCGGATCTACAGCCACGCGGGCCTCGTCGCCTTCGAGGGCGAGAAGATGTCGAAGTCGCTCGGCAACCTCGTGCTGGTCTCCAAGCTGCGCGCTGGCGGCACCGAGCCGCAGGCGATCCGGCTCGCCATCCTGGCACACCACTACCGCGAAGACTGGGAGTGGTTTGCGGCCGGACTGACCGCGGCCGAGGAGCGCCTGGCGCGCTGGCGCGCCGCGGGTTCTGCCCCCGTCGCCGGTGCCACACTCGCGCTGCTCGAGCGCGTTCGCGAAGCCCTGCAGAACGATCTCGACACGCCAGGAGCCCTGGCCCTCATCGATGCGAGCGTCGAGAGCGTTGATGATCGCGCGCTCTTCGCCGACCTGGTGTCGGCGCTGCTGGGCGTCGAGCTCTAGCCTCGGATACACAAAACGCCGTCACCCTCGGGTGACGGCGTTTTGTGTTTGTGCGGCCGGCTCGGCTACGCGGTGGGGGAGTCGGGGAACTCGGGGCCGCGATCGTTGGAGTCGGTGTCGGAGTCGGCGTCCGAGTCGGTGCCTGATCCGGCGTCGCCGGCCTCCGCTGCCGCAGACCCTTCAGCGATGGCGTCAGCCCCGTCAACGATGGCGTCAGGCCCGTCAACGATGGTGTCAGGCCCGTCAACGACGGCTTCGGGCGCACTGTCGAGGAAGCGTCGGAACTCGCGGGCAATCGCCTCGCCGGAGGCCTCGGGGTCCTCCACGGTGTCCCGCGCCTGCTCCAGCTGGCGAATATAGGCCACCATGTCGGGATCCTCGGCGGTGAGGGTCGAGACCGTCTGCTCCCACTCGGCGGATTCGGCCAGCAGGTTGCCGCGGGGGATGACCACACCCACGAGCTCCTCGATGCGATCAACGAGCGCGAGAATGGCCTTCGGCGACGGGGTGTTGTGCACGTAGTGCGGCACGGATGCCCACACCGAGAGGGTCGGGATGCCCACGGCCTCGGCGGCGATGCACAGCACGTTGAGGATGCCCACGGGGCCCTCATACTGGCTGCGTTCCACCTCGAGCTCGGCCCGAATATCGGCGTTATCGCTCGTGCACTCGATCTGGATCGGGCGGGTGTGCGGGGCGTCGGCGAGCACCGATCCCATCACGATGATCCGGCCGATGTCGTGCACCAGGGCGGTGTCGAGCACCTCGGACACAAACGCCTGCCAGCTGCGGCTCGGTTCGGTGCCGATCAGCAGGTAGACCTGCGCCTCGTTATCGGTGCTGACGTGCGCGCCGAGCGACTCCGGGATAAACGCGGGCTGAGTCTCCACGTCCTCGGCGTCGGTTGAGGCCGCACCCGGCGCGAAGAACGTCGTTTCCGGCCAGCGCAGCGCGCGGCGGCCGGAATCATCAACGAAAATGGTGGGCCGGGTGAATTGGAAGTCGTAGTACGGCTCCGGGTCGATGCTCTTCAGTGGCGTGGCCGCGAGGTGGTCACGCAGCACCTTTGCCGCCCCGGAGGCGGCCTCCCCGGCGTCATTCCAGCCCTCAAACGCGACGACTAAGACTCGTTCATTCACCCGATACTCTCCCGAACACTCGCACCCGAAATGGCATCCGATGGACGCGCGGGTGTGCTTACACCCTACTGCCCGAGCCGGACCGGGTAACATTGGACCCCGTGACCACTAAGCCCCCCGCCGCAGTCCTCTGGGATATGGACGGCACCCTCGTTGATACCGAACCGTACTGGATTGCCACCGAACGGGAGCTCGTGGGCTCCTTCGGCGGCGAATGGACCGAGGAAGACGCCCTCGGCATGGTGGGCTCCGGCCTCTGGGAGTGCGCCGCCGTGCTGAAGGCGAAGGGCGTGGACCTGGAGCTCGATGAGATCGTGCAGACCATGACCGGGCGCGTGATCGGCAAGATCGAGGAGCACGGTGTGCCCTTCCGGCCCGGTGCGCTCGAACTGCTGCGTGAGCTGCGCGAAAACGGCATCCCCACCGCGCTGGTGACGATGTCGATTCGCAGCATGGCCGAGAAGATCATCGACCTGATCGAGTTCCCCGCGTTTGACGCGCTCATCACCGGAGACTCCGTCACCCACGCCAAGCCGCACCCCGAGCCCTACCTGCTGGGTGCCGAGGCCCTGGGCGTGGATATTCGTGACTGCGTGGCCCTGGAGGACTCCCTCCCCGGTGTGACCTCCGCGGCCGCGGCGGGCACCACCGCCATCGTGGTGCCGCACGCCACCGTGGTCGCCGAAAACCCCGACTTTACCGTGTGGGACACCCTTGATGGGGTGCGCCTGGCGGATCTGAGCGCGCTAGCCTGGCGACGTTCCACCCTCAACAACACCCAGGAGATTTCTTCGTGAGCATTGTCCCCGGCACCGAGCGGGCCCTCAACTCCGGACCGTTCCGCCTTGGCGACCGCGTCCAGCTGACCGGCCCCAAGGGGCGTAAGAACACCTTCGCGCTCGAGGAGGGCGGCGAGTTCCACTCGCACCGTGGCGTCATCCAGCACAGCGCGATCGTTGGCCTGCCCGACGGCTCGGTCGTGGTGAACTCCGCCGAGGAGGAGTACCTCGCGCTGCGCCCGCTGCTGGTCGACTTCGTAATGTCGATGCCGCGCGGCGCCGCCATCATCTACCCCAAGGATGCCGCCGCGATCGTCGGCGAGGCCGACATCTTCCCCGGTGCCACCGTGGTCGAGGCCGGTGTGGGGTCGGGCGCGCTGTCGCTCTGGCTGCTGCGCGCGATCGGCCCGCAGGGCACCCTGAAGTCGTATGAGCGTCGCGAGGAGTTCGCCGACGTCGCCCGCGCCAACGTCACCACCTTCTTCGGCTACACCCCGGAGAACTGGTCGATCACCGCCGGTGACCTCGCCGAGACCCTGCCGCAGACCACCGAGCCCGGCACCGTGGACCGCATCGTCCTCGACATGCTCGCCCCCTGGGAGTGCATCGACGCCTGCCTGGACGCGCTGGTGCCCGGTGGCGTGCTGCTGTGCTACGTGGCCACCGTCACCCAGCTCTCCCGCGTGGCCGAGGCGATGCGTGCCACCGGCCGCGTCACCAACCCGAGCTCGAGCGAGAGCATGGTGCGTGGCTGGCACGTGGAGGGCCTGGCAGTGCGTCCGGATCACCGCATGATCGCGCACACCGGCTTCCTGATCACCGCCCGCAAGCTTGCCGACGGCACGATCATGCCCGAGCTCAAGCGTCGCGCCTCGAAGACCGAGTTCAGCGCCGAGGATGTTGAGGCCTGGACCCCGGGTTCGCTCGGCGTACGTGATGCCAGCGATAAGTCGCTGCGCAAGCGCGTGCGTGAGGCTCAGGCCGCGGCCGAGTCCTCGCTCAGCCGCACCCTGGGTGCCGACGCTGATGCCGACGCCCCCGAGGCAAACTAGCTCCCACGCGTTCGAAGTGGTGTGTCCGGTCGCCTAGACTGGACACACCATCGCGTCTGAAGTCTTGACCGTTTTTCTTTCACAACCCAAAGTGAGGTAACGTGCGCAACACCCCCGCACTCATCGTGGCCGCCGCGCTGCTGGCCACCGGCCTGACCGCGTGCTCGACCACCGGGCCCTCGGCAGCCGACTGTGTTCCGGCTCTTCCGGATGGCAAGGCCGCCGCGCTCGTACAGACCAGTGGCAAGGCCGGTTCGGTCGCCAAGGTTGAGATCGCCGCCCCGCTGTACGTGGGTAAGAGCGAGCGACACGTTGCGCGTGAGGGATCGGGTGTCCCGATCACCGGCAACCAGGTTGTGACCATGAACTTCTCGCTGTACAACGGCCAGAATGGCGAGCTGCTGCAGTCGAGCGAGCAGACCGGCGCTCAGCCGTACCTGGTCGACACCCTGCCCGAGCAGTTCCGTCCCGCGCTGACCTGTGCGCAGGCCGGCTCTCGGATCGTCTCGGTCATCGGTACCGATGACGCAAAGGAAAACACCCCCGGTGTGGTCTTCGTGGCCGACATCACCGATGTGCTGCCCGACCGGGCTACCGGTCGCGACCTGCCGGTGATTCAGCCGGGCCTGCCGAGTGTCGTCAGCGCACCGGATGGCACCCCCGGCCTGACCATCCCCAAGAGCGCGGCCCCGACCGACCTGAAGGTGGCCACCCTGATCAAGGGTGAGGGCAAGAAGCTCGAAGACCCGAACGAGGCCTTCGCGATGCACTCGACCGCGGCCAGCTGGAAGGATCGCACGATCATTCACTCCAGCTGGACCGACAAGACCCCGACGGTCGCGCAGCTCGGAAAGCTCGGCCCCGGCCTCGCCGAGGCACTGAAGGGCCAGACCATCGGCTCCCGCGTGCTCGTGGTTGTTCCGCCTTCCAAGCAGGATGCTGCGGAGCAGGGCAACGGAAGTGCGATCGTCTATGTGGTCGACATTCTCGGTACCGTCGGAATCTAGTCCTGTGAACTAGTTCTCGATTTTCTTGAGGGTGCGCCGCGTCAGTTTCCTGACGCGGCGCACCCTCTTTTTGGGTGTGTGCGACATCCGCGCGCCGCGCCCGTCTCGGAGCCACCACCGGCGTCCACAACACGCTAAACTGAATACGTGTTCGAATCTCAACGCGCCACCACGCCCCGCGTTCCCGTCGAGGAACGTCTCTTTAGCCTGGTTTTGGCCCTGCTCGCGAGTGAACAGGGGCTGACCAAGAGCGAAATTCTCTCCACCGTGCAGGGATATCGCCAAAAGTTTGTGCGCGGGGGAGACAACACCTCGCTCGAACGTCAGTTCGAACGCGATAAGGATGATGTGCGCGAGCTCGGCATCCCGCTCGAAACCGTTGAGCCTCCGGGCGAGACGGGGAACAACCAGCTTCTGCGCTACCGCATCCCCAAGGGCGAGTACGATCTGCCCGCCGAGGTGGTGTTCTCGCCCGCCGAGATTGCCGTGCTCTCGCTCGCGGGTGCCGTCTGGCGAGAGGGCTCGATGTCCGATGAGTCTCAGCGCGCGCTGCACAAGCTGCGCTCGCTCGGCGTCGAATCCTCCGACCCACTGATCGGCTACGCCCCGCGCCTGCGCACCCGAGAGAGCGCGTTTGGCCCGCTGAACTCCGCGATGGATCGCCGCCTCGAGGTGTCGTTCGACTACCTCAAGCCAGGGGCGGAGCACGCGCGTCGCCGTCGGGTGGCGCCTCTCGCCCTGGTGCAGCACGAGGGTCGCTGGCACGTTCACGGCATCGATCGCGATGCCGAGGCACCGCGCACCTTCCTGCTCTCGCGCATCCTGGGTGCCGTGGTCACGACCCGTCGCTCGTTTACCGAAGACAACGCGGGGTGCGCCGAGCGCGCCCTCGCCGATCTCCGCGCACTCTATGAGGGCCAGTGCGCACTGCTCGAGGTACGGGCAAACACCGAGGCCGAGCGTCGTCTCGTGACGCGGGCGCTCGAACGCGCGGAGGTTCCGCTGCGGGTGCACTACACCGACGTCAACGTCTTTGCCGATGAGCTCGCGGGCTACGGCCCCGAGGTGCGCGTGATTGAGCCCGCGGCGCTGCGTGACGCCGTGATCGAGCGGCTGCGCCGCACCCTGGCCAACCATGGCCCGCAGGAACGTGCCGCCCGAGAGGAAACCCGATGACCAAGTCCACGACCCGCACCGGTGCCGGACTGCAGGGCCGCGATCGCCTTGCGTTCCTGCTCGTGCTCGTGCCCTACCTGATCGAGCACGAGCAGGTCAGCGTCGCCGATGCCGCCGAGCACTTCGGGGTGAACGAGTCGCTGATTCGCGAATCCGTGACCCTGATCGCCGTCTCCGGCGTGCCCGGCGAGACGAGCGCATACCAGCACGAAGACCTCTTCGACATCGACTGGGATCTCTTCGAGCAGCGCGACCAGATCGTGCTCACCCGCCTCGTGGTGATCGACGACTCCCCGCGCTTTTCGGCGCGTGAGGCCGCGGCACTGATCGCCGGTTTGCAGTACCTTTCGGCGCTGCCCGGCTCCTCCGATGACGAGGTGATCGGTTCGCTGATGTCGAAGCTCGCGATCGGTGCCTCGGGTCGCCCGACCGAGGTAGCGGTGGCCGCGAGCCCCGCCACGGCCGCCCTGGTTCCGGTGCGTGATGCCCTCGCGCAGCGCCGCGAGCTGAGCTTTGACTATCTCTCGGCCGATGGCCGTACCGAGCATCGCACGGTGGATCCGCTGCGGGTCGAGTCTCTCGATCGCGACTGGTATCTGCGCGGCTGGTGCCACCTGCGCCAGGCCGTGCGCACCTTCCGTCTCGACCGCATGAGTCGCGTCGAAATCGGCGAGAATCAGGCGCAGCACGGTGCGGACGACCTGAGCGTCCCGTCGGACTTCTTCCAGCCCTCCGCCTCCGACCTCACCGTCACGGTCGACATCGACACCGCCGCGCTGCCCATGATCGCCGAGTTTTTCACCGCCGATTCTCAGGTTCGCGAGGAGGGTGGTCGCTCGCTCGTCAATCTGCGGCTTGGTCACGTACACGGCTTCAAGCGCGTCGTGGCAAGCCTGGGTGGCCTCGCGGAGGTCACGGATCCGGGTACCGCCCGCGAGGAGGTCGCGGCCTGGGCCTCCGAGGCGCTGGCCGGATACGGGCTATAACGACCGAACTGCGATTCTTCTGGATTCGCGATAGACTCACAGGGTACGAACGTGTACACCAACCAGAGGATTTCTTATGCCTAACGCACTATCCGGATGGCACCTGCCGGTGTTGCTGTTCATCATTCTCCTGATCTGGGGCGCACCGAAGCTCCCGGGCCTGGCGCGCAGCCTCGGGCAGTCGATGAACATCTTTAAGAGCGAAATCCGCAGCGGCAAGAAGACCGAGGGTGACTCCACCCCGGCTGAGGCCCCTGCGGACGACGCCCAGACCAAGAACTAACCCCGCCGTGGCGGGCAGCGCCAAACCGGGAAGAAACCGGGAGGGACGGATGTCCCTCGGCGCACACCTAGTCGAGTTCCGAAAGCGCCTGTTTATCAGCGCTATCGGGATCGTCCTCGCGATGGTTGTCGGGTTTATTTTTTCCCGGCAGGCAATCAAGGAGATTTCTCGACCGATCAAGGAGCTCAGCGTCAACGGGACGGCGCTGCTGAACTTCGATACGGTCACCTCGCCGTTTGACCTCCAGATGAAGGTGGCACTCACCATCGGCGTCGTTCTGTCGTCGCCGGTGTGGCTCTCGCAGATCTGGGCGTTTTTCATGCCCGCGCTGACGCGGAAGGAAAAGCTCTACGCCGCCGGATTCGTCGGGGCCGCGATTCCGCTGTTCCTCGCGGGCTGCACCGCCGGCTGGCTGGTCTTCCCCCACATCGTCGAGGTGATGGCCTGGTTCACCCCCGAGGGTGCGGCCAACATTTACCAGGCTAATTACTACTACGACTTCGTGCTGAGACTCATTCTCGCGGTCGGGATTGCGTTTGTCGTCCCAGTCCTGCTCGTGCTGCTCAACTTCGTGGGTATCCTCAGCGCGCGGGCGATCATTGGCGGCTGGCGCTGGGCGATCCTGATGATCGCGGTATTCTGTGCCGCGGCGACGCCCTCGGCCGATGTGATCTCGATGTTTTTGCTCGCCATCCCCATGACCGCGCTGTATTTCGCGGCCTGGGGGGTAGCCTGGGCTCATGACCGACGTGCGGCCAAGCGCCTCGCGGAGGATGTACCTCACCCGGAAGGCGCGAAATGACCGCTACGCCCCCGACTCTTCCGCCGCTGCCTCGCAGATCGAGCGTGAGGAACGACTGACCGACGAGGTGTTTGCGGCCGGTGTGTCGGCGGAGGCCGAACCGGTGGTGGCGCCGGAGCGGCCGGATGTGGCGGGGCCGCTGGTCTCGGCCTTTATCCGGAGCAAGAAGTTTGCGCTCGATCCCTTCCAGCGGGCGTCGGCGATCAGCATTGAGGCCGGAAACAGCGTGCTGGTCGCGGCACCCACCGGTGCGGGTAAGACCGTGGTGGCGGAGTTTGCGATCTTCGCGGCGATGCAGGATCTGCGCGATAAGGTGTTTTACACCGCGCCGATGAAGGCGCTGAGTAATCAGAAGTATGCCGAGCTGGTGGCCGAGTACGGCGCGGACCAGGTGGGTCTGCTCACCGGTGATGCCAACATCAATTCGACCGCACGCATCGTGGTGATGACCACCGAGGTGCTGCGCAACATGCTCTACGCCGGATCGTCGCTGCTGAACGATCTGGCGTTTGTGGTGATGGATGAGGTGCACTACCTGGCCGATCGCTTCCGTGGGGCGGTGTGGGAGGAGGTCATCATCCACCTGCCGCGCACGGTGCGTCTGATTGCGCTGTCGGCAACGGTGTCGAACGCCGAGGAGTTTGGTGACTGGCTGCAGGCCGTGCGGGGCAACACCGAGGTGATCGTGTCCGAGGCGCGTCCGGTGCCTCTGGATCAGCACGTGCTGGTGCGCGGCAAGCTTGTGGACATGTTTGAGACGGAGTTCCGCGGGGATACTCGCACGGTGAACCCGGAGTTTATTCGGATGGCGCACGGCTCGTTCTCGGGTGGTTCGCGCGGCCGCGGCCGCCGTGATCGGGACCGCGATCGGCATCAGCGTCGTTCGCTGCCGGGTAACGGTCAGTTGGATCGCGCGGGACTGGTTGAGCTGCTGGGGGAGAACGAGCTTCTGCCGGCCATCTTCTTTGTGTTTAGCCGTAACGGCTGCGATCAGGCGGTACGGCAGGTGCTGCGTACCGGTGTGCGGTTGACCACCGGTGACGAGCGTCGGGAGATCCGGGCGATCGTGAACGATCGCACGCGCACGCTGCGTGATGAGGATCTCGCTGTACTCGATTTTTGGCGCTGGCGTGACGGCCTGGAGCGTGGCGTGGCCGCGCACCACGCGGGTCTGTTGCCGGCGTTCAAGGAGGTTGTGGAGGAGCTCTTCCGTCGCAAGCTCGTGAAGGTTGTGTTTGCCACCGAGACGCTGGCGCTGGGCATCAACATGCCGGCGCGCACGGTGGTGCTGGAGAAGCTGGAGAAGTTCAACGGTGAGGCGCGCGTGCCGATCACACCGGGGGAGTACACCCAGCTGACCGGTCGTGCGGGGCGTCGCGGTATCGATGTGGAGGGCCACGCGGTCATTCACTGGCGAGATGAGCTGAATGCCGAGGCCGTGGCCTCGCTGGCGTCGAAGCGTACGTATCCGCTGCGTTCGAGCTTCCGCCCGACGTACAACATGGCGGTCAACCTGATCGATCAGTTTGGTCGGGCGCGCACGCGCACCATTCTGGAGTCGTCGTTTGCGCAGTTCCAGGCGGATCGTGCGGTGATCGGGCTGGCCCGTCAGGTGCAGGATCAGCGGGCCTCGCTCGCGGGTTACGCCGAGTCGATGGCCTGCCACCTGGGTGATTTTGCCGAGTATTCGCGGATTCGTCGTGAGCTCACCGATATTGAGCGGAAGTCGAACGAGCACGGTTCGAAGGCCCTGCAGCGTCGCCGGCAGGAGCGGTTGAGCGAGTTGCGCACGCAGATGCGGGATCACCCGTGTCATCGCTGCCCGGATCGGGAGCAGCATGCTCGCTGGGCCGAGCGCTGGTGGAAGCTGAAGCGTTCCACCGATTCGCTGACCCGTCAGATTAGCGAGCGTACCGGTGCCGTGGCGCGGGTCTTTGACCGGGTGACGGATGTCCTCAAGGACCGCGAGTACCTGGTGAAGGATGAGAATGGCGCGCTTGCGTTGAGCGAGAGCGGCCGCATCCTGAAGCGCATCTATGGCGAACGTGATCTGCTGGTGGCGGAGGCGCTGCGCCGGGGTCTCTGGCGCGAGTTGGATGCGCCGCAGTTGGCCGCGATGGCCTGTGCGCTCGTGTATGAGCCGCGGCGTGACGAGGGCAACCTCGATGAGCGCGATCTCCCGGGTGGCGCGTTCCGTGATGCGCTGCGCGAGACCGAGGAACTGTGGTCGAAGCTGGATGATACCGAGCGTGCGCATCAACTGCCGGGCAGCGAACCACTCTCGACCGGGCTGTCTCGGGCGATGTTTGAGTGGGTGCGCGGGCGTGACCTGGATCAGGTGCTGCGCGAGGCGGATATGGCCGCGGGCGATTTTGTGCGCTGGTCGAAGCAAACCATTGACCTGTTGGATCAGCTCGCTAACGTGGGCGATCCGGAGGTGCGGACGGTTGCGCGGCGCGCCCTGAATGGCGTCCGGCGCGGCATCGTGGCATACAGCTCGGTCTGATAGATCTTGAGGGGCCCGTAGTGAGCGGGCAGAAGGATGCGTGAATGACTCAGCCGATGACGTCGGGGCTGCGTGCTGCCGATATACCGAACGAGGGCCGCTGGCGGCGTTTCCTGCGCCCGGCCCCGCTGCCCGGTGAACCCTCGCGGTTCAGCGCCGAGACCCCGTGGGTGCGCTGGCCGCTGGCCCTGCTGCTCGCGGTCGGGACGGGCCCGGTGCTCGCCTCGGCGTTCCCGGCGCTCGGCTGGTGGCCGCTGACGTTTGTGGGCGTGGTGATGATCCTGCTCGCGGTGATTGGGCGCGGGTTCTGGGCGGCGACGGGTCTGGGCCTACTCGCCGGTATCGGATTCTATCTGTCCCTGGTGTCCTGGACTGCGCTGTATCTGGGGCCGGTTCCGTGGGCTGCGCTGTCGACGCTCGAGGGCATTTTCTTTGGCCTGGGTGCGGGTGTGATCGCGGTGGTGGCGCGGCGGATTCCGCGCGCTTTTCCGCCGCGCCTGGCCGCGGTGGTGACGCCGGTGGCGATTGCCGCGGTGTGGATCACGCGTGAGGAGATCGCCGGGAACTGGCCGTATGGCGGGTTTGCGTGGGGTCGCCTGGTGCTCGCGCACGCGGAGAGCCCGTTTGCGTCGCTGGTGAGCTGGGTCGGGTTTACGGGGGCGTCGTTTGTGTTGGCGCTACTTCCCGCGGCCGGGCTGTATCTGGTGCGTTCCGGTGTGCTGCGTTTCCCGTGGCGTCTGGCGGTGCCGGCGCTCGTGGTGTGTGCGGTGATGGCGGTTCCGCTGGCTCAGACGGAGCAGATTGGCACGAGCCGGATTGCGGCGGTGCAGGGCAATGGTCCGGCGGGATACTTTGATAAGCGTCAGCCGGGTGAGGTGTTGCAGAGCCAGTTGACGGCGACGCTGCCGCTGCTGGATAAGCAGGTTGACATGGTGGTGTGGCCGGAAAACGGTACGGATTTTGATCCGGTGGTTGACGCTCGCGCCTCGCAGGCGTTGAATGCGGTGACGCAGGCTCTCAATGCGCCACTGATCACGGGAACGATTAGTGAGCGTGATGGGCAGTTCTTCAATACGTCGCTGCTGTGGGAGTCCGAGGGCGGCCCACAGAACCACTATGACAAGGTGCGTCCGGTGCCGTTTGGTGAGTATGTGCCGGATCGTGCGTTCTGGGAGCCGCTGGCCCCGGATCTGATCGGCCTGATTGGGCGGGACTACACCCCGGGCACGCGTAGCAACCTGTTTGATGTGCGCGGCACGATTGCGGCGATCTCGATCTGTTTTGACATCGTGGATGACAACCTGCTGCGTGATGCGGCGCAGCACGGTTCGCAGGTCATTTTGGCGCAGACGAATAACGCGGACTTTGGCCGCACGGCCGAGAACGAGCAGCAGCTCGCGATTGCCCGGCTGCGCGCCATGGAGACGGGCCGTGCGCTGGTGAACATTTCCACCGTGGGCACGAGCCAGACGGTGGACGCCGACGGTGCGACGCTCGCGGAGATCGCCCCGTATAAGCCCGGCTACATGCTGACCGACGTGCCGCTGTATCGGGGGACCACCCCCGGCACGGACATCGGTCAGGCGGTGCAGATTCTGCTCGGCTGGAGTGGCATCATGGTGCTCGTGGGTGCCCTGTTCTTCGGCCGCCGGCCCCGCCCCGCACGTGCGGCCTCCGCGGTGCCAGAGGCGACACGCGACGCGGACAACGATTAGGCCGAGCCCGGGCGCATCAGATACAGTATTGATGTGCCCGGGAACGGGTTCACAACTCAAAAGGGCGATTGGCGCAGTTGGTAGCGCGCTTCCTTCACACGGAAGAGGTCATCGGTTCGAGTCCGGTATCGCCCACAGATAAAAGCCTGGTCAAGTCAAGTTTTCTCAACTTGCTTGACCAGGCTTCTTTCGTTTGGTTAGCAAATGGTAAGCAGACTTGCATTATGCGGTGCTTCACGAGGCTACTTCGCAAGCTCCATCATCCCCATTTCGGGGGAGTAGCCCGGAGGACCGCACCGGCGCGGTTAGCACTGCCGATACACTGTGGGCATGACAACACCGCCCGAGCGCCGCGAGGTCAAAACGATGTCGATCATCATCCAAGACTGGAACGGCAAACGTAAGTACGAGAAGATGCTGGCCGCCGGCTGGACCGTCGACCACATCGTGCCCCGCGCCTTAAGTCGCGCGTCCACTTACGTTTTCAGCCGGCCAAAGAAGGGCAAGCGGTAATGCCGAAGGTTATTTTGCAGGTGCGCCCGTCCGAGGTCACAACTATCGAGGTCGAGGCAGCCACGTATGAGGCTGCGCTCGAGCAGGCCCAGGCGCGGGTGCCCGAGGGGTTCGCGGTGTTGTCGATCCGCAAGGAGAAGTAATCAGGACCCAAACACCAACAGTGGGGCGACTCTCGAAAGAGTCGACCCGCTTTTCACTAGCCTCACCACGCAGGCACGAGGTCACCCCTATAAAAGGGGTGACCTCCATCAGTTACGCCTCTTTTAATGGCGACCCTGCTACTTTAAAATAGGTCCATGACTACCTGCCGCACACTCCCCCTCCTCCTGGCCACGGCCGCGCTCGCCGCAGCCCTCACGGGATGCTCCGCTGCGGGAGAGACGGTGCAGCCGGCAGGATTCGCTGCGGCACCGGCCGAGAGCTTGGCATCAACCTCTCCGACACCTACCCCAAGCGCGTCGGCTTCCCCCGCCGAGCTGGCTTACGACGCGCCGATCCCTGCCGCGTCCACCATTTTCGAACTCTGGGTAGCATCACTAGATAGCCCGACACCCAGTTTCGCCGGCGCACAAAAAGCCCGCGACGAAGTAGTGGCAGTGCTCGAGGCATGCCTGCCCAACAATGACTTCGCGCCGAAACAGATGCCGCTCGCCCTTGCCGCCCTCGAAAAGGCCAAAACCACAGAGCTCGATGCCACGTCGACGCCATGGGATTGGTCAGACGCCTGGGGTGAAGCCATGACCTTCGGGCGCACATTCTGCGCCGACCTCGTGGGCTGATCCCGAAACGCAAAAAGCGGGGCGGCTCCCGAAGGAACCGCCCCGCTTTATTTTATTTCTCTTGAAAGCGCCGACTCAATATTACGTCTCAGCTTCGGGCCCAGCGGCCGCTCCACATAGCGCACGATTACATACGCAAAAGCCACCACCGCCGCTATCGCCACCACAAGAGCACCCCATTTGCCGAGTGCTGGCTCAACTAGCCCCACCACCAGAAGTCCCCAATAGACATGAGTCAGATACAACGGATACGTCAACGAACCCGCCAACGTTGCGTATTTGCCACCAACCTGTCGAAGTGGAGTGAGCACGCATACGGCCACCAAAGCGATCAACCCGATTACCACAAAGTAAGAAACCAGGGGATCTTGCCGCACACCTACGCTTTCGCTTGTCCATCGCATCCAAGTCCCAGACGTGAGATGGGCGGCCATTACAGCGTTGAACGCGACAAGTGCCCACCTGAGTAGCGAATGACCAAATGCATAGATCAGGTACAGGCCCATTCCTGCGGCAAACAGCGGCGCAAACAACGGCTGGAAAAAGTCAGCCGCTCTCGTGTCAACGTTGCGAATGAGAATCGCAACCAGCGGCCAAAACGCGACCAAAGCCGTTACTCGACCCACCGTGATGCCGCGGAGAAGAACAATGCCAATCAGTACGTAGAAACATATTTCCACCCACATGGTCCAATAGACGCCATCAACTAGCTGAACTCCAAACGGCTGTTGAAGCATCGTCAAGTTCATTAGGACTTTGGGAAGATTCACTTCGCCGCCGATAATTATCGGGTAAAGGACTCCTGTGAGTAGCACGGCAAAGATGTACGCGGGGAATATGCGCCCCACCCGAGACCCCACGAATTGCGGGATCGTGCGTCCCCATGCAGACATGAGTATCACGAACCCGCTCACTACGAAGAAGAGCTGAACGCCCATTGCGCCGTAGACAGTGAATTGCGCGAGCCTTGAGAATCCTTGCGGCGCTGGGATTGACCATCCCAAACCATATGGGGAGGCTGTGAAGTGGAAAATAACTACCGCTAGTGCCGCGACGAATCTCAGCCCGTCTAGGGCCGGCAGCCTGCGGGATGGAAGAGGGATGCTTGAACTCACCAGCTCATTCAAGCACACCCAATCCTAATGAGCAGCTAGGCTACAATCCGCCAGCTACTTCCAGTCCAAACCAATGCGGCCTCTTGTGAAGACCCGAGCGTTTTCGCTGTTCCACTAATCGTTCCAACCGCGGGGATTGTCACCGTGGAAGACCCAACGTTGAGAATTACGAGCCTCTGCCCCAGCCGGTTAGGTTCTCGTGGCGGAGAAACAGTGAATGGAGCAGCCAGGTTGTAAATTACCGTGACGACTGGATCGTTGGATATCTCCAACGCAGACCCAGGGTTAGTTGCTGTCGTGTATACCGACACCGCACTATTTCGACGCTGGCCCTCTCGTGCGATGTATCCAAGACGAGTTGGATTGTTCGCCGTGTCACCTCCCAGGCTTCCCGAATAGTTTGATGTCGGCGCATAGTCGAAAATGACATCTGACAAGGTGATTGAGCCAAACCCATTACGCTTGACCACACTCATCCGAGAGGCTACTTCAGCGTTGTTTCTAACAAACAGCCGATCTGCAATCACAGTTGTTGGCTTTGCATCTACGGCGTCTGCACCTCGACCCCAAACTGGGGCGTACGTGCCGGCTGTCATACGGCGGAAATCGAAAATGGAGTCCCGTAGTGTGAGGTTTCCGCCAGCGACTTGGAACAGCGCCCCATCCGTAGGCGCTTCCCCCACAACATCGATTGAGAAGTTCTCACAAACCGCCGTCGCGCCCGGAACGTAGAGAACACCCGTGCTGGAACCCAGAGAGGCCTGCCCACGAACATTCCTGAAGTAGCTCGGCCGAGTCTCTATGAACGCACCCATCGGGTGGCCCTCCTGCCGAATCGAAAATCGGATCGGCACACTGTAGATTCCCGCCCAGGTGAGCCCGTCCACTTCGTGGCCGTAGCTTTCTCCGCCATTTGCGAACTCGTCCATAACTGTGACAGCGGCCCAAGCGTCCACAACGCGGCAGTCGATGGCCTTGTGGTTGTACCCTCGGAAGTTGATTCCGGTGTAGCAGCCCTCAGCGGTGCAGCTAATGAACTGCACTCCATCACTAACCAGGTGCGTGTCCCATGCCGTCGAATCCGTACCACGCGCGGTCGAGTTGGATACGCGCGTGTTGCGGGTCATCCCGTAATTCAGCATCGAACTGTTCGGGGGCGTGCCAACTGTGCCCGTGGTGAAAGCGTGGCGACAATTCGACGCCGTCAGGTTGGTCACGACACCTGCCTCACATACCGTGTCGGAGATTCCATATCCATACTGAAGCAGGGTTGGGCTGTTCTCCGCTGACTCCACGACAACATTCGAAGCGTCGTATGCATAGCAGTTGGTGAAGCTTAGGGCTGGCCCAGGAGAGTTTCGAATCGTAATGTTACGCACTACAGGAGTGATACAGCTTGTGAAACCCACTGGGTTTGCCTGTTTGTCCCCCAGGGTGTTGTACCCGTACGAGCCACCTTCGAGGGTAAAACTTCGAGAGATCAGTGCGGCGATCCGGATATTCTGCGTGTACACGCCTCGGGGGGCTCCGGCAACCTTCAAAACGTTTCCGTCTACAGAAATGATCTTCAGAAACTCCCCAGCGCGATCGGCGCGCTCGCCAACGCCGATTCGACCGCCAGGCATGATGTCGTCCGAAGCCAGCTTTGCGATTCCTCCGGGGTCAAAGGTGCCAGCCGAAGCTACTCGCCAATACGAGTATGGCCTATCATTCTGAACTTCAGTGCGAATGAAACTTGCAGCCTGGACCGGCCCAAGACCGCCGTGGAAGCTGAAAACCCCAGCATTCCCAAACTGGGTAAAGAACGCACCAGTAGCATCGATCTGGATGGACTTGCTGTCAATTCGCAATGCCCGAGTCAGCTTGTACTTACCGGCTGGGATGCGAACAGCCTCTCCATCTCCGGCAGCGTCGATAAGCGCTACCAGCGCTTCGGTATCGTCCGCGACGCCGTCTCCGACTGCGCCAATATCTGCGGCGACCCGGGGTCGATAAAGACGGTCCGTCGCAGCACGAGTTTTACTCGACAGCGTTTCCACATACCCGGCCACTGCCGTGTCGTTCTCAACGCCGTTCACGCCATCGAGGCCGCGATCACCCTTCGCCCCGCGGTCGCCCTTCTTTCCCTCGGGCCCCTTGATGCGCCCAATTTCGACTAGTCTCATTCGACCCTCCTGTACACGATGCCCTGATCGTTGTCCTGGAACCACAGCCACCCGAGCGGCAGATCCTCAGGAACCTCTTCTTGCCAAACAGCCTGAGCCGGAGCCCAGTTCACTTCCCCGCCCATATCTGAGATCGGGCCACCACCAGACCGAGCAAAGAACCGCCCAAGGTCCACCCGCGAGTAGCTCCCAGCAGAATCTAGCCAGGTGACTGCGATTCGATACCAGGGCGAGCCCCGGAGAGCTTCAGAACTCACGATGTCTACGCTGAAAAAACCGTCCGCGTCAGGTGTGGTCCGGACCTCTCTCGTCGCGAAGAGACGGTCCTCAGAGATGCCACCCGTGAACTTCTCCAAGGTGATAATTACCTCGACCGAGCGAGACTGAAGAGAACGCCAGGCGGGGTCCGTCAGGCGTCCCGTATAGATCGCCATCAGCTACCGCCCTGTGCGCGCTTTCCCGGCGTGCGCTCGTGCGAGTAAACACTAGTCAGGAGCGACACCACACCTGCGAGAGTAGATGCCGACACGACCCCTGCCCAGTCCACGTCGATGATGCCGATCGCACCGGTACCGATGACCGCAACAGCGGTCTGGGCGAACGTCTTGATCGCGCGCTCGCCGGCGTAAATCCAAAAGTCCTTAGTCAGGTAATCCATTACTCCCCCTTCGTGAACCGGCCCTGCGCGTCGCGCGGCTGGGTTCGTTCTTCCAAAACTGCGAGGCGTGTGTGATCTTTTCCGAGTTTTTCGCTCAGCGTCTTCACCTCGGCTTTGAGCTCGGCAACGTCACTCACGATGCCGCCCGTGACAGCCTCCCCACGGTCCACCACATCACGCAGTGATCCGCCATGGTTCGGAAGCACTTCATGCTTCACGGCTGCCAGGGTGGCCGTAGTGGTTGCTGCGTGTGCTCTGGTGTCTG
Source organism: Mycetocola tolaasinivorans (assembly GCF_003667565.1). GTDB lineage: Bacteria > Actinomycetota > Actinomycetes > Actinomycetales > Microbacteriaceae > Mycetocola > Mycetocola tolaasinivorans. The sequence goes on from NZ_RCUX01000011.1 coordinate 98,425, forward strand.
CCATGAACTGCGGGAGCTCAGACAGAGCGCTCACGAAAACCCCAAAAGCCTTCACTGACGGCCATACCTTTCGTAAACCGGTGAGGGCCGCCGCTACTGCGACGGCCCACAATGCGATCTCACCGAGGGTGAGCGCCTGCAACCATTCGGGTACCCAATCCGGCATTAGCTACGGGCGGCAGCCAGGTAGTCGCGGCCCCGGTTTTCGGCCTCACGCACCGCGGTATCGAACTGGTCGCGAGTGAGAGGCTTCGGGTGTTCTCCGAAAAGCTCGATGTTCAGCCCGATCGAGAAATCCCGTCCAGCGGTGTCTCCGTACACTCGTGCGCCGAGCTCGGTGATGAGTGCGACGCGGCCGTTCTTACCTTCTTCGCGAATGATCTTCGCCATGGTTTCCCCCTGAAAGTTCGGTTTTGGGGCGGCAGGCTTTGCCGATTCCGGCGTGACCGGCTGCTCCCCGATTACTGTGTGCCCGAGGAAAGCCCCCGGGCCGATGGCCCAACCCTCAAATACGAGGTGACGCCAGGCCTCGCGGAACTCCGCTGGCGTGACTGCGCCCGTGCCGCCGCGCTTGGGAAGATCGATTGTGGCGATCTTCCGGTCGGCGGTCACGATCGCGACGTGTCCGGCATCGCCCCAAATGCGCTTACCGTCGCGCAGCCAGGTTCCCCAGACGCCAGACCAGTACAGGACCGCGCCCGGCGGTGCATCTTCCAGCCGGCCCCGGGTCAGTGCGCCTTCTTCCTGAGCGCCCTTACGCGCGTCGGTAGCCCACGGGTACGCGTCATGCTTCTGATCCGATCGCGGCGACCCGAAAGCCTGCCACGTGACTTGCAGACACCAGCCAGGCGTTACCTTGCCCGTATCGCGCAGCCTTCGCGCGGCCGCGAGACCATCAAGGGTCTTCGGTTCAAATCTTGCGTTCATGTCTCTCCTAAGTCATTCGCCGGACATAACCGTTTGAGGTCACTCCGATAGCGGTCGCGGCGTTAGCCCCCGTGCCCGCGGCCGGTAGACTCGGCATTCGCACCCCAGACGCGTCAAGCTCGACTCGGTGGGAACCGAAGGTGATCAGAACCGCGGTCGACGTGAGTGAGATAAAGCCGTTGTTGTTGAAAAGCACCAGCGTGGTTCCGTCCGAGATCAGCTTCGAGGTGTTCGAGAAAACCACCGCACCAGCATTCGTCCCGGGATCCAGCGCGAGTCGGGTGCCGACGTTGATTTTCCCGCCCAAGACCACGTCAAGGTCGGCTTCCACCGTGGTCTTCGCTCGTAGCCGGGTCTCGGCGGTCACGTCGAGTTTCTTCTCGATTGACACGTCGTCACGAAAACGCGCGGCCGCGGTCACGTCCAGTGTTTTCGTCACCGAAACGTCGCCGGCGAACTTCATCGGGCCGGACCAATCGAAGGTCCCATCGCCTCGGAAAAGTCCCGAGACGTACTGCGAACCGCGAACGATGAGACCTTCGTCGGAAAGGATCTCGAGCGCCCCATCAGAAACCGAGCTGTACCCGATCGGCGCGGCTGCGTTCAGCCGGCGCACCTGGTGCGGCATGGTCGACCCGCCATGTTTTAGATTGTCAATTCGGGCCAATGTCTTGCACCTCCACCGATGCGATATTGGTCATGTCACACGAGTAGCTGATGACATACCGTAGATGGGTCGAGGGCCCGAAGATCGGGTCGCTCGAGAAAGTCAGCGCCGCGGCCAACCCCAGTGAGATATCCCCGATCGCCGGCAAGCCTCGGTCGCCCGACCCTTCCACCTTGAAAGACCACTGCTGAGTGATCTGACCGAAAGCGGCCGCATCAGAGCGGGCCTGCGCATTCAGCTGCGCAAGGTTGCTGATTTCCTTGTACGGGTGCGCCCCGTCCAAGAAAACCGTGCCTCCGGGCATGATCGGTGCGCCGGCCTTACCGACCGGCATCTTCTTCTCCGACCCCTTACCGATCGTGTGCACGCCAGAAAAGGACTTCTGACCATTCCACGCGGCATCGAAATCGGTGACCGCCGACCGGGACGCATCCACATGCCAATCAACGCGGCCTCGAGACAGCCGCGGCGAGCCCACCCGTACGACCCATTCCAGGGTGCCGGCGGTGGACCATCGCGGGTCGAAGTCCAGATCGGGGCCGCCCTCAGCATTTTGAAGCTCGGACAGCATCTGCTCGATGGTCCAAAATTCGTAATTCCAAAAGGTGCGGGACACCCCGCCTGTCGCGTCCGCGGGTAGCACGAGCGGTAGGTTCCAGCGTTCTGGGTCGCCGCCCTGCGCTTGGCGGCGGAGGATCTCACGCACCGCCGCCGGCCACGTCTTACGATCGACCTTCAAAGTGCCGTCGGGATACTCCGGCACCGACCCGGTACCGATCACGGCAAAAGGAAGCCGGCGGGCGAAGACCGTGCGCACGCACTCGGTCTTGATCGTGATTTCACCCTTGGTCTTCGAATATCGGGAGTCGATCACGTATCCCGCATACTGCGGAACGCCGTCCCACTCAGCCACGAAGATCATCGCCCAGACCGCGGTGAGGCGAAGCCAGTCGTGCCCGTCTCTCACGTTGAAAGTCGCGCCTCCCGTGGAAACCGCATTCAGGATCCTGGTGAAACTCGCGGCCTTCGGCTCGACCCGTGCGATCGGACGCATCGACGAATGCTCAACGATTTTGTACGTCCACACGATCACACCTCCGTGTCCACGACAGTGGTCACCAAAGACCCGCCAGCGCTGATTTGATGCGACACTCGAGCGCCACCAGGGATGCTCCACAGGTCAGCGCGTCCGGTGCCGCCGTACACGATGGCCCCATTGATTCGCAGGATTCCCGTCGACATGTCGATGGTGTGCACCTGACTCGAAGTCAGAGCAGCCGTCACCACGAACCTCCGGCCGCCCGGGCCAGTGATGGTGTACCCGCCAGGGGTAGACCCGCGAACCGTGAACTGAGGCCATGCAGGCGCATTCCCCCGATGGAAAGCCGGTGTTACCCCATCGAAAGACCGGGTCTCGCCGTACTTCCTCGGATCCGGGCACTCGATCTGGATCAGGAAATCCCCGGATGACTCGTCCTGGCTGTTCTGTGAGGCGCGAGCAGATACCAGCCGGCAGTCGGCCCACAAGGTTTTGCCCTCGTATTCGACGATGATCCGTCCAAGCTCGCCGTCGTTCAGCACGGACATGAGCTCGGTGCGCAGCTGCTCGAAATCCTCCGGGTCCCGAGCGAGGATCGCGCCAGAGATCGACACGACCCGCGCCTCCATGAACCCCGGAGCATCGAATGATCCATGACCCAGCGGACGGGTGGAACGCTCAGACCGGAACGCCCCTCCGTCCCACCAGCCCTTGAACCCGTCATTGGGGGCGATCACGAGTCCGCGATCGTCCCCAAACACCAGACCGCCAAACCGAAAGGTGACGGCCGGGAGCTGGCCGGGAAGCCCGATTGAAACGCTATTCACCGCGCCCCCTCCACTCGTTCTCGGCCGCGAACGCCTTCGCGAAACCGGTCGCGCTCATGCCCTCTGGCGCGTACACAGTGATCTGGTCGCCTTCGCGTCGCGGGGCCTCCTGTCGGCCGCCCAGCGAGTCGTAAAAGCGATCGTTCAGAGGCAGCACGACCTCGTCGTGTCGGCCTTCGCCGATGTTCGCCAGAATGCCGCCGGGCTGCGCGGGCACGATCGCGCCGGCTGCCAGCTTTGGAATCTTCGGAATCTCGAGGCTGATTGCGCCGCCCGTGATCCCGGACAGCAGCCCGGAGACGTTGTTGATGCCGCCGATCATGCCGTTGATGATCTCGATTACGTTGTTCAATACGCCCTTCGCGATCCCGACGATTCCGTCCCAGATGCTGGTGAAGATTTGGACAATCCCGTCCCAGGCTTTCTCCCAGTCGCCCGTGAAGACGCCGGTGAGGAAATCGATCAGACCTTGCCAATAGCCTTGGAGCATTTCGATGATCGGCATGAGTAGATTGCTGATCGTCCCGACGAGCGCCTCGATCAGCGGAATCAGAATCGCGAAGGCGACCTGCAGCCCACCCGAGATGATGTTCGCCAAGACCGACAGGAGCACTGTCAGTGGCGGCAAGATGACCCCGATCAGCTCAAGCAGCGGAGAAAGGAGCGACATGATCGGCGGCAACAGCTCGAGGAAAACGTCGACTAGCGGCAGAATCACCGGAAGAAGCGTAGTTATGAGTCCGATCAGAGGGACCAGGACCGCGTCGAGCAGCGGCAGCAGCCCCTCGATCAGTCGAACGACGGCTGGCAGGAGTTCCTGGATCGCAGGCATCAGCGCTTCCAGGATTGCTCCGGCCGCCGGCAGCAGGGCCTGGATCAGATTCCAGACCACCGCCGCCACCTGCAAGATCACCGGGATTAGCAGCGGTAGCACGTCAGCCGCGAACTGAGCGAACATCGAGATCAGCGGCAGGATCAGCGGCGCGAGCTCCAAAAGAGCCTGCGCGAGAACCGCACCGGCCATCTGCGCGAGCTGAGACAGCACCTCGACCAGTTGTGAGATGACTGGCTGCAGCTTCGCCCCAGCATCCTCGAATGCGAGCCTGAAAAGCCCGCCGATCTCGCCGAGAGCATCGCGCAGCGGCTGCGATACGGCAATGAGCCCGCCAATCGCGCCGACGATGACCCCGATAGGGCTCGCCAGCGCGGCCAGCGGACCGGCCAGCGCGCCAACAACCGGGATTTGCGCGATCAGCCCGGCAAGGCCACCGGCTGCAAGGGCAGCAAAGGCTCCGACGAGAGGGCCAAGAACCCCGCTCATCCCAGAGAAGTTCGTCTTGGTTTTCCCGCCGGATTCCGCGAAGGCGTTAAGCTTCCCGGCCAGCGCCTCGACCTTTGGGGTCAGTAGCTTTCCGAGTGATTCGCCCAGCTGGGCGGCCTTGGCTTCGATCGGCCCCATCGCGGCTGTGATTGCCTGCAGCAGCGGTGCGATGAGGGGGAAGGCCCCACCCATTACGCCGGCTCCGATGCGCCCCAGGGCCGACCCGAAGTTATCCATCGATCCTTCGAGCGTGGTACCCATTTCCTTGGCGACGGTGCCTGCGGCGGCTGTCATCGCTTCTTCGAAGTCGGCGAACCCGATCTTGCTGGCCGTGGCCATCTTGAAGACCTGCTCCGTGGTAGTACCGAATTTGTTCGCGAGCTCCTGATAGATCGGCAAGCCTCGATCTGCGACCTGCGAGAGCACGTCGTTCTGGGCCTTACCCAGCGATGCGACCTTGCCGTAGATGGAACCCATCTCGTCCAAGCCCACGCCCGCAGCCGACGCCGAGTTGGCGACCGATTTCAGAACACCCTCGAGCTGCTTGCCAGGCTTGATCTGCGCGGCCACGAGCTGCGCCGCGGTGGTCGCCGCGTCGCCAAGCCCGAAAGCGGTGCCTTTCACCGAGGCGAGGGCATTTTTCATGATCTCCTTGACGGAGTCACCCTCGTTACCGAGGCCCTTGAGTTTCGCGGTCGCGTTCTCGATTGCTCCGAGACGCCCGAGGCCCTTAGCGATCGCGGTTCCGGCCAACCCCGCGGCCACGGCACCGATAGCGGTTGCGCCGGTCTTCACGACGCCACCCATCGCGCCGGTCAGCTTTGCCCCGAGCGACTTACCCACCTTCTCGGTGGACTTCTGCACTTCCGGCCCGCCAACCGCCTGCTCGATGTCCTTCTGGACCCCGGGCATCTTGGTTGTCAGCGCGACGTAGGCATTCGCAATTTCAATTCCCGCCATGCTTCCCCCCGGAATGCGGAAACCCCGCCTGGCATTCAGGCGGGGTTCCTTGGTTAGTTTTTACGGTTGGCTTGCCGGCGCTTGTGCGCGGCCGCCTGACGGTCGGCCTGCTCGCGCTCTGCCCGCTTCTCATGCGCGTACGGCGGCGCGGGGATCTCCTCGGGCTTCGGGCCCTTGCGCCCGCCCTCGCTCCACGCGATCATGGTCAGCGTGTGCGACACCAACCGTCCCGCTTGGCTCGCCTCAGAAAGCGCCATCGGACCGCCCACGGACCGCCAGAACGCCGACCCCGGCGGGAGCCACACAAGCAGGTCTGCAAGCTCGCCCACGCTCACGCCGCGGCCCGCCAGGCACTCCGACAGGCTCACCCCGTATTCAGCCCTCAGCGAGGCGGCTACAGCGCCGCGATGGTGTTGCAGCGCCTCGCTGAGGATTAGGAGTTTGGGGAGAGAGCGTCAAGCAGATCTCGGATGAACTGCGTACCGCTCTCGAGGCCCACGCGTCCGTTCTCGCCTCGAAGGCCGTTCATGACCTTTGAAAAGTCGTCACCCACGAGGCGGCGCAGCACGCCGGGGATTCGCTGTGCGTCATTGTTCTCGATGCGCGCCAGATCATCCAACAGCTCGAAGTCGTCCAGCGCGTCCTTCGCGACGGTAACCTCGATGCCCTGCACGGTGACCTTGTAGTGACCGTCCACGACCTCGAGCTTCTTCTTGCGATCCTGCGGCTTCTTGATATCAGCCATTCCCTACTCCTTCGGCTCTGAAAACTGTGTCGGCTCTGAAAAATGAGGCAGGTGGGGCGGAGCCGAAAACACCCCACCCGCCAGTCGTTACGAACCGGCCGGAGTTTCCAGGTCGGTCGAAAACACGGTGTACTCGCCGATGATCTCGCCGAGCATCCCGAACCCGGAGATGTCCGCGTTGGAGTACACCCGGTCACCGTCTGGAACGATTTCCAGACGGGGGATGATGGTGCGTTCCTTCACGGTCTCGTCGTCGGTATCGAACTTGTCGATCACGCACACGCGCGGGCTGACCTTCTGGCCGGGCCCGCGCACCTCCTTGCGCACGCCGGAAGTCGAGGCGGCGGAGACCACGTCATACCGAAGTTCACGGGTCTGGGCCTTGTCCTCGAGCGCGACGAACTTCACCTGAGTTCCAGGCGACTCGATGCGCGAGCGCACGACACCGTTCTTCTGGTGCCCTCGAATCTCGCTCTTGGACCCGGTCAGGGTCTCCGTGATGCCGTCCGAGTGCAGCCAACCCACGTCCTCAAACACCGCCCCAACGGGCGCGCTGATGGTGGTGGGCACGGTCGTGCCGATGGGCGCGAGATACACAGCATCCGCGCCGCCAAAAATACGAGCCAGGTCAGCGTTCACCGTCATGGCTCACCCCCTTTTCTGCCCGGTTTTGGGCATAGAAAAAGCCCCACCCGAGGGTGAGGCATGAATGGTTAGATGATGCGTTTCCCTCGCACCCGAAGCGAGACCTGCCCGGAGTATCGGGCGCGGCCTGTATCGGGGTCAGGGTCGAAGTACGGGCCAGTGACCTCAGTCAGGCCACGCACGAGAGGCATGGCCGAATAGTCGTTGAGAAAGACGCTGCGCAGCTTCTGCGCAGCCGCGGACGCATCCGCCTTGGACTTTCCCCATGCGGTCCAGGAGATCGACACGGTTTCGACAGCACGGTTGTCAGCCGCGCCCCCTACCCGCATGATCTGAATGAACCGTGGCGGGATGACCTTCGGCACGAACGCCGCTGCATCACCCTCGACACGGGTCTTGAGGAAATCGGTAACCATCACCTCGGAATCAGGAAACTCAACGCGCCCCATGAACGGCCCTCGTCAGCTTCTTGTCCTTGGCCTCTGCAACGGCTCCCTCGATGTTCGCCGGCCGCACGTAGGCTCGCGCGGTGTACCGGTGTGGCACCACGTTCACCTCGAAATCAGGACCGGCGTTCTGCTGGATGCGCTTGGCCGCGCGAACCACGGCCGAAGTAGCCTCGCGCGAGGTCATCAACTGGTTGATGCCTCTGAGGTTGAGCTTCACTTTCGCGTTAGCCATCAACCCTCCTCACACTGATAACGGCACCCTTCGGCCCCTGGTTGGGGTGAGGCCAGTTCCTGGTCTCTCCCTCGACCTCATAGACCTTCCCCCGGGCGGTTATCCGGTCTCGATGACCGGGCTCTTTACCCATCGGAAAGTAGATCGTTGGCTCCACGATTACCCGGTCATGGCCAGGCATCCGAGGTTCCGACGACGAGCCTTCATCGAGCGCGTAAATCCCCAACCTCTGCGGGGGAAGATACTCGCCAATGGGTTCGCCGTGCGGATCCGTGCCGGCCTGCTTGAACTGCTCCCAGAGCACGTACTCCGAAACGCGGCGGCTCACGCAGGCCCCACATAGAACGGTGAGGACTTCGGGATCAGATCAATCGAGAACGCCCCGCCGCGCACGCCCTGCAGGCTTGCAAGCTCGCTTGCAGTGGGTTCCAAACTCCCGGGGACATCCCCGCCATATGTTTCCGACTCCGTAAAAGGGCCGGTGGTGGTGTTGCGTTGACGGGTGCCGGTGGGATTTCGGAAAACCCGGGTGACCATCGACACCACAACGTCTTTCGCTGTTTCCAGCAAGTCGGTGAGTGGTGGCGTGAGCTCGGCTTCCCGATCGATGCGTTCTTGCAGGTCCGGCACCCGGAACCGGATAGCGCGCTCGGCACGGCTGATCCAGATTTGAATCAGCGCGTCGTCGTCCGGTGCACCCTCACCGATCCAGGAGCCTGTTACGTCGTCAGGCTGTGCCCAAGACATGTTTCCCCTTCCGCTGAGGCGGGGCCGGGAGACCGGCCCCGCCTGCGTTTAGTCGCTCTTGCGCGGGCGTCCCGGCTTGCGCTTGGCCGGCTCCGGCTGGCCGGGCTCTTCGGGAGCGGGATCGCCCTCGACTGCAGGGTCGGCCTCGGCGGAGCCGCCTTCCTCCGAGGGGCCGTCGTCCGGCTCCGGCTGGCCGGGCTCCTTCCAGCCCTTGGCGAGCAGCCGCTTGAGGAAGTCGCCCTCGGCCTCGACCTCAGTGCCCGCCGGGGACACGAGCGCGACCATTAGGCACCCGCCGCGTCGTTGTACTTCACGAAGGATGCCACGTCGGCGACATCCCAGCCGTACTCGGCCTCGGCGCGGATCGCGACCAGGTTGTTTTCGAACAGCGAGACCAGCTGGCCGTCGATGGTCACGGCGGCCTGGGTGGAAACGTCGTAGGTGATACCACCGACGACTCCCCACACGGCCTTGGTCCAGTCGCCACCGAACCCGACAACCGGGTCCAGGCCGACGCCATCGCCGAGGAACGCCTGGCGGCCCAGTACCCGGCCACCGCGAGCGATCGCGGAGGTCTCGGTCAGGGGCGAGTCGATGAACAGCGGACGGCCGTTAGCATCCACGGCGTCGTTGAACAGCGGCTCGGCCACCGAGTCAAAGGCGAAGCCGGTCAGCTTCTTCTTGTCCGCAACGAGCAGCGACAGACCGGCGTTCAGGTCTGCGTGCAGGCCGCCCTTGGTTGCGGCCGCGGTGCCGAGAGTGACCGCCTTGGTGGTTGCCGCGAGGTAGTTCCCTGCCCCGAACGGGCTGTCGGTGCCGTGGAGCGCGGCCGCGTCGAATGCGATCGCGAACGCCTCGGCAAGGTCGGCGTACAGGTCGGTGATGTAACCGCCCGGGTTGGCTCGCACGGTCTCGGCGGAGACCACGGTGATCGCGGCGAGCTTGTGCGGCTTGATGGTGCGCAGTGCCTTACCGCCGCTGGTGGTGGGCTTCTTAGCGCCCTCAGCCACCCAGCCCGCCTTGGGCTTGGAGGTGGTGTAGGGGATCGCGACGCCGTTCGCTCCGACAGGGATCTGTCGGGCGAGCTGCTGCGCGACCGAGCCGCGACGAACCTCGGCGAAGATATCGCCGGCCTGGTCGGGCTGAATGAACCCGGCGAAATCGCCGGTGGTGGTGGGCTTGGTCTGAGCCATGGTTGTTACTCCTTTTCCGGCATCAATTGATGCCCAGTGCCTGTTTGATAGCTGCCTCGATGCCATCGCCATTCAGCGCCAAGGCCGGGGCCTTGCCCTCGTCGGCGACGATCATCTTGGGTTCGGGAACTTCACCGCGGAAAGCGATCAGCGCATCCGCGGAGGCTTCGAGCTCCTCCCGAGTGGTACCGGCAAGCAGCGCCGCGGGAACATGAATTCCCTTCGACGGGTCCGACTTCTCGGCGGCCACGGTGGCGCGCAGATCCTTGGACTCGAGTTCGAGCACCCGGGCCTGAGCGGCCGCGAGTGCTTCCTGCTGCTTCTGCTCGGCGCTCTTCTGAGCTTCCTCGAGCGCACCCAGACGCTGTGCAGCATCTTCGTTAGCTTCGGCTCGAGCCTTGTTCTCCTTGGCGAACTTCTCCCACTTTCGGGCTTCTGCCTTCCAGTCGGTTTCCGTTTCCGCCGTGACTTCTGCCCCCTGCGGAGCTACCTCTTCGGCCATGCGGCCCTCCCTTGATAAATGCCCATGCGGGCACCCCACGGTGTGGGGAAACTGGTTACTTGACGTCGTGGTCTTTGCGCCACTGCGCCAACGTCGCTTTGACATCCACCGCGCCATCGCGGCGGACCTCACGCGAATCCTGATATGCCTGGTCGAATTGTTCGGCCTCGGCTGCGGCGATGCTGGCGAGCTCGGTGCCGACGAATACCGGCATGACAATGCAGCGGCAGTCATCGTGATACTTGTGATCGAGTTCGGCAGATCCACGGGCTTTGATCCCGCCACCGACCCCGCCGGCGAGGCGGCGGCCGGATGCGTCAATCCCGGTGCGGGTTGATCCTCGGCCGACGACGCCCCCGGCCGATCCTTCGGTCCGGTACACCGCGCCGCGGGAGGCCAGCATCCCGCAGAAAGCGCAGCACCCGGGGCGCGCCATCCGCTGGAATCCCACACGCACCGGGTCCCGCCGCGTGTTGCCCTCGATGACGCCGCGCGCCGAATCGAAGATCATCCGCTGGACGGCACCGCCCAGCCGGGAGAGAACACCATCGGTGTCCCCGTCTATGAGCGGGGCGACTGCCCACCGCGCCACCGCGTTCGATTGCGAACGCTGGACGCCCACCGTCTGCCCCTGCACATGGAATGTGCCACGCGCAGACACCGCCTGCCGCAGATCCTCGTACCAGGTCGCGGCAAGGTCCCCTGAGCTGGTCAGGTAAGGACCGGCGAGGTCCGGGATCACCTCGGTGAGAAGATCCCGAACCTCGGCGACCGGAAGATCACGGACCTGGTACAGGAACCCGCGAAGGTCGCGTCGGGCGCGGTTCGACAGATGCCAGAGGTCTTGCCGATGCTGCTCCAGCTTCACCCAGTCTGGAACCGCCATACGGATGACCTCCTAGTCGTCGCTCTGCTTGATCGTGATCGGCGAGCCGGGGATAAACTTCAACCCCGGGAGCCCTACACGGTTTGCGGCTTCGTCGGCCTCGACCCCCGCACGGCGAAGGACGCCGAGCGCGTCCGCCTTAGCCTTGAGGATGTTGGCCTGGTTCAGCTCGTCTTCACCTGCAGATGCCCCGGCCTCGGTGGGAGCGTTCGGCCCTGCGGTGCGCAGGGCCTCGGTGAGCTGCGCGGAAGCGAGACGGCGCTGCTCAGCCTCGAGGAGCGTGATCTGCTCCGAGGTGAGGCCCGCATACTGCCGACCGACCCGTGACGCAGCAAACGCAGGATCCACCGAGGACAGCTTCACGTAAGCATCCGCTCGCGCGGTCGGTGACACGATCGCTGGGTCTGTGAATTGGGCCGAAAGGCGCATCATCTCCGACGGCACCTCGGTGAGCCCATCACGCAGCATCACACTGAACTGCATGGCCTGGACCGCGCCGAAGCCCCACATTTTGTTTCCGTCTCGAGTTTTCGTGATTAGCGATTCCTTCGCCGCGAAAATGGCGTCAGCCGACGACGGGTTGGACGAATCAGCGAACTGCACTTCCAGGTCCTGGTCATCGGCAAAGAGGCTCTGCCACATCCGCAGCTGCTCGGTGTGAGGCTGCGGCGAGGCACCGGTAAAGCGGTGCAGCTGCGGCGACTTCGGATCCGCCGGGTCTACATCGAGGGCCTTGATCCGGCCCATGATCGCGTTCCAACGGTCGCCGCCGGCGAACTGAGACACGTCTGCGCCGAACAGCCAGTATTCCGGCGCGGAATAGAACTCGCTCGAAACTTCGGCGCGAACGATCGACCGCAGGGCGGCGTCGCTGAAATACATCGACGCGCCCGTGATCCGAGAGGTGCCCAGAGGCCGGCCCAGGTTGAAGCCGTGCACGAGCGGCGCAACCGATGTGCGCCCGATCTTATTCGGACGCCCCTCGACCTTGTACCCGCGCTGCTGCCTCGTGAACGTCAGCACCTTTTCAGGGGTCCACATGATGCCCCGAGTGATCTGCCCCTGGTCGTTGGTGTCGATCACGGACAGGAAGCCGGCGAGGGCCCGGCGTCGCGGATCCCAAATCGCGGCGGAGGTTTCAGCGGTCCGGGCAAGCATCATAATCTCAGGCTCGCCAGACTGGGTGTCGCCCTCGCTCACGGTGAGGAACGAGGTGCCGTGGATCGCACTCGAAACCTTCGCCGCCCCGAACTCGACTGCGAACCGGTTCTCGAACTGGATTTGATCGAGCCCGAACGCGTCCTCGCCGCCGCTGGGTGAAACGAACCCGTCGAACTCGGACCGGTCAGTGACGGCACGGACGCCCTTGGCCGTCCACCCGAGCAGCGCCCCTATGTTCCGCATCTGCGGCGGCAGCGAGATTCCGAAATCCCTGAGCGCCGCTTCCCCGTCGAACCGGACCGTGCGCTCGAGGTTCCGCGCCTTACGCGAGTTCCAAACCTGGACCAACCGGCCGAGGAGGTTCGCGTCCGCATGATCCAGTGCAACGTTCAACGACCCGATCAAAGGATCACCGCCTTTCGTGCGGCCGCCCCGGGAGGCTTCCGCTTCGTCGTCTTCGCGCCCCACAGGGCAAGCGAGATAGCTTCCATGGGCGTTTCATCCCCGTTTTCCACCGTCGCGGTCCAGCCGCCACGTTTGTCTTTGTTCGTGATCGCTACCGACGCATCAAGGGCCGCTTGGCCTTCATGGTTGCGATGCGAGATGTCCCCCTGCTTTGCGAGCTCGTCAAGCATCGAGCAGGACTGCAGATATTGGGGGGTAGTCACGATATGCACTCGGAACGGCGGCACCTTGCGATCCTGCAGGAGCTGCTTGAGGACCGCCGCGCCGGCCTGGCCGCCGATAGTGATGGCCTTTGACCGCTTCCACCGCGGCATCCCGTTCACGTCCTCACAGAACCAGTCCGCGAGCGCCGTGAGCCCCTGTTCGGAATCATCGTTGGTTACATCGATCAGCTCGAGATGTGTCGGCCCGTCATGCTCGAACGCGCCAGCAAGCGCCACCCGGTCGCCATCCGCGGAAAACGCCACCCCATAGGACGGAACCCCATCCGTGGGGTACCCATCAACAGCGAGCTTTTTCCAGCGCGCGGCGGAGATATGCCGAGAACCGCCACCGACCCGGTCCCAAATACCCAGCGCTTCCCGGTTGAACGAATCATCATCGGTCAAGTTCGCGCGCATACGCTTCATCGACGCCACCGGCGTCCGCGTCGGAAACGACGGGTTCGCCTTGGCCCACTGCTTATGATCGTCCGGGTTCGCGCCCTCGTCTGCAGAGAACTCGATGTACACCGAATCCTCCGAGCGCCCAACAACCTGGCCGTCAGGTTTCTCCGCGATCGCTTTCGCGCGCCGGTTCGTAAACTCGACACCAGGGTCATTAGGCCGCGGCGGCGTCCCCATGAAAAACAGCAGCGCGCCAGCCTCATGCTTGGACGCGTTCGCCGCGGGCACCATATCCTCGAGCGCCTTCTCCGTGAGGATCTGAGCCTCGTCGAACACTTCGATATCAACCGAGTCGAAACCGCGACCAAACCCCTGCTCGCGGGCACCGAACATGATGACCGAGCCGTTGACGAACTGGATCTCCTGCTCGCCGTTGGTGGACCGGATCGCCTTGATATGCGGCCATATCTTCTTCTTGCGAACCATGCCCTTCATCGTCGTGAAGGTCATGGTCGAAGTCCGTGTGCGGTGCGCAGTCCAAAGAACCGTCATGTTGGGGAAAAGCACACAGAGGGCAATCACGATCATGCCGACAAAGAACGTCTTACCGACCTGCCGAGGAATCGACAACGTAATGCCGCCGACCGTCGCCGCATAGACACCGTCTGCCGTCTTGCCGAGAGCGATCGACCCGGCACCCTTTTGCCAAGGATCAAACTCCACATCGAACTCAGCGCACTTCGCCTCCACTCGAGGCCACACCGTCGAAACGATGCCTTCGGGGAAAACCACATGCCGGGCAATATCAGACAGCTTCGGCGCTGAACTTCCCGTCTGCGACTTCCTCACCATTGCCAGCCTCCGCCTCGCGAGCATCAATGGCCTCGATCTCGCGAACCGTCTCCATCAACCGCTTTGTCAGCGCCGCCAAATCACGCGCCGGCGTCTTCTCGTCCTCAACCGCCTGAGCGATCCGATCCCTCGTCGCTTCCAAGAGCTCACGAGTGGTCCCCTCACGCGCCGCAACGGACACTGAGCGTGCGACCATGCCAGCACCTCCTTGGTGGAAAAAACTTCGGGGAGAGATATCTCGCTATGCCGCGGGTGCGAGCGTGGTGTGGGGGGAGGGGTGTGCCCCCTGGTGTGCCCTGTTTGGGGCTGTGTGCTTACCAGATTGGTGATGCGGTGACTTCTGGTGGTGTTTTTCGTTTGCGGGGCTTGTCGCGGTTGCCTCGGGATTGGTTGCAGCGGCGGCAGATGGTGCGTCCGTTTGCTGGGTCATTGGTGCCGCCTTTCGTGATGGGGATGATGTGGTCGGGTTCGGCGCTGTTGGGGAGTCGGGTTGTGATGTAGTCGAGGGGGGTTCCGCATTCGGGGCAGTTGGTGATTCCGGCTTTGCGGTCTCGTGATAGGACCTTGCTTCGGAAGCGGAGGTGTGGGGTGAGGCCCGTCCGGGATGCTGCCATGGCCCCTCCCGGGTTTGTTGCCCCCCTGGGGGTTTGTTGAGGGGGTGGGGTTTATTCTGGGCTCGCCCTATCCGAGGATTGCGCGCCAGATAGCGACGATGCCCCACACGATCAGTGAGCCAGCTGCTGCCGCGATGAGGCCCGCGAGGACATATGCGACGCCGCGTCCGATCGAGTTCAAGCGTGCGTCACGCCGCACTGCGTCGTTTGCGGCTGCCTCTCCAATCTTGTTGATCTGGTCGACAAGGGCAGGGTTGATGTTCTCGTTCTCGGCCATGGGGTTACTCCTTGGGGTAGTGGATGGTTGCGGTACCCGTGGTGTCGCCAAGGGTTACCGTCTTGCGGGGTAGAGGCTCGGGCAGGGTTGCCTCGAGGGCGTCGGCCATCTGGGTAAGGAACAGCTCGATGTCCTGGATGGGCCCGACCGTCAGCCGATAGCGGTCCAGGGTGCCGAAGAACGCGCGGTAGCATCTCTTCGCCTGGTCCGCGAGTGCCCTGGAAGCTGCACGGGCGTTCAAGATGAGTTCAATAGGATGTGGGGTGTCACTCATCGCGGATCCCCTTCTCTAAGGCCAACTGTGCTCAATGCAGCATGCCGAGAGTGTTCACGGCTAGCTGGTCGTTGGGGACAGTGATGTCCTGCACCATGTCGCCCCCTTGGTCCAGACCGATCATCGGTATCGCATACTGGGTGAGGCGCACACCGAGGTGGGTGAACGCGGCTGCCTCGATAGCCGCCTGGAACGCCGCGCAATCCCGCTCGCTAGGCAAGGTTCTCGTACTTGGCAAGCGCGGCCTGGTAGTCGGCTTCCCGCTCGGTGTCGGAGATGCCCAGGTCGTCCGCGAGCTCGGCGATGCGTTCAATGGCGCGGTGGTGCTCGGTGATGTTATTGGCCGCGTATCTGATCTGGCCCTTGTAGTGGTCAGTCAGGGTTTCGCGGCTCTGGGCGCTGAGTTCAGCCATGATGTGGTGTCCTTTACGTGTGGGGTGATACAAAAGGTGCCGGGTTTCGCGTTTTCACGCGGGTACGGCTTTCGCATGCATGGTCTAGCCCCGTGTTTTTCGAGACTTTGTACCATGCCAAGAGATACCCGCGGCCCTCTCCGTATGGGACAGAGAATGAGCCGTGGGCGTGGTGCCTCGCCCGGGATTCGAACCCGGACGCCCTCGCGGGCAAGGTGTTTTGAGCACCTCGTGTCTGCCAATTCCAACCAGCAAGGCGATTGTGGGGCCGGGACGCCCCCAGCGATCCCGGCCCCGCCCTTACGTGGGCTATCCGGGCGTTTCCTACCAGCGCGCGCCACGCACTCCTGAAGGTTCCCCAACATCGGTAGTCAATTACGGCCATCTCTCTCGGCTGATGCTGATCGCCCGCTCTCCGCCTCTACCCTTGCGAGCTGACGGGAGTCGGGGCGCGGTTTCCATTCGAGAGATGACCGTAAGTCTGAGTGTGCGGCCGCCTCGTGGGGCGGCCGCGAGCTCGATGCTTGGAAACATCCACGGGGTGAGCTACCCCAGCGCGGTCGGTGCTCTCGGCGCGCGCCACCGCCTCAAAACGGGGGAAGGTAGGACCCCGGCACCTAGTCCGTAAACACGAAAGGCCGCTCCGGTGAGGGAGCGGCCTTTCGTGTGACTATTCAGGTTCTGGTACCTGGGATAGTTCTTCGACATGTCGATCATACATCATCAGAGTTACCCTTGTCACCTTTGTTTTTCAGGCGGCCCTTCCCCCGCCTGCGAGACATGACTGCGTAGAGCTCTTCCACGTCAGGCATGTATACCTGACCGCCGATGCACTCTAGCCGGTCATCGCGGATCCATCCGTAGATCGTTTTGCGGGTTCGGCCGATTATGGCCGCGGCGTCCTTGACGGTGGCCCATGCCTGGACCTGCCCCCGTTCGGTCATTAGTCTCCCTTCACGTTGACGATCTGCCGCAGGGTGTGCCGAATCGTGACCAGGTCCTTCGAGTCCTCCATAACCACGTCGATGTCCTTGTACGCCGCGGGGATCTCATCGATAAACGCGTCGGTGTCGCGGTACTCGATCCCGGCCATTGCCTCGCGCAGCTGGTCGCGTGTGAAGGTCTTGCGGGCGGCGCTGCGTGAGTACTCGCGGCCAGCGCCGTGCGGCGACGAGTTCAACGACAGTTTGTTCCCTCGGCCTTCGACCACGTACGAGCGAGTGCCCATCGACCCGGGCACCAAGCCGAGCGTTCCTTCCGAGGCGTCGATCGCGCCCTTTCGGGACAGCCACACCGTGCGCCCGAAGTGCTGTTCGCGGGCGGTGTAGTTGTGGTGGCAGTTGATGCGCTCATGTTCGACCACCGCGGCACCAACCCAAACGGTGAACTGTTCGATGACGCGGTCCATCATTTCCTCGCGGTTTGCGAGGGCGAAGTCCTGCGCCCACTGCAGCTCAGTGATGTACTGCTCAAACTCCGGCGTGCCCTCCACCAGGTACGCGAGGTCGGGGTGGGGCAAGGTGATGAAGTTTCGGCGCGCGTAGTCCTGGGCCACCTTGATGTGGTGCTGGGCGATCTTGTTGCCTACGCCTCGTGATCCCGAGTGTAGGAACAGCCAGACCCGGTCCTCCTCGTCCAGGGACACCTCGATGAAGTGGTTCCCCGATCCGAGCGTCCCGAGCTGCAGCCGCCAGTTGGCCGCATACTTCGCCGGGTCGAACTCAGGGTTGGTGCGCCACCCCGCCAGCAGCAGCCCGTTGTTGCGATCGCGCGCGGTCGCGGTCTCGACCTCGTTGTACTTGCCGGCAGAGAGCGGGATCGCATCCTCAATCGCCCACCGCAGCAAGCCACGGTCGAGGCCGGCAAGATCCTTCTCCGTGAACTGGGTCCGTACTGCGATCATGCCGCAGCCGATGTCCACCCCCACCGCGGCAGGGATGATCGCACCCTCGGTCGGGATAACGCTCCCCACGGTGGCGCCCTTCCCGAGGTGAGCATCGGGCATCAGGGCGATGTGCGGGAAGATGAACGGCATACTCGATGCCGTCTCGGCCTGCGCGCGGGTGCCGGGCTCGAGGATTGAGGCCCAGTTCATGAGCCGCTTGCTGATCTGTTCCATGGTCATTTCTCCTTCGATGTGGTGGTGCCGTGAAAGTAGGAACGCCACCGCACGAGCTCGTCGTACGGTGGCGTCCAGCCGCAGGTTTCCCAACGGCATCGGTATTTGGTTTCTTGGTGGAAGTCGCCGGGCGGGGCAACCTCGATGGAGCGGCGCTGACAGCCCGGACAGGGCTGCCGGTGCCGGTGCGGCCTGTCTCTGGTCGGGTAGACGGAGGCGGCCTTCCCGATGGTCCAGGTGTCGCCGGGCGGGGCGAACAGAGCATCCATGAAGTCGAGGACTTCGATGCTCGCGGCGATGGTCTCGCCGTGAGCGATGAGGTAGCCGGCGGCGCGTTTGGTCATGCGGTATGCGTGGCCGAGGCTCGTGTATGACGGGAGGCCCGCGGCCAGGCCCCAGTAGTCCTGGGTGTCGCCGAAATGGCGTGCCCAGTGCACGAGGCTGGACACGATGGTGTCGGCGGCGTCTATCGGGCCGAGATCCATCGGGGCCTGCGCGAATCCCGGCCCGCCGCCGGACACGATCTCTCGGTCGTACACGGCGGCTTTCAGCGGGGTGTTGAGGGACCGCAGGTGTTCCACCACCCCGGGGGCTTCCGTGAGCGCCCGGTTCACCTTTGAGGCGCACCGGTCACAGATCAGGAACCCGTGGAGCGCGTCCCGGTCACAGCCCCGCGCACACAGTCTCTCGCTCATCGGGCCCAGAACTTCCACCAGGGCCGCCGCACAGCAACATCGCGCAGTAGATGGGTTTCATCAATCAAGACCACGGACACGCCCGCGCCGCGGATGGTCTGCTCGGGATGCCCAGCCCATCGGTTGATTGAATCGCTAATCTGGTGGCGATCACGTTCAAGCGCGCTTGCCAGAAAGACCTGCTGCCAATGATCAAGGGCGAATGAGGCATCGATTTTTGCGAGGGCTTCGATCATGCGTAAGAGCCCCGGGAACAGGTTCGTTCTCGGGGCTCGATATGCGCGGTACCGGCCGCGCTGTTTCATCTTCGGGAAATGCTCCCGAGTACGTGGCCTAGTCGCCATTCTTCACCCCTTGTGGTGTCGCAGTGAACCGGATTTCGATGTTCTTGTCGTGGAGCAGGTGTATCTCTTGCAGGCGGATTTGCCTGGATGCTGTGATCTGGGCGAAGATGCCGACCAGATCGTCGGTTGCGCCGGCGGCCGCCAGGATCAGCGCCCATTCCAGGCCTTGCTTCGGCTTCACGCCCAGGGCGCGGAACTTCTGCAACGCTTGGGCCTCAATGTGTGTATTTCGCAATCCGTCTTCGAATCCTCGCCGGTACTCGCTTGCCGAATACCCGCGGGCGTTCTCCCTCGCCTCGGTCGCGAACTTCTCGAACGCCGCCGAGACAGCATCCACGTACGCGGCCAGCAGCCTAAACAAACGCCTCATGCCTTGCCTCCGTCCTTGTTGGCGGCGCGGATCACGTCACGAGTGGACTCCACACGAACCTCATCCGCCACACGCTGCACACGCTCCCCGTCCTGCACGGGAGACACAGGGGACCATTCGACAGAGGCCACGCGCGGACGCCTCACGACGATGTGCTCGTCTTTGACTCGGGCGGCATATGCCTC
>NZ_RCUX01000012.1 GCF_003667565.1 Mycetocola tolaasinivorans
AGATCCAGGTCATCAAGGTTGTGCGCGAGCTCACCTCGCTGGGTCTGGGCGAGGCCAAGGCTGTTGTCGACGGTGCCCCCAAGGCTGTGCTCGAGGGCGCAAACAAGGAAGCCGCCGAGAAGGCAAAGGCTGCTCTGGAAGAGGCTGGCGCAACCGTTACCGTCAAGTAATTTGGGCTCCGCGAGGAGCACTTACTTGAGCGTAATGCGCTGAGTCGATCTTCTGATCGCATTCGTAACGCGTGGCACCCCCGGGTGCCACGCGTTACCGCGTTAAGCGGTGAAATATCCCCTCACAGTATTTATATAGCTTGGCTATGTATTATGTGGGTATGTCCAGTTCTGAAGTATCCACCTCGCGGCGTGATCTGCACGCCATCCTGGGCGACCTCGTGTTTTCGGCACACCGACTCACCCGCTTCGCCGCCCACTCCACCTCCAGCACCGAATCGCCCGCCATCTGGCGCACCCTCGACGCCCTGAACACCACCGGGCCGATGCGCACGGGCGAACTTGCCCGCCACGGTCGGGTGTCCCAGCCCACGATGAGCAAGATCATCCGCCTGCTGGAGCAGCGCGAGTGGGTCGCCCGCGTCGCCGATCCGAGCGACGCCCGCGCGACCGTGCTGGAACTGACCGCCGCGGGCCGGGACGCCCTGACCACCTGGCGCGAAACCCTGTTGGGCGCGCTCGAACCCCGCTTCGCGGTGCTCTCCGATGGGCAGCTCGACACCCTGGATGCCGCCGCCGCGATCCTCGCCGAGCTGGTCAGCGGCACCGGCCCCGTGCGCCCCGATGCCCCCGAAGTCGCAGAGCTGCCTGCGGTAGCCGAGCCGCCTGCGGATGAGGCCGCTGAGGCAGACTACACCGAGCCCCGCGCATGAGCGGCCAGAAAACCGGCACCAGCATGTGGAAGCAGCCCACCGCTGTCTGGGCCGTGGTCTTTGCCTCGGTCATCGCGTTCATGGGTATCGGTCTGGTTGACCCCATCCTGCCGGCCATCGCCAAGGATCTCGACGCGACCCCGGCCCAGGCCGAGCTACTCTTCACCTCCTATCTGCTCGTTACCGCGGTGGCGATGTTCTTCTCCAGCTGGATCTCCAGCCGGCTCGGAGCCAAGCGCACGCTGCTGCTCGGCCTCGTCATCATCGTGGTGTTCGCGCTCGGTGCGGCGCTCTCGGGCAGCGTGGATGAGATCATCGGATTCCGCGCGGGCTGGGGCCTCGGAAACGCGCTCTTCATCTCCACGGCGCTCGCGACGATCGTCGGGGCGGCCAGCGGCGGTGCCGGGTCCGCCATTGTCCTCTATGAGGCGGCGCTCGGCGTGGGGATCGCCGTGGGCCCGCTGCTCGGCGGCCTGCTTGGAAACATCAGCTGGCGTGGCCCGTTCTTCGGCACCGCGAGCCTCATGGCGATCGGATTCATCGCGATCCTGACCGTGCTGAAAAAGGAGCCCGCGAAGCCCGCGCCCGTGCGAGTGACCGCGGCCTTCCGCGCCCTCGGCCGTCCGGTACTCGCACTGCTCGCGGCCACCGCGTTCTTCTACAACATCGCGTTCTTTATCCTGCTCGCCTACAGCCCCTTCCCGCTTGAGCTCGGTGCAACCGGGCTCGGGTTCGTGTTCTTCGGCTGGGGTGTAGCGCTGGCCTTTACCAGCGTGGTGATCGCGCCGATTCTGATCCGGCACTTCCGCCGCTCCCGCCTCCTCATGGTGGTGCTCGGCGCACTGACCCTCGACCTCATCGCCGCGGCGCTGGTCGTGCAGAACCGCACCGCGCTGATCGTCACGATCATCGTCGGCGGCCTGATCCTCGGTATCTCAAACACCGTGCTCACCGAGGCCGTCATGGAGTCCACCGACCTGCCGCGCTCGGTCGCCTCCTCGGCCTACTCGGGCGTGCGCTTCCTCGGTGGTGCCGTGGCCCCGCCCGTCGGTGCGCTGCTCGCCGCGGCGATCGCCCCCTCGGCCCCGTACTACCTGGCCGCGGCCGCCGCGCTCGTGGGCGTGCTGATCCTGGTGTTCGGTCGGAAGGCACTCGTCTCGGCCGATATCGGACACGAGAGCGTCGTCGAGGAGGCCGCGGACATCGCCCTGGGCGACGCCTAGCACTCACATCCGTTGTGGACGCTGGCGCGGTGGGTTTCCGGGGAACCGGACCCACCGCGCCCTCGTTTTCGGAGGGATGATCCGGGTGCAATGCCCTGGACTCCCAGTGGATTGCAGGTGTTTGGCTGTTGTTCGGGGGTGCCCACGCTGCGATCCTGAGGCTTCACCTAGGCGCCACTCGAGGGAGCGTGACCATGCCTTCACCCATCCTGCCCACCACCCATTCGTCACCCCCGAGTGTTTTCACTCGGCCACTCCGTTCCCGCGCGGGGCGTGCTCGGTTTATCCCGAGCATTGCGCTGGCCGGTGCCGCGGTGATGGCGCTCAGCGCCTGTGGCGGCCCCGGCGGCGGTACCGCCACGGACGACGGCACCACCGTCACCATCACCACCAGCATCGGGGGCGAGGAGGGCGTGGCACTCGAAGCTTCCTGGGCAGACTGGGCCAAGGAAAACGACATCACCATCCGGCTCAACACCGACAACGGATTCGAACAGCGAATCCAGGCCCAGGTGCAGGCAAATAAGACCCCGGATCTTGCGATCTTCCCGCAGCCCGGCCTCCTCACCGACCTCGCCCGAAAAGACGCCCTGACCCCCGTGCCTGCACCGGTGGCCGCGGCCCTCACCCAGAACTTCACCAAAGACTGGCAGCAGTACGGCACGGTAGACGGCGTCGCCTACGGTGTGCCGATGCTCGCCTCGGTCAAGGGGTTCGTCTGGTACTCGCCCACGACGTTCGCCGAGCGCGGCTGGAACGTGCCCACCAGCTGGCAGGGCCTGCTCGACCTCACCGCGCAGATCCGTGCCGATACCTCCACGGCGCCGTGGTGCGCCGGGTTTGCGGCGGGGGCGGCGAGCGGCTGGCCCGGCACCGACTGGATCGAAGACCTGGTGCTGCGTCAGTCCGGCCCCGAGGTTTACGACGGGTGGATCGACAACAGCGTTCCGTTTAGCGATCCGCGCATCCAGTCGGCCTTCACCGAGGCCGGAAAGATCCTCACCAACCCCGAGTACGTCAACGCGGGCTTCGGCGGTGTCTCCTCGATCAACACCGTCGGATACGGCGACGAAATCGCCGCGGCGCTGAAGGCCGAAACCTGCACGCTCACCCGGCAGGGCGCCTTCTTTGACACCTTCGCGCGCACGGCCGGCCTGACCGTGGGCCCGGAGGCCGACCTCTGGGCCTTCCAGACGCCCGGATTCGGCACCGAGGGTGGCGGCGAAAATGCCGTCACCGGGGGCGGCGACATCGTCGCGGCGTTCAATGATCGCGAAGCCACGGCAAAGGTGCTCGAGTACCTGGCCTCGCCCGAGTGGGCAAACGCCCGGGTAAAGCTCGGCGGCGTCATCTCGCCCAACACCGGGCTCGACCCGGCATCCGCCACGAGCCCCATCCTCGTCGAGTCGATCGCGGTGCTGCAAAACCCGAACATCACCTTCCGGTTCGATGCCTCCGACCTCATGCCCGCCGCCGTCGGAACCTCCGGGTTCTTCACCGGCGTCACCAACTGGATCGACGGCGCTTCGATTCCCGATGTCACTGCCCGAATAGACGCCACCTGGCCCGATCAGAACTAGCGGGGATACCGCGTGCCCGCACTCTTTACCTGGATCGCGACGCTCCCCGCTCTGCTGCAGGGCGTCGCGATCCTGGCGGTATTCGTGGCCCTGATCGGGCTGATCATCCTCGCGGTCGAATACCTGCCGCGCCCGGGGAGGGGCGGCACCCTCCTCCGTCTCGCCCTCTCGATACTCGTGCCGGTGGTTCTGCTTGCACTCCTGCACACCTACGAGATCGCCATCGCCGGGGGCGCGCTGGTGGGGCTCGGCCTCTTCCTCCTCGACCGGCGCTCCCGCGGCGGCGCGGGCCGCCTGCTCCAGCTCCTGGCGTTTCTGCTCCCGGCCGCCGTGCTGCTGGTGGTGGGGCTCGTGATCCCCTTCGTCCGCACCGTGTTCTTCGCCTTCCAAAACGACGCCGGCACCGAGTTCGTCGGGCTGCGCAACTTCACCTGGATCTTCTCAAACCCCGAAAGCCTCGCGACCATCGGCAACACCCTGATCTGGGTGCTCGTGGCCCCGGCCGCATCCACGCTCCTCGGGCTGCTCTACGCGGTATTCATCGACAACGCCCGGGGGGAACGGGTCTACAAGCTCCTGGTGTTCCTGCCGATGGCGATCTCCTTCGTCGGGGCATCGATCATCTGGCGACTCGTGTACCAGGCACGTCCAGAGGGCGACGCCCAGGTGGGCCTCCTCAACGCGATCCTGGGGGTATTCGGAGCCGCCCCGGTCGACCCACTCTCGAGCGCCCCGGCCAACACGTTTGCGCTCATCGTGGTGTTTGTCTGGATCCAGGTCGGGTTCGCGATGGTCGTGATCTCCGCCGCCATCAAGGGGGTGCCCGCCGATCAGCTCGAGGCGGCGGCGCTCGACGGTGCCGGGGCGCTGCGCCGATTCACCCAGATTACGGTGCCGTGGATCCGCCCCACCCTGATCGTGGTGCTCTCCACCGCCTCGATCGCCTCCCTCAAAATCTTCGACATCGTCATCGCGATGACCAACGGCCGCAACTCCTCCGGGGTGCTCGCCCAGCAGATGTACGAGCGCTTCACCCTCGGCGAGAACGGGCGGGCCGCGGCCTACGCGCTACTGCTGTGCCTCCTCGTGATCCCGCTGATCGTGATCAACGTTCGCAACCTCCGACACAGCCGAGAGGGCTAGCCCGATGACCCACACCGAGATACCTCCCGCGAGCGGAGCTTTCCGGCGACCCACGCGGCACACGCCGCGGAAAGCCGAGCGCCGACCGAGCACCAGCGGCACGGGCACCGGCCGCCTTGACCGCGTCCGCGCCCGGCTGAGCTCCCGGGCCGCCACCGCGGTCGCCCTCCTGATCGCCGTGGTCTGGACCCTGCCCTCACTCGGGCTCCTGGTCTCCTCGTTCCGCACGCCGGACGCCGTGGCCTCCAGCGGCTGGTGGCGCGCGTTCGGCGACGACGCCCTCACCCTCGACAACTACGCGGCCATCTTTGATCCCACCCGGGTCCAGGTCAACCTCGCCGAGGGGCTGATCAACTCCCTCGCGATCACGATCCCCGGCGCGATCCTGCCACTGGGGCTCGCCCTGCTCGCCGCCTATGCGTTCGCCTGGATTCCGTTTCGCGGCCGCAACACGCTCTTCATCACGGTGTTCGCGCTGCAGATCCTGCCCGTACAGATGGTCATGGTGCCGCTGCTGCGGCTGTTCAGCGGCGGGGAGATCTTTGGCACGGTGGTGGTGCGTCCGCTGGATGGCAGCACCGGGTTTGCCTCGATCTGGCTGGCACACACAATCCTCGCCCTGCCCCTCACGATCTTCCTCCTCCACAACTTCGTGGCGAGCCTCCCCGCAGACCTCTTCGAGGCCGCCCGCATCGACGGTGCCGGGCACGGGCAGATATTCCTGCGCATCGTGCTGCCGCTCGCAATGCCCGCCATCGCTTCGATCGCGATCTTCCAGTTCCTCTGGGTGTGGAACGATCTCCTGATCGCACTGGTCTTCTCCAGTAGCGATCAAAACCCGATCACGGTCATGCTCACAAACATGGTTGGAACACAGGGCCAAAACACCTACCTCCTCTCGGCGGCCGCGTTCATCTCCATCATCATCCCGCTGGGTGTCTTCCTCGGTCTACAGCGCTACTTCGTCCGGGGTCTGCTGGCCGGCGCGACCAAGGGTTAGCCGGAGGCGGGCCGAAACGGCGGTCCGCCCACCCGGACGGGGTGCGATTGATATGCCCTCGTGTCGGGTTTCCGGGGGTATGCTGACCGCATGGGTATGCGCGTAACGAGGGTGAGAATCGAAGGGGTCCGGGGCCGAGGTTTCGGAAAGATCCCCGCCCTATGAGCATGCGTGGGCCCGGCGGAGGCCGCGGCGGCGGGCGAGTGAGCGGTGCGGACGAGTCCGCCCAGCGGGCAATGAACGCGCAAGCCCCCAAGATCCCGCACCTGCTGCGCAGAATCTTCACCCTCTTTGCCCCCTACAAGACCAAGATATCCCTCACCATCGGGCTGGTGCTGATCGGGGCGGCTCTCTCCGTCATTCCGCCGCTGCTGGTCTCGCGGGCGTTTG
Source organism: Mycetocola tolaasinivorans (assembly GCF_003667565.1). Classification (GTDB taxonomy): domain Bacteria; phylum Actinomycetota; class Actinomycetes; order Actinomycetales; family Microbacteriaceae; genus Mycetocola; species Mycetocola tolaasinivorans. The sequence continues at coordinate 6,220 of NZ_RCUX01000012.1, forward strand.
ACCAGGGCCTGTTCCCGCCCGGGGGGACACCCAACCTTCCGGTGCTGACCTGGATCGTCCTGGTCATGATCGCCATCTTCATCGTCTCCACCGCACTTGGCGTCTGGCAGACCTGGCTCACCGCCACCGTCGGAAACTCCGTCATGGGCGACCTGCGCGTGCGGCTGTTTCGCCGCTTGCAGGAGATGGAGCTGAGCTTCTTCACCCGCACCAAAACCGGTGTGATCCAGTCGCGGCTGCAGAACGACGTGGGCGGGGTGTCCTCCGTCCTCACCAACACGATCTCGAGCGTGCTGGGCAACACGGTCACGGTGCTCGCGGCGCTCGTCGCGATGCTGATGCTCAACGTACAGCTCACGATCATCGCGCTCATCCTGATGCCCATCCTCGTGATCGCGCAGCGTCGGGTGGGCCAGGTGCGTGCCCGCATCGCGACCCAGACGCAGGAATCGCTGTCGGAGATGACCGCGATCACCCAGGAGACGCTGAGCGTTTCGGGCATTCTGCTGGCGAAGAGTTTCGGCCGTCAGGAGGCCGAGATCGGTCGCTACCAGTCGGCCAACCGGGTGCAGGTGAGTCTGCAGGTGCGCCAGCAGATGAGCGGCCAGTGGTTCTTCGCGATGGTCAACATCTTCCTGTCCTCGATTCCCGCGATCGTGTACCTCGCCTCGGGGTACCTGATTACCGATGGGCACCTCGATATTTCCGCGGGTGTGATCGTCGCGTTCACCACGGTGCAGTCGCGGCTGCTGTTCCCGCTGATCTCGATCATGCGGGTGGGCCTCGACCTGCAGACCTCGGGGGCGCTGTTTGCGCGAATCTTCGAGTATCTCGATCTCAAGCCAGCGATCGCCGATGCCCCGAACGCGGTGGACGTGGCCGAGGCACCCGGCCCCGCCGGGCAGATCGACTTCGACGACGTGACCTTCCGCTATCCGGATGCCACCGAGAGCGAGCGCGCGACCCTGGACGGCGTCAGCTTCAGCATTCGCCCCGGCCAGTTCGCGGCCTTTGTGGGGCCGAGTGGCGCGGGAAAAACCACGATCTCGTATCTGATTCCGCGCTTCTATGACGCGACCGGCGGCACCGTGCGGTTCTCCGGCACCCCGGTGACCGGGCTCACCCACGAGTCGCTGGTGGACCGCATCGGCGTGGTCAACCAGGAAACCTACCTGTTCCACGCGTCCATCGCCGAGAACCTGCGCTATGCAAAGCCCGATGCGACCGATGCCGAGCTCGAGGCCGCCGCCCGCGCCGCCAATATTCACGACACCATCGCGCGCTTCCCCGAGGGGTACAACACCCTGGTGGGGGAGCGCGGCTACCGCCTGTCGGGTGGGGAGAAGCAGCGCGTTGCTATTGCACGCGTTCTACTCAAGGATCCGCCCGTGCTCATCCTTGATGAGGCCACGAGCGCGCTCGATACGCTCTCCGAGCGGGTGGTGCAGCGCGCGCTCGAGCAGGCGTCGGAGGGGCGCACCACCGTGGCTATCGCGCACCGTTTGTCGACGATCGTGTCCGCGGACGTCATATTTGTGCTCGAGGGCGGGAGGATCGTGGAGTCCGGAACCCACGAGGAACTGCTCGCAACCGAGGGTTTGTATGCCCGACTGTTCGCCGAGCAGATGCACGGCTGATCCCGAGAAAACCTCGATAACGTAACACTCGGTTTCCGCCGGTTACAGTTATGGTTGCGGATAGCTCTCCGCCGCCGCCCGAAAATCCCGGGCGCGAGTAAGGAATCACACGCATGAAGTACGCAGAGTCCGTCGTGGACCTGATCGGCAACACCCCGCTGGTCAAGCTGAACCGGGTCACCGAGGGCATCACCGCTACCGTTTTGGTGAAGGTTGAGTACCTGAATCCCGGCGGATCGGTGAAGGATCGCGTCGCGCTGAAGATGATAACCGCCGCGGAGAAGTCCGGCGAGCTGCGCCCCGGCGGCACCATCGTGGAGCCCACCAGCGGTAACACCGGTGTGGGCCTGGCCCTGGTCGCGCAGCAGCGCGGATATAAGTGCGTGTTTGTCACCCCGGACAAGGTGGGCGAGGAGAAGCGCGACGTGCTGCGCGCCTACGGTGCCGAGGTCGTGGTGACGCCCACCTCGGTGAGCCCGGATTCCCCGCAGTCGTACTATGCGGTGTCCGACCGGCTGACCGCCGAGATTCCCGGGGCGTATAAGCCCAACCAGTTCTTCAACAACAACGGCCCGCTGAGCCACTATGAGTCGACCGGTCCGGAAATCTGGCGCGACACCGACGGCCGGGTCACCCACTTTGTGGCCGGTGCCGGCACCGGCGGCACGATCTCGGGGGCCGCGCGCTACCTGCGCGAGGTCTCGGATGACGGCGTGCGCATCATCGCCGCCGACCCCGAGGGGTCGATCTACTCCGGTGGCACCGGTCGCCCCTACATCGTCGAGGGTGTGGGCGAGGACATGTGGCCGGGCACCTATCACCCCGAGCTCGTGCACGAGGCCATCGCGGTGAACGACGCCGAGTCGTTTGCGATGACCCGCCGCCTGGCCCGCGAGGAGGGCCTGCTCGTGGGCGGTTCCAGCGGCATGGCCGTGGTAGCCGGGCTGCGCGTGGCGCGGGAGCTCGGCCCGGAGGATGTCGTGGTGATCCTGCTGCCCGATTCCGGCCGCGGCTACCTCACCAAGGTGTTCAACGACACCTGGATGCGTGACCTCGGTTACGACCACGGCGAGGGCGAGACCCTCGCGAGCGTGCTGCCCGCGGACGTGAGCGCCGCGCTGCCGCGCCTCGCCCCCACCGACACCGTGACCGCCGCGAGCGCCCGCCTGCGCGAGCTGGGCCTGCCCGCGCTGCCCATCATCACCACCACCGAGGATCCCGTACTCGGCGAGGTCTGGGGTGCGGTGCGCGAGTCCGACCTGCTCTCCGGCATTCTCGCCGGTGAGATTTCCGGTGACACCGCGGTGGACCGCGGCATCGGCGCCAGCATCGCGACCATCGGTTCGGGCCGCAGCATCACCGAGGCCCGCGCCGCCCTGGACGAGCACGGCATTCTGCTGGTGCTGACCGATGGCAAGCCCGTCGCGATCCTGACCCCCGGCATCCTGCTGGACGCACTGGCCGCGAAGGCCACGGCATAATGAGCGAGATCCTCGGGGTTCCGGTGGCCGTGCTCGCCGCCACCGCGACCCAGAACGTGTCCGGTATCACCGGCGAGTGTCCGCGCTAATCGCCCCGTAACATCGCGTTTCGGGCGACCCCGTCGCCACCACTCCTGGCGTGCCTCGCACGCCCCTCCGCGCCACGCGCGCACACGCTCTTTCCGAAAGGACACCCCATGACCACCTCCTCTTCCGCTTCCTCCTCCTTCGAGGGTTTCGCTACCCGCGCCATCCACGCCGGCCAGGAGTTTGACCCCACCACCGGTGCGGTGATCCCGCCGCTCTACCTCACCTCGACCTTCGTGCAGGCCGGGATGGGTCAGCTGCGCGGCGGCTACGAGTACTCCCGCGGCGGCAACCCCACCCGCACCGCGCTCGAGGTGCAGATGGCGGCGCTGGATAACGCCGCCCACGCGATCACCTTCTCCTCGGGCCTCGCGGCCGAGGACGGCCTGCTGCGCGCGATCCTGCGCCCCGGCGACCACGTGGTCATCGGAAACGACGCCTACGGCGGAAGCTACCGCCTGATCAGCCGGGTCTTCGGCCCGTGGGGCATCACCCACACCGTGGTGGACCTCGGCGACGCCGATGCCGTGGCCGCGGCAATCACCGAGAACACGAGGATCCTCTGGGTCGAGACCCCCTCGAACCCGCTGCTCGCGATCACCGACATTGCGGCGCTCGCCGAGATCGCCCACGCGAAGAACGTGCGCGTGCTCGTGGACAACACCTTCGCAACCCCGGTGCTGCAGCAGCCGCTCGCCCTCGGCGCCGACATCGTGGTGTACTCCACCACCAAGTACATCGGCGGCCACTCGGACGTTATCGGGGGCGCGATCGTGCTGAACGATGACGAGCTGGCCGAGGCTGTACGCTTCCAGCAGTTCGCCGTGGGCGCGATCTCCGCCCCGCTCGAGGCCTGGCTGACCACCCGCGGTATCAAGACCCTGCCCCTGCGAATGCGTCAGCACGGTGAGAACGCGCAGGCCGTGGCCGAGCTGCTGGAGTCGCGTCCCGAGGTCGAGCGCGTGTACTACCCGGGCCTCGAGAGCCACCCGGGCCACGAGCTCGCGAAGAAGCAGATGAGCGGCTTTGGCGGTATGGTGTCGTTCGCCCTGCGTGGCGGACGCGACGCGGCCATCGCGTTTGCCGAGAGCACCGAGCTGTTCCAGCTTGCGGAGTCCCTCGGCGGCGTGGAATCGCTCATGAACTACCCGGCGCTGATGACCCACGCCTCGGTTGCCGGCACCGAGCTGGCCGTGCCGGACAACGTGCTGCGCCTGTCCGTGGGCGTCGAGGACGTCGCGGACCTGCTGGCCGACCTCGAGCGCGCCTTCGATCGCACCGCGGAGCGTCTGGCTCAGTAACACGCCCTCACTGCCGGGTGGCTCCTTCGGGGGTCACCCGGTTTTTTGTGCCGTGGTGCATTGCGAAGTGTGACGGGGGATGACTCGGGGCGTCTTTTCGGATAGCGGGCGTTGTGATACGCGTGTGAACATGCTGACACCCGTTCACGTGGCAAATTGTCACCATCCCCCTCGAAAGGCACCCCGATGCGTTTGGGCCCCAAAAAACTGCTCCCGCTCCTTGGCACACTGACACTGGCAGCGCTGCTCGCGGGCTGTGCGGCCCCCGGTGCGGCCACACCCGGAGGCGGCACCAAGGACGTCGGTGCGCCCGTCGATGGCGGTACGCTGACCTTCGCAACCGACCGTGAACCGCGCTCGCTCGACTCCGCCGCCGGACAGGACCAGCCGCAGGCCCTCATCGCCCGCGCCTACCTCGACTCCCTGGTGCGCCAGGAGTCGGACGGTTCGTTCACGCCGTGGCTCGCGAAGTCTTGGGAGATCTCGCCGGACGACCTGACCTACACCCTCCACCTCCGCACCGACGTGCACTTCACCGACGGCACCCCGTTCAACGCCGCCGCGGTCAAGGCCAACGTGGACTACTGGCTCGACCCCGCCACCGCCGCCTCGGAAACCTCCAGCGCGTTTGAGAACTTTAAGAGCCTGGAAACCCCGGATGACTCCACCGTGGTCATCACACTGAGCGCGCCCTACGCCGACTTCCTCTCGGTGCTGGCCTCCTCCTTCGCGGGCATCCAGTCGCCCGCCGGTATCGCCCGCGGTATCGAGGGCAATGCTGCCGCACCGATCGGATCCGGCCCCTTCAAGATCGAGTCCTGGGACAAGCAGTCCCAGGTGGTCCTGGTCCGTAACAAGGACTACAACTGGGCACCGGCCACCGCCGCCCACCAGGGCCCGGCGCACCTCGACAAGATCATCTGGCGCTTCATCTCCGAACCGACCACCCGCTTTGCCGCGCTGCAGTCGGGTGAGGTCGACGCGATCGAGACGATCCCGCCGGAGAGCTTCCAGACCGCAACGAGCAGCGACAACCTGACCCTGATCGACGGTAAGCGCGCCGGCGTGCCGGTCCAGCTCGACTTCAACACCAAGCGTGCCCCGTTCAACGACGTCTCCGTGCGCCAGGCATTCCGCTACGCCACCGACGTGGAGGCGGGCCTGAAGAGCGTGTTCTTCGGTGCCTACCAGGGCTTCGGCGGGGCGCTCTCGCCGAGCACCATCTTCTTCGACCCGGCGTTTGAGAAGACCTACACCCGCAACCTCGACAAGGCGAACAAGCTCCTCGACGAGGCCGGATGGACCACGCGCGACTCCGCCGGATACCGCACCAAGGACGGCAAGCGCCTCACCGCGAACGTCTCGATGGGCTTCGGCACCCTGCCGCAGGAGTACTTCCTGCTCGACCAGATCCAGGGCAGCGTCAAGGAGGTTGGTATCGACCTCCAGTACGAGAAGCTCGATGACGGCCAGGCTGCCCAGCGCCGCGCCGACTGGGACTACGACCTGACCAAGGACTATTGGGGTGGCCCGAACACCGCCGCCGCGCTCTTCTTCCTCTACGAGAGCACCCAGAACATCCCCACCGCCGCCGGGTACCACAACAACGGCACCGGCTACGAAAACCCCGAGCTCGACGCAGCCATCAACCAGGCAAACCTGATTACCGACCCCGCCAAGCGTCAGGCACTGTACTCGACCGCGCAGAAGATCATCTCCGAGCAGGCCCTCGCGGTGCCGCTGTACATCCAGCCGCTGCAGTACCTGTACCGCAACGATCGGGTGGCCGGGGTCAACACCGACCCGCGTTCGAACCAGGCGTCCTTCTACGACAGCTGGGTCCTCGCTCGATGACCCAGAGCTCCCCGCCACGCGCATCCGGGAGCGAAGCGGTGCCCGCCGGTACGGAAACCTCCGTACCGGCGTTCGCCGCCCCTGCCTCCGAACCTGCCCATGCCTCCGAACCCGCTGATGCCGCTCCCCCCGCTGCGGCCGCACTCCCGAGTCCTCCCGCCGCCGATCCTCGCGCTCGCGCGGATCGGCGGGACGATACCCGTGCCTTCCTCACCTTCCTCGCGCTGCGCATCCTCGCCGGTCTCGGCGTGGTGCTCGTCGCGGTGAGCCTCGGGTTTTTCCTCCTGCGCCTGGTCCCCGGGGCCGACTCCGTGCAGACGCTGATCGGTGCCAACGGGCGGGCACTCACCAACGAGCAGATCGCCGCGGTGCGGGCCGATCTGGGCCTCGATCACTCCCTGATCGTGCAGTATGGCATCTACCTCGGCAAGCTCGTCACGGGTGACCTTGGCACCTCGTACCTGCAGCGGCAACCGGTGTCGCTGATCCTCGGTCCGCAGATTCTCTCGACGCTGCAGCTCGCCGGCACCGCCCTGGGGTTCGCCTGGATCCTCGCCACGGTGTCGACCCTGCTGACCGCCGGGCGTCGCCGCCTGATCGAAACCCCCGGCCGCGTGGTCGAGATCATCGCCGCGAGCCTCCCGCAGTTCTGGCTCGGGCTCATGCTGCTGCTCGTGTTCGCGATCGGTTGGCACTGGTTCCCGGTCTCCGGCGGCACCGGATTCTCCGGAATCGTGCTGCCCGCACTCACCCTGGCGATCCCGCTGGCCGGGCTCATCGGTCAGCTCACTCGTGAGTCCTTCACCGAGGCGCTTGACCAGCCGTTTGTGCTCTCCGCTCGCGCCCGCGGGCTCTCGGATCTCTCGGTGCGCTTCCGGCACGCGCTGCGCCACGCCCTCATCCCGGCGCTCGCGTTCTCCGGGCAGTCGATCGGGTGGCTGCTTGGCGGCACCCTCGTGGTGGAGGAGATTTTCGCCCGCCCGGGGATCGGCCGCGTGATCTTCGCGGCGGTGAACTCCCGTGATCTCCCGCTGGTGCTCGGCGTGGTCATCGTGGTGGCGGTGGGCTACGTGCTCGTGAGTATCATCGTCGACATTCTGTACCGCATCATTGATCCGCGAATCGGAGTAAACGGCGCATGACTCAGACCCAGTACTCGCTCTCCTCGGTGCGGCAGGACCTCCGCCCGCGCCGCGTCCGGCTGTGGGGCATCCCGTTCGGGGTAGCGCTCGCCCTCGCCTTCGCCCTGTTTCTGCTGGTGGCCGCGGTCGCCCCGCAGATCGTGGCGTGGGGTGACCCGTTTGCCACCGACCCCGCCGCGGCGTTTTCTGCCCCCGGGGCCGCGCACATCTTCGGTACCGATCACGCGGGCCGCGACATCTACACCCGCATCGTGTTCGGTGCCCAGCAGTCGCTTCTGATTGGCGTGGCCGCCACCGCGATTGGGGTGGGCGGCGGGCTCATCCTCGGGCTCGGCTCGGCACTCGCACCGCGCGCCGTGGACCTCGTGGTGGGCCGCCTCATCGAGGTGCTGTTTGTGTTTCCGACCGTGCTGATCGCGCTCATCCTCATCTCGATTCTCGGCTCCGGAATCGGTCCGCTGATCGTCGCGGTGGGGCTCGGAACCGTGGCCGATAGCGCTCGCCTCATCCGCGCGCAGGCGCTCAAGGTCAAGCACGGGGAGTTCGTGGCCGCCTCCCGAGCCCTCGGCCGTTCGAGTACCGCGGTGCTCCTGCAGACCATTGCCCCCAACGTCATCCGTCCGATCTTCGTGATCGCGACCCTCGGTGTGGGCCAGGCGATCCTCTGGGCCTCGAGCCTGTCGTTCCTCGGCCTCGGGGCCGCACCGCCCTCGCCCGAGTGGGGCACGATGCTGGCCGACGGGCGCAACTACCTCCAGGTGGCCTGGTGGATCTCGCTGTTCCCCGGCCTCTTCATCACCCTCAGCGCGCTCAGCCTCACGATTATCGGCCGGTTCCTGCAGCAGCGCACGGAGGGACGATAGCCATGACGACCATCGATCGTTTTCGAGACCAGTGCACGGAAGGACGTCAGCCATGACCACACGGGAGTACACCGGGCCGCTGGCCGAGGTTGAGGGCCTGCGCGTGGAGTTTGAGCGCGCCGATGGAAGCCGGATCACCGCGGTGCACGATCTCGGCTTCTCCGTGGAGCCGGGCAAGATCACCGCCCTGGTGGGGGAGTCGGGATCGGGCAAGAGCGTGTCCGCGCGCAGCCTGATCGGGCTCGCCGGGCAGGGCGCACGGGTGGGGGCCGAGCGGCTGGACGTCCTCGGCCGCGATGCCCGCGCGTTTACCGACCGACAGTGGCGGTCGATCCGTGGCCGCGAGGTGGGGCTCATCCTGCAGGACGCCCTGACCTCGCTCGATCCGCTGCGCCCGATCGGCCGCGAGATCAGTGGTGCCCTCACCGCGCACCGCTGGGGAACCCGCGACACCCGACGTGCCCGCGTGCTGGACGCGCTCGCCGAGGCGGGGCTGGACCAGCCCGAGCGGTACGTCCGGGCTCGCTCGGGCGAGCTCTCGGGTGGGCAGCGACAGCGTGCACTCATCGCGCAGGCCCTCGCGGCCGGTCCCCAACTCCTCATCGCCGATGAACCCACCACCGCCCTGGATATGACGGTGCAGGCCCAGATTCTCGACCTCTTTGAGCGGTTGCGGGATCGTGGCCACGGCATCCTGCTGATCTCCCACGACCTCGGCGTCGTCGGTCGCTTGGCCGACACCGTGCTGGTACTCGGGGAGGGCCGGGTGGTGGAGAGCGGCAGCGCTCGGGAGGTCCTGACCGCACCCCGGGCCGAGTACACGCGGGCGTTGCTCCGGGCGATCCCGGATCCGAGCCGTCGCGGACAGCGGCTGAGCGCGGCCCCGCCGCTGGCGATCGAGGGGCGTGCGGGGGCACCGGTGCCCGCGAGCACCGCGGGAGACGTCACGGCCGATACCGCGGTCAGCGCACGCGGCGTGGGACGCACCTACACCGCTCGCGGCGGCTTCGCCCTGGCCGACATCAGCTTCGACGTTCCCCGGGGCACCACCCTCGGTATCGTCGGGGAGTCGGGGTCGGGAAAGTCGACACTCGCGCGTCTCCTGGGCGCACTGGATACGCCGAACACCGGGGAGATCACCGTCTTCGGTGAGCCCTGGTCGGCCCTCAGTAACCGCGAGCGTGTGCCCGTGCGACACCGGGTGCAGGTTGTCTATCAGGACCCGCTGAGCTCGTTTGATCCGCGGCACCGCGTGATCACGATCCTGCTCGACGCCCTGCGGGTGAACGCGGATCGCCCCGGTGGCATCACCGATCGAGCGGCGCAGCGTGCGCGCGCACTCGAACTGCTCACCCAGGTGGGCCTCTCCACCGATCTCGCCGACCGGCATCCGCTCTCGCTCTCGGGCGGCCAGCGGCAGCGCGTGGCCATCGCCCGGGCGCTGGCCTGCGCCCCCGACGTCCTCATCCTCGATGAGCCCGTCTCAGCGCTCGACGTCTCGGTTCAGGCGCAGGTGCTCGACCTCCTCCAGGATCTCCAGCGCGCCCTCGGGCTCACCTACCTCTTCATCAGCCACGACCTCGCGGTGATCCACCACGTGAGCGATCGCGTGCTGGTGCTTCGGCACGGCCGCGCCGTCGAAATCGGGGAGGCGGACCAGGTTCTGCAACACCCCGAGAACGCCTACACGCGTGAGCTCGTGGCCGCCATCCCGCATCCCCTCCCCACTCCCTAGCCTGAAAAGGACAGCATGACCACTCCCCAGAAACCCCTCGTCTTTGGCGTCTACGAGCAAGCCGCCGTGGGCCTCGGCGGTGTGCCGAGCCTCTGGACCCACCCCGAGGATGAGCGACTCGGTATCGACCGCCTGCCGTTCTGGCAGAACATGACCACCATTGCCGAGCAGGCAAACCTCGATGTCTTCTTCTTTGGTGATGTCCTCGGCCTGTATGACATCTATGGCGGCGGGCATGAGTCCGCCGTCGAGTGGGCAGTGGAGGCTCCGGCGAACGATCCGCTGCTCTACGTGGCCGCACTCGCCGCCCAGACGAAGAACCTCGCCTACGGCCTGACCGCGAGCACCACCTATGAGCACCCGTTTGCGTTTGCGCGCCGGCTCAGCACCCTCGATCACCTCTCCGAGGGGCGCATCGGATGGAACATCGTGACGTCGTATCTGGAGAACGCCGCCCGGAACTTTGGGCTCGATGGCCAGATCAAGCACGATGACCGCTACGACCGTGCCGAGGAGTTCCTCGACGTGGTCTACAAGCTGTGGGAGGGCAGCTGGGCCGACGATGCGATCATCGCGGACAAGGCGGCCCTGCGCTATGCCGACGGTAGCCGGGTGCGTCGCATCGATCACGAGGGCGCGGTCTACCGCGTCCAGGGGCCGCACCTCACGAGCCCCACCCCGCAGCGCACGCCGTTCCTCTTCCAGGCCGGATGGAGCCCGCGCGGCAAGGCGTTCGCCGCGAAGCACGCCGAGATGGTGTTCGTGGGCAACGGCGACCCCGAGGCGGTGCGCACCGGCCTGATCGATATCAACACCCAGGCGCGCGCCCTCGGCCGCGAGGAAAACGCGGTGCAGTCGCTCAGCGTGATGCGCCTCGTGGTGGGTCGCACCGAGATCGAGGCGCAGGAAAAGTACGACCTCCTGCAGAGCAACTATCACCTGGAGGCGCAGCTGGTGAGCTACGCCGGCGACACCGGGATCGACCTCAGCCAGTACGCCGATCACGAACCCCTGGGCTCGCACAGCGAGGGCTTCGCCTCGAACGTGCGCAACCACGGGAAATCCGCCACCCCGATCACCGCGGGCGAGCTGCGTGCGCAGTTCTCGAGCGTCACCCGCGGACAGGGCACCACCTTCGTCGGCACCCCCGAGCAGGTGGCCGACCAGATTGAGCAGCGCGCCGCCTACACCGGCACCACCGGTTTCATGCTGACGCAGTTCATCTCGCCGGGCTCCCTCGAGGACTTCACCACCCTCGTGGTGCCCGAGCTCATCAAGCGCGGGCTCTACCGCGAGGACGCCCCCACCGGCACCCTTCGCTCACGCCTGCGCGCCGACGGCTCCAGCCGCCTCGACCCCGGGCACCACGCCGCCTCGTTCCGCTTCCCCGCGCGGTAGGTAAGCGCACTCGGCTCACGCTCAGAAAACGGAAGTCAACCGGGCGGTTTCCCTCGTGGAAACCGCTCGGTTTTTTGTGCCCGGGGCACCCCACCCCCAAACGGAGGCCGCGATCGACTCCGAGGGCCACGCAGAGCGGGCAGGATGGGTGACCGAACGGTAAGGGTGCGGGCGCGTGAGAGGAGGAGATCCCCGTGATACTGGGGTTTCGTGGGGGAGGCAATCGGTTAGGAAACGGTCATTTTGGCGGAGGGAACGGGCGGGGGTGCGCAAAAAATCGCGTGTTAGCGTGAGGAAATCATCCCCCACGCAGTTTCACTCAATGAGGAGAAGTACCTTCCGTGCACCCTCACTGTTTGCGTACCGAAACCGAGGCCCCCGTATGACCACCACCCTCGTCCCGCGCCGCGGGATTCTTGAACGCCTCGGCCTGACCGCGCCGATCGCGATCGGTCTCGCCGCGGTCACCGTGTTCCTCATCGGCGACGGCATCGAATCGGTCTGGCTGGCCAACTACCTGCACACGGCCGAGGGTTTCACCGTCGCCGAGGCCAGCGCCGTGATCACCGCATACGGCATCGTCGTGGCCATCGCTTCGTTCTTCTCGGGCGCGCTGCCCGAGGCGCTCGGCGTGCGCCGGGTGATGACCATCGGGCTCGTGGTGTTCCTCGTGTTCGCCGCGCTGTTCATCCTGGTGGCGCTGCCCTCCCAGAACCTCGGCCTCGTGATCGGCATCTACGCGCTGCGCGGCATCGGCTATCCGTTCTTCGCCTACGGCTTCCTCACCTGGGTGCTCAACTCCTCCGCCCCCGAGAAGCAGTCCTCGGTGGCCGGCTGGTTCTGGTTCGCGTTCTCCTCCGGCATGCAGATCATCGGCCCGGCCCTCGCGAGCGTGCTGCTGCCCGGCACCGGCGCGATCGCGACCCTCTGGGTGGGCTTCGCGCTCGCCGCCCTCGGTGGTATCGCCGGTATCGTCTTCCTCGGTCGCACCGCGGAGGCGACCGCCCCGACCGAGCACGGAGGAGCCTCGGCGGCCCTGGCTCGTGGTCTCTCGATCCTCTGGCGTCGCCCCAAGGTTTCGCTGCTGCTGATCGTCAAGGTCGTGAACCTCGCAGGTCCCCTGGCCGTGGCCGTGTTCTACGTGCCCTACCTGGTCTCCGAGATCCACCTGCCCGAATACCTCGCGATCAACGTCTTCACCGTCTACGGCATCTCCGCGGTGATCGGCAACGTGGTCTGGGGCAACCTCGGCAACCGCATCGGCTGGCACCGGGCGACCCAGTGGATCGCGACCCCGCTGTGTGCGCTGGGCATCTTCGCCTACTACTACATCCCGCAGCTCGTCGGCCCGAACTTCGCACTCATCGCCCTCGCCTCGGTCATCATGGGCGCCGGAGCGAGCGCGTACGTGCCGATGAACCCGCTCGCGATCGCCCACGGTCACGGCGAAACCGGCGCGATCATGTCGGTGCTGAACCTCGGTGCGGGACTCGCCGCCGTGGTGGGCCCGGGTCTCGTGGCCGCCCTCGTGGCCGTGACCGGATACCAGGGCATCGCCTGGGGCCTGATCGCCCTCTACGGCGTCGCGTTCATCGTCACGATGTTCCTCAAGCTTCCCAACGAGGCCGAGCTACGCAGCGCGCAGTCCGCACAGATCGCGGTGCCGGTCGGTCACTAGCCCGCGGAACACACGAACGCCCGGCACCCGCGAGAGGGGGCCGGGCGTTCGGCGTTTCATCCGTCGGCTAGCGCACCGCGCGGGCGGCGTATCCGGCTCGAATCTCGGGATGGTGATTCGGGGCGGGCGCAGCCGAGATCTCCAGCGCCCAGTCCGGTCGGGTGCCGGTGAGGGCCCAGGCGGCCTGAACCGCGCCGCCGTCGGCCACGTACTCACCGGGAGTCGGGATGACCACCGGCACGTCAAACACCTGGGCGGCGATCGCCTGCACGGCGACGTTCTGCGCGGCACCGCCGATCACCAGGATGCGCTGGGCGTCTACCCCCTGCTCGCGGGCGGCATCGAGGCCGTCGGCGAGGCCGCACAGCAGACCCTCGATCGCGGCGCGGGCGAGGTTCGGGCGGGCGGTGGAGTCGAGGGTCATACCGAACAGCGTTGCGGTGGCATCCGGCAGGTTGGGCGTGCGTTCGCCCTCAAAATAGGGCTGCAGGACGAGGCCGCGAGCGGCGGGTTCGGCCTCGAGTGCGAGCGTGCCCAGGCCGGTGTGATCCACGCCGAGCAGCCCGGCGATCGCGTCGAGGATGCGGGCGGCGTTGAGCGTACACACCAGCGGCAGGTATTCTCCCGAGGCCGCCGCAAAACCCGCGACGGTGCCGGTGGGGTCGTTCGGTGCGGCATCGGTCACGGCAAAAACGGTGCCGCTGGTACCGATCGACACCACGACGTCGCCGCTCTGCGCGCCGAGGCCGAGGCCCGCGGCCGCGTTGTCTCCGGCACCGCCGGCCACGATGACCCCCGAGGTGATTCCCCCGGGGGAGTCTGCCACCGCTCCGGTGAGCAGACGGGCGTCGATTCCGGTGCCTGCGGCCTCACCCGGGGCCACGATCGCGGGCAGGATGACCTCGCCCGCGGGAGTCGAGGCGCCGGCAGTCGCTGCGGCCGATGCGCCAGCCACCCGGGCGCTTCGACCGAGGGCGCGCGTGAAGAGTTCGAAATCGTACTGCCCCGAGCGGGCCGACCAGTAGGCGGTGCCGGAGGCATCGGAGGGATCGGTGCGCAGCTGTTCGAGATCCGGGCCGAGCGGGCTCTCGCCCTCGGGGCCGAAGCCGCGTAGTCGCCAGGTCAGCCAGTCGTGCGGCAGTGCCACCGCGGCCACCCGGGCGGCGTTTTCCGGTTCGGCATCGCGCAGCCAGCGCAGCTTGGTGGCGGTAAACGAGGCCACCGGGACAACGCCCACGCGCTCGGCGTAGGCGTCGGCACCCACCTCGTCGATCAGATCGAGTGCGGCCTGGGCGCTGCGGGTGTCGTTCCAGAGCAGGGCGTCACGGATCACACGCCCCGCGGCATCCAGTACCACCATGCCGTGCTGCTGCCCGGCCACCGAGATCGCCGCCACATCGGAGAGGCCGCCGGCGTCGGCGATCGCGGTGCCGAGGGCGCTCCACCAGGCCGCCGGATCCACCGAGGTTCCGTCCGGGTGGCTCGCGCGGCCCTGCCGCACGAGGCGACCGGTTTCGGCATCGCGAATAACAATTTTGCAGCTCTGGGTCGAGGAGTCGACGCCGGCAACGAGGCTCATGGGTGTCCTTAGAAAATCTGTGGGGCGGGTGGATCGACGTACGATCCACCCGCCACGAGGGTACTGCGTGTGGGTTAGGCGCGGAAGCCCAGCAGGTGCTCAACCGCGAGCTGCTGCAGGCGCACGAAGCCGAAGCCCTGGCCGCCGAGGTAGCGCTCGGGACCGAAGTCCTCGTAGGCCGAGCGGTCGGCGATGAGGTCGTCGTAGCTCTCGCCCGGGTTCAGCGTGGGCTGGGACAGCTCGGCCACCTTGGCGGCGGCGAGTGCCTCCTGCACCTCGGGGTCGGCGCGGAAGGCCGCGGCGCGCTCCTTGAACATCAGGTAGTTGGCCATGTTCGCGGCGGCGGAGTCCCAGACACCGGTGATGTCCTCGGTGCGGCTCGGCTTGTAGTCGAAGTGACGCGGGCCGTCGTAGGCCGGGCCACCGTTCGGTCCACCGTTTTCGAGCAGGTCAACGAGGGAGAAGGCGTTCATCACGTCGCCGTGACCGAACACGAGGTCCTGGTCGTACTTGATGCCGCGCTGGCCGTTGAGGTCAATGTGGTAGAGCTTGCCGTGCTCAATGGCCTGGGCGATACCGGCGGTGAAGTTCAGACCGGCCATCTGCTCGTGGCCCACCTCGGGGTTGACACCCACGAGCTCGGGGCGATCCAGGGTGTTGATGAAGGCGATGGCGTGACCGAGGGTCGGCAGCAGGATGTCGCCGCGGGGCTCGTTGGGCTTGGGCTCGATCGCGAAGCGGATGTCGTAACCCTTGTCGGTCACGTAGTCGCCGAGCAGGTTGACGGCCTCGCGGTAGCGCTCAAGGGCCGCACCGATGTTCTTGGCGGAGTCGTACTCGCTGCCCTCGCGGCCGCCCCACATGACGAAGGTCTTCGCGCCGAGTTCGGCGGCGAGGTCGAGGTTGCGGATGACCTTGCGCAGCGCAAAGCGTCGCACGTCGCGGTCGTTGGAGGTGAAGCCGCCGTCCTTGAACACCGGAGCGGAGAAGAGGTTGGTGGTGACCATCGGCACCACGATGCCGGTGTCGGCCATGGCCTGCTTCAGGCGGTCGATCTGCTTCTGCCGGGCGGCGTCGGTCGAGCCGAAGGCGAAGAGATCGTCGTCGTGGAAGGTCAGGCCGTAGGCACCCAGTTCGTTGAGTCGTTCAACGGCCTCGACGACGTCGAGTTCGGGGCGGGTGGGGCCGCCGAACGGGTCGGTTCCGTTGTAGCCAATGGTCCAGAGTCCAAAGGAGAACCGGTCGGCTTTGGTGGGCTTCGTTGCCATGCTGATGTCCATTCATCCAGGGAGTTTGTTGCGTTGCAGGACATATTACGGGCTAATTGTTGTTTACGCCACCAAAAGATAATTGTGGGGGTAAGATTCAGGAGAAACTAAGGGGAGTCAGTGAAGCCAACGGGTAGTAATCTCGACGCGGTGCGCCGCCACAACCTCGGTCGAATCCTGGATTTGGTGCATCGCGAGGGCTCACTCTCACGCTCGGCCCTCACCCGCGAAACGGGGCTGAACCGATCGACAATTGCGGCGCTCGTTGCCGAGCTTGTATCGCGCGGCCTTGTGGTGGAGGGCGTACCGGCCACCGAGGGCGTGGTGGGGCGCCCCTCGCCCGTGGTGTCGCCGAGCGAGGGCACCGTGGTCCTCGCGATCAATCCCGAATACGACGCCATCACCGTGGCCGCGGTCACCCTGGGCGGGCGAGTGATCGAGCGCGTGCGTCGCGGCTTCCGCACCGGACCGAGTGTTCAGCGCGCCGTAACCGAATCGGCCGCACTGGTGAGTGAGCTGCGCGGCAGGCTCCCCTCGGACGTGCGCATTGCGGGAATTGGTGTGGCCGTCCCGGCCCTCGTACGCGCTGAGGACGGCATGGTGCGTCTTGCCCCGCGGTTGGGCTGGGTGGACGCCCCCCTCGCCGAGCTGCTGGCCGACGTTACCGGGCTCCCCGTCCTGGTGGACAACGATGCGAGCCTCGGAGCGCGCGCCGAGTATCACTTCGGCGCGGGCCGCGGCATCGACGACCTGATCTACCTCAATGGTGGTGCCAGTGGTATCGGTGGTGGCCTCATCCTCGGCGGCCGACCCATTCGCGGTGCGGGCGGATACGCGGGGGAGTTTGGTCACACCTTCTCGACCGAGGGCGGGATCCCGCTGGAGCGCGCGGTGACCCGCGACGCCCTGGTGGACGCGGTGGCGCCGGGGGCGGATATCGACGATGCCGAACTCGAGCGGCTGCTGCGCGCGACGCCGCATCCGATCACCGCCACTCACGCCGAGATTCTTGGCCGCTCGCTCGGCGGCATGATCAATATCGTGAATCCCTCGCGGATTGTGCTGGGTGGGTTCCTTGGCATCATCGCCGCCTGTGAGCCCGAACTGCTGGCCGCGCGGGTTGCTCGCTACGCTCTGGTGCCTCCGGGGGAGGAGGCGGAGATCGTGCGCGCCGAGCTGGGGGCCGATCTGCTCCTCATCGGTGCGGCCGAACCGGTGATCGATCGCCTGATTGCCGATCCGGGTCGCATGCCCGTGCGACTCCCGGGTGCGCGTCCTGCCGAACTGCAGCGGTAGCGCGCGCACGCTCGTCGGCAATCCCGGGCGTTCGTAAAATTTAGCCCGGTTATTGTCGCCTTCGGCTTGGTCGTGCCGGGTGGTTGTCGATAGGGTTAACGGATTCATCGAATCGATTCGATACTTCGACCCCCACTGCAAAGGACCCCGTGACCACCGTCGTACACCCCGGTGACGCCCTCTCCCGCCGCCAGCGCCTGGCCTACGTTTTTATTCTTGGTGCGCTCACCGCGCTTGGCCCCTTCACGATCGACCTCTACCTGCCGGCGTTCCCGCGGCTGCAGGCGGACTTCGACGTCAGCGTGACCGCCATTCAGCTCACGCTGACCGGCACCACCGTGGGCTTCGCGATTGGCCAGCTCTTTATGGGGCCGTGGAGTGACAAGGTGGGGCGCCGCACGCCGCTGATGATCGCGACGGCCGTGCACGTGCTCGCCTCGCTCGGCTGCATGCTCGCACCGGACCTCATGGTGCTGGGCATCTTCCGGGTTCTGCAGGGTGCCGGAGCGGCGGCGGGCGCGGTGGTAGCCACCGCGACCGTCCGCGACCTCTTCGGCGGACGTCCCCTCGTGGTGATGCTCTCCAGGCTCGCCCTCGTCAACGGTATGGCCCCGATTTTGGCCCCCATGCTCGGCGGGATGTTCCTCTCCTTCATGGACTGGCGTGGTCTATTTGTTGTCCTTGCCATCTACGGCATCGCCGTAATGGTTGCGGTATCGCTGTGGATCGTCGAGACCCTTCCGCCCGAGCGCCGCCGCTCTGCCGGATTTAAGGCCACCCTCGCGGGCTATCGCTCGGTGCTCTCGGACCGCATCTACGTGGGGGCCATCCTGATCGGTGCGCTCAGCTTCTCCGGTCTGTTCGCGTATCTCTCGGCCTCCTCGTTCCTGTTCCAGGACTTCTTCGGGCTCAGTGCCACCGAATATGGTTTCCTCTTTGCCGGAAACTCGGTGGGCATCGTCGCTGGTGTGCAGATTTCCTCGCGCCTGATGCGCCGCATCGCCCCGCAGTGGGTGCTTGCCGGCTCGACCATCGTGCAGCTGATCGCCGCGGTCGCGATCATCGCGCTGGCTAGCTCCGGTGCCGGGCTGTTTGGCATCCTGGTGCCGCTGTTTGTGTTCATCATGGCCTGCGGTTTCGGGTTCCCCGCGACCCAGGTGACCGCGCTCGCCCGTCACGGGGACGCCGCCGGTATTGCGGCCTCACTGATGGGTGCCGTGAACTTCGGCCTGGCCGGCATTCTCTCCCCGGCGGTCGGTATCCTGGGCGGCGATGGGCCGGCGATGGGAATGGTCATGGCCGGGACCTCGGTGGCCGCGATCATCGTGCTCTGGGCGGTTGTTCGCCCGAGGACGGTGCCCGCACTCACCGACTAGTCATCACCCTTTCGCCTTCCGTTCATCCCTGGATAGAATCTGTGTGCTAACCGGGGATGCACGGTGCGTCCGGGATTTCTCGGCGCGCGGTTTCTCCGTGGCCGGGAATCCGGGGATAGCCTGAACCGACTATTGGTTCGGTAAGGGATGCACTATGACGACAGCACGGCGACGGGCCCTGGGTATCGGTGGGGGAGCGCTGCTCGTGGCGTTCGCGATCATCCTGGTGCTCGTGGTGACCGGCGTGAGCACTCGCTGGGATCACGCCTGGATGCAGGATCTCCTGAGCTGGCGTGACAGCGGCGTACTGGTGTCGATCGCCCTGTTCCTCAATGCTTTTGGTGGCGGGATTGTTGGCACCTACGTGCTTCCCCTGCTGATCTCGGGCCTGCTGTGGTGGCGGCGCGGCCTGCGCACCGGGCTCTTCTTCTTAGTCACCTCGGCGATCAGTGCCCTGCTGGTGCAGCTGGTGAAGAAGATCATTGAGCGCCCGCGTCCCGATGTGTTGATGGTCTCGGCCGATCACGGATCGTTCCCCTCGGGGCACACCGCAAACGCCGCCACGATGATGGTTGCGCTGGCGCTGATCTTTGGTCGCTGGTGGATCGCCTGGATCGGTACGATATACGTGGTGATCATGGCGCTGTCTCGCAATCTGCTGGGCGCGCACTGGTTCACGGATACCCTGGCGGGCACCCTGCTCGGCACGGGTGTTGCCCTGCTGATGTGGCTCGTGTTCTTCCGCCCCGCGCGAGAGAGATCGGCCGTCTCCGCCACCCGCTGATCCCCTCGAACGGAGCCCCGCATGTCGGTCGCCACCCACCCCCTCGCCGATCCGTTTTTTCTGGACTGTGACACCGGTATCGATGACTGCCTTGCCATCGCCTATCTGATTGGGCGCGGCGTGAACCTCGTGGGTGTGGGCACCGTGAGTGGAAACACCAGTGCGGCGGAGGCCGCCGAGAACACCGCGCGCTTCCTCGGTGCCCTGGGCCGCACCGATATTCCGATCGCCGTGGGGGCACACCACCCGCTGGACGGTGTCTTTGCCGGCACGGTGGCGTTTGTACACGGGGAGAACGGCATCGGCGATGTCGACCTGCCCGCGGTGGATGCCGCCCGCGTCGACACCAGTGCCGCGCAGCTGCTGGTCGATCTAGCCCGCGCGAATCCCGGCACGCTGCGGGTGCTTGCGATTGGCCCGCTCACCAACATCGCCCTGGCTTTCGCCCTGGAGCCGCGCCTGCCCGAGCTCATTGGCGAGCTCACGATCATGGGTGGTGCCGCCCTCGCCCCGGGTAACGCCACCGCCGCGGCCGAGGCCAACATCTATAAGGATGCCGTCGCCGCCCAGACCGTACTCACCTCGGGGTTCAACACCGTGCTGGTGCCGCTGGATGTCACGATGGAGCACACCGTTGGCCCCGCCGAGCAGGAGCGCCTGTCGGCCTCGGCGCAGCCGGGACTGCGCGCCCTGGGTGCGATGCTCGACACCTACCTCGACTTCTACATCGGCGTCTACGGTGAGCGCCGCGCGGCCCTGCACGATCCGCTGGCCGCCGCCATCGCCACCGGGGATGTCGAGCTCACCCTTGCCCCGGCCGCCTCGGTCGTGGTGGAGACCGGTCGCGGCCCCGCCCGTGGGCAGACCATCGTGGATCTTCGCGGACGCTTCCGGAACTACGCGGTGCCGGTCAGCGCCGGTGCCCTCAGCCGCGTGGTGCTCGAGGTTCCCTCCGACGCCGCGGACACCATCATGACCGTGATCGAGCGGATCGGGGCCGCGCGCTAGCCTCGGTGCCGATCCCGTGTGCGCCGCGTACCCCTCGCCCCGTTTCGTAGTTCGCGGGGTGCGGGGGCGTGACCTCTGACATCGACGGCTGATTTTGGGCGCTCATTGAGCGCTCAAAACCAGCCGTCGTTTTTCGAGGGGGGATTTTGCCGGGGCCCCTCGTTTTTCGGCGTCAAATTGAGCGCTCATTGAGCGCTCAAATTAGGGAGGTCGGGGGAGCGGGGGAGGATTCTGGCGGGCCGGGCCCGAACTGGGGCGAAGGGGTTGCCGATCACCCAGTGACACCGGGCGGGGGAATGGTTATGCTCGTGCCATGAGCGCAGACGCCAAGAATTCCGAAACCGCTGGAACGCCCGCAGACGCACCGAATGCCGCGGCACAGGATGCCGCGGCGCTCGCCGAGGCTGCCCGTCGCGCCCAGGAGGAGGCCACCGCCGCGGTCGCCCGTGCACAGGAGGCACTGGCCGCCCTCGCGGCGGCAAACGCCCAGGCGGCACCCGTGATTCCCGCGGCCCCAGTGGAGCCGGCGGCTCAGGCAGAGCCCGCTCCCGCTGAATCCGCGCCCGCACCTCCGGCTCCCGAGGCCGAGGCCGACGCTCCTGAACAGGCACCCGCGCCAGCAGCACAGGCTTCAGCGCCAGCGACCCCGCCAGCAACCCCGGCAGCGCAGGCCCCGCCAGCGCAGGCCCCGGGTGCCCCGCTCACCGCCGAGCAGGCGGAGGCTATTCGTGCCGGGTACACCCTGGAGGGTCCCGCGCTCGACATCGGTGCGCTGATGAACGGTGAGCCGGATCCCAGCGTGCAGGTGCGCATCCCGCTGGCCATGATGAACCGGCACGGACTCGTCGCCGGGGCCACCGGAACGGGCAAGACGCGCACGCTGCAGGGTCTTACCGAGCAGCTCAGTGCGCACGGAGTGCCCGTGTTCGCCGCCGATATCAAGGGCGATCTCTCCGGTGTCGCGACTCCAGGTGAGGGCAACGAGAAGCTGCTGAAGCGCACCTCGGCCCTTGGGCAGGACTGGACGCCCGCGAGCTTCCCGGTGGAGTACTTCTCCCTCGGCGGTGTGGGCACCGGCGTGCCGATCCGGGCGACGATCGCCGGCTTCGGCCCCACGCTGCTGTCCAAGGTGCTGGGCCTCAATCCCACCCAGGAGTCGAGCCTCGGGCTCGTGTTCCACTACGCGGATAAGGCCGGTCTTGCACTCCTGGATCTCTCGGATCTGCGCGCGGTCCTGACCTTTCTCGCGAGCGATGAGGGCAAGGCCGAGCTCAAGGATCTTGGTGGGCTCTCAGCCGCGACCGTCGGTGTGATCCTGCGCGAGCTCATCACCTTCGCCGACCGCGGGGCCGACCGCTTCTTCGGGGAGCCCGAGATCGACGCCGCCGAGTTCCTGCGGGTGGCGGCGGATGGCCGCGGCATCATCTCGCTGCTCGAGGTGCCCGGGGTGCAGGATCAGCCCGCCCTCTACTCGACGTTTCTCATGTGGCTGCTCGCCGAACTGTTCCACACCCTGCCCGAGGTCGGCGACCTGGACAAGCCCAAGCTCGTGTTCTTCTTCGATGAGGCGCACCTGCTCTTCACCGACGCCTCCAAGGACTTCCTCTCGCAGGTTGTCCAGACGGTGCGCCTGATCCGATCCAAGGGTGTGGGCATCTTCTTTGTGACCCAGACCCCGAAGGATGTTCCGGCCGATGTCTTGGCCCAGCTCGGTTCACGGGTGCAGCACGCGCTCCGCGCCTTCACCCCCGACGACGCCAAGGCGTTGAAGGCCACCGTATCGACATACCCGAAGTCCGGATACGATCTCGCCGAGGTGCTGCAGGCCATGGGCACCGGTGAGGCCGTCGTCACCGTGATGAACGAGAAGGGTGCGCCCTCGCCGGTGGCTTGGACCAGGCTGCGCGCGCCGCAGGGACGGATGGATCCCACCCCGACGCCGCAGATCGAGGCAGCCATCGCCGCCTCGCCCCTGCTCGCAAAATACGGTACGGCCATCGATCGCGAGTCTGCCCGCGAAATCCTCACCGCCCGTCTCGACGCTGCCCACGCCCAGGCCGAGGCCACCCAGGCGGCCGCGGATCAGGCCAAGATCGACGCCGAATATGCGAAACAGCAGGCCGCGATCGACAAGGCGCAGGAGGCCGCCCGGAAGAAGGCCGACGCCGAATACGAGCGCCTCCTGAAAAAGACCGCCGGAACCGGACGATCCACCAAGGCGAGCCCGCCGAAGAACGTGCTGGAGGAGGTTCTGGGGTCGAAGGCGACAAAGAATCTCCTGACCGGCGTCGTCGAGGGAATCTTCGGCACGCGTCGGCGACGATAGCGCACCGTAAACAGGGCACCGCCGAAAGCGGCCATCACGACTTGTCCGTGATGGCCGCTTTCGGCGGTGCCAAGAATCGGCGTAATTCCGGGCAAAACCAAACACGCGCACACCCGTTTGACATTTAATACTTAGGAAAGCCTAAACTAATTTTGGATGAACCCTCATCCGTACCGAAGACGAGGTGGGCGCGCGGTAGGGCGGTATTTGGCGTGCGCACAGACTCGTTTAACGTCGAGGAGATATCACAGCATGCTTCGCACCAGACTGACCACCACGGCCACGCTAGCCACGCTGGCCGCCCTGATCCTCACGGGCTGCACGGCGGCTCCCGGAGGAACGGCGGAATCGGCCACACCGGGTGCCTCCGCATCCACCGTCACCATCACCGACAACTTCGGCGAGATCACCGTTCCGGTGAAGCCGAGCCGCGTGGTTGCTCTCGACAACACCCTGTTCAAAACGCTCAACGACTGGAACATTGACCTGGTGGCCGCCCCCAAGGGGGTGATGGGCACCGCCTGGCCGAAGTACGTAGACAACAGCGACGTTCTCGATATCGGGAACCACCGCGAGCCGGACCTCGAGAAGATCATCGAGGCCGACCCGGATCTGGTCCTCGGTGGCTATCGCTTTGGCAGCTACTACGAGGAGATCAAAAAGATGGTGCCCGCCACCATCGAGATCAACCCGCGCGCCGAGGAGGACGTCATCTCCGAGCTCAAGCGACAGACCGAAATCCTCGGCAGCATCTTTGATCGTCGGGAGGACGCCGCGAAACTCTCCGGCGGTCTGGACGGCGCGATCACCGAGGCTAAGACCGCCTCGGCCGGCATCGGCACGGTCCTCGCCGTGATCGTCTCGGGCGGCAAGATTGGCTATGTGGCACCGATCACCGGCCGCAGCCTCGGCCTGCTCTACCCCACGCTCGGTCTGACCCCGGCCATCGAGCAGGACGCCGAAAACACCTCCCACGGAGACGATCTCAGCCCCGAGGCCATCGCCGCCGCCAACCCCGAC
Organism: Mycetocola tolaasinivorans; assembly: GCF_003667565.1. GTDB lineage: Bacteria > Actinomycetota > Actinomycetes > Actinomycetales > Microbacteriaceae > Mycetocola > Mycetocola tolaasinivorans. The sequence goes on from NZ_RCUX01000012.1 coordinate 30,053, forward strand.
TGGATCGTCGTGCTCGATCGCGACGGCGGATTCGGCGAGAGCGACTACGTCCCCGCGAAGGACGTCCTCGAAAACGCCGAGGCGCTGAAGAACGTGACCGCGGTCACGAAGGGGCAGATCGTCTACGCCGACCCCTCGTTCTACCTCGATGAGGGCATCCAGTCGTACACCCGACTGTTCACCGACCTGGGCACCGCCTTCTCCGCGGCGGCGTGAGTCAGCCGCTGACCACTCAGCCCGCTCAGGCCCCGATGCGCAAACGTGCCCGGGGCCGGAACGGTGTGTTGCTGGGCGCGGCCACCCTGGTGGTGGCCGCGCTGATCGCGGTGTCCCTAAATGTGGGCGTCTACGACATTCGCGGCGATGAGTTCGGCGCGGAAATGTTTTGGATCTCGCGGGTTCCGCGCACCGCGGCCCTCGTGCTCGCGGGCTCGGCGATGGCGGTTTCCGGGCTGATCATGCAGATGATCACCCGCAACCGATTCGTCGAGCCCGGCACCACCGGTACCACCCAGTGGGCCGCACTCGGACTGCTGCTCGTCACCCTGTGGGTGCCCGAGGCCACGCTCGGCACCCGCATGGTGGTGGCGAGCATCGCCGCCTTTGTGGGGGCGATGATCTTCCTGGCCATTCTGCAGCGCATCGCGTTGAGTTCCTCGCTCATCGTGCCGCTCGTGGGCATCATGCTCGGGGCCGTGGTGTCGGCGTTTACGACCTACCTCGCGCTCACCACCAACATGCTGCAGATGCTCGGCACCTGGTTCATGGGCAGCTTTACCGGGGTGGTGCGCGGCCGATACGAGGTGCTGTGGATCGTCGGGATCATCGTCGTGATTGCGTACATCGTGGCCGATCGCTTTACGGTCGCGGGCCTCGGCCGAGACATCGCCACGAGCGTGGGGCTCAACCATCAGCGCACGCTCATCCTGGGTACCAGCCTGGTCGCGGTCTCCACCGGTGTGACCACCGTGGTGGTGGGATTTCTGCCGTTCCTGGGGCTCATCGTGCCGAACGTGGTGTCGATGATCCGGGGCGACAACCTGCGCTCGAATATCCCGTGGGTGTGCCTCGGCGGAATCGCGATCGTGGTGGTGTGTGACCTGATCGGTCGCCTGATTCGAATGCCGTTCGAGGTGCCCGCCTCAATGATTCTCGGGGTGCTCGGATCCGCGGTGTTCATCGCCCTCGTCCTCGGGGTGCGGCGTCGTGGCTGAGCCGCGGGTGCTCGAAGCCTCTCGAGAGGCGCGGGTCTGGCCGCGGTTTGTGATCCTCGGGGTGGTGGCCGCGGTGTGTGCGCTCGGCGTCCTGACCTGGGGGATCGGGCCCGAACCCGGCAGCCGCGGATTCTGGCTCGTCGTGGAGCGCCGCGGCATCACGGTGGCCACGATGATCGTGGTGGCCGCGGCGCAGTCGGTGGCCACGGTGCTGTTTCACACGGCGACCAGCAATCGTATCCTGACCCCGTCGATCATGGGCTTCGAGGCGCTGTACGTGGTGATGCAGACGGCCCTGGTGTTCTTCTGGGGCGCGCAGAGTCTCGCGGCCACCGATGGCCTGCTCAAGGTGGCGCTGCAGAGTGCGCTCATGGTGGTCTTCGCGACCCTGCTCTACCGCTGGCTCTTCTCGGGCCGGTTGGGTAACCTGCACACGATGCTGCTGGTGGGGGTGATCCTCGGGATGGGTTTCGCCTCGGTGGCCACGTTTATGCAGCGCATGCTGACGCCCAGCGAGTTCGACGTGCTGTCCGCGCGGCTGTTTGGCAACATGTCGAACTCCAACCCCGAGTACATTCCCTGGGCGACGCTCGTAATCGGTGCGGTGATCGCGATCGTCTGGGTCAAACGGCACCGCCTGGACGTGCTCGCACTCGGCCGCGAGACCGCCACCAACCTCGGGCTCAACTTCCGCGGGGAGGTCACCCAGCTGCTGGTGATCACCGCGGTGCTGATCTCGATCTCGACCACGATGGTGGGCCCGCTCACCTTCTTCGGTTTCATCGTGGCGACCCTCGCGTATCAGCTCACCGGTTCGTCCCGGCACGCCCATGTGCTGCCGTTCGCATTCCTCCTCGGCCTCATCACGCTGCTCGGCGGATACTTCATTCTCCGCCACGTGTTCTCCGCCGCCGGGGTGCTGTCGGTGCTCATCGAGTTTGTGGGCGGCCTGTTCTTCCTGATCTTCCTGTTGCGAAAGGGGCGGCTATGATTTCGCTCTCCGATGTGTCCAAGAGCTATGCCGGCAGGCGGGTGCTGGGGCCGATATCGCTCGAGTTGCCCGCGGGCGGGATCACCGCGCTGGTGGGGCCAAACGGCGCCGGAAAGTCGACCCTGCTGACGATCATGGGGCGACTTCTCGACCCCGACACCGGCAGCGTGGTGGTGGGCGGTGCGGACGTGGCGACCACCCCGAGCCGCGAGCTCGCAAAGATCCTCTCGATCCTGCGGCAGGAAAACCACTTCATTACCCGACTGACGGTGGCCCAGCTGGTGGCCTTTGGCCGTTTCCCGCACTCGCGCGGGAGGCTCACCGCCGAGGATCACGCGCACGTCGAGCGGGCGCTCGACTTTCTGGGCCTGGGTGATCTGCGTGATCGCTTCCTCGACGAGCTCTCGGGAGGCCAGCGGCAGCGCGCGTATGTGGCGATGGTGCTCGCGCAGGACACTCGCTACATCCTGCTGGACGAGCCGCTCAACAACCTCGACATTCACCACGCGGTCTCGATGATGCGCCAGCTGCGCCGCGCGGCCGATGAGCTGGGGAAGACGTTTGTGATCGTGATCCACGACATTAACTTTGCCTCGGCCTATGCCGACCGCATCGTCGCACTGCGCGATGGCGAGCTGGTGAGCGTGGGGACGCCCGCGGAAATCATGCGTGACGATGTGCTGGGTGCGCTCTTTGACACCGAGGTGCGGGTGCGCAGTGACGGGCCGTACCCGCTCGCCGTCTACTACCGCTAGCGCTACGCCAGGTGAGCCCGAACGCTAGCGCTACGCAAGGCGGAAGGGACTGCGCTCGTACCAGTAGAGGAGGTCAGAGTGGTTGCGCTGCAGCTCGTCGAGTGTGAAGGGGTGCGTGGGTCGGGTGCACTCGCCGGGCAGGGCGGCCGAGAACCGGTCGATCTTTCCGCGTGACCAGTACTCCCCACGCATGCGGCAGAACAGCCGATCGTCGGTGTCGAGCACAAAGAGCTGCGGGGTGGTGCGGGAGGCGAGGGCGCGGTGGAGGTCGAGAACGACGTGGCTGCCGATCCGTTCGGTGGGGAGGAAGCTCACCCGGCCGAGGAAACCGCGCTCGTGCAGGCCGTCCTCATCGAGCCAGATGGTGGTACGGACAAAGCGGACACCGGCGAGGCCACCCAGGAGCAACAACCCGATGTGCACCAGGAGCACGGTGAGCACCTCACCGGAGTTGCCGGCGAGGCCGTAGAGCAGCACGAAGAAGGGCAGCATGACCACGGCGTAGACCAGATAGGCACGCCAGAATGACCGACGATCCGGGTGACCCACGAGGGGAAGCGTGGTGTGCTCGGGCATGATTCTCCGTTCTCTGCCCTCACACACTAACCGTTTCGTGGGCCGGTGCGGAATCCTCGAGTTAGCCGGCCTTGACCGCCTGCAGCGTATAGGTCAGTGGAAGGCGCTCGTTGTGCTCGGTGAGTGCCCACTCCCCGTCGCCAATATGGTGCATGCGGCCGGGGAGGGCCTCCCAGGGCACGCTGCGGTGCTCCTCGAGGCCGGTGATGGTGAGCCCCTCGGCCAGCAGCGCGCCGATGATCTCGCCGAGCCCGTGATTCCAATCGTGGGTGAGGGTCGCGGTGAGCGGGGTGTCGGTCTCGACATAGGTGCTGTCGTCGTCCCAGACGCTGGGTTCGGGCTGCTCGAAGTAGGGGTAGCCCACCACGAGGCCCTCGCTGCGGGTTTCATCGATGGCCCAGAGCATGGGGTGTCCCTCGCGGATGAAGAGGCGGCCGCCGGGGGCCAACAGGGTGGCGACGGTGTGTGCCCAGGCGCGGATATCGGGCAGCCAGCACAGTGCACCAATACCGGTGTAGACGAGATCAAACACCTCGGTTCCCAGCACCTCGGTGGCGCGGTAGACATCGGATTCCACGAAGGTGGCGTCGACGCCCGCGCGGGCGGCGATGTCCCGGGCACCGGCGATCGAGGCGGGGGAGAGGTCGAGGCCGGTGACCGAGACGGCACCGAGGCGTGCGAGCGAGATGGTGTCGGTGCCGATGTGGCACTGCAGGTGCACGGTGCGCAGGCCGGTGATGTCACCGAGGCGTGCGCGATCGTAGGCAACAACCTCGGATAGCCGCGTGGGGTCGCCGATCAGGGCGTTCACGGCGTAGCCCGGAGAGTCGATGTGCAGCGGTGCGCGGGCGTCCCAGTTGGCACGGTTGATATCGCGTGACTCATCGGTGAGCGGTGAGGGCGTGGAATCGGTCATGCTGGCTCCTTATTCGAGAAGGGTGCTCGGCAGCCGAGCCTTCCAGCCTAGCGGAGGGGATGCGCGTCGTGACGCCCTTTCGGACACGGGGTGAGGAGAGGGGGTGGCCGCCCCTCACCCCGGGGTGGAATCTCAGGTGAGATCACAGGTTTTATGTGAATCGATCTTCCGGTGCCCAATTAACTGAGTGTGGGCTGGGTGGGATCTGCGTGTTTTGACGATGCCCATGCCCGTTCATATACGCACTTATGGAGGCAAAAATGTTTGTTGGTACACACCAACACCCGACGTCGCGGAGGGGGCGAAGCCTGGGGAACCGAATCCTCGGTGCCACCGCCGTCACCGCCCTCGCGGCGCTCTCAATTGTGGGAATCGGATCCGCCGCACAGGCCACCGTTCCCGGACAGCCCGGGGTGCCTCAGGCATCGACCGTGCTCTACCAGGAAGACTTCCAGAACCGGCCGGGTGCCGAGCCCATCGTGAAGCTCGACCAGTACGTCGGCGCTCAGGGCCAGCGCTATACCGCCGATGACGTGTGGCTGCGCGACTGCAACGGCTGGATTACCCAGGCCACCCAGTCCGTAAACGCCGCGGGCCCGGTAGCCGACTGCCGGAACGCCCGTGACTGGAACAACATTCTGCAGATGGCGTACGCCCTCGGCGTATACAACGACAATGCGAATCCCCAGACGAACTTTGCCGTGTCCGCCTACACCGCGGGAAACCCCGGCGTCGGACGGGTCGAGTTTGAGACCGTCGACCCGATCGAACTCAACAGCAACGGCCGATTCGTGGTCTTCTCGGTGGATGTCGCCGCGGTGAACTGTAACGTCTCGGCACCGCTGCTGCAGTTCCAGCTGGTCACCCCGAGCGCCGTTGTCCCGGCCGGAAGCCAGATCAACGGTTGCCAGGGGCAGCGGTCGATCTCGGTGCCGGCAATCGGCCAGAGCATCGCGCAGACGGTGTCCGTGGGAACCAGTACGAGCAACGGTTCGGTTCTGCTGACCGATAACTCGGTCGGGATCCGGATGCTCAACAACAACGGATCGGGCGTTGGAAACGATCACTCGTTTGACAACATCCGTCTGCTGGATGCCACCCCGCAGCTCGATAAGTCGTTCAGCCCCGCTCAGCGCGTGGCCGGCGAGGTATCGACCCTGACGTTTACCGTGACCAACACCGAGGAGCTTGCGTCGAAGAACGGCTGGTCCTTCACCGACGCCCTGCCCACCGGGCTGACCGTCGCCGAGGGCACCACCGCGACCACCTGCCCCGCGGGCGTTGTGACCGCTGAACCCGGCGAGTCCACCATCGGGGTAACCGGCAACCTCTCGCAGGGCATGCGGTCCTGCACGATCACCGTGCCGGTGACCTCGGAGACCGCCGGAAGCTACACCAACGGCCCGGACAACATCACCAGCGTCGGACTGAACCCGCCCGCAAACACCACCGTGGTGTTCGCCGAGCAGGACCCGAAGCTCACCGTGGTGAAGTCGGCCGAACCCGCCGCGGACGTCACCCCGGGCGATGTTGTGACCTACTCATTCCTGGTAACGAACACCGGTAACGTCGCGCTGCGCGACGTGAGCGTGAACGACGCCGAGTTCTCCGGTACCGGCGAACTGTCGGATATCGTCTGCCCGGCGGGTGCCGCTCTGCTGGCCCCGGCCGCCGCGATCACCTGCACGGCGACGTACACGATCACCCAGGCCGACTATGAGGCCGGTTCGGTCACCAACTCCGCCACCGCCACGGGCATCCCGCCCCGCGGTGAGGCACCGGTCTCGCCACCCTCGACGGTGAGTGTCCCCACCTCGGACCCCGCACCCGCCCTGAGCGTCGTGAAGTCCGCTTCGCCCGCGCAGATCACCGCTGCCGGTGAGAGCGTCACCTACTCGTTCCTGGTCACCAACACGGGGGACATCACCCTGCACGATGTGACGGTGAACGAGGGCGAATTTGACGGCACCGGCGAACTGTCGGATATCGTCTGCCCGGCGACAACCCTGGCCCCCGCGGCAGAGGTTACCTGCACCGCTACCTACGTGGCCACCCAGGCCGATGTGGATCGCGGATCGCTGAATAACTCCGCCACCGTTACCGGTACCCCGACCAACCCCGCGGTCACCCCGCCGGTTTCGGTACCGTCCACCGCCGTCGTGGAAGCCCCCGCGGCACCGGCGCTGTCCGTGGTGAAGTCGGCGACCCCGGCACAGCTCACGGCGGCCGGTGAGAGCGTCTCCTATGCGTTCCGGGTGACCAACACCGGAAACATCACCCTGCGGGACATTGCAATCACCGAGGGCGACTTCACCGGCTCCGGTAAGCTCTCCGACGTGATCTGCCCGGCGGGAACCCTCGCTCCGGCGGCTCAGGTCACCTGCACCGCAACCTACGTGGCCACCCAGGCCGACATCGATCAGGGCTCGCTGCGCAACACCGCGACCGCAACCGGTACCCCGGTCAACCCCGCGGTTCCGGCACCGGTTTCGGAGCCCTCCACCGCCGTGGTGGACGTCGATGCACACCCCGCTCTGACCGTGGTGAAGTCCGCGGATGAGGCGGCGCAGAAGGGGATTGAGGTCGGCCAGCAGGTCACCTACTCCTTCGTGGTGACCAACACCGGAAACCTCACCCTGACCGACGTTTCGGTTACCGAGGGTGCGTTCAGCGGTGCGGGTGAACTCTCCGCCGTGGAGTGCCCGACCGGTGCCCTGGCACCGGGGGCGCAGCTCACCTGTGAGGCAACCTACACCGTGGTGCAGGAGGATGTGGACGCCGGCTCGATCACGAACTCGGCTACGGCCACCGGAACCCCGCCGGCGGGTACCCGTGCGACCCCGCCGGTTTCGGACCCGTCCGATGCCCTCGTTCCGGCAAACCCCGCGCCGGCACTGACCGTGGTGAAGACCGCGGATGTGACCACCGTCACCCGGGTGGGCGAGACCGTCACCTACTCGTTCCTGCTGACCAACACCGGGAACGTGACGCTGGCGGATGCCTCGGTCACCGAGGGTGACTTTAGCGGTACCGGCGAGCTCTCGGACGTGGTGTGCCCGGCCGAGGCTGCACAGCTCATTCCGGGTGCGCAGGCCACCTGCACCGCGACATACGCGGTTACCCAGGCTGACCTGGATGCTGGATCGCTCACCAACACCGCAACCGGTTCGGCGCACACCCCGGGTAACCCGGGTAACCCGGTCACCTCGGATCCCTCAACCGTCGCCGTCACGACTCCGGGACCGGTCGTGGTGCCGACTCCGGAGCCGTCCGTTGTACCGACTCCGACCCCGACTCCGACCCCGACTCCGACCCCGGTGCCTGAGGCGGCTCCGGAACTGGTGTCGACCGGTGCCGACCTCTCCGGTCCGATCGGCCTCGCCACCGCCGTTCTGCTTCTTGCCGGAGCAGTACTGGTCTTCGGCCGTCGCCGGATGACGCATGATTCCTAGGTGAGTCGTCCGGGTGCGAGCGCTTGGAGGTCGCATCCGTATATCTCACACGTCGGGCCGCTCATCACTGGTGGGCGGCCCGACGCGTGCGTGCGCGGGGTGGCAGCTATCCGGTCACCGGTGTCGGCGCGGCCGTTTCGGTGACCCCGGAACCCGCACGATGGCGAGCGACCCGCACGGCCTCCTCACGGGTGGTCACACCGAGCTTGCGATACAGGCTGCGCAGGTGTGACTTCAGCGTATTGATGGAGACGTGCATGCCGGCGGCGATTTCGGGCAGCGTGGCCTCGGCGCTGAGGAGACCGAGCACGTCATTCTCCCGCGCCGTGAGCCGAGAACTGCGGCCATAGGGGTAGGCAAGCAGGCTGAGGGTCGGCGGAGTCCGAAGGAGCTCCTGGATCGCCCGCCGCGTGGCTGGGTCGGCCTCACCGGGTGCGCTGGGGGCGGACCGGAACTGGATCAGCTCCGCTGCCTCACGAATTGCGGTTTCCGCTGCGGGGGAGCCCATCTGCCCGAGAGCCGAAGCACGCAGCACGGCCCAGCGGGTGTGCAGGGATGCCCCCGCCTCGGTGTCGCGCGCGGCCTCGCGGGTGAGACGGTCGAGCGCGGCTCGCGGGTTTCCCTCTAACAGGCTCAGCCGCACCCTGCTGGTTGCGAGGAGTGGGTGCTCTTCCGGTAGACCGGTACGCTCCAGAATTCGATGGGCCGCGGGGAGGTTCCCCACGAGCTGATAGAGATCGGCGAGGTCGGCGCGCAGCAGCATCCCGGCCGCGGACTCGGGCCCCGCCAGTCGGGCACGCGAGGAGAGCTCACGTTCGACAAACAGGATGGCCGGGCCGGAGACCCCGCGGTGAAGTGCGGCTCGGGCGCGCACGTGCACTTCGAGCCACCAAAACCCGGTGTCCGAAACGCGGCAGCCGATGGCGTCTAGGACGCGTCCGGTGGCCACATCATCCGCGTGCTCGATGGCGATGAGGCCTTCGGCGAGAAGCCCCGTCATCGGGTAGCGATTCGAGGGCACGTGCCGAGTGGGGGTCTCCTTCCGCGCCAGGTCAAGCCAGTGCTGGGCCTCGGAAAACTCATGCATGAGGGCGAGGCACAGGGCGAGATGCTCGGCCGCGATCGGCGCAACGGGATGGGGCATTACGTGTGTCGCCCAGCGCCAGGACTCCGAGAAACACTCGCGCGCTCGCCGCAGGTGTCCGGTGAGGAGGAACGCGATCCCGTTGAGGAGCAGGACGGAGGGAAGTACGTCGTCGAAACCGCTCGTTTCGGTTGTCGTGTGGATGAGTCGTTCCGCCTCATCCGCGAGCTGTGCCGCGCGCAGGAACTGCCCCGCGGCGTGCGCCTGACGCATACGCGTGGTGAGGACGCCGAGGAGGTCCCGGGTCTCGGGCCGCGGCGTTTGCTCTACCCAGTGCTCAAAGCGTCTCTGGGCCTCCGCATGAACCGCGATGTACCCGAGTTTGCCACTGCGCGCGATCGCAGCGGACATCAGGTAGCGGGGATGCTCGTTCAGCCAACCGTCGGGCACGTGCTGCCACAGATCGTGCACGACGTCGGGATCGGTGACGGAGAGCGCAAAAAATGAGTGGTCGACAATGGGCGCGAGATCATCCCAGCTCTCGTCGGCGATGATCCGTGTGATTTCGGACAGCACGGCTTCACGGCGGTCCCCCCAGTACAACATACGTCGATCCTAGTGAACTTACGTACCTCAAATGGTGGACAAAAAGTATCAATATGTCGGCAACTCGGTGCGAGGCTAATGCCGTCTAATCAGTCGCTTTTGCGGGCTCTCCGTCGCGTGCACGCTGCAGGAAGGTTCCCGCGGTCACCGCGGCAAATGAGCGGGCGAGAATACTCTCCAGCACGGCCACATCGACGCGGTCCAGTCGCGCGATATAGAGGCACCCGACGCCGGTCTTGTGCGGGCCCAGTAGGGCGAGTTCTGCCGCATAGGTGCCGATGCCGTCCGCCAGGTAGATCACCGTTGCGGACGCCCGTGGCGCGAAGCCCGCCGCGGGAGCGGTGCCGGAGTGCCCGCTCTCGTATCGGTAGTGGTACTCGCCGAAGCTGATGATCCCCTTCCAGAGGTGGGGTTCCAGCCCGGTAACGCGGCGCAGGGTCTCGATCAGCGTGAGCGCATCGTCGCGTCGCGTGGCCGAGGTGAGGGCATCGAGGCGTTCGGCGATCTCTACGGGCAGTGGCATGGAGAATCCTCTCGGGTCAGTAGCTACTCAGATGGGCGAGTACGCGCTCTCGGCGAAGAGCTTCTGCATCGTCAACGAGTCGCGCGCGTTCCACGAGAACGGGCACCTCGAGTAAGTGCGCTCTAATAAGTGCATTTACAAAGGCGACATCTTTCTCGCGTGCGGCGATAAGCTTGCTTATCGCAAGATCATGTGGGTCGAGAAAATGTGGCGTTGCAGGGTGAGATGATTGCAGGTCCCACTGGACGAGCCGATGTCTCCACCCTGCCGGAAGAACCGCGGTTTCGATATGAATTCTCTCGGCGTAGATTCCGTTCATCGCGTGAAAACCGCTGAATTCCCCAATCGCACCCTCAACCCTGTCTGCCTTGGACCGCGCGGGGTCATCGAGGAAGGCGATATCGGCTTCAATCGAGGTCGTCGCTTCGACAGGCAGATCATCTTCCTCATACGTTCCGAGAATAGATTGGGATCCAATGACGAGGACGTTCGCGTCCTCAACTACGCGTGATGCCGCCCTCAGCAGGTGCGCGAGCTGATTTCGATTCATGCGATCAGCAACCCGTGAGGTTCGGCGCGATGAGCGGCGAAATTGCGCAGCACTTTTGCCCGCTGTTTCTCCGTGAGCACTCCCGCGAAAGGACTATTTTGTCTGAGCTCGATCGACTGCCGATCGATGCCGACCAGCGCGCGTCGAACATCATCGATGCCGCGATCAAGAATTGCCTCCCACTGATTTAGATAGTGAACGCTCATCCCATCGCTGCGGTGGAGCCCCTGCCAACGGTGAAGGTTCTGACGAGCGATCCTTATTACGCGTTCTGGATCCAGAATGAGCTGCCCCAAGACGACCTCGTGCAGCCAGAGAGACCGCTGTTCGTCAGGTGTGAGGGGATTCGTCAGGTTTTCAATATCACGCGGGGAAATGCGCCGATGCTTTCCCACGCGTGTGAAGGGTAGCTCGCCGCGCTCGCACAGATCGACGACGTGCTGGCGCGATACGCCCAGCAAAACAGCGGCGGTGCCGGTACTCATCAGCGTCTGATCCATACCTGCACTCTAATCGCAAACACCAAAAACACAATAGAATCCGGGGGAGCGTCTATTCGTAGCGCGAGCCATGCGTACGTGGTGCGACACGGCCGCGGTGAGCTCACCCCCACTTCACGGGTGATGTTCAGCAAGCGGAATTGGCGCGGTGGGCGGGGGTGAAAATGCCGCCTCCGCGTCGCGAATGTGAGGCCGCGGGCACGGGGTGCGCGGCGATCTTGGCGGCGCATTCGCGGGAGAGTGCACGCGAAAACCGCGTCCGGAAAAGCCAAAATCCCCTGGATAACCAGGGGATTTTTTGTGGCGGAGAATGGGGGATTCGAACCCCCGAGGGCTGTAACACCCAACACGCTTTCCAAGCGTGCGCCATAGGCCACTAGGCGAATTCTCCAAGGCGGTTGCACGAGGCAACGAACAACATCATACCCAGAAGGTGGGGCGAGTTCCTAACCGGGAGTGTCGGGGCGCGTCGGATGCGACAAACGATCGTTCGTCAACACCCCGGCACTGTTGCTGAAATGTGATCCAGAGTAAAATCGGGTAAGCTAACTGATGACTCCTCGCGTGGCGTCATCCAGGCCAACTCCCCCAGGACGGAAACGTAGCAAGGGTAACCGGGCTCTGGCGGGTGCGCGAGGGGTCGTTTGCTTTCCGGGCCCGCCACCCGTTGGCTCGGAGGGATTTGAGGAACACCCACCCGTACGGAGCGTAATGGCGCAGAGTATCTATATCACCGCGGCCGAAGGCCACACCGGAAAATCGACGGTTGCACTGGGGGTTCTAGACGCACTGAGTCGGCGCGTCCCCCGAGTCGGCATCTTCCGTCCCATCGTGCGTATCGATGAGGGCAGCGACCGCGACTACGTGCTGGAACTGCTGGTGAAGCACGAGAGCGTGTCGCTGAACTACGACGACTGCGTGGGTGTCACCTACGAGGACGTTCACCGCGATTCCGATGAGGCCCTGGCCAACATCGTCGCCCGCTATAAGGCCGTCGAAGCGCAGTGTGACGCGGTCGTGGTGCTGGGCTCCGACTACACCGACGTCGCCGGCCCTGCTGAGTTTGGCTTCAACGCGCGCATTGCCGCGAACCTGGGTGTCCCGGTGCTGCTGGTGCTGGGTGGCCGTGAGGGCCCCGGCACCGGTGAGGAGCTGGGTCTGTCCGCCGCCCGCGAGCCCGACGATATGCGTCAGGTCATGGAGCAGGCACTGCAGGAGCTGCACAGCGAGCACGCCCACCTGCTGGCCGTCGTCGCGAACCGTGCCGAGGCCGCGCGTTCGGTCGAGATCGTCGAGGCGATCGAGAGCGCACTGCCCGTTGGTTCGGGTGCGCGCCCGCCGGTCTGGGCGATCCCCGAGGATCCCTTCCTCGTGGCCCCGAGTATGCAGTCGATCCTGAACGCCGTGGACGGCACCATGATCAGCGGTGACTCCGACCTGCTGCGCCGCGAGGCGCTCGGCGTTGTCCTCGCCGCGATGTCAATGGAAAACGTGCTGCCGCGCCTCACCGAGGGCGCCGTGGTCATGGTTCCGGGTGACCGCAGCGACGTGCTCCTGGCCGTGCTGCTCGCGCACGCCTCCGATAACTTCCCGTCGATCTCGGGCATTATCTTGAACGGTGGCTTTGAGCTTCCAGAGCCAGTGCAGCGTCTGCTCAACGGCCTGAAGTCGGTCACCCCGATCATCGCCACCGAGTACGGCAGCTACCAGACCGCCGTGCGGATTACCCGTACTCGCGGCCGTCTGGCCGCCGAGTCGCCGCGAAAGTACGACTCAGCGCTCGCGCTGTTTGAACAGAACGTTCAGGTTGATCGCCTGCTCGATCTGCTGCAGGTTTCCACCACCGGCGTGGTCACCCCGCTGATGTTTGAGTATGGGCTGATCGAGCGGGCTCGTCAGGCCCGGCGTCACATCGTGCTGCCCGAGGGAGGGGACGACCGCATTCTGCGTGCCGCCCACATCCTGCTGGCCCGCGAGGTGGCTCGGATCACGATCCTCGGCGAGCCCTTCGAGGTGCGTTCGCGCGCCATCGAGCTGGGTCTCGACATTTCTCGTGCCGAGGTGTTGTCGCCGTTTGACCCGGTACTCACCATTCGTTTTGCCGAGGAGTATGCGCGCCTGCGCGCGCATCGAGGCATGACGGTCGAGAAGGCGCGCGAGATTGTTAACGACGTCTCATATTTTGGCACGCTGATGGTGCACCTCGGCCTCGCCGACGGCATGGTCTCGGGTGCCGCGCACACCACCGCGCACACTATTCGTCCGGGCTTTGAGATCATCAAGACCCGTCCGGGTGTGAACGTGGTGTCCAGCGTGTTCCTGATGGCCCTCGCCGACCGCGTTCTCGTCTACGGTGACTGCGCCGTGATTCCGGATCCGGACTCCCCGCAGCTCGCGGATATCGCGATCTCCTCGGCCGAGACCGCCTCCCAGTTTGGTGTGGCGCCGAAGATCGCGATGCTCTCCTACTCCACCGGAACCTCGGGTTCGGGCGCGGATGTGGAGAAGGTTCGTGCCGCGACCGAGCTGGTGCGCGAGCGTCGCCCGGACCTCGAGGTGGAGGGGCCGATTCAGTACGATGCGGCCGCCGATGCCGCGGTCGCCGCCGCGAAGCTGCCGGGCTCGAAGGTTGCCGGCCGCGCCACCGTCTTTGTCTTCCCGGATCTCAACACCGGAAACAACACCTATAAGGCCGTGCAGCGTTCCGCTGGCGCGGTCGCGATCGGGCCGGTCCTGCAGGGACTGAACAAGCCGATCAACGATCTGTCCCGTGGGGCCCTGGTCCAGGACATTGTGAACACCGTTGCCATCACCGCCATTCAGGCGGGTGCCGCGGCCACAAACGAGCAGTAAGGAACATCATGTCCGCGGTTTTGGTAGTGAACTCTGGCTCCTCGTCGCTGAAGTATCAGCTGATTGAGATGGTCGGGGAGCAGGTTTTGGCCTCCGGTCTGATCGAGCGCATCGGTGAGGACATCGCGGTGGTTACCCACCGCAACGTGGAATCCCATGCGGATGCCCCGTTCGTCTCCGAGGTGCCGATCGCAAATCACGTCGACGCGTTTGCGGCGATGCTGGAGCGCTTTGCGGCGCACGGCCCCTCGGTTGAGGAGCATCCGGTGATCGCGGTGGGTCACCGCGTGGTGCACGGCGGTAAGCGCTTCTTCGAGGCCACCCGGATCACCGACCTGGTGAAGATCAACATTCAGGATCTCGCCGAGCTGGCGCCGCTGCACAACCCGGCGAACCTCGACGGTATCGTCGCGGCCGAGCGGGCCTTCCCCTCCGTGCCGCACGTCGCGATCTTCGATACGGCGTTCCACTCGACCCTTCCCGAGAAGGCCTACCGGTATGCGATCGACCGCGATCTGGCCGATCGCCACCGCGTGCGTCGCTACGGTTTCCACGGCACCTCGCACCAGTATGTGTCGCGGGCCACGGCGGAGTTCCTGGGCAAGGATGTCTCCGAGCTCAACCAGATCATCCTGCACCTGGGTAACGGCGCATCGGCCACCGCCGTGCGCGGCGGCGAATCCGTGGACACCTCGATGGGCTTCACCCCGCTCGAGGGTCTGGTCATGGGCACGCGCAGCGGTGACGTGGACCCGGCGGTACTGGTGCACCTGCAGCGGGTGGCGGGCCTTTCGGCCTCGGATATTGACACGCTGTTGAACCGTAAGAGCGGCCTGCTCGGCCTCTCCGGTGCCGCCGATATGCGTGACCTTGAGGCTCGCGCCGCCGAGGGGGACGAGATCGCAATCACCGCCCTGGACGTCTACAACCACCGCCTGCGCGGCTACGTGGGTAAGTACTACGTTGATCTCGAACGGGTCGACACCATCGTGTTCACCGCCGGCGTGGGTGAAAACAGCCCCCGGGTGCGCGCTCGTGCGCTGGCCGGGCTGGAGCGCCTGGGCATCAGGATCGACGCCGAACGCAACGAGGGCCGCGGCGGCCCGAAGATCATCTCCACCGATGACTCCGAGGTGACCGTGCTCGTGGTCCCCACCAATGAGGAGCTCGAGATCGCCCGCCAGACGCTGGCCGCGATCGAGCGTTAGGGCCGGATAAACGTCGAGGCCGCGGAGGGTATTCCCTCCGCGGCCGCGATGTTTTTTTGGGGGGCGATGCCCGCTTAGGAGGCGGGAGCCACTCCGCGCTTGCGGGTACTGCCCGCGGCACGAGTGCGCGGACGGGAGGCTACCGAGGGCGTGGGTACCAGTTCACGCTCTTCCTTGGTGACGGGGGTTTCTTCCCCCTCCTCGTCCCCGGTGCGAGCTGGGGCCGTCTGCTTCGTCTTCTTTGCCTTCCCCGCTGCGGTGACAGGGCCCGGCTGTGCCACGGACGTTGCGGCCGTGGAGTCGTCTTCGGCCCCGCCCCCGGGCCCGGTGGCCTCGAGGCGTGCCTCGCGGTAGCCGCCGTGGATACGGTCGATGAGGCCCTTCCAGGTGCGGTCGCGGATGAAGATGAAGTCGATCGCGATCATCGTCAGCGAGAACCAGGGCAGGCCCATCGTCACACCGATGCCGATGTGGAAGCTCATGATCGCGATCAGGGCGATGATGCGGGTCGGGCGGGTCAGCAGCATCAGCGGGAAGCACATCTGCATGATCATCGAGCCGACGGTAAGGAACGCCACCAGGGGTGCCCAGGTGGTGATCAGTTCGGTGAGGAACGGCCAGGTCCCGAACCGCTCGGTGGAGAGCGGGTTGTAGATCGCGTATCCACTTGACCACGGTGTTCCGCCGGCCTTGTAGAGGGCACCTGAGACATACACGAACGATACCTGTGCGGTCAGGATCACCAAAACGAGGTTGTGGAAAAGATTGCTGACCTCGCGCGGCAGGATCCGCTGGGTGCCGTTCTTTCTCCGGCGACGAGCGTCCAGCGACCAGCGGCCGGCGGTGTCGGCGAAGAGGAAGAAGAACAGGGCGATGCGGTACATGTTGTCGCCCTGATCGCCGATCATATCGTTGGCCTCAATGAAGCTGACCCAGAGGACGAAGTACACCGGCAGGACAATCTTGATGCGCCACCCCAGAATTACCAGCACCGCGAGCAGCATCAGCAAGACGTACAGTGCGGTGTAGGCGACATCGTTGGTGATGGCGTTGTGGAACGAACTGAAGATCCAGATTTTTGGGAAATCGCTCTTGATGTTGGCGACCTCGTCATTCCATACCGAACCCGATCCGAATGAGTACAGGCGGGTGCGGAAGTTTGTGAGCAGCAGGCCCAGCCCGGTGACGCCAAAGACGATCCGGGAGACGGCGATGCCGTAACGGGCCTTCTTAGAATCCAGCAGCCAGGATTCGGCAAACCGCCAGCCGCGAACGGGCAGGGAGATCAGGAGCTTCCAGCCGTCACGGATCAGACCGGCCAGCATCGTGCCCATCGTGCGCAGCCACTGCTGCGGACTCAGGCGAACCCTTTCGCTCATTTGTTGATCCCCTCATACTGAGCACGGAAGATATCGCCGAAGGCCGCATCTGACTGGCCCTCCTTGACGAGGTCGGCACGCCAGCCGATATCCGCCACCTGCGCGGCCGGGCGCTTGGCCTCGGGATTGTTGCGTTCGGCAAACGGAATGACGTTTGTGCGGCTCACGCGGAACTGCACTCGATCGGGGGTGCCCCACAGCGCTGTGGCAACCTGGGTTGCATAGGCACGGGCCATCCGGTCCGCGAAGAGATAGTTGTTGACCGCGGCGTTTTGGCCGCCGCCTCCGAGCGCCTCGCCCATCCTGGCCTCGGCATCATCGCCCTTGAAATAGCCCAGGGCAACGACCTTCTTCTGCTCATCGGTCAGCGCGTCATATCGACCCTTGACCGTGCTGGCGAGCTCACTGGACTGGATACCGGCCCGCGGCGGGAACAGGTTGTTTCGGAGCATTGAGAGCTCGACCGCGGTGGCATCCACCCAGTCTTGAAGTTCGGGTTCGCCGCCATTCGGGGCAGCCCAGGCGCGTACCTCAAATCGGTAGTCGCCATTGATCGGCTCGGGAGCAAATACGCTCCAGGACTGGCCGAACATGGGGATCATATAGCTGGTGAGCGCGTTGCCTGGAACAACGTCACGCAGGGGAGTGGGCGGTGCTATCCAGAGGAATGAGGCGAGGACGTGCCAGCCGGTGAAGAGAACCGCCACTACGGTGACGATGCGGATTCCAAGGGAGCGGGGAGCGAGAGTTTTTTTACCCACGGTTGAAAGCCTTTCGAGACTACCTCGTGCCGGCCGGGAGATCCGGCCGGCACGAGGGGAAGAGCCGGTGTCGGGGCACCCAGGGCACCCCGACACCGGCGAGGGAGATTAGTCAGAAACCTCCTGTTCCCGACGGTCACGAGCACGCACCTGGCGGGTGAGCAGCGCGGCACCGAGTAGCAGCACGAGGGTCGCGCCACCGATCAGGAACCACGGTACGTCGTTACCGGTGCCCGGGAGCCAGCCACCGGCTACGGGCGTCTTGCCCGATGCGTTGGCGCTGCCTCCGTTGGCGGTGGTGGTGCCGTTAGCGGTAGAACCGTTTGCGCTTGCGCTTGCGCTTGCGGTGGTACCGCTGGCAGCAGCGGAACCACCGGCGGCCGCGGCACCGTTGGCCGCAGCTGCGGCCTCTGCCGAAGCGGTGGCCGATGCGGTGGCGGTGGCGGATGCCGCGGTTGCGGTCCCGTTGGCAGCGGCTGCTGCCGTCGGGGCGTTCGCCGCAGTGGTCCCGTTCGCCGCCGCGGTTGCGGTTGCGGTTGCTCCGGCCTGCGGGTCTGCCGCCGCGTTAGCGGTTGCTCCGGCCTGCGGGTCAGCTGCCGCGTTAGCGGTTGCTCCGGCCTGCGGGTCAGCTGCCGCGTTAGCGGCGGCAGTTGCGGTAGTCGGAGTACCCGCGGCGGAGTTGCCGTTTGCCGCGGTCGTGGCTGCTGCGTTGGTGGTTGCGCCCGCTTCGGGGTCCGCCGTGGCGTTGGCGTTGGCTCCCGCGTTGGGGTCCGCCGCTGCGTTGGTGGTTGCTCCCGCTTCGGGATCAGCTGCCGCGTCTGCGGTTCCGCGCGAGTCCGCTGCCGGGTTTGCGCCCGGGTTGGCTGTTGCGGTTCCGTTTGCTGCGGCGGTGGCGGACGCGTCCGTGGAGGCGTTTGCGATGGCGGCGGCCGAGGCTGCTGCCGATGCGTTGCCCTGTGCGGCCACGTTCGCGGCGGCGTTGGTGCTGGTGTTGTTGTTTCCGTCGGCTGCGGCCTGGGCGGCTGCGTTTGCCGAGGAGTTTGCCGTTGCGGTGGAGGTGGTCGAGGCATCGGATGATGCTTCGGTGTTTGCCGCTGCCTGTGCTGCTGCGTTGGCGTTGGCGGTGGCGGCTGCGGTGGCTCCGGAGTTGCTGTTTCCGTCGGCTGCTGCTTGTGCTGCGGCCTGGGCTCCGGTGTTGTTGTTGCCGTCTGCGGACGCTGATGCTGCCGCGGAAGCGGAGGCGTTCGCGTTCGCGTTTGCGTTTGCGGCGGTGTTGGTGGTCGCACCCGCTTCGGGGTCGGCCGCCGCGTCAGCGGTGGTGTTGGCTCCTGCGTTGGTGTTTGCTCCAGCGTTAGGGTCTGCCGTGGTGGATCCGTTTGCTGCGGCGGTGGCGGACGCGTCCGTGGAGGCGTTTGCGATGGCGGCGGCCGAGGCTGCTGCCGATGCGTTGCCCTGTGCGGCCACGTTCGCGGCTGCGTTGGTGCTGGTGTTGTTGTTTCCGTCGGCTGCGGCCTGGGCGGCTGCGTTTGCCGAGGAGTTTGCCGTTGCGGTGGAGGTGGTTGAGGCATCGGATGATGCTTCGGTGTTTGCCGCTGCCTGTGCTGCTGCGTTGGCGTTGGCGGTGGCGGCTGCGGTGGCTCCGGAGTTGCTGTTGCCGTCGGCTGCTGCTTGTGCTGCTGCCTGGGCTCCGGTGTTGTTGTTGCCGTCTGCGGACGCTGATGCTGCCGCGGAAGCGGAGGCGTTAGCGTTCACGTTTGCGTTTGCGGCGGTGTTGGTGGTCGCACCCGCGTTGGTGTTGGCGGTGGAGTCAGCCGTGGTGGTGGCGTTTGCCGTTGCGTTGGTATTCGCGCTGGAATCTGCGCCACCCGGATCATCCGCTGCGACGCGGATGGTCGAGGATGCCAGGCCGATTGAGGCCACCGTCCCGAGCACCGGAAGAAGCTGAACTCCGAGCGCACGAACGGTTGCGGAGTTCGCCCCCAGATCGCCGGATCCCGCCGCCCAGCTGCCAACCTGTTCGTTAATACGGATGGCGACGGCCCGATCGAGAATGCCGCGGAGTGCGGGTTCCAGCAGGGTCGTCAGGGTCTGCGATGCGGTGTTCACGGTGGTCGATAGTGTGCTTGTGATCAGGTTTACCGCGGTTTGCAACGCGACACCGGTCACCCCGTTTACAACTCCAAGAATGACGCCAGCAAGGCTGTTGACCACGGCATCGACGATGGGGCCGGCTCCGGAGGTCACGTGGACGGTAGGTTTGGTGGTGCTGAGACCGGCGAACTCACCCAGGGTTCCCCTGACTTCAAGGCCGATAGTTGTGCAAGCCAACGGGGTGATGGCACAGCCGAGCCCCGCTCGTACCTGGAAGGTAGCAACCACTCCGAGGTTCGTGATGGTGTTGGTTACCGTGGTGGTCACCTTGGTGGTGAACGTGGTAACCAGCTGGGTTACTCCGGCGACGATGCCATCGACGAGTCTCTTCGAAATGACATCCGTGTTCGGCGGCAGATTATTGATGTTCGTTGTCGGGTTTGTCTCGACAAAGAGCTTCGCGAGATCGAGCTTGATTGAGCCCGTCTTGAGGTTGATCACGATTGATCCGCTGGGGTTTGCGAGCGGCGTGTCAATGAGCCCATCCATCAGGGCTTGACCTCCGTCGGCGACTCCGGTCAGCGCAATCTGTGGCGTACCGAGCACGGTGACTCCACCCAGGTTAGCCGGCAGCGACAGGAGGTTGATCGCGTCCCTGAGTGCCAACAGAAGGTTGTTGAGGGGGCCGTTGGTCCCGCCCAGCGCATTGGCCGCGGTGAACGCGGTCTGCACCGCGTTTCGCAGTGACGTCACCAGGGTGCCCACCGCGGGGCTCGTGAGAGCTACTCCGAGTTCGGACAGCACGTATTGCGAGGAGGGGGTGGTCGCAGCACCCGTGGCTTCGATGCGGGATGCCAGGGCACCCACCTCGACGCGCGCCTCACTGATCACCGGATCGGTGATCGCCTTGATCCCGGCCTGCTCAAAGAACGGAACCAGATCAATGTATGCGGGCGCGATTCCCGAGTTCTGACCGGGGGTCAGGGCGATCGCGCCCTGATCGTTGATCAGACCAGAGGATGCCACGGACGTGGTCGCCGTGGGCGATGCCGCGTAGCTCTTGAGGGTGCCGAGGCCCCCGAGGTTGAGCAGGCCGCCCTGGCCGAGGAGCGGAAGGGTGACCGAGCCCACCCCGACCTGCAGCAGGCCGAGCGCGGCGACGTTGAGCGTGTTGCTGGCGGGGCCAGGAGAGGAGGGGTTACCCGAGTGCGCGGTCGCGAGATCGGCAAGGTCGAGGTTGGCCCCAAAGAGCGAGCTGCGCAGGAACTGGCCCTGTGCCTCGGAAGCGTCGCTCGGAAGCGCAACCGCGGCGTTGCCGAGCGGAACGGCGAGGAGCGCCCCGAAGGCGACCCCCGCGGTTACCGTCAGGAGTCGATCGCGCGTTCTGCGCTTCTTTCGACTCGGTGGAGCATTGGTTCTCATCGAAGAATCCCCTCATTCGGATGAACGTTGACGCACGCATACCCGCGTACGTGCGAAAAGGCTAGCAACGGGTAATTTGGCCGTCCAGAGGTCCCCCGAACGGTGGTCGGGGTGAACCGAAGGGTGAAAAACCGCGTCTTTATGGCGCGGCGGCTGGTTAATCACATCATTGATCCTGGGAACCGCCCACCGAAGTGGGGTAACAATTTTCGGAAGAATCGCGAGTAAATGTCACCCGTCCGAGGCTCAGGTTGCGATCTGTGACAGCTCACCAAAACCGTGTGATTGTGGGGGATTGGGATGAGGGCGGCTGCGTGAGTGTCGAGGGGAACCCGCGGGGTGTCATTGTCCCCCCGAAATCAGACGCGCGCCCTAGACTGACCCCATGACGTCGGCGGCGATTATCGGTAGTGGCCCAAACGGCCTCGTGGCAGCGGTTACCCTGGCCCGGGCCGGCCTCGACGTGACCGTGTTCGAGGCCGCGGACACCCCCGGCGGAGGGTGCCGCACCGAGGAGCTCACCCTCCCCGGGTTCTGGCACGACTGGGGCTCCGCCGTGCACCCGATGGTCGCGACCTCGCCGTTCTTCCATGCATTCGAGCTGACCAAGCGCGTGCCGTATGCGGTTCCTGAGCTTTCCTACGCCCACGCTCTGGCGCCCGGGTCTACGGCTCTTGCCCATCGGGATCTCGACCGAACCGTCGAGGGGCTCGGTGCAGACGGGGTGCGCTGGCGACGCATCTTTGAGCCGCTGGTCTCGCGTCTCGAACCCGTCCTCAACCTGATCTCTGCGCCGCTCGGAAACGCACCCGCCCACCCGGTGCTCGCCGCACGGTTGGGCCTCTCGGTTCTCGCCGCCTCACCGATTGGCGAGGCCACCCTCGGGTTACGTACCGAGCCCGCACGGGCGCTGTTCGCCGGGGTGGCCGCGCATGGAAATGGTGCCACTCGCTCCCTCGCGCTCAGCGCAGTCGGGCTGATCCTGGCCGCTCACGGGCATGGCCCGCAGGGATGGCCGGTACCGATCGGGGGCGCGGGTGCCGTCACCGCCGCCCTGCTCACCGATCTGGAGGCTCACGGTGGCCGGGTACTCACCGGAGTTCGAATCACCCACGCGCGAGAAATCGCGGGATTCGACGCGGTGATTTTCGACACGTCGGCCCGTGACCTCGCACAGATCGCCGGCAATGCACTGCCCGAAAAGTATCGCCGGAGCCTCCGTGCATTCCGCTACGGGAATGGATCAGCGAAGGTGGATTTCGCGCTCTCAGAACCGGTGCCCTGGCTGGATCCGGCCCTGCGCGAAGCCCCGACCGTGCACATCGGAGAGAGTGCACGAGCCATCGCCCGGGCCGAGCGGGAGGTATCCCGCGGCCGCATGCCCGAAGAGCCATATGTGCTGATTACCCAGCCGTCCATCCTGGATCCCGGCCGCGCCCCCGCGGGCAAGGCAGCCCTCTGGGCCTACGTGCACGTGCCCGCGGGCAGTGCCCTCGACCCCACCGAGATCATCACCGCCAGAATCGAGCGTCTCGCGCCGGGATTCCGAGACACGATCCTGGCGAGCGTGCACACCACCGCCGCGCAGATCGAGGAACGCAACCCCAGCATGATCGGTGGTGATATCGGAACGGGGGCGACGAACCTGCGACAGCTCCTCGCCCGGCCGGTATTTGCCCGCGAACCCTGGCGGACACCGGTGCCGGGGCTCTACCTCGGATCCGCCTCGATTCCCCCGGGCCCCGGCGTCCACGGACGCGGCGGATTCGCCGCCGCGCGCGCGGCCCTCACCGACCTCGGAATCGCCCTACCCGATCTCGGGCCGGGCGCATAAGCACGATCCCGACCCCCAATATGAGCCGGGGGCTGGGACGGTCGGTGGGTGCCGATTAGACTGGGGAGGTGGTTACCGCTCTCTATCGCCGTTATCGGCCAGAATCTTTTGCCGAACTGATCGGTCAGTCTCAGGTGACCGCTCCGCTCATGACGGCGCTGCGCACCAACCGTGTGAACCACGCGTACCTCTTCTCCGGCCCACGTGGCTGTGGAAAGACCACCTCCGCGCGCATCCTGGCGCGCTGCCTCAACTGCGCCGAGGGCCCCACCGACACCCCGTGTGGCGTTTGCCCGAGCTGCGTTGAGCTCAGCCGTGACGGCGGCGGATCGCTCGACGTCGTCGAGATCGACGCCGCGAGCCACGGTGGTGTCGATGACGCCCGTGATCTCCGCGAGCGAGCCGTCTTCGCCCCCGCCCGCGACCGCTTCAAAATCTTCATCCTCGACGAGGCCCACATGGTCACGGCGAACGGCTTCAACGCGCTGCTCAAGATCGTGGAAGAGCCCCCGGCACACGTGAAGTTCATCTTCGCGACCACCGAGCCCGACAAGGTGATCGGCACCATCCGATCCCGCACCCACCACTATCCCTTCCGGCTGATCCCGCCCGCCCAGATGCTCGAGTACGTCGAGTCCCTGTGCGCGTCGGAAAACATCGCCACCGAACCCGGCGTGCTCTCCCTCGTGGTGCGCGCGGGCGGCGGTTCGGCCCGAGACACCCTCTCGCTGCTCGACCAGCTCATTGCCGGCTCGGAAGATGCCACGGTGTCCTATGAGCGGGCGGTTGCGCTGCTCGGCTACACCCACGGTGCACTCCTCGACGAGGCGGTGGATGCCCTCGCCCAGCGCGACAGCGCCGCCGCATTCGCCGCGGTGGATCGCGTGATCCAAACCGGCCAGGACCCCCGCCGCTTCGTTGACGACCTCCTCGAGCGCCTCCGCGACCTCATCGTGGTCGGCGCCACCGGCGAATCCGCGGCCGCCGTGCTCCGCGGCGTCCCACAGGACGAACTCGACCGGATGGCCACCCAGGCCTCGGCATTTGGTCCGGCCGCGCTCAGCCGCACCGCCGACATCGTCAACCAGGCTCTCGGCGAAATGGTGGGTGCCTCCGCCCCGCGTCTGCACCTCGAACTCCTCGTTGCGCGGGTACTGGTACCCGCCGCCGACGACTCCGAACGCGGTGCCCTGGCCCGCGTCGAACGCCTCGAACGCCAGGTCGGCTCCGGCATCGGAGGCGGACTCACCTCCGCCGGATCGGCCCTCGACGAAGCCTTCTCCGGCTCGTCCGGCCTGAGTGGTGCCGCCCTCGCGCGTGCTGCGGGCAACCGGGCGGCCGCAGCCCCGGCCGAGAACCGGGCACAGGCAGCGGCCCCGGCTGCCGCTTCGGTACCGGCTGCCGGTTCGGTGCCGGCTACTGCGTCGGTGCCGGCTACTGCTTCGGTTCCCGCTGCAACGCCCGTACCCGCCACCGCTTCAGTGCAGACCGCCGCGGCCGGATCTGTGGCGGCATCCGCCGCCGCTGCCTGGGGAACCCCGGCCGTAGGCCCCGGTTCGAATGGAACCGTCGCCGCTGCGGCTTCGCCCGCGGCTGCAACTCCCGCGGCAGCTTCGCCCGCAGAGCCCGCGCCCGCTGCCGCGAGTGACGCTCCCGCAGCGTCCGCCGCCGGAACCCCGCACTCCGGACGCCCCGTCGACTTCGCCCAGCTTCGTGACGCCTGGCCCGAGATCCTCGAACGCCTGGCCGCCGGAAAGCGATCCTCCTGGGCCGTGGCCGCGAGCGCGACCGTTCGTGGGTACAGCAACGACGTTCTCGCCCTGACCTTCCCGAGCCAGAACGACGTAGACGGCTTCCGCCAGCTCTCCCCGAACGGAGATGGCGTGAGCGCGCACCTGCGCGCCGCGATCCTCGCGGTGCTCGGCGTGACGGTCAAGTTCACCGCCAAGGCCGACCCCAACGCTCCCGCCGCGGCGATCGCTCCGGGGCAGGCACTCGGCGGCACCCCCGCAACACCCGCTCCCGCCGCGCCCGTTACCCCCGCCGTACCGGCCGCGGTTTCCGAACCCGCACCGACGCCGGAACAGACACCGACGCCGGAACCCGCGGCCGAGCCCGCAGCCCCGGCAGCGGCGATCCCCGCCCCGGCCGCGGAGATCCCGGCAGCGCCCGCGGCTCCCGCCCCCGCCGTACCCGAGATGATCCTGCCGGATGGTCTGACGCTCGGACCAGCCGCCACCGGCTGGGCCGTGGCCGCAATTCCGGGGTCCGCCCCGGGTGCCGTCGCGCCCGCCCCGGCAGCCGCCGCGCAGGCATCGTCCGCCGTGGCCCCGGCACCCGTCGCAGCCGCGAGCCAGGCACCGGCATCGGCCGCCCCGGCCGCCCCCGCCGCTCCCACCTCCGCCGACGAAGACATCCCGTTCCCGGACGACGCCGATGCCCCGCCCGCAGACGATGAGCCCCCGTTCCCCGACCCGGGAATGGGCGGCGGCGGCTCGCGTCCGCCGCGTACCCCGGGCGGCCGCGGCGGCTCCGGTGCCGCGATTGCCCCGGGTGCAGCGATTCCTCCGGGTGCCGCCATCCCGCCCGGCGCCGCGAGTGCCGCCGCACCGGGCCGATTCGCCGCGCTCTACAGCGATGGTGCGCCCGAACCCGCGGCGAGCACCCCCGCGGCTCCGGCAACCGCCCGCGCATCCGTTGCCGCACCCCCGGCACCCGCCGCGGTGATGGAACCCGCGGCCCCGGCACCGGCCGCACAGCCCGCCGCTGCCCCGGCCTCAGCTCCCGTCGAACCCGCGGCACCGACGCGCTCGGCACCCACCGCAACCACGCGGTTTGCTCCGGCATCGGGAAACAGGTACGGTGAGGCGGTCGTCCGCGAAATGCTCGGCGCGGTGTTTCTCGAGGAGCAGGCCTACATTCCGGCCACCCGCTTCGACCGCGGATAACACTCCGGCTCACCACCGGGAAACGGCACGGTTCACCCGTGCGGAGATAAAGGAACCACATGTACGAGGGAATTGTTCAGGAACTGATCGACGAGTTCGGT
The DNA here is from genome assembly GCF_003667565.1 of Mycetocola tolaasinivorans. Classification (GTDB taxonomy): domain Bacteria; phylum Actinomycetota; class Actinomycetes; order Actinomycetales; family Microbacteriaceae; genus Mycetocola; species Mycetocola tolaasinivorans. The sequence goes on from NZ_RCUX01000012.1 coordinate 55,817, forward strand.
CGCCTGCCTGGAATCGGTCCCAAGTCTGCCCAGCGCATTGCGTTCCATATCCTGCAGACCGAGAGTGTTGACGTCACCCGGCTGTCCGAAATCCTCGGCCAGATCCGCACCCGCGTGCACTTCTGCGAGATCTGCGGCAACGTCGCCGAGCAGGAGCGCTGCTCCATCTGCCGCGACCCGCGTCGCAACCAGACCCTGATTTGCGTGGTTGAGGAAGCCAAGGACGTGGTCGCCATCGAGCGCACCCGCGAGTTCCGTGGCCTCTACCACGTGCTCGGTGGGGCGATCAGCCCGATCGACGGTATCGGCCCGGACGACCTCCGGATCCGGCAGCTCATGCAGCGCCTCGCCGATGGCACCGTGGAGGAGATCATCCTCGCCACCGACCCCAACCTTGAGGGGGAGGCCACCGCCACCTACCTCAGCCGTTTGCTCACCACCCTGGAGATCAAGGTCACCCGCCTTGCGTCCGGGCTCCCCGTGGGCGGCGACCTCGAATACGCCGACGAGATAACCCTCGGTCGCGCCTTCGAGGGTCGCACCGTCATTGGCTAGGTTCCGCCTGGTTACGTTCCCCGCCACCGTGCGGGGAAGACGTAACATGCCGGGACCGTTATTCAAGACGATTTAGACTAAACATCCGGCGGGCCGTACGCCCGCACCCTTCCCCAGGAGTATCACGTGAGCCTAATCGTTCAGAAATACGGTGGATCGTCGGTTGCCGACGCCGAGAGCATTAAGCGCGTTGCCAAGCGAATTATCGCCACCCGCAAGGCCGGGAACGACGTGGTTGTGGCCGTTTCGGCCATGGGGGACTCGACCGATGAGCTGATGGACCTCGCCCACGAGGTATCGCCCATCCCCGATCAGCGCGAGCTCGACATGCTGCTCTCGAGCGGCGAGCGTATCTCCGTGGCACTGCTCGCCATGGCGATCAAGTCGATGGGCTATGACGCCCGCTCGTTCTCCGGCCCGCAGGCCGGAATGCGCACCGACACCCACCACGGTTCCGCCCGCATCGTCGAGGTAGACCCGGTTCGTCTGCGCTCCGCACTGGATGAGGGCGCGATCGTCATCGTCGCCGGTTTCCAGGGCCTCTCGCTCGACACCGCCGACATCACGACCCTGGGTCGTGGCGGATCGGACACCACCGCGGTGGCCCTCGCCGCCGCCCTCAAGGCCGATGTGTGCGAGATCTACACCGACGTCGACGGCGTCTTCACCTCGGACCCCCGCGTGGTTCCGCTGGCGCGTAAAATCGACAGGATCACCGCCGAGGAGATGCTGGAGCTTGCCGCCAACGGCGCAAAGGTGCTCTACATTCGCGCCGTTGAGTTCGCCCGTCGCCACGGCGTCACCCTGCATGTTCGTTCATCATTCAGCAACAACGAGGGAACCCTCGTTTATAACCCGAAGGAGGGTGACGAGATGGAACAGCCCATCGTCACCGGTGTCGCCACCGACCTGAGCGAGGCCAAGATCACCGTTGTCGGCGTCCCCGACGTTCCCGGCAAGGCCGCTCAGATCTTCAGCCTGATCGCCAAGACCGAGGCCAATGTGGACATGATCGTCCAGAACGTCTCCGCCGCATCCACCGGCCTGACCGACATCTCGTTCACCCTGCCGAAGTCCGAGGCTCAGCTGGTCCTGACCGCGCTGCGCGCCGACCAGGAGGCCATCGGCTTCGTCTCGGTTCAGCACGACGACCAGATCGGCAAGCTCGCCCTGGTGGGTGCCGGAATGAAGGCAAACACCGGTGTTTCGGCGAAGCTCTTCCAGTCGCTGTCGGATGCCGGCATCAACATCGAGATGATCTCCACCAGCGAGATCCGCATCTCGGTTGTGACCCGCGCCGACTCGGTCAATGAGGCCGCCCGCGTTGTCCACTCGGTCTTTGGCCTGGACAACGACATTGAGGCCACCGTGTACGCCGGTACCGGCCGCTAGACTGACCGAAAGCCAAAGGAGACACCGCAATGACCACTGGAGTACGCCTCGGAATCGTGGGCGCCACCGGCCAGGTTGGCACCGTAATGCGCCAGCTGCTGCAGGACCGCAACTTCCCCATCGCCGAACTGCGCCTGTTTGCCACCGCGCGTTCCGCCGGTAACACCGTACGCTTCGGCGATACCGACATCGTGATCGAAGACATCGCGACCGCAGACCCCACCGGCCTGCAGATCGCCCTGTTCTCGGCCGGTGCCACCGGTTCGCGCGCCCACGCCCCGCGCTTCGCCGAGGCCGGCGTGACCGTGATCGACAACTCCTCCGCGTTCCGCGGCGACCCGGAGATCCCGCTGGTGGTCAGTGAGGTCAACCCGCACGCGCTGGAGAACCTGCCCAAGGGCATCATCGCGAACCCGAACTGCACCACCATGGCCGCAATGCCGGTGCTGAAGGCGCTGGACGCCGAGGCCGGCCTGACCCGCCTCGCGATCACCACCTTCCAGGCGGTATCCGGTTCCGGGCTTGCCGGTGTGGCCGAGCTCGCCGGCCAGGCCCGCGCGGCCGTGGCCGATGAGAACTTCGAGCGTCTGGTGCACGACGGTTCCGCCGTGACCCTGCCCGAGCCGGCCGTCTACAAGCGTCCGATCGCCTTCAACGTGGTGCCGCTGGCCGGCGCCATCGTCGAAGACGGCGAGGGCGAGACCGACGAAGAGAAGAAGCTGCGCAACGAGAGCCGAAAGATCCTCGAGCTGCCGGAGCTGCTGGTGGCCGGTACCTGCGTGCGCGTGCCCGTGTTCAGCGGTCACTCGCTGTCGGTACACGCCGAGTTCTCGGGCGAGATCACCCCGGAGCGCGCCACCGAGATCCTCGCCGCCGCACCCGGTGTTGAGCTCAGCGACATCCCGACCCCGCTGCAGGCGGCCGGTCAGGATCCCTCGTACGTGGGCCGTATCCGTGCCGACCAGTCGGCACCCGCCGGCCACGGCCTGATCCTGTTCATCTCGAACGACAACCTGCGCAAGGGCGCGGCACTGAACACCGTTCAGATCGCCGAGATCCTGGCGGAGAAGCTGCTCTCGGCCTAGCCCTGAGTTTTTGCGGCCGGCGGCGGGTGAATCCCGCCGCCGGCCGTTGTATTCTCGGAGGATGCCCTCAGCGACTTCCCCCGACCCTGCGGACCGCGCCTCAACCGCGGACGCGCACCCCGGTCGACGCATACCGCGCACCACCCCGACCGAGGCGATCACGCTGCCGACGGCCGGTGTTGCCTCGTTCGGGGAGCCCGAACGTACGGGCCCGCTGACGGCCAGTAGCCGCGAACGCGAGGTGTTCCTCAGTCAGCTCCTGCTGGCGGCGGTGGTGCTGATCATCGTGACCAGCACGCTGCTGCTCGACCCGGCCGTGCTGCGCTCGCCCCTGATTCTCGCCGGGGTTGGCCTGGTCTTCCTCGCGACCATGGTCGCCGCGATCGGCCGCTGGTCAAACTGGCCGCGCTGGGTGATCATGGTGCTTCCCATCGTGGATATCGCGGCCATCGTGATGATTCGCAACGGGGATGCGGCGCTGGGTGCGGGGCTGCTCCTGGTTTTCCCGGTCACCTGGCTCGCGGGGTTCTTCGGTCGCACCGGCGCGATTATTGGCCCGGCTTTTGCCTCGGCGCTGCTCTGGATTTTTTCCCCGGGGGACAGCGGCCCCATCGGGCTGCACGATCTGCCGCGGCTCCTGCTGCTGCCGATCACCCTGGTCTTCATCTCGACCGCGACCTATCAGACCGCCCGGCGCGGTGCCGCTCAGCGCGCGCTGCTGACCCGGCAGTCGGCACTGATGACCCGCTCCTATGACGAGTCGCGCGAGCAGGAGGGCGTGCTGGATACCGTGCTGAACGCGGTGCCCTTCGCGGTGGTGGCCTATGACGCCACGGGTGCTCGTACGCACCGCAACGAGGCCTTCCGGGTGCTCAAACTCCGGTATGGATCGTACATCACCGCCCATGCCGAGGGCCGGCTCTTCGGGGCCGATCGGCGGACCGAGCTGCGTGCGGATCAGCTGCCCCTCCACCGGCTCACGCGTGGCGAGGAGTTTGAAAACGAGGTGTTCTGGCTGACCTCGCCGCTCGCCCCGAGCATCGGGCTCGCGGTGACCGGCCGACAGCTGCCGGGCGGCGGATCAGTACTCGTGCAGCGCGACATTACCTCCGAGATGCAGGCCTTGCGCTCCCGCGACGACCTGATCGCCTCGGTTTCCCATGAGCTGCGCACCCCGCTCACCTCGGTGATCGGCTACCTCGATCTGGTGCTGGATGGCCCCGAGCTTGAGCCGGCCGTGCGCCGCCAGATTGAGATCGTGCTGGGGAACTCCGAGCGCATGCTCGCGATCGTTTCCGACCTGCTGCAGGCGGCTCGTGACTCGGATCAGGCGTTTGTGCTGACCCGCAACGACTGCGATCTGCGCCAGATCGTGGCCGATGCCCTGGCCGCCGCGGAGCCGGCCGCGGCCGACCGCCACGTGAGCCTGAGCATCAGCGCCCCCGATACCGTGCCGCTCGTGGCCGATGGCTTCCGACTGCGCCAGGTGGTGGACAACCTCGTGAGTAACGCGGTCAAGTACAACCGCGATGGTGGCACCCTGACCGCCCGCATCGACAGCGATGAGGCGGGGGTACGGCTGAGCATTGCCGACACCGGCCTCGGAATGTCCGATCAGGATCGGGCCCGCGCGTTCCAGCGCTTCTATCGCTCCGATGACATGCGCCGCTCGACGATTCACGGCACGGGACTCGGCCTCCCGATCTGCCGCGACATCATCGATCAGCACGGCGGCTCGATCGAGGTCGCGAGCGAGCTCGGCGTCGGCACCATCGTCACCGTCACCCTTCCCCACTCCGATGAACGGATTTCGAATGACCTTTGACCCGAACACCCTGCAACTCGTGAACGGGCTGGTTTCCATCGTGTGTGCGGTGCCCTTCGTGCTGCACACCGTGTTCCGCGGGCACGACCGTGCGGGCCTCTACTGGTCCCTGGGATTCATGGCGGGCCTCGTCAGCGCCGGCTGCTACGCGCTCTCGGCGATGCTGAATGACGGCTGGGTGATCCTGTCCGCCGCAAACGGTGCCTACGCGTTCACGATCGGGGCGGTGTGGAGCGGCACGCGCCTGTTCAATGGCCGTAAATCGCTGATCCAGGTGCCCCTCGCGGTCGCGCTCATCTGCGCGGCCATCGTGCCGCTGCGCTGGAGCGTAGACCACACCTGGGCCGGGGCCGCGGCCTACCTGCTCGCGGTGGCTCTGTTTGCCTCGCTGATCGGGTGGGAGGCGCTTCGGATGCCGATGCGGCAGAACATCTATGGCCGGGTGTTCGGTGCGGCCATGATCCTCGGTGCCGCCTACCACGTGCTGCGCACGGTGGCCCTGGTGACGCTCGGTGCCGAGGGGATCGCCCAGCACCCGGTGTGGGGCAGCGCGAGCGCCACCACAGTGGTGATGGTGCTGCTCGTGGTCAGCTCGATCTGCCTGACCGCCGTCCGGGCCGAACGCGATACCCGGCACCAGCTCGCCCCCACCCCGGGTGGCGGCGCGGTCAACTTCTCGCTCGATGTGCTCTCGAAGGCCGCGTTTATCGTCGGGGCGAAGGATCGCCTGGCGCGCGCCCAGCAGCACGGGGTCCGGATCGCCCTGCTGCAGCCGCGCATCGATGGCCTCTCGGACTTCAAGGTGGCCTATGGCTCGAGTGCCGGGCAGTCGGCGATCGTGAGGTTTGTGACGGTTCTGCGCGCGAGTGTGCCGCCCACCGCGATCATCGGTCACCTGGGCGATGGCCACTTCGCGGTGCTCGCCATGATGGACGAGGTGACCTCGGGACGCGATGTCGCCCGCGGAATCCTCACCACCCTTGCCGAAACCCCACTGGCGCCCGAGCGCGGGCTGCGGATGAGCGCGAGTGTGGGTGTGGCGGAACAGGCCGACATCGACGTGGACTGGGACACCCTGTGGGCCGCGGCGAGCGAGCGGCTCGCTGCCGCACGCGCGGACGCGGGAAACGTGATCGCCGAGGTGCGGGTGTCTCGGGACGGTTCGCGGGTCGATGCATTGGGGCATAAGCTAGCCTCATGACGACTTCACAGCCGGTCGACGTAGCCCTTATCGGCGGCGGTATCATGAGCGCAACGTTGGCCACCCTCATCTCCCGGTTACAGCCGGATTGGTCAATCGAAATTTACGAGCGTTTGGGCGATGTTGCCCAGGAGAGTTCCAACCCCTGGAACAACGCGGGTACGGGTCACGCGGCAATGTGTGAGCTGAACTACATGCCCGAGGCGCCCGATGGTACCGTCAACCCGGCCAAGGCGCTGCAGATCAACGAGCAGTTCCAGGTTTCGCGGCAGTTCTGGGCGCACCTCGTGCGCGAGGGCGTGCTGCACGACCCCAACACGTTCATCAACTCCGCACCGCACATGACGTTTGTAAACGGTGACAAGAACGTTGAGTACCTGCGTAAGCGCTTTGAGGCGCTGCGGAACGAACCGCTGTTCGACACCATGGAGTACTCCACCGACACCCGCGTGATCAACCAGTGGGCGCCGCTGCTGATGACCAAGCGTGTGGCGGGAGACAGCTACGCGGCCACCCGGATGAGCGCCGGCACCGACGTCGACTTCGGTGCCCTGACCCACGAGCTGATGGACGCGGCCGTGGCCTCGGGTGCGAAGCTGCGTCTGAACCACGAGGTGCGCGGGCTGAAGAAGCTCGCCGATGGCACCTGGCGCATCCGTTCGCGTGATCTGGTGGGGCGCACCCCGCGCGAGATCAACGCAAAGTTTGTCTTTGTGGGTGCCGGAGGCTGGGCGCTCAAGCTCCTGCAGAAGTCCCGGATCCCCGAGATCAAGGGCTACGGCGTCTTCCCCATTTCCGGTGCCTTCCTGCGCACGGACAACCCCGAGATCGTCGCCCAGCACTCCGCCAAGGTATACAGCCAGGCCGCGGTCGGTGCCCCGCCGATGTCGGTTCCGCACCTGGATGCTCGCGTGGTTGACGGCCAGTCGAGCCTGCTGTTTGGCCCGTATGCGGGTTTCAGCCCGAAGTTCCTGAAAAACGGAAACCTGCTTGACCTGGTCACCCAGCTGCGTCCGGGCAACATCATCCCGATGCTCGCGGTGGCGAAGGATAACCCGTCGCTGATCTCGTATCTGCTCAAGGAACTGACCGCCTCACGGGCTAAGAAGCTCGCCGCCCTGCGCGAGTTTATGCCCACCGCGAAGGCCGAGGACTGGCGTCTCATCGTCGCCGGTCAGCGCGCCCAGGTCATCAAGAAAGACCCCAAGAAGGGCGGCGTGCTGCAGTTCGGAACCGAGCTGATCGCCGCGGGCGACGGATCGATCGCGGGCCTGCTGGGTGCCTCCCCGGGTGCCTCCACCGCGGTACCGATCATGGTGGATCTGCTCAAGCGCTGCTTCCCGAACGAGTATTCGGGCTGGGAGCGCGAGCTCACCCGGATGATTCCGACGCTCGGCACGAACCTCAACGACGATCCCGATCGTGCCCGCGCGGTGCTGGCCGAGACCGCCGAGGTCCTCCAGATCCAGCTCTAACGCGAGGAGTTCCCTCCCGCGGCGCGCGAAATGTGCACCGCGGGAGGGGCTCGCTAGACTGGCGCAATGGCGAAACTGTATTTCCGCTACGGCGCGATGAACTCGGGTAAGAGCACCGCGCTGTTGCAGGCCGCGTTCAACTACGAGGAGCGCGGGCATCGTGTGCTGCTGGCTAAGCCCGGCATCGATACCAAGGCCGATGGGGCCATCAGTAGCCGGCTGGGTGTGAGCCGCGAGGCCGACTTCCTGATCGGTGCCGGCACGAGCGTGCGCGAGCTGTTTGCCGCCTGCCGTGGCACCGCCCCCGTGCACGCCCTGCTCGTGGATGAGGCGCAGTTCCTCGATTCCGCCCAGGTTGATGCCCTCCTGGAGATCGCCCTGCTCGAGGACGTTCCGGTGCTCGCCTACGGTATTCGCACCGACTTCCGCACGGTCGCGTTCCCCGGTTCGCGTCGCCTGCTGGAGATCTCCCACAGCATCGAGGAGCTCAAGACCATCTGCCGGTGTGGACGCAAGGCGCTCTTCAACGCGCGCATCGAAAACGGCCGGTTTGTGTTCTCGGGTGAGCAGGTCGTGATCGACGGCACCGAGGCCGGATACGAGTCGCTCTGCGGCAACTGCTACCTCACCGAATCGGGCGGATCCATGCCGCGTCCGGTACTGTCCGCGGCCGAATAGCCCGCGCGGGGTGTGATAGTCTCACACCCGAAAACCACGTGACACGGGGTGCCCGATTTTGGGCTGAGAGTACACCCGTCGAACCTGATCTAGCTCGTACTAGCGAAGGGATGTCGCGCATGTCGCGCACGCCAGAAAACCTTATTTCCGAAACCCAGACCGCGCTGGAGCGGGTGCGCGCGGGCGCACCGCTCGTTCAGAGCATCACCAACGCGGTGGTGACAAACTTCACCGCCAACGCGCTGCTCGCCCTCGGGGCGGCCCCCGCGATGTGTGACATCGTGGGCGAGGCCGGCCCGTTTGCGCGCATCGCGCAGGGCCTGCTGATCAACCTCGGCACCCCGGTGCCCGAGCAGCGTGCGGCGGCCCTGGAGGCCGTGACGGCCGCGAACGAGGCTGGGACCCCGTGGGTCCTCGATCCGGTCGCGATTGGTGCCCTGCCGGTACGCACGGCCCTCGCGCTGCGGCTGCGGGAGCTTCGCCCGACCATCGTGCGGGGCAATGCCTCCGAGATCCTGGCCCTCGCCGAGGCCGGGGCCGGTGGCCGCGGGGTCGATGCGACCGACGGCGTGGAGAGCGCACGGGAGGCCGCGATCGCGCTGGCACGCCGCACCGGTGCCGTGATCGCGGTGTCCGGGCCGACCGACCTCATCACCGATGGGGAGCGCACCGTGCTGCTGAGCAACGGCGACGCCCTGCTCACCCGCATCACCGGTGGCGGCTGCGCCCTCGGTGCCGTCATGGCGGCGTTTGCCGCGGGCGCCGAGGACTACCTGGTGAGCACCGTTGCCGCGGTGTCGACCTACACGATCGCGGCCGAGCTCGCCGCCGAGCGGGCCTCTCGCCCGGGAAGCTTCCAGGTCGCGTTCCTCGATGCCCTCGATGAAATCACCCCGGAGCACATCCTCGCGCGGGCGGTGTTCGCATGAGCGCCCCCGCATCGGGGCTCCTCGCGGCCCCAGATCTCTCGGTCTACCTCGTGACCGATACCGGCCAGCTGCGCGGTGCCGGACACGATCCGGTGGGGGCCGTCCTCGCCGCCGTCGCGGGCGGTGTGAGCGCCGTCCAGGTGCGCGAGAAGGATGCCGCAACCCGTGACTTCCTCGCCTATGTCGAGGCCTTGGCCGAGCGTCTGCCCGCGCACATTCCGCTCATCGTCAACGACCGGGTGGACGTCTTCTTGGCCGCCCGGGTGCGCGCGGCCCGCGTCAGCGGCGTGCACGTGGGGCAGAGCGATCTGCCCGTGACCGCGATTCGTGCCCTCATCGGCACCGAGGCGATCCTGGGCCTTTCGGCGAGTACCCCCGAAGAGCTCGCGGCCGCCGAGGCCACCGGGGTCGTTGACCACGTCGGGATCGGCCCGCTGCACTCAACCACCACCAAGACCGACGCTCCGGCCGGCATCGGCCTGGCCGAAACCGCCCGGCTGGTTGCGGGCACCGCGCTGCCCGCGGTCGCAATCGGCGGGATCACCGCCGCCGATCTGCCCGGACTTCGCGCGGCGGGCCTTGTGGGTGCCGCCGCGGTATCCGCGATCTGTGCCGTGCCGGATCCCGAGGGGGCGGCCCGCGAGTTGCGCGCTGCCTGGGGCCAGGGGGTGTCCGCATGAGCCGCGATGCGCTGCGACCAGTTCGTGTGCTCTCCATCGCCGGCACCGATCCCACCGGGGGAGCGGGCATCCAGGCCGACCTCAAATCAATCGCCGCGCAGGGGGGCTACGGCATGGCCGTCGTGACCGCCCTGGTCGCGCAGAACACCCGCGGCGTGCGCGAGGTTCACGTGCCACCGGTGGCCTTCCTGGCGGCACAGCTGGACGCGGTATCCGATGACGTCGCGATCGACGCCGTCAAGATCGGCATGCTGGGCGACGCGGCGGTCATCGAGACCGTCACCGCCTGGCTCGAACGGGTGGCCCCGCCACTGGTCGTACTCGACCCGGTGATGATCGCCACCAGCGGCGACCGCCTGCTAGCCCCCGAGGCGGAGGCCGCACTGCGCGGGCTTCTCGCCCGCGCCGACCTGATCACCCCGAACATTCCCGAGCTCGCGATTCTCGCCGAGGAACCCGAGGCTCGCTCCTGGGACACCGTGCTGGAGCAGGCCCGACGGGTCTCGGGACGCTATGGCGTCCGCGTGTTGGCCAAGGGCGGGCACCTCGTCGGGTCGGCCGCTCCCGATGCCCTGGTCGATGCGGCGGCCACCCTGCCCGGCGGGCGCAGCTGGGTGGAGTTCCCGGGCGAGCGGATCAACACCCCGCACACCCACGGCACCGGCTGCTCGCTCTCGGCGGCGCTGGCCACCCGTATCGCCGCCGATGGCGACTGGATCGCCGCGGTCACCGAGGTGAAGCGCTGGCTGACCGAGTCGATCCGCCACGCCGACACCCTCGCGGTGGGGGAGGGGCACGGCCCGATCTCGCACTTTGCGGGCCTCTGGCAGCGCGGCGGTATCGATACCGATCGCACCGCGGCCGAACACCTCGACGACTGGTGGCGGCGGATCGCGCCGATCCGTCACGCGGCGGACGATCTCGCGTTTGTGCGTCAGCTCGGCGACGGCAGCCTCGATCGTGATGCCTTCAGCTGGTACCTCGCACAGGACGCGCTCTACCTGCGTGACTACGCGCGCGTGCTCGCAGCCGCCGCCCAGCTCGCGCCGACCCCCGAGGAACAGGCATTCTGGGCCCAGGGTGCCTACGGGTCGATCGCGGCCGAACTGCAGCTGCACCAGGGCTGGCTGCCCGAGGACGAGGTCTTTCAGACGGCACCCGCCCCGGCCACCACCGCGTATGTCGATCACCTGCTTGCCGCCGCGGCCCGCGGGGAGTACGAGATCATCATCGCCGCGGTGCTGCCCTGCTACTGGCTATACCAGGACATCGGCACCCGCCTGCACGCGCACTCGCATCCGGATCACCCGTATGCGGGCTGGCTCGACACCTATGCAGATGAGACGTTCGCTCGCTCCACCGAGCGGGCGATCGAGTACGTGGGGGAGGCCGTGCGCCGGGCGACCCCGCAGACGCGGGCACGCATGTTCGACGCCTTCGAGCGTGCGGCCGCGCACGAGGTGGCGTTCTTTGCGGCACCGCTTGCTGCCGGGCCGGGTTCCTCCCGGGTTGAGCCGCAGGCCGTACCGCTGGCCGAGCCGTTGGCGGGCACGGAAACGAGCCCCGGACACGCCGAGTGACACACCCGGCGCGCATACCGTACGCTCGGTGTGCGCGCCGGAAACCCCCGGTATTTCGCGGGTTTTGGGTGCCCCGGGTGTCGAGTGGTCACCGCCGGGACAAATATCGGGTAATCTAATAGAGGTCGCAAGATCACCATCGGGGTGTGGCGCAGCTTGGTAGCGCGCTTCGTTCGGGACGAAGAGGTCGTGGGTTCAATTCCCGCCACCCCGACAGATGGAAACAGCAAAAACCGCTCAGAGTAATCTGGGCGGTTTTTTGTGTGCCCGGCGGTTTTTGTGTGGTGGGCGGTTTTGTGTGGTGGGCGGTTTTGTGCGCCCGGGCCCGGGGAACAACACAGGCGATACGTGCGCAAATGCCCGCACACGGGCGTGTGCGGGCATTTGCGGTACTAGTTGCTCCGGGTGGGCATGCGGCCGGTATTGCGAGCTCTAGCGGGCAACCAGCGTGACGAGGGTAGCCTCCGGGCGGCAGGCGAAGCGTACCGGTGCGTAGATCGAGGTGCCGAGCCCGGCCGAGACGTTCAGATAGGCGCTGCGGAAGGCGTGACGCCAGAGGCTCAGCCCCTTGACCTGCCTCCGCGGGATATCGCAGTTGGTGACGAGTGCGCCCACGCCGGGAACGCACACCTGGCCGCCGTGGGTATGCCCGGCCAGAATAACGTCGGCCCCGTGGGTCACGAAGGAGTTCAGAACGCGCTGATACGGGGCGTGTGCCACACCGATGCGCAGTGCCGGTTCGGGGCGGCCCTGCTCGAAGGACTCCTCGTCTTCGACGCCGTCCAGGAGCCCGGTCAGGAGATCGAGCCGATCGCGCTCGATGTGTGGATCATCCACCCCGAAGAACTGGATGCGGGTGCCGCGCACGGTTACATCATCGACCCGGTTGTTGAGTGAGTGCCAGCCGAGCGCATCGGTGAAGAAGCGTTCGAGGCGCGGGGTATCGAGTTTCTTCGCGCGATTTCCATGGGGGCGCTGTGAGGAGGGCCCGGAGAAGTAGCGCAGCCAGTTCTTTGAGACCGGGCCGAAGTAGTCGTTCGACCCGTTCACGTACACGCCGGAAACCCCGCCGAACTCGGCAAAGGCCAGTTCGATGCCGCGGATGCCATCCGCGTGGCCGAGGTTGTCGCCGGTGTCCACCACGATGTCGGGCTTTTCGCCCGCGAGGCTGCGCACCCAGGCCTGCTTATCGCGCTGCCAGGGAGCCATGTGCAGGTCGGAGAGGTGCAGGATGCGGATCGGATCGGTGCCCGCGGGGAGCACCGGAATCTCGACCCGACGCAGGGTGAACATCCTGCGTTCGACGAGGCTTGCCCACGCAAAACACCCCGCGGCCACGACGGCCAGTCCTCCCAAAATGGGCTTCAGTGAACCGGTCCGTCGGGCCATCGGGGTGCTCCTTGCTAACAGCTCTGCTTGGTGATCGTGATCGATGCCGAGGCGGACCCGGGGTTGACCATCGAGTTCGCGTCGGGCGACTGCGCGGTGACCTTGCCGTCCCCACCGGGGGCGTTGGGATCGGCCACGCACTTCTGATCCACCTTATTGAATCCGACGCCCTGCAGGGCGGACTTCGCCTGATCGGGGTTCATGCCGGAGACATCGGGTACCTGCTTGCCCTTGCCATCGCTCGGACGGATCGTGATGGTGTTACCCACCGTCACGGAGGCGCCGGCACCCGGCTCGGTGTTTGCGACCATGCCGGCGCTGACGCCCGAGAGGATCGGGTCACCCACGACGACGTTGAAGCCGGCACCGGCGAGGGCGTTGGTGGCATCCGCGACGCTCTGGCCGCTCACGTCCGGGACCGCAACCTGCTTGGTCTTGGTCAGTGCGTCGGACGGCTTCGGGAAGGAGTCTCCGCCGAGCTTCGCGATGGTGGCCGAGGTGATACCGGCGAACACGCGGAACTTCGACTGGAAGGCGCTGGTTCCGTTGGCCTGAACGTTGTACATCGAGTAACGCTTGCCGTTGTCGCCGGCCTGCACGTTACCGATCCAGAACGAGGTCACGGCCTTGGTCGTTCCACCGGTTACCCAGGTGTCGGTCGCGTCATCGGCGGTACCGGTCTTACCGAACTGCGGTGCGCCCGGCACCACGGCGTTAGCCGCGGTTCCGCCGGGGCTGAAGACCGCCTGCATTGCGTAGGCCGCGGTGTTAGCAACCTCGGGGGTCAGCGCCTGGGTGCAGGTGCTCTGCGGCACGGCCATGTCCTTGCCGCCGGGGCCGGTGATCTTGTCGATCGCGACCGGGGTGCAGAACTTGCCCTGTGCGGCGATGCCGGCAATGGCGGCGGCCATGGTCAGCGGGGCGATCTCGTTAGAACCCAGAACCGAGGCGGGGTTGCGCTCGAGTTCCTTACCGTCGGCGCGGTGCACGCCGAGCGACTGGGCGGTGTTGCGGATTTCGCAGAGGTCCAGCTTGCTGGCCATCTGTACGAAGGCGGTGTTCACCGAGCGCTTGGTCGCCTCGTAGGGGGTGATCCGGCCGGAGGCGTTACCGTCGTAGTTCTGCGGGTTCCAGGGCTTGGTCGTCGCTACTCCACCGGGGGAGCAGGTGTCGATCCACTTCGTGTAGGTCTGTCGCGTTGCGAGCACGCTGTCGTTGACCGAACGGCCATCCTTCAGCCACTCGAGCAGCGCGAACACCTTGTACTGCGAACCCACCTGGAATCCGCTGGAGCCACCGTAGTTGTAGTCGGTGTTGTAGTTGATGCTGGTGTGCGACCGGCTCGCGAGACCCACCTGGGCGTCCTCGGAGAAGGTCTTGTTCTGAACCATGGCGAGCACGCGGCCGGTACCCGGCTCGACGGTCGAGGCGGCGGCACCGAGGTTTACGCCGGGGCGCTCCTGCGGAACCCAGCGGTCCATCGCGGCCTGGGCGGCGTTCTGAACGTCGAGGTCGATCGAGGTGTAGACGTCCATGCCTCCGCGACGCAGGGTCGCGCGGCGGTCGTCAACGGTCTCACCAAACTCGGGGCTGTTCAGAATGATGTTCTGCACGTAGTTACAGAAGTATGCGGCGTTTCCGGCGGCCTGGCAGCCGGTGCTCGGCGGATGCAGGTTCGGGGTCACCGGGGTCGCGGTTGCGGTTTCGAACTGCTCCTTGGTGATCTTCCCCTCCTTGTACATCTTGTCGATAACGTAGTCGCGGCGAATCTTGGTGAGCTTGTAGCCGTTTGCCTCACCGTTGTTCGTACTCTCCGGGCGGTCGATGCGCAGGCCGTTGGGGTCGTTGAGGATCGCGATCAGGGTCGCGGCCTCCTCGATCGTGACGTCCTTTGCCGACTTACCGAAGTAGTACTGCGATGCGGATTCGACACCGTACGAGACACCACCAAAGTTGGCGATGTTGAGGTACCCGAGCAGGACCTGGTCCTTCGTGTACTTCTGCTCCACGCCGATCGAATAGCGCATCTCGCGCAGCTTGCGCTCGGGAGTCGTGCGGGTGGCGTCCAGATAGGCGGCCTTGCGCTCGTCCTCGTTGGTGATCTGCTCGGCCTTCTGCACCAGCACGTTCTTGACGTACTGCTGGGTGATGGAGGAGCCACCCTGGGTGTCCTCGCCACCCTTCACGAAGTTACTGAGCACGGCGCGGGTGGTACCGATGAGGTCAACACCGCCGTGGTCGTAGAAACGGGGGTCCTCGGTCGAAACGGCGGCGTCCTTGAAGTACTGCGAGACGTCGTCCCAGGCCACCTGCTGGCGGTTCTGGTCGAAGAAGGTGGCGAGCAGCTGGTGGCTGCCGTCCGACGCGGTGGCGTAGATGTTGGTGCGCTCCATCGGCGGATCGATATCCAGGAAGGCCGGGAGCCCATCGAACGCGTTGATCGCGCCCTTGGCGGACATGCCGGTCACGGCGAGTGCGGGAGTGACCGCTGCGGTCACGAGAATCCCCGCGGCGACACTGAGGCCGATGAAGCCCATGAGGCTTCCCATGACACCGCTACCGGTACGTTTTTCTTGAGGCATAGGATTCAGCTTAAGCGACATTGCTGAAAGAATCCCTATCCAGCCCCCGAACTTCATACTATTTAAGGAGAAACATGACCCGTTGGGAGTACCTCACAACACCGCTCATGATCCACAACACCGCCGCGATTCTCAACAACTGGGGAAAGCAGGGGTGGGAACTGGTTCAGGTGGTTACCGGCCCTGAAGGGGGCCTGGTTGCCTACATGAAGCGCCCGCTTGAGGCCGAGGGAGAGAACGCGTGAGCACCATTGCCGACCGTCTAAGCGAGCTCGGACTCACCCTTCCCGAGGTTGCCGCGCCCGTGGCCGCCTACGTGACCGCCGTCACCGAGGGCAACCTCGTGTACACCTCTGGGCAGTTGCCGTTTGTTTCCGGTGCACTTCCTGAGACAGGCAAGGTAGGCGAGGGTGATGGCCTCGTCACCCCCGAAGACGCGGCTCGGTACGCCGGCATTGCGGTGCTCAATGCGCTGGCCGCCGTCGAGGCACAGATCGGCTCGCTCGACCGCGTCACCCGCATCGTGAAGCTCAACGGATTTGTGGCTTCGGATCCCTCCTTCTACGGTCAGCCCGCCGTGATCAACGGCGCCTCGACCCTGATCGGTGAGATCTTCGGAGAGCGTGGACAGCATGCCCGTGCCGCCGTGGGCGTCGCGGTCTTGCCGCTGAACGCTCCCGTCGAGGTAGAAATCGTAGTCGCGTTCGAGTAGTTCCCTGAACGAACAACGAGTGGCATCGGACCGGTTGGTTCGATGCCACTCGTTTTGGGGTGGTGTGGATTTAGCGGGCGGCGACGTCCTCGGAGATGACGCGCATGACCGTGGTGTCCGCGAGGGTGGTGGTGTCGCCCACCTCGCGGCCCTCGGCCAGATCGCGCAGGAGTCGACGCATGATCTTTCCCGAACGGGTCTTGGGCAGCTCGTGCACAACAAAGACGTCGCGCGGGCGGGCAATTGGGCCGATGAGGTTCGACACGTGAGCCTTCAGACTCGCGACCACCTCGTCGGTGTTTTCGGTCTCCTCGGCCTGGCTCTCCTTGAGGATCACGAAGGCCACGACCGCCTGGCCCGTGGTCTCATCGCTGGCCCCCACCACGGCCGACTCCGCGACGAACGGGTGCGAGACCAGGGCCGATTCGATTTCGGCCGTCGAGAGGCGGTGGCCCGAGACGTTCATGACGTCGTCCACGCGGCCGAGGAGCCAGACGTCGCCATCCTCGTCGAGGCGTGCACCGTCTCCGGCGAAGTAGGCGTTCGGGAATGTGCTCCAGTAGGTCTCGCGGAAGCGATCCGGGTCGCCCCAGATGCCGCGCAGCATGCTCGGCCAGGGTTCGGTGATGGCAAGCAGCCCGCCGGAGCCGTGGGGAACGCGATCGCCGCCCTCCTCCAGGATTGACACCTCGATGCCGGGGAGCGGAACCTGCGCGCTGCCGGGCTTGGTCACGGTGATGCCCGGCAGGGCCGAGATCATGATCGCGCCCGTCTCGGTCTGCCACCAGGTATCGACGATCGGGGCGGTCTTGCCGCCGATGACCTTGCGGTACCACATCCACGCCTCGGGGTTGATGGGTTCACCCACCGAACCGAGGAGACGAATGCTCGAGAGGTCGGAGCGCTTCGGAATCTTTCGGCCTAGCTTCATCGCCGCGCGGATCGCGGTGGGGGCCGTGTAGAAAATGCTCACCCGGTACTTCTCGATGATTTCCCACCAGCGGCCCGGGTTCGGGGCATCGGGTGTTCCCTCATACAGCACCTGGGTCGCGCCGTTTGCGAGCGGACCGTAGGTGACGTAGGTGTGACCGGTGATCCAGCCGACGTCCGCGGTGCACCAGTAGACGTCGGTCTCGGGCTTGATGTCGAAGACGTTGCGGTGCGTGTAGGCGGCCTGGGTGAGGTACCCACCCGAGGTGTGCAGGATTCCCTTCGGTGCCCCCGTGGTGCCCGAGGTGTAGAGGATGAACAGCGGGTTCTCGGCCGGGAAGGCCTCGGGGGTGTGCTCGGGCGAGGCCGCGGCCACGCGCTCGTGCCACCAGTGATCGCGGCCCTCTGTCCAGTCGACCTCGTTTTCCCCGCGGCGAACAACCAGGACATTGCGGACGGTGCCCTGGGCCGGGAGGTCTCCGCGGGCGCCGAGTGCGGCATCTACCGCGGGCTTCAGCGCACTCACCTTGCCCTTGCGGTATCCGCCATCGGCGGTGATGATGAGGGTCGCGGCGGCATCATCCACGCGGGCGCGGATGCTGTCCGCGCTGAATCCGCCGAAGATGACCGAGTGCACCGCGCCCAGGCGGGCGACGGCGAGCATCGACACGATGGCCTCGGGAATCATGGGCAGGTAGATCGCGACGCGATCACCGGCGCGTACGCCGAGATCGGTGAGGACGTTGGCCGCGCGCTTTACCTCCTCGGTGAGCTCCGCATAGGTGATGGCGCGGCTGTCGCCGGGTTCGCCCTCCCAGTGCAGGGCGATTCGGTCGCCATTGCCGGCTTCGACGTGGCGGTCTAGGCAGTTGTAGGCGACGTTGAGCGTGCCATCCTCAAACCATTTTGCAAACGGGGGATTCTCCCAGTTCAGGATTGAGGTGAAGGGGCGCTCCCAGCTGAGAAGCTCGCGGGCCTGGTCCCCCCAAAAGCCGAGGCGATCGGCGCGTGCGCGCTCGGCAAGCTCGGGCCGAGCGTTTGCCTGTGCGGCAAACTCGGCGGATGGCTCGAAGCGGCGGGTTTCGGTGAGCAGATTGTCGATCTGGACATTCATGACGAGTAAATCGCTCCTTTGCGACGGTCGTGTTCCCACATCGATGTGGGCCATGCACTGACAGCGTACTCCCATTTGATCGGCGGTCCAGACCCTCGCCGGACGCGTGGCCAAAAGTTTTTTCGAGGGCGTTCTCGGCGTGTTGCCTGCATTTGTGCGGGACACAGGTTTTGTCCCCCGAACTGGTGTCATCCAGAAGGTGGACAGGGGTCGTGAAAAATCGTGTGAGGGCGTACACTCATTCAAGGCCGAAATTTTATTTCGAGCGTGCAGCGCACAACGGATTCCCCCCAATCCAGTGTCGCTTGCGGCGGCATTCATTCCCCCCAATGAATGCCGCCCTTTTATTTTCCCGGCACGGTTTGCACAGCTCTCCCTCAGAGAGCTTCTCTCCACTGCCGTAGGAGCGGCAATGTCGCCGGTTCGGACAGAAATCTACGCTCGGGGCATGACCCAGATCACCCGACCATCACGCTCACACGCCGGTGCCGGACACGTCGCTGCTCTAGACGCCCGTGCCCTAGACGCCCGTGCCCTACACCCCATCGCCCCGCGGGGTCCGGTGCCGCCCGAAACCGCTCCGGTTGCCGCTGGGATCGACGCCGCGGTGTTGGAACCCGGGTCCTTACCCGTATCGATCCCCGCGTCGGCAGAGATGCGGCGTACGAGCGAGCGAGTGCTCATTGCCCGGAGGTTCGGTGTGCTGTCCACCGCGGTGCTGCGCGCCGGCGTCAGTGACATCTTCCTGTCCGCACACACCGGTGCCTGGTACGACCGCGGGGGAGGCCTCGAACGAGTCGATGGTGCCGTCCACACCGAGCCGGAGGTACGTGCACTGGCCAGCCGACTGATTGCGCTCGGTGGCCGGCATATCGACGAGGCCACGCCCTGCACCGATGTACGGCTGCCCGGGGGCATTCGGGTGCACGCGGTCCTTCCACCCGTCGCCCAGCAGGGGACGCAGATCAGCATTCGGGTGCCGGCGCTTGAATACCTGACCCTTGAGGCGCTCGAGCGGGGAGGTTTTTTCGGGCCGGTCTCGGCCGGGCAGGTACCTCCTGCTGGTGCTGGTGCTGGTGCTGGTGCTGGTGCGCAGATTCGTGCAATGATCGCCGACCGCCAAAACATGCTGATCAGCGGCCCAACGGGCTCGGGCAAAACCACGCTTCTGGCTGCAATGATCGACGCTGCGCCACCCCGGGAGCGGGTGATCGCGGTGGAGGACGTGGCCGAACTTGAGATGCACCGCCGGCACTTTATCTCCCTGCAGTCGAGACAGGCCAATATCGAGGGCGCGGGCCATATCGGATTGCGTCGACTGGTGAGCGAGGCCCTGCGCATGCGGCCCGATCGTCTGGTGCTGGGGGAGTGCCGCGGTGCGGAGATAGTGGACCTCTTCTCCGCGCTGAATACCGGCCATCATGGGGGAGCCGGCACCATCCACGCCAACTCACTCGACGACGTGCCCGCACGCCTGGAAGCGCTCGGGGCGCTGGCCGGTCTCAGCCCTGAATCCCTTGCAACCCAGGCGATGAGCGCGCTTGACATCGTGCTGCACCTGGGGCCGGGGCACTCCCGCGGTCTCGCCGCGATGGGCCGGCTGGAACGCAACCGCGCCGGTCTACTCACCATCACGCCCGTCTGGCAGGCAGCATGATTCCCGCGCCGAAGAACGTCGTGGCCGGGCACCGGCCCGCTCGCTCCGCTGTGCCGCGAGTGACGGCCGGTCCGTCTCACCGCGGGGCGGACGCGATACCGGAGTGGCACACGGATTTCGCGGTTGATCTTGATCGCCTGGCATCACTTCTCGGGGCCGGGCTCAGCCCCGCCGTCGCCTGGGGTCACATCGTGAACCGTGCCCGCCCGGCACCCGCCACCACCCGTAAGACCTTCTCTCCGGAGACCGCCCGCCCTCGCCCCCGGTGGGCCCGCGGGATGCGTCCTTCAGTGCGTCCCGAGCGAGGCATCGCGGTGGCCTCGCCGGCCCGAATCACCGCGGTGGAGGCCGCGCTGCACGCGGGGGAGGACCCGGCTACCGCGCTGATGGGTCCCGCACGCTCCCCATCTACCACTGGCCACGCCCCGCTGTCCGATGCCGAGCTTCCCTGGCACCGGCTTGCGGCGGTGTGGTCGGCCTCGGCGCTCACCGGTGCCGCGCTCGCCGAGGGTATTCGGGTGCTCGCCAAAACGCTGCGTGCCCGCGCCCGGGTGGCTCGAGATGTTGCAGCCTCGGCCGCGGGCCCGCGGGCAAGCGCACGGCTCGTCGGCGTGATCCCGCTCCTGTCACTTTTCTTCGGTGAGGCCCTGGGGTTTCCCATCGTGTACACACTCGTGGGTACGCCTCCCGGGCGGGTGCTCCTCGCCGTGGGGCTCTTGCTCTTGCTTCTGACGGCCCTCTGGATTCGGCTGCTCGTTCGTCGCGCATTCCTGGCGATTCCGGAAGACGACGTACTTCTCGACCTCACCGCAATGATGCTGGGTGCCGGAATCGCGCCGGCCTCCGCACGGTGGCAGGCACACCAGATCCTGGCCCGCTGTCGTCTGGATGCGAGTGAGTCCGCCGATGAACGACTCCGAGAAACCCTGGGCCTCGCACACGACGTCGGGGTACCCGCTCAGGAGCTGTTGCATGCCGAGGCGCAGGATCTCCGTGAGCGCCGTGCCCGCGCCCTCCAGCGCGCGGCCACCGCACTCGAGACCAAGCTCCTCATTCCCCTCGGGGTGGGCGCACTGCCCGCCTTCGTCTGCCTCGGCGTGGGCCCACTGATCCTTTCGCTCCTCGGCCAGATGCTCAGCTCCCCGACCTGATCGGGGCTCACCGCCGTATACGCGCTATGCGCGATAGTTGGGAGCCGCCGTAGCGGCTTCAAGATGATGGGGATGCGACTCCCTGAGCCCCGCCGGGGTGATCCGTATGAATCTGGCACGAGATTGGAAGTCGCTGACGTCCCGTGCGCCAACGTAGAACATCGACTGTCGAAGCCCGCCGACGAGCTGGTGCAAGACGTCACGAAGTGCTCCACTATGCGGGATCCGGCCCTCGATGCCCTCGGGGATGAGCTTGTCGTCCGCTCCAACATCGGCCTGGAAGTAGCGGTCTTTTGAATACGAGGTGCGTGCACCTCGGGTCTGAAGCGCCCCGAGCGAACCCATGCCGCGATAGCTCTTGTACACCCTGCCATCCGCCAACAGATACTCGCCCGGGCTCTCGTCTGTTCCCGCCAGAAGCGAACCGAGCATCACGGTGCTGGCACCCGCAGCGAGCGCCTTCGCGATATCACCCGAGTACTGCAAACCCCCATCTGCGATGACGGGCACACCGGCCTGCCGCGCGGCCATCGCGGCCTCGTACACCGCGGTGATTTGCGGTGCGCCGACACCGGCGACGACCCGCGTCGTGCAGATGGACCCGGGGCCAACCCCGACCTTGATGGCATCAACCCCGGCCTCGACCAGCGCTCTGGCCCCGTCGCGAGTCGCGGCCTGCCCGCCAATCACGTCGACACCCTCAAAGGCTGAATCCCGCTTGATTCTCCTGATCATGTCGAGAACGCCCTGGCTCTGTCCGTTGGCAGTATCGACGACGATGACATCCACGCCCGCCTCGAGCAGCTCACCGGCCCGCGCCCAACCATCACCGAAAAACCCGATTGCGGCCCCGACGCGCAGGCGTCCGGTATCGTCCCGGGTAGCTCGGACGCTCTCGCTGGGCTCTGCATGGGTGGCTTCTGCCCGCTTCACCTGGTCAACCATCGCCGCCTGGTCTGCGATCGACAGGTTTCGATGCAGGATTCCGAGCCCGCCGAGCTTCGCCATCTCGACGGCCATCGTGGCCTCCGTCACCGTATCCATCGCGGCCGAAAGCAGGGGGATGCTGAGCCACACCCGTTTGGTTAGGCGGGATCGAGTATCGACCTCGCTGGGAAGTACATCCGTATGTCCGGGCAGGAGCATCACGTCGTCATAGGTGAGGCCGAGCGGGCCGAATGGATCGTAACCGGCTGACGTTGCGGGCCCTTGGGTCATGATGCGCTCTACTTTCACGGGGTCGGGTTGATTGAACGTGCGGGCGGGAGACAGCGTGAGCTAGTCCGAGGTTGCGACCCGGAGCAGGAGGTGATGAAGGGTCTCCCGTTCCTGGGAAGTAAGCGCGTGCAACAGCTCGTCCTCGATGCTGGCCAACCGCGTGAAGGTTCGCTCGAGCATGAGCGCACCCTCACCTGTGAGCGCAACGATGTGGCGACGACGGTCCGCCTCGTCGCGGCGTCGGAGCACGAGGCCACGTTCTTCTAGTTCGTTGAGAAGCCCCACGACGTTGCTGGCGTCCAAGCCGAACACGCGTGTGATGTCCTGCTGCGCCAGGTCTCCGCGCTCCTTCAGGAGCGTCAGCGCGAGAAGCTGTCTGTGCGTGATGTCGCCGGGTTGCGCCGACGTGTCCAAGGCTCGCCAGCCTGATCGCGCCAAATAGCTGACGAGGGGGAGTGTGCGACCGTTACTCATCAATTCCATTTAGTTAGCATACCGTAGATCATTTGTGATTCACAAAGCATTTAATTTATTGATGGGAATTCGGGCCACTGCGCCAAAGAGTGATCCTCGGTCTCACGCTCCCCAACGCGCTTTAGGCGGAACGCTCTCGTGGCCGTGGGGCTTGTCATCCGCGACGGCCGTGCTGAACCGGACCCGTGGCCATCGTGCTCAAGTGCGAGCCGTGATGTTGAATAGACCTAGGGATGACACCAGGTCACCAAAGCAGGAGTCCTGGCGCAGTGATGAGCGATGATTGGCAGGCAATGAAGACACGGTCACGGCGGTCGATAGGGGCCAGGGTGTGGATCACGATCGGCGTGATCTTCGGGCTCGTTGCCGCGACGGTCGGAGTCTTCACCTTCATCGTGACGCGGCCAGCTCCCACCTGGCCGGCCACGGGGACCCCAGACCACAACCGCTGGTATCAAACGAGTCTTGGCAGCGAGGCCGTTGATGCCGCTGGAGGCGACTACCGTATCTACGCGAAGACGGGCACGAGCGACAACCTCATCATCTTTTTTGGTGGCGGTGGGGTCGTGTGGGATGCAGAGGCCGCGGCGGATCCGATCACCGTGGGCGGGTACCTCCTTTCCGGTTTTCCGGGCGCATACTTCCGCTCGATCCCCTCGTTCTTCCCGACCACACTCGGCGGGATTCTTGATGTAAACAACGAAGACAACCCGTTCTCGGATTGGAACGCCGTCATGATCCCATATGCGACCGGTGACTTCCATGTCGGCGACGCCAATGTCTCACTGACCGCTGCAGATGGGACGGCCACCGACATGCACTTCAACGGCCAGACCAACGTGCGCCTGGCGCTGGACTGGATCCAAGCCAACATTCCGAACCCGGAACGACTGCTCATCGCGGGTGCCAGTGCCGGATCGTTCGGAGCTGCGATCCACACCCCGCAGATTGTGGATCGCTACCCAGAAAGTCGAATTTTCCAATTCTCTGAGGGTGACCAACTCCCTTCAAAGAAGTGGCCAGCCGTCGCCGATGAGCTTTGGGACGCGCACTGGCGCGATAATTTTGGCTACGAGCCGGGAGAGAACCTTTACGAGCGAGCCGTCGTCGCCAATCGCGAAGCTCTCGGGGACGACGTGGTGTTTCTCGACTCGAACACCACGCGCGACGGAACACTCATTGCCTTCACCGCACGGGTGAACGACGAAACTCCGAACCCCGAAGCGTGGTCGGAAGCGATGCGTGCTTCGATGGTCCGGATGCAGCAGAACGTGCCGAACTACTACTTCTTCCTCACCGACGCCGACCCCGACTCCAAGGGGTTCACCGCGCACACGCTATCGTCGCTGCCAGTCGCCTACACCACCAAGCAGGACGGGGTCGAGTTTCTCACCTGGCTGGCTGACGCGGTGATCCGTGACCGGCCAAGCTCGATTGGCGCGCACCTACTCACCGCCAACGGCTAGGAGCTTTCGAGGCGCGGCACCGTGGTGTCGTGGTAGCAGGGATGGCAGAGCCCCGGTGCTTACTCACCGCAGAGGGAGATCGTCTTGCCACGGGTTCAGAGGCGGTAGGCCTACGCGCTGGTCAGTGTCGAGCCGATCAGGCGTCGGCCCTATCCACAACCCGCGGAAACTATCACGGAGCGCACCACTCCAGTTTCTCCCTGTACCTGACGCCCCACACCGCGAAGACTTAGCTCACACCATCAGCGAAAGGAACCACTCAGATGACCACCACAATCAACGCTCGCTCGATACTTCGCCCGGGCTTGCTCGCAGACGAATCGGGTGCCGTTACCGCCGAGTACGCCATCACCACCATGGCGGCGGTGGCGTTTGCCGGGCTCCTCGTCCTCATCATGCGTAGCGAGGAGGTGCGCGGCATACTGACCGGCCTCGTGCGCACCGCCCTCCAGATCCCCGGCTGATCGCACATGCGCGTCTCCGGCGTAAACACCCCCGTGCTCGCGGGGCACGCTCGCTCAGACTCCGGCAGTGTTACCGCCGAGCTCGCGCTTGCCCTGCCCGTCGTACTGATCGTCCTTGCCCTGTGCGTTGCGACGCTCTCCATCGGGTCCGCCCAGGGGCAGCTGTGGGATGTTGCCGGGCAGTCGGCCCGGGCCTTTGCCCGGGGCGACTCCGCCTCACAGGTTGCCCAGCGGGCGAATCAGCTCGTTCCGGGCTCGACAGTGACCCGAGAGGTTGTCGGGCCGGATCTCGTGTGCGCGAGGGTGCGGCTAGCTCTCTCTTCCGTGCTGAGCCGGTTCCTATCCGAACCCCTCAACGTCCGGTCCTGCACCCTCAGTGAGTCCGTAACGACCCGCACGGCCCCCGCATGAATCCGGCCACGCATGCCCGCGTGCGAGATACCCGAGTGCGAGATGCCCGAGTGCGACATGCCCGAGTGCGAGATGCCCGAGCGCGAGATGCCGGTGGGCGAGAGGCTCGTGAGCGGAACGATCAGGGGGCCGGCAGCGTGCTGAGCGTTGCGGTTCTGATCGCCATTATCACGGTGATCGGTGCCCTGCTCCCCCTGAGCCTCGCGCTCACCACGCGTGCAGAGGTGCGGGCCGCCGCAGACTCAAGCGCGCTATCCGCCGTTCGGGTGCTCTCCGGAATGGTCGGGGGAGAGCCCTGCCGCGCCGCCAACAGGGTTGCCGGGGCCAACAGTGTAAGCCTCATCCGATGCCAGCAAATCGGAAGCGAGATTTCCGTCGACGTATCTCGGGAAATCCTGGGGGTTCGCATCACTGCCCGTGCCCGTGCTGGTTTTGACGCCCGCGCGGGTTTTGACGCTCGTGCTGGTTTCGAAGCCCGTGCCAAACCCGAAACCCACGCAGGATCCGCCTCGCCCAAGCGGTCGCACACGATCAACCCGGGTTTAGACGAGGAGAGGGGTGGGGAGCGGGCCGCACGGGCCTAAGCTCCGAGGAGTCCGCCATGGCCGCGTTTCATCGGCGGGGAGCGGGTAGACGGGTGCCATGATCACATCCTGAGAGCCCGAGGAATGCCGGATCGCCCGGCAACGTTACCCGTCGAAAGAACCACCGAAATTCGCTCCTGAATAACACTCCTGTATAAATAGGAGGATCATAGGGGTGTTCCACTAAGTGCCAATACGGCCCACACACGAACAGGGTGTGTATGGTGTGCCTGACGAAAGGAGCCGGGTGTCCAACACAAAAAAGCTGGTCATCGTAGAGTCGCCAACCAAGATGAAGTCGATTGCCGGGTATCTCGGCGACGGCTATGAGGTGCTCAGCTCGGTCGGCCACATTCGAGACCTTGCCGAACCCAAAAACCTTCCCGCCGAGCTCAAAAAGGGCGGCATGGGGAAGTTCGCGGTCGACGTAGACAATGGCTTCGAGCCCTACTACGTCGTGTCCGACTCCAAGAAAAAGACCGTCGCCGACCTCAAGCGCGCCCTCAAGGATGCCGACGAGCTCCTGCTCGCCACTGATGAGGATCGCGAGGGCGAGGCCATCGCATGGCACCTGCTGCAGGTGCTGAAGCCCAAGGTGCCGGTGCGCCGCATGGTGTTCCATGAAATCACCAAGGACGCCATCCTCGCCGCGAAAGACAACACCCGCGAACTCGACGTTGCACTCGTCGACGCGCAGGAAACCCGCCGCATCCTCGACCGCATCTACGGCTACGAGGTTTCCCCCGTGCTGTGGCGCAAGGTTGGCCCCAGCCTCTCGGCAGGCCGCGTGCAGTCCGCCGCCACCCGCCTGATCGTCGAGCGCGAAAAGGAACGCCGCGCGTTCATCTCCGCCGAATACTGGGACATCGCGGTGCAGGTGGCCGCCGAGGAAGACCCCACTCGGTTCGAGGCACGTCTCGTACGACTTGACGGCGAACGCATCGCCAGCGGTCGCGACTTCTCCGACCGCGGAGTTCTGACCAGCAGCGCGCGCCAGCTCGACGCCGCCAGCGCCGCAAAGCTCGCCGAGGCACTCTCCGAGCCCGACACCCGCACCACGGTCTCAAAGCTTGAAACCAAGCCGTATTCGCGCCGCCCGGCCGCACCGTTCACCACGTCGACGCTGCAGCAGGAGGCCGCGCGCAAGCTGCGTTTCTCTGCCCGCCAGACCATGAGCGTCGCGCAGTCGCTGTACGAAAACGGGTACATCACCTATATGCGTACCGACTCGCCCTCGCTCAGCTCGCAGGCGATCAACGCGGCCCGAGACCAGGCCACCACCCTCTACGGTGCCGACAGCATTCCGGACAAGCCCCGCCTCTACAGCGGAAAGTCGAAGAACGCTCAGGAAGCCCACGAGGCAATCCGCCCCTCCGGAGACCACTTCCGCACGCCCGCATCGCTCAAGAGCTCACTCAGCGGTAACGACTTCCGCCTGTACGAGCTGATCTGGAAGCGCACCGTCGCCTCGCAGATGGCCGATGCCAAGGGCCAGACCGCGACGGTCACGCTGTCCGCCCTCGCGGCCGGTCAGGAAGCCGAATTCACCGCCAGCGGAACCGTCATCACCTTCCGCGGATTCCTCCAGGCCTACGAGGAGGGCCAGGACGAACAGCGCGGAGGCGACGCCGCCGCAAAGGAAGCAAAACTCCCGCAGCTCGCCGAGGGCCAGCGCGTCAACCTGGAAGACGTTGAAGCCAAGGGCCACGAAACCACGCCGCCCCCGCGCTTCACCGAGGCCAGCCTGGTCAAGACCCTCGAAGAGCTGGGTATCGGGCGTCCGTCCACCTACGCACAGACCATCGCCACGATCATGGATCGCGGATACGTCAGCCAGCGTGGCCAGGCCCTGATCCCCACCTGGATCGCGTTCTCGGTGATCCGTCTGCTCGAAGAACACTTCGGCAGCCTCGTCGAGTACGACTTCACCGCGTCCATGGAGAGCGACCTCGACCGCATCGCGGCCGGCGAACAGGACCGCACCGACTGGCTCAAGTCGTTCTACTTCGGCGGCGGCGACACCGAGGGGCTGCGTCAGGTCATCGACAACCTCGGTGAAATCGACGCGCGAGAAATCAACTCGATTCACCTCGACGACACCACCACCCTGCGTATCGGCCGCTACGGCCCCTACCTCGAAATCGTTGACCCCGAGGCCGCCCCCGATGCGACCCCGCGCCGGGTCAACATCCCCGAAGACCTCGCCCCCGACGAGCTCACCCTCGAAAAGGCTCACGAGCTCATCGAGGCCCCGGTACTCACCGACCGAATCGTGGGAATCAACCCGGAAAACGGCAAGGAAATCGTCGCAAAGGACGGCCGATTCGGGCCGTACGTGAGCGAGGTAGACCCCGAACCCGAGGCCGAGGTGAACCCCGCCACCGGCGAGGTGATCGAACCGCCCAAGAAGACCACGAAAAAGGCGGCGGCCGCACCGAAGCCGCGCACCGCATCGCTGTTCAAGAGCATGTCTCTCGACACGATCGATCTCGCAACCGCCCTGCAGCTGCTCGACCTGCCCCGCATCGTGGGCACCGATCCCGAATCTGGCGAGGAAATCCTTGCGCAGAACGGTCGCTTCGGTCCGTACATGAAAAAGGGTGCCGAAACCCGCTCGCTCACCTCCGAAGACCAGATCTTCGACATCGACCTCGCCGGTGCACTCGAGATTTACGCCCAGCCGAAGTACGGTGCTCGCCGAGCCTCCAGCGCACTCAAGGAGTTTGCGGAAGACCCCACGAGCGGAAAGCCCATCAAGGTGAAGGACGGCCGATTCGGCCCCTACGTCACCGACGGCACCACTAACGCGACCATTCCAAAGGCCGAATCGGTGGAGGAGATCACCTTCGAACGCGCGGTAGAACTCCTGGAAATCAAGCGCGCCAAGGGCCCCGCGACCAAGAAAACCCCGGCTAAAAAGGCACCCGCCAAGAAGGCCCCGGCGAAAAAGGCCCCGGCGAAAACCACCGCCGCCAAGACCGCCGCAGCGAAGAAGACCACGTCCGCCAAGACAACCGCGGCCAAAACGACCGCTGCCAAGAAGGCTCCGGCGAAAACCACCGCCGCAAAAACCACGGCAGCTAAGTCTGCAGCGGCCAAGACCGCCGCAGCCAAGGCTGCGGACACGGAGGCGTAGGTGGTGAACAGGGGCCTGTTCATCACCTTCGAGGGCGGTGACGGCAGCGGTAAAACCACCCAGGCCGAGATTCTCGACACCTGGCTGCGTGAGCGCGGGGAAACCACCCTGCGCTCACGCGAGCCCGGCGGCACCGAGGTGGGGGAACAGCTGCGCGAGATCGTGCTGCACCACCGCGGAGAGATTTCCCCGCGCGCCGAAGCGCTGCTGTATGCGGCCGACCGCGCGCAGCACATTGACACCAGGATTCGCCCCGCGCTCGAGCGCGGCGAAATCGTGCTGCAGGATCGCTACATCGATTCCTCCCTCGCCTACCAGGGTGCCGGCCGGGCCCTCGGCATCGACGAGGTGCGCTCACTCTCCGTCTGGGCAAGCTCGGGGCTCTGGCCCGACCTCACGATCCTCCTCGACCTCGACCCCGATCGGGCTCGTGAACGCCTCGACCAGGCACGCACGCGTTTCGATCGCCTCGAAGCCGAAAAGAACGCATTCCACGCCCGCGTCCGCACGGTCTTTCTCGAACTTGCCGAGGCCGAACCGGCGCGTTTCCTCGTCCTCGACGCCACACTGAGCATCGACGAGCTCGCGGCGCAGATCCAGGCACGGGTCACCGAAGCCCTGGTCGGAAAGCACGAATAACCGCGCCCCCGGTCGTCTGACCTCGCAGAAAGACTCCCGAAATACCCCCGAACTCGGGGGTAAAAGTGGTGCTTGAGGGGCAGCACTCGTCGCTATTCTGAGAAACGGCTGACAATCGTCACCGATATCATTGTGGTGACACGCCTCGCGTAGCTCCACTGTTTCAAGGAGTAAACGTGCGCGAATTGCAGCGCCCCCGTCTCTCACGTGGGAGCATTCTCGCTCTCGGCGTGACCGCGACCCTGCTCGGATCACTGTTTGTCAGCACCCCCGGAGCGGCCTACGCTGCCCCCGCCGGTGCGGTTTCGGTATCCAGCGCCAAGAAACTCGCAACACTGAGCGGTTCAAACCCGACCATCTCGGGATCCCTCGCCTCGGGCTCGACCCTCACCGCTAATACCGGCACTTGGGCGGCGAAGCCCACCTTCACCTATCAGTGGAAGCGTGCCGGCAAGAACATCGCCGGTGCCACCAAGAGGACCTACGTCAGCACCACCGCCGATCGCGGCAAGGCGCTCACCGTCACCGTCACCGCCTCAAAGCCCGGCTACACGAAGGCGGTGCGCACGAGTGCGGCCCGCACCGTGAACAACGTACTCACGAAGACACCCAACCCGACCATCTCCGGCAGCGCGAAGATCGGACAGACCCTCACCGCCAACCCTGGAACCTGGGCACCCAGCGGCGTGAGCCTCAAGTACCAGTGGAAGCGTGGCGGCACCGCGATCTCCGGAGCCACCGGAAAGACCTATCGGGTGACCTCCGCAGACGGCGGAAAGACCCTCACCGTCACCGTGACCGGATCTCGCGCTGGCTACACCTCCGTGAGCCGCACCTCCTCGGCCACCGCGAAGGTGCCGAGCGCACAGACCGGAATCGGCGCTGACGCAACCTACCGCGTGGGCGCGGACATCAAGGCCGGCACCTACATCACCACCGGCAATCCAGAATTCTGTTACTGGGCACGACTGAGCGGATACTCTGGCAAGGTCAGCGACATCATCGCTAACCACATTTCCACAGGGCAGTCCATCGTGACGATTTCTGCCACCGACACCGCCTTCAAATCGCAGTCCTGTGGATCCTGGATTCGAATCTCCGACAGCAAGCTGACCACCCTGAGCACCATCCAAAAGAATGGGACCTACGTGGTGGGAACGCAGGTGAAGCCCGGGCTTTACCAGTCGAGCAGTGATCCTTCTAAGGGGTGCTACTGGGCGCGTCTCAGCGGTTTTGGAGGTTCCATTTATGAAATCATCGACAATGACTTCTCCTACACAAACCGTGCTTTCGTCCGTGTCGAAGCAGGGGATAAGGGATTTGTGACGTCCGGCTGCGGCTCCTGGAAGCGCGTCGGTAACTAACCTTCGAAACCCTGGAATCGGGCGGTCCCTCCTTCGAGCGGGATCGCCCGATTTCTTGTTTCCCGAACCCCTGAATAGGAAACAGCGCCCACCCGAATCGCCGTGAACGCGCCGCCGGGCCACCGCACCGCCGCCCAGACGGCGCGCACCTCGGCGGTGCCCGGTAGGCTGGAGGCATGTCGGTCTGGGATGAAATTGTGGGGCAACCCGAAGCGGTCGCCACCCTGCGCGCCGCCGCGAGCGGAACCGCCTCCGGGACGGACACCATGACGCACGCCTGGCTGATCACCGGGCCTCCCGGGTCCGGCCGATCCAACCTGGCCTATGCGTTCGCCACCGCGCTGCTCAGCTCCTCGGTAGACGGCGACCCCGACACCACCGCACAGGTCACCGCCCGAAGCCATCCCGATCTCACCGCGCTGTCCACCTCCGCGATGACGATCAAGATCGAGGACGTCCGCGAGACCGTCCGCCGCTCCTACTACGCTCCCTCGGTATCTCGGTACCGGGTCGTGATCGTCGAGGACGCCGACCGCATGATCGAACGCACCTCAAACACCCTGCTCAAGGCACTCGAGGAGCCGCCCGCCGAGACCGTCTGGATTCTCTGCGCACCGAGCGAGGCCGATCTCCTGCCCACCATCCGCTCGCGCGTGCGCTCGGTGCGTCTGCGCACCCCCTCGGTTGACGACATTGCCGACCTTCTGCATCGCCGAGACGGCATCGACCGTGACCTGGCCGAACAGAGCGCCAGACAGGCCCAGAGTCACATCGGCATGGCACGCCGCCTCGCAACCGATGCCGATGCGCGCACCCGGCGCGAGGAAACACTGCGCTCGGTCCTCGATATTCGCGACGTCTCCGATGCCATCGTGATGGCCGCAAAACTCGTCGAGATCGCGGGCGAGGACGCCAAGGCATATACCGGGGAACGAGACGAACAGGAGCGCGAACGCGTGCTCCGCTCGCTCGGTGTCGAACCCGGCGGCACCATTCCGCCGGCGCTGCGAGCCCCGCTGCGCGATCTCGAAAACGACCAGAAGCGGCGCGCGAAGCGCGGGCTGGTTGACGGCGTCGACCGCATCCTCACCGACCTTCTGTCCCTCTACCGCGATCTCCTGATGTATCAGATGGGCCGCACCGAGGGGTTGATCAACCGAGAACTGCTCGCCGAGATTCGTTCCGCGGCGAGCACCGCCGCCCCCGAAACCACGATGCAGACGATGGATGCCATCCAGGAGGCGCGCGAGCGAATCGGCGCAAACATTACGCCCACCCTCGCCCTCGAGGCCATGCTCGTCACCGCGATTCGCTAGCCAGCATCAACATCCGACAACCCCGCCCGGCCACCCCGAGGAGTCTCGTGAATCAGCCCAACCGTTCCCGTCGGCGCATCACCGCCGCCCTCGCCGTGATGGTGGCGGCCACCCTGACCCTCAGCGGCTGCGTAACCGCGTTCTTCCCCGACTCCCTCGGCGGCGGCAACGCATCCCTTCCGAGCCCGCTTCCCGACACCGACGTCGCCGAAAACCTGCGCCCGTACTACGGCCAGACGGTGGACTGGAAGAACTGCGGAACGCGGCTCACCTGCGCCGAAATCACCACCCCGATGAACTGGGAAGAGCCCGCCGCCGGCACCCTCACCCTCAAGCTCGTCCGCTCCGCGGCCACCGGATCGAACCGCATCGGCTCCCTCCTCGTCAACCCCGGCGGGCCCGGTGCCTCCGGCATGGAACTCGTGAAGGACTCCCTCGACTTCGCCGTCGACTCCTCGCTGCGCTCCCGCTACGACATCATCGGATTCGATCCGCGCGGCGTGGGGGAGTCTTCGCCGGTGGAGTGCCTGAGTGACCGCGATACCGATACGTTCCTGTTCGACACCAGCCAGCCACGCCCCGGGCAGGCCGGTTGGCTCGAAGCCGCCCGCGCCCAGGCGAAGAACTATGGCGAGGCCTGCCTGAAGAACACCGGCCCCAGCCTCGAGTTCATCAACACCGTGAGCGCCGCCCGCGATATGGACCTGATTCGTTCGCTGGTCGGCGACCCCAAGCTCAACTATCTGGGTTACTCCTACGGCACATTCCTCGGTGCCACCTACGCAGATCTCTACCCCGCCAACGCTGGCCGCCTTGTCCTTGACGGTGCGATCGATCCGTCGGTCAGCAGTGATGAGGTTTCGGCCACCCAGGCCGCCGGGTTTGAGAGCGCGCTGCGCGCCTACCTGACCGACTGCCTCACCGGATCGGGCTGCCCGTTCCGCGGCGACAGCGTCGATTCCGCAATGACCCGGATCTCCAACCTGCTCGAGGCGGTGGATCGTACCCCGCTGGTCGGCTCCGACGGACGCAAGGTGGGGTCCTCCACGCTGCTGACCGCCATTATTTTCCCGCTCTACTCGCCCAACAACTGGGGAGCACTCGGCGACATGCTGAGCTCGGTGATGGACGGCAACGCGGATGTCGCGCTGTCTTTCGCGGACATGTACTTTGACCGCAAGAAGGACGGCACCTACTCCAGCAACTCGAACAACGCGTTCAACGCCTATAACTGCCGCGACTACCCCTCAAATGATGACCCCGCGGTCATGGAACGGGCGGCGCAGGAGATTCAAAAGCGCGCCCCGCTGTTTGGAAAGTACATGAGCTACGGCGACGTGCTCTGCGCAAACTGGCCGTTCCCGGACGGCGCGGAGCGCACGGAGATTCACGCACCCGGGTCGCCGGACATCCTGGTCATCGGCACCACCAACGACCCGGCGACGCCGTATGCCTGGTCCGTTTCGCTGGCGAAGCAGCTAGAGAAGGGCCACCTCGTCACCTATCACGGCGAGGGCCACACCGCCTATAACAAGGGCAGTGCCTGCATCAATAAGACGGTAGACGACTTCCTGCTGAACGGAACGGTGCCGGCGAAGGATCCCGACTGCCGATAAGCACGGCACTCTCCGCCGCGCGGCACGTCTCACACGCGAGGGGAGCGGGCGGATCCACAGCGGTGGGTCTGCCCGCTCCCTCGTTTGGTTGCGGCCGGCGAGAACAGTTGCGGCCGGTGGAAGTGCCGGCTCTATACGGTCGCGCTGAACCGCAGGATCGCGGCGGCCCCGGTCTCGTCGGGGAGGTCTGCGGCGCGGACGGCCCAGACCTTCGCACCGCTGAGCAGCGAGCGGCGCACGACCTCGTCGATCACGCCGTAGGCGTCCGGGGTATCGCCTCGATCAAGGGTTACGGCACCGGAGTTTTCATCCACGGTGCCGGGGAGCACATAGTCGAAATCAACAACCAGGGTCTCGACGGCACCAAACGTGGCGGCCCGGGCAATGGCATCGATCTCGGTGGTGGTGCGGCCTGCGGAGACCAGACCGTTGAAGCGGTCGCGCTCGGCGGCGACGCGTTCGGCGTAGCGGCGATCCAGGATTGGGCGGGCCCGGGTATCGAGCTCGCCGGGGGTGAGGGGGTCGGGGTTGCCCTCGATGACCTCGGCGAGGAGGTTCGGGTAGCTGTTGACCGAGGGGTAGATGCCGAGCAGGGGCTCGGTGGTTGCGAGGATCAGCGGGGTACTGCGCCCGGACAGGAACGGACGAAGTGCCTTGTCTACCGCGCGGGCGTACTGGCGCAGCCGCACCTTCTTGCCCTCGGAACCCTCGATCTTTCCGTTCGGCGCGCGCCCCGAAATCGAGGGCACCGCGAGTGCATCGATGGCGTCCGTGGGCAGGTTGGGCACCGTGACCTCGTGGGCCGGGGCATCGGCGGTGACCTCGATCAGGCGGGCCGCGTTCTGCGAGAGTGCCAGCACGAATGCGGTGTGCGGGAACGTAACCGCGCGCAGGAGCGGCTTGAGGTGGAAGCGATCGGACACCTCTACCGAGTTTGAGAGGCGGTTGGGCAACCGGAACGTGCGCAGCGAGGTGGGCGTGATGTAGGCCGCGATGCTGTGCGAGAGGTGACGCCAGAACGGGGTGTCCTGAAGGATGTCGTTGATCTGCTCGGTGAGGCCCGCAATGAGTTCGCGGCCCTCGCCATCGGGATGGGCGGCGCGAAAGCGCTCGAGTGCGGCCTTGGCGAGGTTTTCGAACTCGACGGGAGCGGATTCGTTTTGGGCGGGCACCGGGCTGGTGCGTAGGAAGAGGGACACGCTTCCCGGCGCACGGGCCGTTGCCAGGGTGACGATCTCAGATTGGGTCGGAATGTCGGTGTGTATCAACTGGGTACTCCACTTCTTTCGAGCCGAGGGCAATCGGCCCCGATCCGGAGCCGCACTGCCCGTGTCCTGGCACTCTATGTTGCGCCACCGCGCGGCACAAGGGTCGAGACGGGTTATGTATAGGATTCGGTGAATTGGCGACCTGTGGAAAAGCTGCGAACGGGGTAGAACGGTTCCCCACGAGGCGGTCTACAGGGTGTAGACTGATCTCATGTTTACGATACGGATCCCGCGCCTGGCCGGCGCGGAGCGAGGAGTGTCCGGCGCCCATCGCGCTGGACCGAGGGCCTGTCCCGGGCGGTAGCGCGCCACAAATCCCGTTCAGTATCGAAAACGAAAGAGACTCAGTTCATGAAGGAACTACAGGAAAAAGAAATCCGCGCCGCATTTGTAAACACCACGCAGGGCGAGCGAAAGAACATCGTCATGCCAGCGCATCTCGGCGAGATCAACTGGGAAACCCTCACCTATCTCGGGTGGCGTGATCCCAAGAACCCGCTGCTCGGCTTCATCGTCGCCGAGGTGGATGGTGAACCCGTGGGCATCATGCTGCGCCAGACCGAAACCCGTCCGCGTTCGCGCGCGCAGTGCTCCTGGTGCGAGGACGTTCATCTCCCCAACGACGTCGTTTTCTTCTCCGCCCGCCGTGCCGGTCGTGCCGGGCGCGCCGGTAACACCGTGGGCACCCTGGCCTGCGAAGAATTCAACTGCAATCGCAACGTACGGGCGCTCCCCGCACTCGCGTACGTGGGGTTCGATCGCGAGGCCGAACGCGAGCGTCGAATCGCCTCCCTGCAGAAGCGCGTGAGCGCCTTCGCACGCGGGATCCGAGACTCGGAGTAACGCGGAGAGCCGCTACGCGCCGGGCTCAAGCACCCGGGCGACGGTGGGTGCCAGCGCCCGGGCGAGGTCGAGTGCGAGGAGCGGGCCTCCGGCCGAGGCTCGCTCTGCCGCCAGGGCGTGCAGGTGCGCCCCGGCTGCGGCGGCGTGGGCAAGCGCATCGTGGGTGAGGGGTGTTCCCCGGCCAGAATCCTCGGACCGGGTGGCCTCCGCACCGGCGACCAGCGCCGCGATCACTCCGGCCAGTACGTCTCCGGTGCCCGCGGTAGCGAGCCAGGCGGTGGCCGGCGGCAGCCGGGTGACGGCCCCGTGCGGGGTAACGATGACCGTGTGAGCGCCCTTAACGAGCACGGTGGCTCCCCAGCGCTCGGCGGCGAGTGTGCCGGCCTGCGCCGGGTGATCCTCGATCCACGCGCGGGCAGCGTCGGGAGATTCCGGGATCGCGGGAAACGGCTCGTGGGCCTCGGTCAGTAACCGGGCTAGTTCACCCGCATGCGGGGTAATCAGGACGGGCCCGGCGGAGGGAACATTCGCCGTGGGAAGTGTTGTCACCAGGTGAAGGGCCCCGGCATCAAGAACACCGGGTATGCCCGCGGCGAGAGCGGATGCGAAGGCTCGGGCATCCTCCCCGTCGGGGTCGACCGATGCCATGCCCGAGCCCAGCAGCAGGGCCTGGATTCTTCCGGGTGCCGTGACCGCCTCCGGGCGGCGCGCGAGCACGTAACCCGCGGCTTCGGAGGAGCCGAGGTAGCGCACCATCCCGACGCCGGTGTGTAGCGCAGCCTCTACCGAGAGCACGGCCGCGCCCGGATAGAGCGCCGAGCCGGTTCGTATGCCGAGCACCCCGCGCCGGTACTTATCGTCTCGCGCGGTGGGTACGCGGATCGCCCGTCGGGTGTCCGCGATCGTCCAATCGGGGAGGGGAGGGGGAGTGCTCATGCCGTTCCTTCCGCGTGACTCGGCCCACGGGCCGAGCGGCCCTTGTGGTGCACCCACGCTAGCGCACAAAGTCGCTGGTCGCGCGGGCGTGGACGCGAACCGGCAAACGGGGCCCGGAGGAAGATCCTCCGAGCCCCGTTCAGGAGTGCGAAACCCTAGGGGCGTTCCGCACGGCTGAGGTAGGTGCGGCGTGCGGCGAACACGACTCCCACACCACCCAGCACGAGGAGCAGGGCGATGAGTCCCTGCGGTCCGGCATTGCCCGCACCGGTTTCGCTCAGTGCGGTGCCTCCGCCCGTGGCCGACGGGGAGGGCGTCGCGGTCACGGGGGTGGTGGTGGGCTCACCGGGGTTATCCGTCGGCTGACCCGGGGTGGCGGTGGGCTCGCTCGGGGTGGCCGTCGGCTCGCCCGGGGTAACCGTCGGCTTGGTGGTGGGCTCGCCCGGCTTGGTGGTCGGCTTGACCGGGGGCACGGTCGGCTTCACGGTGGGTTCGCTCGGGGTGACGGTCGGGGTGGTCGGGGTGGTGATGGGGTCCGCGATGGTCAGCTTGCCCGATCCCTCCGACTGGTAGACGCGCACGTAGTCCACGAGCATCTGTGCCGGGAACTGGGTGTCCGCGTTCGGGCTACCCGGCCAGTCGCCACCCACGGCGAGGTTCAGGATGATGTAGAACTCCTGGTCGAAGACCCAGGCCTTGTCGAGGGTGTTTTCGACGTGGTCACGGGTGACGGTGTAGACCTCGTTGCCGTCCAGCAGGAAGGTGATCTTCTCGCTGTTCCACTCGGCCGCCCAGACGTGGAAGTCCTTGCTCAGGTTTGTCTTGTCGGGCAGGGTGTAGGCGCCACCCTGTCCGCCCATTCCCGAGTAGCCGGGACCGTGTACGGTTCCGTGGGTTTCCTCGGGCGCGTGGCCGAGCACCTCCATGATGTCGATCTCACCGTTGTTCGGCCAGGGGCGGCCGTCCAGGAAGGAGGAACCCATCATCCAGAACGCGGGCCAGAGACCCTTGCCCTCGGGAACCTTGACGCGGGCCTCGAAGCGGCCGTACTGGGCGTGTACCTTGTGCGAGGTGTTCAGACGTCCGGAGGAGTAGAACTTGGCTCCGTGGAAGTCCTCGACCTTGGCTTCGACGATGAGGTTTCCCTTGCCGTCGTGGCGCACGTTGTTGGTGTCGGCGGTGTAGAGCTGGAGCTCGGCGTTGTTGTTGTCGCCGGCCTTGGCCGTGTGGTCGAGGGTCCAGTTGTGGGGGTCCGCGCCGCTACCGGCGGTGCCGTCAAACTCATCGCTCCAGACGAGCTTGAGGTTGTCGAAATCGGGGTCCTTCGGCAGCTCCGGCGGTGCGATGGGGTCGCCGCCGGTGCCATACACGCGGAACTCGTAGATCGAGTAGCCGAACTTCTGGCCGGCCCAGACGATCGGGCGATCGTTCATGGTGACGCGAACAAAGCGGCCCTCGGTGGGGTCAATGTTGATGACCTCCTTGCCGCCCTGGCCGCCGATGGTGCGGTAGACGAGGTTCCACGGACCGTTCTCGGAGTCTGCGATCTCGATGTCGTAGCCCTTGGCGTAGGCGTTTTCCCAGCGCAGCGCGATCTGGTTGATCTCGGCGGTCTTGCCGAGGTCTACCTGAACCCAGGCGTTATCCGACCAGTCCTTTTCGGCGACCGACCAGCGTGAGGAGAGGTCCATGTCGAACATCTTGTCCACGGTGCAACCCGGGCACTGCGGGTCATCCTGGCTCGAGGAGGCCTTACCCGGCTTCTGGTAGCTCAGCAGTCCGCCCGGGCCCTTGCCCTCGGCGTGCTGCTCGGCGATCTCTTCGCGATCGTGGCCGTAGACCTCGAACTCCCAGATGGACACACCGTAGGTCGGCTGCAGACGCTCCTGCGCGGTGAGGCGTACGAAGCGGGCGCGCGGGCTGGTGTCACCCTTGATTTCGTCGCGGTTGGCGTTTTGCTTGGAACCGCTCGCGTAAGGGGTCCAGGTCCAGCCGTTTACCGAGGTATCGATGGTGTACTTCGTGGCGTAGGCACCCTCCCAGTCGATGCCCAGGGCATCGATGATGTAGGTGGCGCCGAGGTCGATGGAGATCCACTCGTTGTCGGCGTTGTTACTCGACCAGCGGGTGCCGTTCGGGCCGGCACCGATACCGTCGGTGACGTTCTTCGCGGGGAAGTCGGGGTTCTGCACGGAGGAGGCGCTGGCCTTTGCCCCGCGGGACACGAGGGTTCCGAGATCGGTTTCGATCGGCCCTGCGGTGGGGGTGCTCCCCGGGGTGGTCGCGGTCGGAGTCGGGGTGGGAGTGGGCTGCGCGGGCAGCGGAGTGCAGCCGTGGCCGTAGCCATCAACGCTGTACAGCGAGATGCCGTAGGGCATGAACCCGCGCTCGTCTCCGGTCACCCGCAGGAAGCGGATCGCGTCCTTTTCCTCGAGGTTGGGGTCGACGCGTACGTCGTCACTGGGAGCGTCCGGGGTGGCATCCGCGGTGATGTGTGAGATCTTGCCGGCTCCGGTGGCGGTTCCGGTCGCGAGCGTCTCCCAGTCCGTGTTGTTGGTCGAGCCAGAGATGGTGTACTTGCTCGCAAACGCACCCTCCCAGTTCAGATCAACGCGGTCGATGATGCAGGTTTCCGCGAGGTCTACGGTGACGGACTGGTTGTCTTGGCCGAGGCTGGACCAGCGGGTGGCGGGATCTCCATCGGTCACGTAGGACGCAAAGAACTGATCCTGGACGGTCGTAGCTTCGGCTGTTTTGCCTGCGGTGACCAGTCGTGAGGATTCGGCGGCGGCGGGTAGGGCCAGGGTGAGGGTGCCGGCCCCCACCATGGTGAGACCGACGGTGCCGGCGATGATCGCCCGGATTCGGCCCGGTGGGGAACTGAAACGCATCAACATACTCCTTCGTGTGTTGGTCGCTCGCCGTAGGGGGCTCCGTCTGTCGGAGATGAACGAGCGGTTAACTTACTAACAGAACAGTAAGTAGTTACACAAGCGGAATTATGAAAATGGCCCCCGACTGGGGGGTTTGTGATGCACTAGTTGCGTAGGGCGGTCACAAAGCCCGTGTGTCCGGTGCCCGCAACCGCGAATCCCTCAACCAATGCGCGCTCCGCGAAGCGTGCGGCCGCGGTCTCGGGGCGTTCATTCGGGTCTGGAAGCGGAATCGTTTCCGGCGATAACCCGCGCGCGCTCGCCCCGGGCCAGATGATCGCCGTGACGTTGTCCGTGGGCTCGGGGAGCTGAGCCCCGATCAGGACAAATCGCTGGTCGAGGTGGGTGGATGAGACGCGATCGATGGGGTCGATCTCGGCCTCGCCCAGCGTAATCACGAGATCGGGGTGGTTGTTCAGCGCGGCGGAGAGCGCGAGTTCGGCCTCGTGGGCGTCGGCGGCCACCGCGGCGAGGTCCAGCACGGTGAGGTCTCCGCCGGTACGCGCGATAACCCCGTCGAGCGCAGCGCGCAGGGCGGGTTGATCCCGCCCCGTTCCGACCAGCAGGACGCGCGGGGAGGCGGGGAGATCTGCGATGGCATCGGCCAGGGGCTCGACGGTTGACCCGGGGGTGGGTAGGCGCTCGTTCTCGCCCGTTGCCGCTCCCCGCTGGGGCATGGCGGTTGCGGATCCCGGGTGACCGGATGCGCCCTCCTGCTGCGCGATGGTGGGCGTCGCCGGTGCCGGCACCGCGCAGCCGGTGAGTCCGCCGCCCACGCCCAGCGCGAGCCCGGTCGCGAGGAGGAGAACCGCGGATCGCGAGGTAGTCCGGCGGAATCGTTTACTCGCACCCGGCCGCGATTGGACGGAGACCGGGGTGAGGGAGCGCAGCGCTGACATGGGAGTTCCTGACGGGGAGAAGAACGGGATGAGTGGGGCGGGGTGGCCGCGGAAGAACAGTTTCCGTGGCCACCCCGCCTGCGGTGCCGCGAGGTTAGGCGCTGGCGCCGCGACGCATGAAGCGAATCATCGCGCCGAGTGCCAGCAGGAGCACGGCACCACCGGCGAGCGGCAGAGTCAGGCCGGCACCGGTGTGGGCGAGGTGCTCTCCCGCGGCGGGTGTGGCCGATGCCGTCGGCTGTGCGGTGGTCGAGGGCACCGCGGTCGCCGTCGGCTCGGCTGAATTGCCCGGTTCAGTCGGGTCAGTGCCCGGCTGGGTCGGGTCGGTCCCGGGGGCGGTGGGACCAGTTCCAGGGGTGGTGGGATCAGTTCCGGGCGTGGTGGGGTCGGTGCCGGGGAGCGTGGGGTCGGTCCCCGGTTCGGTCGGATCGGTGCCCGGCTGGGTCGGGTCGGTCCCGGGGGTGGTGGGATCAGTTCCGGGCGTGGTGGGGTCGGTTCCCGGGGTGGTGGGCTCCGTGCCCGGGGTGGTCGGATCGGTCGGTTCAACCTCCGCCGCGACGACGGTCACTGTGCGCACGAAGGTCGCAGCGTTTCCGGCTGCGTCGGTCACGGTGTAGGTGAGGGTGTAGACGCCGGGGACGGCGGTGTTGACCGAACCGGCAACGGTGATGGACCGGCTCACATCGCCGTCCTCCACGTCGAAGGCGGTGATTCCGGCCATCGGGTCAAAGGCGGCCCCTGCGGTGATCTGGCTTTCGGCGGGGGCAGTGAAGACGGGAGCCGCGGTGTCGACGCGCTTCAGCGTGACGGAGTCGACGACGCTGTTTACGGGGTTGGCGTCGCTCTGTGCCTCGCTCCGCATGGTCTTGACGGTGATTGAGTTGCGGGTCACGTCGATCGAGGAGTAGTTACGCACCTTCTCCTGGTTGATGACCGAGGCCCACCAGGCGTTGGGGTTGGTGACGTTGTAGTACTTCGATCCGCTCGCGGAGTTTGCGGTGACGTAGAGAACCTCGCCCGGTGCCGCGGTGACCTGCGGTGCGGCGACGGCCTCATCGGGGTTCGCGACCTTCCCATCCTTGATCAGGTAGGTGCGGGTGTACGAGTGGTCGTGGCCCTGCAGGACCAGGTCGACGCCGAGGTCGGAGATGACGGTGGGCAGTGCCGCACGCAGGTTGACGATCTGCGAGCTGCTCCAGTGCGAGGCAACCGAGTAGATCGAGTGGTGGAACGCAACGACCTTCCAGCTGGCCTTGTCTCCCTGCTCGGCCACGGTCTTGCGAAGGAATGCCTCGTGAGCGGCGTAGTCGGAGCTGTTGGAATTCAGCACCATGAACAGAACGCCCTTGTGCATGAACCAGTAGTCGCCGCCGGAGGAGGTGGCGGAGGTGGCGCGGCCCGCATTCGGGTCGAGATTCGGCACGTTGTAGTGCTGCTCATAGGCCTTGGAGCCCACGTCGTGGTTTCCGTTGACCGGAACCAGCGGGATCGAGCGCAGCTGCTCGGGGGCGAGGAAGGACTCGTACTGCGCCTCGTTGGCGGCGGCTTCGACCTGGTCTCCGGCGGAGAACAGCAGTTCGGCGTTGGGGTGTGCGGCCTGGGCGACGTTGATGGTGTCTACCCAGCCGGCCTCGTCACGCTTGGTGTTGCCGGAGGCACCGATCTGCGGGTCGCCGAAGAAGAGGAAGTTGTAGTCTCCGGAGAACGACTGGGTGCGGAACGTGTAGGTCTTGGACCATCCGCTCGCATCGCTGCCCACACGGTAGACGTAGTCGGTGTTCTCGGTCAGGCCGGTGATGTTCGCGAAGCGGTTGAATTCACCGCTCGTGGTCTTGGCTCCGGAGGCACTCACGGTGGTGGCCGCCGCGACGGGGAACGCATCGCCGGTCTGGGCGGCACGGGTGGCGACCTGGGCGATCTGGGTGGTGTCCACATCCGAGTAC
This sequence comes from Mycetocola tolaasinivorans, assembly GCF_003667565.1. GTDB lineage: Bacteria > Actinomycetota > Actinomycetes > Actinomycetales > Microbacteriaceae > Mycetocola > Mycetocola tolaasinivorans. The sequence goes on from NZ_RCUX01000012.1 coordinate 98,262, forward strand.
CAGGCCAGGTTTCGGCCGGACTCGTCGGATCCGACGGTCAGGACGATGTCGCTGAGCTTTGCCGGCGCGGGGGTCTCGGTCGGGGCGGCGGTGCTGGTCGGTGCCGCGGTGCTGGTCGGCGAGGTGCTGGGCGACGGGGAGGCGTCGGGCCCGGCGGTGGTCAGCGAGGTGAGGTCGAAGTAGATGTCCGAGCTCGATGCGCGATCCTGATACAGTGCGACCGCGATGGTGTTCTCGCCGGCACGAAGTGCGGTGGAGGGCACGGTGAATCCGCGTGTGATCGGGTCGTTGGCGTTGGTACCCGCGTACATCAGGTTGCGCTCGGTGACGGGTGTGTCCTCGATCTTTTCATCCGAGAGCTCGGCGAGGCCGGCCACCTTGGTGCCGTTGACAAAGATCTGCACGGCGTCGTCGAAGATGACGTTTCCGGTGAGCTGCGCGGTCTCGGCGATCTGCGCCGTGCTCAGCTCGAAGCTTGAGCGGAAGTGGTAGGTCTTCACATCCGGTGCCGCAACACCGTCGATGTACTGGTTCAGCAGGGTGTTTGCGGTGTACGGCCCGATGCCGGTGGCCTTGCCGTTCTTCGCTCCGAAGCTGCCGGCGGCGGACTTCCAGGCGGTGTCGTTGAAGTCGGCGCGGGTCCAGAGCAGGCGATCAGCGCTTCCCTCGGCCGGGTCGGTGTTGTTGTCAGAGTAGCGCCAGGTCGTGGCGCTGGTCATCAGTGGGGCATCGGCGGCCGCGGATGCCGCGCTGGCTCCGACGGTGACGAGTCCGGCCAGCAGCGAGAATGCGCCGAGGGCGGCGAGGCCTCGTCGTCCGCGTCCACGTGAACCGGTTGGGTTCGCGTGTGTGGGGGTGTCCATTCGTGTGTCTCCAGAGGTGGGGGATGTACGCGCGGGGTGGGGTCCCCGGCACCTCGTGGAGGCTAACTATCGGGAGTTGAATGGGAATGAACGGAGGGTGACCTGGCTGGCAAAAAACTGTGAGTTTGCCCCCAATTAGGGTACGTAAACACCGGAACCATGGGGATGCCTGGAGTTTGCTCGAAGTTCACCCTGGCGGAGGGCGATCGGCTCGATCCGCCGTAAGAACGGGCATTTGCAGACATCTCGAGGCATTTCATTGCGGGCCGGGCGAGGATGGGGGTATGCGTACACGGACTGTTTTCGTTGCTCATCGGCCTTCGATTCGAGCGAGCCTCGCGCTCGCCGCATCGGGGGTCCTCCTCCTCGCGGGTTGCGCGACCGGACCGCGGCCGGACGCCGCCGGGGGAACATCGGCACCGCCCACACACTCGGCGTCTTCCTCCGCGGAGGTGACCACCCCCACGCCGACCCCGTCTGAGGCTGCCGACGTTCACCCGGAAGCTGAATCCGATGCCGCTCGAGCGGCGGATTCGGCCGCACCCGCCGCCGAATCCGGGAAAAAACGGATCCAATTCCGGGTGACCGGTGATGCCGGAACCGCCCTGATTCGGAACGTGGTGGTGCGAAGCGCCTCAGAATCTGAGGGCAACACCACGAAGCGCGCCCTGCCCTGGAGCGCCGAGTCGAGCCTGAGTGCGGCGGATGCCGCCGGCTATCACAAGGTCGTGCTCTTCGCGAAGAACGTGGATGGCTCTCGAGGCGCGCTCTCGTGTGAAATCACCATCAACGGCGAGGTGGTGGCCAGCCAGCACACCACCGGCTACAAGCCGATTACCTGCCTGTATCACGCCAACTAACCGACCGGGTCTCCCCCTTCGGTGAATCGTTACGACGATTCCCGGAGGGGGAGATCTCTGCGTTAACCCCGCAGCCCGCGCAACACGATCTCGCCGAGGCGGCGGGCCTGGTTTTCCCAGTCGTCCTCGGGGTTCATCTGCCAGAGCCCTGCCAGGGCAAGCAGTACATCGTGCGGGTCGGTTTCCGCGCGCACGGTGCCCTGATCGACCGCGGCCGCGATGAGGCGGGTGAGGGCTCCGGCAATCTGGTTGTACACCTCGGCGAAGTGGGCGTCGTTTGAGTAGGCGGCGGCCTGCAGCGCGTCGGCGAGCCCGCGCTTGGTCATCGCGTAGCGCGCGAGGCGGTCGATCCAGGCGCGCAGTGCGGCGTCGGCGGGGCGGGCGGCGAGGAGTTCGTCCGCGCTCGCGGCGACGCCGTCCACCTCGTGCTGATATACCGCGAGGATCAGTGCCTCGCGGGTGGGGAAGTTTCGGTGCAGGGTGGCGTTGCCCACGCCCGCGCGCTGGGCGATCGCGTTCATCGAGATCTGCCCGGATTCGGCCAGCGCGAGCGTTGCGGCGTCGAGGATTGCGTCGCGGTTTTGCTGTGCGTCGGCTCGAAGTTTCACGGTTTTCTCGGAAATTATGTGCTCCAGGCTTGCTAAGTGGGGAACTATCCACTTATTCTGTGAGTGTAAGTGGACAGTTCCCCACTCTATCAAGTGGGCATCAATATCACCAGGAGAAAACCGTGTCGATTCACACTGAAATCAGCCCCGCCGAAGCCGCCGACCGCCTTGCGATCCGCGAGCTGTTTGACGCCTATGCCACCGCCGCCGACCGTCGCGACGCCGAGGGTCAGAAGGCCCTCTTTACCGAGGACAGTCGCTTTGTCGTCTTCATGGGTGGCCCGGGCACCGAGGCAAGCTATGCCCTCGATGGCCGCGAAGCACTGACTCCGGTCTTCGCCGACCTCAACCGCTACGACGCCACCACCCACTTCAACGGTCAGAGCACCGTGGTCCTGAACGGCGACACCGCGACCGGTGAGAGCTACACCCTCGCCCACCACCTGTATGTCGAGGACGGCGTGCGTACCCTCATGGTTGCCTCGCTGCGCTACCTCGACACCTTCGCAAAAAAGGATGGCGCCTGGTACTTCGCCGAGCGTAATCTCGTTGTTGACTGGACCGAGACGCGTCCGTCGGCGGCCTAGTCTCCGACGGTTCGAACGGATAGGGCGCGAGGGGGAGCACATGAGCGACGCGGTGACGAGCGAACAAAACGGACGTGCGGGTTTTGGCCTGCGTCGCATGCTCGGGCGTGATCCCGCTCAGCGCGGCCGCGTCGCCACCCCGCTTGAGCTCCTGTTTGACCTCACCTTCGTGGTGGCATTCGGTCAGGCGGGAAACCTCCTCGCGCACCTTCTCGCCGAGGGCCACACCGTGGCCGCCGTTGGCGGATTTTCCTATGCGATCTGCGCGATCGTTCTCGCCTGGATCAACTTCACCTGGTTCGCCTCGGCGTTTGACACCGATGACTGGGTGTTCCGAATCACCACCATGGTGCAGATGGTGGGCGTTCTCGTGCTCGCCCTCGGACTCCCGGCGATGTTCCACTCGATCGATGTGGGGCACGGCCTGGATAACGGAGTGATGGTGGCGGGTTACGTCATCATGCGCGTCGCGATGGTCGTGCAGTGGCTGCGTGCCGCCGCACAGGACCCGCGCTATCGCCGGGCAAGCCTGGCGAATGCTGCGTTGATCGCCGGGGCGCAGATCGGGTGGGTTGCCCTGATCTTCGCGGACCCCACCGTGCTGACAATCGCGATCGTGTCGACCCTGCTGTTTGCGCTGGAGTTTGGTGGCCCGCTCATCCTTCAGCTGCGCGGCTGGAACACACCGTGGCACGCACACCACATTGCCGAGCGGTACGGACTGCTGACGATTATCGCGCTGGGGGAGGGGCTGATCGGGACGATCGCCTCGGTCTCGGCGGTGTTGGAAACCCAGGGCTGGAGTCTTGAGGCCGTACTGCTCGCCGTTGCGGGTACCGGGCTCACGTTTGCGCTGTGGTGGACGTACTTCGTCTCGCCCTCGGGGGAGGTGCTGCACCATCATCGCGCTCGCGGACTGCTCTGGGGATATGGACACATCGCGGTCTTTGCCTCGATCGCGGCGGTGGGCGCGGGCCTGCACGTCGCCGCCTACGTGGTCGAGGGGGAGGCGGCGATCGGCCCGGTCGGTGCGCTCCTCGCCACCGCCATTCCGGTCGCGATCTTCCTGGTGGGCGACTTCCTGCTGCACAGCTATCTGATCCGCGAGCTCGACCCGTTCTATGTCTGGCTGCTGCTCGGCTCCTGCGTGATGCTGGCGCTCGCGGTGTACTCGGCGGCGATCGGGGTGTCGATCGGCTGGAGCCTGATGCTGGTGCTGCTGGCCCCCGTGGTCGTGATCCTCGGCTACGAGATCGGCGGGCGTGAGCGCCTGGCCAACACCCTGGATCGCGCCATCGGGTAACCGGCGCGGGCGGCTACCCCTGGCAGATGTACCACTGAACGGAGTAGCTGCCGCCGCCACCGCTCACGGTGACCGCGAGGTAGTTTGGCGCGGTGGGTGTGCGGTTGGGGCCGAAGGTGGAGTTCTCCGAGACCGTTCCGGAGTTGATCGCGAGGCAGCTGCCGCCCGCACCAACCCTCGCCCCGAAATCGCCGGCCAGCTTCGACGCGATCTGGCTGGCGCTCGGTTTGGCGGCGGGCGGAGGAACGGCCGCGCCGCCTCCGGTGTTTCCGTCGGTGGCGGGAGGCGCCACGCTGCCTCCGGTGTTTCCGGTGCCGCCGGTGTTTCCCTTTCCGGCGCTTCCGCCACCCGGGCTGCCGCTGCCCGAACCGCCGCCGGCAGCCGGTCTGGTGTCGACACTGCTCGGCTTAGATCCCGCGCCGGCCGGTGCAGATCCGCCACCCGCAGCGGGTGTGCTCGCGCCGCCGCCGAGTGAGGCCTGACCTCCGGCCACGCCGAGTGCCGCCCCATGTTGCGCGATGGCGTCGCGTGCGGCGGCCACGTAGCGTTCGGCCACCTCTCCGAACTCACCCTCGGCGCTCTCTGCCGTTGAAATGGCGTCGGAGAGCGTAGCCCGGGCGGTGTCCGATGCGGCGGTGGTGTCGGAAAGGATCGCGTCGCCACGCTCCCGAGCGGTGATCACGACGGCTCTGGTCGCCGTGGTGAGCGCGCTTCTCGCCTCCACGTGTGCGTCGTTGATCGCCTCGTTCGCCGCGATCGTGTTGTCGATCTTCTTGATCCGAGCGTTCACCGTTACGAGCGCCGCACCAGCCTCCTCGGTCGTCGATGTCGGTGCCGTAATCGCGTCGGTGGACACATCAGCGCTCGGTTCGCCGGCCCGCTCGACCGCGCTGTCGAACGCCTCCTGGGCCTCGACGAGCTTCTGCCGGGCGTCCTCGGCGAAGAAGGTGCCGTCGCCGGCCTCGAGTACCCGCTGGGATGCGAGTCGAGCTGCGCTCGAACCGCCCCGTACTGCGAGCGCGCGGCTTTCCGAATCGGTGAGTGCGGAGGTCTTTTTCAGGATGAGCGCGTTGGCCGATTCAAACTCCGCCACCGCCGCTTCGTATTGCCCACGATTGTGGTTGTCGACGGAGAGGAACACCCCGATGCCGACTCCGGCCAGGACGATAGCGGAGGCGGTAACGATGGCGGCGACCTTATGGCGGGCGATAAACGTGGGCATGAAGAATCCTTTCGCTTTCACCCATCATGGTCGGACGAGAGCTCCGACCGATGATACCGAGTGACGGATTCCCAAAATAGGTGCAGCGTTAGCGCGCGTGACCGAAGTACATCAGCTCCCAGATTGCGGGGCGCGTGTGTTCTTCGACCAGGACGCCGTCCCGGAAATGCTGCACGCCGCAGGAGCCGGTGAAGCGCAGATACGCGCCGTCGAAGCGAACGGCTCGTGCCGCAAGTCGTTTGAACCCGGTGACCCCTTCAATCATGCGGTCACGGGTGAGGTCTCGCTCTCGGGTGAACGTAACGACATAGCGGTCGTCGTCGTTTACGTAGGTGTAGCGTGTGACAGCCGCGACGGGCTTCTTCGTGTGTTCATCGGTGTACACGCCCTCGGTTTCAAAGGTGACGTGATGTGAGTCATCGGCGATGATCTTTCCATCCTTCGCGAGCATGAAGATGGGGATTGCCTCGTATCCGTAACGCCGGTGTGCGGTGATATACGAAGCGATCACGGTGTACGGCCCCGCTTCGCCGCGTGCCCAATACCAGTCGTGAACGATGTCGAGCAGGCTGGCATTGCCCCAGTTGTGGTCGTGGTAGCCCACGCCCGTTGTCGTGTGGGATTCGTCCTCGACCGTGTAGGTCACCTCAACCGTGCCCTGCGGAACCGAGGGCAGCCAGGAGAACTCGCGGTCGCGATCCTCACCAAAAAGCATGTATCCGGTTTCCGGACGCCAGGACGGAACGGTGCCGGTAAGCGTGATGTCCACCGCGATGTCCTCGACCGCGGCGGTAATGCGGTAGGTGTGCAGATCGCCGGTGAATCTGTTTTTGCCGATGCACACGTCGGCACCATCGGTGGATGCCGACCACTCCTCCGGGGCAAAATGGACAATCTTTGTGAAGCTGCGACCGTCCGCAAGATCAAGGTTCACCCGGATGATCGGGTCGAGCGGGTGCTGGGGCGAGCTGAGGTCCTTATTCATGAAAACAACAACGAGTTTTGCCCCGTCGTCGAGGTGCGCGTCAAAATACCACCACTCGTAGGTTCCCCGGCGGTTGTCGGTACGTGCACCGTCCTCCCACTCGGCGATGTGTTCCGGTGAGAGCCCGAGTCGTTCGTAGTCGGCGGGGGTTCCGGCTGTTATGGCGAGCGGTGTGTGGTGGGTCATGATGTTCCCTTTCCGAGAGAATCCCTAGTATTCGGGTTGCGACGCGAAGCGTCGGACGAGCGTGGTTACTGCCGCACGAAGTTCGTCCGAGCCGGTCCCGGTCGCGAGATGGGTGAGGATGAGCCCCTGGATGCTGGAGCTCAGTATGAGCGCGGTCGAGTGATCGCCGACGTAGGTCTGGAGGAGGTCTGCGAGGTGGCCGTCGAGTTCGCGGATCACGGGTCGGAGGGACTCATCGTGGCTGGAGGCGAGGATCATCGCAAAGACGGCGACGGTGTCCTGCCGAGATTCCCCTACGAGAGTCAACGCGTAGTTACCGGCTAGCTCGGGGAGGCTGCTGGGGGTCTCGAGATTGGCCTCGATCAGGGCGCGGAATGCGAGTCCGATGCGAGATCCCGCGTGGTCGAAGGCCGCTTGGCGCAGTTCCGCGATGCCGGGGAAGTGATAGGTCACCGATGCGAGGGATACCTCGGCCTGCGCGGCGACGGCGCGGTGGGTGAGGAGGCCAGCGCCGCTGTTCGCGATGACGGTAACCGCGGCGTCCAGGAGTAGCTCGCGGCGAGCCTTGCCCCGTTCCAGGCGGCCATCTTTTTTCTCGTTCACACTGCATCCTAACTATCGGTACAAAAGTACTGTAACATTCGAATGGTTCAAACGAAAGGACCCAACATGAAGGTTTTAATGATTTTTGACCACCCGTACGGCGCGGGCGCATCCGAAAACACGCCGCATCGGCGCAGCTTTTCCGCAGCCCTCTCCGCCGCGGCACGCCGTGGCCTGGAAAAGGCGGGACACGAGGTCGATCTCATCGATCTGCACGCAGACGGTTTCGATCCGGTGATGCACGAATCCGACCTGGCCGCTTGGCGGCAGTCCTCGGTGATCGATGAGCGGGTCGCGGACTACCAGGCACGGCTTCGTGCCGCAGACCATGCGGTCTTCGTCTTCCCGATCTGGTGGGAGTCGATGCCCGCGAGCACCAAGGGCTTCCTCGACCGGGTCATGACGAAGGGCATCGTGTATTCCGAGTCGAAGCCCGGGCGACCCTTTATCAACGGGTTGAAAAATCTCAGGGGCGTCACCCTGATCACCGTGATGACCACCCCGGACTTCATTTACCGCTGGCTCTTTGGAAACCCCATCACGAAGATTCTCTTCCGGGGAACGTTCCGCAAGATCGGTGTGAAGAACCTGCGCTGGCTGAATCACACAAACCCCGCGGGAAAAACCCTTGAGCAGCGCGAGCGGATCCTGCAGGGCATCGAGGAGCGTTTTGCGGCGCTGTGAGTTGTTGCGGTGCGCCGAGTCACCGCTACGTCACACGTGCAGCCCGCGCCAAACGCAAAGTGCCTGGTGAGGCGCAGCTGATGCGGAGATGAGTGGCCTCACGCAATGACCGCGAGAATTTGCTGGCCGCTAGTATGACTGGCCTGACGGCAACTATACCCATTCGAAAACGACGCGCTCCGGAGGCTGCGGCCACGGAGAGAGCCCACCGCAGACTAGCGCAAGCCGGTGTCGATTTCGCGCTAACAATGGCGCTGAGTGAGTTCAATGGAGGCCTAGAACTTGCTCGCTTCGAACGGGGCGCAGCGCGCCAGCTAGCAGTTAACTTGACCCCGGGAACTATCACCGCAAATGCCAAGGTCCGGAAGCGGAGATTTATTGTCTGGACGCTTGCTTGCGTAATGGGATTTCTGTTTGTGACCGGGGTAATTGGAATGCACATTTACCAGGCGACTCAGTATGACCGGACGCCGAGCCCCTTTGCCTGGGTAGGCAGCGCGTCAATTCTGCTAAATGCTGTTGTCTTCTTCATCTGGTTAGGGTATTTCATCGCGCTTAAGTGGGCGCGTTCAGATCAGAGAGACAATCAGATTGCCGTGTTTACTGAGATCGCAGTGTCTGCTGCACGCGACGCGTGGGTGGCCAGGATGGACGAGGAATCTGAAAGGCAAGTAGCTGAGTCTCGGGCCGCTCATCAGCGAGTACTTCTGGCGGACGCACGAAGAGCAGAAGCATCTGCACTCGAGGCAGAACTCCTTGCAATTGAGCTTGAGCTGCGCCGAACCTTTGACCCTTCGATTCCAACCCCAGCTGCTCAGCCTTATGGGGTCTCGCACCGCGGAGCGGAAGTATGGGTAGCACACTGGATGCAATGGCTCGGAGAACCAGACGCGGTCGTTACCAAGTTTGTTGGAGATGGCGGTATCGATGTGGAGTCGAAACGGTACATTGCACAGGTCAAGAACTACAGCGGATCGGTAAGTGTTGCGGAGGTGCGCGAATTCGCGGGTGTTGCCAGCGTGGATGGTCGTGTACCGCTGTTCTTCACCTCCGGGATTTATACAGCGGGTGCGTTGGAATTTGCAGAGCGCGCGCGATTGGCATTGCTGGTTTATGACGTTGTGGACGGAACCCTTTCTGGTGTGAATGTCGCCGGACAAGCCATTCGCCAGGCTGGACTATAACTACCTCATTTGAGCGGGCCAATCAGATAACCCTGACTGTGTATGAGTCTCGGCGCGTAATTCCGTGCCAAACGCAAAGTGCCTGGTCAAATTTGCATCTGACCAGGCACCGAGTGGAGCCGCCTGCGGGAATCGAACCCGCGACCTTTTCATTACGAGTGAAACGCTCTACCGACTGAGCTAAGGCGGCCGGACGGGGCAAAAGCTCCGTACCGGAAACGAGCTTAGCGTCTCGGGGCGTAATTCGAAAAACGCAACCCCGCCCGCGTCGCTATTTTGTCGCGGGTAGGATCGCAACTATGGACGATCAGCAGCCCGACCGGGTGAACCAGACCGCCGCGACCACCCCGAGCACGACGTGGTGGCGTCGTCCGAGTTCCCTCGGGATTCTGGGCGGCGCGCTGGCGCTCGTGGTGATCGCCGCGGGATTTGCGGTCGGATCGGCGGCCCGCACCCCGGCCGCCGTCTCTGCGGTGCCCGCATCCTCCGAGCCGAGCGTGTCGCCCTCGGCGGAGATCCCGGTGCGGCCGGTCCCGCAGCAGGCCATTCCGGCCGCGGCTCGTACCTGCTCGGTGGAATCCCTCACGCATGATCCTCGCCTCGGCACGTTCCAGGCGCAGGTTTATAACGTCGCCACCGGCGAGATCCTGTTTGAGCGCGACCCGGATACCCCGCGTGCAACCGCGAGCTCCATGAAGATTCTCACCGCCGCGGCCGCACTGCACGTTCTGGGGCCCGACTATCGGGCCAGCACCCGCGTTGTCGCCGGACCGGATGCCAGCACCATCGTGCTGGTGGGCGGGGGAGACCTCACCCTCAGCCGGCTGCCCAGCGGTACCGAGCCGGTGTATACGGGGGCCGCGCACCTCGACGAGCTCGCGAAAAAGGTCACCGCGGCGCGCAAGGCGGCGGGGATCAGCGAGCCGGTGCGGCGCATTCTGCTCGACAGCACATATTTTGGCGGCCCCACCTGGGATCAGAGTTGGCCCGCGACCGAGCGTCAGGCCGGCTGGCTTTCGCACATCACCGCGCTGCAGGTAGACGCCGATCGGGCCGACCCGAAGGCGTTCCTTTCTCCCCGCGGGGAAGATCCGATCGGCCGTGCCGGTGCCGCCTTCGCCGGCTACTTCCCGGGGGCAACCGCGGCCGTCGGCACCGCGACCACCGGGGCAACAGAGCTGGCGAGCGTGCAGTCGGCACCGCTGTCCACCCTCATTCCGCTGATGCTGGTGCCCTCGGATAACACGCTCGCGGAAATGCTTGGCCGACAGGTCGCGATCAAGATGGGCACGGGAAACACCATGGCCGCGGTCTCGCAGGCCATTCCCGAGGCGCTGAAAACCTACGGGTTGGACACCTCGGCACTCACGATCGCCGATACCTCGGGTATGAGCCCCAACAACGCGGTGCCGCCGGCGTATCTCGCGAGCCTCTATCTCAAGGTTGAGGCGCGGGAGGCGAACCTCGGCTACATCCGCGACGGTCTCGCGGTTGCCGGACAAACCGGAACGCTTGGCTACAGCAACCGCTTCACCGGTGCCAATGCGGTCGCGCGCGGACACATCGTCGGGAAGACCGGATCGATCACCCGCGCCTACACCCTCGGAGGCTTCATCGATGCGGCCGACGGGGGCACCCTCGCGTTTGTGATCTATGCCACCGGCAGGGTTTCCGAATCCGCTCGACAGGGTATCGATACCGTGGCCACCGGGTTTTATCGCTGCGGCAATGGGCTCTCCAACCACTAGGCCGCCGCACACCGAGTGTTTCGCCGGTGTAAATGCTTTTCCCGCAATACTGGATGCCCCGCGCCCGGGACACTAGGGTGGTAGGCACCTGGCTGAAGGGAAACACATGTCTCGGGCGCTGCTCATTGTCGACGTACAGAACGACTTTACGGAGGGTGGCGCGCTCGCCGTGTCCGGGGGTGCCGCGCTGGCGCGGAACGTCAGTACCCACATTGATGAGCACGCCGGTGCCTACGACCTCGTGGTGGCCTCGCGAGACTGGCATGACGCCACCAACAGCAATGGCGGGCACTTCGCCACCCCGCCCGAGGAACCCAACTTTGTGAGCACCTGGCCGGTGCACTGCGTCGCGGATACCGATGGCGCGGACTACCACCCCGAGCTGCGTCTTCCCGCGGGCACCGTGCACGTGTACAAGGGGCGGGGCATCCCCGCCTATTCGCTCTTTGAGGGTGCGGCGGGTGCGCGCCACTCCGCCGATCCCGCCGACCCGCGCGGTATCCCCGAGGTGCTGCGCGCCGCGGGCATCACCACCGTCGACGTGGTGGGGATCGCCACCGATCACTGCGTGCGCGCCAGCGCGATCGATGCGCTGAGCGCCGAGTTTGATGTCCGCGTCCTGACCGACCTGGTGGCCGGCGTTGATGCCGACGCCAGTGCCCGCGCGCTCGAGGAGCTGCGTGCCGGTGGGGCCGAGCTCGCTCGCTCCGAGGACGTGGTGTGAACGGCCGTCACGGATCGGACCGCCCGATCGACGACCGCGACCCCGATCGCGATCTCGAGCGCACCCCGACGCACGCAATTCCAATCATTACCCCGGAGTTCATCGCGGCCACCCGTGTGGCCGCCTCCCGGGTCACGGGCTCTCACCCGGTGATCTCTCCGGACGATCTCGCGGCGGCATCCGCTGCGGGCGCCGCCTCCGCCGGGGCCCGGGCGAGCGTTCCGCCGACCCCGCCCGAGATCCCGTCGAGGCCCTCGCTCGGCTCCCGAGTTCCCCGCTGGCTGCGGATCCTGCTGCCCGCAGTGCTGATCATTCTGTGGGTGGCGGGCGGTGCCATTGGCGGCCCCTACTTTGGCAAGGTCAAAGAGGTCTCCACCAACAACCAGATCAGCTATCTCCCGGCCAGCGCCGACGCCACAAAGGTGGCGGCCGCACTTCCCGGCTTTAGCGAGTCCGATGCCATTCCCGCGGTCCTGGTTTTTGCTCGGGACTCCGCCCTCACCGAGGCGGACCGCGCGGTTATCGCCGAGAGGGCGGCGGCCATCGCCGGGACCCCGGGAATCTCCGAGGCACCGTCCCCGGCGATTTTCAGCGAGGATGGCCGAGCCGCCACCGTTTTTGTGCCGATTGACAGCGAGGACGCCAGCGACACGGTCTCGGCTCTGCGCACCTCGCTCTCCGCGGACCTCCCGTCCGGATTGTCCGCCTATGTGACCGGCCCCGCCGGTTTCACCACCGATCTCGTGGGCGCATTCGCGGGAATCGACGGGCTGCTGCTGCTCGTCGCGCTCGCCGCGGTGTTTGTGATCCTTGTGATCGTGTACCGCTCGCCGCTGCTGCCGGTGCTGGTACTCGCGGCCTCGATGTTTGCGCTGTGCACCGCGCTGCTCACCGTGTGGTGGCTGGCGAAGGCGGGAATCGTCCTGCTCAACGGTCAGGTACAGGGCATCCTGTTCATCCTGGTGATCGGTGCCGCGACCGACTACGCGCTGCTCTACGTTTCGCGCTATCGCGAGGCCCTGCGCGACCACGAGTCGCGGTGGGATGCCACGATGACCGCGCTACGCGGAAGCTTTGAGCCGATTCTGGCCTCCGGCGGCACGGTGATTGCGGGTCTTCTGTGCCTGCTGCTCAGCGACCTCAACAGCAACCGCGCGCTCGGACCTGTGGCCGCGATCGGCATCCTGTTCTCCGTGCTCTCTGCCCTCACATTCCTCCCGGCGCTGCTGCTGGTCGCCGGACGCGTCGCGTTTTGGCCGCGCAACACCCGGTTTGGAAGCGCGCACCCCGTGCTTGCCGGACCGGGGGCCCGCGGCTGGTGGCCCCGAGTGGGTCGTGCGGTCACGCGGCGTCCGCGTCTGATCTGGATCGGCTGCACCGTGGTGCTCCTCGCTGCCTGGATCGGAATTCCGCAGCTCAACGCGACCGGTGTTCCGCAGAGCGCCCTGGTGCTGAATGAGTCGCCCGCGCGTGATGGCCAGAAGGTTCTGGCCGAGCACTTCCCGGGTGGTGCCGGCAGCCCGATCCAGGTGCTCACCCCCACCTCCCGTGCCGCCGAGGTCATCGAGGTGCTCACCAAGAACGATGGCCTCGAGCAGGTTCAGGCTCTCGCAAAGGACTCCCCGAGCGGTTCGGCCGCGGCCACCGTGGTGAACGGTGAGGCCGTCTTTACCGCGCCGGGTAACCCGGCCGCACCCCAAACCGTGAGCCCCACGGTGTCCGTCGGACACATTCTGTTGCAGGCCACGCTCAACGCCGAACCAGACTCGGATGCCGCCGAAAAACTCGTGCGGGACCTCCGCACCGAGCTGGGCGGCGGCAGCGAACGGGTCAGCGTGGGCGGTACCACCGCGACGGCGATCGACACCAACGATGCGGCCACTCACGACCGCAACCTGATCATCCCGATCGTGCTCGTTGTGATCCTGCTCATCCTGATGCTCCTGCTGCGCTCGATCCTCGCCCCGATCATCCTGATCGCCACCGTGGTGCTGTCGTTTGGTACGGCCCTCGGGGTATCGGCCTGGGTGTTTGATGGCGTCTTCAACTTCCCCGGTGCCGAACCCGCGGTTCCGCTCTACGGGTTTGTGTTCCTCGTGGCGCTCGGAATCGACTACAACATCTTCCTGATGACGCGGGTGCGGGAGGAATCGAAGCGCTTTGGCACCAGGCCCGGCATTCTGCGTGGACTCTCGATCACCGGTGGGGTTATTACCTCGGCGGGCATCGTCCTCGCGGCCACGTTTGCGGCCCTGGGCGTGATCCCGATCCTGTTCCTCGCTCAGATCGCCTTCATCGTGGCGTTCGGTGTGCTGCTGGATACCCTGATCGTCCGCTCGCTGCTGGTGCCGGCCCTCGCCTACGACATCGGGCCGGCGATCTGGTGGCCCAGTAAACTCTCGCGTGAGCCCAGCCCGCGCGCCCGCCAGGATTAAACAAAGCGGCCCGGTTCACCGAACGAACCGGGCCGCGATCGTGTTTGCGGTTAGTTGCTGAGCCAGCCGAGCATCGCCTCATTGACCTGCTCGGCGTGCGTCCAGAGCAGACCGTGAGGAGCGCCCTCGATTTCGACGTACTGCGCCTCGGGGAGTGCCGCGGCAAATGCACGGCCCGTAGCCTCAACGGGGAGGATACGATCGGCGCTGCCGTGCAGGATCAGGGTCGGGACGGTGATTGCGGGCAGATCCGCTCGGAAGTCAGTTCCCCAGGTCAGTGGGGCGGCGGCAGCGGCGATGAAACCGGCACCGGCTGCGACATTCCAGCTGTCGCGAACCGCCTCCTCGCTGATTCGTGACCCCAGGTTTTCATCAAGGTTGTAGAAGTCGTTGTAGAACGCGGTGAAGTAGGCGAAGCGGTCGGCACGGACGGTCGCAGACACCTCATCGAAGAAGCTTGCGGGCACGGCACCGCCCGGGTTGTCCTCGGTCTTGGTGAGGAAGGGTTCGAGCGAGCCGAAGAACCCTGCCCGGGCGACGCGGGCACTGCCGTAGCGGGAGAGGTAGCGGGCAACCTCACCACTACCCATCGAAAACCCGATCAGTACCGCGTCGTGCAGATCCAGGGATTCCATGAGCGTGTGGAGGTCGGCGGCGAAGGTGTCGTAGTCGTATCCGCCGCTCGGCTGGCTCGATCGGCCGAAGCCGCGGCGGTCATAGGTGATGACGCGGTAGCCGGCGTTCAGCAGGGCGACGGACTGCTTTTCCCAGGAGGTGCCGGAAAGCGGGTAACCGTGGATCAGTACGACCGGGGTGCCGGTGCCGCGATCCTCGTAGTGCAGCTCGATGTCGATGTTGTTTTCGGTGCCGACGGTAATGCGGGCCATGATGTGCTCCTTTTCCACAGTGTGAGAATGGTCATTCTCGCTTCTGGTCTCGAGTGTAGAGAATCATCGTTCTCATTGCAAGTAGACTGATGGCATGACCACGGAAAAGATTGCCGATCGCATCGTCGCCACCGCCGACCGCCTCTACTATGAGCGTGGCTTCACGGCGGTGGGCATGGCCGAGCTGCGCGATGCGGCAGGCGTCTCGTTGCGCCGGCTGTATATGGAGTTCCCCGCCAAGGACGCGATCGTCCGCGCGGTTTTGGAGAAGCGGCACCGCGAGTGGAGCGAGAGTGTCGAGGCTCGGATGGCCGAAGTGGATACGCCGCGCGATCGCCTGCTCGCGGTCTACGACTATCTCGCGGACTGGTTCTGCGACCACGATTTTCGTGGATGCGGATTCATTAATGCGTTTGGAGAGCTCGGGGGAGAAGATCCCGAGGTGCGGAGGATCGTGCGCGAGCACAAGGAGTCCTTCCAGCGACGTCTGGCCGAAATTACGACGGCGCTCGGTGCGCCACCGCTTCTCGCTGCGCAGCTCGCGCTCTTGGCGGAGGGTGCGCAGACCACCGCCGCGATCGCCGAGACCGCCGAGGCTGCCGGACAGGCCCGCGCGGCAGCAGAGGTGCTGATTGATCACGCACTTGGTGTCTAGGCTTCAGTTCACGTGTTTTCGGGGTTTTGCTGGCCGACACGCCATTAAACGGGCTCGATTTGCCCGAACTGTGGAACCTGCGTAAAGTAATACTCATCACCCCAAAGGTGCGGCTCGCTAGAGCGGCCGGCCTCAAGCGGGATCATCCCCACACTTTCAACACGCCGGACTTGTTCCTGGCT
>NZ_RCUX01000013.1 GCF_003667565.1 Mycetocola tolaasinivorans
CATGCGGCTCGTGAGCGTTTCAATCATGGTGGCGTCAGCCTCACCCAGATGCCGGGCATCATTACCGTGCCGATGGCGAGCTTCGGCGATTAGCTTCCGCACGTCCGTCCGGTCATCCCACCCAGACACGACAGCACACGAACCCTCATGCCCCGCCAGGCCAGAACACGACCCACGACCACAAAACACGATGTCACTCACCAGGTGCCTCCTTCCAGTTGGTGCCGAGCGGCCACATCAGGGCCGTGCCCGTGCCGTCGGTGAAGTTGATCTCGGCGACCAGCATGTCTTTCGTGGTGTGCAGCATTCCCGACTTGACCACGCGCCCGTCAGGGGCGACCGCGCCCGCCTTGAGCGCGGACGGCGGCAGAATCGCGATAACCGTCTGCGCGCTACTCACTGGGAACCTCCTCGACTGCGTCGCTCTGCACCTTGGCGAACCATGCGTCATAGATCGCGAAGAACTCCTCGACGTCCAACTCCTCGCCCATGCTCGCAGCAACCGCAACCGCTCCGACCTGAGCAAGCGAACGCATGTCGCCCGCATCCAAATTGCCTCTCGGCGAGCGGGGTTTCTTGAACCGCTCGAGATACGTGGTGGTCCGCCATGGGACCGCCCAAAGGTGCGGCGCATCCTCGCTGCCGCTGCTGATCGTTTCGACCATCTCGGCATTGAGCGCGTTTGCATACTCGACGGCTTCGCGCATCGTGTCGAACTCCGCGATATCGTCGGGGCCCTCGGTATTCACGATGAACGGCTTCCAGTTCGTGCTCATGGTGTTGTGTCTCCTTCTCCAACTGCGGCGAGCGCGGTGGCGTTTGGTGTGGTGAGTGTGTGGGTGAGGCCGCGTATGGCGGCGAGGACGGTGGTGGGGGTGATGCCGGCGCGGGTGGTGGTGGCGAGCAGATCTTCTACTGCGACGGTGATGAGTTCGGTTTCGAACTCGGACGGTCCTGCGGTCGCCGGCGGTTCTTCGCGGGTGAGGATGCTGTGAAGTGTGCGAGCGAGCTCCACATACGTGGCACGCTCCCGATCCTTCGCATCCGCCCACCGCGACCCGTCCACCTCGTACAGATGCTGAGCAGCAGCCACCAGACGGTCATACAGCGTCCCGGGCACTATCGGTCACCCCCTCAGAGGCAGACAGGCGGCGCGGCCGAGACACCGGGCTACACGACGGGCACGGCATCGCCGACACCCCATACGGCGTCCGGCACCGTGCACACCCCCGAGGGGCCGGCTTATCCCGAGGCTGCGTCTCCGGAGCCCACGGCCCCGACGTAACACCCATGTTCGGACCCAGCACGCCGGCCATCAGAACGGAGCCCCATCAGCACCAGCCAGATACGACCCATCCTGCGCGCCGCCATTGAACGACGGTGCAGCACTCGCCCACGGCTCATCCGACACCGCACCCTGCGGAGAGCGAGCCCCGCCGCCGGAGGACTGTGCACGGCTGACCTGAGCCGTCGCATACCGCAGCGACGGACCAATCTCGTCAACCTCAAGTTCAATCGAGGTGCGCTTCTCACCGTCCTTCGTCTCAAAGGACCGCTGCTTGAGCCGACCAGTCGCAATCACCCGCGACCCCTTGGCCAGCGACGCCGCCACATGCTCAGCGAACTCGCGCCAGACAGACGCCCGCAGAAACAGGCCCTCGCCGTCCTTCCACTCATTCGACTGCCGGTCAAAATTCCGAGGCGTCGACGCGATAGTGAAGTTCGCCACGGCGTCGCCCTTCTGGGTGTACCGCAACTCCGGATCCGAAGTGAGATTCCCCACCACCGTGATAACCGTCTCCCCAGCCACTACTCGCCCACCCCCGACCACGACACCGAAACCTGAGCCGACGCCACAATCTCGGCGAGCGCCGCCAAATCCTCCACCGACACCGCATACCCCTCACGCATGAGCTGCTCCACAACCGCGGACGTTTCGATCTTCACAACCTTGCGCACAGCCGCGTGCGCAGCCTTCACAGTGATAGCCATTACAGGCCCCTCTCAGCCGCCACACGGGCAGCATCAATCTGATTTTGAGTAAAAAGAAAGCCGACCGGGACAGCCCGGACGGCACGAGTTTTAGCGTCGAGAATACGTTTCTCTTCGCCCTTGAAATTCACAGACCTCTCAGCCACCACAGCCACCGGATCCCGAGACTGCAGAAACAGCTCAAGCTCCCGATCCGCGGCCGTGGCCTCCCACGGCCCCACATACGGCCACGGGCAAACAGTCGGGCCGATCACGACGCCCTCGCCAAACGCGGCCCCTCAGGATGACGGCCACACTGGCACGCACCAAGCACGCGACGATGACACTCCGCACTGCCACACTCGCCCCTGACCCCGGCCACCGGGCTACACGTGAGCGCCCGATGATCCAGCAGCACAGCCACGGCAGGCGTCCCCTCGTGCATCATCGGCAGAGTCAGAGCAGGCACGACACCCACCGGCGCCCACACCGTTACCCGGATATCCTCGAGCGGCTTTTCGTCCCTCATGAGCAGATACGTAAACCGCTCATCCATGACTCACCCCCTCGTCCTCGAACCGAGGTGCGGAAGCGTTCTTGAGCTGCTTCTGGGTCCACACCTTGTGTCTCTGACGTGCAGTGCCGCAAGGTCCGCAAGGTTGGAAAGTCCCGAGCGTTTCTTCGTGATCCGGACAGAACATGGAAGGTCCCAGAGATTCGCGAGCGGCTCCGGAATGGTCCTCCTCTCCGGCCCACGCCTGCCCGCTCTCCTGCTCCCACTCTCGCTCCCACTCTCTCCCTCTCTCTTCCTCCACTACCGCGAGCGGCTCGCGAATCGCTCCGGAGCCATTCGCGAGGGAATCCTGAGCAGGAGGATCGGGGATCTTTGACGCGCTCGGCCGGTCCACCCTGGCCATTTCCGTCAGCGCAAGATACGTCCGCTTCCCGACCGCGTACAGCGTCAGGTAACCGATCTCGGCCAGCAGCAGAAGATGCTCGTCCACCAGGTCCTCGGTCATGTCGCGATCCAGCGCCCACAGATCCGCCTTCAAGAGAGCTGCCGTCGCCGAGGCGCGGCCGTGATCGTCCACGTACAGGTGCAGGCCGATTGCCGTCAACCTCACCTTCGGGTCCAGCGTCGCGAGATCCTCGTCCCGGAACAGGTCCGGTTTGATGTACCTCTGTCGATTCATGGCCATTTCGTGCAATCCCTCTAAAAATCAGGTCGAGCGCACGGCGCACCTGAGCAGCCGTCACGCGGAAACATTCGGTAAACCCCCGACCATGCGGGAGCACGCCGAGGCTGTCCTCGGCCGTCAGAAAAGCGCGCTCGAACTCGGCGCGCAGCTCGGCCAACGCGGCGCGCTCGTCGCCACCAGCGCGGCCACGCATCAGCACCAGCACCTCGCCACCAGTGCGCTGCAGCATCCGAAGCCGCGACATCTTCCACGCCCGGCCCACCTTGAGCACCCTGCGGCGCGGCCAGTACACCGCGTACAGCATCGCGTGAGTCGGAATCGTCGTCATCGCGGAAATCTCCTTCTAATCGTCGGGCGGCCGCAGCCGCGGTGATCTCGCGGTAATTGCCGAGATCGTCGTAAAGCACCCAGATCAGGTGCATGCCCACCTTCCGGCGGGCGGGCCACTCGGCCGGGTCTTGCCAGCGCGATACCGCATACCCATCGGCGAGCGCGTCGGCCGGGTTATTGGTCTTCCAGCCGTGGCAGCCGGTCGTGCCGGTGCCGCACAGCCCCTGCAGATTGCTGGGGCGTGTGTTCCCGGACTGTCGGTTTTGTCGGTGGTCCATGGTTACGCCGTAGATGCCGCACCGAACACAGCGGGGGTCACGGGCTGCGGCGAGCGCGTACGCGTTGGATTGCTGGGCTTTGGTGGGTTTGGGTGTTTTGGGGCCAATCACAGGCGGTCGAGCGCAGTGGCGATTTCGGCCGCGTAGAACCGTTTGAGGTCGTCGGAGATCTGCCGATCTTCCAGGGCCGTGGTCCAAACCTCGGTGAACAGTGGCCACCAGCAGTCATCGAGCGAGAGGCAGATCAAGCCGAGGGGGCCGGAGCCCATGAGCTCCACCTCACCCAGCATGATGACCGGCTGCACACGCCACCGATCCACCAAGTCAGCGACCGCAGCGAGATGAGCGCGCAGCACATCCTCATCCCACACCTTCCCGTCAGCCGCCTGCATGTAGATGTGCAGGCGAATCCGGTACGGGTCAACGTTGATATCGGAAAACTGCGGGAACCTCTCAGTGAGGATCGCCGCCGCCAGCAGCCGGTCAGGGATGCTCAGCGTCACACGCTGCGTCATGATCAGAAAACCTTTCGGTCAAGTGCAGACGCCACGACACCGCGAGGCCCGCAAAAACAAGAAGAATCGACAGGCCACCAACAGCCTGCTGAACGAAAAACGCGAGAAACGCCGCCACATACAGCGCGACAATCCACACCCTCACCGGGAAAGCCCCATCAGCAACAACAGCGCGAGAAGCACCACGTACCCCACCGCACCAGCAGCCAACGCGATATACGTGCCGCGCTCGCTCTTAGGTAACAGCGGCTCATGCGAATGCGGGACCTCCCGGGCGCGACGCGGCCGCGGGCTCATGCCGCAACCTCGCTCGCCTCAGGCCACAGTGCTTGCATCAACAGCGCCTCCGCATACGGATGCGAAGCCTCGCCCACCCGGATGTACACCTTCCGGGCCGAGCCGTTCTTTCGCCCTTCGATAGCGAGCGTGTCATTCCGGCGCCGGGCAAGCTTTTGCGCCGCGATCATCCGCCGCGCCGCAACCTGCGACACCTGAGCGCGCACACCCCGGGCCGCAGCATCCAGATCACCCTCTACCGGCGGATACTCACCACGGACCAACTCCGTCTCGAGCACCACCCGGCCACGCGAAGCCTCCGAGGGGGTAACAGCCAGCTGCAGCGTCCCCGGTGCCAGGTCAACGCCTGGCGTGTACGCGGCCACGATATCCGAGCGCCCCACGATGTGCTTGTGGACGGTGCGACGGAAGTAGTTGGCGTTCTGCAGCACCCACAGCACGGCCTCGCGCGGCACCACAAACCCCGCCGACGCCGCGGACACAGTCTCTGGGGTCAGGACCGTGACCGGCACACGCAGCCGATGGACCGCGAAAGGGTCGGCCGCGACCATCACAAGGTCATCGCCCTGCAACCGCCACAGCGCACCCCGCATCACCGGAGCCGCCTCGCTACTCTCAATCGCCGCCACCATCGCAGCCGCCGCCCACCGGGCAGCACCAGCCTCAATCGTGAAACGGACGATGCTATCCTTCTTGTGATTCATGAACCTGTCCTTTCAGGCGCGGGCACCTCGCTGTAACGAGGTGCCCGCTTTTACATTGAGAATTACCGCAGCAGCAGGTTGGGCTGCAGGAGCGCTTCGGCATACACATCACCGACGCCGTTGGAACGAAACGACAGCAGCACCACACCAGGCTTGGACGTAGCTTCGGATTTAGTGGACCGCAGGCGCGGCTCATCCGTGGGACTCTGCGCGAGCTTCCCCACGTCAGTCATGAACTTCGTTTTCAGCACGAACTCGCTGGGATAAAACTCGGCCTTGCGCGCATCCTCAATCAGACGCAAAACAGGCGGGAAGTTCCCCCGCACTGCCGCTTCGCTGCGCGAGAGCGAACCGCCAGGCTCCGGCGACATCACGGTGAAGCCAATGGTTCCCGCATCAGTGGGCGAGTCCGGCGAAGGCGACGTGAACGAAACCACAACGGGAGCCGTCGCGGATGGTGCCGGTGAGACGGGAGCACGATTCCGATACAAACGCTCAAAGGTCGTGGCGTTTTTCTGCAGCCAGATCATGAGCTCCCGGCTTGCGAGGAAAGAGACAGGCTCACCTACATAATCCACAGGGACCACTGCGGTATGCACGCGATACCGATCGGTCGCTACCAGGCGAAGCTCACCCGGCTCGAGCATCCACTGAACGGTGCAGATCACCGGAGTAATATCGTCGCTAGACGCCGCCGCGACGACACCGGCGACCATCTGCTTTATCCGAGGAGCGGACACGGTGATACTGATAGGCTTTTTCTTAGTCAAAGGAATACCTTTCTGGTTGAACGCCCCGTTGCAGCGGGGCGTTTTCTTTTACGCATACGCGCAGTGACAGCCGGGGACTCGAAACCCCGGGGCAGGGCAAAACCCCGCCGAACCAACTTCCTGCCCAACAGCTAGTGCGACGCCCGAAGCATCGCGAGGTTAGAAGACACCGCGCAAAAGTCCGGCGACGCACCCACAGCCTCGGGATACGACGGGATCTCGCGCGGATACCCCGGCGGCCCAACAAGCCCCGCCTTGAACACATCCGCGAACGCCGCGTTATATCGCGCCGCCACATTCCGATACGTCGCCGCATACGCCAACGCCGGAGACTCGACCAACGTCGGCGACCCGGCACCAGACGCTGCCGACTGCGCCAAGCACGCGTTGTCAGCAGTGACCGACAGCGACTGCCAATTCTCGATAATCACCGCGTACTGCTTCGACACGTTGTCCGGCCCCACGGTGTCCAGAGCCTTCTGCCCCCACCGGCCGCCGAACGCTAGAAGCGCCAACACCACCAGCACCGCAATGACCAGGCCCAGCAGCCACCAAACAGATCGACGGCTCACGCTACTTACCTGCGAGCTCGTCAAGGACCCGCTGCGCGCCCGCCTGATCGCCAGCCTTCAACAGCTCCTCGGCCCGCGCCGTAGCGGCACCGGCCGGGGCAACCTGCGCGACGCTCAGCGTCTGCCGCTGGAACTCCGTGAGCGCCGTTGTGCAGAACGTCGGAAGGTCCGTGAAATCGACGTACTGGCCCCCCGGCGTGAAACCATAACGGTACGGAGGCGGCGAGCCGTGATACATCCCGTCAACCGACTGGTTCTCCACCGCCGCCGGTGCATAATTCGACCCGAACTTCTCAATACGCGAGCCCGGGAAAAAGGACACCGACGAGGACGTAAGCTTGCCCGCGATGGGCACAGTAAAGATCGGAGCCGAATCGGACGCCGGATACACCGTGCACCAGATAATCGACGCCGGATCGTCGTAGACGTCTTCCTGCGCTCGGATGTAGTTCTGGTACTCGGCATCGCCGGTGACCTTCGGGGCCGTACGCCCGTTGAACTGCGTTTCGGAAACCGCGAGCTGCTTGCCACGGTCATCCTGGGAATCAAACGACGAACACCCCGCGAGGGCAAACAGCAGGATGAACGCCGCAGCCAACGCCACGGCAACCGCTGCCACACGCGTGGCAGCAAAGGTATATCTCTTCATATCTCTCCTTGTGAATAGGTGCGATGTGCACCCGCGACGTTTCGGGGTTCGATCCCGACAAAGCCCCGGGCAAACTTCTGCCCCTGAGGAACGCCTTCACCGCGCCAACCCGGTATCTCCGGGGACACGGCCGCCGCCAAGTCGTCGCATCACTTCGGTGCGACCGGTACGGCCTTTTCATCTGGCGTAGCGTCCAACGCAAATCGGCCAGGCATCCCCGCGCCTCTTCGGCCTGGGGGTATGGGACTCTGTTGAGTTACAAACGTGCTTTCGCGTCTCCGACCGCCGCCCGTACCCCGGGCAGCTTTGGAAGGCGGCCGCGCCGTTCGGGCGCGACAAATACCCCCTTCTCAGGGGTGGCTTTGAAATGGACCGGTTCAGCCGGTCAGGCTAGGCCGCACACAGAGGCGGCCAGGAAGCTAGGCTGCGGGCTTCCACTCAACGAGGAAGGCTTCCACGACGCGGGCGTTGTATCGGACCATCTTTCCGAACTTCACCGCTTGGGGGCCTTTTTCGAGGTTGCGCCAGTTGATCAAAGTTTGAACGGCGACGCCCAGTTTTTCGGCGACCTCTTTGGTGGTCAAAAACTCATCCATCATCCAGCCTTCCGGGACTGTACAACTGGCTGCAGCAGTTCCGATACGGTGGTCGAGAAGTGCTCGGCGATCAGCACCAGCTCATCGATCGACCAGGAGCTCAGCCCGTACAGCCGACGCTTGATGGTGGACTCCGAAATAAGCGTGGCCTCGGCGAGCGCGGCGATGCTTTCTCGGTTTACTGCGATGTGCGCTCGGATCGACTGTGATGCTGCGCTACTGGGGTTGGAGTAGTTCATGTGAACTAAAGTAGTTAGAACCAACTACTTAAGCAAGTCCATAGACAACAAAGTTCAAAAGTGGCATACTTTAGTTCATGACGAACTACGTTGTTAGTGACCTGACCCGCAAAATAGCCGCGATCCTACGCGGACACATGGCTCAGTACGGAATCACGCAGGCTGAACTCGGTGAGGCCATCGGAGTCTCCCAGTCGCAGCTGTCAAAGCTGGTCCGTGGGGTTCGCCCCATCGAGCTCGAGCAGTTCGTCGGCATGTGCGAATCGATGGGCCTGGACGCCGGCGCAATCCTGCAAGAGGCCGAAGCTTTCCTCGCCGACTACGACGTCGACCCAATCGCAAAGATCGTCTATGTCGAAGACGGAAAGCTCCTCCCGACACCGCACCACCTCAACGAGCGCAACCTCGCCCCCGTCGTCGCGCCACTCCGCACACGCGCCGGCAATGTCACACCCATACGGCAAGCTATCGACACCCCCGACCTCATGACCGTCGACCTCGACCACGAGGTAAAGGCCGCCAGCCAAGACGACGGAGGAAGCCCCGAGTACCCGAACGGATAGCATGTACGACCCCCACGCACACGCAACAGACATGGGGGTGAAGATCGTACACCGCCCCATCGGCAAAGAAACCGGACTCTGGGTCCCCCGATACAACGCAATCTTCCTCCGCCCAGGAATGACCGCACGCCACGAGCGATCGGTGCTCGCCCACGAGGTCGCACACGCCACGCTCAAGCATTCAGCCACCAGCCGCCGCGAAGAAGCCGCCGCCGACCAACTAGCGGCCTACAAGCTCATCGACCACGACCGCCTCGTATCCGCATTCAAGTGGAGCCGCCACATCCCCGAAGTTGCCCTAGAACTCTGGGTGACCGACCACATCCTTCGCACATATCTGAGGAGCCCGAAATGGCAAGACCACCCCTAGAGCTTGAGACGTGGGGCAAGATCACCCGGTTCATCCGGGGAGACGGAAGCAACGCCGCGCGCGCCTACTACCGAGACTCCGACGGAGTGACCCGGCTTGTTACCCGAACAGGGAGCACGCCAGCCGCGGCCGAGCGCAACCTCATCTCAGCACTCAAAGCCCGCCAGGCGCCAACAGTTGCACTCAGCGCCGAGTCAACGGTCCGCGAAGTAGGTGACACCTGGTTCGCCCTCGCAAAACTAAAAGGGTACGCCAGCGGAACACTGAATACGTATGAAGGATCCTTGAGGAATCGAATCTATCCAAAGATTGGGCAGATACGGCTACGAGAGATGAGCGTGCTCCGGGTTGATGCGTTTCTCGCAGTAATCACATCGGACTATGGCCTCGGATCAGCACGCACCGCGCGTAACGTCCTCAACCACATCCTGCAATTTGCCGTGAGGAAAGAAGCGATCCTCCGGAACCCGATGAACAACGCCGAGCCAATCGCGACCACAAAAACAAAGGTTGAAGCGCTAACCCCAAGCGACGTGGCCGCGATCCGAAAAATCATGCACGATCACGATAACGGCGTGGACTCACGCGGCCGAGCCCGGACAACCGATTTGGGCGACATAACCGACATCTTCGCAGGCACGGGACTTCGCACCGCGGAACTGTTCGCCCTGAGGAAAAACGACATCCTCGCCAACCAGTACCCACTCGTCGTAGACGTGAACGGGACGATCAGCATCAACGATAATCGCAAGGTGTTCCGGCAGCCGTTCCCGAAAACGGAAGAAAGCAAGCGACTCCTATCCGCACCAGATTTTGTGCGCGACATCATCTTGCGCCGGATCTCGGATAGCCCAGTGGAGTATCTCTTCCCCTCCGCAAATGGGACAATCCGCTGGCCCAACAACCTTCGACGGTCATGGCGGGCCGCGCTCAGCGGCACTCAATACTCCGAAGTCACGCCAAAGTCATTCCGTAAAGCCGTCGCCACCCTCGTGGTTCACGAGCTCGGCATAGAAACCGCCCAGGCTCAGCTAGGCCACAAGCTCGGCTCGGACGTCACCTACAAGCACTATGTCGAACGGCTCCCAGTGGGACCTGCTGCGGCGGCCGTGCTCGACGCGTTCTTCGGCAAAACCATGACTAAACCATGACTCAGACGAATTGAGTCACCAGCCATAAACGAAAAAAGGCCCGGGATCGTGATGATCCCGGGCCTTCGCGGTACCCCCAGTCGGACTCGAACCGACACTGGAGCGATTTTAAGTCGCCTGTCTCTGCCATTGGACTATGGGGGCGGATGCGTTCTTACAGTGTAGGACGCACGGACGAGTTCAGGGGGCTCGATCTCGACGACCGAACCCCCTGAATCACATCAACTACTTGGCTGCAGCCTCGACCTTTTCGGCCTTGGCCGGCTTTTCAGCCTTCGCGGGCTTCTCGGCCTTGGGTGCCTCGGCCTTCGGTGCCTCCGGAGCAGCCTCAACCGGCGGCTTCGGGCGAGAAGCGAACTCCTCGAACGCGCGACGCGGGGTCAGCGTGGCCGACAGGCCGACGATGTCGCGACCGAGCCACACGTTGTGCCACCAGCCCCAGATGACGCGCCACTTGCGCTCCCAGGTCGGCATGGCCAGACCGTGGTATCCGCGGTGAGCGCCCCAGGCGAGGAAGCCCTTCATCGAGAACTTGCCCGACTGGAACACGCCGATGCCGATGCCGAGACCGGCAACCGCACCCATGTTCTTGTGGTTGTAATCCTTGGGGTTTTCGCCACGCAGAACCGCAACGAGGTTCTTCGCGAGGAGGCGACCCTGACGCACGGCGTGCTGAGCGTTGGGCACGCACATGCCGCCCACGCCGCCACCGGAGAGATCCGGAACGGCGGTGACGTCACCGGCACCCCAGGCGCCCTCGACCACGTTGTCCGCGGTACCGAGGCGCAGGTCGGGACGGGTGACCAGACGGCCACGGGCCTCGATCTCGAGGTCGGTGTTGCGCACGATCTGCGGGGTCGCCATCACACCGGCGGTCCAGATGATGAGGTCCGACTCGAACTTCGTGCCGTCCGACAGCTCGACGTTTCCGTCAACGCAGGACGAGAACTGGGTCTCGAGGTAAACCTTGGCACCACGCTCGGCGAGGTTCTTCAGCACCCAGTGGCTGGTCTCGAGCGACACCTCGGGCATGATGCGCGGGGCGGCCTCAACCAGGTTGAAGTGCACGTCGTCGAAGGTCAGCTCGGTGTACTGCGACAGCAGGTCCGACGCGAAGCTGCGCAGCTCGGCGAAGACCTCGATACCGGCGAATCCACCACCGACGACGGTGACGGTCAGGAGGCGGTCGCGCTCCGGGCCGGCCGGCATCTGGGCAGCGCGGTCAAAGTTGGTGAGCATGCGGTCGCGGATGGCGACGGCTTCCTCGATGGTCTTCAGACCGATGGCCTCATCGGCCACACCCGGAATCGGGAAGGTGCGCGAAACGGCACCGGCGGTGATGACGATCTGGTCGTACTCGAAGTCATACGCCTCGCCGATGGGCGGCTGAATGGTCGCCTTCTTCTCGGCGTGGTTGATGTAGGTGACCTTCGCGGTAACGATGTGGGTCTTCTTCAGGTGACGACGGTGAGCGACAACCGCGTGGCGCGGGTCAATCGAACCGGACGCAACCTCGGGGAGGAACGGCTGGTAGGTCATGTAGGGCAGCGGGTCGACCATGGTGACCTCTGCTTCCCCGGCCCGAAGGTGCTTTTCCAGCTTCCACGCGGTATAAAAACCCGCGTAGCCGCCGCCGACGATCAGAATTTTAGGCACTGTGAGATTTCTCCTGTAGCGAGGGGTGTTTGCAAATCGAGGCGTTCCGACACGGGGAGCGTCCGAGGGGGCTTGCGGCAGCAGCACTGGCACCAAGCATGTCTACGATAGCACTGACTACTCGTTTACCCTGCGTTCACGCGGGAAACGGGCGAATGTGCATGCGTTCAGACACTATTGTGCGGGGCGCTACCGCGGGCCATGCGTGGCGGGGAATTCGAGTGAGAATCCCCCACCGCGCGTGGCGCTAGCTAGTTTGCGGCCGAGTAGTCCGGGCACTCGCACACGGTGGGCGACCAGGTCGCACGCTCCAGGGCGAGGTCGCCGATCGGGTTCACACCCGGGCCCGCGGCCAGCGCGTGACCGGCGAGGGCGTGCAGGCACTTGACGCGCACGGGCATACCGCCGGCGGAGATTCCGTGAACTTCCGGGATGTCCTCAATGCTGTAGCGGTCAGCCAGGAAGGCCTCGTGTGCGGCGGCGTAGCGCTCACGCAGCTCCTCATCCTCGGCCAGGAGGTCGTTG
Organism: Mycetocola tolaasinivorans; assembly: GCF_003667565.1. GTDB lineage: Bacteria > Actinomycetota > Actinomycetes > Actinomycetales > Microbacteriaceae > Mycetocola > Mycetocola tolaasinivorans. The sequence goes on from NZ_RCUX01000013.1 coordinate 12,386, forward strand.
TACTCGTTCATCACGTGCTCAGCCTCGAGCTGCGAGATCGCGGCGGTCGCGGCCGGGTGACACAGGTAGTAGAACGTGGGGAACGGGGTGCCGTCGCTCAGGCGCGGGGAGGTCGACACCACGGTCGGGGCACCGCACACGCAGCGGGCCGCGATTCCCACCACATCACGTGCCGGACGGCCAAGCTGGGCCGAGACGATGGCGATGTCTTCGTCGGTTACCGGGTCAAAGGGCGGGGTGGTCATGCGTTGAATCTCCTACGGGCGGGGGCGATGGCGCGGCGGCTCCGCTACTTTTTTGGTTCGTTCCCCACGGCAACCTTACCCAGACCTGCGCCCAGGAACGAACCGAGGAGGTTCTGGGACCAATCGGTATCCCCCGTGGTGACCTTGTCACTCACCGGATCGGGCTCGGTTCCGGCCACCGCCGGGTCGAGATCGTTACGCACCACATAGATGTTTTCACCGGGGTTCACGTAGTACAGACGATCGCGTGCCTGGGTCTCGATATACGTTTTGTCATTCCAGCGTTCGCGCTCGGCCGTGAGGTTCGCGACGTTCGCGCGGTCATCGTGCACGAGCTTCTGGTAGAGCGCGATCTGCTGACGCTGCTCAACGTAGATCTTGAGGTTCGGCGCGATGATCAGCACGCCCAGCGCGATCACGCCGAGCATAATGGCGGCAAACCCGGACAACCGAAGCCGACGCATCCATCCCGCACGTGCGGCGCTGCCCGTCTCGCTCATCCTGCGTTCCCTTCGCTGGTGTGGGAGAGAAGAAACCCTCCCGGTAAACGGAACTCCCGGCCCCGCATCCACGAGTGGATCAGGACCGGGAGCACCGGTGGTACTGCTCTCAGCTTACGGTCGGATCATCCAGAATCCCGGATGACCCTCCCGAAGCCATGAAGCTCTCAGATTCGGCCGTGAGCGGCCGCCTGCTGAGGTGAGGCGATTAGACCTTCAGACGCGGGAAGGCGGTGGCACCAGCGTAAACGGCGGCCGACTCCAGCTCCTCCTCGATGCGCAGCAGCTGGTTGTACTTGGCAACGCGCTCCGAACGAGCCGGCGCACCGGTCTTGATCTGGCCCGAGTTGGTGGCCACGGCCAGGTCGGCAATGGTGGTGTCTTCGGTCTCGCCCGAACGGTGCGACAGAATGGCGGTGTAACCGGCACGCTGAGCCATCGACACGGCATCCAGGGTCTCGGTCAGGGTACCGATCTGGTTGACCTTCACCAGCAGCGAGTTGGCGTCGCCGCGCTCGATGCCCTTGGCAAGGCGCTTGGGGTTGGTCACGAACAGGTCGTCACCGACGATCTGCACCTTGTTGCCGAGCTCGGCGGTGAGGATCGAGTAGCCTTCCCAGTCGTCCTCGTCCAGCGGGTCCTCGATGGTGGCCATCGGGTAGTTCGCGACCAGGTCGGCGTAGTAGGCGGTCATTTCGGCGGCCGAACGTGCCTTGCCCTCGAACTGGTAGGCACCCTCGCGGTAGAACTCGCTCGAGGCGACGTCGAGACCCAGGCTGATCTCCTTACCGGGGGTGAAGCCGGCCTTCTCGATCGCGGCGATCAGGAAGTCGAGAGCAGCGCGGTTGCTGGCGAGGTCGGGGGCGAAGCCACCCTCGTCGCCGAGGCCGGTGGCCAGGCCACTCGACTTGAGCTCGCCCTTCAGGACGTGGTAGATCTCGGTGCCCCAGCGCAGTGCGTCGGAGAAGGTAGCGGCACCCTGGGGAACCAGGAAGAACTCCTGGATGTCGACCGAGGTGTCGGCGTGCGAGCCACCGTTGATGACGTTCATCAGCGGAACGGGCAGAACGTGGGCGTTCGGGCCGCCGAGGTAGCGGTACAGGGGCAGGCCCGAGGCGTCGGCTGCGGCACGTGCCACGGCGAGGCTCACTCCGAGGATGGAGTTGGCGCCCACGCGCTTCTTGTTCTCGGTGCCGTCCACGGCGATCAGAGCTGCGTCGATGACGCGCTGGTCGTCTGCGGGCAGGCCCTCGATGGCCGGGCCGAGCTCCTCGATGACGGCGTTGACGGCGTTCAGCACACCCTTGCCACCGTAGCGAGCCTTGTCGCCGTCGCGAAGCTCATAGGCCTCGAAGGCGCCGGTGGAGGCGCCGGACGGCACCGCTGCGCGGGCGAAGGAGCCGTCGTCCAGGCCAACCTCGACCTCGACGGTCGGGTTTCCGCGCGAGTCCAGAATCTCGCGAGCGTTCACGAATTCAACAAGTGCCACGATGTTTTCTCCTTGATCAGGGTGTGTACTGCTAGTTTTCAGTCTATCCGGCCGACTCGGCGGTGCCGAGCGGTTTAACGTCCAGATCGGATGCCCGGGTGGTCTCCGCCGTCACGGTCGCATAGGCGGTGTAGCCCGCCTCTGCTGCCCGCTCCAGGAGCGCCCGGAAGTTCTTTGCACGTTTGTCCAACCGCACGCGAGTACCGGCCGCGGCGACCTCGTTCTTGAGCGCCACGAGTGCCGCGGGCTCCACGTTCCGGTCATAGATCAGAACGAGGGACTCCTCGGCATCCTCGGCGTTCGCCTCGATGAGGTCCACGATACGCTCGAAGCCGATCGAGAACCCGACCGCGGGCACATCCTGTCCGAGGAAGCGGCCGATCATGCCGTCATAGCGGCCGCCACCACCCAGCGCATAGCCGAAATCGGTGTGCTCGATCTCGAAGATTGCGCCGGTGTAGTAGCCCATGCCGCGCACGAGGAACGGGTCAAAGACCAGTTCGCCCTCGACGGAGGCACCGATCTGCGCGAGCTCGGCGATCACCTCGGGGTCGACGCCCTCGGGCAGACGCGCGGCGATGGCCTCGGCGGAGAACTCCCCCGCCGCCTGCTCGGTCTCGAGGAACGCGGCCAGCGCATCGATCGCGGGGGCGGTCACGCCACGCTCACGCAGCTCGGCGATCACGCCGGTGGCGGCGATCTTGTCGAGCTTGTCGATGGTGATGAGCACGCCGGAGAACTCCTCGGGGGTAAACCCGAAGGCCTCGAGCATGCCGGTGATCAGTCGGCGATCGTTGATGCGCACGCGGGTGCCGGTCACGCCGAGCTCACGCAGCACCTCGGTGGTCGCGCCGATCAGCTCGATCTCGGCCAGGATGCCGGCCTCGCCGATGATGTCGATGTCGGACTGCACAAACTGGCGGTAGCGGCCCTTCTGGGGCCGCTCGGCACGCCACACCGGTGCGATCTGCACCGAGCGGAAGACACTCGGCAGCTCGGCGCGGTGGGTCGCGTAGTAGCGGGCCAGCGGCACGGTGAGGTCAAAGCGCAGGCCGAGGTCGGTCAGGCTCGCGAGGTCATCGTTCTCGGCGGCCGCGCGCAGCTCGTCAGCGCCGATGCCGCGCTTGAGCACGCTGAACGAGATCTTCTCGTTGTCGCCGCCCAGGCCCGAATGCAGGCGATCGTAGTTTTCCAGCACCGGGGTTTCGATCTCATCGAATCCAAAACGACGGTAGACCCGGCGGATCACGGCGAGCGCGTGCTCGCGACGTGCCTTCTCGGCGGGCAGGAAATCGCGCATGCCGCGCGGTGCACTAACTGTTGCCATGCTCCCATTTTGGCATGAGTAAGCATCGGAACGAGCCCCCGCGGCCGAGGGTCGCACGCCCGTTCACACGGTCCAGCGCGATTATCCCTCCGCGGCGCGCTCGGTGGCGTGGGTGCGCAGTGCCGACTCGGCGTCGAGCCCCAGCTCCTGCGCGCGCGCGGCGAGGGCAAAGAGGTGGGCACCGAGGCTTCGCTCATCGGCGAAAATCTCCTCCGGGAGCGGTGCGGCATCGGCGGCGACGGGGGTGCTACCCGAGCGTGCGAGCCGCGTGGCGACCTTCTGGGCGCGGGCGAGGGCCGGGAGCGTCGGGGCGATGCCGTCCAGAATCCCGGTGCGCTCGGCCTTTTCGGCGGCCTTTGCCGCGCCCCAGACGCGCAGCACCTCGTCCACGTTCGCGGCACCATCCGGGCCGAACACGTGCGGGTGGCGACGCACCATCTTTTCCCGGGCGTCCCGCACCACGTCGGCGAGGTCAAACCCCGCATTCGCATCACCCGCGGCAATCTCGGCGTGGAAGACGATCTGCAGCAGCACGTCGCCGAGCTCCTCGCGCACGTGGGCGGGGTCGCCCTCATCGAGCGCCTCGAGCAGCTCATGGGTTTCCTCGAGCAGGTAGCGGCGCAGACCCTCGTGGGTCATCGCCTCGGTCCAGACGCAGCGCAGGCGCGTCTGGTGCATGGCGGCGGCGTAGGCGGCGAGCTCCGCACCGGCCCGCGCATAGCTCTCGGCCTCCGGGAAGTCTGCGGCGGGGATCACCGCGAGCGCGGCAACGCGGTCGTTGGGGCTGTCGGGAGCGGACATCGGGGCCTCCGGGTGAGTGCGTGGGCGCGGAGTCATAGCCTATCGACCAAACGGCTGATATTCTGGGGGATGGAGTGCCGGGAAGTCTGGTCGGCCCGGAGATCCCGTGGGGATCACGGATCAGGTTCGGCGCACCCGCGCCCGTTTCGAACGGACAGTATGGCCCCCTCTCGACTCACCTCGGCGCTGCGTAGCGAACGCACCGGCGCACTCCTCCTGCTGGGCGCAGCCCTCGCCGGCCTCATCCTCGCCAACTCCCCGCTCGGTTCGGGCCTCATCGAACTGCAGCACACGAGCGTGGGAATCGGCAACCTTCAACTGAGCATCGGCCACTGGATCAGTGACGGCCTCCTGGCGATCTTCTTCCTCGTGGTCGCGATCGATCTGCGCCACGAGCTCACGGCCGGGCAGCTCAACTCCTGGCAGCGGGCGCTGCACCCGGCCATCGCCGCGGTGGGCGGCGTGATCGTGCCCGCGCTGGTGTACCTCCTCATTGCCGGCCCGGCCGGGCAGCCGGGAGGGTGGCCGATCCCCACCGCGACCGACATCGCGTTTGCGCTGGGCGTGCTGGCCATGTTTGGCCGCGGCCTCCCCCCGCGTATCCGGGTATTCCTGCTCGCCCTGGCCGTCCTGGACGATCTGATCGCCATCGTCATCATCGCGATCTTCTTCGGCGGCAGCACCGAGTTCCTGCCGCTGGCCGGCGCCGTCATCGTTCTTGCCATCGCCGTCGTCGTCGGCCGGGCCCTCACCCGGGCGACGAGCCGGGAAACGCGACTCATGCTCGGGGCCCTGCTCGTGGTCCTCGGCATCGCGACCTGGGTTTTGACCCAGCTCTCCGGCGTGCACGCGACCCTCGCCGGGGTGGCGTTTGGGCTGGTTCTCCCCGCGGGCGTCGGCCAGCCACTCGTGCACCGACTCGAACCGTGGAGCGCCGGCCTGGTGCTGCCCATCTTCGCGTTCTCGGCCACCCTCGTGGTGATTCCCGCGGTGCCGCTCGGCGAGCTGTCGGCACCGTTCTGGGGCATCCTGGCCGCACTGCCGCTCGGCAAGCTGCTCGGTATCACCCTCGGTGGGCTGCTGGGTGCCTGGCTCCTCAGCCGCGGCGGGGCGGCGCGTGAGGGCGGGATGCGCGTCTCCGAGATCATCGCGGTGGGTCTGCTCGGCGGCATCGGTTTCACGGTGTCCCTGCTGATGACCACGCTGGCGTTCGCCGACGATCAGGCGCTCTCGGATCAGGGCATCCTCGCCGTGCTGCTGGGCTCGGTCCTCTCGGTGATCGCCGCCGCGATCATGCTGACGGTGCTTCGTAACCGAACGCGCGCAGCCAGCACGAACTAGCATGTCCCTCAGGCGGCATCTCCTCACGACGAGTCCAGAAAGGGAGATTATGAACGACCTCACGGGCGAATCCCTGGATGGCGGCAACATGGATCCCGTCATTCGAATCGGCGATACCGTGCGTCGGGTGAGTGGCCCCTGGACACCCTCGGTCCACTCGCTGCTGCGCCACTACGCCGAGGCAGGGATCACCCAGGTTCCGCGTGCCTTCGGGCTAGACGGAGCCGGCCGCGAGATGCTGTCGTACATCCCGGGTGAGACCATGGTTGCGCTGTCTCCCGAAGAGCAGTGGTCCCCCACCCTGCTCGACCAGGCTGCGCGTCTACTCCGACGCCTTCATGACGCCAGCACACCGCTCATCGAGACGGATTCTCCGTGGCGGATGGAGAGTCACTATCCGGTGCAGGTGATCTGCCACAACGACTTTGCGCCATACAACCTCATCGCCTCTGAGGGACAGCTGGCTGGTGCCATCGACTTTGATATGGCCTCCCCCGGTCCGCGCCTCTGGGATCTCAGCTACCTGGCCTATCGGCTGGTCCCCTTCGCCGAAGATGCGGAGGGCTTTGATGAGGAGCGTGACGGCACCCCGGACAACCGGTTAGCAGCCCTGCTCGACGCATATCGTGGCGACGTCGACCCGGCCGAGGTGAGGCCGATGATCGCGCGACGGTTGGTGGCGCTGGCCGAATTCACCGAGCATCGGGCACAGGAAACGGGGCGAACGGACCTCCTGGACCATGCGTCCATGTATCGCCGGGATGCCGCACGAATGCGTACCGGCTAGGACGGGTGGCTCCGGAGACGTCCGGGCAACCGGGTGCTATCGAGTGAGCTCGAACCTCACCAGGATCGAGCGGTGCAGTTCGAAGGACTCGGTCTGCTCATAGCCGGCGCGTTCCAGCTCGGTAACGTAGGCGTCGCTCTTGGCCTGGTCGGTGGAGAATCGCTCACCCGCGCGCACGAGCCACACGGTCTCGGCACCGTCGAGGCGCTGAACGGTTTCGGCGGTGGAGTATGCCCTATCCCAGAGGCCGTCGGTGTCATCGAAGCGGGTCTTGAGGCCCACGTCCTTCAGACCGGCAAACGCCTCGGGGTAGAGGTACTTGGCCAGGCGCGGCTTCTTCGCATTGATCGCGGTCTGGTCAAAGATGATGGAGTCCCCGGGCCGCGCGTGCTCGGCCACGGTCTCGGAGAGTGTGTTCCAGTCCACGCCACCGTTACGCGGGTAGGGCGTGCGCTGGCCCAGGTAGGTGGGCAGCGAGCCCCACACCACGGCAATCACCAGGATCGGCACGAGCCAGCGGGCACGCAGCAAGCGGGTCAGCGCGACGAGGCCCACGGCCATCAGCAGCGCGATCGCCGGAGCGGTAAATGCCAGGTAGCGCGGCGAGTAGAGCGGGGTGACGGTGGTCCCCAGCGCGAGCAGCACCGAGGGTACCACGAGCCAGGGCAGCGCCACGGTCAGGACACCCGGCAGTGCCGCATCCTCCGGGCGATAGAGATCACGCAGCGCGCGTGCCCGTACTCCGCTGGATCGGCGCAGCAGCCAGGCGACCACCGCGAGCACCAGACCGATCACGATCAGCGCCCAGCCGATCAACGCGGGTAGCTGCTGCGAGAACCACGGGGTCTCAAACAGCGCCGACATCGTGAGGCCATCGCGGGAGTGTAGGAAGGCGACCTGCTCGCGTTCCAGGTACGCGTAGATCACCACGGGCACCGCGAGAATCGCACCCAGCGCGCTCCAGAGGGCCGCACGCAGCACAATCGAGAGTCCCGGACGCATCGCAATCACGATCACCGCGAACACCACCACGAACAGCACCGTGTAGATGAAGACCACGCTCGAGAGCGCAAACAGCACGGCAAACCCGAGCCACGGCAGCACCCGCGGTTCGCGCCGAGCAACCAGGCGCACGAGCACGAGCAGCAGCCAGATCACCAGCAGCATCGTGAACGCGTAGGCACGGGTTTCGGTGCCGTAGTAGGTCACCCGGGGAACGGTCGCAAACAGCAGCGCCGCCACGACGCCCACACCGCGGCCGGCGAGCAGCGTCGCGAGGCGGGCCAGCAGGATTGCCGCACCGCCCACCGCGAGCGCGGAGGGCAGCCGGACGGAGAACGGCGACGCGCCAAAGATATCGATCCAGAGGTGCAGGAACGCGTAGTACAGTCCGTGCACCGCATCCACCGTGCCGAGCATCGCCCAGAGCGAGCCCCAGTCACGCTGCGCGGACATGATGCTCGCCGCCTCATCGCCCCACAGCGAGGGGATCCAGGATCCGGTGACCGAAATCGCAACCGCGATCAGGCCCAGTAGTGCCAGTACCGGCCAGGGCAGGGTTCGCCAAACCGGCGCGGAAGAAGTCGGGGTGGTGAGGGTTTGATGCACCGACCCAGTAAACCACGTGGCACCCGAGAATCCGCCTAACAGCGCCCTGACCGGTGGAAAGCCTCGCGTGTCCCGGCCGATGACCGGAACACGCGAACCCACTACTCCTTCGTGGAACCCTCCACCGGGAAGAGGGCGTCAAGCAGGGTGTAGACCCACTCGATCAGCGCGGCGTCCTCGAGCGCCTCGCCGTCGATTCGCGGCTGCGGCACCACGAGGGCGTCGCCGCCAGCCAGCAGCTTCGCCTGCGGATACATGCGGCGTAGGCGCGCCTGCAGGGAGTCCGGCAGGTGCGCGGGCGCGATGCGCAGGTTCGGCCCCATCGTGATCACATCCGACAGCCCCGAGGCCTGGGCGCGACGGCGCAGCTTTGAAACCGCCACCAGGTTCTTCACCTCAAGGGGCGGGGTGCCATAGCGGTCCACGAGCTCCTCGACCACGAGGTCGATGCGGTCCTCATCGGTCATCTTTGCCGAGGAGGCCGCGCTCGAAAGCTTCTGGTAGGCCTCGAGGCGCAGGCGCTCGCTGTCCACGTAGTCTTCGGGAATGTGGGCGTCGATCGGCAGTTCGAGGCGCAGCTCGGTCGGGCCCGAGGTGTCTTCCCCGCGGAACGTGTTGACGGCCTCGCCGATCATCCGCAGGTAGAGGTCAAAACCCACACCGGCGATGTGCCCGGCCTGCTCGCCGCCGAGCAGGTTACCGGCACCACGGATTTCGAGGTCCTTCAGCGCAACCTGCATACCCGAACCCAGCTCGTTATTGGCCGCAATCGTGGAGAGGCGATCATGAGCGGTTTCGGACAGCGGCTTGGCTGGGTCATAGAGGAAGTACGCGTACGCGCGCTCGCGCCCACGCCCCACACGCCCGCGCAGCTGGTGCAGCTGACTCAGGCCGTACTTGTCCGCACGGTCGATGATGATGGTGTTGGCGTTCGAGATGTCCAGACCGGTCTCGATGATCGTGGTGCACACGAGCACGTCAAACTTGCGCTCCCAGAAGTCGACCACGACCTGCTCCAGCTGGTGCTCGCTCAGCTTTCCGTGGGCCACGGCGATGCGCGCCTCGGGCACCAGCTCGGCCAGCTGGGACGCCACCCGGCTGATGCTCGACACCCGGTTGTGCACGAAGAAGATCTGGCCCTCGCGCAGCAGCTCACGACGGATCGACGCGGCGATCTGCTTGTCGTTGTAGGGCCCCACGAAGCTCAGCACCGGCTGGCGCTCCTCGGGCGGGGTCGCGAGGGTCGACATTTCGCGGATGCCGGTCACGGCCATCTCAAGCGTGCGGGGAATCGGGGTCGCGCTCATCGCCAGGATGTCGACGTTGGTCTTGAGCTTTTTCAGTTTGTCCTTGTGTTCGACGCCGAAGCGCTGCTCCTCATCGATGATCACGAGACCGAGATCCTTGAAGAGCACGTTGTCGGTGAGCAGGCGGTGGGTACCGATCACGATGTCCACCGTGCCGGACTCGAGCCCCGCGATGACCTCCTTGGCCTCCTTCGCGGTCTGGAACCGGCTCAGGGCACGCAGGTGCACCGGGAAGCCGGCGTAGCGCTCGGCGAAGGTCTCGAAGTGCTGCTTCACGAGCAGGGTGGTGGGCACGAGCACGGCCACCTGCTTGCCATCCTGGATGGCCTTGAATGCCGCACGCACGGCCACCTCGGTCTTGCCGAAGCCCACGTCGCCCGAGAGCAGGCGATCCATCGGGATTGACTTCTCCATGTCGGTCTTGACCTCGCTGATGGTGGTCAGCTGATCCGGGGTTTCGGGGTACGGGAAGGCCTCCTCCAACTCGCGCTGCCAGGGGGTATCCGGGCCAAAGGAGTGGCCAACACTCGCCATGCGCGCCGAGTAGAGCTTCACCAGCTCGACCGCGATATCGCGCACGGCCTTGCGCGCCTTCGACTTGGCCTGCGCCCAGTCCGAGCCGCCCATCTTCGATAGCTGCGGTGCCTCGCCGCCCACGTAGCGAGAAAGCAGGTCGAGCTGATCGATGGGCACCAGGAGCTTGTCTCCGGGGAATCCGCGCTTGCTCGGCGCATACTCCAACACCAGGTATTCGCGCAGCGATTTGATCGGGTTACGCCCGCCGGTGGATACCGTGCGCTGGCTCATCTCAACAAACCGGCCGATGCCGTGGGTCTGGTGCACCACGTGGTCGCCGGGGTTCAGCTGGAGTGGATCAACCACGTTACGGCGACGCGAGGCCAGCTTCTTCACCGCGCGGGAGTCGTAGCCCACCGCGCGACCGTAGAACTCGGCCTCGCTGATCAGGCCGAGCGAGATCTCGTCGAGTTCAAAGCCGTGGTCGAGGCTCGCCTGCACCAGGAAGGCCACGCCACTCTCAAACTCGGCGGGCAGCTCGGTCACGATGCGGGCGGCCAGGCCGGCATCGCTCAGGACGTCGCGGGCACGCTCCAGCATGCCCTGCCCGCCGGCGGTAATAATCAGCGACCAACCCGCGCGCAGGCGCTCGCCCACGTGCGCAATCGCACCCTCGACGTTACCGCTGAAGCTCGGCACGGCCTCGGCCGCAACCCGCACCTCGAGCATCGCGTCGATGTCGATATCGCCATCGGCCGGGCCCTGCTGGAACGAACTGAACGTCCACCACGGGTGATCCGTGTTGGGCTCCCCGGGGCGGGAGTACTTCAGCGAGTCGCGCAGCGCACCGAGGGTGATGAACTCGCCGCCACCGAGGTCGATCGGTGCGCCGGCACCCGCGGTCGCGGCGCTCCAGGCGGCGGCCAAGAACTCGCGGTTTGTTTCGGCGAGGCTGATCGCGCGGGTGGTGACGCGCTCGGGCGAGGACACCGCGATGGCGGTGCCCGCGGGCAGATAGTGGCCGACGTTGACCAGCCGTTCGAGCAGCGCCGGTGCCAGGGACTCCATGCCCTCGACCGGGATGCCCTCGGCGATCTTTTCCAGCATGTTGGAGATGCCGGGGAACTCGTCGCGCATCTCGCGAGCGCGCTGACGCACCGGCGCGGTCAGCAGCAGCTCGCGCGCGGGTGCCAGCTCGATCTGCGGGAGGTCTTCGTCCTGGGAGCGCTGATCGGCCACCGAGAAGCGACGGATCTGCTCGACCTCGTCGCCGAAGAAATCGACCCGGAACGGGTGATCGGCGGTGGGTGGGAAAACATCGAGGATGCCGCCGCGCAGCGCGAACTCGCCGCGGCGCGCGACCAGGTCGACCCGGGTGTACGCGGATTCCACCAGCTCACCGGCGAGCTTCTGCAGGTCGTGCCCGCGAGCACCGGCGGCCAGGGTGATCGGCTCGGTATCGGCAAGGTTTTCGGCCAGCGGCTGTAGCGCGGCGCGCACGGAGGCAACCACCACGAGTGTGCGTTCGCCGTCCCAGGTGCGCAGGGCACGCAGGGCCGCCAGGCGGCGGCCCACGATCTCGGTGGAGGGGCTCAGGCGCTCGTGCGGCAGGGTCTCCCAGGCCGGGAAGTCAACGATGTCTCCGCCTGGCAGCAGCGCGCGCAGGCTCGCGATGAGGGACTCGGAGTCGCGGCCGGTCGCGGTGATCGCGAGCACCACCGGGGGCGCTCCGGCCTCACGGCGACGCTCAACGAGACCCGCGATGAGCGGGGCGGTCAGCCCCTCGGTGACCGAGAAGTCGGCATCACGCGGGGCGTAGTCGAGGGCGGCGTTAAAGGAGGGAGCGCCAGAAAGCGCGGAAATCAGACCCGAAAGCATCACCGAGTAAGTCTAATCGGCCCCGGTGACATCGACGTCATACGGCCTCTGCCAGGAGCGAACGCAAAACCGCCCGGACGAGATACCATCCGTTTTATTACGAAAATGCGACAACATAACGATCAGTTTGCGACATACCCTTTCCCTCCCGACCCGATTCGAAGAATCATGGGAGATGCCGAACTCAATCAGTGCTGATCGGACTGGCGTCCCCCACTACGAAAGGCATCACCCGTGACACTCTCCGCAACCCTCGAAAATGCGACGGATCTCCCCGACGCAATCACAGGCTTCATCTCCGCCGCGATCCAGCCGGATCCCGCTGAGATCAACAACTTCCTCACTCCGTCGGCACAGATCATCGACCACGACGAAATCTTCAGCGGCGAGGAGGCCCACATTCGCTGGGCACGCCGCTTCACCGAGCGCCGGGTGAGCGCCCAGCACTTCGGAATCGAGCGTGATGCCCACGGCGTCACCCTGCTCTACCGCGTGCACACCGGGGATGACAGCGGCCCCGGCGTGCGCCGCTACACCTTCGCCCTCACCGCCAACGGAAAGCTCATCGAGAGCCTCACCGTCGCCGAATAGAGCCCACATCGCCGCGAGCCCCGATCCCCTCCACGGGGCGGGGCTCGCGGCGTGTGTACGCCGTGGATTAGGAGGACGCTAGCTCCGGGTGTGGAACCTGAGCTGCGCCGCGGTCAGGCCATCCGTGGCCACGAGTTCGGCGGCATCGGCGGCATCACCGATCAGAATCGGCAGGGTTTCACGCTCGGTCGAGCTAAAGGGTGCCAGGACAAAGTCTGCCGGATCCTGGCGCCCGTCGGGGCGGCCAATGCCGGTACGCACCCGCACGAACTCCGGGGTGCCGAGGGCCGCCGCGATGTCGCGTAGGCCATTGTGACCGCCGTGCCCGCCACCGATCTTCAGCTTGATGGTGTCAAACGGGATGTCCATTTCATCGTGCACCACGATGATCCGCTCGGGCGGAATGGAGTAGAACGACGCCAGCGCCGCGGTCTGCTTACCCGACACGTTCATGAAGGAGGTGAGCGTGGCCACGATCAGCTTGGGGCCGCCCGGGTGCAGGAAACCCTCGGCTACCAGCGCCGCACTGCGGTGGCGCTTGAGCTGCTGCCCGAGGCGGCGGGAAAGCTCGGCGATCACCATCTGCCCGATGTTGTGCCGGGTGCGTTCGTAGCGCGGCCCGGGGTTACCGAGGCCGATGACCAACCAGGTGTTTGCTGCAGCCATATCTTGTGTCTTTGCTCCCGAGAAAAAGTGCCACCAGCGGCCGGAGCGCGCCGAATCTGTCATGTCCCCAGGGTATCGAATAAAACCCGACCGCACGCACGGGGCAACAAAACACCCCCTCCGTCCGGAAACCCGGAGGGAGGGGGTGTCGAAGCGTGCGCGAGAATTACTCGGCAGCTGCCTCGGTCTCTTCCTCGGCTGCGGCCTGAGCTGCGGCAACGTGGATGATCAGGGTGTCTGCCTCGTCAGCGAGCTCTGCACCCTCGGGCAGGACAACGTCCTTAGCGAAGACGTGCTGGCCCTCGGTGGCACCGGCGATCGAGACAACGACGTTTGCGGGGATGTTGGTTGCGGCAACCAGCAGACGCAGGGTGTTGGTCTCAACGTTTGCCAGGGTGCCCGGAGCCGAGTCGCCCTCAACGTGAACGGGGATCTCAACCTCGACCTTTTCACCCTTCACAACGACGGCGAGGTCGATGTGCTCGATGATGCGCAGAACCGGGTCCTTCTGAACCTCGCGAACCAGGACGAGCTCCTCAGCACCGTCGATGTTCAGGTTGATCAGAGCGTTCGAGTGACGAACGATCAGGCCGGTGGCGTGGGTCGGCAGCGAAACGTGCTTGGGCTCGGTTCCGTGGCCGTAGATGACGGCGGGGATCTTGCCGGCGGCGCGCAGCTTGCGAGCGGCACCCTTACCGAAAGAGGTACGCAGTTCGGCGTCCAGGTTTACGCTGTTGTCAGCCATAATTACTCCTTGATTTGGCGGGCCTCGGGGACCCGGATGATTTCAACTCGAACGCATATCAGCGTGAGGAAAAGCCGAGGCCTTGCCCACCGCGTCGATAACGGCTCATCTCGAAAGAAGGCCCTCGCCGAAGTTCAGCGCTCAGTCTATCCGAGAGTGCGCGCGGGCGCTAATCGGGGTGAGTCCCCGGCGAAACGCGACTCGCGCTCACCCGAGGGTGAGCGCGAGTCGCGGTGTTCAGAGTGCCGACCGCAGGTCCGGTGCCAGGATCGCCAGCAACGCGTCGACGGTGAGGTCGTCCGGGTTCACCCCGCCTCCGAGCGGTGCCCACTCTGCAGCCGGGGTGTCCGGCCGCTGCAGGTAGGCGATCCAGTCCTCCACGACAGGCCCCGCGGTGGTTCCGACATCAAGCCCGGCAGCGAGCCGCGCCCGCACCACGTCGAAGATCCGCGGTGGGAGCTTGTGCGCACCGCCGAGTGCGATCTGCGCGAGGTGATGCCGGATCCGCGGATTCGCGAAGCGCTCCCGCAGCGCGGCGCGGGCGGCCTCGATCTCCTCGGCATCCTGCGGCAGCACCGCGGCGGCCTCGGACCACAGGGTTTCCAGGCGTTCGGCGAGTACCGGATCGGCAAAGGCCGCATCCACCGTCTCATGTCCGCGGGCGAGCCCGGCGTACGCGAGCAGCGAGTGACCCGCGTTCAACAGCCAGAGCTTCCGGCGCTCGTGCGGTTCAATCTCGTCGACGATCCGCGCTCCGGCGTGTTCCCAGCTCGGGCGACCGGCCGGGAACTCACCGGCGATGATCCACTCGGTAAACGGCTCGGTCACGATCACTGCGGCATCCCGCACCCCGGTTTCCGTCGCAGCCTCGTCACGATCGGCGTCGGTGGTGGCCGGGGTGATGCGGTCAACCATGGAGGAGACAAACGAGACGTTGGCCTCGATCCAGGCCGCCAGCTCGGGATCAACCCGGGCGGCGAGCGCCCCCACCACGGCGCGGGTGACCGCCCCGTTATCGGCGAGGTTGTCGCAGCTCAGCACCGCCAGCGGGCCGGAACCTGCGGTGCGGCGGGCGCGCAGCCCGTCCACGATGCGACCGGGTGCACTCACGCACCCCTCCCCGGTGCCCGCACGCAGCCGCTGAAGATCCGCGGCAACGTCGGCATCCGCGAGGTTCAGCTCACCATCGGCACCGCGGCGATAGCCCGCCTCGGTGATGGTCAGACTGAGAATCGCGGTGTCGGGATCGGCGAGGCGCGCCCGCCAGCGCTCGGTGTCGTTTCCGTCTCTCGCCGCGGCGATCGACTCGATCCGCTCGAAGGTGTCCCCCTCGGCGGCGCGCACCACGAGGGTGTACACGCCGTCCTGCGCGGCAAGCGTCTCCGCCTGCGCAGGCGAACGACCGGTGAAGGCCTCGATCCCCCAGTCACCGGGCTCGGCGCGCTGCACGAGCTCGGTGTACCAGGCCTGGTGTGCGCGGTGAAAGGCACCGAGCCCGAGGTGGGCGATGCGGATCCGCGGGTGCGGCCGGGTTCGGGTGGGTACCCGAACCTCGGCCGCGGCGGGGTTAGACACCCTGTGCCGATTCGACGAGCGAGCGCACGTAGGCGAGGTTCTCGGCGGTGCGCTGTTCGAGCGGCACCTCGGTCGAGAAGTCCTCCAGCGTGATCCAGCCGTCGTAGCCGAAGGCCACCAGGTCTCGCACGTAGGCCGCAAGATCCGCCTGGCCAGCGCGCAGCGTGGTCCACTCGTGACGCCACACGTGGGTGCCATCGATCTCGACGCGATCGATGACCCACTGGGCGTTCTTGATGTGCACGTGCGCGAGGTACTCGCCCAGCAGCTGGAAGCCGGCCAGGTGGTTCTCGAAGCCCTCGTTGATGAGGTTACCCACATCGTGGATCACGCCCACGGCTGCGGGGTTCAGCCCCTCGACCAGGCGGCGCGCGGCCGAGGCGGACGGTGTGATGGTTTCGTGGTGCAGCTCCACGAGTGCCTTCACACCGTACTTCTCAGCCAGGGTCACGATGTGCTCAAGATCAGCCCGTGCCTGGGCGAACAGCTCGACGTAGTTCTGGCCGTCCACGCGGGGCATGGTGATGCGCACCTGGGTGGCACCCACCGCGGCGGTGGCAGCGAGCATGCGCTCGGCGTCGGAGTGGTTGCCGACCAGCGCGTAACCACCAATACCGGAAAAGGCCAGCCCGTTTGAGGTGGTGATCTCGCGGATCTCGTCGAGGTGGTCCTCGAGCCCGGTCAGCGGCCAGGTGGCGCGGTTACCGGCCCAGAATCCGGGAGGTGTGGCTTCGGCCTGATCGGTGACCCGCCACTCGATGCCGTCCCAGCCCTGGGCAGCCAGGATCGAGGCGGCCTCGGCCGGAGTCCAGTCGGGGGTGGATGCGGTGAATACCGAGTACTTCATGATGCGCGTCCCGTCGTCAGGGTGAGGTCGTCGTATTTTCCGTCGAGCACGTCGGCGAACAGCACCGCGGTGCCGAGGGTTGCCGATGCGTACATCGCGTGCACGAGTGCGAGCGAGTGGGTTGCGTCCCGTGCGGTGATGCCGGGTGCTCGTCGATCGCTCAGCGCGGCGGCGATGTCGTCGTACTGGCGGGTGTGGGCGGCGAGGAAGTCGCCATCCTCGCGCGGGGCAGAGGAGAGCTGACCGGCGTCGATCACGTCGGCCGCCTGGTTCGCGGTTCCCACGGCGCTCAGGCCGGTACCCGGAATGAGATCGGCACCGCCGGCCGCGTGGAAGTACTCCAGGCGGTCGTTATCGATGACGGCGGAGCCGCGGGAGCCGAGCACCTGCAGCCGGGTGTTGAGGCCCGGGTAGGCGGCGGTGGTGCAGTGGATCACGCCGAGTGCGCCGGATTCGAAGCGCACGGTGGCCACCGCGATGTCTTCAACCTCGATGCGCTCGTGGGCGAGCAGCGCGGTCTGGGCGTAAATCTCGACCGGGGTACCCAGGGTCCAGCGCAGGAGGTCCACGGTGTGCACCCCCTGGTTCATGACCGCGCCACCCCCGTCAAGCTCCCAGGTACCCCGCCAGTTTCCGCTGTCGTAGTAGTCCTGTCCGCGCCACCAGGCAACGGTGGCCGATCCCGAGGTCAGCCGGCCGAAGTGGCCCTCGTCGATGGCCTTCTTCACCACGACGCTCGCCGGGTCAAAGCGGTGCTGGCTGATCACGGTGACGGTCAGGCCGCGCTCGGCTGCCTCATCGGCGAGGTCCGCGATGCGGCGAGCGCGCACCAGGTCCACGTCGATCGGCTTCTCGATGACCACGTGCACGCCCGCTTCGAGCGCCTCGCGGGCCGCATCCACGTGCAGTCCGCTCGGGGTGGTGATGACCACGATATCGATATCCCCCGCGGCCAGCGCCTCGGTCAGCGTCCCGAACGTGCGCGGACGCTCCACCGGATACTCGGTGGGAAGGAGATCGGCGAGGGCGTCGAGCGCCTCGGGGAAAACATCCACGAGGGCGCTCACGCTGAAGGCCTCGTGGGCCGCCAGGACGCGAGCATGGTGGGTGCCGATCACTCCGCAGCCGATGATGGCGGCGCGGGTGGGTGTTGCGGTGGTCATACGAGTGTTACTCCCAGTTCATCGGTGAGGCCTCGGAAGGCACGGGCCGCGCGCCCGAAGGCTGCGGCACCGGAGAATCCGCCGGTGGCGAATGCGTCGGACAGGTGGGGTTCGAGCGAGGCGAAGCCGGAGAATCCGTCGGCGGCAAGCGCGCCGAGGGTTTCGCGCAGCTGGCCATCGCCCTCGCCCGCGGCAACCACCGAGTGGTCGCTCGCGAGGGCATCCTTTACCTGCAGGTATTCCAGGTAGGGGCGCAGGGCTTCGAAACCGTCGTCGAAGGGCACCGCTCCCACCTGTACATAGTTGGCGTTGTCCCAGGCCACGCGCAGTGCCGGGGAGTTCACCGAGGTGATCAGGTCGAGCACCCGGG
Source organism: Mycetocola tolaasinivorans (assembly GCF_003667565.1). Taxonomy (GTDB): domain Bacteria; phylum Actinomycetota; class Actinomycetes; order Actinomycetales; family Microbacteriaceae; genus Mycetocola; species Mycetocola tolaasinivorans. Next base: position 30,142 of record NZ_RCUX01000013.1, read on the forward strand.
CGGGGGTGTCGCCGTAGATGTCCTTCTCGTTCTCGTGCAGCAGCACGATGCCGGCGTCCTGCGCGATCTCGGCAAAGCGAGACAGGCGCTCAATGACGGGTTCACGAATGGAGTCGACGTCCACACCCTCGCCGTAGTAGAACGAGAAGATTCGGATATAGCGGCTGTTCAGTACCTTCGCGGCGTTGATCGCCCGGTCGAGGCGTGCGAGTTCGGCGTCGAAGTCCGAGGTGATGTCCACCTTGCCCAGCGGCGAAGCGATGGCCGAAACCCCCATCTCCTGCTCGGCGAGCAGCGCACGCAGCTCCTCCAGCTGAGCGTCGTCGAGGTCCACAATGTTGACGCCCCAGGCACTGCGTACCTCGATGTGCTGCGCGCCGAGCGCCTGCAGCACGGCAATCTGAATGCGGGGATCCTCGTGGATCTCGTCCCCGAACCCGGACAGGGTCCAGGTGGGGGTGGATGATGCGGTCATTACTTAACTCCTCCTGCGGTGAGGCCACCAACAAGGTAGCGCTGGAAAATAAGGTAGAGAACTACAACGGGCACCGCGCAGACGAGCGCCGCGGCCATCATCTGGCCGTAAACCGGGACGGCACCGCCCTCCTGGGTGGCCCCAAAGATCTGCAGCGCGACGGCGACCGTGCGCGACTCCGGGCGTGTCATCACCGAGGCAAAGAGCACGTCGTTCCAGCCCAGCAGGAAGGCGAAGATGCCGGAGACGACGATGCCGGGCCAGCTCAGCGGCACGATGATTCGGGTGAGGATCTTGAAGGGCGATGCGCCATCGAGGCGGGCGGCCTCCTCGAGCTCACGCGGCAGGCCGCGCAGGTAGGTCACCATGACCCAGGTCGAGAACGGCAGCGCGAAGGTGAGGTAGGTGAGGAACAGGCCCCAGCGGGTACCGATGATCTGCACACCCAGCGTGCTTGCCGCGGTGGAGAAGAGCACAAACACCGGGAGCAGCAGCAGGGTGCCGGGGATCGACTGCAGGGCCAGCAGACCGCGCAGCACCAGCAGGCGACCGCGGAAGGCGTAGCGCACGAGCACGTAGGCGGTAGACACCGAGAGCGCCGCGCAGACCAGGGCGACGCCGCCGGCCACGAGCACGCTGTTCACGAGCCCGGTGCCGAGATCCACCGTGGTCCAGATTTTTGAGTAGTTCTCAAACGTCAGCTCGGTGGGCCAGAAGGCACCGCGGGCCACCGCGAGGTCCGAGTTGATCGAGGCAAAGAAAATGTACAGCACCGGAACCATCGCGAACACCAGCAGCGCGGTGAGAATCACGATGAGCAGGGGCTTGGGCAGCAGGCGGTGAATCTGGGCCTGCCGCGCGCCCTCCTTGGCGCTGGCGCGGTGCGGCTTCACGCCCAGCGGGGCGATCGTGCTACTTGCGGACACGGGACCCACCATCCTCTCCGGTGTCGAGCTTCACTGCTCGCAGGTAGATAAAGAGCGGAATCGCGATCAGGATCAGCGAGACCACGGCCATCGCGGCCGACAGCCCGAACCGGAAGTTCTGGAAGCCGGTGATGTAGGTGAGCACGGGCAGGACGTTGACATCCGCCGGTGCGGGGATTCCAAAGAGCACAAACGGGAGGGTGAAGTTGTTGACCGAGTGCAGGAAGGAGATGATCAGCGCGAGGGTGATCGGGCCCTTGAGGTAGGGCAGAATCACGTAGCGCAGCTTGGTCCACCAGCCGGCACCATCGAGTGCGGACGCCTCGTGCACCTCGGCATCAACCGACTGCAGACCCGAGAGCACCAGCAGGTAGATGAAGGGCCAGGACGCCCAGATCTGCACAAATACCAGTGCCCAGTAGGACTGCGGGCCGTTGAGCCACAGGCCGCCATCGATGCCGAAGTTCGCGAGCATCGCGTTGCCCACACCGTCTGGCTGAAGCATGGTGCGCCACACGGTACCAACCACGAAGGTCGGGAGAACGTAGGGCACCAGGAAGAGCGAGCGCACGAGCCCACGCCCGCGGAAGCGGTTCTGGGTCGCGAGGGCCGCAGCCACACCGATCGGGAGGCAGACCAGGGTGACCAGGACCGAGTAGCCAACGCTGATACCGATCGACTGAATCAGCGACGACTTCGTGAGGGCCTCGACGTAGTTGGAGATGCCGATAAACGGCGCGCTGACCCACTGGCGCAGGGTGTACTGGTCGAGATCCATCAGGGAGATCACCAGGCCCAGCACCAGAGGAACCAGGATGACGATCACCATCAGGATGCCGCCGGGGGCGAGCATCCAGAGCGGACGATCACGCTCACCGGTCTTCCGGGCGCCACGCGGGCGGCCGTTCAGCCGCGAGGGTGAGGAGGGGGCGGGATGCCCGTCCCGGCGCGCGGTGGAGCGCGCCGGGGTGGCATCGGCACTCGCGGCGGACGCCGCCGCGAGTGCATCGGCGCGGGTGCGCGCCTCGGGGGTGGTAACCATGATGAATCTCTTCCGGTGAATTACTTCGCGCGATCCAGAGCGGACTGAGCCTTTTCCTGCTCGGTCTTCAGGGCGGAGACGATCTGATCGGTGGTGACCGATCCGGAGTTCAGCGACGGGATGGCCTGCACGACGACGTTGGTCATGCCCAGCTGGACGTCACCCCAGGCACCGCTGAACGGCGTTCCCACCGACAGCTTCGAGGCGGCGACGATCGGGGCAAGCTTCTCGTTGTCCTTTTCCAGGGCCGCGGCGGCGTCGGCGTTGGTCGGCATCTCACCGAAGGTCTCGTAGTACACCTTCTGTGCTTCCGCGGTGGTGAGCATCTCGATCAGGGCGAAGGAGAGGTCCTTGTTCTTGGAGTAGTCGGCCACGACGAAGTTTGATCCACTGAGGATCGATGCGGCTTCCTTACCACCGGCCGGGCGGGTGGTGTCCCCCGGCGGGATGGTCGGCATCACGGCGTAGGCATACTTGCCAGCGACCGCGGAGGCGTCGAGGGTATTGATCGAGGTGGCGGTCACCATCGGCATGAACGCGGCCTTGCCGTCGGCGAAGGAGGCGAGGGCCTGGCTGGCCTTCCACCCGATCGATGCCGGGTTCACCACCTTGTCCTTGGTCAGCCAGCCGAAGTAGGTCTCATAGGCCTTGATGGTTACCGGATCGTCCAGGCGCACCTTCTTGCCATCGATGATCGGGTTGCCGGCCTGGGTCGACATGGCCCAGATGAACTTCCACGGGTCGAAGTTGTCGCCGTAGGCAATGCTCAGACCGTACACATCATCGTGGGTGAGCTTCTTTGCCTGCTCGAGGAGGCCATCCCAGGTGTCGGCGGGCTTGTCGATGCCGGCGGCGGCCAGCATCTCGGTGTTGTATGCCATCACGAACGGACGGCTGCGGGCGGGGATTCCCACCTCGTTGTCCTTGTCCGGACCGGAGATACCCAGGCTGGCCTCGGTGAAGCGGTCGCGACCACCCACCTTCTTCCAGTCGTCTTCGCTGAGCTTCACGAAGGCACCGGTGGCGTAGGCGGTGGGGGTGAAGGTGGTTCCGAGCGAGTAGATGTCGGGCCCCTGACCCGAGACCACCGAGGTCTGGATCTTGGTCAGCTCATCGTTTGCGGTGGCGAAGGTTTCAAACTTCACCTGGGCACCGGTCTTGGCCTTGAACTGCTCGCTGACATCCGCGAACCACTTCTGCTGCTCCTCCGGATACAGCGTGTTTGCATCGGTCAGGACGTTGAGGGTCTTGCCCGCGCCGTCCAGCGGCTTGGCACTATCCCCGGGTGCGGCCTCACTGGAGCAGCCGGCGAGCGTCAGTGCTCCGGCGGCCAGCAGTGCCGTGGTGAGTACGAGTTTTCTTTTCATCATCCGAGCTCCTCCTTGAGTTGGGTGAAACCAGGGGGCGGAAACCCCGGTGTCCCGACTCTAGACAGAACGACAAACTTTCAGCAACCGTTTGCCAAAAATTGCCAAGTGTGGTTTTCTCTCGTTATGAGTACCGAACCGGTGTCGTCGTCGACCAGGCCCGCAACGATCCACGATGTTGCCCGCGAAAGCGGATTCGCCGCGTCGACCGTTTCGCGCGCCCTCTCCAATCCAGGTCGTGTAAATGTCCAGACCAGAGAGAAGATTCTGGCGATTGCCCGGGCGCTAAACTACACTCCAAACTCCCAGGCCCGGGCCCTCACCTCGGGCCAGACGCGCTCCATCGCCGTGCTGGTTTCGGACATCACGAACCCGTTCTACTTTGGCCTCATTCGTGGCACACAGCAGCAACTCAAGGCGGCAAACTACCTGCAGATGCTCGTGGATACCGCCGAGTCGAGCGACTCCGAGGCCGCCACGATCGACTCGCTCCGACGCTCGGCCGACGGCGCGATCCTCACCGCCTCGCGGCTCTCTGATCAGCAGCTCGTCTCGCTCTCCGAGCGAATGCCCCTGGTCGCGATCAACCGCCATGTACCGGGCATTCCCGCGGTCATCATCGATACCCCATTCGGGATCGATCAGGCCCTGGACCACCTGGCATCGCTCGGCCACCGCCGCATCACCTACGTCTCGGGCCCGGATATGTCATGGTCCAATGAGCGCCGCTGGCAGCGTCTGGAAAAGACCGCGCAGAAGCTCGGCGTACAGCCCGTTCGCACCCGGGAATACGCGCCCAGCCTGGCCTCGGGTGCCGCCGCCGCGGAGGCCATGATCAACAGTGAATCCACCGCCTGCGTGGTGTTCAACGATCTGATCGCGATCGGTATGCTCGAGCGATTCCGCGAGCGCGGCGTTCGGGTACCCGAGGACATCAGCGTGGTCGGATGCGATGACATTTTTGGCGCAAGCTTCTGTAACCCCCCACTCACGACCCTCACCGCTCCGATCGAGCGAGCCGGCCGGATGGCGGTCTCAATGCTGCTCTCGCGGCTCGAGGCCGGCCCGGATTCGCCCCCGCCACCGCCCATGCTGCTGCCAACCCACCTGACCGTACGAAAGTCCACCGGCCCGGCGAGGCAGCGCTAGCCCTAGCCGCACTACAGCGTCAGGGCGCACCCGCGCTCCCCAGAATTTGCACCACCGCGTTCACCCCAGCCAATGAAGACAGGGAGATATCCGTGACCCAGCTCACACCGAACCCCGACCGCCTGTTCCCCGCAGACCCCGCCGAGCGAGACATCGCCAGGCGGCTCTATGCCGAAGTGGCCACCGCCCCGATCCTGTCCCCCCACGGGCACGTGGATGCCAACCTGCTGCTGGAAAACGAGGCCTTTCGCGATCCCGCCGAACTGCTGATCACCCCGGACCACTACGTGACGCGGCTGCTGCACGCCCACGGTGTTCCACTCGGCGAGCTCGGCCTCGCCGACCGCGGGGTGCCCTCCTCGGCGAGCGGTGCCGACATCTGGCGGCACTTCAGCAGCCACTGGAGCGACTTCGCCGGTACCCCGGTGCGCTACTGGTTTGAAACCGAGCTGCACGACGTGTTTGGCATTACCGAGGTGCCCTCCGTCGAGAGCTCGGATCGTATCTACGCCCAGATCGCCGAGCGTCTGGCACGCCCCGAGTGGCGCCCGCGCGCGCTGTTTGAGCGGTTCAACATCGAGGTGCTCGCCACCACGGATGACCCCGCCGACAGCCTGGACGCCCATCGCGCCCTGGCCGCCGATCCGACCTTCGCCGGTCGCGTCCTGCCTACGTTCCGGGCGGACCGCTACATGGATCCGGGGGCGGCAGGATGGCGTGATGCCCTCACCGCGCTGGCGGACGCAGCGGACATCGATACGGGCACCTACGCCGGGCTGATCGCGGCCCTCAAGAACCGCCGCGAGTACTTCATCGCTCACGGGGCCACCGCGACGGACACCGGGGTACTCGAGCCCACAGCCGAGCCGCTCACCACGGCGGAGGCCGAGCGTATCCACGCGGCCGCCCTGGCCGGAACCGCCAGCGAAGCCGACACCCTCGCCTATCGCCGCAACATGCTCTACCGCTACGCCGAGATGGCGGCGGAGGACGGGCTCGTAATGCAGCTGCACCCCGGCGTCATCCGCGGGCACCACGCACCAACGCTCGAGCGTTTCGGTCCGGATACCGGGCACGATCTGCCGGATCAGGCCTCCTTCACCCGCCCGCTGCGCCGCATCCTGCAGGACTTCGGAACCAACGAGACCTTCCGCCTGGTGCTGTTCACCGTGGATGAGACCGTATTCTCACGCGAAATCGGCCCGCTGGCCGGGTTCTACCCCTCGGTCTTCGCCGGTGCCCCCTGGTGGTTCATCGACACCCCTGCGGCCATCGCCCGCTACCGGTCCGCCGTGACCGACAGCGCCGGATTCGCCAAGACCTCCGGCTTTATCGATGACACCCGAGCGTTCTGCTCGATCCCGGCCCGGCACGATATGTCACGTCGAGCCGATGCGGCGTTCCTCGCCGGGCTGGTGACCACCCACCAGCTGGGTGAGGACGAGGCTGCGGTCATTATCCGCGACCTTACCGACCGCATTCCGCGCTCGGTGTTCCGGCTCTAGCCGCGGCCCGTGCTGGCCGATTTAGCCCCGCAATCCTGCGCATCGGATTCCGCGCAGGGCGGACAACGTCGTGCGGGGCCCCGGTATTCCGGGGCCCCGCACGCCCGCTCACAGCACTGAACAAAGGTGCATCGGCAAAACCGTTTGCGGGCATGTGAGGTTTGCTAAGTTGATCAGAACCCATGCTGTGTGGCGTGCAATTGCGCGTCTACGTCCGGCATGTCCAGCGCATCCCCTTTCCATACATCCCCGAATTGGAGTAACCATGACGGAAGCAGCACAGGCAAACATTGGCGTGATCGGAATGGCGGTCATGGGCAGCAACCTCGCCCGTAACCTGGCGAGCCGCGAGGGCAACACCGTTGCGATTTTCAACCGCTCCCCCGAGCGCACCCGCGGCGTCGTTGCCGCACACCCCGAGGCGGGCTTTGTCGCCAGCGAGACCATCGATGAGTTCGTGGCCTCGCTGCAGAAGCCGCGCACCGCGATCATCATGGTGCAGGCTGGCGCCGGCACCGACGCGGTCATCGACCAGCTGACCGAGCGTTTCGAGCCCGGCGACATCATCGTGGACGGCGGCAACGCGCTGTTCACCGACACCATTCGCCGCGAGAAGGCCGTGAGCCCGACCGGCATCCACTTTGTGGGTGCGGGTATCTCCGGTGGCGAGGAGGGCGCGCTTAAGGGCCCGTCGATCATGCCCGGCGGCACCGCCGAGTCGTACAAGACCCTCGGCCCGATCCTGTCGTCGATCGCCGCGGTTTCCGAGGGCGAGCCCTGCGTGACCCACATCGGCACCGATGGCGCCGGTCACTTCGTGAAGATGATCCACAACGGTATCGAGTATGCGGACATGCAGCTCATCGCCGAGGCCTACGACCTGCTGCGTTACAACGCGGGCCTGACCCCGGCCGAGATCGCCGACGTGTTCACCGAGTGGAACAAGGGTCAGCTCGAGAGCTACCTGATCGAGATCACCGCAGAGGTTCTGCGCCAGGTTGATGCCACGACCGGCAAGCCGCTGGTAGACGTCATTCTGGACCAGGCGGGCTCGAAGGGCACCGGAGTCTGGACCGTGCAGAACGCACTGGCCCTGGGCGTGCCGGTTTCCGGTATTGCCGAGGCAGTCTTCGCTCGTTCGCTGTCTTCGCACCCGGAGCAGCGTGAGGCCGCAGCCGGCCTGCCGGGCCCCGCAAACACCGTGGCCGTGGCCGACCGTGACGCCTTCGTCGAGGACGTTCGCCAGGCACTGTACGCCTCGAAGATCGTGGCCTACTCGCAGGGCTTCGACGCCATCCGTGCCGGCGCGGCCGAGTACAACTGGAACATCGACCTGGGTGCCGTCTCGCGCATCTGGCGCGGTGGCTGCATCATCCGTGCCCAGTTCCTGAACCGCATCGCGGATGCGTACGCTGCCGAGCCGAACCTGGCCGCGCTGCTGACCGCACCGTACTTCGCGGAGGCCTTCACCGAGGGTCAGGAAGCCTGGCGTCGCGTGGTCATCTCGGCCACCCAGTCTGGTCTCCCCGCTCCGGCGTTCTCGTCTTCGCTGGCCTACTACGATGGTCTGCGCGCCAAGCGCCTGCCGGCCGCCGTGGTTCAGGGACAGCGTGACTTCTTCGGTGCACACACCTACAAGCGCGTCGACGCCGAGGGCACCTTCCACACGCTGTGGTCGGGCGACCGTACCGAGATCAGCGCCACCGACTCGCACTAGTTGCCGGTAGCCGCAGCCCTCACCGGGCTCGGCTCGCAGCATCCATCGCGGCCTCGCCCCTCGGGCGGGGCCGCGTTGTTTTATCGCCGGAGCTGCCGCGGGTGAATTCCGTGGCGCGCACGCAAACCACGCCAGCGTAGTCGGAGCACATCAGACCAGATTGCCTTCACAATCATCTCCACCTGCCGATCGATCTGCTCTCGGTACTCGCGTGCCGTTTGGTGATCTGCCCAGTATGGTGCTCGATCAGGCTGATGTGCCACCGTGAGCTCACTGCGCGGTTCAGACATGATTTCCCTCCTCGGGTTCGGATTCAGACGGAACTAGTTGTTGGCGTTGAGCGGCCCCGACCCCGCTGCAACACGTGCAAACTGAAGCGATTCCGCGTATGGCAATAAGGCTACGTGGGATTCTTGCGCGTGATCTTGCCCGCATACTCCGGATATGCGTAATACGCCGACGACTCGATGTGGGACGCGCAATGGGACGATCATTTCCGTGTTACTTCGGTGACGCGAGCGCACCCGCCCCTCGGCATTTTCTCGCGTGATCTCGGCGATCCACCCCAGGGGAGACAGTCCTCGAGTGTGCGGTGGAAGCGGACCAACCCGAGTTGCTCCAGCAGTCGCCGCACTCGTCAAGAATTGATCATCGGAACTGAGGACATATATGACAATGCCGATGCGCGGGTTCGCGAGAAACCTGTTTTGCCAGAGTCTGAGCACCGTGTCGCGCGTATACGCGCGTGCCAGCCGTTCACGGGGGCCACGAGAGAGCATGGCCGTCTCCGGTGCGAGGCCGAGGGCACTTCGGACGAGGGTGAGGCTGTCGTCATGCTCCACGATAATCGTGCGACGTGCGCCTGATTCGAAATAGGCGGGGAACCCTCGGACCAGGAACGGACGGGTACCGAGTGATATCAGAATGGCCCCGGGTTCTATTCTGGGCAGGACACCGAGCACGGCGAGGAGATCTTCGAGACTTGTGGAGAATTTGTGACACTCTCACGGGCGCGCAAAACGTAGACGAGTGTTTGGGACACCCCTCACAGCCCACTGAACCGCTAACGCCGCGCGGGGCCCACCGGTTCGAAGTACTCGGGGTGGCTGCGCTCGAGGCCGTCAAGGTCGATCAGGACGAAGCGCAGGTGCGCGCGCAGCTCGGCCGCCGCGCCGGGAATGGATCCGGTTTCGAGCGCATCGACGATGCGCTCGTGGTCGCGAATGTACTCGCTCACCGAGCGAAAGCCGGTGAGGCCGTGGTAGCGCACGCGGTCTAGGTGGCCCTTTGCTCCGGCAACGGTGGCCCAGGCCGTCTCGTGCCCGGGGATGCCGAGCAGGGCGCGATGGAAGGCCTCATCGAGCGGGTAAAAGTCTTCGGGGTCGGTGACTGCGCGCTGGCGCTCCACGATGTCGCGCAGCACGGCGATCTGTGCGGCATCCACCCGATCACGGCAGGCCTCGAGGGAGGCGAGTTCGATCGCCTCACGGATGAACTGGGCCTGGCGAACCACCGCAGAGTCGATCCGTGCCACGTAGGTACCGCTCTGCGGACGCACCTCCACGAGTCCCTCCTGGGCGACGAGGAGCAGGGCCTCCCGTACCGGTTGCCGGCTCACTCCGAGATCGGCGGCGAGGTCAGCCTCGCTCAGCCCGGTTCCCGGCGCGTAGGTGCCCTGGATGACCCGGTCACGGATCTCCGCGTACGCGATCGAGCGAGCCGAGGCGCGGGGTGCCGAAGCGGCGGTAGCGGTCATGAATTCCATCCTAGGCCGGAGGGCCCGGGACGCCGTGCGGCATCCCGAGCCCTCGGGGTCAAACGTATTCGATTAGCGGGTGCACCCGGCGCAAACCCGCACCCACCAATCGAAGTCTGGGCCGCCCGGCGTTTCCACCGGGCGGGCACAACCGGTGTGATTTACCAGTCGTGAACGGTGCCGTCGGCGAGGCGGTTGTAGGGCAGGTAGGCCTGCTCGTACGGGTACTTGCCCGCCTCGTCCTGGTTGAGCTCGACGCCCAGACCCGGCTTGTTGCCCGGGTGCAGGTAGCCGTTCTCCCAGGTGAAGGACTGCTCGAAGACCTGGTCGGTCTTCGCTCCGTGCTTCATGTACTCCTGGATACCGAAGTTGTGGATCGACAGGCCCAGGTGCATGGCCGCGGCCATACCCACCGGGGAGATGTCGGTCGGTCCGTGCATACCGGACTTGATCTGGTACTGCGCGGCATAGTCGAGGATCTTCTTGAGGTGCGAGATACCACCGGTGTGGGTCACGGCCGAGCGCACGTAGTCGATGAGCTGCTCGCGAATGATCTGCTGGTAGTCCCACTGGGTGTTGAAGATTTCGCCGATGGCCAGCGGGGTGGTGGTGTGCTGGCGCACCAGGCGCAGTGCCTCCTGGTTTTCGGCCGGGGTGCAGTCCTCGAGCCAGAACAGGTCGTAGGGCTCGAGGCTCTTGCCGAGCTTCGCGGCCTGGATCGGGGTCATCCGGTGGTGACCGTCGTGCAGCAGGGGCAGCTCGGGGCCGAACTCGTTCCGAACGGCCTCAAAGACGGTGGGCACGTGGCGCAGGTACGCGCGGGTGTCCCAGTCCTCCTCGGCCGGGTAGGCACCGCGCTGGGCTGGCTCGTGGTCGTAGCGCACGCCGGTGTTGGCGTCGAAGGTGTCGTTGGAGGCGATGCCGTAGATCGACTTCAGCCCGGGCACACCGGTCTGGACGCGGATCGCGCGGTAGCCCTGCTCCTGGTGCGAGCGGATGCTGTCGAACAGCTCCGGCATCGACTTACCCGAGGCGTGGCCGTACGCCAGCAGGCCGTTACGCGAGGCACCACCAAGCAGCTGGTACAGCGGCATTCCGGCAGCCTTGGCCTTGATGTCCCAGAGGGCCATGTCGACCGAGGCAATGGCAGCCATGGTGACCGGGCCACGGCGCCAGTAGGCACCGCGATACAGGAACTGCCACATGTCTTCGATGCGGTGCGCGTCGGCACCGATCAGCAGCGGGACAACGTGCTCCTGCAGGTAGGCAACCACGGCGAGCTCGCGACCATTCAGGGTCGCGTCGCCCAGGCCGGTGAGTCCGTCTTCGGTGGTGATCTTCAGCGTGACGAAGTTCCGGTCCGGACTCGTGACGATAATGTCGGCACTGGCGATACGCATGCGCGGTCAACTCCCTTGGTGAGGCGGTGAGCGGCACCTCCGCTCACAAGAAAACTACCATACTAGTTTGACGAAAGCCAACGTTGCCAAAACTAAAGGCGCACGTTTTCCGGAGAAAACATGCGCCTCTTGTGAATTTTGGTATGGCAGACCCCTAGAGAATGCCCAGCTCGCTGAGCTTTGCTTCGAGGTCACGATCGCTCGGCTCAACCTGGTGCGCGCCATCGGGGAACACGATCACGGGGATCTGGGTGCGGCCGGAGATGGCGTGCGCGCGCTCGGCACCGGTCTCATCGGCCACGAGGTCTACGTATTCGAACTCCACGCCGTTCTTTTCCAGGAACGCCTTGGAGCGCACGCAGTCGCGGCACCAGTCGGCGCCATACATCGTCACGGCGGGGGTCTGTGCGGTGGTTTCGGAGGTCATGAAATCAGGATACGCCCGCCGGGCGACACCCGCTACCGGTCGACCGCGACGGGGCTACCCACCCTGGCCAACAGCTCGCGCGCCGCTCCGGTCACCTGCAACACAAGATCCGCGCGACGATGCCGGTCGCGCCCGAAGCGATCACCCGCGGTCTGCGGAACATCCTGCGTACCCTCACTCCCGCCGAGCACCAGGCGATTCATCTGCGGCATCGTCCACCAGGCCGCGGCCAGCATGATGATGCTGAGCAGAAGCTGCGCGGTATGCCCGCGGGATACGCCGGGCAGAGCGTGGCCCAGGGTGTCCACTTTCGCCACGCAGTTTTCAAGGCGGGTCTGCCCACCGAGACGAGCGTCGGACCGCTCGAGCCCCTCCCAGGCGAGGAGGCGCGGCAGGTGGGGGCTCTCGTGGAAGCGATCGAAGAATGCCCCCGCATACTCCCCCACCGCCTCGGCGCCGACTCCGGATACGTGCACCTGCCCCACGAATGTCTGGAGTTCACGCGAGAGTACGGTCTCAAAGAGCGCCTCCTTGTTCCCAAAGTAGGTGTAGATGCGCTCCTTATTCACGCCCGCCGCGCGCGCGATCGCGTCGATGCGCGTACCGGCCAACCCGGACTCACTGAAGCACACGGTGGCGGCGTCCAACAGGAGTTTTTGAGTGCGTTCCGTATCCCAGGCCATGGGTCCATCCTAGCAACTCCAACCAAACGGTTGCAGAATTCGTGCGCGGGTACTACTCTCAAAATTGCAACCGAACAGTTGGAGATTATTCAGTGACTCAGCATCAGCCCTCTACCCACACCCGCGCGCTCATCACCTGGCTCGCGATCTTCCCCCTCGTGACCCTCGGGTCGTTTGCGCTCGAACCGCTGTCCGCGGGCTGGCCGCTCCCCCTGCGCACGCTGGTCCTGACCGCCGTCGTGGTGCCGCTGGCCGTGTACCTCGTTGTTCCGAACCTGATGCGTGCCCGCGGGGGCATCATCGCTCGGCGCGCGGCCCTGGCTCCGGCCACCGTGGCCGCTCCCCTGCCCGACCCCGCAGAGTAGCGCCACACCGGTAGCGCCCACACCGCACAGTGCCCGCGAGGGCGGTCCTGCCTCAACGCACAACGCCTCCCGTTCCAGAGAACGGGAGGCGTTGTGCGTTGACGCTATGACGCTATGACGCTATGACGCTATGACCTAGGCGGCACCGTCGAACATCGAGGTGACCGAGCCATCCTCGAAGACCTCGTGGATCGCGCGGGCGAGCAGCGGCGCGATCGGCAGAATGGTGAGGGTGTCGAAGCGCTTGTGCTCGGGGATCGGCAGGGTGTCGGTGACAACAACCTCGTCGACACAGGCCGACTGCAGGATCTCGCTGGCGGGATCCGAGAAAACGGCGTGGGTTGCGGCCACGATCACGCGGGTTGCACCGTTGTCCTTGAGGGCCTGGGCCGCCTTGACGATGGTGCCGCCGGTGTCGATCATGTCGTCGACCAGGAGGCAGACGCGACCATTGACGTTACCGACGATCTCGTGCACGGTGACCTGGTTGGCAACCAGCGGGTCACGACGCTTGTGGATGATGGCCAGCGGGGCATCCAGCTGGTCGCTCCACATGTCGGCCACGCGAACGCGGCCCATATCCGGGGAGACCACGGTGAGCTCGGACCGGTCGAGCGAGGCACGGAAGTGCTCAAGCAGAACCGGCATCGCGAACAGGTGGTCGACGGGGCCGTCGAAGAAGCCCTGGATCTGCGAGGCGTGCAGGTCGACCGACATGATGCGGTTGGCACCGGCGGTCTTGAAGAGGTCGGCGACGAGGCGGGCGGAGATCGGCTCGCGTCCGCGGCCCTTCTTATCCTGACGTGCGTAGGGGTAGAACGGGGCGACCACGGTGATCCGCTTGGCGGAGGCACGCTTGAGGGCGTCGACCATGATCAGCTGCTCCATCAGCCACTCGTTGATGGGAGCGGTGTGAGACTGGATGACAAACGCATCACAACCACGCACGCTCTCGTCGAACCGTGCGTAGATCTCACCGTTGGCGAAGGTTCGAGCGTCGGTCGGGACGAGCTCGGACCCGAGCGCTTCGGCTACTGCCTCTGCGAGCTCGGGGTGCGAGCGACCCGCGACCAGAACAAGACGCTTCTGACCATTCGTTTTAATGCCGGACACCACTCCTGCTTCCTGCCGGTCTCGACCGACGTTTCGCGTTATTCAGTTATCTGCTGTGGGGGAATTGGCGGTCTCTGCCGCCAGTGCCGCCGCGCTTCCGGGACGCTTGGACTCGGTCCAGCCCTCGAGGTTGCGCTGCGGTGAAACGTTGATGGCGAGGCTCCCGGCCGGAACGTTTTTCCGAACCACGGTGCCCGCGCCCGAGTACGCGCCGTCTCCAATTGTAACCGGAGCGACGACCACACTGTGCGATCCGATCCGAACGTGGGAGCCCACGGTCGAGGATGCCTTGTTTACGCCGTCATAATTGGCGAAGATTGTGCCCGCACCAATGTTGGTTTCGTCACCGATGGTGGCGTCACCCACGTAGGACAGGTGGGGCACCTTTGAACCCGCACCGATGACGGCGTTCTTGGTCTCGACGAAACCGCCGATCTTGCCGTTTGCACCCAGGATGGTGCCGGGGCGCAGGAACGTGAACGGGCCCACCGTGGCACCCGCACCGATGACGCTGTGGCTGGCTTCGGTGCGCTTCACCTCGGCACCCGCGCCCACCTCCACGGCGAACAGCGTGGTGTCCGGACCGATCACGGCGTCACTCTCGATCACGCTCGGGCCGAGGATCTGGGTGCCGGGCTTCAGGGTGACATCCGGTGCCAGGGTGGCCTGGACATCGATCCAGGTGGTGCGGGGGTCTTGAACGGTGACGCCGGCGCGCTGCCAGCGCTCGATGGTGACGGTGTTGAGGCGGGCGGCGGCGGCGGCCAGCTGGACGCGGTCGTTGATGCCCTCGACCTCCCAGGCATCGCTCACCGGAAGGGCCGCCACGGCCGCGCCGGCGGTCCGCAGCAGGCCGAGAACGTCGGTGACGTACTTCTCGCCCTGGGCGTTGTCGGTGGTGAGGGCCGCAAGCTGCTCGCGCAGCGCGGCGAATCCGAAGAGGTAGATGCCGGCGTTGATCTCGCGCGCGGCGAGCTCCGCCTCGGTGGCGTCCTTGTGCTCAACGATGCGATCGAGTTCGCCATCGGCACCGCGGATGATGCGGCCGTAGCCGGTGGCGTCGTCAAGGATCGCGGAAAGAATGGTGGCGGAGGCGCCGGTCTCGCGGTGACGGGCGATGAGGTCGCCGAGGGTTTCGGCGGTGAGCAGCGGCACGTCGCCGTTCAGCACGAGGACATCCCCCGAGAAGCCCGCGGGCAGCGCCGCTACCGCGAGTTCAACCGCGCGTCCGGTGCCGGGAACGTCGTCCTGATCGACGATGAGTACGTCGGGGAGCTGCTCGGAGATCGAGGCGGCCACGAGGTCGCGTTCGTGGCGAACCACGGCGAGCACGTGCGCGGCTTCGAGACGACGAGCGGCTTCGACCACGTGCCCCACCACGGTGCGCCCACCCAGCGGGTGCAGCACCTTCGGGGTGCGGGACTTCATGCGGGTGCCCTGGCCAGCGGCAAGGACGATAACGGCGAGCTGCGAATCGGTCACTCGATTCCTTTCCTAGCGGGTTACTGCACGTTAAACACTACGCTCCGCCTCCAGGATTCGAACCTGGACCGGACAGCTCCAAAGGCTGCCGTGCTGCCGTTACACCAAGGCGGATCACGTCGAGGACGTGTGCTGTTCCAGTCTGCCAGATTCGCGAGGCCCTGACGGACGACAACGCGGTGCGCGGGGAACTTCTCCGCCGAAATGGTTCGGTGAGATCTTCACCTGACCGCGGGATCCGCGTGTTTCTGCGGTGATCGGCGCACCTCCGGAAGCCGTCACACGCCGACGCGGAGGGTGTGGATTTCCCGTCAATCCTGCAAAACTGTCTCGAAGTCGAGATAATAGGGAGATGCCCGCACATCCGGATGAAGTCGATCTGATCGTGCGCTCGTGGGAACGCGAGCGCCCCGATCTCGATTTTGCACCCCTGCGGGTCCTCTCCCGAGTGGATCGGCTGAGCCACCAGCTCGATGTCGCCCGGCGCGCGGCCTTCGCCGAACCGGGCCTCGAGCCCTGGGAGTTTGATGTCCTCGCCTCGCTACGCCGCGCGGGTTCCCCGTTTACGCTGAGCCCGAAGACCCTGCTGACGCAGAACCTGGTGTCGAGCGGCACCATGACCAACCGCATCGATCGGCTGGTTGCGCGCGGTCTGGTGCGCCGCGAAACCGATCCGAACGATGGCCGCGGCATCCTCGTGGTCATGACCGCCGCGGGCCGCGACGCGGTGGACGCCGCGATCTCCGCCCTGCTGGCCGCCGAGTCGCAGCTGCTCTCCGCCCTCAGCGAGCGGGAGCAGGAGGCACTGTCGGTGCTGCTGCGCCGCCTGGGTGTCGACTCCTAGCCAGCGCCCCCGAACCCGCGTGCCCTAGTCTGGCGTGCGCTCCCCGACCGCGCCCATGCGGCATACGCAAACGCCCACCCGATTCCCGAGGGAACCAGGTGGGCGTCTTCGCGTTCGCTCTAGCGGCGCAGAACCTTGCGGGCCAGCCAGTTGCCGAGGAACTGGATGATCTGTACCAGGATGATCACCGCGACCAGCGCGGCAATGGTGACCGGGTCGTTGAAGGCGCGGTAGCCGTATTCGAGCGCGAACGTTCCGAGACCACCACCGGCGATCGTTCCGGCCAGTGCGGACATGTCCACGATGGCCACGAGTACGAAGGTGTAGCCGAGGATCAGGGGCCCGAGGGCCTCGCTGAGGATCACGGTAAAGATGACACGCAGGCGGGAGGCACCCACCGAGCGGGCGGCCTCGATGACGCCGGGCGACACCGTCAGAAGGTTCTGCTCGACGATACGGCTGATGCCGAACATCGCGGCCATCGACATCGTGAAGACCATCGCGGTATTGCCGTTTCCGGTGCCGATGACGATGCGGGTTAGCGGCTGTAGCGCCACGAGGAAGATCAGGAACGGGATCGGCCGGAAGATGTTCACGATGATGTTCAGGATCGCGAAGATGACGCGGTTTTCCAGGATGTTGCCCGGCCGGGTTACATACAGAACGAGGCCGAGGATCAGACCGAAGAAACCACCGATCAGCAGCGCGAAGCTGACGATGTAGAGGGTTTCCCAGGTAGCGGTGAGCAGGTTGGGCAGGTACTTGATGACGTCATCCATCAGCGGGCCTCCACGATCTCGGTCAGCGCGGAAATCTCGGCGAAGGCGGACTCGATGGCCGCGTCGGCACCGGTTACGGCGATGGTCAGGTGGCCAAAGGTGCGGCCCTGAATGTCGTTGATACCGCCGTAGATCAGCTCGAATGAGAGCCCGGCGCGGGTGAGGATTTCAAACACGCGAGACTGGCCGGTGTCGCCGTCGAGGATCGAGACGGTGAAGATTCGGCCGGGGTGACGCTGCCGCAGTACGGCGAGCTCGTCGCCGGCGGGAATGCCGCGCACCACGGTGGAGACGAAGCGGCGTGTGGCTGCGTGCTGCGGGTTCGAGAACACCGAGTAGACCTCGCCGTCCTCGATGACCCGGCCGTTTTCCATGACGGCCACGCGGGTGGCGATCTGCTGGATGACGTCCATCTCGTGGGTGATCACGATGATGGTGATGCCGAGTTCCTGGTTGACCTTCTTAAGCAGGCCCAGTACCTCGTGCGTGGTCTCCGGGTCGAGCGCGCTCGTGGCCTCGTCGGCGAGCAGGATGCGCGGTGAGGTCGCGAGAGCGCGCGCAATACCCACGCGCTGTTTCTGGCCACCGGAGAGCTGGTCGGGGAACGACCTTGCCTTCTCGGTGAGGCCGACAAACGCGAGCAGTTCGTTTACCCGACGGATGCGTTCGGCCCGCGGTACGCCGGCCACCTTGAGCGGGTAGGCAATGTTTGCGCGCACGGACTTCGAGTTGAAGAGGTTGAACTGCTGGAAGATCATGCCCACGCCCAGGCGGAGCTTGCGCAGCTGGCCCTCGCGCATGGTCGTGACCTCGGCGCCATCCACCAGGATGCTGCCCGAGGTGGCGGATTCGAGGGCGTTGATCAGGCGTACCAGTGTGGATTTTCCCGCACCGGAGTATCCGATGATGCCGTAAATCTCGCCCGCCTGAATATCCAGGGAGACGCCGTCGATCGCGGCAATCTGCTTTTTGCGATTGCTCGGATCCGGATATGTCTTGGTGACGTCGGTCAGGCTGACCAGTGCCATGCGTGTACTCCTCGCTACTGCGATTGCGGCGTAGCCGCTGCTTAGGTGTGTTCCCCCTACGGGCGGGGCCTCGGCGAAACTACCATGCCGGAGACGCCCGCGGGCGACGATCAGAGACTGTGTCTCTCATCGCCGCCCGGGGTGCGGTAGAACCGTCTGACTACTTCGAAGCCTTGACGGTCTTCTCAACGTCGGCGAGGGTCTTCTCGAGGTCCGCTGCGGGGATCTTTGCGAAGACGGCGGTGCCGCCACTGACCTTCTGGACACCGTCCAGCACGGCCTGCGAGTTCTGGTAGATGTCAACGAGCTTCTTGTAGGTCTCGTTGTCCTTGTCCTTGGCGCGAACCGCGAACACATTGACGTAGGCCTGCGACTTGGGGTCGTCGGCGCTGTCCTTGGCGATGGCGGAGTTGATGTCGATGCCTGCCTTGGAGGCGAAGTCGTTGTTGATCACGGCACCGGCCACGGCCGGGTCGTCCAGCTGCTGGGGCGCCAGCGAACCGTCAACGGTGATGACCTTGACCTTCGAGCCATCCTCGATGTCGTCGGCCTTGGAGACGATCGAGCCGCCGTCCTTCAGCTTGACGAGACCGGCACCCTGCAGGGTGAGCAGGGCACGTGCCTGGTTGGAGTCATCGTTGGGGATCGCGATGGTCGCGCCCTCGGGGATGTCCTTGACGTCCTTGAACTTCTTCGAGTAGAGGGGCAGCGGGTAGATCGCGGTCGAACCGATCGGGGTCAGGTCTTCGCCCTTACCCACGTTGTACTGCGCCAGGTAGATGAGGTGCTGGAACTGGTTGATGTCAACGTCGCCGTTGGTCAGTGCCGGGTTTACCTGCGGGTACTCGGTGAAGTTCTTGATCTCGATGTTGATGCCGGCCTTCTTGGCCTCTTCGGTGTAGGTGGCCCAGTAGGGGTCACTCGCTCCGACAACACCGATCTTGATTACCTTGTCGGCGTCCGCGGACTTGCCAGCCTCGGGGGTAGCTGACGAGGAGCAACCAGCCAGCAGTGCAATCGCGGCCATTCCTGCGACAACTCCGGCGATTTTGTGCTTGATAGACATCTGGGCTTCCTTTCTCCGCGAGCACTTCTCACGATGTTTCAACCGTAGAGAAGCCCTGACGATAGCGGAAAACGGCCCGTAACAAACCGATACACGTTCCGTTTTATTCCCGGAATCTCGGGGATTTTTGCGACCCCTTGTAGCGACATCTGCGGCGTGGCGGATTTCGGCCTGGCGGGACCGGTTCGCCCGTTTAGGAGCAAAATCGCCCGTGACGCGCGCATCTCCCCCGCGTAGGGTGGGGGAAGGAACGTTCACGACACACGGGAGGAATCACATGCCAAGCATTGCCGAAACCATCGTCGAAACGATCAAGGATGCGGGGGTCAGGCGCGTCTACGGCCTCCCCGGGGACTCCCTCAACGGGTTCACCGATGCCCTGCGCAAGGACGGCACCATCGCCTGGCAGCACGTGCGTAACGAGGAGGCCGCGGCCTTCGCGGCGGCGGCCGAGGCTGGGCTAACCGGTCAGATCACCGTGTGCGCGGGTAGTTGCGGGCCCGGTAACACGCACCTTATTAACGGCCTCTTTGATGCCAACCGAAGCCGGGTACCGGTCCTCGCGATCGCGGCGCAGATTCCAAGTGCCGAGATCGGAAGCGGATACTTCCAGGAGACCCACCCGCAGGAACTCTTCCGCGAGGCCTCGGTCTACACCGAGCTGGTGAGCGTGGCCGAGCAGGTGCCGTTTGTAATCGAGCGCGCGATGCGCATGGCGATCGAGCTGCGCGGGGTCGCGGTGGTAGTCATCCCGGGCGATATTCTCCTGCAGAGCAGCCCGAATGTTCGCCGCTCGGCCCCGATTGTGCACGCCCCGCGGATCACCCGCCC
This sequence comes from Mycetocola tolaasinivorans, assembly GCF_003667565.1. Taxonomy (GTDB): domain Bacteria; phylum Actinomycetota; class Actinomycetes; order Actinomycetales; family Microbacteriaceae; genus Mycetocola; species Mycetocola tolaasinivorans. The sequence goes on from NZ_RCUX01000013.1 coordinate 50,097, forward strand.
CGCCGACGACCTGCTCGCGCAGGCGGCGGAGATTCTCAACGGTTGCGAGGACGTCACGATCCTCGCCGGTGCCGGCACCGAGGGTGCCCACGATGAGGTCATTGCCCTGGCCGGACACCTCAAGGCCCCCATCGTGCACGCGCTCCGCGGCAAGGAGTTTATCGAATACGACAATCCCTACGACGTGGGCATGACCGGCCTGCTCGGATTCTCCTCGGGCTATCGCGCGATGGAAAATGCCGAGGTGCTGCTCATGCTCGGCACTGGTTTCCCCTATCGCCAGTTCTACCCATCGAAGGCGAAGATCATCCAGGTTGATATTCGCGGTGAAAACCTCGGGCAGCACACCCCGATCGATCTGGGCCTCGTCGGCTCGGTCAAAGACACCGCCGCGGCCCTGCTGCCGCTGCTGCGCGAGCGCACCGATTCCAAACACCTCGATACCTCGCTCAAGCACTATCAGAAGGCACGCAAGGGTCTTGATGACCTCGCCACCAACGATAAAAACCGCACGCCAATCCACCCGCAGTATGTGGCGCGGCTCATCAGCGAGCTCGCAACCGACGATGCGGTGTTCATCCCCGATGTGGGCTCCCCCGTGGTGTGGGCCTCTCGCTACCTGAAAATGAACGGCAAGCGCCGCCTGATCGGCTCCTTCACCCACGGCACGATGGCAAACGCCGTGCCGCACGCCATCGGTGCGCAGTCAGCCTTCCCGGAACGCCAGGTGGTGGCGCTCTCCGGCGATGGCGGGCTCGCGATGCTGCTGGGCGAGCTGATCACGCTGCGCCAGCTGAAGCTGCCGGTCAAGGTCGTGGTGTTCAACAACTCCTCCCTCAACTTCGTGGAGCTGGAGATGAAGGCTGCGGGCTTCGTGACCTACGGCACCGGCCTCGATAACCCGAACTTCGCCGAGGTCGCCACCGCACTCGGCCTGCACGGTCAGCGTGTGGAAAACCCCGATGACCTCGAGGGCGCGCTGCGCACGGCGTTTGATCACGATGGCCCGGCGCTGGTCGAGGTGATGACCGCCCGCCAGGAGCTCTCGATTCCGCCCACCGTCACCGCCGCCCAGGCCAAGGGATTCACCCTCTACGCGCTGCGCACGATCCTCTCCGGTAACGGCGAGGAACTGCTCGACCTGGCCGAAACCAACCTGTTCCGCAGGCTGTTCAACTAGCGTGCGAGACATCCGTGGGCACCCGGTTTGTCCGGGCTGCCCACGGATTTTTCATCGTGCAGGAAACAGCTCCGCCGCCAGCACATCCCAGCCACCGAGGCTGCGTGCGTGCTTGCCCGCCTCGACGATCAGGCCGTGATACTCGCGGTACTCGGGCACGCTGAAGCCCGCGGCCGAGGCCGTCGCGGACAGCGCGCGGCGGGCCGCGGGATAGCTGCCGGGTACCGGGTAGCCCACGGCCGTGAGCATGCGGCGGGCGTAGGTGTCCCAGATGAAGGCCGGGCGGTCAAAGGCGTAGAGTCCGATCACGTCGGCGGTCTCGGGGCCGATTCCCGGCAGCGCGAGCAGTTCCTCGCGGAGCTCGGCATCTGTCCGAGCACGCACTCCTCCGTTCAGGGCGTCCGTCTCGACCACCCAGCGTGCGAGTGCCGCCGCCGAACGCGACTTCGCGGTCATGAAGCCACTCGATCGAATGACCTCGGCCAGTTGCTCGGCGGGGATTTCCGCAAGCGCAGCGGGCGACAGTAGCTCGCCCTCGCGCAGCGCCTCGATCGACCGCTCCACGTTTCGCCAGGCGGTGTTCTGCACCAGGATCGCGCCGACCATCATCTCGAACGGTGTTTCGGCCGGCCACCACCCGTCGGCGTCAAAACGCCCACGCAGCGTCTCAAAAATGAGGCGCTGCGTGGGCGGAATGACCGGGGTCACGACCCCAGGAGATCCGTCAGCTCGAGCCAGCGCTCCTCCAGGGTGGAGATGTCGGCGGCGAGCTTCTGGGTTTCCTCGGTGATCTTGCCGAGGCCCGCATAGTCGCTCTGGTCGTGCTCGGCGAGGCGGGCATGGGCGGCATCGATCGAGGCGGTCGCCTTCTGGATGCGGCGCTCGATGGAGGCCAGCTCCTTCTGCGCGCGGTGCAGTTCGCCGCCGCTGAGGCCGGGCTTCGCCGGTGCCGAGCTGGCCTGCGAGGTCAGCTCCTCGGGCTTGCTCGCCGACGCGGGCGTCGCGTTACGGATGCGCAGGTACTCGTCCACTCCGCCGGGGAGGTGGCGCAGGTCGCCGTCCAGCACCGCATACTGCTGATCGGTGACGCGCTCCAGCAGGTAGCGGTCGTGCGAGACCACGAGCAGGGTTCCCGGCCAGGTGTCCAGCAGGTCTTCCATGGCCGCAAGCATGTCCGTGTCGAGGTCGTTGGTGGGCTCATCGAGGATCAGCACGTTCGGCTCGTCCAGCAGAATGAGCAGCAGCTGCAGGCGGCGCTTCTGGCCACCGGAGAGATCCTTCACCGGGGTCTGTAGCTGAGCGGAGGCGAAGCCCATCTGCTCAAGCAGCTGACCCGGGGTCATCTCCTTATCGCCGGCCTTATAGCTCGTGCGGTAGCGACCGATCACGGCCGAAACGCGCTCGTTCTGGATGTCCTCCAGTTCGGCAAGCTGCTGGGTCAGGGCGGCGATCTTCACGGTCTTGCCGCGCTTCACCACACCGGAGGTGGGCTCCACCTCGCCGGTGACGAGGCCCAGCAGGGTCGACTTTCCGGCACCGTTGACACCGAGGATACCGGTGCGCTCGCCCGGGGCGATGCGCCACTCGACGCTCTTCAGGATGGTGCGGTCACCGTACTTCACGCCGGCATCCAGGAGGTCAACAACGTCCTTGCCCAGGCGCGAGGTGGCCATCTGACTCATCGCCACGGTGTTACGCACCGGGGGCACATCGGCGATCAGGGCGTTGGCTGCCTCGATGCGGAACTTCGGCTTGGCCGTGCGTGCGGGAGCACCGCGGCGCAGCCAGGCGAGCTCCTTCTTCATCAGGTTCTGGCGCTTGCCCTCGATGGTCGCGGCCATGCGGTCGCGCTCCACCCGCTGCAGCACGTAGGCCGCGTAACCACCCTCGAAGGGCTCGATGATGCCATCGTGCACCTCCCAGGTGTCGGTCGAAACCTCGTCCAGGAACCAGCGGTCGTGGGTCACGACCAGCAGGCCGCCCTGACCGGGCATCCAGCGGCTCTTGAGGTGACCGGCGAGCCAGGCCACGCCCTCGACGTCGAGGTGGTTGGTGGGCTCGTCAAGGAACAGGACGTCCCAGTCGCCCACCAGCAGGGCGGCGAGGGCCACCCGGCGGCGCTGACCACCGGAGAGGGTGCCGATCTCGGCGGTCCAGGGGAGGTCCGACAGCAGGCCGGTGATGACGTCGCGGATCTTCGGATCGCCCGCCCAGATGTACTCCTCGGTATTGCCCACGATGGCCTGAGCCACGGTGAGGTTGTCGTCGAGGATATCGCGCTGATCGAGGTAACCGATGGTCACGCCGCGGCGACGCGTGACGCGCCCCGAGTCGGGCTCCATCCGGCCGGCAAGCAGCTGCAGCAGCGTGGACTTGCCATCACCGTTGCGACCGACGATACCGATCCGGTCGCCCTCATTGACCCCGACAGTGATCTTCTCAAAGATGACGCGGGTGGGAAATTCTAGGTGGAGCGATTCCGCCCCCAACAGGTGAGCCACCCCTCCAGCCTAGTGGCGAACGGCAAACCGACAGCGCGTGCACAGAGAATCCACGATTTCCCGGGGTAGGCTGGATCCTCCACGCAACCCTTGGAGACCCGTGACAGAGCCTGTATCCACCCGCGCAGCCGCACGCCATGCCTCCGGCATTTCCCCGGCAAAACGCCTGCGTCGCCGCATCGCCCTCGGTGTGGTGGGCACCCTTCTTCTCCTGACCGCCGGCGCGGGGGCCTTTGCCGTTTACGTCTACCAAGACCTGAATAACGGCATTCACCGCTCCCCCATTTCGATGCCGAGCGGCAACCCCGACTTCGGGGTGAAGCAGAACACCGGCGAAACCAACATCCTCATCATGGGTATGGACAGCCGAGTGGATCAGAACGGCAAGCCGTTCCCCGCCGAGATCTACAACGCGATCCACGCGGGCGATCAGGGCGACGGAGGCTACAACGCCAACGTGATGATGCTCATTCACATTCCGGGTAACGGCGGCCGTGCGCAGGGCATCTCGATCCCCCGCGACGACTACGCCGAGCTGGCGGGGCACCCCAACGGCGTGAAGATGTCGAAGATCAAGGAGGCCTACGGCCTCGCCCTCGACGAAAAGCTGCGCGAGCTCGTGCGTGGCGGCATGAGCCGCGACGACGCCTACCAGCAGGCCCGCACCGCCGGCCGCCAGGCACAGATCAACACCGTCTCGCAGTTCCTCGGCGGTGTGCGCATCGACCACTTCGTCGAGATCACCATGGCCGCCTTCTACCAGGTAGCCGACGCCGTACAGCCCATCACCGTGTGCCTCAACCAGGCCACCCAGGACAAATACTCGGGCGCGGACTTCCCCGCCGGCATGCAGGAAATCTCCGCCGAGCAGGCCATGGCGTTTGTTCGTCAGCGCCGCGACACCGGTCACACCGGTGTCGAGCTGACCGACTTCGACCGCACCCGCCGCCAGCAGGCGTTCATGGTGTCCCTCGCCTATAAGCTCAAGCAGGCGAACACCTTCACCAACCCGGCCACCATTACGAGCCTGATCGACACCGCGAAGCAGTACATCGCGGTGGACGATGGCCTCGACTTCCTGAGCTTCGCCCAGCAGGCCAGCTCGCTCGCCGGCGGCAACATCACCTTCACGACCCTGCCGATCACCGAGTTTGCGACCCGTGACGGCAAGGACGTCAACCTCGTTGACCTCAACCAGATCCACTCGATCGTGGCGGGCCTGCTCAGCGGCAAGACCGAGGCTCCCGCGGGCACCACCCCCGAGGCTCCGGCAACCGGGCAGACCGAGGCCGGCGGGGCCCAGACCCCGGAGGCTCCCGCCACCGGCGAGGCACCGACCACCCCGGAGAACTCCACCTCGGAAACCCCGGCGGACAACACCTACCACGATTGGAAGGAACCGCTCCAGGCCGGCGCGATTCCCTGCGTCAACTAGCCACAGGCGCGCGCTCTAGCGCTCGCACTACGGCGAAGGCCCCCGGGATTTCCCTGGGGCCCTCGTCGTTTTCCGACACCGCGCCTCGCTCCGGCTAGTCTTCCGCAACCACCTCAACCTTGAAGCCGGCCGCGTTTTCCAGCCAGCCCGCATAGTGATCCGGCCCACCCGCGTGCGGGTACCGATCCTGATACAGCGGCGTCCACCCGTGCGCAGGAGCATCGGCGATCAGGGCGTCCACCTGGGCCCGCGTGCCGGCATCAAAGGCCAGGTGGTTGATCCCGGCCCGACGACGGTCATGGAGGGGCGAGGAGAGGTTTGGTGAGGTCGTGAGGCTCAGATACGCGCCACCCGCACCCCAGGACTCCCCGCTCTCCCAGGCGGCATCGCGGGTGAATCCGAGTCGGGTGAGCAACCAGCCCCACCCGGCACGCTCATACTTCGCCGTTTCGTCGGCGAGCCATACCTCTACGTGATGAAAACCGGTCATGACCACATGGTGGCACAGGTGAGTCGGGCGTCCCTAGTCGGTCAGCAGCCGGGCGCCGGAAGCCGGGCCGGTCGCGCGCACGGTACGAATCCCGTTGGCGCTCAGCGACACCTGAATCTCCAGTGCCGCATCGGCATCCTCGGCAAGGAATGCAACGGTCGGGCCCGAACCGGACACGATACCGGCGAGGGCGCCGGAGCGCTCCCCCAGCTCGATCACATCGGCGAGACCCGGCTGCATCTGCAGCGCGGCCACCTGCATGTCGTTGTGCAGGGCGTTGGCGAGCATTACAGTATCGCCCGCCCGCAGCGCCTGCAGCACGTCGTTATCGACGCTCGGTACGTCGCGCGCCGGCGAAATATCCAGCGCGTGCTTCTCGCGGTGCTCATCCAGCTTCGCGTAGACCGCGGGGGTCGAGAGCCCCTGATCGGCGAGGGCAAACACCCAGGTGAACTGTCCGGTTGCGAGAGCGGGGCTCAGGCGTTCCCCGCGACCGGTACCCAGCGCGGTACCCCCCACCAGGGCGAAGGGCACATCGGCGCCCAGCTTGGCGGCGAGCTTCACGAGCTCCTCGCGGCCGAGACCCGTGCCCCAGAGGGCGTCGCAGGCCACGAGCGTGGCCGCGGCATCCGCCGAGCCCCCGCCCATACCGCCCGCGACGGGAACGTTCTTCTCGATGCGCAGGTGCACCCCGCCGCGATATCCGGTCTTGCGCGCGAGCAGGCGGGCGGCCTTGATCGCGAGGTTTGAGCCATCGGTGGGCACCGAGTCGGTGTTGATCTTTCCGCCAAAGGTCACCGCGAAGTCGCTGGCGTGGGATGCGTACACATCCTCATACAGCGAAACCGCCTGGTACGCGGTCGCGACCTCGTGGTAGCCGTCCTCACGGACCGCTCCCACGGACAGGAACAGGTTTACCTTCCCGGGAGCCCGGGCGGCGACCTCTGTAGACGTCTGGTTGGCGCTCATACGTTAAACCTAACGCAGGATATTGATCGTTATTTACCGATTGCCGCGAGATGCGCGCGAGCGACACCGAGGAAGTCGTGCACGGTCAGTGCCTCACCCCGCGCGGTCGGCGCGATTCCGGCGGCCTCCAGGCGTGCGGTGGCCACATCGGCCCCGCCCAAAACCTGACCGAGCGACTGACGTAACATCTTGCGACGCTGGCCAAAGGCGGCATCAACCAGGGCGAAGGTCAGCGCACGCTCCTCGAGCGTGCCAATCTGGTCGGCGCGACGCTCAAACCCGACGAGCACCGAATCGACGTTCGGCACCGGCCAGAACACCTGGCGGCTCACGGTACCGGCGATGCGCCAGTCTCCGTACCACTCGGCCTTGACGCTCGGGCTGCCATAGATCTTCGAACCCGGCTCGGCGGCCAGGCGGTGACCCACCTCGGCCTGCACCATGACCACACCCGAGGTGAGCGAATCGAAGTGCTCCAGCAGGTGCAGCAGCACCGGCACCGAAATGTTGTAGGGCAGGTTCGCAACCAGGCGCGTGGGCGCAAGCGGCAGCTCGGTGACCTTCAGGGCATCCTGGTGCACCACGGTCAGCTCGGCCTCGGGGGCCAGCGCCGCCACGGTCTTCGGCAGCTGCTCGGCCAGGCGCGAATCGATCTCCACGGCCACCACGCGAGCCTCGGCCTCGAGCAGGCCCAGGGTCAGTGAACCCAGACCCGGGCCGATCTCGATCACGGCGTCACCGGCCTCAACGTTCGCGACCTTCACGATCTTGCGGACGGTATTGGCGTCCACCACAAAGTTCTGCCCCAGCTTCTTGGTGGGGGTTACGTCGAGCATTTCCGCGAGGTCACGGATTTCGGCGGGGCCGAGCAGGTTCATGAGGTACTTTTCGTCTTATCGTTCGGGCCGGTCTGTGAGCGGATCGGATCCGCGTCCCAGCGCCCATAAACGGCTTCGGTATTGGAACTCAGCTGCGTCGCGAGCATCACCGGATCGAGATCCAGATACTCGGCTATGGCGCGCAGCGTGTAGGGAATGAGGTAGGGGGCGTTGGGGCGACCACGGTAGGGCGTGGGCGTGAGGTACGGCGCATCCGTCTCGATCATCAGCAGCGAGCGCGGCGCAATATCCAGCACCCGACGCAGATTGTGCGCGTTCTTAAACGTCACCGTGCCGGAGAGCGACATGTACCAGCCGTGCTCGATACAGATCTCGGCGAGATCCACGTCTCCGGAGAAACAGTGGAACACCGTGCGCTCGGGAGCGCCCACCCGCAGCAGGGTGTCGACGACCTCCTGGTGGGCGTCACGATCGTGAATCTGCAGGGCCAGATCGTGTTCCTTCGCGATCCGGATGTGCTCCTCAAACGAGCGCTGCTGGGCGGCCCGGCCGTCTTCCCCGGTGCGGAAGAAGTCGAGACCGGTCTCGCCCACCGCGCGCACCCGCGGCAGCGCCGCGAGCTCGTTGATGCCGGCGAGGTGCTCATCGAGCAGCCCCCGAGCGTCGAGCTCCGGCGCCTCGTTCGGGTGCAGCGCCACCGCGGCGAGCACGCGTGGCTCGATCGCGGCGATCTGCGCGCTCCAGCGGGAGGTGGCCAGGTCGGTGCCGACCTGGACCACTCCCTTAACGCCCACGCTGGAGGCGCGATCCAGCTGCTCTCGGTAGTCGAGAGCCTCGTCGCCATCGGCGATTTCGAGGTGGGTGTGGTTGTCGTATACCCCGGAGGTCAGCGGCTGAGGCAGCGGCGGGTACCGCAGCTCCCCGCGGTCCTCGCCCCCACGCGTACGGATGTGCGGTGTCGGGTTCATACCCTCGACGCTACCCGCTTTAGCTGAATCCGGCATCCCCACGCTAGGCGTCGGTGGATTCGATGCGCGGGAACAGCGCCTCGAGCGCACCCACGGTGGTGCCCGGGATCAGCTGACCCCAGACGCCGGCCGAGCGGATCGGCTGCGCGGTGAGGGCTCCGAGGGAGTCCTCCACGCCGAGCGCGGTCCAGAGCTTGGTGGTGGCCTTGGGAATGGTCGGCGAGAGCACCACGGCCAGGGCACGCAGACCCTCGGTCACGGTGTAGAGCACGGTGGAGAGGCGCTCGCGCTGAGCGTCGTCCTTTGCCAGGGCCCACGGTTCCTGGATCGTGATGTAGCCGTTGAGCTCCTCCACGATGGTCCAGATCGCGGCCAGCGAGTCGTGCAGGGCGATCTTCTCGATCGCGGCATCGGCGTTTGCCACGGCCTCCGCAACCACGCGCTGGATGTTGAGGTCGGCCTCGGTGTACTCACCCGGTGCCGGCACAACGCCGTCGTAGTAGCGGGTCACCATGGCCAGCGCGCGCGAGGCGAGGTTACCGAAACCGTTGGCCAACTCGGCCTGGTAGCGCGCCGACAGGTCTTCCCAGCTGAACGAGCCATCCTGACCGAAGTGGATCGCGGACATGAAGTAGTAGCGGAAGGCATCCGAGCCGAAGGTGTCGGTGATCTCGTGCGGCGCAATACCGGTGAGCTTCGACTTGGACATCTTCTCGCCGCCGACCAGCAGCCAGCCGTGACCGAACACGCGGTGCGGGACCTTCACGCCGGCGGCCATCAGCATCGCGGGCCAGATAACCGCGTGGAAGCGCAGAATGTCCTTTCCGACGAGGTGCATTCCGGGCCAGCGACGCTCGAAGTTCTCGTTGTCCTGGCCGTAGCCCACGGCGGTGATGTAGTTCAGCAGTGCGTCGAACCACACGTAGACCACGTGCGAGTCGTCCCAGGGCACCTTGATGCCCCAGTCGAAGCTCGAACGCGAGATCGAGAGGTCGTTCAGACCCTGGCGGACGAACTGGATAACCTCGTTGCGCGCCGACTCGGGCTGCACAAACTCGGGGTTCTGCTCGTAGAGGTCCAGCAGCTGCTGGGAGAAGTCGCTCATGCGGAAGAAGTAGTTCTTCTCTTCCAGACGCTCGAGCGGCTTGGAGTGAATGGCGCAGACCTTCTGGCCGGCGAACTCGCCCACGCCGTCGACGACATCGCTCTCGGGCTTGAACTCCTCACAGCCCACACAGTAGAGGCCGGAGTACTCGCCGGAGTAGATGAAGCCGTCATCGTAGAGCTTCTGCAGGAAGACCTGAACGTTCTTCTCGTGGCGCTCATCGGTGGTGCGGATGAAGTCATCGTTGGAGATATCGATGGTCTCCAGCAGCGGGATCCAGGAGTCGCGCACCAGCTTGTCGGCCCACTCCTGCGGGGTGGTGCCGTTGGCGGTGGCGGTGCGCAGGATCTTCTCGCCGTGCTCGTCGGTGCCGGTCAGCGACCAGGTGTCATCCCCGGACTGACGGTGCCAGCGCGCGAGCATGTCAGCGGCCACCTCGGTGTACGCATGCCCGATATGGGGAGCATCGTTAACGTAGAAAATGGGCGTGGTGACATAGAAAGAACGACCGGACGACATGCGCTCAATTGTATGGTGTAAATCGAGCGCTCGCGGACATCGTTACGCCGGGCGGCGCGGCACCGGCCTAGCGGGCGAGCGCCCCCTCATAGAGGTCACGCTTTCCGAGGCCCGTTTCGGCCGCCACCTGGGTTGCGGCTTCCTTGGTCCGCAGGCCCGATTCCACCAGCGCACGCACCCGGGCGATGGCGTCCTCCAGGCTGAATTCGCGGGCGGGTGCACCGGCAATGACCACGCAGATTTCCCCACGGACACCCTCCGCCGCCCACTCGGCAAGCTCCGCCGCGGTGCCCCGCTTGACCTCCTCGAACATCTTCGTGAGCTCGCGGCACACGACCACGCGACGATCGGCACCAAAGACCTCGGCGACGTCCTGCAGGCTCGCGGCCAGGCGGTTCGGGGAATCGAAGAAGACCATGGTGCGGCGCTCATCGGCGAGCTCGCGGAAGGTATCGCGACGCTCCCCCGACTTCCGCGGCAGGAACCCCTCAAAGCAGAAGCGGTCGGTGGGCAGGCCCGAAACCGCGAGGGCCGACAGCACGGCGCTCGGTCCCGGCAGGACGGTCACACGCACATCCGCTGCGGCAGCCGCCTCCACCAGGTGATAACCGGGGTCCGACACGGTGGGCATACCGGCATCGCTCAGCACCAGAATGTCTTCGTTTCGCGCACGCTCGACCAGGTCACTCGCGCGCACCCGCTCGTTGTGATCGTGCAGGGCGATGAGCTCGGGGCGGTTCTCAATGCCCAGGCCACGCAGCAGTTTTACCGTGGTGCGGGTATCCTCCGCGGCCACGACGCCCACGGTCTCCAGGGTCTCAACCAGGCGGGTGGTGGCGTCCGAGAGGTTTCCGATGGGGGTCGCCCCGAGAATGATCATGGTTCCAGTCTGCCAGGTGTGCGCGGGCGACCCCGCGCATTTTCGCCGAATCGCGCGAGAAATCACGGACAAACTGACTACGATGTCAGGGTGTCCCGCAGTGAAAACGGACCCGCCCCGGAAGACGTCCCTTCCGCCGCCGATCCGCACACCCCCGCCGCCGCGCAGCCCGAGGCTTCCCCGAAGTCCGCCGCCGAGTCTCTCGCCGCCGTGCCCACCACCAGCGGCACCATCGTGCTGGAGACCCCGGCCGATGTGCTGGAGACCCCCGCCGATGAGCCGGCGACCGGTGCCGAAGCCCCGGCTGAGGCCGAGGCCGCCGCGCCTGCTCCGGCACCCGTACGCACCGGCTCGCGCATCGACGATCTCTGGCTGCGCATCGTCCGCACCCCCGAACGCGCCCGACTGCTCAACTGGCTGATCCCCGCCCTCATCCTTCTCCTCGCCGCCGGCGTGCGCCTCTGGAACCTCGGGTTCCCGCACGCCCTGGTGTTCGACGAGACCTTCTACGTGAAGGACGCCTACTCGCTGTGGGGCAACGGCTACGAGTCCAAGTGGCCGGACGGCGTCAACGAGCGCTTCAACGCCGGTGACGTCAACATCTTCCTGAAGGACGCCGCCTACATCGTTCACCCGCCGCTGGGTAAGTGGATCATCGGCGTGGGCATGGCCATCTTCGGTGCCGATAACGCCTTCGGCTGGCGCATCACCACCGCCCTGATGGGCATCATCGGCGTGGGCCTGATCATGGTCGTGGCCCGTACGCTGACGAAGTCGCGTACGCTCGCCGCCATCGCCGGGTTCCTGTTTGCGATCGACGGCCACGCCATCGTGATGAGCCGCGTCGCGATCCTGGACAACTCGGTCATGGTGTTCGCGCTGCTCGGGTTCTGGTTCATCCTCAAGGATCGAGCCTGGCTGGAACGCCACCTCGACGCCTGGATCGCCCAGCGCGGCGACGCACCGCTAGGCAGCGCCCGCGGCCCGGTGATCTGGAACCGCCCCTGGGTCTTCGCCGCCGGCCTTGCCTTCGGCGCAACCACCTCGGTGAAGTGGTCCGGACTCTACTTCCTCGCCGCCTTCGGTATCTACCTCGTCGCCGTGGACGTGCTCGCACGCCGTCGCCGCGGGCTCGGCCAGTTCCCGATCGGCTCGGCACTGCAGGCCCTCGCGACGTTTGTTCTCTACGTCCCGATCGCCGCGGTTGTGTACCTCGCCAGCTGGACCGGCTGGCTCACCACCACCGGTGGTTACTACCGCAACTGGGCCGATGATCCGGCCAACGCCTGGCAGGGCCTGTTCTCCTGGGTGCCGCACTCCATCCAGAGCCTGGTGTTCTACCACCAGCAGATGTACGCGTTCCACGTGGGGCTGAGCACGCCGCACAGTTACCAGGCCAACCCCCTGGGCTGGCTCGCGATGATCCGCCCGACCAGCATGTGGTACGTCGCGCCGCCACCCGAGGACTGCGGATCAAACCTCTGCTCGCAGGCCATCACCTCGATCGCGAACCCGCTGATCTGGTGGGTTGCCGTACTGGCCACCCTGTACCTCGTGTACCGACTGACCCGCCACCAGGAGTGGCAGGTGGGCCTCATCCTCATGGGTATGGTGGCCGGCTATCTGCCGTGGCTCGCCTACACCGAGCGCACCGTGTTCCAGTTCTACACGATCGCCTTCGAGCCGTACCTGCTGCTGGGGCTGACGTTTGTAATCGGCCTGATCATCGGAAAGCGCGAGGATCCTCGCCCCAGGCGCACCTCCGGTCTGGCAACCGTGGGCGTGTTCCTCGGGGCCGCGACCGCGCTGTCGATCTTCTGGTATCCGCTCTGGACCGCGATCACCGTGCCGTACTGGTTCTGGCAGATGCACGCCTGGTTCCCCAGCTGGATCTAGGCCCATATAAAAAGGCGGGCTGCCCGGGTGATTTCTCACCGGGGCAGCCCGCCCTTTCGTTTCCGTGCCTGCGCACGGACCATCAGCTAGGGGTGTGCGGAGGCGATGCCGTCGCGCACCTGCTCGACACCGCGCAGCACCAGCACGAGCGCAAGAATCGAGAACAGTGCTCCCGCCGCATAGGCGTACCACTCGGAGGCACTGACAAACGTAAACACCGCAAACCCAGCGACCAGAACGGCGACAATCAGCAGGGTAATCCCCAGGCGGCGTTCGGCCCGGGCACGAGATTCGGAGGTAGCCATTGGGCCAGTGTAGCGTTTCAAGCCTGAGGATTCTGGCATTTTGCAGCCGTTATCGAAAGCTAATGGAACTCACAGTATTGACCGAAATCCGCCAGCCGAATCTAGTGGGCCGCGGCGTCGACCATCTTGAGTCCGATGACGCAGCCGACGATACCCAGGATCAGCAGGATCTTGATGATCGAGGCGGGCTCGCCGCCGAAGATCATCGCGTAGAGCACCGTGAGGCTCGCGCCGATCCCGACCCAGATGGCGTACGCGGTACCGGTGGGAATATCGCGCATCGCATACGCCAAACCACCCATGCTGAGCAGCAGCCCGACGCTAAAGACGACGGTGGGCCAGAGCTTTGTAAAGCCCTCGGAACGGCCGAGCGCGGTGGCCCAAACGGCCTCGAGAACACCGGAGATAATGAGCACGATCCATGCCATGACAAACACCAACTTTCGTGGTCAGTCTTGTCGCGTTCCGGGTACTGCGCCCTCGTCCGGGGCCCGATCATCGGGCTCAGAAGTATTGTCTCACACCGTTATGTTTCGGTCTATGACGTCATATGAGCGTGTATGACGGGCGCCGCACACTAGCCTGTCATCATGGCAGATCGAGAGTACGGCTTCCGCACGCGCGCGATTCACGCGGGCAACATCCCCGATGCGGCAACCGGAGCGCGAGCGCTCCCCATTTATCAGTCCACCGCGTTCGTCTTTGACAGCGCCGAGGACGCCGCGAGCAGGTTCGCCCTGCAGAAGTACGGCACGATCTACTCGCGCCTCGCGAACCCCACGGTTTCGAGCTTCGAGGAGCGCATCGCGAATCTCGAGGGCGGCCTCGGTGCCGTCGCCACCGCGAGCGGCCTCGCCGCGCAGTACCTCACCTTCGCGAGCCTCACCGAGGCCGGCGACCACATCGTGGCCTCCGCGAGCCTCTACGGCGGCTCGGTTACCCAGCTCGACGTCACCCTGCGTCGCTTCGGGATCGAAACCACCTTCGTCAACTCCTCGGATCCGGCCGCCTACGCCGCCGCGATCACCGATAAGACCAAGCTGATCTTTGCCGAGACCATCGCGAACCCCTCGGGTGAGATCGCCGATATCGAGGGCCTCGCCGAGGTTGCCCGCGCGCACGGTGTGCCGCTGGTGATCGACTCGACGCTGTCGACCCCGGCGCTGATTCGCCCGATCGACTGGGGTGCGGACATCGTCACGCACTCGGCCACCAAGTTCATCGGCGGGCACGGCACCACCCTCGGCGGCGTGGTGGTGGAGTCCGGCAAGTTTGACTGGACCTCCGGCCGCTTCCCGCGCTTCACCGAGCCGGTGCCGAGCTACGGCGGTCTCGAGTGGTCGGGGAACTTCGGCGAGTACGCGTTCCTCACCCGGCTGCGTGCCGAGCAGCTGCGCGACATCGGGCCCGCGCTGCCCGCGCACTCGGCATTCCTCCTCGCCCAGGGCGTGGAGACCCTGCCGCTGCGTATGCGCGCCCACGTGGACAACGCCCGCATCGTGGCCGAGTGGCTCGCCGCCGACCCTCGCGTCGAAGCGGTCAACTGGGCCGGTCTGCCGGATCACCCGCACCACGAGCGTGCGGCCAAGTACTTCCCGTCCGGCCCCGGTTCGGTCTTCGGATTCGTCCTGCGCGGCGGCCGCGAGGCCGGTAAGGGCCTGATCGAGAACGTCGAGCTGGCCAGCCACCTCGCCAACGTCGGCGATGCGAAAACGCTCATCATTCACCCGGCCTCCACCACCCACGCGCAGCTCACCGAGCAGCAGCTGCTCGATGCGGGCGTCCTGCCCGGTCTGGTGCGCCTGAGCGTCGGCATCGAGGACCCGGAGGACATCATCGCGGACCTTGACCGCGCCCTCAACGCCGGAGCGGCCAAGTGAGCGGCACGACCAGCAGCGCGGGCCTGACCTGCGCGCTGCCCGCCGTCCCCTCACACGCCGATACCGAACGCACCTGGGACGGGCCGGACGCTCACGAGCGCTACAACATTCTGCGCCGCTCGCGCTCGGTCGCGATCGTCGGAGCCTCCCCCAACACCGCGCGTTCAAGCTACTTTGTGGCCACGTACCTGCTGCAGTCCTCGAACTTCCGGGTGTACTTCGTCAACCCGCGCGCCACCGAGATCCTGGGGCAGCCCGTGTATCCGGATCTCGCCTCGCTGCCCGAGGTACCGGA
This sequence comes from Mycetocola tolaasinivorans, assembly GCF_003667565.1. Classification (GTDB taxonomy): domain Bacteria; phylum Actinomycetota; class Actinomycetes; order Actinomycetales; family Microbacteriaceae; genus Mycetocola; species Mycetocola tolaasinivorans. The sequence continues at coordinate 65,359 of NZ_RCUX01000013.1, forward strand.
CATCGTGGACGTCTTCCGCAAGCACTCCGACCTCCCGCAGGTGGTCGAGGAGGCCGCGGCCGTCGGCGCGAAAACCGTGTGGTTCCAGCTTGGACTCTGGAACGAGGAGGCGGCCGCCCTCGCCGAGAGCAGGGGCCTCGAGGTCGTGATGGATCGCTGCATGAAGATCGAGCACGCCCGCTTCCACGGCGGCCTCAACCTCATGGGATTCAACACCGGCCAGATCGACGCTCGGCGCCGCCGCTAGCGGGTAACAGACTCCCGCGGAGCGCTCTCGCTCCGCTCCAATTCCCGCGCCGGTGGCCTCACCAGCGCGGGAATTGCGCCATAGACGATGCCCGCCATCACGAGGAGCACGCCGGCTCCGGCGCGGGCGTCACTCGCGGAGGCCAGGTCGAGCGTGCTGCCGGCCGCGGTAATCCACATCAGTGCGGTGACCGCCGACGCGCTCGCGGGGATCGCGACCCACCAGCGCAGCGCGGCGGTCGGCATTTTCCAGGGGAACACCGCGGCGAGCGCGATCACGGCGCTCACACCCGAGGCCCAGAGCATCGACGTGTACAGCGAATCCTCCGGCGTAAACGCGGTGGGGCCGGATCCCTGCCAGTGGCTCGGGACCTCCGCCGTGAAGCGCCCCTCCCAGAGCGCGCGGCACAGAATGAGCGCGATCACCGGTACCAGAATCAGTACCGCGGAAAGCAGGGATCTTCCGATGGGTCGCATTAGCTCGTGTCCTCCGTTGTCGGGCGCGGGTCTCCCCACACCCTAGCCGAGGCCACACCCTCGTGGATACCCGCCCGGCGCATCGCGGAGACTACCCGCGCACCCCGTAGGCGACGTAGTCGTTGAGGTACTGCCAGAGCGTCCCGGCCTCGCGAAAACCCGCGATCCGCAGGGCTTCGACGTGGAACGCGGCGGTCGGCGCGGGGTCATCATGAATCGTCGCGAACCGACGGTCCCGTTCGGTGATCAGCGCGCCAAACTCCTCACGCTGGCCCAGGCGAGACCACCACTCGTCCCAGTTCGGGGTTCCGGTAGAAAACGCCGCCCGCTGTGCCGCGGCATCATCCGCCTCCGCGAGGCGAGTGAACTCGCTCGCCGCGGGAGCTCCCGCAAAGTGGTCGGCGTTGAGCACGATGCCTCCGGGGACGATGATGCCCGCCAGCGCGCCATAGAGGGCGACGAGGTCGGCGTTGGGCAGCCAGTGGAGCGCGGTGCTGGACACCGCCACATCCGGCCGGACCCCACCCAGCACATCGCTCCAGCGGGGGTCGCGCAGGTTGACCTCGTGGATGATCGACCGCGTGCCAAAGGGTGCAAGGTTATGGCGGGCGACCTCCAGCAGCGCGGGGTCCGCATCGAGCGTGATCACCGTGGCGTCAGGGAAGCGTTCCAGGATCAGCCGTGAAAACGAACCGAGGCCGCCCCCGAGGTCCAGAACCGTGCGCGGCGGGTTTTCTCGGTAGCCCAGGGCGTCAAGGACCACCTCGAAGCGCTGGGATCGGTGACGGATGTACGCCTCCTGCTGGGCCTCCCACTCGGAAATCAGGGTGTCGAGGGTGGGGATAGCGGTGTGCGTCATGCGGGCCTTTCGGTCGTGGTTCGAGACGGGGTGAAGTTTTGCTACGATCATACTCATGAAATTGAGAATCATTATCATTAGCGTTGCCGCGGCGGCCACCCTGGCCCTCACCGGATGCGGATCGGCAGACTCCCCGCCCGCCGCATCGCCCTCTTCCGCCTCCGCTTCCACCCCCGGCGGCCACACCACCTATCCCCTGACCCTCACCAACTGCGGAACCGACGTCACCTACCCCGCTGCCCCCAGCCGAGCCGTCACGCTCAACCAGTCGGCCGCCGAAATCCTCGTGAAGCTCGGGGTCACCCCACGGATCGCCGGCACCGGCTACGAGATCGACACCGTTCCCACGGAGCTGGAGAAGGACTACTCCTCGATCCCGCAGCTCAGCGGCCCCGGCCAAAACATCACCCACGAGGGCCTTCTCGGCGCTCAGCCCGATTTCGTGTACTCCTCGTTTGCGAGCTTCTTCACCGCCGAAAACACCGGCGAGCGCGCCGAACTGCACCGCCTCGGGGTGCCCACCTACCTCACCGAGTTTGACTGCACCTTCCACTCAAAGGTGGCCGGAGCCTCATTCGACATGCTCTTCAACGAGTACCGTGACCTGGCCAAGATCTTCGACGTTCAGCCGGCCGGAGACGCCCTGATCGCCGAGCAGAAGGCCGTCGTGGATGCGGGGGTCGCCACCTCAAAGAAGCTCACCAGCTCACCGCGGGTCATGTGGTTCTACTCCACCTACGATGGCGCGCCCTACGCGGCGGGCCCCGGCGGGCTCCCCCAGCACATCACCGACATCCTGGGGGCCACAAATGTATTTGCCGATGCCAGTACCAAGTGGCCAGAGGTGAGCTGGGACGAGGTTGCCGCCCGCAACCCCGACGTCATCATCCTCGCCGATCTCACCCGGGGCAAGCCCGGCGATACCGCGGCCGAAAAGATCGATCTCCTGAAGAACGACCCGGTGACCGCGAAGCTTGACGCGGTGAAGAATGACCGCTTCATCGTGGTTCCCGGACGCTACATGGATCCGAGCTACGCGAGCGTGCAGGCGGTCCCCGCCGTGGCCGACGGCCTGCTCGCACTCCAGGAGCGCTAGATTCCGATGCCCTCCGCACACCTGAGTGATCAGACCCCGATCGGGCCCGCCTCCCGGCGGCCCGATCGGGTGCGCCCAGGACAACCGCGCCCCACGCCCTCGCGCCGGTCGCTCCCCCGAACCCTCCTTCTCCCCGCGGGGGCGGCCGGCGTACTGGTGCTCTCGCTCATTCTCGCGACCCTGTTTGGTACGGCGAATATCGGGCCGGCCGATGTGGTCGCCACCGTGCTGCGTCACGTCGGACTGGGGGCGCTCGCCCCGAGCCCCGCGCTACCACCGCTTCTCGACGCCCTGGTGTGGGAGTCACGCGTGCCCCGGGTGCTGCTGGCCGCCGTCGTGGGGATGGCGCTCACCGTCTCGGGCGCGATCCTGCAGTCGGTCACCCGCAACCCGCTGGCAGACCCCTACCTCCTCGGGGTCTCCTCGGGCGCGGGAACCGGTGCCGTGGCCGTGCTCCTCCTGGGAATAGGGGGCGGCACGCTCTCCCTCTCGGCCGGGGCGTTTCTCGGTGCGCTCGTCTCGTTCGGTTCCCTCCTGCTCCTCACCGGGGGCGGGCGCACATCGAGCGCCGCCCGAGTGGTCCTCACCGGCGTGCTCGTCTCGCAGTTTTTCTCGGCCCTCACCTCGGTGATCCTGCTCGTGGACGGCGATGCCAACTCCACGCGCGGCTTCACCTTCTGGCTGCTCGGATCGCTCAGCGGAGCCCGATGGCCCTCGGTGCTCGTGGCGGGTTCGATCATCCTGGTCGGTGTGCTCGCGGTGATGTACTTCGTGCCCGCGCTCGACGCCTTCACCTTTGGCTGGGATTCCGCCGCCGCCCTGGGCATCAGCGTGACCTCCGCCCGGATCTGGCTCATGGTCATCACCGCCGTCATGACCGCCGCGGCGGTCGCAGCCTCGGGGGCCATCGGGTTTGTGGGGCTCCTCGTGCCCCACATCGTCCGCATTCTCGCCGGCCCGCTTCACCGGGGCCTGCTCCCCCTGTCGGCCCTCGTCGGGGCGATATTCCTCGTGTGGGTAGACACCTTTGCGCGCTCCGCGTTTGCACCCAACGAGGTGCCGGTGGGGGTCATCACCGCGCTCCTGGGCGCTCCGGCGTTTGCCCTGGTACTGCGTCGGGTGCGTGGCTGATGGGTGCGATTTCCGCCGAGGCACTGACGTGGTCGGTGCACCGCAACAGACTCCTTCACGGCGTCGATCTCGATGTCACCCCCGGCAGCGTAGTCGGACTCCTCGGCCCTAACGGGTCGGGCAAGACAACGCTCCTGCGGCTGCTCGCCGGGCTGCGTACCCCGGAATCCGGACGCGTACTCCTGGATGGTCGGGATCTCACCGCGCTCTCCCGCGGGGCAATCGCGCGGCGGGTTGCGGTGATGGAGCAGGACTCCGCGGCGACCACCGGGGATCTCACCGTCCGGCAGGTGGTCGAGCTGGGACGTATTCCTCATCGCGGGCGCTTCGGTGGCCCCTCGGCTGAGGATCCGGGCATCATCTCCGCCGCGCTTTCCCGTGTGGACCTGATGCACCGGAGTGACGCGGCCTGGTCCACTCTCTCCGGCGGCGAGAAGCAGCGGGCGCAGCTCGCCCGGGCGCTCGCTCAGGAACCCACCGAGATCCTCCTCGACGAGCCCACCAACCACCTGGATATCCGGCATCAGATTGACCTGCTCGAACTGCTGCAAACACTCGGGATCACCTGCGTCATCGCGCTCCACGACCTGAACCTCGCCGCACGCTACTGCGATCATGTGGTGGTCATCAACGGGGGAAAGAGCATGGCCGCGGGCCCGCCGGATCGAGTGCTCACACAAGAGCTCCTCCGCACCGTCTACGGGGTGGATGCGCTGATCGACCGGGACCCGAAGACGGGCACGCCGCGCATCACCTTTCGTGGATCAATTCGCGAGTGACGCGCTCGCTCCCGCTCACACGCAAAACCCCCGACCGCGAGAGCGATCGGGGGTTTTGTGTGCGGTGCCTAGACCTCGGTGCGGCGGCGACGCAGCGCGAGCAGCGCTCCGGCACCGAGCAGGAGACCCATCACGGCAACAAAGCCGGCCAGTTCAATACCGGTGGTGGCAATCTCCTCCGGGGAGTCCGTCGCGCCCGGGGTCACGGACGGGGTCTGTCCGCCCGGTACGGCCGGGGTCGCGGAGGACGTTGCCGGGGTGGCCGAGGGCGGGGTGGTCGGGGCCGCGGTGGGTGCCTCGCTCCCGGTACCGCCATCGGTCGGGGTCGGGGTCCCGCTCGGAGTTGCGGTCGGGCTCGGGGAGACCGACGGGCTCGGGATCACCGATGGGGTCGGGCTCGGAGTACCGCCGTCGATGATCACCGGGGTGACCTCGACCAGGATCGAGGTGGAGACCCCGTCCAGGGTGGCGGTGATCACGTGCGGGCTCGCGTGGCGGAACGTCACGCGGTTGCCCTCGATGATGTCGGTGTCCACGCTGCTGGTGAGGGTCACGCGGTCGCTGTAGTCGGCGATCACGTTGCCGAAGTCGTCGTGGCCGAGGGCGGTCACCGTGATGGTGTCGCCCTGCTGGGGTGCCTCGGCGGAGATGCTCAGGGCAAAGCGCGCGAGTTCGGCGGCGGAGACCGCGAAGGTGAGCTCCACATCGACGTGACCCACACCGTTGTCGATGCGCACGGTGGCGGTGCTCGGGCCGGCGACCCTGGCGGTGCCGGTCAGGGCTCCGGTCGCCTCGTTCAGGGTGAGCCCGGCGGGCAGTGCGCCCTCGGTTACGGTGAACGACGCGGGAACCGCCGAGGTCACGGGCAGGCTCAGGGCCTGCTCTTCCCCGGCCACCAGGTCAAACTCGGTGTCTCCGGTGTAGACGGGAGCATCGAGTGCGGGGGCGGCCGCGGCACGCCACGGTCCCCACTCTCCCGATCCGTTCTGGGCACGAACAAACACGCTGTTCGCGGCGGAGTTGGTACGGTCCACCGCGATATCGCCGGAGAAGATCACGGTCTTTCCGGGCGTCGCAATGCTCAGCGCGGTTGCCTCGTTGATGGCGTTGCGATCGGTGGCGAGCGCCGCCTGAACCGCGGTGATGTCGGTGGTGGCGGGGCGGCGCGCGGCCGAGGTGCGCTCGTTGCCGTAGGCCTCATCGGTGGCGGAACCGGACACCGTGACGGTGCCGTCTTCGCCGCGGACAGCGTCAACCTCGGTGACGACTCCGCCGAGTGCGGCGGTGTAGGGCGCGTAGGCGGCCTCCGCCGCGAAGCGGATCCCGGGAGCGGTCTTCTCCCAGAAGCCGGGCACGCGGCTGTAGGCGGGGAAGAAGCCACCGGTGGCGCCGGTACCGATCTCGTAGGTGTACGCGGGCACGCCGAGCTGGGAGTAGATCCAGTCGATGTCGTTTCCGGCGTTGTTGTAGAGAATCTCACCGGCCTTACCGGTCTGGAATCCGTTCACAAACGACTGCCGGAAGGCGTTGGCCTTGATCGGCTCGAGGTTCGGAACCGCGTCGGTGGTGCTGTACGCGTAGGGATAGATGACGTAGTCGGCATACGCGTGGAGGTTCACGTAGGTGCCGGTGCGGGTTTCCGGGGCCGCGGAGTCACTCTCGGTGCGGTACTCGCCAAAGAGCTCGGTCAGCAGCGCCGAGAACTGCGTAATTTCCGGTTCAGAGGAGGGGCTCACCCCCAGGTAGCTGGGGCTGGTCGGGTTGGTGCTGGTGCTCGCCCCGCCCCACTTATAGGCCCAGTTCCGGTTGAGATCCACGCCGTACTGCTGGCTGGACCAGTTCGCCGAGGTCGGTGCGAAGAGGGTGTCGTTGGCGTTCTTGCGCTGCCAGGCACGCGAGGAGTTTGCCGGGACCGCGTCGCCCGTGGCGTTCTTCGGCGAGGTCTCCAGGGCCGTTTCAACCAGGCGGATGCCGTCCGGGTTGTTCTGGAAGTTGATCCACACCTCGGTGCTGTCCAGCAGCGAGGTGATCTGCGGGTCGACGCCATAGCCATTCAGCAGCTCGGTGGCGTAGCGCCAGGCGAGCTCGCTGGTGATGATCTCGCGGGCGTGGGCCTGGGCGGCCAGGACGAAGCGCGGGCGACCCTGCTGGCCGTTGTCGGGGGCGGGCTGCTTCGCCACATCGGCGGTGATGCGCACGGCGAGAAGGTCGCTACCGCCGCGGCCGTTGACCTTGTTCCACGACCTACCAAAGTTCACCCGCTGAACGAGCTCGGGGTACTTTTCCGCGATGTCTCCGGCGAACTGCTCGTAGGCGGCAGAGGTGCGGTAACCGCCGAAGTAGGTCGCATACTCGGTGCCGGCGAGGCGCGCGGGAACCGGATAGGCCGGTTCCGCGGCCGCGGCAAATGAGCGGGCACGCGGGGCGGGGGAACCCTGCCCGACGGAGTCCGCATAGCTGACCGAGCGGGTAACACTCACGCCGCGCTGCGCGAGGATTCCGGCGGTTTCGGGGTCGGCCAGGACCACGAGTCCGTCGTTTGTGGCCTCGACAACATCGAGGTCGGCAATCAAATCCGCGGCGGATGCGGGGACGGTCAGGAGCTGTGGGCCCGCCTCCCCCGGTGCTGCCGCGGCGGGCGGGCCGAGTGCGAGCCCGCCGATCAGGAGGGTCGACAGCGCACTCGCCGCGACCAGTTTACGAATAGCCATGTGATTGGTTTCCTTTCGGGAGGTGCGGTGGGTGCCCGCACCGAATCCAACACGGTATCCACCGGGTATTACGTACCCCTAACGGGTGTGTAATGCGGGGTAACGGAGCGTTACATCCTCGACACTGCACGGGTTTTAGGTGGGGGTGCGGTATGGGCGGCCGTTCGGGGTAGGCGCCTGGATCGCCACCCCTCGGGCCCGAAACCTTTGCGCGAGCTATGCACCGACGCAGAGTCGGCCGGGAACGGTTACCGCGTATTGCGTGGCCCTCGACGACGTCGGATGTGCGGGTTACCGTTGAGACATGTCTCCCGTATTCGAAAGTCCCGTCGTCTCCACTCAGTGGCTCGCCGACCACCTCGGCAGCTCTGCCCTGGTCGTCATCGACGCCACCGTGATGGTGTCCGAAGACGGCGACTATCGGTGCGGGCGCGCCCACTTCGAACGCTCCGGCCACATCCCGAGTGCCCGCTTTGCGGACCTCCTCTCGGAGTTTTCCCACCCGGATGCCCCGGGGCTGCACCGCCCCGATCCCGCGTGCCTCGCGGCCGCCGTCGCCCGTCTCGGAATCACCCCGGAGAGCCGGGTCGTGGTCTACGACACCCAGCGCGGTCAGTGGGCCGCGCGGCTGTGGTGGCTCCTGCGCACCGCCGGGTTCGACGAGGTCGCGGTGCTCGATGGCGGGCTCACCGCCTGGCTGAGTGAGCACCGTTCCGTCGAGACAGGCACGGGTTCGGTCGTCCTGCCCCGGTCGGAGTTTGTGCCCACGCCGCGCCCCGAGCTCTGGGTTGATCCCGTCTCCGTGGGGGCCGAGAGCGCGCTCACCCCGGTCACCGTGGTGAGCGGTTCGCGCGTGGCCCTGCCCCGCACCGGCCCACGTGATCACGCGCTGAGTGTGCCGCTCACCGCCATCACCCGCGCGAGCGATCACACCCTCGTCTCCGATGCGCGGCTGCGCGAGCTCTACGCCCCCGCGCTGCGTTCGGGCCTCCCCATCATCACGGCCGATGGCGGCGAGGTCACCGCGAGCGCCACCGCCCTGGCCCTCGCCCTGGCCGGTGCCCGCGACGTCCGGGTACTCGATGGGAGCCTGCCGCTGGTTCCGGCATAGTTCTCCGCCCGAGCGGATCCGACCGTGGACACGCGCGGGCGGCGCGAAAAGACGTAGAATGGAACGTTATGTCTCCCGTTATTACGTTCCCGGCCGAGCTGCCCGTCTCGCAGAAGCGCACCGATATTTCCGATGCCATTCGCGACCACCAGGTAGTGATCGTTGCCGGTTCCACCGGGTCGGGAAAGACCACCCAGCTGCCGAAGATTCTGTTGGAGCTGGGGCGTGAGAGCATCGGGCACACCCAGCCGCGCCGAATTGCCGCGCGCACCATCGCCGAGCGCATCGCCGAGGAGCTGGGTGAGGAGGTCGGCGAGACCGTTGGCTATCAGGTGCGATTCACCGATAAGGCGAGCGCGAGCACCAAGATCAAGCTGATGACCGACGGTATTCTCCTCAACGAGATTCACCACGATCGGCTCCTCAAGCGCTACGACACCATCATCATCGATGAGGCGCATGAGCGCAGCCTCAACATCGACTTCCTGCTGGGATATCTCAAGCAGCTGCTGCCCAAGCGCCCGGATCTCAAGGTCGTCATCACCTCGGCCACGATCGACCCGGAGTCGTTCTCGAAGCACTTCAACGATGCGCCGATCATCGAGGTCTCGGGCCGCACCTATCCGGTGGAGATCCGGTTCCGTCCGCTGGTGGCCGACGAGAACGCCGAGGAGGACGAGGACACCGATACCCCGAGCCGCGATGACCGCAACTACATTGAGGGCATCATCGATGGCCTGGATGAGCTGGCCCGCGAATCCCTCGGTGACGTGCTGGTCTTCCTCTCCGGTGAGGCGGAGATTCGCGATGCCGCCGACGCCCTGCGAGCCCGTTATGCCGGCGCTACCGGTGTCACCGAGATCCTGCCACTGTACGGCCGGCTGAGCGCCGAGGAGCAGCACCGGGTATTCCGACCGGGGAACACCGCGGGGGTGCGCCGCCGGGTGATCCTCGCGACCAACGTGGCCGAGACCAGCCTCACCGTGCCGGGCATCAAGTACGTGATCGACGCGGGGACCGCCCGCATCTCGCGCTACAGCGTGCGGGCGAAGATCCAGCGACTGCCGATCGAGGCGATCTCGCAGGCCTCGGCGAACCAGCGTTCGGGCCGTACCGGGCGTACCAGCCCGGGTATCGCGATCCGGCTGTACTCGGAGGAGGACTTCAACAAGCGCCCAGAGTTCACCGAACCCGAGGTGCTGCGCACAAACCTCGCCGCCGTTATCCTGCAGATGGTGTCGCTGGGGCTCGGCGATATCGCCGCGTTCCCGTTCCTGCAGGCCCCCGAGGCCCGCGGTATCAAGGACGGCCTCGACCTCCTCACCGAGCTCGGCGCGATCACCCAGCGCCCGGGCACCACCCCGCGTCTCACCAAGACCGGTCGTGACCTCGCCCGGCTGCCGATTGATCCGCGCTTTGCCCGCATGGTGCTGGAGTCGAAGAAGCACGGCACGACCCGCGAGGTCATGGCGATTGTCGCGGCCCTCACCATTCAGGATCCGCGCGAGCGCCCGGTCGAGAAGCGCCAGCAGGCCGATGAGTTCCACGCGCGCTTCGCCGACCCCACGAGCGACTTCCTCAGCCTGCTGGGCCTCTGGAACTACCTCGAGGAGAAGCAGAAGGAGCTCTCCTCGAGCGCGTTCCGCCGCATGTGCAAGGCCGAGTTCCTCAACTACCTGCGCGTGCGCGAGTGGCAGGACGTCTACCGCCAGCTGCGCCGGATGGCCTCGCAGCTGGGCCTCAGCGTCGGCGACCCCGCCACCAACCCGGACGGCATCCACCGCTCGATCCTCTCCGGTCTGCTCTCGCAGATCGGTATCCGGGACGAGGCGGCCGCCGCGCAGGCGCAGGCCGCCAAGAAGCGTGGTGCCGCGGCGACGCCCGGCCCGCGCCGCAAGGGCGACTACGTGGGTGCGCGTCAGGCGCGCTTCGTGATCTTCCCGGGATCGGCGCTGATCAAGAAGCAGCCCGACGCGCTGATGGCCGCCGAGCTGGTCGAGACCAGCCGCCTGTTTGCGCGCACCGTCGCAAAGATCGATCCGGCCTGGGCCGAGGCCATCGCCCCGGATCTCTGCAAGCGCAGCTACTCGGAACCGCACTGGGAGAAAACCCAGGGCTCGGTCGTCGCGTATGAGAAGGTCACGCTGTATGGCGTGCCCATCATTCCGCGTCGCCGCGTGCAGTACGCACGCATCGACCTGGAGCTCTCGCGTGACCTCTTTATCCGCCATGCTCTGGTGCAGCGCGAGGCCGATTTCAAGCGGCTGAACCAGAAGCTCTTTGCCTTTGACCGCCAGAACGCCGGTCTGCGCCGCGAGCTCGCCGAGCGCGAGGAGCGCACGCGTCGCCGCGACATCCTCTTTGATGACGAGGCCGTGTACGACTTCTATAACGCGCGCATTCCGGCCGAGGTGGCCGATCTGCGCGGGTTTGAGAAGTGGTGGCGTGAGGCCGCGGCCAGCACGCCGAAGCTCCTCACCATGCGTGCCGAGGATCTTCTGCCCGAGGATGCCGATGACGTTGATGAGGGCCTGTTCCCGCCGACCTGGTCGCAGGGTGATCAGACGCTGAAGCTGCGCTATCGGTTTGAGCCGGGCACCGCGGATGACGGCGTGACCGTGATGGTGCCGCTCGCGCTCCTCCCCCGGCTCTCGCCGATCGGCTTTGACTGGCAGGTGCCGGGCCTGCGTGCCGAGCTCGTGACCGCGCTGCTGAAGTCGCTGCCCAAGCATATTCGCCGCAACGTGGTGCCCGCGGCCGACTGGGCCGCGCGCCTGCTCGCCGACCTCCCCACCGAGGTGCCGCAGCCGACCGCGACCCAGGATGACACCCTGACTGCGCGCCTGGCGATCGCGATCAAGCGCGCCGTATACATCCCGATTGAGGCGGCCGACTTCGAGCTCGACCGCGTGCCCGACCACCTCAAGATCACGTTCCGCGCGATCGATGAGCGCGGCCGCACCCTTAGCAGCGATAAGGACCTCACGGTGCTGCAATCGCGCCTGGCCACGAAGACCCGCACCCAGGTAGCGAAGGTGGCTCAGGCACGCACGGCCGATCCGATCGAGCGTCGCGGCCTCACCAGCTGGGACTTCGACGAGCTGCCGCGCTTCATCGACAGCGATCAGGGCGGGCACGTGGTGCGCGGCTATCCGTCGCTCGTGGACCGCGGCGACAGCGTCGAGGTGCGGATCATGGCCACCGAGGCCGATCAGCTGCGCGAGCTGCCCGGCGGTGTGCGCCGCCTGCTGCAGCTGCAGACGGCCTCGCCGGTTTCGTACGTGCAGAACCACCTGACCGCCCCGGAGAAGCTGGCGCTGGCCGCGAGCCCGTATCAGAACACCCCGGCGCTGTTTGATGACTGCCTCACCGCGTGCATCGACGATGTGTTGCAGCGCGTGGTGCCCGGCGGCGCGATCTTCATGCGCGCCGAGTTTGAGAAAGTGCGGGATCGGGTATCCCAGGCCATCATGAACGGCATGTTCGAGACGGTCTCGCTGACCGCGCGCATCCTGACCGCCTCCCGCGAGGCCGATAAGGCGCTGAGCAAGGCGACGAGCCTGACCCTGCTGCCCGCGCTCACCGATATGAAGGCGCAGCGCGCGGGGCTCGTGTACCCGGGATTCGTCTCGCGCACGGGGCTGGCCCGAATGAGAGATATCACTCGTTATCTTTCGGGGATCACGCACCGCGCCTCCCGCCTCGCCGACAACGCGAACCGGGATCGCGCCTGGCAGAACGAGATCGAAACCGCCACCGCCCGCTTCACCCAGGCCGGCGGTACCATCCCGCTGCCCGAACACGCGCCGGAGAACCTGGTGCAGGCACGCTGGATGCTCGAGGAGTTCCGCATCAGCCTGTTCGCCCAGCACCTCGGCACCAGCCAGTCGGTATCGCTGCAGCGCATCACCAAGGCGCTGGATCAGCGCTAGCGCGCACCATCGCCGCCAAACGGGGCGTGCCTCCCTCGGAGACACGCCCCGTTTCGTGTCTTATAGCTTCACAATTCGTCTCATAACTACGTGCAGTTTGCGACATTTTGCGAGCGGGTCCATCGTGGAACCTGTATCAACTCGCGCGAGCGGGAATAAAAACCGCCGCCTGACGGTAGATACCGATATGGATAGAGGAGAACCCGAGCAGATGACTACCGCAGCGAACGTTCTGTCGCCCATCACCCACGACCCCGCCGACACCACGGAGGAAACCCTGGGATTTGATGCGGGCCTTGCTCCGGATGACTTCAAGGCCGCGTTCCGCAACCACCCCGCGGGTGTCGCCGTGGTCACCGCCGATGACGGCACCGGCCCGGTCGCCATGACCGTCACCTCGGTCTTCTCCGTCAGTGCCGACCCCGCCCTGCTGGTGTTCTCGGTCTCCGACCTCTCCTCCAGTGCCAAGACCATCATCGCCGCCGATACCCTCGTGGTGCACCTCCTCGGCGCCGACCAGCTCGACATCGCCAAGCTCGGCGCCACCAGCGGCATCGACCGCTTCGAAGACACCTCCATCTGGTCGCGCCTCATCACCGGCGAGCCCTTCTATCCGGCCGCACAGACCTGGATCCGCGGCCGCGTCGTCAACTCGCTGCGCGCCGGTGCCTCCACCGTTGTGGTTGTGCACGCCCTCCAGGCAAACGCCCCCGAGGCCGGCAGCATCGAGGCCGACGCCACCGAGTCACGCCCGCTGGTGTACCACAACCGCACCTGGCACCACCTGGGCGAGCACAGCAACCTGGAGCTGTAACCATACCCTCGAAAAACAACCGCCAGCGCCCAGGACGCAACCACCTGGGCGAGCACTCCAACCTGGAGCTGTAGCGGTAACGCACTTTTTTACGACGAAAGCGGGGCCGGAGATTTCTCTCCGGCCCCGCTTTCGTGTGTCTGGGCTACGCGCCCACGGCCACGGGGCGCTCGGGGTCGCGGGACCAGGCGCTCCAGGAGCCGGCGAAGATCGCCGCGGGCAGCCCTGCCTCGGAGAGCGCGAGGGCGGTGTGGGCGGCGGTGATTCCGGATCCGCAGGTGGTGCCGATCTCGGCGCCCGCGGTCGCGCCCACCGCGGCGAACACCTCGCGCAGCTTCTCGGGCGCGAGGAAATGACCGTTTTCCAGGTAGGTGCCGGAGGGCACGTTGACGGCACCGGGGATGTGTCCGGCACGCGGATCCATCGGCTCGGTCTCACCGCGGAAGCGCTCCCCCGCGCGCGAGTCGATCAGCACGCCGGATGCGGCTAGCGCCGCGGCACCGTCGGCGTCGAGAACGGTGTTGTGGCCCAGCTCGGTGAGCACGAGGCTGCCCGCCTCGGGCCGCACCTCGCCGGTGTCCAGCGTGCCGTTTTCAGCCTGCCAGGCCGCGAGGCCGCCATCCAGCACCCGAACGTTGGTGAAGCCGGCGTCGGCGAGGACCCACCAGGCCCGCGCGGACGGCAGCGAGGCAAACGTGTCGTAGGCCACGACCGTGTCGCCCGGGTTGATTCCCCAGCGCGCCACGGCGTCGTTCAGAATCTCCAGGGTGGGCAGCGGGTGCCGGCCGAGTGCGGGGTCGCCCTGCGGGTCGGCCAGCTCGGTATCGAGGTTCACAAAAACGGCCCCGGGGATGTGCCCGGCGAGGTAGTCCTCGTGGCCGTCCGGCTTGTCCAACCGCCAGCGCACATCCAGCACGCGAACGGGGGCATCGGTCTCCAGAAGGGCGGCGAGTTCGGCCGCGCTGATGAGGTTGCTCATGTGCCCAGAGTAGTCCGGTTTGGCTGGGTGCGGGGTGCATTCGTACACGCTGATTCCGGTTCTACGAGCGCACGGGTTGAGCCCGGCAAAATACCCGCCTCCGTGAAATCGAGAGGAGAGTTGTTGGTCGCAAACAGCCCCTAAGAATCACGAAGGCCCGTGCGGGTACACGGCCCTCGGAGGTGGAGCGCTTTCGCGCGTCCACGAGTAACGGTAGACGGGAGCCACTCAAAAAATCTTGCCTTTCGTCCCGGCTCAGAATATATTGTGGGGAACTTTTCACACTGGTGTGGAAGGCCTGAAAATGGAGGTTTCTGCGCGTGGCAAATTCTAGCTCCAACAAGACCCAGGCGTTGCCCCGCCGAAAGACCACACAAGTTGCCCTCGGGCTCGTCTTGTACGAGTCCAAGCACCGCTGAAGTCAACGAATCGAACGGGTACGACAGGTGAGAGGAGATCCCAGGATGCGGACCATCAGGTTTGTCATTGCTACTGTCGCCATCGCCGTCCTGGCCTCGTGTGCAGCGAACCCTTCGACCACACCCGGTGCGGGTGCCACGGTTGAGCTCATGGCTGACTATCCCCCCTTTGACGCTGGCTCTCTCACCCAGAGCGCAGATCTGATCATCGAGGGCACGGCCCTGTCCTCCGAGCCCACCGTGCTGACGCCTCGCTATGAGGGAGACACGGCTCAAGAGAACCCCATACTCGGCCTGTCCGAGGAGGAACAAAAGAGGGTAATCGCTGACGATGAGGGCGTTCCGGCCACCGCGGTCACCTTTCGCGTAGACACGGTGCACAAGGGCGCTGTAGGGGTAGGACAGGAGATCGTCATCCTGCAAACCGGCGGAGTCGTTGACGGCGTCACCTATAAAGTCCGCGAAGAAGACCCACTCAAGACTCAAGAAAGCTATCTCATCTTCGCGGGTAAGAGTCACGACGGGGCCTTCTACATCCTCGGCGGATCGGCCGGGACCTACATCTCCACCGGCGATGACACGTTCTCCGCCGTAAACCCCGATACTGCTCCATTCTCAGAGATCGACAGCGCCGAGGTGGCAAATCTCGCTGACTAGTTGTTGGTCGCAAACAGGCCCCAGGAAGCACGAAGGCCCGTGTGGGTACACGGGCCTCGGAGGTGGAGCGCTTTCGCGCGTCCACGGGTAACGGTAGACCGGGGCCATCAATCGTGCAACCAACGAGGACAACGCGGAAAACGGCGCAGGGTCGTGCTCCGCGAGGTGTGTTCCCGCATCAACCGCGCAGCGGCACCCTCACGTCTCCGCCGGCCTCCTCGGAGAGGCGTTCGCCCATCTGGATGACGGTGGGTTCGGCGATGAAGCCGCCGGCGAAGAGACTCTGGCCCTGCGCGAAGCCCTGGGCGCGACGGATGAGGTCTTCGGAGACGAATCCGAACACCTCGGCGAGCTCGGTGAGGTCGCGGGGTGCGTTGACACGCATGAGGCCGAGGTTGTCGCACTGGGAGAGCACGTTGGGGTGGATCTTGGTGGGGCGCTGGGTGGAGAGGAACAGCCACAGGCCAAATTTGCGTCCCTCAGCGGCGATCTGAATGAGGCGCTGGGTGAGTGCCTTTTCGACCGCGGTGACGGGTTCGGGCGAGCAGAGGTTGTGCGCCTCGTCGATCACGATGAGCATCGGGCGACGTTCCTCGCGACGCTCCCAGAGGTGTTCGAGGACGGCGAGGGCGGCCACCTTGGGTTCGGCCGGATGATCGAAGCCGCCGAGGTCGAGCACGGTGGCGCGGGGACGCTCATCGATGACGTCGGTCACCGAGTGGGCACCGCGCGACCACAGCTCCCATTCGAGCACCTGGAGGTTTTCCATCCGGTTGGCGAGGCGACCCTCCCACTTGTCGCCGCTCTCACGCAGCTTGCGCACCATTTCGGCGGTGTCAAAGCCCGCGGCGTCAAACCCCGTGGTTTCGCGGTCGAGGTGCAACAGGACGTTGTACTCCTCGGAGTCGGCGATCGGGTCGATCTGCAGCACCGCGGCCTTCGCCGCCGGAGACAGGTCCACGTAGCGCACGAGCAGGCGCTCGCCCTCGGCCCGGCCGGAGCGGAACACCCGCATGTCGAGGTCGCCCCAGCGCTCATTCGCGGCATCGCTCGCCGTGGGGCGGGTCTCGCGCAGACGCACAAAGTCGGCGTTGGGATCCAGGATCAGCAGGGGCAGCTCGGTGTGCAGCAGGAGCTGCTCAAGCACCACGCCTAGCGCGTACGTCTTGCCGCTTCCACTCTGACCGCACCAGAAGGTGTGCCGGTTGAACTTACGTGCGTCAATCTTTGCCGGCGTTCCCGGAGCGTCGAGTACGTCGCCGATGATCAGCTCGGTCATGGTGTCCTTTCGCTTTGACTCCAAGAATGGTCTGTTCCCGCGAGAAGGTAAAGGGGTATTTTCAGTTTTTCTGCCCGGAAGCACCGGCTGGGTTCCGGGCACGAAGAAAGCCCCGGAATCGCACTGCTGCGATTCCGGGGCTTTTCGTGTTGTTGACGAAGCCTAGGTGCTTAGAAGTCCCAGTCCTCATCCTCGGTCACAACGGCCTTACCGATGACGTAGGAGGAACCCGAGCCACTGAAGAAGTCGTGGTTCTCGTCGGCGTTCGGCGAGAGCGAGGACAGGATCGCCGGGTTCACGTCGGTGACGGTCTTCGGGAACATGGCCTCGAAACCGAGGTTCATCAGCGCCTTGTTGGCGTTGTAGTGCAGGAACTTCTTGACGTCCTCGGTCAGGCCGACGGAGTCGTAGAGGTCCTGCGTGTAGTGAACCTCGTTCTCGTACAGTTCATACATCAGGTTGAACGTGTAGTCCTTGAGCTCCTGCTGGCGCTCCGGGGTCTCCTTGTTGAAACCGATCTGGAACTTGTAGCCGATGTAGTACCCGTGCACGGCCTCGTCACGAATGATGAGGCGGATGAGGTCAGCGGTGTTGGTGAGCTTCGCACGGCTCGACCAGTACATCGGCAGGTAGAAGCCCGAGTAGAACAGGAAGGACTCCAGCAGGGTCGAGGCGACCTTGCGCTTCAGGGGGTCGTCACCGTGGTAGTAGTCCAGAATGATCTGGGCCTTCTTCTGCAGGTGCGGGTTCTCGGTCGACCAGCGGAAGGCCTCATCAATCTCCTTCGTCGACGCGAGGGTCGAGAAGATCGAGGAGTACGACTTCGCGTGCACCGACTCCATGAACGCAATGTTCGTGTAGACGGCCTCCTCGTGCGGGGTCAGCGCATCCGGGATCAGCGACACGGCACCCACGGTGCCCTGGATGGTGTCCAGCAGGGTCAGACCGGTGAACACACGCATGGTGAGGAGCTTCTCCTCGGGGGTCAGCGTAGCCCAGGACTGCACGTCGTTCGACAGCGGCACCTTCTCGGGCAGCCAGAAGTTGTTGACGAGGCGGTTCCACACCTCGACGTCCTTCTCGTCTTCGATGCGGTTCCAGTTGATCGCCTGGACGGCGTTCACCAGCTTCAGTTTCT
>NZ_RCUX01000014.1 GCF_003667565.1 Mycetocola tolaasinivorans
GTGTTTCGGTGGTTATAGCAAGAGGGAAACGCCCGGTTACATTCCGAACCCGGAAGCTAAGGCTCTTTGCGCTGATGGTACTGCAGGGGGGACCCTGTGGGAGAGTAAGTCACCGCCGGACTTCTTTTTAGAAAGCAAGGGCCGCCTCTTAGAGGCGGCCCTTTTGCTTTAACATGGTAGAAACGCGCGAACAAAATAGCGAAGGAAGATAGATGTCTGAATCAGGTCCGGATAAGTACACACGCCCCGAAGGTGGCTCCGGCGACTCGTCTTCCGACCGTCGACCGCGCGCACGCGACGACAAGGACGCAGCCCGCTCAGCAGAGCGTGCGGCTCGTTACAAGGCTCAGCGTGAGGGCGGTGCACCCAGCGGCGGAAACCGCGATGCACGCCCCCAGCGTGACGGACAGCGCTCCTACGGTGACCGTCCCCAGCGCTCTTACGGTGACCGCCCCCAGGGCGATCGCCCGCAGCGTGATGGTAACCGCTCGTATGGTGACCGTCCGCAGCGTGACGGAAACCGCTCCTATGGTGACCGCCCCCAGCGTCCGCAGGGGGATCGTCCCCAGCGTTCCTTCGGCGACCGTCCCCAGGGTGACCGTCCGCAGCGTGACGGAAACCGCTCCTATGGTGACCGCCCCCAGCGTCCGCAGGGGGATCGTCCCCAGCGTTCCTTCGGCGACCGTCCCCAGGGTGACCGTCCGCAGCGTGATGGTAACCGTTCTTATGGTGATCGTCCGCAGCGTTCCTTCGGCGACCGTCCCCAGGGTGACCGTCCGCAGCGTGACGGAAACCGCTCCTACGGTGACCGCCCCCAGCGTCCGCAGGGCGATCGTCCCCAGCGTTCCTTCGGTGACCGCCCTCAGGGTGACCGTCCGCAGCGTGACGGAAACCGCTCCTATGGTGATCGTCCCCAGCGTTCCTTCGGCGACCGCCCTCAGGGTGACCGTCCCCAGCGTGACGGAAACCGCTCCTACGGTGATCGTCCCCAGCGTGGGGGAGCGGGCCGTAACGGCGGAGAGAACCGCCTGTGGACACGTGACGGTGCCCCGGCCCGTGGCGATCGTGACGCGAACCGCTACGAGGAGGAGCTCACCGAGCAGCAGCTGCTTGCGCGCGAACTGAAGTCGGTTCGTACCAAGCACGAAGACCCG
Organism: Mycetocola tolaasinivorans; assembly: GCF_003667565.1. GTDB lineage: Bacteria > Actinomycetota > Actinomycetes > Actinomycetales > Microbacteriaceae > Mycetocola > Mycetocola tolaasinivorans. Next base: position 1,155 of record NZ_RCUX01000014.1, read on the forward strand.
GAGATCCCCGAGGGCATCACCGAGGATCAGCTGGACCGTCACTCCCGCAACGAGCTCAAGACCCTGACCAAGGAGAACGCCGAGTGGGTTGCCCGGCACCTGATCATGGCAGCCGGCCTCCTGGAGCACGATCCTGAGCTGGCTCACCAGCACGCAACCTCCGCCGCGCGTCGTGCCGGTCGGATCGGTGTGGTTCGTGAGACCCTCGCCGTAACCGCGTACAGCACTGGTGACTACCAGCTGGCATTGCGCGAGCTGCGTACGTTCCGTCGCATCACCGGTTCGAACGAGAACATCGCGCTCATGGTCGACTGCGAGCGTGCGCTCGAGCGTCCCGACCGGGCACTCGAAGAGGGCCGTACCGTTGACCCGTCAACCCTCGCCCCCGAGGCTCGGGTGGCACTCGCCATCGCGATGTCCGGTGCCCGTCTCGACCAGAACAAGCCCGAGCTGGCCCTGGCCGAACTGCAGATCCCGGAACTCGACCCCAACCGCGCATTCGACTGGAGCCCGGACCTCTTCTCCGCCTACGCCGAGGTCTTGGGTGACCTCGACCGAGACAAGGAAGCCGCTACCTGGCGCAAGCGTGCCCGTATCGCAGCCGAGGCCATCGACGAGCGCTACAACCTCAGCGCCGCCGAGACCATCGACATCACCACCATCTACGAGGACTATGCAACCGACCTCAACGAGGACGGCGTGGAGATCGATGCTGACGTTGATGAAGCGGACGCAGAAGCAGAAGTAGAAGCAGAAGCAGAGGTCGTCGCCGAGGCCGAAGGTCTTGCGGACAACGCTGCCGATGCTGAGAATGCAGCGGATGCCGCAGCCATCGCGGACGCGGAAGCCATCGTTGAGGGCGAAGCCGAAGCCGAGGTGCTGACCGAAGCCGAAGAAATCGCTGAGGACGCGGCTGACTCTGAGGACGCTGCTGACGCAGCGGCGGCGCCGACGGACGAGTCCGCCGCCCACGACGAGTCGGCCGTCTCGGAGGAGACCGTGGCGGACACCGAGGGTGCCGACGCGGTAACCTCGGAGGTGGACAACACCTCGGCGGCCGCGGATGAGGCATCCGCCCCCGCCGCTGAGACCGAGGAGGAGAGCACCGATGGTGGTACCGTTTCTGCGCCGGAAGCAGCCGATGACAACCCCGCTGACCGGTAGGGACGCGGTCTTCGCGGACCTCGACGGCGTCGTGTACGCCGGTCCCGGTCCGATTCCGCACGCGGTTGAGTCGCTCAACCGTGCGGCAGAGCACATGCGCGTGGGGTACATCACCAACAACGCCTCGCGCACCGATGCCACGGTGGCTGCCCACCTGACCGATCTCGGTCTGAGCGTGCAGCCGAGTGACGTTGTCACCAGCCCGCAGGCCGCAATGACCCTGCTTGGGACCCTCGTGGCCCCCGGCTCCACGATCCTCGTGGTGGGCGGAGACGGCCTGGTCGACGAGCTCACCAAGGCCGGCTATGTCGTGACTCGGACTGCGGCGGACAACCCCGTCGCCGTGGTGCAGGGCTTCGCCCCGGATGTTGCCTGGACGCACCTGGCCGAGGCCGCCTTCACCCTCGCACCCCGCGAGGGGGAGGACGAGCTGCCCTGGATCGCCACCAACACCGACTGGACCATTCCGCAGGCTCGAGGCATCGCCCCGGGTAACGGCACCCTGGTGTCCGCCGTGCACACCGCGGTGGGCCGCCTGGCAACCGTTGCGGGCAAGCCCGAGGTGCCGATCTTCGTCGAGGCGAAAAACCGCTTCGGCGTGACCAACCCGATCATGATCGGTGACCGCTTGGACACCGACATCCTCGGGGCGAACCGTGCGGGAATCGACTCGGTACTGGTCCTCACCGGTATCGACCGGCCGAAGCACGTCCTCGCCGCTCCGCGGGACTCCCAGCCGACCTACATTCTCAGCGATCTGCGTCAGCTGCACGAGCCCTACCCGGAGACGGTGTTCAGCAAGGACGGCCTGACCGCCACGGTCGAGGACGCCAGCATCGCGATCCGCGGCAACGACATCGTGATCGTGAAGGAGGGCACCAGCGCGCTGAACCGCCTGCGTGCCGCCGCCGCCGTCATCTGGAAGTCGGAGCGTGCGGTCTGGGGCTTCGAGGTTCCCGAGAGCCTCTACCTCGATGATGTGAGCACCGGCGAATAACCGACGGTTTCGAAGATAACCCACCATCCACTTGGGATGGTGGGTTATTTTTTGTCCCCGAATAGGTTAATAAGGCTCTCCTAACCTAAGATAGGTAAGGCTAGCCTGACTGACGCGAAGCGCGCGGTTTCGGTAGCTACTTCCCCCACCCACACTCGGAAAGAGTTCCCGTGAACACTCTGAAACGAGCGCTTGGTGTTGCCCCGCTGATCGGCGCGCTCGCGCTGGCACCCCTGCTGGGTGCCGCCCCCGCGCACGCCGCCGGAGACAACCCCCGCTCCTACACCTATGCCTCCTCCGTCGCCGTTGGCCAGCAGGCGCGCTACTTCGCACTGGACGAACGCAACAGCGCGCTCTACGTTCCCGGCGACGACATCACCGCAAAAACCGGAAGCCTGACCCGGGTGGACACGCGCGACTTTAGCGTCGCCGCCTCCTCGATTCCGTTCAGCAGCGGTATCGACAGGATCGTGGTGGATTCCGCCACAAACACCGGGTTCATCCCGCGCGCCCGCGTCGGAGCAAATGACAACAGCGGCCGGCAGGGCACGCTCGATGTGATCAACCTCGGTACCGGTGCCGTGATCAAGACGATCACCGGCACCCCCACCTCGCCCGGTTCGATCGCCTACTACCCGGCCACCGGCACGCTCTACATGGCCGCGGGCAAAACCATCACGCCGGTGAGTATTGAGACCGGCACCGTGGGCGCAGCGATCACAGTGTCCAGCGCGCGCAATAGCTCGCTGTCAAACATCGTGATCGACGCCGCGGCCAAGCGCCTGTGGGTCGGGGACCCGGCCAACGGTGTGATCACCGCGGTGGATCTCTCCACCAACACCTGGCTCCCCGGCACCGAGAAGCCCGTCATCGACTTTGCGTTCCCCACTGACAACGACTTCGTTCAGCTGTCGGCCATTGCTCTGGACCCCGCCCTGCACCACCTGTACGTGGCCATCGACGGAGACTTCCTGGGGGATGACCCCAACGGTAAGCTCATTGTTGTGGACACCGAGACCGGGAAGTTCCTGGGGAGCCCGACCGAGCTCGGCGACACCATCCGCGGCATGGCCGTGGATTCGCGCAGCCACGAGGTGTACGTCACCAGCAGCGCGGATTCGGCCCTGCGCGTGCTGCACCCCGACACCTGGCAGACCGAGGTTGTTGCCGACTTCACCAAGCTTGGCATCGTCAAGTCGTACGGCGCCGGGGACGCAAACCTGTGGTCGGTTGTTGCCGACCCCACCACCGGTTCGGTATTTGTCTCCCACCCGTACAACAAGACCCCGCTGAGCACGACCCTCAGCGCGGTGTCTCGCATCGCGGTGGGTGGCGCGCTGCCCACCGTCTCCACCCTTGAGCCGGCCCCCGGCCAGGACGGTGGAGAACCGAGTACCCCGCCGGTGGAAAACCCCGTCTTTACCGGGCCGAAGGCACCCGCCCTGGCGGCCGCACCGGCCGGTGCCGTCGACACCACGAACAACGTCCTGAGCTGGGACGTCTCGGCCTACGCCCTCGACTGGCAGGCCCACCCCTACGGTGCCGTCGCCCTCGACAAGAACAACCGCTTCACCTTCTCCGGCGGACACGGCTGGAGCGATCCGAAGACCGGTGCCGCCCAGTTCGGCTGGACCGACGCGATCGAGTATCGTCCCTACCCGGGCCTCGCCCCGGACGTCTTCATCACCCTGGCAAACCCCTACCTTGCACGCTCCGCCGACGGCACCGCCGCGCTGAGCTTCGACGTGGCCTGGGGCGAAACCAAGACCAACGTCTCGACGGGATACAAGCGGGTCACCGCCGCCACCTTCACGAACCTGAAGCTCGACGTGCAGGCGGATGGCTCGATCCCGATCTCGGGTACTCCCGTTTTCGCCGGCCGCGCCTACACCGAGCCCGGTAGCAGCACCGTCACCTCGCCGAACTCATTCCCGAAGTCGTTCATCGACTTCATGGATCCGGCGCTGCGGGGCTGGTGGATGACCACCTCGGCCTCCGCCGACGGTAACGCCCGCAAGATCCCCAACCCGATCTCCGGATCGTTCACCGCGACCACGACGCCCTCGAGCGCCTCTGGTCCCGCCGTGGACGGCGGCGAGACCGCTACCCCGACCAACCCGTCGACCCCGCCGGTCGAGCCCTCGAAGCCTCCCGTAGAGCCGAGCAAGCCGCCGGTCGAGCCCTCAAAGCCGCCGGTGGAGCCGAGCAGGCCCCCGGTCGACCCGAACGTGCCCGTGACGGTAACCGGATCGCTCACCTGGGGTGTCCACGACACATTCCGCTCGTACATCCTCGGCCCGAACGCCAAGGGCAGTATCACCGGAACCGAGGGCGCAAACGCCACGGACGCTGGAGTGCTGACTTTCCCGCTGGCACCCGCCACGAAGGCTCCCCGCGACGCCTTCGCCTTCTCGGGCACCGCAACCTACCTTGGTCACAAGGCCGGCGATGTGTGGCAGCTGCGCAGCGTGCTGAGCACGCCCCGGGTCGAGATTGATGGCGACACCGCGAAGATCTACGCCCGGATCGCCGCGAAGTCGATGGGTGGATCCGAAACCCCGCTGGGTGCGCCCGTACTGCTAGCTACGGCCAACCTGTCCGGCGGTGTCCTGAAGACCGATGCCTCCGGCGCGGTGACCATCACCAACGCCCCGACCGTGCTGGCCGAAACCGGCCGTGCCCTGTTCGGTGACACCTACGCCGCCGGCACCGCGATGTCTCCGCTGTCGCTGAGCACCACGGTAACCCCGGTCGTGACCGAGCCGTCGAAGCCTCCGGTGGAGCCGTCGAAGCCTCCGGTGGAGCCGAGTAAGCCTCCGGTGGAGCCGAGTAAGCCTCCGGTGGAGCCGAGCACCCCTCCGGTGGAGCCGAGTAAGCCTCCGGTGGAGCCGAGTAAGCCTCCGGTGGAGCCGTCGAAACCTCCGGTGGAGCCGAGCACGCCTCCCGTTGAACCCAGTACGCCGCCGACGGAACCCAGCATCCCTCCGGTGGAACCCAGCACCCGCCCGAGCGTTCCGGTCACCACCGACGCCACCACGGTGGCGGTGGGCGGCAGCGTCCACATCACCGCGGGCGGCTTTACCGCCGATGAGCGCGTCGAAATCTGGCTGCACTCGACTCCGGTGCACCTCGGTTCCGCGCAGGCGGATGCCAACGGCCGCATCGATATCACAGTGGTCATCCCCGAGGGCGTTCCCGCCGGCCAGCACACGCTGGTGTTGGAGGGACGCACCGCCCGCGGCGAGATCCCGCTGACCGTGACGGGCGCCGCCGTCACCCCGGGTGCGGAGACCCCCGCCACCGCGACCCCGGGTAGCGAGCTCTCCCACACCGGTGCGGACGTCGCCGGCATCGTCATCGCGGGATCCGTGTTCCTGCTCCTGGGCCTCGGCGTGATTCTGCGCCGTCGCCGCGAGCAGCAGGCATAGCCGCATAGCCTAGCGGCACCTCAATAGCGGGCCAGGCCTCATCCACCGTGATGGGGGCTGGCCCGCTTGGCGTTGGTTCCTGCCGCGTCCACGGGCAGCATCGGTGGCGCACGCTAGTCTGGGATGGTGAGTGATTTATCCGATTCCGAGCCCACCGGCCACGCGGCCGCCGCCGCACGCGCCGAGTCGTTGCCCCTGGCCGAGCGCGCCGCGGCGCTGGGCGAGATCGTGGGGCAGCTGACCGAGCGGCTCGAGCAGTCCGATCGCATCACCCTGAACCCCGCGGCAGAACTCACACACGGTATTGCCGCCGCCCCACGTCCGGAGGTCTCCCTGCCTCCCGCTTCACCCCATAACTCCGAGGAGACCCGATGATTCGCCTAGATGCCGCCCTTGCCGAGCGAGGGCTGGCCCGGTCGCGTTCCGCCGCCGCCGCGCTGATCGCCGAGGCCCGGGTCCGTGTCGACGGTGCCACCACGTTGAAGGCCTCCACCAAGGTGGGGGAGAACAACGTGCTCAGCATCGACGGCGACTCACACTACGTGAGCCGCGCGGCACACAAGCTACTCAGCGCCCTCGACAACTTCCCGGTAGACCCCACCGGCCGCGTCGCGCTGGATGCCGGCGCCTCCACCGGTGGCTTCACCCAGGTGCTGCGTGAGCGCGGTGCCCGCGAGGTGTTTGCGGTCGACGTGGGCCACGATCAGCTCGCCGCCTCGGTGCGTGCCGATCCCGGTGTGCGGGTCTTCGAGGGCCTCAACGTGCGTGAGCTGCAGGGCCAGCACCTGCGACACGTGAGTGAAACAGACAGCCTGCCAAGCCTCGTGGTGGGCGACCTCTCGTTCATCTCGCTGACGCTCGTCCTCGGCGCCCTGCGCGATGCCGCAGAACCCGGCGCCGACTTCCTGCTGCTGATTAAGCCGCAGTTTGAGGTGGGCAAGTCGGGCATCAAGGAGGGCATCGTGCGCAAGCCTGACCTCCGCGCCCACGCGATTTCGACCGTGCTGTGGCATGCCTGGGATCTCGGGCTCGCCACCGCGGGCCTGCTGCCGAGCCCGATTACCGGCGGATCGGGCAACCTCGAGTACCTGGTGTGGTTCCGGGATCGAAAGAATCACGACGCAGACCCTGCCGCAAACAGCGGGAATCCGTCAGAATGGGAATCGACGGTGAACAGGCTCGCCGCGGAGGGGAAGTCCACGGCATGACCACCGCACACCTGCGTCCCATTCTTGTGGTGTCGCACACCGGGCGAGACGACTCGATTGAGGCCGCGATCCACGTGATCAATCAGCTTCGGGTGGCGGGAGCAAACCCGGTCCTGGAACGCAGTGAACGCGATGACATCTGCGCGTCGGGTGTCGAAACCGGCCCGGTACTGCTGCTCGATGAGGATGTCTCGGCCGCCGAGCTCGAAATCGTTATCGTCCTCGGGGGTGACGGCACGATCCTGCGCGCCGCTGAGCTCGTTCGTCGCCATCCGGCACCGCTGCTGGGCATCAACCTCGGTCACGTCGGCTTCCTCGCCGAGAGCGAGCGTGATGATCTCGATGAGGCGGTGCGACGCGCGATCAGCGGCGAGTACATCGTCGAGGAGCGCCTGACGCTCGCGGTCTCCGTTGAGCAGGACGGCGAGGTCGTCTACGAAAACTGGGCGCTGAACGAGGCCACGGTCGAAAAGGCGAGCCGCGAGCGCATGCTCGAGGTGTTGCTCGAGGTAGATGATCGCCCGCTGTCCTCCTTCGGGTGCGACGGCGTGGTGGTTTCCACCCCGACCGGCTCCACCGCCTACGGCTTCTCCGCCGGTGGCCCGGTGATCTGGCCCACGGTCGAGGCCATCATGCTGGTACCGCTGAGCGCCCACGCGCTGTTTGCCCGGCCGCTCGTGGTGTCTCCGGCCTCCTCCATCGGCATTCGCCTGCTCGAGCGCAACGTGGGTACCGGCGTGCTGTGGTGCGATGGTCGACGCGCGTTTGAGCTCGGCCAGGGTGCGCAGGTTTCGGTGCGCCGTTCAAGCGTGCCGGTGCGGCTCGCGCGTCTGCACCAGGGCCCGTTTACCGATCGTCTCGTGCAGAAGTTCCGACTCCCGGTAACCGGCTGGCGCGGAGACGGTAAGTAGTGATTCAGAGCATTCGACTCCCTGGAGGACACGCATGATTGAGAGCATCGACATTCGCGACCTCGGCGTGATCGCTCAGGCCTCGCTGCCGCTCGGACCGGGATTCACTGCGATCACCGGAGAGACAGGCGCGGGCAAGACCATGGTGGTCACCGCGCTCGGTCTGCTCCTCGGCGGGCGAGCCGATGCCGCCGCGGTGCGCCGCGGGGCGAACCAGGCCAGCGTTGATGGCCGCTGGAACATCGATGACGCGAGCGGTGTGGCCGAGCGTGTCCGCGATGCGGGCGGCCTGCTCGACGAGATCGAGGTGAACGCCGCGGGGGAGCGCCGGATGGAGCTCACCCTGGGGCGCTCGGTCTCGGCCGAGGGTCGCAGCCGGGCACAGGTGGGTGGCCGGTCGGCCCCGATCGGTGTGCTCGGCGAGCTCGGCGAGAAGCTCGTGGTGTTGCACGGTCAGTCCGATCAGATGCGGCTGCGCACCGCTTCGGCTCAGCGCGACGCCCTGGACCGCTTTGCGGGCAAGAAACTGCGTCGCGCCCTGACCACCTACACCGGGGCATTCGAGGGTTGGAAAACCACCCGTGAGACCCTGGCGATGCTCATTGAGCAGCGCGACCTCCGGCTGGCCGAGGCCGAGCGCCTGCGCATCGCCCTCGAGGAGATCGAAACCGCCGACCCGCAGCCCGGGGAAGAGGACGAACTCACCGCGCTCGCCGAGCGTCTAACAAACGTTGAAGATCTGCGCCTGGCCGCGGCGAGTGCCCGGGAGGCGCTCTCCGCCGAGGAGATCGAGGGCGGGGCAGATGTTTCGGCACTGCTCGATCACGCCCGACGTCAGCTGGAGCGTGCGGTGGCCTTTGACGCCACGCTCGCCCCGATCGTGGAGCAGCTCACCGGGCTGGGTTATCAGGTGGCGGAGCTCACCGGTGAACTCTCGACCTATCTCGCGACCCTCGACTCCGACGGTGCCCACGAGCTGGAGCAGATCCAGGAGCGCCGCTCGCTGCTCTCAAACCTCGTGCGTAAGTACGGCCCCCGCTATGAGGATGTCCTCGAGCTGCGCGCGGTGGGGTCCCAGCGTCTGCTGGAACTCGACTCCGATGAGGATCGCATCGACGAGCTCGGTGCCCGGGTGGATACCGAGCACGCCGCCGTCCTGGCCGCCGCGGCCGCGCTGACCGCGGTGCGCACCGCGGCGGCCTCGCGGATGTCCGCGGCGGTGTCCACCGAGCTCACCGCGCTGGCGATGGCCCAGGCGAAGGTTACGGTGGCGGTCGAACCGCTCCCCGAGCCCGGCAGCCACGGTGCCGATCAGGTCACCTTCCTGCTCGCCCCGCACAACGGTGCCGAGCCGCGCCCGGTGGCGAAGGGGGCCTCCGGTGGTGAGCTCTCCCGGGTCATGCTCGCGCTCGAGGTGGTCATCGCCACGAACGAGCCCCTGCCCACGTTTGTCTTCGACGAGGTGGATGCGGGGGTGGGTGGCGCGGCGGCCATCGAGATCGGTCGCCGGCTCGCGCAGCTGGCCCGCAGCGCCCAGGTGATCGTGGTGACGCACCTTGCACAGGTCGCGGCCTTCGCCGGAAACCACCTCGCGGTGGTCAAGGACGACGACGGCCGGGTCACCGCATCGAGCGTCCGTCAGCTGCGCGAAGACGAACGCCTCGCCGAAATGGCGCGTCTGCTCTCCGGCCTCGCCGATTCAGACAACGCCCTGGCCCACGCGGGCGAACTGCTCGCGCTGGCCGCCTCGGAAAACGCGGCACCGTGATTTTCCTCGCTCCACACGACTCACCGAGTGCCGCGGCCCCCGCCGCGGCACTTTCCCCCGCCATCACGGCGGTCTCCTCCTCCCGGGAACCTCGGCGCTAGCCGAGTTCCGATATTGCTGATAGGATCAAAGCCCGTGGTGAATAAATCAAACGCGGTATCTCAGAACGACACAACCAAGCATATTTTTGTGACCGGTGGTGTCGTTTCTTCGTTGGGCAAGGGGCTCACCGCCGCGAGCCTGGGCAACCTGCTGACCGCCCGCGGTCTGCACGTGGTCATGCAGAAGCTTGACCCGTACCTGAACGTCGATCCCGGAACGATGAACCCGTTCCAGCACGGCGAGGTCTTCGTGACCGACGACGGCGCCGAGACCGATCTTGACATCGGTCACTACGAGCGCTTCCTCGACATCAACCTGTCCCAGGCGGCCAACGTCACGACCGGACAGATCTACTCCGAGGTCATCGCCAAGGAGCGTCGCGGCGAATACCTCGGCGACACCGTGCAGGTCATCCCGCACATCACCGACGAGATCAAGCGTCGCATGCGTCTGCAGGCCACCGAGGAACCCCGTCCCGACGTGATCATCACCGAGGTGGGTGGCACCGTTGGTGACATCGAATCCCAGCCGTTCATCGAGGCCGCGCGTCAGCTGCGCCACGAGCTCGGCCGTCGCAACGTGTTCTTCGTACACGTCTCCCTGGTGCCCTTCATGGGTGCCTCGGGCGAGCAGAAGACCAAGCCGACCCAGCACTCCGTTGCGACCCTGCGCTCCATCGGTATCCAGCCCGACGCGCTCGTGCTGCGCTCGGACCGCCCGGTCACCGAGGCTAACAAGCGCAAGATCGCGCTGATGTGTGACGTTGAGGAAGCCGGCGTGATCAACACCGTCGACGTGCCCTCGATCTACCTGATCCCCTCGATGCTCAACAACCAGGGCCTCGACTCCTACATCATCGACCAGCTGGGCCTCGAGGCCGGCGAGGTCGACTGGTCCGGCGAATCCGGCTGGAATACCCTGCTGGACGCCGTTGCGGAGCCCAAGCACGAGGTCAACATTGGCCTGGTCGGTAAGTACATCGACCTGCCCGACGCCTACCTCTCGGTCACCGAGGCGCTGCGCGCCGGTGGTTTCGCGAACCAGGCGAAGGTTAACCTGAGCTGGATCCCCTCGGATGACTGCGAGACCCCCGAGGGTGCCGCGAAGGCGCTCGCCGGTCTCGACGGTATCTGCGTGCCCGGAGGCTTCGGCATCCGCGGTATCGAGGGCAAGCTGGGCGCACTGAAGTTCGCCCGCGAGAACAAGATCCCCACCCTGGGTCTGTGCCTGGGCCTTCAGACCATGGTCATCGAGTACGCGCGGAACGAGGCCGGCCTGGCCGGTGCCTCCTCCACCGAGTTCGATGAGAATACCGAGTTCCCCGTGATCGCGACGATGGCCGAGCAGGTTGACATCATCGCCTCGGGCGACCTGGGTGGCACCATGCGTCTGGGTGAGTACGAGGCCGCGCTGGCCCCGGGGTCGCTCGCCGCCGAGGTGTACGGTTCGGAGCTCATCACCGAGCGTCACCGTCACCGCTACGAGGTCAACAACCGCTACCGCGACCAGATTGCGGAGGCCGGCCTGGTCTTCTCGGGCACCAGCCCGAACGGTGACCTGGTGGAGTTCGTGGAGCTGCCGCGCGAGGTGCACCCGTACTACATCGCAACGCAGGCTCACCCCGAGCTGCGTTCGCGTCCGAACCGCGCTCACCCGCTGTTCCGCGGCCTGGTCGCCGCGGCGCTCGAGCGTCACAACGCCACCAAGCTGTTCGCAAACGGTGGCGAGAACACGGACGCTAACTAGCATGTCCGACGAGCTCCGGGACGTTCCCTCACACCCGCCCATCGCGTCCAGCGAGGCGGTGTTTGAGGGAGCGGTCTGGGGCATTCGTCGCGATGTGATTCGGTACCCCGGCGGTGATATCACCCGCGAGTACATGGATCACACCGGTGCGGTCGCGGTGCTGGTGCTTGACGATCAGGAGCGTGTGCTGCTGATTCGTCAGTACCGGCACCCGATCCGCACCCGCGACTGGGAGCTCCCCGCGGGGCTCCTCGACATCGTGGGGGAGGTCCCCCTGATCGGTGCCCAGCGTGAGCTCGCCGAGGAGGCTGACCTGGCCGCCAGCGAGTGGCACCTGCTCTCGGAGTTTGCCACCAGCCCCGGCGGCAGCGATGAGGTTATTCGTATCTACCTGGCCCGCGGTATCCGCGATCTGCCCGCCTTCGAGCGCGAGGCCGAGGAGGCCGATATCGAAAAGCGGTGGGTGCCGCTGGAGGAGGCCGTGGAGGCCGTTCTGGACCGCCGCGTTCAGAACTCCCTGCTCATCGTGGGTGTGCTGGCCGCCGAGGCCGCACGGCGTCGCGGCTGGTCGAGCCTGGGCGATCCCACCGAACCCTGGGTGCGTCACCCGAAGTTCGCCCCCGAGGCTTAGAACATGGCCGCCGATCGTGTGCGGCAGCTGGAGAACTACCTGCGCCACCTGACCATCGAGCGGGGGCGTTCGACGAACACCCTGCTCGCGTATCGTCGTGATCTGACCCGCTATCTGGCCTGGCTGGACGAGCGTGAGGTCACCGATCTGGCGACGCTCAGCGCCGAAGACATCGCGCATTTTGGGCGCTCGCTCAGCGAATCCGGGCTCGCGGCCGCGAGTGTGGCACGCATCCTGTCGGCCGTGCGCGGCTGGCATCGCTTCCTCCTCGAGGAGGGCGACCTGGATCGCGATATTGCGCGCGAGGTGCTGCCGCCCAAACTGCCGTCCCGACTGCCCAAGGCCCTGCGCATCGACGAGGTCGAGGCGCTGCTGGCCGCGGTGTCCGGAGACGATCCGCAGTCGCTGCGCGACCGCGCGCTGCTGGAGCTTCTCTACGCAACCGGCGCCCGTGTGAGTGAGGCCGTGGACCTCAACGTGGACGACGTCATTGACGGCGACATTCTGCGCCTGCGCGGCAAGGGCAATAAGGAGCGCATCGTGCCGGTGGGCTCGTATGCGCGTGCGGCCCTCGACGCCTATCTGGTGCGTGCCCGCCCGATTTTTTCGGCACGTGGCTTTGCAACGCCCGCGCTATTCCTTGGGGCGCGCGGATCGCGGGTGTCTCGGCAGAACGCCTGGCTGATTATCCGCCGCGCCGCCGAGCACGCCGACATCGCCAGCGAGGTATCCCCGCACTCGCTGCGGCACTCGTTTGCCACCCACCTCATGCAGGGCGGTGCCGATGTGCGCGTTGTTCAGGAACTCCTCGGCCACTCCTCGGTTGCGACCACGCAGATCTACACGCGGGTGAGCGCCGATTCGCTGCGCGAGATGTTCGTGCAGGCACACCCCCGCGCCCGCTAGTTCGGGCCGCGGTATCCGCATGTTCTCGTCAGGCTCCACGAGCACATCAAGACCGATCAGAGGGCACAGCAAGCCGAGATTGACGTTGCGGTAGCCAGATACCGCCCCTAGCCAGATTCCTAGACCGAGAAAACTGCACAACTTTTTAGTTGTACTGTTAGGGTTGGATCATGACCACGCTCGCAGAAATGATTCACGAGGCGCGAAACTCGGCGGAGTTCACGCGAGCACACTATCTTGCTCGTGTGGATCGGGAGTTTGTTGACGCTCTCATCGCCGTGCGGCGGGAACAGGGGCTATCTCAGGCGGATGTCGCCGAGCGCATGGGGATCACCCAGCAGGGCGTATCGAAGTTTGAACGCTACGACAATGATCCTCGGATGTCCACGATTCGTAACTATGCGAACGCCATTGGCGTCGTCATTGAATACTCCATTCAGGATGACCGCCGGCACGACGAAAACGGTCTGAACTCCGCGCCCGCTGACGAGCGGGTCCTCGAACTCACGTAGCCATCGCCGGGCCGCTGAGCTCAGGGTTCGATAGCCTGAATCCATGACTGAGCCGGGTGTTATTGACGATTTTTGGTTGCGCGCACGCGCCGCGGTTTCGGGGTTGCCCGTCGAGGTGCCCGAAGCCTGGCCGTTTGGGGCGACGCCCGAGCACGCCGATGATCTGTTGGGCCTGGTGCTGGCCGGGTTCAAAACCGGAACGGCCTCGGCCGTCTGGGATTACGAGCACGTCGATGAGGCTTTTCCCGAACCGGGAGAATTCAGCATCATTCTTGACGGCGCAGGCCTTCCCCGCGCGGTGATCGAGACCACCGCGGTGAGTACCGTGGCGTTTGACCGCGTGGATGCTGAGCATGCCCGTGCTGAGGGGGAGGGCGATCGCACCCTCGAATACTGGCGTGCAGCCCACGAACAGTACTGGCGTGAGCACTCGGAGAATCCGCGCGGATTTGAGCCGCAGATGCCCATCCTCTGCGAGCGTTTCCGATTGGTGTACTCCGGGTAATCGCGCGGGTGCACTTCCCGAAGGAGGGCCGCGGGGCCTCGGCGAAGAGAGTAGCGTGGAGGTGCGGGATGAACCGCATCTCGCAGACGAGAGGAATGCTCCATGACCATGAAGGCCGTCCAATACGTCGAGGTGGGCTCCGCCCCCGAGGTGCGTGAGATCCCCGTTCCCGAGCCCAAGCCGGGCCAGATTCGCCTGCGAGTTCTGGCCGCCGGGCTCTGCCATTCGGACTGGTTCATTATGGGGTTGCCTGCGGAGGCCTACTCCTATCCGCTGCCGCTCACGCTGGGGCACGAGGCCGTTGGTGTCGTCGACAAGCTCGGCGAGGGCGTCACCGAGTTTGCGGTGGGCGATGACGTGGCCGTCTATGGCCCCTGGGGGTGCGGTGCCTGTGCCGAGTGTGCTCGGGGGCGCGAGAACTACTGCCCGAACGCGGCCAAGCTGGGCATTCACCCGCCCGGGCTCGGTTCGCCGGGCGGCATGGCCGAGTACCTGATCGTTGATAACGCACGCCACCTGGTGCCGCTGCAGGGCCTCGATCCGGTGGCCGCGGTGGCCCTGACCGATGCCGGTCTCACGCCGTACCACGCGATCAAGAACGTGATCGATAAGCTGCCCGGCGGTTCGACCGCGGTGGTCATCGGCACCGGTGGGCTCGGCCACGTGGGCATTCAAATTCTGCGCGCGCTGACCTCCGCCACCGTCATCGCACTGGATGTCACCGAGGAGAAGCTGGAGCACGCACGCTCGGTGGGTGCCCACCACACGGTGCTCTCAAACTCGGAAGCCCCGGCGGCGATTCGCGAGCTGACCGGAGGCATCGGTGCGGACGTCGTCTTCGACTTCGTGGGGGCCACCCCGACCCTGGAAACCGCGCGCGCATCGGTCCGCGTGGATGGCGCAATTGAGGTGGTTGGCATCGGTGGCGGCACCGTGCCCACCGGCTTCGGTTCGACCCCGTTCGGCGTGAGCGTCCGCGCACCGTACTGGGGCAGCCGTGACGAGCTGATGGAGGTGCTCGGCCTCGCCCGCACCGGCCAGCTGTCGGTGAGCGTGGAGCGCTTCGACATCGCTGATGCCCCCACCGCCTACGCTCGCCTGCACGAGGGCACCATCGTTGGCCGCGCGGTGGTTGTGCCGTAACCACCTGAGGACGTCACGGCACACTGACGGCACAAAAATGGCCCGGAACCGCGAGGTTCCGGGCCATTTGCCTGTACAGCTAGCGCTGGTCGATACCCGGGCGAATGCGGGAGATCCAGTAGATCATTGCCGCCGAGGCGAGGAACGCGACGACCACCCCGAGGCAGTACAGCGCGACCACGCCGTAGCCGTTCGCGGGGTTGAGGAACGGATAGGGCACCCAGCCGTCGGTCGCGCCGCGAATGAGGATCACGATGGTCCACACCGCGGGGTAGATGAGTACCCACCAGAAGGTGCGCCAGGGCAGCGTTACGCGGTCGGTGAAGATGATCCAGTCGAGCACACCGATGATCGGGAACAGCACGTGCATCACGAAGTTTGTCCAGGGGAGCGAGGCTCCGCCATCGACACCCACCAGCAGCGTGTTGTACACCAGACCCACCACGGCGATATAGGACACCGCGAAGCCGCGGGCGAGGCTCCAACCCAGCGAGGGCGCGCGGCCACGCAGGCTACGCAGCGCCACGATGGCGAGCACCACCGCCATCAGCAGGTTGTTTTGGATCGTGAAATAGCCAAAGAAGTTGAACGGGTTCACCGGCCCCGAGGCCGCGGAGTGAGTAAACGAACCGATGACGGCCGCGAGTGAGAGCGCGGCAAACGCGATCCGGATGACGCCGGCCACCGGATTGGCCGCCAGGCCGAGGCCGGGGGTAGTGGTGGTGCTCATGTTTTTCCTCTCGCGGGGTACGGGCGAAGTGCCGCTGTGGGGAGTCTAGGGCGCTCAGGTACCCGGCGAAAAGTAGGGACACGTTATTGGGGCAGGGGGAAGCGCCGCACGGTCCGACGTACTCACCCGGCCGCGCGGACGGAAACAGCGGTTTGGCGCGCCCTCTCGGGCGTTATGGGTGGTGATCGGTAGAATCTAGGGGGCACCCGTAGATTTTCGCCGAACGTTGGGACACGCAGTGGCAAGAGCAGGACAGAACACACCGCTTGAGGGCATCGACTTCGGCCCGACCGGCCGAATCCAGACCGAGTTCCCCGAGCCCCCTGCGCTGTCCGAGCACGGCCCCGCCCGCATCATTTCGCTGTGCAACCAGAAGGGTGGCGTGGGGAAGACCACCACCACCATCAGCATGGGTGCCGCGCTCGCCGCCTATGGCCGCCGCGTTCTTGCCGTCGATTTCGACCCCCAGGGTGCGCTCACCGCGGGCCTCGGCGTGGTCGCCCACGACACCCCCACGATTTACGATCTGCTGCTCGGTCACACCAAGGATCCGCACGACGCGATCGTATCGACCAAGGTCGCCGGTCTCGATCTGATCCCCGCCAACATCGACCTCTCCGCCGCCGAGGTGCACCTCGTCGGCGAGGTGGCGCGCGAACAGATCCTGGCGAGCGTGCTGCGCAAGGTCAGCTCGGAGTACGACGTCATCCTGGTGGACTGCCAGCCCTCGCTCGGCCTGCTCACCGTCAACGCCCTCACCGCCTCGCACGGCGTGCTGATCCCGCTGGAATGCGAGTTTTTCGCTCTGCGCGGAGTCGCCCTGCTGATCGAGACCATCGACAAGGTGCGCGACCGCCTGAACCCGGCGATCAAGCTCGACGGCATCCTCGCGACCATGTACGACTCCCGCACCCTGCACTCCCGTGAGGTGCTGGAGCGCGTGGTGGAGGCCTTCGGAGACTCCGTGCTGGAGACCGTGATCGGCCGCACCGTGAAGTTCCCCGATGCCAGCGTCGCCGGCGTCCCGATCACCGATTTCGCGCCCGAGCACCAGGCCGCCAAGGCCTACCGCCAGCTGGCGCGCGAGTTGGTTGCGCGTGGTGCCGTCGCCTGATCCGGTTCTCGACACCCCGGACTCCGGGGTTTTTCGGGTTGCGCTGTCAAACTTCGACGGTCCGTTTGACCTCCTGCTGACCCTGATCGGAAAGCGCGAGCTCGACATCACCGAGATCGCCCTCTCGGCGGTCACCGACGAGTTTCTCGAGTATCTGCGCGGGCTCGACGCGGCCGAGGAGATGGATCGCGCCTCGGAGTTCATCGTGGTCGCCGCGACCCTGCTCGACCTGAAGATCGCCGGGCTGCTGCCCCAGGGTGAGCTGGTCGATGCCGAGGACGTCGCGCTCCTCGAGGCACGCGACCTCCTGTTCGCTCGGCTGCTGCAGTATCGCGCGTTCAAGGAGGCGGCCCGCTGGTTTGAGGATCGGCTCCGCGTCGAGTCCGAGCGGCACCCACGCTCCGTGCGCCTTGAAGAAAAATTCCGTGAGAGCACCCCCGAGCTGCACTGGACCCTCGGGGTACAGGACTTCGCGGCACTCGCCCTGGTGGCGCTGACCCCGCGCGAGATTCCCACCGTGGGTCTCGACCACCTGCACGCGCCGCTCGTGAGTATTCGCGAGCAGGCCGCACACCTGGTGGCGATGCTGCGCGGGGGAGAACCGATGAGTTTCCGCCGCCTGATCTCGGGGGTCACCGAGCGCGGCATCGTGGTGGCACGCTTCCTCGCGCTGCTCGAGCTGTACCGCCATGCGGCCGTGAGCTTTGAACAGATCGAACCGCTCGGGGAGCTCACCGTGACCTGGAGCGCCGCCGACTGGAATGCCGAAAACCTCGCGAACCTCGGAGCCGACTATGACAACTGAGACCCCGATCGATATCACCGACCGCCCCGCCGCTGATGGTGCCGACGAGGCCGATGCGCCGCTCGCCCCGCACGCGGCCGCGGATCTTCCGCTCGAACGCGCGCTCGAGGCCCTGCTGATCGTGGCCGATGAGCCCCAGCCCCTCACCGACCTCGCGGCGGCCGTGGGTGCCCCGCTGCGCGAGGTGAGCGCGGCGATCGCGAACCTCGTGGCCGACTTTGACGGCCTGACCGGGGGAGTGCGTCGCGGATTCGAGCTGCGCGAGGTGGGCGGCGGCTGGCGAATCTATGTGCGCACCGACTATGACGAGGTTGTGACCGACTACGTTCACACCCAAAATCCCGCCCGGCTTTCGCCCGCGGCCCTCGAAACCCTCGCCGTAATCGCCTATAAGCAGCCGATCACCCGCGGTGCGGTAGCCGCCATCCGTGCAGTCAACGTAGACTCGGTGGTGCGCACACTCGCCGGCCGTGGCCTCATCACCGAGGTATTCACCGATTCCGAGACCGGCGCCATACACTACGGCACCACCGATCTGCTGCTCACCCAGTTGGGAATCAACTCCCTGGACGAGCTCCCGCCGATCTCACCGCTGCTGCCCGATGGTGCGGACGGATTCGACTCCGACCTGCGCCCTGCCTGACCACAGAATAGGAAACCTCGCGGATGCCCGCTTCCCCGCTCACCCCCAATAACCAGCACGACGGCGTACGCCTGCAGAAGGTACTCGCCCAGCGCGGTGTTGCCTCGCGCCGCGTGTGTGAAGACATGATCACCGCCGGCCGCATCGAGGTCAACGGCAAGGTCGTGACCGAGCTCGGTCGCCGCATCGACCCCGAGGTCGACCTCGTTTCGGTAGACGGCCAGGCCGTCCAGCTCGACGAAACCAAGCGCTACGTGATGCTGAACAAGCCCGTGGGCGTGGTCTCCTCGCTCGCCGATGAGAATGGCCGCCCGGACCTCTCGGCCTACACCTCCGAGTTCGAGGAGCGCGTCTACAACGTGGGCCGCCTCGACCAGGAAACCTCGGGTCTGCTGATCCTCACCAACGATGGTGAGCTCGCCAACGTGCTTGCACACCCCTCCTTCGGTGTGACCAAGACCTATATCGCCCAGGTATCCGGCACCATCACCCAGGCCACGATCACCCGCCTGCTGCGCGGCATCGAGCTCGACGACGGCCCCATCCGTGCCGATCGCGCACGCCTGATGGACGAGTCCTCCAAGACCTCGATGATCGAGATCACCCTGCACTCGGGCAAGCACCGCATCGTGCGTCGCATGCTCGCGCACGTGGGCCACCCCGTCATCTCGCTCGTGCGCCGCTCATTCGGGCCGCTGCACCTCGGCACCCTGCCGCAGGGCCGCTACCGTGAGCTCACCGCTGCCGAGCGTGGCCGCGTCCTGACCCTGGCCCGCAAGGCCAGTGCCCAGCCCGCCGAGGAGATCCGGATCGACAACGCCGAGCGTCGCCTGGCCGACCGTGAGCGAGAGGACCGCGAGGCCAAGCGCAACGGTGGTTACCGCGCCCAGCGTGGCGGCGGCGACCGCAACTACGTGCCCACCGAGCGTGGCCCCAAGCGCACTGGCCGCGACGAGCGTCGCAGCGAGCGCGGTTCGCGCGAGGGTGGTTATGAGCGTGCTCCCCGTGAGGGCGGCTACAACCGTGACGATCGCGCTCCGCGCGAGGGCGGCTACAGCCGGGATGACCGTGGCGGACGCCCGGAGCGTGGCGGCTACAACCGGGAGGACCGCGGCGGCCGTCCCGAGCGTTCGGGCCACGGAGACCGTGCCGGTCGCCCCGAGCGCGGCGACTACCGTGCCCGTGGTGCCGGAGCGGGAGACCGCGGCGGCCGATCCGGTGGCGAACGACGCGATGACTACCGCACGGCGGGACCTAGGAATGCCGGAGCGGGAGACCGCGGCGGCCGATCCGGTGGCGAACGACGCGATGACTACCGTGCAGCTGGGCCAAAGAGCTCGGGCCCGAAGAGCGCCGGCCCGAAGCAGCCGAACCGCGGCGATCGTCGTGATGGCGGCCCGCGCGGTGGTGGCGAGCGTTTCGGCCGGGACGACCGCAACCGCTTCTAACCCAAACGGGGTTTGTGAGCACGCCCGATCTGAGATAAACAGGAACGATGCTAGAACAGAAATCCGTCGCGACCCGCACCCGCGGTCCGGTACGCATCGTGGGTGCCGGCCTGCTGGGCGCGAGCCTCGGTCTTGCGCTGCGCGAAAAGGGCGTCGAGGTCATCCTTGACGATGCCTCACCGAGTAATCTTCGCCTCGCCGTTGACTATGGCGCGGGGCGTCTGCCCGTCGAGGGTGACGCACCCGCGCTCGTGATCGTGTGCGTACCGCCCGACGTCGTAGCCGATGCGGTGGAGCGCGCGCTGCTCGATTACCCGGATGCCGTGGTGACCGATGTGGCGAGCGTGAAGCTGGCCCCGCTGCGCGCACTCGAGGCGCGGGGTACCGATCTCACCCGCTACATCGGTTCGCACCCGATGGCCGGGCGTGAACGTGGGGGAGCGATCTCCGCGCGGGCCGACCTGTTCTTTGGTCGCCCCTGGGTGATTTGCCGCGATGAGGAAACCCGTCGCGAGGACCTGGCGCTGATCGAGGCCGTGGCGCTCGACGTGGGCGGCGTCCTGATCGAGATGACCCCCGAGGAACACGACGCCTCGGTGGGCCTCGTCTCGCACCTGCCGCAGCTGGTGTCGAGCCTGCTCGCCGCCGGTCTGTCGGATGCCCCGGATGCGGCGATCCAGCTCGCCGGGCAGGGCCTGCGCGACACCACCCGGCTCGCTTCGAGCGCGCCGGAACTGTGGCTGCAGATCCTCGCCGCAAACTCCGGCCCCGTGGTCGAGGCGCTCGAGGGCATGATCGCCCGCCTGAGCGCCGTGACCGACGCCCTGCGCGACCCGGATGCTCCCGGTGCCCGCCGCGCGGTGGCCGATGCCATGGCCGCCGGTAACTCCGGTGTTGCCCGCATCCCGGGCAAGCACGGGCAGTCGCAGCGTTTTGCCACCATCGTAGTGATGGTGGACGATACTCCCGGCCAGCTGGGCCGGCTCCTCACCGAACTGGGTGAGATCAATGTCAACATGGAGGACCTCCGCCTGGAGCACTCACCCGGTGCCCAGATCGGCCTGGCCGAGATCGCGGTCCTTCCCGAGGTTAAGCAGCGCACCATCGAGGATCTCGGGGCGCGCGGCTGGAGAATCGCGAGCGTATAGATGTCAAACGTATTTGTGGTGGCCATTGATGGCCCGGCCGGCAGCGGAAAGTCCTCGGTCTCGAAAGCTGCGGCCAAGCAGCTCGGTTTCGCCTACCTGGACACCGGTGCCGCCTATCGCGCCCTGGCCTGGTACCTGGATGACGCCGGGGTCGATGGCTCGGACACCGCCCTGGTGATCGCCTCGCTGCCGGCATTCGAGTACCGCATCGGCACCGATCCGGACGAGTACTTCGTGCTGGTGGGATCCACCGAGGTCACCGAGGCCATCCGCGAACCGCGGATTTCCGCCCTGGTGAGTCAGGTGGCCCGGGTTCCCGAGGTACGCACCTTCGTCAATAACCTCTTCCGCACCATTATTGCCTCGAGCGAAAAGCCGGGTATTGTGGTGGAGGGACGCGACATCACAACCGTGGTGGCTCCGGACGCTCCCGTTCGGATTCTGCTCACCGCCTCGGAAGAGGTGCGCGCCGCACGCCGTGGAGCCGAGCTCAGCGGCGATGCCGCCAAGACCGCGGCCGCCGCGCTCGCCAAGCGGGATCGTGCCGATTCCGCCGTGACCGAGTTCATGACCGCCGCCGAGGGAGTAGACACCCTCGATTCCACCCACCTCGACTTCCCGGCCACCATTGCCGCGGTTGTCGAGCGGGTAAACCGGGCTCGCAACATCTGAGCCGTCATCACAACCGAATAGACCCGCAGGTGTCCACCGACCCCGGCGGTACGATCGCCCCGCGATCACCATCGAGCCCGCAACACCTGGGCTCTCACCAGAAAGAGAACACCGCAGATGTCACCTGACAACTACGAAGACCTGCCCGCGGACGAAGACTTCGCCGAGCGCCTCGAAGGCCTCGATGACGAGCTCGTCAGCCAGCGCGCCAGCGCGCTGCGCCTGGGCCTTGAAGAATACGACCTGGATGAGGACGACTTTGACGTTCTTGCCGGTGTCACCGATGACCCCAACGCCATCCGCTACCTGCCGGCCCTGCCGGTGGTTGCGATCGTGGGCCGCCCGAACGTGGGTAAGTCCGCGCTGGTCAACCGCATCCTCGGTCGCCGCGAGGCCGTCGTGGAGGACACCCCCGGCGTGACCCGTGACCGCGTCACCTACAAGGCCGAGTGGAATGAGCGCAAGTTCTCCCTCGTCGACACCGGTGGTTGGGAGCCCGACGCTCGCGGTATCGACGCCTCCGTGGCCGCTCAGGCCGAAGTCGCGATCGAGCTCTCCGACGTCGTGATGTTTGTGGTGGACTCCAACGTGGGCCCCACCAGCACCGACGAGCACGTCGTGAAGCTGCTGCGCAAGATCAACAAGCCCGTATTCCTCGTGGCCAACAAGGTGGACGACGTGCGCCAGGAGCCCAACGCCGCCTCGCTGTGGTCGCTGGGCCTCGGCGAGCCGTGGCCGGTTTCGGCCCTGCACGGTCGCGGTGTCGCGGACCTGCTTGACGCCATCATGGAGAAGCTGCCCGAGATCTCGGCCGTGGCGAAGCAGGAGGTTGGCGGACCCCGCCGCGTCGCGCTGCTCGGTCGTCCGAACGTTGGTAAGTCCAGCCTGCTGAACAAGGCCGCCGGTGAGGAGCGCGTGGTCGTGAACGACCTCGCGGGAACCACCCGTGACCCGGTGGATGAGCAGATCACCCTGGCCGGAAAGGTCTGGCGCTTTGTGGACACCGCCGGTATTCGCCGCCGGGTGCACCTCGCTCAGGGTGCCGACTTCTACGCCTCGCTGCGTACCTCCGCGGCCCTGGAAAAGGCCGAGGTTGCCGTGGTGCTGCTGGATGTGACCCAGCCCATCTCCGAGCAGGACGTGCGCATCATCGACCTGGTGCTGGAATCCGGTCGTGCCCTGGTCCTCGCCTTCAACAAGTGGGACATGCTGGACGATGACCGCCGTCGCTACCTCGAGCGTGAAATCGAGCAGGACCTCGCCCACGTGGCCTGGGCCCCGCGAGTGAACATCTCGGCCCGCACCGGTCGTCACCTGGAGAAGCTGGTCCCGGCCCTCGAGCTCGCGCTCGAGTCGTGGGACACCCGCATCCCCACCGGTAAGTTCAACGCCTTCCTCACCGAGCTCGTTGCCGAGCACCCGCACCCGCTGCGTGGTGGCAAGCAGCCGCGCATCCTGTTCGGTACCCAGGCGATCAGCCGTCCGCCCACATTCGTGCTGTTCACCACGGGCTTCCTGGACCCGGGTTACCGTCGATTCATCACCCGCCGCCTGCGCGAGGTGTACGGCTTCGAGGGTTCGCCGATTCAGGTCAACATGCGTGTGCGCGAAAAGCGCGACCGCACCAAGAAGTAGTCGCGAGACGCCGCCGCGGCCATCCGGTTTTCCGGGCGGCCGCGGCCGCGTTTAACCGGGGAGTCAGGCTCCGGGCAGGGGGAGTGCCGAGGCGAGCAGCCGCGAAGTGTAGGGGTGCTCGGGGGTCGCAAAGACCCGGG
Source organism: Mycetocola tolaasinivorans (assembly GCF_003667565.1). Taxonomy (GTDB): domain Bacteria; phylum Actinomycetota; class Actinomycetes; order Actinomycetales; family Microbacteriaceae; genus Mycetocola; species Mycetocola tolaasinivorans. Next base: position 24,511 of record NZ_RCUX01000014.1, read on the forward strand.
CGGTGGGCCCGTGCTCAACGATCTGCCCCTCGTGCATGACGGCGACGGTGTCGCACAGCTCCTGCACCACGCCGAGGTCGTGCGAGACCATGATCAGGCTCAGCCCGAGTTCTGCGCGCAGCGAGACCAGGAGTTCGAGAATCTGTGCCCGCACGGTGACGTCCAGGGCGCTCAGGGGCTCGTCTCCGACCAGGAGGGTGGGTCGATGCACGATCGCCCGTGCAATGGCCACACGCTGCCGCTGGCCGCCGGAGAGCTGGTGCGGGTAGCGCTCGGAAAAGTCTGCGGGCAGCCCGACCTGCACCAGGACCTCGCGCACGCGCGCTCGGCGGTCCCCGGCGACGCCCAATCCGATGAGGGGTTCGGCGATGATGCGGCCCACGCTCATGCGCGGGTCAAGGGAGGCGTAGGGATCCTGGAAGACCACGCCGGTGTGCTGACGGAACCAGTTGAGGGTCTTTCCGCGGATCTGCTTGCGCACCGAGCCCTCGGCACTCACGATCGTCTGGCCGTGGAAGTCGACCCGGCCGCTGCTCGGGGCATCCAGCGCGGTGAGCAGGCGCACGAGCGTGGTCTTGCCCGAGCCGGACTCGCCCACGATGCCGAGGCTATCGCCATCGTGCATCACGAGATCGGTGGGGGAGAGCGCGGTGCGGGCGCGGCCGTTCGCCGCCCCGCGCGGCGCGTGATAGCTGCGGCCCAGCCCCACGGCCTGCAGCAGGGGCGGGCCGGGGAACCAGGCGGTATCGGGGTTCTGCACGGTCATTCTGTGCCTCCCGGACGGAACGCGGTACGGCGGGCGGCGGCGAGCAGCCGCTGACCGAGCTCGGATACGGGGGCGGTGAGTAGCTGCGGCACCGGGGCCGATTCCACCATCCGCCCCTCGGACATCACCACCGCATGATCGGCAATGCGTGAAAGCACCGCGAGGTCGTGGGTGATGAACAGCAGGCCGCTGCCGCTGCCACGCACCAGCTCGTCAAAGGTGGCCAGGATCTCAGACTGCACGGTGACATCCAGCGCGGTGGTTGGTTCATCGGCCAGCAGGTAGCGCGGATGGGCGGACAGCGCGGCGGCGATGCTGACCCGCTGCCGCTGGCCACCGGAGAGCTCATGCGGGTAGCGACGCAGGATCTCGGTGGGCTCGGGCAGCCCCACCCGCCGCGCGAGCTCCGTGCCCCGCTCGCGGGTCTGGGCCCGCGTCAGCCCCTCATGAATGCGGGCGGGCTCGGCGATCTGCGCGCCGATGCGGCGCAGCGGGTTGAGCGCCGTCCGCGGTTCCTGGAAGACCATCGCGACCCGGGCACCGCGAATGCGTGCGAGCTCACGGTCGGAGCGCCCGAGGAGTTCCTCGCCATCCAGCCGGATACTGCCCGAGGCGTGCGCGCCCTCGGGGAGGAGCCCGAGGATCGCGAGTGCGGTCAGCGACTTCCCCGAGCCGGATTCCCCGATCAGGCCGAGCCGTGCGCCGGGGGCCACCTCGAAACTCACCTCGTGCACCACGACGCGCTCGCCAAACGCGATGCGTAGATTATCGACGATCAGGCTCATGCGTTGCCTCCCGCGGATGTAGCCGGCTCGGACAGGGTGGGGTCGGTCACATCGCGCAGGCCGTCGCCCAGCAGATTGAGGCCGAGTACGGTCACGGTGATCACGGCACCGGGCCAGAACACCGAGAGTGGCTGGATGCCGATGTAGGTCTGCAGCTCGGAGAGCAGCCGGCCCCAGGAGGGCGTATCCGCCGGCGCACCGTATCCGAGATAGCTCAGCCCGGCCTCGGCGAGCACCGCCAGTGCCATGCCCCAGGAGAGCTGCACGATCACGATGGGGGCGATGTTGGGGAGCACGTGGTGTCGCAGGATGCCCCAGCTCCCGATTCCCGAGGCACGGGCAGCGAGCACGTAGTCGGCGGCGAGCACCGTACGAATTTCCGGGCGGGTGACCCGGGCGATATTCACCCCGAAACTGATCGACACGGCCACGATCACCACGAGCAGCGAGCCACCCCAAGCGGCCGCCAGCAGCATCGCGATGAGCAGGGTCGGGAACGCGATCAGGACGTCGATGAGCACCGCGACGCTCTCGCGAACCCAGCGCCGGGTGAGCGCCCCGAACGCGGCAAGCAACAACCCGACGATTCCCGCGCCGAGGGCCGAACCCACGGCGACGAGGACGGTGACGCGGGAGCCCGCGAGGATGAGGCTGAAGATATCCCGGCCGGAATTATCGGTGCCAAACGGATACTCCCAGGTGGGCGCGAGCCAGCGCCGGGTGGAGTCGGTAAACACCGGGTCGTGCGGGGTCCACACCAGGGAAACCCCCGCGGCAACCAGGAGTACCGCCACGACGATCAGGCCGAACAGGCCCGCCGGATGGCGCAGCAGACGTGAGAACCCACTCATGCGGTGACCTCCCGGGCTCGGGGATCCACCAGGCGGTGAATGACGTCGACGAGGGTGCCAATGATCAGCACGATCGCGGTCAGCACGAGAACCTCGCTCTGCACCTTCGTGAGGTCGCGGTTACCCACATCGGCCACCAGCATTCGCCCGATGCCGGGCAGGGTGAAGAGGTTTTCGACCAGCACCGTGCCCACGAGCAGCCCGGCCACCTGGATGCCCAGTACCGAGACGATCGACAGCGCGACGCTCGGTAGCCCGTGGGTGAGCAGGGCTCCGGTGCGGGTACGACCGGCGGCCGCGGCGGTACGGATGAAGTCCTGCCCCATGACGCCGAGCGTCGCCGAGCGGACAAAGCGCAGCAGCGCGGCACCCTCGATAATGCCGATCGTGATCGCCGGCAGCAGGAGCGAACGCAGCGCGGCTCCGGGATCGGACCACCCCGCCCGAGGGAAGCCCTGCGCGGGCAGCCAGCCCAGCCAGAGCGAAAACACAATCACGAGCAGCATGCCCGCCCAGATCACCGGCACCGCGGCCAGCGCCTGGGCCGAACCGCTCAGCACAAACCCGGCCGGGCGACCGCGACGCAGGGCCGCCGCGACACCCAGCGGCCCGGCAATGGCCAGCCCGATCAGCATCGACAGCAGCGCGAGTGGCAGCGTAACCTGCGCCTTCTCGGCAATCTCGCTCGCCACCGGGGTCCCGGTCACCACCGAGTTGCCGAGGTCGCCGCGCAGCAGGCCACCCACCCACTCGAAGTACTGCACCGGAAGGGGGCGATCAAGCCCCAGGCTCTCTCGAATCGCCGCGATCCGGGCCGGGGTGGCGTCCGTCCCCGCAATGACCTGCGCCACATCCCCGGGCAGAAAACGCAGCGCCAAGAAAATGAGCACGCTCGCCACCGCGAGCCCCAGCACAAGCAGGAGCCCGCGGGAAAGCAGGAAACGGGTCACGAAGGTGTGTTATCGGGTGACGGTCAGATTGGCGAGGTACAGGCGGGAGGTGGTGGAGTCCGTCGGGAAGCCGGTCACGCCCGAACGCACGGCGGTGAGGGATTTCCCGGTGAACAGCCAGTCGGCGGGATTGTCCGCGGCCACCAGGCGTGCGGCCTCGGCGAGCTTTTCATCAACGACCTTCGGATCGGTGGCGGCCACCGACTCGGCGTAGAGCGCCTGTACCGTGGGGTTGTTGTAACCGAAGTAGTAGTCCGGGTTCGTCCAGTTGGAGAAGTCGCGGGACTCCGCGTGGTTCACCAGCGACAGATCAAAATCGTGGTTGGTGTACACGTCGTTCAGCCAGGTGGGGAACTCCACCCGGTTGACCTTCAGCGTGACACCGATGTTCTTGAACTGCGAGGTGAGGACGTTGGAGATCACGGTGGGGTAGTGGTTGGCCACGGTGAGGGTCAGCGTGAGGTTGCTCTGACCCGCCTCGGCGAGCAGCGACTTGGCCTTTGCCGGGTCGAACGTGATCTCCTTGGTGAGATCCTGATAGCCGGGATCGAGCTCGGGGATCGGGCCGCCCTGGGGCACACCCGCGCCACCGATCGAGTCGATGATCGCCTGATGATCGATGCCGGTGCGCAGCGCCTCGCGCACCTTCGGGTCGGCCAGGGCCGGAACCTTCGGGTTGAACACGAGCGTGTACTTATCGGTGGTGCGGCCCTCGGTCACCTTCACATCGGCGTCGCGCGCGAGCTGCGGGCGCAGGTTGGCGTCCACGCCGGTCTGGACGTCGAGATCGCCGGTGAGGGTCGCATTGATTGCGGCCGTGGGATCCTGAATGTAGCGGAAGGTAATCTCGCTGACCTTCGCCTTGGCACCGTAATAGTCGTCATTGCGATCCAGGGTCAGGCTGTCGCCCTGCTTCCAGGCGCCCTTCTTCAGCAGGAAGGGCCCGGTGCCGTTCGCGGAGGTCGCGAGGTCGTTGGTGGCCTTCTCCTCGAGGATCTGGCCCGCGCGTCCGCCGAGGTTCCAGAGCAGGTTGCTGTCCGGATTCGACAGGGTCAGTACCACCGTCTGCGGGTCGGGGCTCGTTACCGTGCGAATGGCGGCGATGGTGGCGTGATCCTTGACGCTCGCGTCATCGAGTACCTGGGTGAGCGACCACACGACATCCTGCGCGGTGAGCGCGTTTCCCGAGTGGAAGTGGACGTTCTCATTCAGCGTGAACGTGTAGGTCAGGCCATCCGGCGAGACGGTGTGCGACTTCGCGAGGGAGTCCGCCACCGAGCCGTCGGCTTCGCGCCGAACGAGACCCTCGTAGACGTTGTCGAGCAGTACCTGATCGAGGGCGACGCCGGAGGTCTTGCGGATGTTGAGATCGGTCGGTTCGAGCACGAGCCCGACCGTGACGTGGGCATCGCTGCCGTCTGTTTTATCCGGAGACGGGGCAGCGCAGCCACTGAGGGCCAGAACGGTGGCCAGGCCGGCTGCCAGGGCAAGCCGGGAACGAGGGGTGCGCATTGGGGATGCCTTTCAAAGCGTCGGGTGGGCCGGGTTAGCCCTCCCTATTTTCACTCACTATTCACCGAATTATCGTCCGCCCGGGCGGGTTGGGCAATTTGTGACGAAATCGACACGGGAACGAATCCGCCGGGAAAAATCACCCCTGGTGCTCAGGGTTAGGTAAGCCTATACTGAAGTGAAATGATCTCCACAGACGCACCCACCCGCATCCGCCGCGCCCCGCACTCTCCCGCTGGTCACGCGCATCGTGTTACCCACCTGGTGGCCGGCACGCTTGCGGATCTCCCCGAGATTGAGGCCCTGCTGGCAACCCTGCCGATGTGTGCCACGGGTCGCGTCTTTATCGAGGTGGACACCGCGGACCAGGTGAGCGTGCTGAGCGCCCCGAGCCGCATGGTGGTTTCCTGGCTCGTCCGTGCCGAGCGCACCGGTGCTCCCGGGTCGGGCCGCGCGTGTGCTCCCGGTCAGGCGCTTTCGCGTGCCGTGCAGGGCTGGTCAGCCGAGATGCTGTGTACCGAGAGCGTGAGTGCCGATCAGGCCGCCGAACAGCCCCGTGTCGATGCCCAGCGTGACGCCGCGGCTCAGGTCTGGCTGGGTGGCCCGTTTGATGCGGTTGCCGACTGCTTCGACTACCTCACCGAAACGCTCGCCCTGCCGGCTTCCGCCGTACAGACGCCGGTACGTTTCGGGCTGAACCGCTAACCTCGCGGCAGGTACCCACCGTCTTCGAGCCCGGCTTCGATCTCGAAGCGGTTCTTCAGCGGGTTGCGTCCGGCCAGGGCATAGAGCAGCGGCATGAGCATGCCATAGCGCTGCCACTGGCGCTTGTGAATGGCCTCGTGGCGGAGCACCGTGGGGGAGTCATTATTCGAGGTGAGATAGCAGCCGCCCACGCAGACGCCGCCGCGCCCGAACGCCCAGTTGGGGAGGCCGGTGAACACGATGAGGCCGGCCTCTCGGCGAATCCTGCCGGTGGACCACAGCGCGCCCCAGACACAGCCCACGGCGGTGGCGTAAAGGTAGCCGAGACGGCTAATCCAGGAATCAAGAAACGGGTTCATGAGCGGCTTTCTCCGGGGAACGGGTGCTGCCGGTAACGCTACCACCGCGGGCCATGCGTCGCGGGCGACGTGACCGGGGGATGCGCAGCGGGCCCGGGACGACGCGTCCCGGGCCCGCTGATGGTCGGGCTACTCGAGCGCCGAGTATCCGCCGCCCTCGATGCTGGCCGGGGCCTTGCCCGCCTTCAGTGCGGCGAGGCGGGCATCCACCTCGGTGAGCTCGCCGAGGTCGTCGAGCGATTCAAACTGCGCATCGAGGCTCGAGGAGGCGAGCTCGGCCTGGCCGCGCACCTTTGCCTCTTCGCGCCGAATCTTGTCTTCGAAGCGCGACACCTCGCTGGTGGGGTCGAGAATATCGATGCTCTTGACGGCATCGGCCACCTTCGACTGTGCCTCGGCCGACTTTGCCCGGGCCACCAGCTCGCTGCGCTTCGACTTCAGCTCCTCGAGCTTCTGCTTCATGCCGGTCAGGCCGGCCTTGAGCTTGTCGACCACCTCGGTCTGCGCGGCGATCTGCGGTTCCGCGGCGCGGGCCTCGTTTTCGGCGCCGATTTGGCGCTGCAGCGCAACCTTGGCGAGGTTGTCGAACTTATCGGCGTCGGCGGCGTTGCCGGCCGCACGGAACTCGTCCGCCTTGGAACTCGCGGCGAGAGCCTTGCGTCCCCAGTCCTCCGCGGCCTGGAGATCCTCGCGGTGGTCGTCCTCGAGCAGGCGCAGGTTGCCGATGGTTTCGGCGATGGCACCCTCCGCGTCCGAGATTGATCCGGTGTAGTCCCGCACCAGCTGGTCGAGGATCTTCTGCGGGTCCTCGGCCGAATCGAGCAGGGCATTGATATTGGCTTTGGCGAGGGTCGCGATGCGACCGAAAATCGACTGCTTTGCCATGGTGTGCTTCCTTTCGATGATGAAACTGACAGTGACGAGTGAAACTGGAACCGCGAGTGAAATTTGTGTCCGTGGGCGTCTGACTGCCGGCTAGAAGCGTCCGCCTCCGCCGCCGGAGCGCCCGCGACCACCGGAGGGTGCGCTGCCGCCCCCGCCGCCTCCACGGCCACGGCTGCCGCCCCCTCCGTCGCCGAAGCCGCCGCCCCCACCAAACCCGCCTCCACCGCCGAAGCCGCCGCTTCCGCGACCGCCGCCGAGGAGGGAGTTGATGATGATGCCGCCGAGGATTGCCCCGCCGAGACCGCCGCCGGAGTTGTTTCCGCCTCCGCCGCCAAACATGCCGCCGTCGCCCCCGGAGAATCCGCCGACATCGCGCTGGGCGAGGGCCAGGGCCTGCCGGCCGAGGGAGTCGGCGCGCTGAGCATGGGTGAGCGCGGTCTGCGGGTCGGTGGCGGCGAGTTCGCGTGCCTGTACGAACGAGCGTCCGCCCTCGGCCAGGGCCGTACGGGCGTCGGCACCGATGGCGCCGCGCCGGGAGACGATGTAGTCCTCCGCCGCGGAGAGCTGAGACTGTGCGGACACCAGGGTGGACTGCAGCGAGGCGCTCTGCCGCTCGGCGGTGACCTGAATGCCGCGCGCCTCCTCGAGTACCCGGGTGAGCGCCTGATCGGTGTCGTGGAGCTTTTCCAGGGCCCGGATCGGGTCGCTATCGCTCCGTGCGACGCTCACCGATTGAGCGGCGGCATCGACTACCGCGTCGTAGCGGCCGGCCGCACCCGGGAGCCCGCGGATCGCGGCGAGGTCGTGTTCGAGATCGGCGATCTGCGCGGTCACCTGCGTGGCCGCGGATGCGAGTTCATCGCCGTGCCGGCCGATGGCGGCGGTGAGCGCCGAGGCCTGGGCCGCCGATTCCTGGGCGGCATGAATGGCCACGGCGGCGGGGGAGCGCTCCTCCGATGCGAGCTTCTCCTCGGCCACGCGCAGGGCGTCGCGCGCAAACGTGACCCGCTCGGTGGCCTGCTGCACGTTGTCGGCGATGGGGGCCAGCGCCGATGCGGCGTAGCGCTCGCCGAGGGCCGAGTACGCGATGCGGGCGGGCTCGATCGAGGCCTCGGCCGCGTCGGTTTCCGCGTGCACGGCCTGGATGAGTCGGGGCGCATCGGTTTCGATCTTGCGCAGCTGCTCGAACGCCGCCGCCTCGTTTTCCAGGGCGGTGATGGACTCGGTGCACAGCTCGATGATGCGCGTGTTCCAGTCGCGGGTTTCCTGCTCGGTATCCGGAACATCATCGGTGAGCTTCTGCTTGAGCGTAAATGCTTCGGCGAGGTGCGCCCGGGCGGTATCCAGCGCGGTGCCGAACTCAACGGTGGAGGCCTCGCCGTACTGCGCGATGGCGAATCCCAGCTCCTGTTCGGCCGTCTTGACCGCGTCGTCGGCGGCGATCAGCGCGCTGCCCGCCTCACGCTCCAGCTCGGCGATGGGCCGGGCGTTCGTGCCGGCAGGGCCGCCGGGGGTCGCTGCGCGGCGACGGCGACGGAGAACGATGAAGATGACGAATGCGATGATCGCGATCACCAGGAGCACCAGGAGGATACCCCAGTCGCTGCCCGTTCCGTCCTTGCCTCCGGCCGAACCGGTGTTCTTGCCCGCGAGACCGTCTACCGCGGCGAGTGCGGCTCCCGCGTAGTTGTTTGCGGAGAGCTGCGGCCGAATGAGGTCCTGCTCGATCTGGGTGAGACGCTCATCGCTGATCGGGCCGTTCTGCGGTGCCGAGAGGAAGTAGGTGCGGCCCTCGGTGGCGATCGCCAGGAGGTACTGCTTGGCACCGAGACCGTTCTTGATCGCCACGGCATCGGCCCAGCCCTGGGCATCCTCGGGGCTTTCGAAACGATCGACGTACGCAACCCAGAGGTCCAGCCCGGAGGAGTTCGAGAGGGAGGCGATGGCCTGCTCGACCTTCGCCACATCCGCGGCGGAGAGCACGCCCGAGCGGTCCGCGATGCGGGTGCTACCCAGATCAATCGGGGTCTGGGCCGGGAGCACGCCCGGTGCCCGCGCGCTGACGGGTTCCCCAGCCGAGATCAGCTGCGTCGTGAGCACCTGTGCCTGGGGTGCCGTCACTTGGGGTACCGTCGCGCTGGCGCCGCTCGCTGTGGCGAGCCCGCCGAGTAGGAACAGGGTGGTCAGGGCGAGCCCGGTTCGGGCGCGCGATGGGGCGACACCTCCCGATCGTGGATACCTCCGTCGGCGCATGCGCACCCACCCTCCCCTTGGCTTTCGGCGTACGTTACGGCGAGTCTAGAGCGGGATAACGCATGCCGTCCACAAACGTTTGGCATCAATTTGGGGGACGGCACCGGGGTCATATGACCGAAGATGACGCCCGAAGCTCGCATCTTGAGCGTTTTACACGCAGAATAGAGAAAGTGTCCGCCACCGATTTCGTGAAAGGAGCCCCGAACATGTCGAACGAACGCGAACTCGCCGTGATCGAGGTAGTCTCCCAGCGTCCGCATGCGCGGGCCTACGAACGGTACACCCGGGCCATGATCGACGGGCTTGTGGCCCGTGCAGAGCTCGCCGGTTGGTCGGTTACCCGCGTCTGCGCGGAAGACCTCGGCACCGATCGCCTGCTCGCCGCCACGCGCGACGCCGACGCCATCGTGGTGTGCGGCGGAGAAGACATCGACCCCCGCTTCTACGGCGGGAGCGAGGTTTACGAGGGTCGTGGAAAGCACTACCCTACGGCCGATGCGGCTCAGATCGCCGTGGTTCAGCGCGCCGCCACCGTCGGTACGCCCCTGCTCGGCATCTGCCGCGGCCACCAGATCATCAACGTGGCCTTCGGCGGCTCGCTCGTTGAGCACATCGAGCACCCCGGTCACCGCAACGAGTTTCTGCCGATCGAGTACCTCCTCACCGAGCACCCCGTTTCGCTTGCCCCCGACTCCGGCCTCGCCGAGACCCTGGGTGGCGAGTACATCCTCGGCCAGAGCGCACACCACCAGGTGATCGAGACCCCGGGTGAGGGCCTGAAGGTTGTCGGCTGGGCCCACGACGGCCTGCCCGAGGCGGTCGAGCACACGAGCCTCCCGATCACCGGTGTGCAGTGGCACCCGGAGGCCCCGGCGGCACCCGTGGAACAGCTCGATGCCCTGCTCGGCGGTCTTGCCGCCCAGCTGTCCGCGCGCTCGCGCGAGCTTGTCGCCGCCTAGGACTCATCTTCGTCGCTTCGGCGATCCCGTGTCGGCACGGTTTTGAGACGGCTCGGCAGCTCAGGATAGGTTGGGCTCGTGGACTTTGATCAATACGGCGAAGACGTACTCTCCGGTAACTGGCGTACCCGCGGCACCAAGACCTCCACCGAGATCCCCGCCGACAACGGCCTCGTTGTCGAGGAGGTACAGAGCGGCTGGGTGGGCGCGGTCGTGGGTATCGAAACCCGAATGGTGAAGCTCGAGGATCGTTTCGGCAAGGTGCGGGTTTTTCCGCTCGGCCCGGGTTTCCTGGTCGATGGCCAGCCGGTGTCCCTCGTGGTGCCCAGCCGAACCCAGGCACCGGTGCGTAAAAAGACGGCCTCCGGGTCGTTTGCGGTGGCGGATGCCCCGGCCCGGGTGGCGCGTGCCAGTCGCATCCTCGTGGAGGGCCGACACGATGCCGAGCTGGTCGAAAAGGTGTGGGGCGATGACCTGCGCATCGAGGGCGTCGTGGTCGAGTATCTCGGCGGTATCGACGACCTGGATGCCCTGATCGCGACCTATCAGCCCGGCCCGGGCAAGCGGATCGGTGTGCTGGTTGATCATCTCATCCCCGGTTCCAAGGAGAGTCGCATCGCCGAGAAAGTACGCGCCGGGAAGTACGGCGATTCGGTGCTTATCGTTGGCCACCCCTACATTGATGTCTGGCAAGCCGTGCTGCCCTCCCGCCTCGGTATTCAGGAGTGGCCCACCATTCCGCGGTCGATCGAGTGGAAGAAGGGTATCTGTCGAGCCTTTGGTTGGCCCTACGACGATCAGGCGGATATCGCCCGCGCCTGGCAGACCATCCTCGGCCGGGTGCGCACCTACACCGACCTTGAACCGGCTCTGCTCGGTCGGGTCGAGGAGCTGATTGACTTCGTGACGGGCGAGCCCGAATAGCGACACCGCGGCCGACCGAAAACCGGCCGACCGCGGTGAGAATGCCCGAGGAGTGAGCGTGATGTCGTCGTTTCCTCGCGCGAGATACTTCCGGCCTAGACCTCGGCCGGGGTGACCGGTGCGGCCGCGGCGCGTGCCCGGGCGAACTCGCCGCCGCGCAGCCGGCCCGCGACCATCAGTACGAGCAGCGCGCCGAGGGTCATTGCGGCACCCACCCAGAGCGGAGAGGTGTAGCCGAGTCCGGCGGCGATGGTGAGCCCGCCGAGCCAGGCACCGAGCGCGTTGCCGATGTTGAATGCGGCCACGTTGGCGCCGGAGGCAAGGGTTGGGGCGGCCTCCGCATGAGACATGATGCGCATCTGCAGGGGCGGGACGGTGCCGAAACCGAATCCGCCCATCAGGAGCAGCGCCACGATGGTGACGATCGGGTTCTGTGCGGCCGCGGCGAAGATCGCGAGTACGACGGTCAACCCGGCAAAGGCGATGACGAGGGTGCGGGCGGGGAAGCGGTCGGTGAGCTTGCCCGAGACGATGTTGCCGGTGAACATGCCGGCGCCGAAGACGATGAGGAGCCAGGGCACGGCGGCGGTTGCAAATCCGGATACCTCGGTCAGGGTAAATGCGATGTACGTAAACGCACCGAACATCCCGCCGAAGCCCAGGATGGTGAGCACAATGGAGTACCACACCTGGGGGTTACGGAATGCGGCGATTTCGCGGCGCAGCACGCCGGGCACCGGCTTCTGGCGTGCGTTGGACGTACTCGGCACGAGGATCACGATGCTGACAAACGAGACGATGCCGATGATGGTGATGGCCCAGAACGTTGAGCGCCAGCCGGCCGCCTGGCCGAGCAGCGTGCCGAGCGGAACCCCGGCGACGTTTGCGATGGTGAGCCCGGCAAACATCGTGGCGATGGCCGCGGCCTTTCGCTCTGCACTCACGAGCCCGGTGGCGACGACGGTGCCGATGCCGAAGAAGGCACCGTGGCAGAGGGCGGCGAGGATGCGGCCGATCATCATCATGGAGTAGTCGGTCGAGAGCGCCGAAACCAGGTTGCCGGCGATGAAGAGGATCATCAGCCCGAGCAGGGCGCGCTTCTGGTCGAAGCGGAGGAGCGCGGCGGTGAGGAATACGGCACCCACGGCAACGCTCAGTGCGTATCCGGAAATAAGGTATCCGGCGGCGGTTTCGCTGACCCCGAGGTCGCGGGAGACCTCGGGGAGGAGGCCCAGGATTCCGAACTCGGTGAGTCCGATGCCGAATCCGCCGATGGCGAGGGCATAGAGGGCGAGGGGCATGACGTGTCTCCTTGGTCGCGGGGGCGCGCTATCGACGTCGTCCCACGGAAATATCCCGCGCCCGCATTAGTTGCAGGCGCGGGATATATTGTTGCACGCGCGGGATACCCGCGCAAGCGCGAACATCGCGATGAGCGGGAAGGCCCGGGTCAGGCACGGGAGACGCGCAGCGGATACGCGGGTGTGAACGTCCCCGGCGCAGCGGCGCGGGGTGAGGGATCGTCAGTGATCCTGAGGTCGCGACTTAAAAGAAAAACTGCGACAGGGAAAACCCTGTCGCAGTTTGCATTTGTGCCCCCGGAGGGATTCGAACCCCCGACCTGCGGTACCGGAAACCGACGCTCTATCCCCTGAGCTACGGAGGCGCACGAGTGCTACATTAGCACTCTTTATGAGGGTGCTTGAACCGCCACGGCGCGTCGGGAATGCGACACGCCGTGGCGGTATCGGGCGGCGGGGTTAGAGCTTTGCGGCCTTCAGTGCGGCAATCGCCGGGGTGCTCAGCATCTCGATCGCACCCGGTTCGGTGAACTCCTCGGAGGCGAACACGATCCAGTAGTTGCCCACGAAAATCTGAGCCTCGTTCACGCGCTTACCGTTCTTCAGCAGCTTCGGCCCGAAATAGCCCTCGTCGGGCAGGGCCGTGTAGGTCGGAACCTGCTGGCTGGTTTCGGCCGCCTCATTCTTGAGGTCCTCGATCGTGGCCGCATCCAGCGAGGCAACGGCGACGTCGATGACGGTGTTGCTGGAGTTATTGGTCAGCTGGCAGTGGATGCCGCCGATGTTGGTGATGCGCTCGGCCGTGCCGCCGGCGGCGGGTGCGCCCGAGGTGGCACTGACGTTGGGGTTGTATGCGTATACGGTCTCCGGGGTGAGCAGCTGCGCACAGGTAATCGGGACGACACCGCTCTCCAGCTCGGGCGCATCCGGGGTGGCCGAACCACTCGGTGCCGTGCTCGAGCCGGGGCTTGCCTCGCCACCGGGAGTGGCCGATGCGTCGGGACGGTCCGGTGTGGCGTCGGCCGAGGCGCTTGCCGGAGCGCTTGCGGGGGCGCTCGGATCGGAGCCGGCCGAGGGGGCACAGGCGGTCACGAGCAGAAGGCCTGCGGTGGCCAGGGCGAACAGGCTCGCGCGTCGCGCGGAGCGGGGAAGAGACATGCTCACGATGGGGTCCTTTCAAACCGAACTCCTCGACGTTAGCAATAAACGGCGTGAGATGCCGGGATCTCCGGGGTACTCTGAGATATCCGCGCGCCTGTAGACTGGGCGGGTGACCCCAGATGACCTTTCACTTGCCCTGTACAACATCGTGCTGCCGCTGGCCGAAGCCGCCCGCGCCGGATCCTCAGACGAGATTTCTCGTGAGGACATCACGCTGGAGCGTCCGAAGAACCGCGACCACGGTGACTGGGCCTCGAACCTGGCAATGAAGTTCGGCAAGAAGCTGGGCATCAACCCGCGCGAGCTGGCCACCAGCGTCGTTGCCGCCCTCGGCGAGATTGACGGCGTAGCCGGTGCCGAGGTTGCCGGCCCGGGCTTCATTAACATCCGTCTGGACGCCGCCGCTGCCGGTGCCCTGGCGAAGACCATCGTCGAGGCTGGCCCCGCCTACGGTCAGGGTTCGAGCCTGGCCGGTGAGTCGATCAATCTCGAGTTCGTGTCGGCAAACCCGACCGGGCCGCTGCACATCGGCCACACCCGCTGGGCCGCACTGGGCGACTCTCTCGGCCGCGTGCTGCGTGCCGCCGGTGCGAAGGTCGCCAACGAGTACTACATCAACGATGCCGGCAACCAGATGGACAACTTCGGGGCCTCGATCCTCGCGTCCATCCGCGGCGAGGAAACTCCGGAAAACGGATATCCGGGTGCCTACATCGCCGAGCTGGGTGCCGCCGTGCTGGCCGCCCACCCGGAGATTACCGAGCTTGACGACCAGGCCGCTCTCGACCTCGCGCGCGAGGCCGGTTACCAGCTACAGCTCGCCGAGATTCGCGAGTCATTGGAGCGCTTCAACGTGCACTTCGACGTGTGGTTCAGCGAGCGTACCCTGCACGCCGCGGGCGACAATGGCGAGCCGAGCGCGATTGACTCCTCGATCGACCGTCTGCGCGAGCAGGGTCACGTGTATGACAAAGACGACGCTATCTGGGTGCGCACCACAGATTTCGGTGATGACAAAGACCGCGTGATCCGTCGTGGCAACGGTGCGTTCACCTACTTCGCCGCCGATGCCGCCTACTACCTCAACAAGGGCGACCGCGGCTTCCAGCACAAGATCTACCTGCTGGGTGCCGACCACCACGGTTACGTTCACCGCCTGAAGGCCGTGGCCGGTGCTGCCGGAGACAACCCCGAGCGCGACATCGAGGTGCTGATCGGACAGCTGGTCTCGGTCAACGGCGCCCGCCTGTCCAAGCGAGCGGGCAACATCATCGAGCTGAACGACCTGCAGGCCTGGATCGGGACCGACGCCCTGCGCTACTCACTCGCGCGCTACCCCGCCGATTCGCCCATCTCGCTTGACCCCGAGCTGCTGCGCAAGCGCACCAACGACAACCCGGTGTTCTACGTGCAGTATGCCCACGCCCGCACCTGCGCGGTCGCCCGCAACGCCGCCGAGTCCGGCGTGGATCGCTCCACCTTCGCTCCCGAACTGCTGGTTCACGAGAGCGAGTCGGCCCTGCTCGGCGCCCTGCAGGAGTTCCCGCGGATCGTGGCCCAGGCCGCGACCCTGCGCGAGCCGCACCGCGTGGCCCGCTACATCGAAGAGGTCGCCTCGCTCTACCACCGCTGGTACGACGCCTGCCGCGTGCTGCCGTTTGGTGACGAGGAGGTCGGTGACCTGCACCGCACGCGTCTGTGGCTAAATGACGCCACCGGTACCGTGCTGCGTAACGGACTGGAGCTGGTGGGCGTCGACGCCCCCGAGCGCATGTAACCCCGCCTGAAACGCCCACCCGATTGTGAATCGGGTGGGCGTTTTTGCGTGGTGTCGGAGCGAGGGCGATCGAGCGTTATCCTCGGAGTAGAGGAATCGAATCGGGGAGTGCAGAGTGAGTGATCGGGATCAACCCGAGGTATCGGCAAACCAGGAGCTGTTCGAACGGCTCAACGCGGCCCGACTTGAACATGAGGCGGAGCCGCCGAAGCCCAAGCGAACCGGACGCCGGTGGATCGTCGGCGGCGTGCTGAGCGTGGTCCTGGCGGGCGTGCTGGGTGGTGGCGTCCTGATCGCCAACAACCTGGTGCGCGGCGTCACCGAGGACACGGTGAAGCAGCTTGCGGAATCCGCCGGGGCGACCTTCCAGGGGCCCGTGGGCGTCAAAATCAAGGGTGACTGGCCGCTCTTCCAGTTCCTGTCCGGTTCGTTCGCGGACGTCGAGATCAGCGCCCAGAACGCGGTGATTCGTGGGGTACCACTGAGCTTCGATATCCGCGCTCAGGGCGTGCCGATCGATCCCAAACGCCCGGCGGACGCCGCACAGATGAGCCTCGTCGTTGACCAGGACGGTCTCAACGACTTCATCAAGGCACCCACCCCCGGTGGCGCGCTGACGCTCGGCGATGGGGTCTTCGGATACCTGGAGAAGATATCCGGTCCGTTCGGTATCGAGCTGGGTGCGCAGATTACCGCGAGTCCCGCGGTCTCCGGCACCACGCTGACCCTGAAACCCGTGGGTGCCGAGATTACCTCCCCGGTGGGAAACCTCAATGTCGACCCGATCGTGAAGGCGATCCTCGGCAAGGATCCGATCCCGGTGTGCCTCGCCGATCGTCTGCCGCCCGGTGCCGAGCTGAACGCGTTGACGGTGACCCCGCAGAACGCGACCATCGTGATCGATGTGAAAGACATCGCGCTGACCGGTGACCTGCTGAGTAGCCGGGGGAAGTGCTAGCTTTCGGACACGCAAACGGCCCCGGTCTCGCTCTCGCGAGACCGGGGCCGTTTTGCGTGGTGTGCTAGTAGCCCGCGGGGCCGTCGGTGGCCGAGTCGGCCAGCAGCGCAGCGCTGCCCGAAACACCCAGGCGGGTGGCGCCGGCGGCGATCATGGCCTCGGCCTGCTCGCGGGTGCGCACTCCACCGGAGGCCTTGACGCCCAGGCGTCCGCCCACGGTCTTGGCCATCAGGGCAACGGCGTGTACCGAGGCGCCACCGGCCGGGTGGAACCCGGTGGAGGTCTTCACGAAGTCGGCGCCGGCGCGCTCGGAGGCCTCACACACGGCCACGATCGCCTCATCCGACAGTGCGGCGGACTCGATGATGACCTTGAGCAGGACCGGAGCCGGAGCGGCCTCGCGGACGGCGCGAATGTCCGCCTCCACGTCGGCGTAGCGGCCCTCGATGGCGGCACCGATGTCGATCACCATGTCAACCTCGTCCACGCCCTGGCTCGCGGCCAGTGCGGCCTCGGCCGACTTGATGGAGGAGTGGTGCTTACCGCTGGGGAATCCGCACACCACGGCGAGGCTGAGGTCGGCATCGGCGGGAATCTGCACGGGCAGAACCGAGGGTGACAGGCAGACGGCCTTGGTACCGAGGCGGGCGGCCTCAGCGATGGTGGCCTCCACGTCCGCGGTGGTCGCGGTGGGGGCCAGCAGGGTGTGGTCAATGAACCGCGCCAGTTCGGCGGTGCTCAGGGGGGAGTTCGACTCAGTCACGGTACTCGCCTTCGAAATAGGGGATGATGCTTCCAGCCTACTCGGGTGGGCAGGCCGAGCCGAGCCCCGCCCGAGTGTTAGAGGCGGATGCCTCCGTGTGGCTGCTCATCGGCGTAGGCCAGGAGGTCCTGATACGTCTGTCCCTCGGGTCGATAGAAGCGGTTCGTGGTGTCGGATCCGAGGGTCGATTCTGCGATCAGTCTGGAGAACGTGAGGGCGGCGGAGAGGGGGCGGTGGCTGACCACGACATGGTCGAAGCGCCCGCTCGCATCGCGGTGCATGGTGGCGGTGGCGGTGATGGGGCGGCCGGCAACGACGGCCTGGTACTCCTCCACCAGGTAGTCATCGTGCTCAAAGCGGAACCGATCAACGCGCTCACTGTAGAACTGGCTGACGACGGCGAGCTGGGCCAGTACGGCGTCGCGTCCGGTGAGAACGCCGTTCATGACGGTGCCCTCGAGGGTGACATCTTCGGCGAGGTTGTCCTTAAAAGAGGCCATGAGAAAGATCCTTTTGACAGTGGTGTATGTGTTTTGATTATGTCATGTTTGACATAATCGTTGAGCATACACCTCTGTCGCACGGTATGCTAGCGGCATGCAAAAAGTGAGTGAGCGATACGGCGTCACCCGGGGTCCCGGGGACGCGGGTGCGGTTCAGGACCTCCTCAACACCTTCTCCAGCGGACGCATCACGAAGCCGGACGTCCTGGCGGACGTCGACACAGCCCGAAACTGGTGGGAGAGTCGCGGGGTCGAGGATCCCCCGGTGGCAGCGGGAACAGGGGATCCCGCACGGCTGCGTGAGCTGCGGGATGCGCTGCGCCGCACCCTCACCGAGGAGGCTCCGGAGACGCCGTCGGATGTGCGGCCGGATTTCCCGCGGGCCCGCGGAGCCCTCACCCTGAGCCTCGCCGCTGATGGGAGCGTGATCGCAGCGAGTGCCGAGGACGGATGGGAGGGTGTGGTTTCTCAGATGCTCCTGCATGCCTATCGTGCCCAGCAGGATGGAACGTGGCGTCGCCTCAAGGTGTGCAAGAACCCGACCTGTGGTGTGGCCTTCTATGATCGATCTCGAAATATGAGCGGGGTCTGGCACGACGCACAGGTGTGCGGAAACATCGCCAATCTGCGTGCCTCGCGCGCGCGGAAGCGAGCGCGTGAAGACGACCGCCGCGATCCGTGACATGTGCGTGAATCGGCATACGGATTCTGGGAAAATGGGCAGGTGCCGCCCGGCTAGACTGGTCGCACTCCGTCGACCGGCACGTTCCGGTCCCCGCTCCCACAGATTGGTTCCGCCGTGGCCGCTCCTCACACCGACTCCGCCACCGATCTTGCCCCCGCCTGGCTCGATATTCCCGCAGACCCCAACGACCTGGTGCCCGGCCTCTGGCCTGCGAACACCGCGCGCGATGCCGATGGCCGTCTGAGCCTCGCCGGTATTCCGGTCGATGAGCTCGCCGCCACCTACGGCAGCCCGCTCTACGTGATCGATGAGGCAGACTTCCGCGGCCGCGCCCTGCGCACCCGCGCCGCCTTCGACGCCGAGACCGCACGCATCGGCACCACCGCCAAGGTCTACTACGCCGGGAAATCATTCCTCAGTGCCGATGTTGTGCGCTGGGTGGATGAGGCCGGCCTCTACGTGGACGTCTGCAGCGGGGGAGAGTTTGCGCTAGCGCTCGCCGCCGGTGTGCCGGCCGCCCGCCTCGGCCTGCACGGTAACAACAAGTCGCTCGCCGAGATCGACCGCGCCGTGGGTGCGGGAATCGGGGCGATCGTGCTCGATAGCCTGCAGGAGATCGACCGCGTGGCCGATGCCGCCGCCCGTCACGGCGTGGTGCAGAACGTACGCCTGCGCGTGAATTCCGGGGTGCACGCCGACACCCACGACTTCCTGGCCACCTCCCACGAGGACCAGAAGTTCGGCATTACCCGGGCCGACGCCCCCGAGGCAGTGGCACGGATTCGCGCCCGCGCCGAACTGCGCTTTCTCGGCCTGCACTGCCACATTGGCTCGCAGATCTTTGGCTCGGCCGGATTCGCCGAGTCCGCCGCCCGCATGCTTGAACTGCACCGCGACCTGCTCGCTGGTGGCGACATCCCCGAGCTAAACCTCGGTGGCGGATTTGGTATTGCCTACACCCGCGTCGATGACCCCGCCCCGATCGAGGACCTTGCCCGCGATATCGCCGATCACGTGGCCGCCGCCGCCGCGCGTCTCGGTATCACGGTGCCCGTGCTCGCCTTCGAGCCGGGCCGCTACATCTCCGGACCCACTACGATGAGTCTGTACGAGGTTGGCACCACCAAGGATGTATCGGTGGCGCTTTCCGGGGGTGGCACCGCGATCCGGCGCTACCTCTCCGTGGACGGCGGCATGAGCGACAACGCTCGCCCCTCGCTCTACGGTGCACAGTATTCCGCCCGCATGACCAACCGCGTCTCCACCGCTGCCCCCGCGCTCTCCCGCGTGGCTGGAAAGCACTGCGAATCCGGTGACATCGTGGTGTACAACGAATACCTGCCCGCGGACATCGTCCCGGGTGACCGCATCGCCGTCCCCGCGACCGGTGCCTACTGCTGGTCCCTGGCCAGTAACTACAACTTCCTCGGCCGCCCGGCCGTGATCGCCGTCCGTGACGGTGCCGCTCGCCTCCTCGTGCGTGGCGACACCGAGACCGAACTCCTGGCTCGCGATGCCGGATTGGATAAAAAGTGAGTGACCTTCGTACGCTGCGCGTCGCGCTGCTGGGTGCCGGATCCGTGGGATCCCAGGTGGCCCGAATCCTGATCGAGGATCGAGCCGAGCTGGCCGCTCGCGCCGGCATCACGCTCGACCTCGTGGGCGTGGCCGTCCGCAGCCTGGACTCCGCCCGCGACTGGGATATCCCGGCCGAGCTGCTGACCACCGACGCGACCGCGCTG
This sequence comes from Mycetocola tolaasinivorans, assembly GCF_003667565.1. GTDB lineage: Bacteria > Actinomycetota > Actinomycetes > Actinomycetales > Microbacteriaceae > Mycetocola > Mycetocola tolaasinivorans. The sequence continues at coordinate 44,353 of NZ_RCUX01000014.1, forward strand.
GTGCAGCGTGCCGACGTTGTGATCGAGCTGATCGGCGGCATCGAGCCCGCCCGCACCCTGATCCTGGAGGCCGTGGCCGCCGGAGCAGACGTCGTGACGGGAAACAAGGCGCTGATCGCCGCTCACGGCCCCGAACTGTTTGATGCCGCGGCTCGCGTGGGCGCGCTGATCTCCTATGAGGCCGCCGTGGCCGGTGCCATCCCGATCCTGCGCCCGCTGCGCGAGAGCCTCGCGGGCGACAAGATCAACCGCATCCTGGCGATCGTCAACGGCTCCACCAACTTCATCCTGGACCGCATGGACCGCTTCGGCGACACCATGGAGCAGGCGCAGAAGACCGCGTTTGAGCTGGGATTCCTCGAGGCCGACCCGACGCTCGATGTCGACGGCTATGACGCCGCGCAGAAGGCCGCGATTCTCGCGCGCCTCGCCTTCCACGCCGATGTGCCGGCAGAGGCCGTGTACCGCGAGGGCATCGCGGACATCACCGCCGAGCAGATTCGTGACGCCGCTGCCGCAGGGGCCACCATCAAGCTTCTGGCCATCGCCGAGCGCGTGACCGGCGAGCACGGCGAGGGTATCTCTACCCGCGTTTACCCGGCACTCATCCCCAAGGAGCACCCGCTTGCCTCGGTACACGGCGGTAACAACGCGGTGTTCGTGGAGGCCGCTGCTGCCGGTCCGCTGATGTTCTACGGTGCGGGTGCCGGTGGTGTCCAGACCGCCTCGGCCGTGCTTGGCGACCTGGTGTCGGCCGCGCGTCGTCACGTGGCCGGTGGACCCGGCCTCACCGAGGGCGCGACCGCGAAGCTGCCGCTGATCCCGATCGGCGAGGTGAGTGCGCGATACCAGATCGCGCTGCGCGTGAGCGACCGCCCGGGAGTGCTCGCGCAGATCGCCGGCATCCTCGCCGAGGCCGGTGTCTCGGTCGAAACCGTGGTGCAGTCCGCGGCCGAGGCCGATGAGGTCTCCGGTGAGCACGCCGCAATGCTCGTGATCGGCACCCACACCTCGCGTGAGGACGCCGTTCAGAACACCGTGAACGCCCTGCGCTCGCACGAGGCGGTTCGCGCGGTCATCAGCGTGCTGCGCTTCGAGGGCGAGTAACACTGATCACCGGCGCGTGGGCCACCCAGTGAGGCCCACGCGCCGCCCCCGTATGGTCTCGGCGGTTTTGTACGAGACACCCACTTCACCCGGCCGCCCCGGTGGCCGAAACCCCCGAGCCTCGCTCGGTGTAAGGACTGGTAAAGGAATGAGCCCCTCGGATATGCCCGGGAACGTCGCGACCCTGAGTGGACGCGGCGTTCGAGTTCGCGTCCCCGCAACCTCCGCTAACCTCGGCCCGGGGTTCGACACCCTCGGTCTGGCTCTCAGCGTGTACGACGAGATTGAGGTGAGCGTCCGCGCGGAGCCCGGTGCGTTCGTCGAGATTCACGGCGTGGGCGAGGGCACCGTTCCCACCGACGACACCAACCTCGTGGTGACCTCGATGGCCTATGCGTTTACCGCCGTGGACCAGCCGGTTCCGGGTGTCAACATCATCGCGCACAACACGATCCCGCACGGTCGGGGTATGGGGTCCTCGGGGGCCGCCGTCGTGGCGGGCATCATGGCGGCGAAGGGTCTGCTGGCCGGGATCGTCGAGTTCTCGGACACCGACCTGCTGCGCATCGCCACCGAGATCGAGGGCCACCCGGATAATGTGGCCCCCGCACTGTTTGGCGGGCTCACCATCGCCTGGGAGACCGCTGCCGGACCCAAGCACAAAAAGCTCGAGGTGAACCGCGGTGTCTCGCCGCTCGTGCTGGTTCCCGAGCACACGCTCTCCACCAAGGTGGCGCGTGGCCTCCAGCCCGCGCAGGTACCGCACGAGGACGCAGTGTTCAACGTCTCTCGCTCGGCACTTCTCATCGCCGCGCTCACCCAGAGCCCGGACCTCCTGTGGGATGCCACCGAGGACCGTCTGCACCAGAACTACCGTGCCTCGGCCATGCCCGCGACCCACGAGCTCGTGACCGCGCTGCGGGAGAAGGGTTTCCCCGCCGTGGTGTCCGGCGCGGGCCCGTCGATCCTGGTGCTCGCCGACGGCACCGGCGAGCGGAGCGCGGCGGCCGAGTTTGTCGCCGCCGAGGCCACCGTGCCCTGGCAGGTCCACCCGCTCGCGGTGGATGTGCAGGGGGCGAGCGTCGCCCAGCTCGAGACCGCCTAGATCCAGGATTTGCGCGAAAACGGCCCCCTCCCGGGGGCCGTTTTTTCGTGATTTTGAGCTATTTCATATCAATCGGTTTCAGTTCTCATTTAATCGTGGATTTCGACGCCGAGACCCCGATAGTGTGGCCCACACACACAGGGGAATGGGTGGGTATGTCGCCAATGAAGCGCGTTCACGGTACTCGGGCTGCACGCACGACGGGGGCCCAACATGGACCACGGAGATGGTGCGCCGCGGTGCTGGCACTGGTGCTCGTTGCATCGGGCGGGTTCGCGCTGGATGCGGTGACCGCTCCGCCCGCCTCCGCCGAGGCCGGCGTCGAGGGTACGAGCGTGCAGATCCCTCAGCGCTGGTACAGCTATGTGAGCCCGGGAGAGAGGTTCCAGGTCCGTTCGGCTTTTCGAACCAACACCGGAGCAAACGGCGGTGACCTGGTAACCAAGTGGGTGGTCTATGCCCCCGATGGTGAGGTCGCCTGGGAGTGTAATCAGGCCACCGGGGCCGGAAAACGCTGCGACTGGGAGGGCCCGGTACAGACGGAGGCCGGCGTCTGGGTCGCCGCGCTCGAGCCCGCCCGCGGATCCCACCCCAATAACCACGGGCGCAACATCGTGACCTGGCAGATCAACCCACTGCGCGGGAACTCAACGGTACCGGGCCGCACCTGGAGCGAACGCTTCGACCTCACCGACAGCGCGACGGTGCCCTCCTACCCGATGTGGGTACAGACCGAGTTCGGATACACCTACGAGGTCGAGTATCGCGGCCTGCGCGGTATTACCTCGGCGTTCCAGGCATCGGCCTTCGGTAACGTCAACGGAACCACCTGCGCATCGGTCTATCACTCACTCGCATCGGGGGCGAACAACCCCAAGCCAGATTTTGGTCCGGTGAGCTGGAAGCCGCAGTGTGGTGCCGCCCCGGACAAGGTCTTTTTCGGCAAACCCAACCTTGACGGACTCCCGCGCGTTGTCACGCTGCCCGGCGGTGCCACCACCTGGCTCAACGTTCCCCTCGAAAAACCCGAACTCAGGGTACAGCGGTTCACACCCGATTTCCCGGGTTCCCGAGCGGGGCTGTTCACCTTTGTTGCGAGCGGCTTCGAGGGCAACATCGAGATCCGAATTGATACCGATGGGGATGGCGACTTCGCCGGGCCGAAGGACATCGTGACCCGGTCGGCCATCTACGGTGGCCAGGGGCGGTTCCGCTTTGATGGACGCGACGCCGCCGGGGCCGAGATTCCCACCAGTACGCCGATTGCGTTCCGCGTGGGCATCGAAAAGCTCGGTGAGACCCACTTCCTGCTGGGGGACGTGGAGATCCTCTCCGGAGGTATGAAGGTCACCCGACTGAACGGTCTGCAGAGCAGCGGATCCACGATCGTGCACTGGAACGATGAACCGGTGACCCTGCGCGAATGGGATCGCCAGGCCAACATCAAGTGTGGCACCCTGCCCTCGCCGCTGCGCTCGCCGGAGGAGGGCGTGGACTCGAACGGGGGAGTGCGTGGATGGAGCGCAACCGGATGTAAGGACATGAACGGGAGCGCATCCAGCACCACCAACGGTGGGTCCTGGGGAAACAACCGCTCACTCGACACCTGGGCCTATGAGCGCTTTGATCTCAACGAGCCGGGTGCCCCGGTAGTGACCATGGATATCCCCGGGTTTGCGGTGACGAAGGACTCGGTGCCGGCATCGGGTGTTTCGGTCTCCCCGGGCGAGGTCGTCAACTATACGGTCACCGCGAGTGCCGTGCCCTATTCGCATCCGGAACAGATCTCTCAGCCCGCGAACTTTTGGAACGGCCGCCTCAGCGACACCATCACCGGCGTGACCGATGACGCCGACGTCGATCTGGACGCCCTCACCCAGACCCCCTCCGCACAGGAGCTGGGTGGTGCGATGACGACAATCGTGACGCGCGACGACAACAGGCAGTGGACGTGGACCGGCACGGGCATCCCCGTGGAAACCGCCGTCTCCGTGAACTACTCCGCGGTGGTCAAGCCGCTCGAACAGGGCGGCGATGGTGCGCTGTACAACGTGGCCTTTGCCCATTTGGAGGAGACCCCGCCACCGTTCCCCGAGGGCTGCCCGGTGCTCGATAACCGCAGCCTGGCAACCTGTGGATGGACCGAGCACCCCGTGGACGGCCTCTCGTTCGAGAAGTCGAGTACACCGCTGCGGGAGACGGCGGTGCTGCCGGGTGAGGAGATCACCTACACGCTCTCGTTTGCAAATAACGGGCAAAACCCCGTAGCGATCAATCATGTGGACGATATGAATGGGCTCACGGATGACGTGGACCTCAATGACTTTTCGGTGGATCGGGTGACGATCACTCCGGGGGATGCCACCCTCGTGCCAACCTGGAACGCCGACACCCATCGGATGGGACTGACTGGCACGCTCGAACCGGGCCAGAGCGTTCAGCTGACCTACTCGGTGACCGTGGGGGCCCGCACCGGGGACGGCGTGATCGCGAACTTCCTGCTGCGTGCGGGTGAGGCTCGTCCCGCGGTCTGCGTCGAGGGAAACCGGGGGTGCACCGTGCACTTTGTGCCCTCCCTCGAGATCAAGAAGACGTTCCTCGGAGACTACGAAGACCTCGACGGTAGCGGCTCCATCCGCCTGGGTGACCTCGTGCCGTTCGCCTTCACCGTCACAAACGGTGGTGCGACCGCGATCGAACAGATTCAGGTGATTGATCCGCTCGTCCAGGCGCAGGGGGTGGGCGTGCGCTGCGAAACCACGCGTCTGCGCCCCGGACAGTCGACCACGTGCGTGACCGAAGCCGGGTATGAAATCCAGGCGGCGGATGTGGAGGCCGGGTCGGTAACCAACAGCGCAACCGTGCGTGGCATCCCCACAAATGGTGCCCGTCTGACCTCGGCCGAGAGTGCCGCCACCGTGAACGTGGAACGGGTTGAGCCCGGGCTGAGTATCGTCAAGTCCCTCGATGATGACAACGCGGCCCACCCCGGCGGCGGAGACATCCCCGCGGGCGTCGAGGACGTAAACGACAACGGGCGCGTGGACGCGGGCGATCGCGTCTGGTACGCCTTCACCGTCACCAACACCGGCGATACCCGGCTGGAGGAGGTTCGGGTCATCGATGACAAGCTGACCGAGGCGGGCATCGCCATCGACCGCCCCTCAAACACCCTGAACGTCGGGCAATCGATTCGGTGTGTCAGCGTCGAGCCGTGGATCATTACCGAGGCCGAGGCGGCGGACGGTGCGGTGGAAAACGTCGCCCGCGCGGAGGCGGATAATGCCACGACCGAGCTGATCGAGGCTGAACCCTCCGACCACCGTCTGTCGGTGGATGCGACGGTTTCGCCCTCGCCCTCGCCCAGCGTGACGGTTTCGCCCACGCCGACGCCCACGCCCACCGTAACCGTTTCGCCGACGTCGAGCCCCGCGCCGACCGTGACGGTTTCGCCGACGTCGACCCCGTCGCCGACCGATCCCGGAACGATCTCGCCCACCCCGACGGTGACGGCCACCCTTACCCCGGACCCCTCCGAGCCCGGAACCCCGGGACCAACCATCGGGCCCGGAGGAACCCTCGGTGAGACCGGCCACAATCCACCCACTTCGGGTGGCATCCTCGCGCTGATCCTTCTGCTCTTGGGATCCGGTGCGCTGGTCGCAAAGCGCAGATCCGCCGCGACTTCCCGCGACTAAACACCCGTGAACAACCCCGTACGCCCGCGTGGCGTGCGGGGTTTTTCTCGCGCTTGGGGCGGCCGAGGTGCTAGTCTGGGCATAATCCCACACGGCAACACCGTCTCGAACGCTGTTAGTTTCACGGCGGTAAATCTGGCCGGGCGGGTAATTCTGCACATCAACGCCATCGCTTCTGTGCCCCCGTACCGAGCATTACGTCTCCGGATCGGGTCGGGTCTCGTATCCCGCGTTTCCCATGCCGCGATGAGCATTCAGCCCGTGCCACATGCCCGGGTATAGGGGAAGGAACCCTCCGTGAGTAACACCGAAACCACCTACGAAATCGCCAATGACGCGCTGTCCACCCTGAAGGTGGCCCAGCTGCAGGCCCTGGCCACCGAGCACGGCGTCGTGGGTTCATCCAAGCTGCGTAAGAGCGCCCTGGTCGAAGCCATCGTGGCCGCTCGTGCCGAGTCGGGTGCCGGATCCGTGGCATCCGCCGTCGAGGCACCCGCCGAGACCGAGGCGACGTCGCCGTCGGTCGAGGCACCGGCAGCCGACGCACCGGCAGTAGAGGCACCGGCAGTAGAGGCCCCTGCCGCCGAGGCCGTTCCGGCCGAAGCGGTGGCGCCCGCCGCGGCCGAGCCCGTAATCCGCAAGCGTGGATCGCGTCGTGTCAGCACCAACACGGTCACCGCCGACGCGGTGACCGCCCAGCCCGCTGCCGAAGCCCCCGCTGCCGAAGCCCAGGCCACCGAAACCGCTGCCCCGGTATCCGCTCGTGGACACGTCAACCACGATGGTGCCGCGCTGATCCCGAACACCCCGACCGAGCAGGCCGAGAACGCCGCCGACGCACCCGCCGACATCGACGGCACCGAGGCTCCGCGCGGCAACCGCCGTGGCCGTGGCCGTGGCCGTGGACGCGGTCAGACAAACGCCACCGAGACCACCGAGGCACCCGCCGAGCAGGTCGCCGAGGCCCCCGCCGCCGAGACCACCGAGGCGGCCGAGCCCGCCGCTGAACAGCCGCGCACCAACACCCGTGGCCGTGGCCGCGGCCGTGGACGCGGTGCCGCCGAGCGTACCGAGCAGGCCGAGAACCGCACCGAGGACGCCCCCGAGGCTCGTCAGAATGACCGTAACAACGGCCAGAACGGCCAGAACGGCCAGAACGACGGAGCCCGCAACGAGAACACCCGCGGTCAGAACGATCGCGCACAGAACGATCGCGCACAGAACGATGGCGCTCGAAACGATCGCAACAACGGCCCCGCCGAGCGCGCCCAGAACACCGAGGACGACGGCGCTCGCGGCCGCGGACGCTACCGTGACCGCAAGCGTCGCGGCGTGGGCGAGGACGGCGAGATCGAGCTGGCCGAAGACGACGTGCTGCTGCCCATCGCCGGTATCCTCGATGTCCTGGACAACTACGCCTTCGTGCGCACCTCCGGTTACCTGCCCGGCACCAACGACGTCTACGTGTCGCTCGGCCAGGTAAAGAAGTACAACCTGCGCAAGGGTGACGCCGTGGTCGGCTCCATCCGCCAGCCCCGCGAGGGCGAGCAGAACGCCCGCCAGAAGTACAACGCCATCGTCAAGGTTGACTCGATCAACGGTCTGTCCGTTGAGGATGCCGCGAACCGCGTCGACTTCGGTGAGCTGACCCCGCTCTACCCGCAGGAGCGCCTGCGCATGGAGACCGAGCAGGGCAAGCTGACCCAGCGCATCATCGACCTGGTCGCCCCGATCGGTAAGGGCCAGCGCGGCCTGATCGTTGCCCCGCCGAAGGCCGGTAAGACCATCGTGCTGCAGCAGATCGCCAACGCCATCGCGACCAACAACCCCGAGACCCACCTCATGGTTGTGCTCGTGGACGAGCGTCCCGAGGAGGTCACCGACATGCAGCGCACGGTGAGCGGCGAGGTTATCGCCTCGACGTTCGACCGCCCCGCGGAAGACCACATCACCGTTGCCGAGCTCGCCATCGAGCGCGCGAAGCGTCTGGTGGAGCTCGGTACCGACGTCGTCGTGCTGCTCGACTCGATCACCCGCCTCGGCCGTGCCTACAACCTGGCCGCCCCCACCTCGGGCCGCGTGCTCTCCGGTGGCGTGGACGCCGCGGCGCTGTACCCGCCGAAGCGCTTCTTCGGTGCCGCCCGCAACATCGAGAACGGTGGCTCGCTGACCATTCTCGCCACCGCGCTGGTTGAGACCGGTTCGAAGGCCGATGAGGTCATCTTCGAGGAGTTCAAGGGCACCGGAAACTCCGAGCTACGCCTCAGCCGTCAGCTGGCCGATAAGCGCATCTTCCCGGCCGTGGACGTCAACGCCTCCTCGACCCGCCGCGAGGAGATGCTGCTCGGAAACGACGAGGTCAAGGTCACCTGGAAGCTGCGTCGTGCCCTCGCCGGCCTCGACCCGCAGCAGGCCCTCGAGGTTGTACTCGGTAAGCTGAAGGAGACCTCCAGCAACGTCGAGTTCCTCGTACAGATGCAGAAGTCGATGCCGGCACCCACCTCGGGTAACGGTCACGACCACCGCTAGCTGTTTTCCTCGAACCCGTTTCTCGCCGGCAGGTCACTGCCGCGGGCAGCGGGTTCGGGCTTTTTCCCCGAAAACAGTTTTGAGATAAGGAATCACATGTTTGAATCAGTGCAGACACTGATCGAGGAGCACGCCGATCTGCAGGAGCAGCTCGCGGATCCGGCCGTCCATCAGGACCCGGCTCGCTCGAAGAAGATCAACCGTCGCTACGCCGAGCTGAGCAAGATCATTGCCGCGCACACCCGCTGGCTGCAGTCTCAGGAAGACCTGGAGGCCGCCCGTGAGATGGCCAAGGAGGACGACGAGTTCGCCGCCGAGGTTCCCGCGCTCGAGGAGGGTCTGGCCGAGAACCAGGAGAAGCTGCGTCGACTGCTGATCCCGCGCGACCCGGATGACGCCCGCGACGTGATCATGGAGATCAAGGGTGGCGAGGGTGGGGCCGAATCGGCCCTGTTCGCCGCCGACCTGCTGCGCATGTACACGTACTATGCGGAGTCCAAGGGCTGGAAGACCGAGATGCTCGAGGCCGACCACAGCGACCTGGGCGGATACAAGAACGTTCAGGTGGCGATCAAGTCGAACGCCACCGACCCCTCGCAGGGCGTGTGGGCTCACCTCAAGTACGAGGGTGGCGTGCACCGCGTTCAGCGCGTGCCGGCCACCGAGTCGCAGGGCCGCATCCACACCTCGACCACCGGTGTGCTGGTGTTCCCCGAGGTTGATGAGCCCGAAGAGGTTGAGATCAACCAGAACGACCTGAAGATCGACGTGTACCGTTCCTCGGGCCCCGGCGGCCAGTCGGTGAACACCACCGACTCCGCCGTGCGCATCACCCACCTGCCCACCGGTATCACCGTGGCCATGCAGAACGAGAAGTCGCAGCTGCAGAACCGTGACGCCGGTATGCGCGTGCTGCGTGCCCGCCTGCTGGCCCACCAGCAGGAGCAGCTTGACGCCGCGGCTTCGGACGCCCGTAAGAGCCAGATCCGCACCATGGACCGCTCGGAGCGCATCCGTACGTACAACTTCCCGGAGAACCGCGTTGCTGACCACCGCACCGGCTATAAGGCGTACAACCTGGATGCCGTCATGAACGGTGCCATGGAGCCCATCATTCAGTCGGCGATCTCCGCTGACGAGGAGGCTCGCCTGGCCGAGATCGGCGACAAGGGCTAGTCTCACCCACAGCATAGCGGCCCCGGAATCTCACGATTCCGGGGCCGCTTGTGCGTGGGCTAGATGAAGTATTCGGGGGTCACCGGATCGGTGACGATCTTGCGCACCTTGGCGGGGACACCCACGAGGAGGGAGTCCGAGGGGGCGTCCTTTGTGACCACGGCATTGGCGCCGACGGCGCTGCGCGGACCGATGGTAATGGGGCCGAGGATTTTGGCTCCTGCACCGATGGTCACGCCGTCGCCGATGGTGGGGTGGCGCTTGCCCTTCGCGAGAGACTTCCCGCCGAGGGTGACGCCGTGATAGATGAGGACGTCATCGCCGACAACGGCGGTTTCACCGATCACGACGCCCATGCCGTGGTCGATGAAGAAGCGGCGGCCGATCTGCGCACCCGGGTGGATTTCGATCCCGGTCATGAAGCGCACAATCTGCGAGTTGAGCCGCGCGAGCAGCTTGAATCCGCGCCGCCACAGGGCGTTACTGACCCGGTGTCCCCACACCGCGTGCACGCCCGAGTACAGCAAACCGACCTCGAACGAGGATCGGGCCGCAGGGTCGTGCGTGCGCGCGGTGTGGAGGTCCTCGCGCAGGCGCGCGAAGGGACCGGAGACGGTGCGAATAATGGGTCCTTACTCGGCCAGGCCCGCCCAGAGCGCGGTGGAGATGTAGCGCTCACCGGTGTCGGGAACGACGGCCACGATGGTCTTGTCGGCGTTCTCGGGGCGACGAGCGAGCTCGAGAGCGGCCCACAGGATCGCGCCCGAGGAGATACCCGCCAGGATACCCTCCTTCGCCGCGAGGTCCCGAGCCGTTTCCAGCGAGTCCTCGAAGGACACATCGATGACCTCGTCGTACACCTCGGTGTCGAGGACCGGCGGGACGAAGTTGGCACCGATGCCCTGGATCTTGTGCGGTCCCGGCTTGCCACCGTTCAGGATGGGGGAGTCGATCGGCTCAACGGCCACGATCTTGACCTCGGGCTTGAGCTCCTTGAGCCGCTGGCCCACACCGGTCACGGTGCCACCGGTGCCGACACCGGCGACGAAGATGTCGACGCCACCCTCGGTGTCGCGCCAGATTTCCTCGGCGGTGGTCTCGCGGTGGATCTGCACGTTGGCGGCGTTGGCGAACTGCTCGGCGAGGATTGCGCCCGGGGTCTCAGCCACGATCTCGGCGGCCTTCTCCACGGCACCGCGCATACCGGCGGCCGGGTCGGTCAGGACGAGCTCGGCACCGAAGGCGCGCAGCAGGGCACGGCGCTCGACGCTCATCGAGGAGGGCATGCTGAGGACGACCTTGTAGCCGCGGGCCGCACCAACGAGGGCCAGGCCGATGCCGGTGTTACCGGAGGTGCCCTCAACGATGGTACCGCCGGGCTCCAGCGCACCCGAGGCCTCGGCGGCGTCGATGATGGCGATGGCGAGGCGGTCCTTCACCGAAGAACCGGGGTTGAAGAACTCAAGCTTGGCGAGGACCGTGGCGTCCGACTCGGCGGCGAGGCGGTTGATCCGAACCAGGGGGGTGTTACCAAAGGTCGAGGTGATGTCCTCGTGGATGTATGCGTTCACGGGTGTGTGTCCTTACCGTTAGGGGTCAGCGGCTCGTGCCGGTGCGGTGACCCTCGCGCCCGCGGGCGCGAGGAGGCATGCGGCTCTAGCCTATTGCGGGGAGCGGGCCACCGCGAGGGCACCGTCATTCGGATAGGGTTTATTACGCTGTGTGTTCGCGCAGCGCAGATCTGAGCAGGGGAAAACGCCGTCGTGACACACGAGAGTATTGACGCAGATTCGGGTGCTGGGGCGGCGCCCCTGGGCGCCGTCCGTGATGGGGTAGAGGCTCGCCTCGCCGCCGCGGGCATCGCCGATGCGCGGATTGACGCGGAACTGCTGATCGGCCACGTGCTGGGTCTTGGCCGCGGCGAGCTACAGACCGCCATCATCCTGGATCGCGAGATCGGCGCGGATGACCGCGTCACCCTCGAACCCCTGGTAGCGCGCCGAGTGTTACGCGAGCCGCTGCAGCACATTCTTGGCACCGCACCGTTCCGTGCGATGGAACTGTTTGTTGGGCCCGGGGTTTTTGTGCCGCGGCCCGAGACCGAGCAGGTCGTGCAGTACGCGATCGATGCGCTGCGGGTACTGCCCGATGAGGCACCCATCGCGATCGATCTCGGCACCGGGTCTGGCGCAATCGCCCTGGCCATGGCCACCGAGGTGCCCAACGCCCGCGTCTTCGCCCTCGAAAAGATGGACGCCGCGCACGCCTGGGCCGCCCGTAACTTCGAAAAGATCGGGGCGAGCAACGCGACCCTCGTGCACGGTGACATGGCGGAGGCCTTCACCGAGCTGCACGGCACCGTCGCGGTCCTCATCTCGAACCCGCCGTACATTCCCGCCCGAGCCATTCCGCGCGATATCGAGGTGCGCGAGTACGACCCTCCCACCGCGCTCTTTGGCGGGGAAGACGGCCTCGACCTCGTGCGCGTGATCTCCCGCCGCGGGCTCGACCTCGTGCGCTCCGGTGGCACGCTGATCCTCGAACACGGCGAGCTGCAGGGCGAGGCGATCCGCGCGATCCTCGCCTCCGACGGCTGGCGCACCCCGGCCACCTTCCCGGACTTCACCCTGCGCGACCGCGTGACCACCGCGGTCCGATAGCGGCACACACAAGACGGCATCACCCCTCGGGGTGGTGCCGTCTTGTGCATTCCGGCGGTGGGTGCCCCCCCAGAGCGGGGGATACGAGAGTGCTTGATGCCTGTAAATTCGGCGGTTCGGCGGGGGATCTCGGTGCGAGTTACCGCTCTCAGAGAGGAAACGTTCGTTCGGCACTCCCCTCATTCGTTACACTCGACGTGAGTGCATACTCAGTATTCACTGGGTGGATGTGGCTCAGCTCCTCCGAAGAGGAAGGCACGAGCGTAGAGAGGGGAATCCCATGAGATCAGTTTTCACCATCACCGCCACGAGGTTTTCCTGGCCGATCGCGATCGGCGTTGCCCTGGTGAGCCTGGCGATCATGATCTTCTGGGGCCTGGATCAGGGGCAGGGAAGCGTGATCTATTCGGAGCTTGGCCTCTTCACCTCGGCGCTGGGATCACCCCTCATGCTGATCCTCCCCCTCGTCCCGGTGCTCGCCGGAGCGCTGCCCACGGCCACCGCCATCTCGCGACGCTTCGTCTCACAGCTGTGGACGCGAACCTCAATGAAGGCCTGGCTCGTTCGTCATCTGCTGGGCACCGCGGTACGCGTCTGGGCGGTATTCTTTGTGACCTTCCTTCTGCTCTACATTTTTGCCTTCGCCCTGTGGCCGAACATCCAGCCGGAAGTGCTGAGCCCGGAAAGCTACGGCCTGAGCGCGGATCAGGTGCTCGGGTACGCACGCACAAGTTTTAGCTTTTCGCAGATGATGGTGTTCGGGCCCGGGATGTTTGGTGTGCTCTTCTGCGCGCTGCTGGCGCTGCAGTGCGCGCTCTACTGCGCGCTCGCCCAGGCCGCGCTCCTGCTGACCGGCCGCATCCTCCTGGGACTTACCGTTCCGGTCGCGCTCTACTTCCTGCAGTCCATCCTCATGGCGCTGATCGGCCAACCCGCGTTTGGCCTGATGTACGTGTTCAACCCGAGTGGGCTGGTGCAGGGGCCGATCTGGCAGCCCGTTCTCGTTCTGCTACTTCTCCTCGGAGTCACGATCCTTGCGTCGGCTCGCGTGGTGCGGTCGAGACACGATCTCGCGAGCCTGGCGTGAAGAGGCTTCAGACTGCCGAGTGGATCGCCGCGCGCTCGGGTGTGGCTCCCGGGCTGCGCCCCCGGATCATCACACGCCGCAGCACGATCATCCTCGGCGGGATCACACTGCTCTACTGGTTTTCAAACCTCGGGACCGTGGTGACGATTGCGCCGGACGTCGGCACGATATTTGCCCCGGACCTCGTGGCCCTCACCGCGGCCGATTCGTCGTTTCTCGTGTTTGGGGTGCTCTCGGTCTGGATCGTTGTTGCACTCAGTGCCTCCCTCAACGGACGCCGGCTTGAACACATCCTTCGATACGGAAGCCGAAGCCGCCTCCTCTACCGGGTGGGGTTTGTCGAGGGCGCGACCGCGGCCGGGATCTGGGTGGGCGTGATCTACGTGATCCTCGGCTCGCTCTCGCTACTGACGGCGGGCGGAGAGGCGCGACTCTTCGGCGATCTGCCTCCGTTGGGTGGGCAGCTCTTCGGACTGCACCTGGCACACGCGGTCAAACTCGCGCTCTTCCTCGTGGTGACGCGAATGCTTCTTACAGCCTGTGCCCTCTTTGCGCGGCGGGCAGCAATTGCCGTGGGGGTTCTGATCTGGATTCTCTGCGCGTGGGGAAGCGCGTTTTCGGATTCGATTCCGGCTGCGGTGAACCCAACCACGCTCATGAACCTCTTGCCACAGAGCTCCGAGGTGGATCTGCAGGTTCGTGGATTTTGTACCCTACTCATCGTCGGTGGCCTGATCTGGGGTCTGACGCGCGGCGTAGACGCCGTTACGGGCGATGCGCCGGCAACGATACGAGAAAAGCTTCGTCATCCGCGCCTGTGGTGGGGTGACGCACCGATTCGTGGGGTGTTCGTGCTCGTGCTCGCAGCCGTGGTGGCTGGGGTGGCTTGGAACGGTTCGGGGAACGGAGAATCCTCGTTTGGAGACGTCCTTGTCGCGCTATTCGGTGGGTACCGACTGACCCTGGTGCAGGCCCTGCTCGAGACTGTGTTCACCATGGGGTTCGTCTGGTGGCTGCTGCTTGCGGACGATCAGCGGCAGCAATCGGGGTGGGCAGAGGCCGTGCTCCTGCGTCGCGGAAGTAGAAGGCGCGCCTTCGTCCACCGCCTGGGTGAGCAGGCGCGAGCGCTGGCGGTGTACGTGATCAGCGTGAGTGTCGTGTTGTCGCTGGTGTTCGGCGCGGTGAATGGGAATTTTGCATCCGGGAACGCCGGAATCGACGCGGTCCAGGGCGGCGCGCACCTGCTGATAAACGGGACCGGGCAGATCGCGATTTACCTCCTGATCGTCACCCTCGTTCGTGCGATCAGTTCCACCCGGATTGTCGCCATCGTGATACTCGCGGCACTGGTCGTGTTCCCCCTGCCAGGCGTGGTTTCGGTCGTGGTTCCCCTGCATCGTTTCGGGGTCGCACCCCTCGCCGATGGCGGCTGGGAGTGGATCCTCACCGTGGCCCTGCAAAACACCATCCTCATCGTCATCCTCATTGCCCTGGGCTACGTTTTCGCAGACGGACCGCGGGCAGCACTCAACAAATTGGGAGTACAAAATGACCGCAACCGTCCTTGAGTTTCGTGACGTCACTAAGACGTTTCGGGGCACCGTCCTGTTCGAAAACGTGAGCTTTTCGCTGGAGGAGGGCAAGACGTATGCGCTGCGCGGCCCCAACGGCTCCGGAAAGTCCGTGTTGATGCGACTAATGACGCGAATCACCCGGCCGAACGCGGGCGAGGTAATCGTCGCGGATCGGTACCTGGGGAAGGGGCGGGTATTTCCGGATTCCTTCGGCACAATGATCGACGGGCCCGCGTACCTGCCTTCAATATCGGGGCTGGGGAACCTGCTGGAGCTTGCGCGCATACGCAACCGGGTGTCCGAGGAGGAGATCCGTGCGCTGATGCTCACGCTGGGGCTCGACCCCGACTCCCGAAAGCCCGTTCGACGATACTCGATGGGAATGAAGCAGAAACTCTCGATCTGTCAGGCCCTGATGGAGTCTCCTGACGTCTTGATTCTCGATGAGCCGTTCAACGCCCTGGACGATCGCAGCGTGGAGATCGTGAAGGACCTCATCCGTCAGCAGCAGTTGGCACATCGCACCATCGTCCTAACGAGCCACAATGTGGCGGATCTGGATGAGCTCGCGCACCACTCGCTGGTGGTGCGGGGTGAGGCCGTAGTACTCGAATAGCGAGCTCACGCAGAACGGCACCACCCCGAGGGATGGTGCCGTTTCGCGTATGAGGCCCGGTGCCTACCCGATCAGGCTCGGCTGCAGGTCGCGCAGTGTGCGGTAGTGCGTCATCCTCGTGACCCCGAGCGCCGAGATGACGAGCGCGCCGAGGGCGATCAGGGCGAGCACGATGGCGTCATGCCCGGCCGCCTCGAGGTTTCCGCCGTACATCAGCTGACGCATGCCGTCCACCGCGAACGACATCGGGAGGAAGTGGTGCAGCCAGGCGAGCGGCGCGGGGAGGGTTTGCCAGGGGAACGTACCGCCGGCGGTGACCAGCTGAATCACCATGAGCACGAGCCCCAGGAACTGACCAACGCTGCCCAACCAGACGTTCAGCGCGAGGATAATCGCGGCGAACGTCACCGAGGCCAGCGCCATCATGCCATAGGCGCCCACCGGGTTGGATACCTGGAATCCGAGGGTACCCGCGACGATCCCAAACAGCGCGATCATCTGAATCGCACCCAGGATGGCCGGGGTCATCCAGCCGGCGATGGTGATCTTGATGGGGGAGTGCAGCGCGGTGATGGCGCGACGCGAGAAGGGCTTCAGGATGAGGAACAGCGCGTAGATGCCGATCCAGCCCGCGAGGCTCACGAAGAACGGAGCCAGACCCGCGCCATAGGTGCCCGCGCTGGTGACCGCGGTCGAGTGCAGGTTGACCGGGTTCGAGATGTTCTTTGCCTGCTCTGTGCGCAGGGTGATCGAGGCGTCCGGGATCTGCTGGGCACCGTCGCTCAGTCCGCTCGTGAGCGTGCCGAGCCCGCCGTGCAGGGTGGTCAGGCCGCCACCGAGTTCACCGAGCTTATCGGTCAGGGTGTCGAGGCCCGAGCGCAGGGTGCCCGCGGCATCGGCGGCGCGCACGGCACCGTCGCGCAGCGTGCCCGCGCCGTCCGCGAGCTGACCGATACCGCCGGCGAGCTGCGGGGTGGCATCGGCGAGGGTCTTGCTGCCGGCGGCGAGGGCCGATGAGCCGGTGCTCAGCTGATCGAGCTGGCCCACAACGCCCTGCACCTTGGAGTTGCTGTCGGTCGCCAGTCCGCCCACGCGGTCAAACTCGGAGAGGATGCGCTGTGCGGCGTCCGCCGGAACACCGGCCGAGGCGAGGTCCGCGGCGATCTTCGCGCGGGCATCCGGAATCTGGTTGATGAGATCGGTCGAGGCCTTGGCAACCTCGTCGCCGACCTGGGCGATCTTGCCGTTGCCGGCGGCGACCTGGGCGGCACCATCGGCGAGCTTCCGAGTCTGATCCGGCAGCTGGGCGGTCTGATTACGCAGGGTATCGAGCCCACCCGCAAGGGTCTGCGAACCGTCCCGCAGGCTGTTCAGGCCGGTGCCGAGTTCCCCGGCACCATCCCGCGCCTGACCGGCACCCTGGGCGAGGGCATCCGCCCCCTCCCGCGCGGTCTGCGCGCCATCGGTCAGCTTGGTCCCGCCATCGGCGGCCTCCACGAGGTTCCCGCGAATCTTCGCGAGGCCGTCGAGGAAGGTCTGGGCTGCCTGCTTGTTTACCGTGGCCACGATCTGGGTCTGCACGGTCTTTGCTGCCTGAGTACCGATGGTGGTGGCCAGGTAGCTGTTGGCATCGTTGGTGGTCAGGATGACCTCGGCCTGACGCGGTGCATCGGTCTGCGAGGAGGCGAGGGCCTCCGAGAAGTCCTTGGGCAGGGTCAGCGAGAAGTCGAAGTCGCCGTTTTCTACGCCACGCTTCGCCTCGGCCTCGCTCACCCGCTGCCAGGCAAACGTGCCGTCCTTGATCAGATTGTCGGCCACATCGTCACCGAAGTGCGTGGTCTTGCCGTTCTGGGTGACACCGGTGTCGGCGACCACGAGCGCGACCGGGATGCGGTCCAGGCGATCGTAGGGGTTCTGGTTGGCCCAGAGGTAGAGACCGCCGTAGAGGAGGGGGACAATCATCAGCGCGAGGAACGCGAGGCGCGACATCGGGGTGGCCCAGAGCCGGGCAAACTCCGCGCGAATCATGGCGAATACCTTGAGCATTAGGCGAGTCCTTCCAGACCAAAGAGGGTCGCGGTATCGGAGGGCACGGTGGCACCGGGCACAACCTCACCGGTCGCGGAGATGGCGGAGTGAGCGGCGACCCCGGCAATGACGAGCACGGCTAAATTCTGGGCGGCGAGCTCGCGAGCGATGCGCCACCAGGTTTCCGGGTCGCCACCGTGACGATCGGGGGAGACCAGCACGATTCCGGTTACGCCGGGACGGCGGGTGGCCAGGTTCGTGAGAAGACGGATGCGGTCTCCCGGGGCGAGATCCGCAATGTCGGTGCCCGCGCGATCGCGCAGCCCGAACTCATCGAGGGTGCGGCCCACCGCAATCGGGTGGCTCTTCAGCCCGGCGAACATGAGCTCCTCGGCCACAACCTGTGAAACCGCCACATTTCCAGCGGGTTCGCTCACGATCGGGGCGTCAACGAGGGCGATTTCGCGGCGAATGCGGGAGGAATCGACGGTGCCATCAATCAGCACGGTTCCGGTGTCGGGACGCATCCGACCGGCGGCGATCAGGCCCAAGACGGTGGGGCGCTGCTCCGTTTCGGCTCGCGCAAACGTGGCGGTCCCGGTCTGCAGCACGAGACTGGTGTCGGGTAGCGCCGAACCATTCTTGCCCTTACTGACCTGGCGAAGTTCGATTCTCATTCAGGATCCTTTATGTTATGTCTGTATCCATTCTGCGCTCTCTACCTGGGTGATGCCGTGTATTGACGCACGAACCGGGCCAAACAGGGGATACACGTGAACTGCGCGATAGAATCTGTTCATAATGTCCCGCATCTATGACTGCGCCGAGAGCGCTCAACTCGATACCGGCCTGAAACTGGCCAAGATGTCCCTCGGCCGTGGGGAACTCGTCGTCGTACCGACCGATACCGTCTACGGTGTCGCCGCCGACGCCTTCTCGCCCGCCGCGGTGAACGCGCTCCTGGCCGCGAAGGGTCGCGGGCGCCAGCAGCCCCCGCCCGTGCTGGTCGCCGATGTGGGTACCCTGCACGCGCTCGCCGAGAGCGTGCCCGAGGCCGTGACCGATCTGGTCGCGGCATTCTGGCCCGGCGGCCTCACCATCGTGCTGAACGCCCAGCCGTCCCTGGTATGGGACCTCGGAGATACCCACGGAACCGTGGCCGTGCGCATGCCGAACAACCCGATCACCCTCGCGCTGCTGCGCGAAACCGGCCCGCTCGCGGTGTCCTCGGCCAACCTCACCGGGCTACCCGCCGCAACCTCGGCCGCCGAGGCCGAGCTGATGCTCGGCACCTCCGTCCACATCTACCTCGATGGCGGCCCGGCCGGAGAAACCGCCTCCACCATCGTCGACGCCACGCGCCTCTCCGGACCGGACGGCCGCGTCTTCGTGCTGCGCGAGGGTGCGGTCAGCCGTGAGGCCCTGCGCGGGGTCCTGGGCGACCTCCTCGCCGATGCCGGCGAAACCCCCACCAAGACTCAGGAGAACGCCGAGGAATCCGGTACCGAGACCGGTGCCGGATGATCCAGTACGTCCTCGTCACGTTCCTGACGGCGCTCACCACCTGGGCGCTGTCCTGGGCCGTCTACAAGATTGCCCTGAAGTACAAGCTCTACCCCGAGATCCGTGATCGTGATGTACACACGCGTCCGACCCCACGGCTCGGTGGCGTCGCGATGTTCCTCGGAGTCATCGCCGCCGCAATCTACGCGTCGATCAACCCGTTTCTCTCGCAGACCTTCAGTGATGCCCCGGGGCAACTCATCGCCGTGCTGGGTGCCGCCGCACTCATCGTCGTCGTGGGTGTCCTGGATGACCTGATCGATCTGGACTGGATGATCAAGCTCGCCGCACAGTTCGTTGCGGCCGGTGTCATCGCGTTCAGTGGCGTGCAGCTCTACTCGCTGCCCATCGGCGGCATTACCGTCGGCTCAAGCCAGATGTCGTTTGTGCTCACCACGTTCACGCTCGTGCTGATCATGAACGCGGTGAACTTTATCGACGGGCTCGACGGCCTGGTTGCGGGCGTTGGCCTGATTGCCAATGGCGCGTTCTTCATCTATGGCTACCTGCTCGTACGCTCGATGGGGCAGACCTCATTCTTCAACCTGCCGCTGCTGCTCTCGGCCATTCTGGTCGGGATCTGCGCGGGCTTCCTCTTCCTCAACTGGCACCCCGCCAGGATGTTCATGGGCGATGCCGGAGCGCTGCTGATCGGCCTCCTGATGGCTACCTCCGCCGTGGCTATCACCGGCCAGATCGATCCCTCCGCCCTCGGCGTCGGTCAGGGGACAGCCTCGGTCGGTCGCACCCAGCTGATCGGTGCGTTTATCCCGATCATCCTGCCAGTCGCCATCCTCGTTGTGCCGCTGCTCGACTTCGTGCTCGCGGTCTTCCGCCGCACGGTCGCCGGTACCTCACCCTTCACCGCCGATCGCAAGCACCTGCACCACCGCCTCCTCGATATGGGCCACAGCCACCTCCAGGCCGTGCTCGTTTTCTACGCCTGGACCGCCGTCATCTCGGCCTCCTGCCTGATCGCCTTCGTGGTCACGCCCAGCTGGATCGCCGTGGTGTTCCTCGTGGTTGGCGTCATCATCTGCCTGCTCTGGACCTTTGCGCCGCGCCTCAACCGCTGGCGTGCCCGCAGCATCGCCGTACGCGAGGCGCGTGCGGCCGGTGAAACCGTGGTCCCCGAACCCTTCCGTGCCCCGCGCCGACCCAAGGCCCCCGCCGAGACGCCCTCGGACGCCCCGACCCCCGACCTCCCCGCAGCTAAGGACACCCCCGCATGAACGCAAACCCGATCTTCCGAAAGAGCCTGATCTGGGGTGGTCTGCTCGCGCTGGCCATCGCCGTGGTGGGCGGTGTGGTGGGCGTGATCGTCGACGGTCAGCGCGGCCTGTGGTCGGCGCTCATCGGTACCGCGATGGCTGCGGTGTTCCTCGGTATCACCGTGGCCTCGATCCTGGTGGCCAACCGCTTCACCAAGTCCGACCTCTACGTGCCGATCTTCTTCGGTCTGGTGATGGGCGGCTGGATCGTCAAGTTTGTACTGTTCCTGATCCTCGCCTGGAACCTCTCGGGTGCCGACTGGATCAACAAGGTGGTTCTGCTGCTCTGCCTCATCGCCGGCGTCATCGGCACCCTGGTGGTGGACTGCATCGCCGTCGCGAAGGGCCGCCTGCCCGCGGTCAGCGACATCGAACTGCCGAAGTACGTGGACCCGGACGAGAAGCCCGCCGTCTAATCACAAAAGTTATGTATTGGTTTGGCTCGCGCCGACACTAATCTGGGACGCGACAGTCGGCAATTCATTTAAGGACACGCCGCTCGACAGGGACCGCACTTCGGTGCGGTCCTTCGTGCGTAAATCGGCGCAATTCCGGCGATTTTGGCCGTGGATAACACGTGCGAACCTGCCGCTTTTACACCCGCAAGCTGTGGATTGAGGTTTTCCACACCGTATCGACAACAAATTGGGTGGATTTAACAAGCTTTCAGGCGTAGTGGGGGCCAAAAATTTGATAGGCTAACTGAAGTTCCCCAGCTGAAGTGTGCAGTTTTTTTGCATGTGCGGGTGGGGGCGTCCAAACATTCGTCGTCGCGAGAGCTGAGCTCCACGCCCGAAACAGGAGATAGCGCTGATAGTAAACGCTGTGCACCTGCTGGTCCCGACCGGAAACGATGATGGTTTCCACGCGCCGTCCATTATGGAGTTCTTCCCTGAGGTCTTCCTCTTTGAAGATTCTCCGTTCGCGATCAACCGCATCATGCTGGTGCGTTTCATCGCTGTCGCCGCTCTTTTGGTGTTGTTCTGGATCGGCACCCGCCGGATGCGAGTCGTCCCGGGTCGCTTCCAGAGCCTGATCGAGATGGGACTCGACCTCGTTCGAGTCAACATCGGCGAGGATCTCCTCGGCAAGAAGGATGCAAAGCGCTTCCTGCCGATCCTCACCACCATCTTCTTCATGGTTCTATTCATGAACATCACGGGAGTCATTCCGTTCCTCAACATCGCCGGTACCTCGGTCATCGGTGTCCCGTTGGTTCTTGCCCTGGTGTCTTATATCACCTTCATCTACGCCGGTATTAAGAAGAGCCCGAAGAAGTTCTTCAAGAACTCGCTGTTCCCCGCTGGGGTTCCGTGGCCGGTCTACATTATTGTGACCCCGATCGAGCTCGTCTCAACCTTCGTCATTCGTCCGGTCACCCTGACCCTGCGACTGATGATGAACATGGTCGTTGGTCACCTTCTGCTGGTGCTGTTCTTTGCAGCCACGCAGTTCTTCATTTTTGCTGCGGGTGGCCTCTGGCCGCTGCTCGGCATCGGAAGCCTGGCATTCGGCT
>NZ_RCUX01000015.1 GCF_003667565.1 Mycetocola tolaasinivorans
CGGTTTCTGCTGATGAGGCCTCGGATGCTCTGGCGGGTAACTATGGTATTTACACGTATCCGAGTGGGAAGTTCTCTGGGTTTGAGACTGCTACTCCGGTGAGTTTTGCGCCGGTGGTTGTGGAGCCCGCCGGTCCGAAACTGACGATCACCTCCGACTCCTCGCTCGACTCGACGGTGGAGAACACGATCAAGATCTCGGGTACCGGATACGTCGGCCCGGGTGCCGCAAATGGTGCATACGTGTTGGTCGGCCCGAAGGACAACTGGAAGGCTGGCGATGCGCTGCCCGCCGAGGGCTGGCTGAAGCAGGGTTGGGTCATGCCCACTCAGATCACCGGTGGTGCTTTCACCACGACGCTGACCGTTGCCGCGGGCACGTTTGTCCCCGGCACCGAGTACGCGGTGTTCTCCTCCGCGGCTCATGGGTTGTCTGCGACGGAACGCAGCATGGATGCCTCGGCTCCCCTCACGATCAAGCCGATCGTGGTTGATCCGACCAAGCCGGTGCTGACGATTACGCCGAACTCCAACGTGGACTCCACCGTGGGTGCCAACTTCACGATCACCGGAACCGGATACACCGGCCCGGGGGCGGCGATGGGTGCCTACGTGCTGATCGGTAAGAAGGACAACTGGAAGACCGGCGCTGCGCTGCCCGCTGACGGCTGGCTAGCGCAGGGCTGGGTGAAGCCTGCCGACATCAAGAACGGCGCGTTCTCCACCGAGCTGAAGGTCCCCGCGGGAAACTTCGTTCCGGGCACCGAGTACGCGGTGTTCTCCTCCGCCGCTCACGGTCTGTCCGGAAGTGACCGGACCCTGGATGCCTCGGCTTCCATCACGATCAAGCCGATCGTGATCGATCCGACCAAGCCGAACCTCACGATCACGTCCCCCACCCCGGTTGATTCAACGGTGGAGAACACGATCAAGATCTCGGGCACCGGTTACACCGGCCCGGGTGCCGTGGACGGTGCCTACGTGGTCGTTGGTCCGAAGGACAACTGGAAGGCGGGCGATGCTCTGCCGGCCGATGGATGGCTGAAGCTGGGCTGGGTCATGCCCGCTCAGATCACCAATGGTGCCTTCAACACCACCCTCGTCGTCCCCGCCGGTTCCTTCGTCCCCGGCACCGAGTACGCCGTATTCTCCTCCGCGGCGCACGGCCTCTCGGCTACGAACCGCACCCTGGATGCCTCCGCCCCGATCGCCATCAAGCCGATCGCCGCTGACGCTCCGCAGATCTCCGTCACCCCGAGCACCAAGATCAACGGTGCCAAGGCCAACGAGTTCACCGTGACGGGCACCGGATTCGGTGACATCGCGAAGAACGACAAGATCAGCGGTCTGGAAATCCGCATTGGTGAGAACGATCTGTGGCAGCCCGGCACCAAGATGTCGGAGAAGGGTGACGGCTGGGCCGCCTCGGTCTTCCTCACCTCGGGTGGCATCAAGGACGGTAAGTTCGCGGTCAAGCTCAGCGTGAAGAAGGGCGCGTTCCAGTCCGGTGTGGACTACCGCGTCGCGGTTTCCGCCCGCACCGGAAGCGCACCCATCGCTCCGGCATTCGACCGCGTCATCCCGCTCGGTATCGACTTCCCGGTGATCCCCGGCACCCCGGTGCTGACGATCACCCCGAACCGCGCGATCGACCCCACCGTGGAGAACACCTTCACCATCTCGGGTACCGGATACACCGGTGCCGGTGCGGCCAACGGCGTCTACGTCCTGCTGGATGACGCAAAGCTCTGGTCGGGCAACGGCCCGCTCGTGGGTGACTGGCGCGTACAGAAGTGGGTCAAGCCCGCCGACATCAAGAACGGCGCATTCAGCCTGAACGTCACCGTTCCGGCCGGATACTTCAAGGATGGCGTGCGCTACACCGCCGCCACCTCGGCCGCGCACGAGCTGTCGGTGACCAACCGCTCCCTCGACGCCTTCGCCCCCATCACCCTGCGCCCCGCGGTTTCGACCGCGAAGCTCACGGTAACCCCGGTGAAGAACATCGAACCGGCCATCACCAACACCTTCCGCATTCAGGGTTCGGGCTTCAGCGGCGAGCAGGCCGCACTGGGCGCCTACGTCCTGATCGGTAAGAAGTCGCTGTGGTCCGGAAACGGTGCCCTGCCCGCCGAAGGCTGGCTCGCCGAGGAGTGGGTCAAGCCCAGCGACATCTCCGGCGGCAAGTTCGACATCACGATCACCGTGGAGGGCGGCACCTTCGATCCGAAGGAGCAGTACCAGGTGGTCTCCTCGGCCGCGCACGGCCTCTCCGCCACCGACCGTCGCCTCGACGCGTTTGTGGACCTCGAGATCGCCCAGCCCGCCACCGAGGGTGCCCGCATCAGCGTCACCCCGAACTCCCGCATCGACGGCAACGTGAAGAACACCTTCACCGTCACCGGCGAGGGATACACCGGTAAGGGTGCCGCTAACGGCGTGTACGTCCTGATCGGTGAGAAGAGCGTGTGGTCCGGCGGTACGGCACTGCCCGCCGACGGCTGGCTCGCCCAGGAGTGGGTGCCCGCCGCACAGCTGAAGGACGGAAAGTTCAGCGTTCAGCTGACCATCCCGGCCGGAAAGTTAGACTCGAAGAAGCAGTACCAGGTGGCCACCTCGGCCGCCCACGGCCTCTCCGTGACCGACCGCTCGCTCGACGCGTTCGCCGCGCTCGGCATCCTCACCGGAACCGGTGGCGGCAACCCGGGCACCGACCCCGGCACTGACCCCGGCACTGACCCCGGTACCAACCCGGGCACCACCCCCACGACGCCGACGACCCCCGCGGTCCCCGGTGGCTCGCTGCGCTGGTCCGTCAAGAACCAGTTCGTGAACTACGTCCGCGGCCCGATCGCCTCGGGTAACGTCTTCGTGGGCGGCGGCGCCACCCAGTCTGGCGGGCTCTTCCAGTTCGGACAGTCCGCGGTGAGCGACTACAACCGGGCCACCGGCACGGGAAGCGTCAGCTACTCCGGATCGGTACGGTTCTGGGGCCACGGGGGTGTGCTCGACTACACCCTCGCCAACCCGACCATCTCGATCACCTCGCCCTCCACCGCCACGATCTCCACGACCCTCAACGGGAATCGGATCGTGTTCGGAAACCTCAACCTCGCCGCGGGAACCCGCAGCGAAAACGGTGAGGCCACCACCTGGAGCGGCGTCCCGGTTCAGATCACCGCCGCCGGTAACGAGCTGTTCCAGGGCCGCTACTCCAACGCGGATGCGCTGAGCTTCACCATCGGTGTGCCCGCAAAGGCCCCGGCCGGTACCACCGGCACCACCGGTGCCTCCCCGGTTGCGGCGGTGAAGAAGCCGATCCCGGCCACCGCACCCGCCACCACCGGAATCACCCTGGATGACGCCACCCTCGCCAACCTCCTGGCCGGCGAGAGCGCAACCGTCCACGCCACCGGCTTCCAGCCGGGTGAGAAGGACATCCGCGTGGTCGTGTACTCGACCCCGGTACTGCTCGGCACGGTTGAGGCCGACGCCAACGGTGCCGCCTCCTGGACCGGCGCACTGCCCACCACCCTCGAGGCCGGCGAGCACACGCTGACCTTCCAGGGCTCGGTCAACCGCGGAGTGGTCTTCACCATCGCCGCGCAGGTTGCCGCCGAACGCTGCGAGGTAGCGGGTGCCACCCTGAACTGGGGCTTCAAGGCCTCGTTCCTGAACTACATCGAGGGCATCGCCCGCGGTGAGTACACCGCGGGCGACGGCGCCACCTTCACCTATCCGGAGTTCGCCTTCACCGGCGGCACCGGATCGGTAGACGCCGAAAAGCAGCGCGGCCTGGTCAGCTTCCCCGGTACCGTCCACTTCACCGGTCACGCCGGAGTGCTGGACACCACCATCTCGAACCCCAAGATCGAGCTGGTAGATGCCACCACCGCCTACGTGCTGCTGGATGTTCACGGCACCACCCAGGACGGCCAGGCAATCGATCAGAAGCAGATCCGATTCGCCCAGCTCGACCTGAGCGCTTCGCCCCTGACCCGGAACGAGACCACCCTCACCGGTGAGAAGATTCCCGCAAAGCTGACCGCGGAGGGTGCCGCAGCGTTCGGTACCTACCCGACCGGTGAGGCCCTCGACCCCGTCACGTTCAGCATCCCGCTGCCCGCCGACTGTGGTGCCGCGCCCGTGGCAAAGCCCGAGGCCAAGCCGGCCGCGGACAAGCCGGTGAAGACCGCGACCGAACCCGCCCCGGCGGACAACGGTTGGATCCTCTGGGGTGCCGGTGGGCTGCTGGTTCTGATTGTCGCCGCGACCACGATCATCGTGGTTCGTCGCCGCAAGACCGAGGCCGAAGCGACCTCGGCCGAGTAGCCGCCACACACGCCGCAGCCCAGATCCCTCACGGGGTCTGGGCTGCGGCGTTTGTGCATTCCGGGCCCGATTGGGCGGGGAGGAAATGATGGGAGACAATAGGGGTATGACCGAGTCTCCGGAGCCCCAGTCCGACCTCCCCCGCGAGGAGCGTACCCGCACCACCGTAACGGTGCGCCGCTCCCCGAAGTACGTCACCTTCATCGCCATCGGCGGTGTGGTCGGAATCGTCGCCGCGATGCTCCTCACCGTGAACTTCCCGGAAAACGACACCTACAGCGCCGGTCAGATCTTCGGATTCCTCGCCCTCGTCTGCGTTGTTTTCGGCGTCGCGATTTTTGGGATTTTGGCCATCATTTTGGATCGTATCGTTGGACGCAAAGAACACGTCATCGATGCGGATAAGCTATACGTGCACCCCGTGGAAGAGCCTGAAAACCTCCACGAGCCGGTGGCTCCGACAACGACCGAGGGTACCGACCAAAAATGACCTCTGCCTCCGCCTCCTACCGTGACGCCGGCGTGGATACCGCCGCCGGAGACCTCGCGGTCTCGCTGATGAAACAGGCGGTTTCCGCCACACACGGGCCGGAGGTGCTGGGAGGTTTTGGCGGCTTCGCCGGACTGTTCGACGCGTCCGCCCTGCTGGGCTACCGCCGCCCGCTGCTCGCGTCCTCCACCGACGGCGTGGGCACCAAGGTCGCCATCGCTCAGGCGCTGGACAAGCACGACACCATCGGCCAGGACCTCGTGGGCATGGTCGTGGATGACATCGTGGTTGTGGGAGCAAAGCCGCTCTTCATGACCGACTACATCGCCTGCGGCAAGGTTGTTCCCGCCCGCATCGCCGACATCGTCGCCGGTATTGCTCGCGCCTGCTCTGCCACCGGCACCGCCCTGGTGGGCGGCGAGACCGCCGAACACCCCGGCCTGCTGGGCGTTGACGACTATGACGTCGCCGGTGCCGCGAGCGGCGTCGTTGAGGCAGACCGCGTGCTCGGTGCCGAGCGCGTACAGGATGGCGACGTCGTCCTGGCCCTCGAATCCTCCGGTATCCACTCCAACGGTTTTTCGCTCGTCCGGCACATCCTCGCCGGCGCGGGCATCGGCTACACCGATCACAGCGCCGAGCTCGGTGCCAGCTTCGGTGAGGCACTCCTGGAGCCCACCCGGCTCTACACCACCCCGCTGCTGAACCTGCTCGAGAACGAGCGCTTCGACGGCGCCATTCACTCCCTCTCGCACGTGACCGGGGGCGGCATTGCCGCCAACCTCGCTCGCGTGCTGCCGCTCGGCTCCTGGGTCGAGGTGGAGCGTTCCACCTGGTCGCCCGCCCCGGTCTTCCGGGTGCTGTCCGACATCGCCGGAACCAGCCTGGAGAGCGCGGAGGGCACCTGGAACCTCGGTATCGGATTCTTCGCGGTTGTGTCCGCTGAGGTAGCCGATGCGGTGTCCGCGGAGCTCACCGCCGGCGGAATCCCCACCTGGAGCGTCGGAACCGTGCACACGAGTGCTCGCGACTTCACCGGTTTCGAACAGGGTGCCAAGGGCGTGAACGGCGGCGCCGTGCGGCTCATCGGCAACTACGCAAACTAGATCCCCCCCACACCTCGAAGAGAGCCTTTAAAACCCATGTGCGGTATCGTCGGCATCGTCTCATCAAGTCCCGTCAACCAGCAGGTGTATGACGCCCTGCTGCTCCTGCAGCACCGCGGTCAGGATTCCACCGGAATCGCCACCGCAGACGGCTCCACCTTCCACATGCACAAGTCGAAGGGGCAGGTGCGCGAGGCGTACCGCACCCGGAACATGCGCTCACTCTCCGGAACCGTTGGCCTCGGCCACGTGCGCTACGCCACCTCGGGAAGCGCCGGAAACGAGCAGGAAGCCCAGCCGTTCTACGTGAACGCCCCCTACGGCATCGTCCTGGTCCACAACGGAAACCTCACCAATACCCGTGAGCTCTCCCGCGACCTGTTCCATATCGATCGCCGCCATGTGAACTCCACGAGCGACACCGAGCTGCTGCTCAACGTCCTGGCAAACGAGCTGCAGGCCTCGCTCAGCGGTCTCGATCTCGACCCGGACACCGTGTTCAACGCGGTCTCGCAGGTGCACGAGCGCGTCGAGGGTTCCTATGCGGCCATCGCGATGATCGCCGGCCACGGTCTCCTCGCGTTCCGCGACCCGTTCGGTATCCGTCCGCTCGTTCTCGGACGTCGCCCGGGTGCCGGCCAGGACGAGTGGATCGTCGCCTCCGAGTCCCTGGTGCTCGAGAGCGCCGGCTACCAGCTGGTGCGCGATGTCGCCCCCGGCGAGGCCGTATTCATCACCCCGAGTGGCGAGCTGCACATCCGTCAGTGCGCCACCAAGCCGCGCCTCGTGCCCTGCTCGTTCGAGTACGTGTACCTCGCCCGTCCGGACTCCGTGATGAACGGTATCTCGGTGTACGACGCCCGCCTGCGCCTCGGTAACCGCCTCGCCGACACCATCGCCGAGCACATGCCGCTGGGCGATATCGACGTGGTCATGCCCATCCCGGACAGCTCGCGTCCCGCCGCAATGCAGGTCTCGCAGAAGCTCGGCATCGAATACCGCGAGGGCTTCTACAAGAACCGCTACATCGGTCGCACCTTCATCATGCCCGGCCAGGAGCAGCGCTCGAAGAGCGTGCGTCAGAAGCTCAACGCCATGGGTAGCGAGTTCCGCGGCAAGAACATCCTGATTGTGGACGACTCGGTGGTGCGCGGCACAACCTCGCAGCAGATCGTGCAGATGGCCCGTGAGGCCGGCGCCAACAAGGTGACCTTCACCTCGGCGGCCCCGCCCGTGCGCTTCCCGCACGTGTACGGCATCAACATGCCTTCGCGCGCCGAGCTGGTGGCCCACGGCCGCAAGATCCCGGACATCGCAAAGGCCCTGGGTGCCGACCACATGATCTACCAGGAAGTCGCGGACATGCAGAGCGCGATCATCGAGGGATCGGACGTCACCGAACTCGAAATGAGCTGCTTCACCGGCGAGTACGTCACCGGCACCGTCTCCGAGGAGTACCTCGCCTGGGTCGAGCAGAACCAGCTCTCCTAGGCCCAGCTCTCCTAGGCCCAGCCATACACACAGCGGTGCGACGCCCGAGCTTCGGGCGGCGCACCGCTCTGTGTGACGAGGCCTTCGGGAACTACGCGGCGGCGGTGAACCCGGGGGAGCGCCAGATCTCCTCGCCGTCCTCAAAGAGACCGGTGCGCTCAAGGCCCAGGGCCTGCGCAACGCCGTTCGAGCCGAGGTTTTCCGGATGAATGTAGGCCTCAAGACGGGCGATACCGTGCGTGCTCAGCCACTCCACGAGCCCGCGGGCGGCCTCGCTCGCAAACCCGCGGCGCTGGAACTCAACGCCCACCACCCAGGCGATCGCCGCGGAGCCCTGATCTACGGAAATTGTGGCCTGCACAGTACCGATCAGGTGGCCGCTCACGCGCTCCCGCAGGAGCCAGTTGGCCCAGACATCCGAGACATCGGCGGGGGAGCCCGCAGAGAGGCGCGCATAGCGTGCAGTGAGGGCCTCGTGAGTCAGAGGTTCGCCGCCGATGTAGCGATGCAGTTCGATGCTGTTCAAGACGTCAAACGCCTCGGTGGCGTGATCCGGGGTGAGCGGCTCCGCATCGAGGCGTGCTGTAGAAAAAGTGCTGGGTGAAATCTGCTGTGTCATTGCCCCCGAGCATAGCAGCGGGTGCGGACTAACGCAGTGAGGGCCCCGGCCGCACGCGGCTGGGGCCCTCACAGGCAGGGTGGAGAGACACGCTAGGCGTGTTTACTCTCGCCCTCGTAATCGTCGGCATACTCTGCCCACTTAGCGATTTCGGCGTCGTAGTGATCACCGGGACCATGCCCGGTGAGCTCGCGCTCGAGCGCATCGTAATTGACCTCGGGACTGAATGATTTCAGCTCACGAGCGATCTTGGTGTGCTTTGCCTTTTGACGGCCGCGCCCCATGCGAGACCCCCTCACGAATCAGTTTGTCGAACGGGGTTACCCGCCCGATGGTTTCACCAACCAGGGAACGATAAAGACTAACCTTGATCGTAGCATGCTGTATAGCGAAACTCGGCCATCAGGTGCCGCGAGCAAGCCGCATCGCACAAAATACCAGCCTCCACGGCTCGACGCACCGTCAAACCGCGCGAGCTGGTTCTCCGACGAGAAAGGGCCCCCGTGACCACGACCAAACGTGCACGTTCATACCCACCGGCGTATACGTTCGTGCTCGTGGGGCTGGGTGCCCTGGTGGGCGTTGCGCTGCGCGCGCTGCTGGGTGAGGTGTGGCCGCCGCAGAATCACATTGCCTACACGACGATCGGGATCAACCTAGTGGGTGCCTTTGCCCTCGGATTCCTGGGGGAGAGACTGGCGGCTAGAGGGGTGGAAACCCCGCGGGTGCGGGACGTTCGGCTCCTCATCGGCACCGGGGTGATCGGAGGCTTTACGACCTTCAGCGCGATCGCGATGGATACCGTGACCCTCCTACACCTGGGCCGGGTCCCCGAGGCGATCGTCTACGCGCTGATCTCGATGCTGGGCGGCGTCTTCACCGCCTGGCTCGGGATGCTCGCCTCCGTGCGCCTGTTCGGCCGGGGCCGCGCATGAGTGCCGGAATTTTTGCGCTCGTTGTGCTCGCCGGCGGGCTGGGCGGGGCGCTGCGCTACTGGGTGGACGATTGCGTGCGCGCGCGCCTCGGCAGCGCCTTTCCCTGGGGCATCCTCGTGGTCAACCTCACCGGAGCGTTCGCGCTGGGGCTCGTCACCGGCGGCATCGGATCGCTCGGCCTCGACGACGCGTTCCGACTCGTGCTGGGCGTTGGATTCCTCGGCGGCTATACGACCCTGAGTACCGCGAGCGTGGACACCGTGCGCCTGGTCCGCGCGGGGCAGCCGGGCCGTGCCCTGGCCAATTCTCTGGGTAGTCTCGCGGCGGGCGTGGCGCTGGCGGCCCTCGGCTTTACTCTCGGCTCGCTGCTCTAGCCCGGCTGATCGGCCCCATCGGGGTGCGCGAAAAAACTTCGGCGTTATGTAAGGTTTCGGGTGTGCCGAACAACTTCAGGGGTATGAACCCGAATTCCGTGGTGACCGCGGCTCAGCGCCAAGCGTTCACGAGGCTCTACGAAGACCAGTACGAGAGGCTGTTCCGCTTCGTGCTGCGCCGCGTGGACAACCACGCCGACGCCGCCGATCTCACCGCGGAGACGTTTCGCCGCGCCTGGGAACGGGGCCTGCACGAGCGTACGGTGCCCGGATCAGCCTGGCTGTTCGCTACTGCCCGCAACACGATCGGTGATCTCTATCGCTCGCGTGAGCGATCCGGACGGCTGGCCACGCGCCTGGCCGAGCCGGGTGATTTGACCTCCGCCGTGGCCGATTTTGACGGGGTATACGGTGCGCTGGACTCCCTGGCCGAGGCCGATCGTGAGCTTCTGCGCCTGCGCTACTGGGACGACCTCGACGCCGCCGAGATCGCCGGAATCCTCGGGGTGAGCGCGGCCGCGCTGTGGGTGCGCCTGCATCGGGCACGGCGACGCTTTTCTGAGAGCTACAAATCGATCGAACGAGGGAGCACATCATGAAGGCATCCACCCTGCTGCGGGCGGCAAACCCCGTGCCCCCGGGCACCGCACTCCCCGCGCGTCCCGAGCTCGCTGAGATTGTGCCGGGATTCGACGTGGACGGTAGTGCCGCTGCGGTGACCCGCGAGATACCTCGGCGGACCCGCACGCGCCGAACGGGGATCGTCGCCGCGACGCTGGTCGCCGCGGCCACGGTCACCGCGGTGGTCATCGCCGTGGGTTCCGGCCCGTCTGCTCCACCGCAGAGCGACTCCCCGCACTACCCGGGTTTCGCCGAGCTGGCGGCCGCGAGCACGGCGATGATCGACGCTGAGGTGGTGTCATCCGCTCCGGCCACCGCCCAGGGCGGCCCGATGACCGCCTACACCGTGAACATTCGCGCCGCGACCGACGAGCGTGCGGGCAGCGCAACCATCCTGATCCCCTCATCCCCGGTCCCGGGCGACACCCTCGCCGAAACCCGACAGCTCGTGGTCGGGCAACGGTATCTGCTGGCGATAGTGCCTTATGGCGAGCGTTGGCAGCTGAGCGCTCCGGCCGGGCAGGCGGCGTTCCCGATCACCGATGATGCCGTAGGTACCAGCCTCGATGGCTCGCTTCGGCCGGATTCTACGACCCGCTCGGCACTCGGCCTGCGTTAGGGCGCGCACCCGCCTCGTAAGATGAGGGCATGAACGAACCCGCCCTCGCCGCCCGCACACTCGTGGTGCTGCTGGGTGACTGGCGCGGGCCGGGAATCACCTATCGCAACCTCGCCGATCGCATTCGCCTGCTCATCCTGGACGGACGCATCCCCTCGGGCACCCGGCTCCCGGCCGAGCGCGAGCTGGCCGAACGGCTGGATCTCAGCCGGGCCACGATCAGCTCCGCGTATCGCGACCTCCGTGAGCGCGGGGTCGTGCA
Source organism: Mycetocola tolaasinivorans (assembly GCF_003667565.1). Taxonomy (GTDB): domain Bacteria; phylum Actinomycetota; class Actinomycetes; order Actinomycetales; family Microbacteriaceae; genus Mycetocola; species Mycetocola tolaasinivorans. The sequence continues at coordinate 10,849 of NZ_RCUX01000015.1, forward strand.
GTCGGTGCGCGGTTCGGGCAGCGTTGCGCGGATCAACCCGGCCACCCTCGCCCGCGAACCCGGCGGTCGCCCCGTGCTCCTCGATTTGGCCCGGGCGTCCCTCCCGGCCGCCCCGCAGCTTCCGGATGCCGCCCGCGCCGCTGCCGAGGCGCTGCCCCGCTATCTCGATGCCGACTCCGATCCGGTCGGGCTGCCCGAGCTCCGCGCGGCCATCGCCGCGCGGTACAGCGCGCTCGGGCTGCCCACCCATCCGGACCAGATCATGGTCACCCTTGGCGCTCAGCACGCGATCGGCCTGGTCACCCGGCTGTTCCTCGCCCGCGGCGATCGCGCGCTCATCGAACACCCCAGCTATCCGCACGCCCACGACACGATGCGCGCGCTCGGTGCCCGGGTGGTCGCGGTGCCGGTGACCGCCGAAAACGGCTGGGATGCCGATGAGCTGATCACCACGATGGAGCGCACGAGCCCGGCACTGGCCTACCTGATGCCGGACTTCCACAACCCCACCGGGGCCTCGATGCCGCGTGAGCTGCGCGAGCGCCTGTGTCGCGCGGCCGCCCGGCAGGGCACCGTGCTACTGATCGACGAAACGACCGCGGATCTCAACATCGATCGCCCCGAGCCCGTGCGCCCGTTCGCGGTGGATAACCGCTCGGGTGCGGAGATCATCACTGTCGGAACGGTGGGCAAGACCCTGTGGGCGGGAATCCGGCTCGGTTGGATCCGTGCTGAGGCCTCCACGATCACCCGCCTCGTGGCCACCCGATCGCGCAGCGACCTGGGAACCTCGATCCTTGAGCAGCTCACCGTGCTGGAGGCCTTCCGCGAGATGCCGCAGATTCTGGAACTGCGCGGCCGGCAGCTGCGCGCAACCCGCGACACCACCGTCGCCTACCTCTCGAACCGGGTGCCCGAGTGGAGCATCCCGCACGTGCACGGAGGGCTGGCGCTGTGGGTCGGGCTCGGTGCGGCCGTCAGTTCCCGCCTCACCCTGACCGCGCGACAGCACGGCCTGCTGCTCTCCGCCGGGCCGAGGTTTGGTGCGGATGGCGCGTTTGAACGCTTCCTGCGGATCCCGATCACCGGTCCGAGCGAGGTGACCGAAACGGCCCTCGCAGCCCTCGTCGAGAGTTGGCGGGAACTCCGCGCGACCCCCGAGCCCGACGCGCCCATCGCCGGGCGCGCGTAGCCGACCGATCATCGCGCACTCGACCGGTCTTGCGCATACCAATACGGTCGTATTGCTTTCGACGACGTGGAGCCCGGCATTTGCGCGGAATCATGCGAGAATGAAGCCCGGGGTATACCAACGCCACGCCGGTAACCGGGTGCCCCTACCGATACCCAGGGAGTACCGTGCACAAGCTGGCCGTCCTCAGTCTGAAAAACCGGGCGCTGATCGCCCTGATCACCGTGGTGGTGGCCCTCTTTGGTGGCCTCGCGATGACCAGCCTCAAGCAGGAGCTCGCACCGAGCGTGCAGTTCCCGCAGCTGGTGGTCTTCACCGTTTACCCCGGTGCCGCACCCGAGGTGGTGAACAACGACCTCTCAACGCCGATCGAAACGGCGATCCAGGGGGTCCCGGGCCTCGAGTCCACGGCGACCACGTCGTCCACGAACTCGTCGCTGGTCACGGCGACGTTCAAGTACGGCACGGACCTGGCCACGGCCGAGCAGAAGATCTCTCAGGCGATCAACCGGATCAAGTCGACCCTGCCGGACAACACCGACCCGCAGGTGATCTCGGCGAGCATCGATGACCTCCCGGTCATTCAGATCGCCGCCACGGGCAAGTCCAGCATCAACGAGCTGGCCGACGCGCTCCGCAACGAAGCGGTGCCGGATATTGGCAACGTCGAGGGTGTGCGCGACGCCTCCCTCGTGGGTGCCCCGACCCAGCGCATCACGATCACCCCGGACGTGGCCGCCCTTACCGCACAGGGGCTGTCCACCGGTGCCATCTCGGACACCCTGAAGCAGAACGGCGTGCTGCTTCCCGCCGGTGAGCTCACCGAAAACGCCAAGACCTATTCGGTGCAGGCGGGCACCCAGCTGGGCAGCGTCGACGACATCAAGTCGCTGCCGCTCGTGCGCAGCACTCCGACCCCCGAGGAAACCGTGCCCACGATCGGATCGGTCGCCAAGGTAGAACTCGGCGAGGATCCGCAGACTTCGATCTCGCGGGTTGACGGCAAGCCCGCGGTCACCATCGCCGTCACCAAGACCCCCGATGCCAACACCGTCGCGGTCTCCCAGGCCGTGCGCAACCTGCTGCCCGAGGTGGAAAAGAAGCTCGGCGCGGGCGTCACACTCTCGGTGGTCTTCGACCAGGCCCCCTACATCGAGCAGTCGATCGAATCCCTGGCCACCGAGGGCCTGTTGGGCCTTGTGTTCGCCGTGCTGGTGATCCTGCTCTTCCTGATGGACGTGCGGGCCACCCTGGTCACCGCGATCTCGATCCCGACCTCGGTGCTGATCACCTTCATCGGGTTGCAGGCCAGCGGCTACACCCTGAACATCCTGACCCTGGGTGCCCTCACCATCGCGATTGGCCGCGTGGTGGACGACTCGATCGTGGTCATCGAAAACATCAAGCGACACCTGCAGCTGAGCCCGGATCAGACCCCGGCCGCGCGCCTCGGTGCGATCGGCGTGGCCGTGCGTGAGGTTGCCGGGGCGATTACCGCCTCGACCATCACGACCGTGGCCGTGTTCCTGCCGCTCGCATTCGTCGGCGACATGACCGGCGAGCTGTTCCGTCCGTTCGCGCTGACGGTGACCATCGCGCTGGCTGCCTCGCTGCTGGTCGCGCTGACCATCGTGCCGGTGCTCGCGTTCTGGTTCCTCCGCGTGAAGAAGGACAAGCCCGCGAAGAAGGCGAAGGCTGAGAAGAAGGCCGTGGCCGCGGAGCCGGCCGTTTCGGTACCCGTCGTGGCACCGCTGGCGATCGAGGCGCAGCCGGTTTCGGCCGCGGCCGCTGCGGTGGCAAGCACCGAGGAAAACGCATCTGCGGAGGGCGCATCTGCGGAGAGCGTTTCTGCCGAGAATGTGGTTGCGGAGAACCTGGCAGCAGAGAACCTGGCAGCTGAAACTGCGGCCGCTGCGAGTGAGACAGTCGAGACCATCACAGCCGAAGCCGTGACTGCTGAGAGCGTGACGGCCGAGAGCACGACGGCTGAGAGCGTTGCCGCCAAGCCCGAAACGGCCGCCGCGCACACCGCCCCCGATGCCGTGCACGTCGAGCCCGAGCAGCCCCTCACCACCGCGAAGCTCGATTCCGAAGCGCACACCGAGGCGAGCACCGAGGCGGAGCCCGAAACCGGCGCAATCGCCGTGGTGCCGGGTGCCCCGCGCAGCCGTCGCGCCCGTCGGGCCGCCGCCGGCGAGAGCGTCGAGGTCGATGAGCTGGACAACCCGAGCTGGCTGCAGCGCGGCTACCTGCCGATCATCTCCTGGACGGTCAAGCACTCGGTCACGACGCTGCTGCTGGCACTGCTCGTGCTCGTGGGCACCGGTGCCCTGGCACCGCTGATGAAGCTCAGCTTCCTTGGCTCCTCGGGCCAGAACACCCTGAACATCTCGCAGACCCTGGAACAGGGCGCGAGCCTTCAGGCGCAGGACACCGCGGCCTCCACGGTCGAAAAGAAGCTGCGCGAAATCAAGGGGATCGAGACCGTTCAGGTGTCGATCGGATCGAGCGGAAGCGCCCTGAGCGACGCCTTCTCCGGCGGCGGATCGGGCAGCATCAGCTACTCCATCACCACCGATGCGAGTGCCGACCAGGACGCCCTGCAGGACACCGTGCGCAAGGAACTCGACCGCCTCAAGGACGTGGGCACGCTCAAGCTCGCCGCGAGCTCGGGCTTCGGCGCCTCGAACGTGATCAAGATCGACGTGCAGGCCTCCAGCGCCAAGGCTCTCGCCGAGGCCACCAAGACCCTGCACGATAAGGCCGCGAAGCTCGAGGGTGCCGCCGAGGTGGATGACACCATCTCCGAGGCGCGTCCGTTCATCCAGGTGAAGGCTGATCGCGATGCGGCCGCCAAGGTGGGCCTCTCCGAGGTTGCCCTGGGCAGCATCGTGGCGCAGGCCATGCGTCCGGGCCAGATCGGTCAGATCGCCCTGGATGAAACCACGGTGAAGATCTACCTCGCGAGTGCGAACCCGCCGCAGACCCTCGCCGAGGTGCAGGGCCTCATCATCCCGACCCTGGGCGGCCCGCAGCGCCTCGACGCCCTGGCCACCGTGTCCGTGGTGGATGGCCCGGCAACGATCACCACGATCCGTGGCGAGCGTTCGGCCTCGGTCAACATCACCCCCGCAGGTGAGGACATCGGCGGGCTCAGCGCCAAGGTGACCGAGCTGCTGAAGGACACTAAGCTGGCCGATGGCGTCACCGCCTCGATCGGTGGTGTGGCCTCCGACCAGAGCACCGCGTTTGCCCAGCTGGGCCTGGCGATGCTCGCCGCGATCCTGATCGTGTACATCGTGATGGTGGCCACGTTCCGCTCGCTGCGTCAGCCGCTGCTGCTGCTCGTATCGGTACCGTTCGCGGCCACCGGTGCGATCGGCCTGCAGGTGGCCACCGGCGTCCCGCTGGGTGTGCCCTCGCTGATCGGTGTGCTGATGCTGGTGGGTATCGTGGTGACCAACGCGATCGTGATGATCGACCTCGTCAACCAGTACCGCGAGCGCGGGCTCACCGTTCCCGAGGCCGTCAAGCACGGTGCCGCGAGACGTCTGCGCCCCATCCTGATGACCGCCCTGGCGACCATCTTCGCGCTGATCCCGATGGCCCTGGGTATCACCGGTCACGGTGGCTTCATCTCGCAGCCGCTCGCGATCGTGGTGATCGGTGGTCTGCTGTCCTCGACGGTACTGACACTGATCGTGCTGCCGAGCCTCTACAACCTGGTGGAGGGTGCGAAGGAGCGTCGCGTGGCCAAGCGCGAGGCGAAGGCCGCCGCCGCGAGCTAGCTCGAACACCGCTCAGCCCCGGGTCGCGTCAGCGCGTGACTCGGGGCTGAGCTGTATCCGCGAGGCCGAGTCATTTTCGCACGCATGGCCCCCGAACGGGGCGCGTAAATACCGTGTTCGGGGGGCATACAGGCGTGGGCGTGGCCACCAGAATGTGAAGCGCGACCACTGTTCGGGGGTCGTACCCTTCGCCGCCCCCGCGACCGAGAGGTCCGGGGGCGGCCATTCCTTTCGGAGCCTTCCCTTATGGCCAGACTCACTGGCGCGCCGCCTTCGTCGCGCCCTCACACCGCCGTGCGTGCGTGGAAACGCCGCATTGCCGCACTCGCCGCCGCAGCCCTCGTGGCCAGCGGCCTGAGCATTACGCTGGGGGCCGCTCAGCCCGCACAGGCAAGAAATCTCCCGGGGGCCGTGACCGATGTGAAATTCCCCACATCGATTCCCACGGGAGACGCCGCGTTCAACCTGGAGATTCACTTCTCCGCTGCCCGCGCGGATCCGGGTGACACCTTCGTGGTGGACCTCGACCCGCGCCTGGTTTCCCTGCGCAGCTCGTACCAGGTCTTCATGCCCAATTCCCAGCGCGTCATGCTGAACGTGGCCATCGCCCCCGCGCAGGCCCCGGCGGGGCCCATCGCAACCTTCACATTTACCGGCGAGGTCGCCGGTCTCTCGGGGATTTCGGGGTTCGCGAAGTGGGGGCTGAAGTTCGCCGACAAGACCATCGAGGCCGGAGCCAAGACCCTCCTGTTCGGTGTGCGCGGAGGCGTCCCGATTCAGCGCGACATTCTTGTGGAGAAGACCTTTGAACCGGGTATCTCCGATGTGAGTGCACCCACCAAGGTGGGCTGGGAAACCTTCGACGGAGGCCCGACCCGCGATGAACCGCGGGTTCAGTACGTGCTGATCGGTGGGCCCGGTCCGTTCCAGAGCATCACCCTGCGCGATACCGCCCAGCCGAACGGCACTGAAAACGGAGCGCCCTGGGCGATCGACTGTGCGATGCCGTATTCCGCCGCGTACTTCAACCGAGACACCTCGCCCTCGGGCGTGCCGGCGCAGCTTCGAGACGCCGGGTGCGCGGAGGGGGCGATTACCGCGACCTTCGACAACGTCCCCGACGGTCTGGTTCCCGTCGTGACCTTCTTCGCGAAGTCGACCCAGCCGCTGAGTGAGCAGGGGCGACTCACCTTCGAAAACACCGCGACCTACACGAGCACGGGAACCCCGTTCCCCGGCGGTGAGTTTAGCCACGAGGCAAAGCTCAGCGTGACCCAGGACTTCGCCGCCGGTGCCGATGGACGCGTCACCCTGACCGCCCCCACGATCATCGAGTTTGACTGCTCAGCGCCCGGTGTTCCGGTACAGCCCACGCTCACCCTGCCCGCCAACGGTGACGGTGTGACCTATGCCTCGAGCGGCACGGTCGGCCCGGGGAACACCGTGACGGTCACTGCCACCCTCGACGAGGGTGCGCTCCCGCCCGCTCCGTTCCCCGCGAACTGGACCCTCACCGGTGAGCGCACCGCCGTTTTCACCCACACGTTTGCCGCCAGCCGCTCGTGCATCGAGCAGGTCTCCACCCTGCCCCTGCCGACGGTGAGCCAGGCGACCTGTGTGGCCCCGGGCCAGCCGACCATCCCGACCTACACGCTGGTCACGCCCGAGGGCTTCCGCGGGGCGACCATCGCACAGACCGGATCCCCGCTGAACGGCGGAACCGTGGTAGCGACCGCGACCCTCCTTGACGGTTTCGAGTTCCCCGCGACCCTCCCCACCGGGTGGGTGTTGAGCGACGACGCACGCAGTGCCACCCACACGGTGGTCTTTGACAACCCCACCTGTATCACCGCCATCGGCGCGCTGCCGGTGCCTGTGGCGCACGCCCCGGTCTGCCAGGGTGACGGAACGTACGCTGCGGGCTGGCTCGAGTACTTCGTGTCCGAGGACCTCGTGGGCGTGCGCCTGACCGACGGCGCTCCAACCGTTGTGGACGGTGTACAGCGCCTCACCATTATCGCCACCGGCGAGCCGGGATACGGGTTCATCGGGGACCTCACCGCCGGCTGGACGAAGGATCCCTCCAGCAACCGCGCTGTATACGTGCAGGAGTTCGAGCTGCCCGAGTGCGCGGATGTGCCGGGTGAGGGCGGGACGTCCTCACCCACTCCGAGTGAGACGACCGAGGCTCCGTCCTCGCCGTCGCCGAGTCCGAGTGAGACGACCGAGGCTCCTTCCTCGCCGTCGCCGAGTCCGAGTGAGACGACCGAGGCTCCGTCCTCGCCGTTCCCGACACCGAGTGAGACGGAGGGGGTTCCGACTTCGCCGTCGCCGAGTGTGACGGATGGGGTTCCGGGTTTACCCTCGCCGAGCCCGAGTGTGACGACCGAGGTGTCGGGTTCGCCGTCGCCGAGCCCGAGTGAGACAACCGAGGTACCGGGTTCGCCGTCGCCGAGCCCGAGTGAGACAACCGAGGTACCGGGTTCGCCGTCGCCGAGCCCCACGGACATCGAGGGCACTCCCGAGTCCCCGAAACCGACGGCGGGCACCACGAGCCCGTCGACGCCGGCTCCCGGAGGAACCTCGGGGTCGGGTGAGCCCAGCGCATCGGCCACTGAGGGTGCTCCGGTCATCACCTCGGACGGCCCAGATGCCGGCGGACACCTGCCCAGTACGGGTGCCGACAGCGCGCCGAAGCTGCCCATCCTGGGCGCGATGATCCTGCTGGGACTCCTGCTGATCGGCGGTTCGGTTCTCCGCCGCCGCGCGACGCAGGGCTAGCCCAACAAAAAACAACGGCGGTCCGGAACGTACGTTCCGGACCGCCGTTGTCGTGCCACCGACTAGACGGTTCCGCGAATGGCGGAGAAGTCGCCGGTATCGCGGCGAGAGATGCGCGGTGTGCGCGGCCCCGGCCTGGCGACATCGGGTGAGGTGCGGGCCGAGTTATCGGAGTCGTTTTGGACGGTGTTGTGGGTGGGTGTGGGTGCCGCACCGTCGGTGCCCACACCGCTTGCCGCCTCGGTGGCCAGGGTGCTCAGCGCATCAATTTCGCGGTCGCGAATCGCCGCGGCGGTGGCCGCCCGGGCGGGCACCGCGACACCGGCACGGCGAGCACGACGGGCGATGACGGCTCGGCGGATCCGCCCCACGGTATCGATGATGACGCCCAGCAGGATGGCGAAGACAATGCCGAGTACCGCACCGATCAGCGGATTGCCCTGGGTGAGATGCCCGGCGAGGGCACCGATCAGGATCGCGTGGATCGACCACAGGAATCCGGCGGCCAGACTCAGCAGCGCGAAGCGGCGCGGCGGGAAACCGGTGGCACCGGCGGTCATGTTGATCGCGATCCGGCCGACCGGGATGTAGCGGCCGCCCAGCACGAGCAGCGTTCCGCGCTTCTCGAGCCCGCGGCGGGCAAAGTCGAGGGCGCTCACCACCCGTGGCTTGCGCATCCAGGCGTAGCGTTCCACACCCACCGCGCGCCCGATCCGGAACGCGATATTGTCTCCGATGGCGGCACCGATCGCGCCGGCCACGAGGAGCAACCAGACGTTCGGCGAACCCGCGCTGATCGCGATGGCGGTCGCTCCCACGAGTACGGCCTCACCGGGGACCGGTGGGAAGAACCCGTCAATCAGGACCATCGTCAGGACGATCAGATAGATCCACGGGGACGTCGCCATGGTCAGGATCGCATCGGTCAAAAACTCCATGACACACCATTCGCTCGGGGTGGGAGGGCGGGGGCCCACTATCCAACGATATTTGGCGCTCCCGCCCCAGCACAGCCCTGGGCGGATGATGTTCGGTCACTCCACAGGATGACCCGACCCCGACGTCACTCAGGGGTGGATACCGCTACGTTCGTGGCGGACGCTGCAGCCAGGGGCGCAGCCAGCGCGTGACGGTGGGCAGACCCCAGTAGGCCATGATCGGAGTGAGCACGAGGGTGCTGACGAGCACGCGAAGCCAGACATCCCACTCGTTCCAGCCGGGGATGAAGTAGGTGGCGATCAGCGTAAACAGGAGGTTGAGTGGGAAGAAACCCAGCCAGATGCTGGTGGCCTGCTTCCAGCGCGGCGGAACGATCGCCGGCTGGGCCGCCTCGGTCGCGTCGATCGGGGTGTCGAACCATCCCTCGATCCCGGTGCGCCGCTCGGTGCGGGTCTCCTGGGCGAACTCGCTGCCCGTCCCGAGCCACCAGCGGCGTTCGGGGGAGTTCTCCCAGGCGTCGAGGGTTTTGGCGTCGGCGAAGCGATAGAGCATGTGCCAGCTGGTTTCGCTGCTGCCCGATCGTACCCAGCCGGAGCCGAGAAAACCCGGATATTTGTTTGCAAGATTGATTCCCGCCTGAATCCAGACGGTGGCCTCGGAGAGTCGCGCGGGATCGACCGTGCGCTCAATGGAGACCGTAATGGCATTGTGTCCCATACCTCCCAGTGTGAGGCATGTTTGTTTCCGGCACATCACATCCCCGGGGGTGTGCCCCCGGGGATGCGTGGCGTTAGGCCTTCTTACGGCCGGTAATCGCGCCGTAAATCAGCAGGACCACGATGGATCCCACGATCGCGAGCGCCCAGCTCCCCAGGTTCCAGAAGCTTTCGATCTTGGCGTTGAAGAGCAGCGAGCCGATCCACCCGCCCACGACGGCGCCGACGACTCCGAGGATGAGGGTGGCGAACCAGCCGCCGTTCTGCTTTCCGGGCAGGATTGCCTTGGCGATCGCTCCCGCGATCAGGCCGAGGATGAGAAAAGCGAAGAAACCCATGATGAACCTCCTGTTTTCTGTTTTGCTGCAACGCGTGATCGCAACAGCGTGAACATAGGCTAACGCTCGTCATCTAAATGGTCCAGCAATCGGCAAGAATCCGGGGGAATCCCGGGTGAGCGGCGGCGATCCACGTGACATCTACGCAAAACTGGAGTAATGTACTCAGGTCGGCTCTAGACATCGCGGTGGGTACCGCGAAAAGCAACTTGTCAGTCTGGTGGGCCGGTTTTGCACACGGATCTCGTGTGCATATTCACATGTTGTGAACGGCCCCGGCCCACTGATGTCCGGGGGAGAGAGCGCCGCTGAGCGCGGCCCTTCGCTGTTTCATGCCTGAAATACCCGGAAATTTTGTTATGCCTAAAAAGAACAATGTGGGCGGTAAGCGCCCCGCTAAGAACTACGATCCCAGCTACGGCAAGCGCCCCGCAAAGGGCGGCCCGAAGGCTGGCAGCCGAAGCCCCGGCCACCGTGGCTTCCGCCCCGAGGTAGAGGACGCTCCGCGCCAGAAGAACCGCTGGGACGCCGACGACCGCGCCGCCCGCTCGGGTGCTCGCGACGACCGGGCTCCCCGCTTTAACCGTGACGAGCGTCCGGCCGCCGGCCGTGGAGACCGTGACGGTCGCCCGGCTCGCTTCGACCGCGATGACCGCGCACCTCGTCGTTTTGACCGTGACGAGCGTCCCGCACGCTTCGATCGTGATGACCGCGCACCCCGTTTCAACCGTGACGAGCGTCCGGCCGCCGGTAGGGGCGACCGCGATGGTCGCCCGGCTCGCTTCGACCGCGACGAGCGCGCTCCGCGTCGTTTCGATCGCGATGACCGCGCACCCCGTTTCAACCGTGACGAGCGTCCGGCCGCCGGTAGGGGCGACCGTGATGGTCGCCCGGCTCGCTTCGATCGTGACGACCGCGCACCTCGTTTCAACCGCGACGAGCGTCCCGCACGCTTCGATCGCGATGACCGCGCACCCCGCCGCTTTGACCGTGACGAGCGTCCGGCGGCCGGTCGTGGCGACCGTGATGGTCGCCCGGCACGCTTCGACCGCGACGAGCGCGCACCTCGTTTCAACCGTGACGAGCGTCCCGCACGTTTCGATCGCGATGACCGCGCACCCCGTCGCTTTGACCGTGACGAGCGTCCGGCCGCCGGTCGTGGCGACCGTGATGGTCGCCCGGCTCGCTTTGACCGTGACGAGCGTCCCGCACGCTTCAACCGCGATGACCGTCCCGCACGCTTCGAGCGTGGCGACCGCCCCGAGCGTCCCTCGCACGGCGATCGTGGCCCGCGCCGCGGTGGCTACCAGCCGCAGGATGACGTCGTACTGGAGCGCCTCGAGGCTCAGGCGATCCAGGCCGAGGACGTCGAGGGTAAGACCTTCGGTGACCTGGGTCTCGGTGGCAACATCGTCAACGCTCTGGCCGAGCTCGGTGCCGCCGCACCGTTCCCGATCCAGGCCGCCACCATCCCGGTTGTGCTCGAGGGCCGCGATGTCCTCGGCCGTGGCCGCACCGGTTCCGGCAAGACCATCGCCTTTGGTGCGCCCCTGGTGGAGCGCCTGATGGAAAACGGTGGCGGAAAGAACCGTCGTCCGGGTCGTCTGCCCCGCGCGCTGATCCTCGCCCCGACCCGTGAGCTGGCCCTGCAGATCGACCGCACCGTGCAGCCGATCGCCCGCTCCGTTGGGCTGTTCACCACCCAGATTTACGGTGGTGTTCCGCAGCACCGTCAGGTGGGTGCGCTGCAGCGCGGTGTTGACATCGTGGTGGGTACCCCCGGCCGCATCGAGGACCTCATCGAGCAGGGTCGTCTCGACCTCTCCGAGGTCAGCGTTGTGGTGCTGGATGAGGCCGACCACATGTGCGACCTGGGCTTCCTCGAGCCGGTGCAGCGGATCATCCGCAACACCGCCGATGACAGCCAGAAGCTGCTCTTCTCGGCAACCCTGGACAAGGGTGTAGCTGCGCTGGTCAACGAGTTCCTGGAAAACCCGGCCGTACACGAGGTCGCCGGTGAGGACCAGGCGTCCTCGACCATCGACCACCGCGTCCTGGTTGTCGAGCACCGTGACAAGGACCGCATCCTGGAGCAGCTGGCCGCCCGCAACGGTAAGACCCTGATCTTCTCGCGCACCCGTGCCTACGCCGAGCGCCTGACCGAGCAGCTGGAGGATGCCGGCGTGTACGCTGTCGCCCTGCACGGTGACCTGAACCAGGCCAAGCGCACGCGCAACCTGCAGCAGCTCACCAGCGGCCGCGTCGACGTCCTGGTCGCCACCGATGTGGCCGCCCGTGGTATCCACGTGGACGAGATCGACCTGGTCATCCAGGCCGACGCCCCGGACGAGTACAAGACCTACACGCACCGTGCCGGCCGTACCGGTCGTGCCGGTCGCGAGGGCACCGTGGTCACCCTGATCCCGCGCTCGCGTCGCCGCCGCATGGAGGAGCTCCTGTCTCGCGCCGAAATCTCGGCCGAGTTCGTGGATGCCATCCCCGGTGATGACATTATCGACGAGATCGCCGGCCGGGTCCCGACCCGCGCCCAGCTCGAGGCCAAGACCGCCGAGTAGTTCGCACACCAAAACCGCCCGTCACCTCACGGTGGCGGGCGGTTTTGCGTGCGCTGCAGGCGGCGCGGGGTTTTGCCTCGCTGGGAGTCTCCTCGGGGCAGGCATGTCGTCGAAATCTCCGATTTACGCTGGAATCTGAATCACAGTTCCACAGGGAGAGACCGTTATGCACCTCGGTGAGCGTTGGAAACGGGCCCGCGTAGCGGGTGTCGTGGCTGTCACGTCGGTACGCGCGTGGTGAGGCGGGCCTCGCGGTTTCAGGCCAGGCTGCTGGACCTCGATATCTCGCTGCGCTCACGCATCGCGGGTATTTCTAACCGTGCGCTACTGCTGACCTCGGTGGTGCTGTTCCTGATCGGCTTCGGCGTGGTCATGGTGCAGTCCGCGTCGCGTCCGGGCGACGCTGAGAACGCCGGTGACCCGTTCGCCGGGGCACTTCGGCAGGGTGGGGTGGCCGCACTCGCGCTCATCGCGATGTTCCTCACGAGCCGGGCTTCCCCAAAATTCTGGGCGCGTTTTTCCTGGATCGGAATCGCCGCAGCGCTCGCACTTCAGCTCGCCGTGTACACCCCGCTCGGCTATGAGTCCGGCGGCAACCGCAACTGGCTGCACCTCGGCCCGGTGTCGGTGCAGCCCGCGGAGTTCATGAAGTTCGCGTTCATCATCTGGGCCGCGAGCGTACTCGGCTCGAAGGAGCGGCTGCTCCAAAACTGGCGACACGCGATCATCCCGGTGGTGCCTCTGGCCGCGCTGTCGATGGGCATCAACCTGATCGGTGGAGACCTCGGTACGGTGCTCGTGATGGCGACCGTCATGATCGGTGTGCTGGTGTTCGCAAACGTGCGCCTGGGGGTGATCGGGATCGTCGCGGCCGCCGGGATCGTGGCCGCGATCCTGATGACCGCCGTGCGGGCCAACCGCGTGCTGCGTCTGCTGCACTTCTTCCAGGTGGACTGCCGCACCGACACCGCCGACTACCTCGGCATGTGCTGGCAGCCGCTGCACGGCACCTGGGCGCTCGCGGACGGTGGCATCTTCGGTCTCGGGCTGGGCGACTCCATCGAGAAGTGGGGCTGGCTGCCCGCCGCCGATAACGACTACCTGCTGGCCGTGGTGGGTGAGGAGCTCGGGCTGGTCGGCACAATCCTGGTGCTCGTCCTGTTCCTCATCCTCGCCGTGGCGCTCCTAGCCATTCTTGCCCGCGCCCGCACCACCTTCGGCCGCGTTGTGGCGGGTGGGGTGTTCACCTGGCTCATCACCCAGGCGTTCATCAATATCGCGGTGGTGCTCGGGCTGCTGCCGGTACTCGGGGTGCCCCTCCCACTGATGTCCACCGGCGGATCGGCCCTGATCTCGGCCGGGGCGGCGATCGGCGCGGTGCTGTCCGTCGAGCGACAGAACGCACGAGAGCGTGGCCCACGAGTACCCGGCACGGATCTCACCGAGGACCAGGGAACCGGGCCGCAGGAAACCGGCGACCCCGCACGCGTCGCACCGGGCCGAACCGGATAGCACAGACCGCCCGTCACCCAGTGGTGACGGGCGGTCTGTGGAGACGCGCTCCGGAGGCTAGCTCAGCGGCCCGGAGCGGGCGTCATCGGCGGCCTGCGCCGCCGCACGCTTACGACGCGAGGAAACGAAGATCCCCGCACCCGCGAGAAGCAGGATCAGCGCCGCCAGCGGGGCGATCGCCGAGACCTGCGCGCCGGTGTGTGCAAGTCCGTCCGGCTGCGCGCCATCCGCGGTCGGAGCGGTGGTGCCGGTGGAGGGCTCGCCGCTCGGCACCGTGGTGCCGTCGCTCGGCTCGGGGGTGGGCACGGTCGTGCCGTCGGTGGGCTCCGGGGTGGGCACGGTGGTGCCGTCGGTCGGGCTGGGCTCGGGGGTGGGCACAACCACCGCGGCCTCGGTCACCCGCACCGGGAATCGAACGATGGTCTTCGACTCCGGCGAGGTGAGCGATACCGTGTGGGTTCCGGCCGTGGTGCCCGCGGGAATCGTGATGGTGACCTCGCCACCGGCGGCGGTGATCGGGGCCGAGCCCAGCACGTCGGTGCCGAGCGCGGTCAGGACGCTGGTCGAAACCGGGGCACCGGTGGAGGTGCGATCCAGACTACCGAGGGTCACGGTGAAGGACTTCCCGGCCTCGACGGCATCCGCGGGCAGGTCGGAAACCTGCACGCCGTTACGGGCGAAGCTCGGGGTCAGGGTGCCCGCGGTGGTGAGGTAATCGATCCAGGCATCGCGGTCGATCAGGCCGGAGTCGCGGGTGCCGATGCCGTTCTGGAACTCACGGAAGTTGTCACCACCGGTGATCAGGAAGCCGAAGGTCCCCACTCGGTAGCCGCGGGTGGGGTCGATGGGCTCGCCGGCCACGGTGATCGAGGTGATGCGGTCACCCTCGGCACGGTTTGCATCGAAGGTGTAGTGCACGTTGTCACTGAGGCTCAGCTGCAGGTACGGCCGCGAGGGAACGTTGCCCGCGGCGTCGCGCTGCCACTGCTCCTCGAGAACCTTCTTCACCTGCGCCCCGGTGAGGGAGGTGGTGTAGAGGTTGTTGAGGAAGGGGAGCACGCCGTTCGCCTGGGCGTAGGTGATGTCACCCGCAGCGAGATCGGCGCGCATGCCGCCTGGGTTGACGATGCCGATCTCGGCACCGCCACGCTCGGGCGCGGACAGCGAGGTGAGCAGCGAGTTTGCGATCAGCGAGCCGAGGGAGGACTCGGCGGAGCGATCATCGCCCACCGGGCCGTTGAACGCGCGGGTGATCGGGGCGGCGGCCTGTGCGATGACGCGGCTGCCCACCTCGTCGGCGTTGGCCACGGCCGCGGTCACGATATCGTTCACGGTCTTGACCGCGGGGTAGGTGTCGATCAGCTCGGCGGTGGGGGTCTTGACCCGGGCCACGTTCGTGGCGGTGGCGGTCTCGATCGCGCCGGTGGCACGGTTGACGGTCAGGACCACCTGGCCGATGCGCTCGCCGTAGCTACCGGTCTGGACGATCGGGCGCGTGCTGCCGGGCTTGCCGGGCACCGGTGCCTGCCACGCGTATTCCTTGTGGGTGTGACCGGTGAAGATCGCGGCCACGGCCGGGTCGGTCTGGGTCACGATCTTTGCGAAGACACCGCCCGCGGCGATCTCCTGATCGAGGCTCGCGCCATCCGGCGTACCTGCGGAGGCACCCTCGTGGTACTCGGCGACGAAGACGTCGGCCTTGTTCTCGGCCTTGAGCTGGGTGACCACGCGGTTGACGGCGTCCACCGGATCGCCAAACTCCAGGGTGTCGACGCCCGAGGGGGTGACCAGGGTCGGGGTTTCCTCGGTCACGGCGCCGATGACGGCGACGCGCAGGCCATCGGCCTGGATGATCGAGTACTCGTCGAAGGCTGGTTCGGTGGTGCCCTTCCTGTATACGTTGGCACCGAGGTAGTCCCAGGCTGCGTTGTTGCCACCGTCGATGACGCGATTCTTGAGGTCATCAAGGCCGAGATCGAACTCGTGGTTGCCGAGAGCCGAGGCCTTGAGCCCCAGGGCGTTGAGCACCTCGATCGTGGGCTGGTCCTTCTGGGTGGCCGAGGCGAACTCGCTGGCACCGATGTTGTCGCCGGCGGAGAGCAGAATGCTCTGGTCGGTGGCGAACTGGGCGCGCAGAGACTCGACCGTGCCGGCGAAGTTCACCGTGCCAGTGGGATCGCCCGCCGAGTTTTTCGAGGCGTTGATCCGGCCGTGGAAGTCGTTGATGTTCATCAGGTTGATGGTGGCGGTGTCTGCATCGGGGGCGGGCTCCGCACTGGCGGGCAGCGCCGCGAAGGGCAGGACGAGGACGCCGGCGAGTGCGGCAATCGTGAGCGTGCGCCGGGGGCGCGGGAGTAGCGACATTGTTCTCCTGTGACGAGGTCGGGAGGCCGTACGCACGGGTGTGCGCACGGTTTCAGCCAGTGGCGGTGACCATCGTCACACCCCGGGGAAGGGTATGACCGGCAGTAGTCCCCCCGAATTAACCGTGGGTCAAATCTATCTACTTACCCCGGACGGGGGGAATGCGACGCGGCAAGAAATACCGGGAATTCATCTTCGTGCGGCCACGGGGCGGGCGGTGAATCCGCGACGGCCGGGTTCCCGGACATGGAGGAAGATTATCGGTGTACGCGGCGCCCCGGGGCGCCCCGCGCCAAATGACGGTGGCGGGGGTTACCCTGAAAGGGTGTCCAACGTGCTCCCGATCCATTCCCACTCGCCCTCCGTTCTGGAGTTCTTCGCGGGTATCGGTTTGGCGCGCGTCGGGCTCGAACAGGCCGGTTTTCGCGTGGCCTGGTCAAACGACTACGAGCCCGATAAGTGGTCCCTCTACGCGCAGAACTTTCCGCAGGATGCCGTCTCGGGTCAGCACACCTACGTGGTGGGCGATGTCGGTGCGGTGAGCGGTGCGGAGCTTCCGCGTCGGACCGCGCTCGCCTGGGCCTCCTCACCCTGCACGGATCTCTCGCTGGCGGGCAACCGCCGGGGCCTCGCCGGCTCGCAGTCGGGCGCCTTCTGGCACTTCATCCGCCTGCTTGAAGAGCTGGGCGACGATGCCCCCGGTACAGTGGTGCTCGAAAACGTGGTGGGTCTCGCCACCTCAAATGGCGGGGATGACCTCACCGCCGCCATTCGCGCCTTCAACGACCTCGGCTACTCGGTCGACATCCTGATGATCGATGCCCGCCGGTTTGTGCCGCAGTCGCGCCCGCGCCTGTTTGTGGTGGGAGCAAAGAATCCGCCCGAGTCGGTACCGGGCTCAAACCCCGAGCTGCGGCCGGAAAACCTGCAGGGGTTCTTCCGCGACCAGACACTGACCACCCATCAGGCGGCGCTGCCCGAGGCCCCGGCAATTCTCGTGGAGGGCTTCGGCGAGGTCGCCGAGTCCATGCCGAACGACGATCCCCGCTGGTGGGATGCCGAGCGCACCGAGCGCTTTGTCGCCTCGCTGTCCCCGGTGCAGCTCTCCCGCATCACCGAGATGCGCGCCTCCGCGGGTATCAAACACCGCACCGCCTACCGCCGCACCCGGCACGGTCAGGCCGTGTGGGAGGTCCGGCCGGACGACATTTCCGGGTGTCTCCGGACGGCGCGCGGCGGCTCCTCCAAGCAGGCCGTGGTGCAGCTGGGCGAGGGCGGGCTGCGCGTGCGCTGGATGACCCCGCGCGAGTATGCGCGCCTCATGGGGGCCGGCGATTTTGATCTCTCCGGTACCCGAGACAATCAGGCGTTCTTCGCCTTCGGTGATGCGGTGGCCGCGCCGGTTGTGGCCTGGCTCTCCGAGCACTACCTGCTGCCGGTCGTTCGGGGTCTGCGCACTGCTCCGCGCGATGCGGTGGCCGCGCATGGCTGAGGAGTTCGCGCTCGGTAAGCCGGCGAAGCGTGATCTCGCGGCCCCCGAGGTACGCCGCTTCCGAGACGAACTCTCCCGCTTCCTCGCGCAGCGGGATGCCCGCGGGCGGGTCTGGACGGACGCCCAGTGGGGCGTGTACGCCTTCTACGACTACGATGGCGAACCCATCTACGTCGGGCAGACAAACGAGAAGCTGCGCACCCGCATTCGTCGCCACCTCACCGGCCAGCGCACCGACGCCGTCGCGATGCGCATCCTCGACGTATTCGAGGTGGCCGAGGTTGAGGTGTGGCCCCTGTGGGAGCTGGAGGGTGTTTCCGGGCGCGATTCGACATCCTGCCGCCTGCTCGATGCCTATGAGTACACCGCCTACCTCGACGCCATCGAGCGCTCGCGGTTCCGCGCGATTCTGAACGAGAAGATTCCGCCGGTCTCGCCCACGGTCACACTGCCCGCCTCGCTGCGCTGGTCGGTCGTGACCGATGCGGTGCGCGAGGAGCGCGGCCACGCCGATATTCGCATTGCTCGCCGTGCCGAGACCGTATCTCGGCTGGCCGCGGTGGCGCACGAGCGCGGCGAGGTATCCGACGGGCTGCGGCGGGTGCTCGTAGTGCAGGCCGTGCGGCTCGCGTTTCTGGCCGCCGAACGCTTCGCGTTCGCCAGCGGTACCCCGGCCCCGGATCCGGCGGCGATTAGCGTTGAACAGCTCGTGGGTTCGGTGCGTTCTGAGCAGCCCGAGCGGTATGAACTGCCCGAGCGAGCTGAGCGGGTTGAGCCGTTCGATCAGCCCGCCGACGCAGACGAGGTCGACGACCTCCTCGAGTATCGCCTGTTCTAGCCGCGCCAGATCGCGATCGCGAGCACCGCGGCCGTGAAGATCCAGAAGCCAATCATGAAGAACCAGTCGCGGCGTCGCATCGGCACCAGGTGGCGCTCGGTGCGGGTGTCGTGTGCGCCAAACGCGCGGGCATCCATGGCGAGCGAAACCCGCCCCGCGTGCCGGATTGCGCCGGTGAGTAGCGGAACCACGTAGCCCATGCTGCGTCGCGTACTCGCGATCGGTCCGCGACCGGGAGACATTCCCCGCACCCGGTGCGCCTGCCGAATGCTTTCAAGCTCATAGCCGAATCGCGGCACGAAGCGGTACGCGGCCAGCGCGGTGTAGCCGATTCGATAGGGCAGTTTGAGGTGCTGAATGCTCGAGCGCACGAGGTCGGGGCCAGTGCTGCTCAGGCCGCCGGTGAGCGCGAGGCCAAACAGTGCGGCGAGACGCAGCGCGGTGGTAAACCCGATGTCCAGTGCCCCCGAGGTGAGCGCAAACGACCCGATCTCAAACACCACCGGTGTGTGCGCGGTGTGCCGCTGATCGGCCCACAGCGAGAAGCTGATCCCGAACACGAGGATGAATGCGGGCAGGGCGAGCGCCAGGGTGAGCAGCGAGGAGCGCTGCCAGCGCAGGCCGGTGAGCATCAGCAGCGCGCACAGGATCACGAAGCACAGCGGGGTGAACATCGTGGTCGAGACCAGTACCAGCACCATCGCGGGAGCCGGCCCAAAGATCTTCGAGATCGGGTTGAGGCCGTAGAGATACTCGCGGCGTGCGGCCAGCGGGCCCTGCACATCGGCGCGATACGGGTCGAGGCCAGCACCGCGCACGCCGCTCACTCGGCACCCCCGTTCGGCGTCGACACCAGGTCGTCCGGATGCCCGGGCAGCTCATCCAGGCGGGTGATGCTGCGCCAGGTGGGGTGCTCCTTGAGACCACGCATCGCGCGGATCAGCGGGGGCATGCGCAGCCCGGCGGTGAGCAGCAGTTCCTCGTCGGCGAGGATCTCATCGCGTGGGCCCATTCCCACCAGCTCGCCATCGCGCATCACCGCCACGTGGGTGGCGTAGTCGGCGACGAGCTGGAGATCGTGGCTGACGACGATGATGGTGGTACCGCCGGCATTGAGTTCGTGCAGCAGCCCGAGTAGTTCATTCGCACGGGCGCGATCCTGCCCGAACGTGGGTTCATCGAGCGCGAGGATCGGGGCACCGGCCACCAGCGCCGTGCCCACCGAGAGCCGGCGCTTCTGACCGCCCGAGAGCAGGAACGGGTGCTGCTCGCGTGCCTCGGTCAGGGCGAAACGGCCGAGCAGATCATCTACCCGGGCGTCCACGATTTCCGCGTCGATGCCCCGCAGTCGCAGGCCGTGGGCCAGCTCATCGGCCACGGTGTAGGTCACAAACTGGTTCTCCGGGTTTTGGAAGACAAAACCGACCCGGCTGGTGAGGGTGCGGACGTCCAGGCGCGCCGGGTCCAGCCCGGCGAGGCTCACGGTGCCCCGCGGCGGCGGAATGACGCCCGCGATGGCCTGCACGAGGGTGGTCTTGCCGGCCCCGTTGGTGCCGATCACCGCGAGGAAGGAGCCGGCGTCGAGGGAGAGATTGATATCGCGCAGGACCTCGCGGCGACCGCGACGCAGGGTCAGGTTCGACACCCGCAGGATCGGGGAGTCCCAGATGCCCGCTGTCTGCCGCGGTTCGCTATTCAGGGCGGGAAGCGCGTGCGCGCGCAGCCCCGCGGTGAGTTCATCCGGGGTGAGCGGCAGCGGATCGAGCACGATCCCGGCCTCGCGCAGCCGCAGCGCGGCCATCAGCGAAACCGGCAGCCACACCCCGAGGGCCAGCAGCTCCGCGGTATGAGTGCGCAGAATCTCGTGAGCATCGCCGAGGAACGCGGTGCGGCCGAGGGCGTCCAGCACCAGCACACGATCAACGAGGTGCATCGCCGGGTCCAGGTTGTGCTCGATCAGCACCACCGAACGATCACCGCGGGAAACCACGCGGGCGAGCACCCGGTAGACCTCCTCGATTCCAGCGGGATCGAGGTTCGCGGTGGGTTCATCCAGCACCAGCACGGGCGAGCGCATCGCCAGGGCACAGGCGATCGCGAGGCGCTGACGCCCGCCACCCGAGAGCCGATCGGGGTTTTCGGTGCGGCGCTCCCAGAGATCCACCTCGCGCAGCGCCGTTTCGGCACGCTCGAGCACCTCGGCCACCGGAAGGCCGAGGTTTTCCGGGCCGAAGCACACCTCGTCGAGTACCGAGCCGGTGATCATCTGGGTGTCTGGATCCTGGAACACCATTGCCACGGTTTCGCTGAGCGTCGCCACCGACGCCCCTACGGTTTCGCGCTCACCCACGCGCACGCTGCCGGTGAGTGTGGCCGGAACCGCGTGCGGGATGAGGCCGTTGAGGGCCAGCGCGAGCGTCGACTTCCCCGAACCGCTCGGGCCGAGGATCAGCAGCACCTCTCCGGGGAGAAGTTCGAGGCTCACACCATCGGGTCC
This sequence comes from Mycetocola tolaasinivorans, assembly GCF_003667565.1. Lineage (GTDB taxonomy): Bacteria > Actinomycetota > Actinomycetes > Actinomycetales > Microbacteriaceae > Mycetocola > Mycetocola tolaasinivorans. The sequence goes on from NZ_RCUX01000015.1 coordinate 31,882, forward strand.
TGGGCGAGCGCCACCCTCGTGGGTGATGCTCACCTCGGACAGGGCCAGGGGTGGGACGGAACTGATGTTATGCCGCCGCTTCGCCGCCGCGTCGATCCCGAGCAAACTGGAGCCCGCGTACCACGCCGGTACGTTCGATCCGGGCGGCGATCAGGCGCGCCATCCAGGTGAACAGTGACGGGCCGAGCACAAACAGGGCGATAAAGATCACCTGAGAGATCGGATCAAACTTCGAGATGTTGAAGGCGAACGCCATGATCGCAGCCAGGCTCACACCGCCAAACAGTGCGCCCACGTAGTACAGCCAGCCGGGCCAGTACCGGAACCGGGTGAACACGAAGGGGAGTTCCTGCAGCACGCCGATGAGGAGGCCGGTACCGATGTGGCGGGCGTACTGGGTGGGGTCGAGCGCGGCGCTGGTGAGGCCGGCAACCAGCCCGGTGAGCAGCGCGACACCGGGGCGGCGCAGCAGCCACTGGCTGATGATGCCCGGCAGGAAGTACACCGAGATCAGCAGGCCATAGATGATCGGGACCGCGGCAAGGACCACAACGTGCAGATATCCGGCCACGGCGAGCGGGATTCCGCCGCCCACGCCAATGGCGGCACAGGTGAGCAAAAGACGGGTGTTTGTCTGATGCATAGGGTGTGCTCCCGCCGGAAAAAAGTCTGGGTCACCTCCCAATTTAGTCGAGCCTTCCTCAACGGCACAATCGGCCGGTATCCAGGCAATAATCCCCGCGCAAAATCGAGGCAAAACTTCGACTATTCTGGGGGAGAAGTCAGGGAGGCCAGTGTGGCGGCAACGAGCAGGCGTGTGCGCGCGCTGCGCGGAGTATCCGCCGCCGTCATCGCCACGTTCTTCGCCGCCCTCTCGCACGGGGTCGCCGGATCGGTAGATATCTCGATCCCCGCCGTGGTCGGGGCCCTGATCGTCTCCGTGTTCCTCTGTGTGGCCCTCGCCGGTCGCGGGCTTTCCGCGCTGCGAATCGGGCTCTCGGTGCTCGGTGCCCAGGCCGTGTTCCACGCGCTGTTCACCTTCCTTCCCGGCGGAACCGCGGCGGTTTCGACCGCCGCGGGCACCGCAGAGGGTGCCGCACACGTGCACGGCGGGCCGGTGTCGATCACGCTGCTGGAGCCGCTCACCCATGCCGGGCACGCGGGGCCAATCATGTGGGGTGCCCACGCGCTGGCCGCGGTGGTCACCTGGCTGTTCCTCCTGCACGGCGAGGCCGCGCTGCACTCCCTGCTGCGCGAGCTTCGACTTCTCGCCCGCGTCCGGGTCCTGCTCGGCATCCTGGACGAACGCCCGATCCGGTCTCGCCCGATTCGGGTTGCGGCCGCGCTCGCCGCGCTGCGAGCACACCATCTGGAAATCCGCTTTACCCGCGGTCCGCCCCTGGCGGCCCGGGTATCGCGCTGATTCGTCCCTGAGGGCGTTCCGCGGGGTACCCGTATGTCATGGTGCCCCGAGAACCCTCGGCGCGCCCCTACGGATCCAGAAAGTACCCCCAACATCATGAAGTTCAAGACCCCCCTTACCGTGTCCGGTGCCGTTCTCGCCGGCGCATTCCTCGCCGTGGCCGCTCCGCTGGCCGCGAGCGCGCACGTCAGCGTGAAGCCCTCGGACACCGCGGCCGGTTCGTACAGCCTGCTCACCTTCTCCGTGCCTCACGGCTGCGAGGGTAGCCCGACCACGACGATCAAGATCACCATTCCCGAGGAGATCACCGGCGTCACCCCGACCGTCAACCCGAACTGGGACGTGACCAAGGACATGGTTGACCTGGCCACCCCGATCAAGGATGCCCACGGAAACTCCCTCGCCCAGCGCGTCGGGTCGGTGACCTACACCGCGAAGACTCCGCTGGCAGACGGCTTCCGGGACGCCCTGGTGCTGCAGCTTCAGCTGCCGAACGAGGCCGGCAAGACCCTGACCTTCCCGACCCTGCAGACCTGCGAGACCGGCTCGACCGACTGGTCCGAGGTGGCCGCGGCCGGGCAGGATGAGGAGGACCTGAAGGCCCCCGCACCGAGCCTCACCGTGACCGCGGCCGCGACTACCGGTGGTCATGACGGCCACGGCACGGCGGCTTCGGCAACCCCCGAGGCGGGCACGACGGCCGCGGCCGCCGAGCCCGATGTTCTGGCACGCGGTCTCGGCATCGCGGGCCTCGCCCTCGGCGTGGTCGGCATCATCGTGGGCACCCTCGGGCTGCGCGCCCGGGCAGCGCGCAAGTAGTCGCGATCGTGTCTGCCCGTTTCCCCCTCACTCCGAGCACTGGAGGCTCCCTCATGAATACCCGTACCGCTCACGGCGCGCGTCGCATCCTTGCGCTCGCGCTGGGCACCCTGGTGGTTGCCGCGACGCTCCTGGTGTCGGCACCCGCCGCCCAGGCGCACAACTCGGTGGTGTCGGAGTATCCGGCACCGACCAGCACGGTGACCGAGCAGCCCGGCCAGATCGTGGTCACCACGAATGACAATCTGACCCCGATCGGTGTGAACACGCTGATCGTCGTGGGGCCGGATGGCAAGCACTATGCCAATGGTTGCGGTGTCGTGAACGGCCCCGCGCTGACGATGCCGGCAAACCTCGGCCCGGCCGGTAAGTACGAGGTGACCTGGCAGGTGGTCTCGACCGACGGTCACCCGATCTCGGGTGAGTTCTGGTTCGACTGGGCCCCGGCCGCGGGGCAGCCGGTGGGAACCGGGCAGACCGATCGCCCGACCTGCGCCAGCGGTGCACCCACCGACGGTGCGGTCGTCGCACCCGCGCCGGAAAGCAGTGCGCCGACCGGCGAGAGCGCCGCTCCGGGCGAGCAGGTGGGGCCAAACGTGAAGCCGCACAACGCCACCATGGACGACCTCGGCTGGATCATCATCGCGATCGCCGTGGTGCTGTTTGGCGGGATCGCCCTGCTGGTTCTGCTGCTGGTGCAGCGTCGCCGCAGCGACGTGGCCCGTGCGGCTGAAGCCGAGGCGAAGACCCCGCGCCCGTAGTACCGCGGAAAAATAACGCTCGGCCTGCCGTCCCGGGACGGCAGGCCGAGCGCCGCAACCGGTAGCCTGGAGAGAATGAGTACCCACACCGCGTCGCCCGCACCCACCGCGCTGGAGATCCTCCAGCGCGTCTTCGGTTATGAGTCCTTCCGCGGGGATCAGGCCGCGATCGTCGAGACGGTGCGCGCGGGTGGTAACGCGGTGGTGCTGATGCCCACCGGTGGCGGTAAGAGCCTCTGCTATCAGGTGCCGGCGCTGCTGCGTGAGGGCACCGCGGTGGTGGTGTCGCCGCTGATCGCGCTCATGCAGGATCAGGTCGACGCCCTGCTCTCGGTGGGTGTGCGCGCCGCATTCCTGAACTCCACCCAGGATGCCCAGGAGCGAGAACGCGTGGAGCAGGCGTATCTCTCTGGCCAGCTCGACCTTCTGTACGTGGCACCCGAGCGGCTGAGCTCGGGCCAGACCAAGCGCTTCCTCGCGAACGGCAACGTCTCGCTGTTTGCGATCGATGAGGCCCACTGTGTGTCCCAGTGGGGCCACGACTTCCGCCCCGACTACCTCGCGCTCGGAGAGCTGGCCGAACTGTGGCCGGATGTGCCGCGGATCGCCCTCACCGCTACCGCCACCGAGGCCACCCACCGTGAAATTCGCGAGCGGTTGCGGATGGAGGACGCGGCGGACTTCGTCTCGAGCTTTGACCGCCCCAATATCCAATACCGGATCGTGAACAAGTCCGAGCCGCGCAAGCAGCTGCTCGAGTTCATCCGTTCCGAGGGGCAGGACCAGGTCGGCATCGTCTACGCGCTCAGCCGCAAGACGGTCGAGGCCACCGCCGAGTTCCTGCGCGCCAACGGGATCAACGCACTGCCGTATCACGCGGGGCTCCCCACCGATGTGCGCGCACACACCCAGGCGCGCTTCCTCCGCGAGGATGGCATCGTGATCGTCGCGACCATCGCGTTCGGTATGGGTATCGATAAGCCCGACGTGCGCTTTGTCGCCCATATCGACCTCCCCAAGAGCATCGAGGGGTACTACCAGGAGACCGGCCGTGCGGGTCGCGATGGGGAACCCAGCGTGGCCTGGCTCACCTACGGTCTGCAGGACGTCGTGCAGCAGCGCCGCATGATCGATGAGTCTCCGGGGGACGCGGTCCACCGTCGCCGCCTCGGGCAGCACCTCGACGCGATGCTCGCGCTGTGCGAAACCGTGGAGTGCCGCCGGGTCAACCTCCTCGCGTACTTTGGCCAGCAGGGGCAGCCCTGTGGCAACTGTGACGTGTGCATCACCCCGCCGCAGGTGTGGGACGGCACCGTGCCCGCGCAGAAGCTGCTGAGCACCATCGTGCGTCTGCAGCGTGAGCGTGGCCAGTCGTTCGGTGCCGGGCACCTGATCGATATTCTGCGCGGAAAAACCACCCCGCGCACCGAGAAGTGGGGCCACGAGACCCTCGCCACCTGGGGCATCGGCCAGGACCTCTCCGAGGCGCAGTGGCGCGGGGTCGTGCGCCAGATGCTCGCCCGGGGGCTGCTCATCAGCCAGGGTGAGTTTGGCACCATGGCGCTCTCGCAGAGCAGTGCCGCGGTACTCTCCGGCGGCCAGCCGGTTCCGCTGCGCGCCGAGATCGCGCGCTCGCTGCGGGGGGCTTCCTCGGCCGCGCGCCGCGGGGCAAACGCCGATCTCGAGCCGCGCGATCTCGAGCTGTTCGAGGAGCTGCGCGCCTGGCGTGCGGGCGAGGCTCAGGAGCAGGGCGTGCCCGCATACATCGTGTTTGGCGATGCCACGCTGCGCGAGGTGGCCCAGACCCGCCCGCTCGATGTGTCTCGTCTGGCCGGCATCACCGGGGTGGGGCAGAAGAAGCTCGAGCGTTACGGCGAGGATCTCGTCGACGTCGTGCGCGCCTTCCTCGGCCGGTAACAGTCACTATCCCACGAGGTTTTGCCTCGCCCTTAGTGGATCATCCACTAATTTTCACGACGGCGAGGCATGGCCTTTGTGCTCGGCACACGGGATACTTCCGTTCCACTGTTTGCCCTCCTAGCGTTGGATCACACTCCACGACTTGGAAAGGCAAGGCTCGCGATGTCTCACACCACGACCAACGCCGAGGGCAACGGCGCCACCTTCAACCCGGAAATTCTGCACCGGGCACTGCTGGGCACGTGGCCCGAGGCACGACTGCACTCCCGTGCGCTCTCGGCCCATCCGGATATGCACCGTGACAACGCACTGGGCATGGATGCCCATCGCGATCGCGTCCTCGGCCAGCTGAAGCTGCTGGTTGAGGACGGCCAGGTGCACGCGGCGTTCCCCAAGAGCGTGGGCGGGCGCGAGGATCACGGCGGCAATATCGCCGGATTCGAGGAGCTCGTGACCGCGGATCCCTCGCTCCAGATCAAGGCGGGTGTGCAGTGGGGCCTGTTCGGTTCGGCGGTGATGCACCTCGGCACCGCGGAGCACCATAAGCGCTGGCTGCCGGGCATCATGAGCCTCGACATTCCGGGCGTTTTTGCGATGACCGAAACGGGGCACGGGTCGGATGTGGCCTCGATCGGCACCACCGCTACCTTTGACCCCGATACCGATGAGTTCGTGATCAACACCCCGTTCCGCGGTGCCTGGAAGGACTACCTCGGCAACGCGGCCCTGCACGGTATCGCCGGCGTGCTGTTTGCCCAGCTCATCACCGAGGGCGTCAACCACGGCGTGCACGCGTTCTTCATCGATCTGCGCGACGAGCACGGTGACTTCCTGCCCGGAATCGGTGGTGAGGATGACGGCCTGAAGGGCGGGCTCAACGGCATCGACAACGGTCGCCTGCACTTCACCGACGTGCGCATTCCGCGCACCAACCTGCTCAATCGCTACGGCGACGTGGCAGCGGACGGCTCCTACTCCTCGCCGATCGAGAGCCCCGGCCGCCGGTTCTTCACGATGCTCGGAACGCTCGTGCAGGGCCGAGTATCCCTCGACGGTGCGGCCACCGTGGCCAGCGCGATGGCGCTGCAGATCGCGCTCACCTACGCCAACGAGCGCCGCCAGTTCAACGCGGCCTCGGAGGTCGATGAGGAGGTGCTGCTCGACTATCAGCGGCACCAGCGCCGGCTCATCCCAAAGCTCGCCCAGACCTTCGCGCAGAACTTCGCCCACGATGAGCTGCTCACCAAGTTCGACGCGGTGTTCAGCGGCAAGCACGACACCGATGAGGACCGTCAGGACCTTGAAACCCTCGCGGCCGCGCTCAAGTCGCTGTCGACCTGGAACGCGCTCGACGTGATTCAGGAGGCACGTGAGGCGTGTGGTGGGGCGGGCTTCCTCGCCGAGAATCGCCTGGTGGGGTTGCGGGCCGATCTCGACGTCTACGTTACGTTCGAGGGAGATAACACCGTGCTCCTGCAGCTCGTCGCCAAGCGTCTGCTGGGTGACTATGCGCGCCGATTCAAGGGGGCCAGTGGCGGTGACCTCGCGCGCTTTGCCGTGGGACAGGCCACCGATCGTGCCTTCCACGGCTCGGGGCTGCGCAGGCTCACCCAGAACGTCGCCGATCTCGGTCAGGTTTCCCGCTCGGTCGGGCACGTGCGCGACGAGGACGAGCAGCGTGACCTCCTGACCGGTCGTGTCGAGACGATGATCGGCGAGATCGCGGGCCGACTGCGCCCGGCAAATAAGATGGGTCCGGCCGCCGCGGCCGCGCTGTTCAACACCCAGCAGAACGAGCTCATCGAGGCGGCGCGAGCCCACGCCGAGCTACTGCAGTGGGAAGCGTTTACCCGGGCGCTGGAGAAGATCGAGGATCCGGGCACCCTCACGGTTCTTACCTGGCTGCGCGATCTCTTCGGACTGAGCCTGATCGAGAAGCATGCCGCCTGGTACCTCATCAACGGCCGGCTCTCGCCGGCCCGCGCCCAGGCCGTGACCGCATATATCGACCGCCTCGTGGATCGTCTGCGTCCCCAGGCGCAGGGCCTGGCCGAGGCCTTCGGATACGAGCAGGCGCACCTGCGCGCGTACATCGCCTCCGGTGCCGAGGCCGAGCGTCAGAACGAGGCACGCGAGTACTATCGCGCGCAGCGGGCGAGCGGCGAGGCCCCGATCGCCGAGAAGACCCTGAAGAAAAAGGCCGCCCGTCGGTAGGGATATCCCTGACACATAACGAACGGGGGTCATCCGACAGGATGACCCCCGTTCGTCGTTTTTGGACCAACGGGGGGACGACGCGGGCGGGTCCCCCTCGATAGCGTTGAACCATGATCAACGCAACCAACCTCACGAAACAGTACGGGGCGAAGACCGCCGTCAACGGGGTGTCATTCTCGGTGAAGCCGGGCATGGTGACCGGATTCCTCGGTCCGAACGGCGCGGGTAAGTCCACCACCATGCGCATGATCGTGGGCCTTGACCGCCCCACGGCCGGTACCGTCACCGTCAATGGCAAGCGCTACCAGGATCACGCGGCCCCGCTGCACGAGGTCGGCGTTCTGCTGGATGCGAAGGCCGTGCACACGGGCCGCAGCGCCTACAACCACCTGCGTGCGCTCGCCGCAACCCACCGCATCCCGGTGAGTCGGGTGCGTGAGGTCATCGAGCTCACCGGCCTCGGCGCGGTGGCACACAAGCGTGTCGGCGGATTCTCGCTCGGTATGGGCCAGCGGCTGGGTATCGCCGCAGCCCTCCTCGGCGACCCGCAGACCCTGATTCTTGACGAGCCGGTCAACGGTCTCGACCCCGAGGGCGTGCGCTGGGTGCGCCAGCTGGTGCGCTCACTCGCCGCCCAGGGCCGCACGGTCCTGCTCTCCAGCCACCTGATGAGCGAGATGGCCCAGACCGCCGACCACATCATCGTGCTCGGTAAGGGCCGCGTGCTCGCCGACGCCCCGGTGCAGGACTTCATCTCCGGTGCCGCCGCCGAAACCGTCCGGGTGCGCAGCCCGCGTGCCGCCGAGCTGGGCGATGCGCTGCTGCGTGCGGCCGGGGCGGGAACGAGCACCCGCATCGAGCCCACCGGCGAGAACGAGCTGCGCGTGATCGGCTTCTCCGCCGCCAACGTGGGTAACGCTGCCGCCGAGCTCGGCATCCCGCTGCACGAGCTGACCCCGATCCGCGCCTCCCTCGAGGAGGCCTACATGGATCTCACCGCCAATGACGTGGAGTACCGCACCGCGGCGATCGCCGACCCGGCACTCGCCCAGGCCGTTCAGGAGACGAACCGATGACCACCATCACCGCACCCGCGACCACGCGTCGCGCGCCCATCCGGCTGAGCTTCGCCGGGCTGGTTCAGTCCGAGTGGATCAAGCTGCGCTCCCTGCGCTCCACCATCTGGTCCTTTGCCCTGATGATTCTGCTCTCCGCCGGCATCGGCCTGATGATGGTGTCGAGCTTTGACACCACGTCAACCGACCCCGAAATGTTCGCGATGAAGCCGGCCCAGGTCGTGCTGATCGCCGCCGCCGGTGGCACCATGGTGGGTCAGCTGATCGCCGGTATTCTCGGTGCCCTGGTCATCACCGGCGAGTACTCGACCGGCATGATCCGCACCACCCTGACCGCGGCACCGAAGCGTACCTCGGCGTTCCTGGCGAAGGCACTGGTGCTGTTTGTGAGCACCCTCGTGGTGGCCCTGGTTGCCGCCGCCGCCTCGTACCTCGTGGTGGCCCTGGTACTGATGGGTCGCGGACAGGACGCACCGCTCTTTGATAACGATGTCCTGCCGCACATCCTCGGCGGTGCCGTGTACGTGGCCGCCGTGGCCCTGTTTGGTCTCGGCCTCGGGACGATCATTCGCAGCGGTGCCGGTGCGATCGCCGGAACCGTGGGTACCCTGATGGTGCTCCCGGTGGTGCTGCAGCTGATCCCCGCCGACTGGGTCAGGGACCTCTTCCCGTACCTGCTGAACTCCGCCGGAGGCCGTATCACCGGCCAGATGGAGGACACTGCCTGGACCATGGGCGGCGACTTCCTGGTTGTTGCCGCCTGGGTTCTGGTTTCCCTGGTGCTCGGCCTGATCGCCCTCAAGCGCCGCGACGCCTAACCGCCGCGCTCGCACAGCCCCGGGATGATGCACATCATCCCGGGGCTTTCGCCGTCCCGATCGCTCCGTCGGCGGTAAACGTGCGATATCGTGGCGTCAAGCAAGAAGGAGCTCGCGCGTGACTTTCAACCCCAACTCGGACATCAGCGGCACCAACGTGAAGCGTGCCGGTCGCGGCCGCACCACGGGGATCGCGGTGGGCGGTGGCGGAATCGGCCTGGTGCTGATCTTCCTCATCGCCCAGCTGGGTGGCGTGGATCTGTCCGGCTTCCTGGGTGGCACGCAGGTGGCCGAGCCCGGCGCGATCACCGGGCAGAGCCTTGAGGGGTGCAAGACCGGTGCCGACGCCAACGCCAACGTGGACTGCCGGATGGCGGGGGCCGCGGCCTCCCTCGATCCCTACTGGGCGGGCGCCTTCGGAAGCCTGGGCGCGCGTGCCAGCTATCACCGCCCGGGGTTCTCACTGTTCTCCGACTCGGCCTCCACCGGCTGCGGCGCGGCCACCAGCGCAACCGGCCCCTTCTACTGCCCGAGCGATGAGACCATCTACATCGACACCTCCTTCTTTGGCCAGCTGAGCTCGCAGTTTGGTGCCCGTGGCGGCCCCCTCGCCGAGCTCTACATCGTGGCGCACGAGTGGGGGCACCACATCCAAAACCTCGAGGGCACCTTCAACACCGTAGATCGCAGCCAGACCGGCCCGACCTCGGGCACCGTCCGGATCGAGCTGCAGGCCGACTGCTACGCCGGCTCGTGGGTCGGTGCGGCCGCGAATGTGCGCGATCGCGGAGGAAACCGACTGCTGAACCCGCCGACCGAGGAGCAGATCCGGGACGCCCTGGATGCCGCCGCGGCCGTGGGCGACGACCGGATCCAGCAGATGGGCGGCGGCCAGGTGCACTCCGAGGCCTGGACGCACGGGTCGAGCGATCAGCGCCAGCGCTGGTTCCTCGAGGGATATCGCGGCGGTGCTACCGCCTGTAATACCTTCGATACCGACCGCCTGTAGCCCGCCGAGACGACCGTGTTTCCCCTCTCCGGGGCCCCTAACCCGGGAAAACGCATGCCGCCCAATATGCTGGGAAGATGACCGAACTGTCCTGGGGGCGCCGCCACCCGTTGCTGCGCGTGCTCGCGATCATTCTCGCGATCATCATTGCCCTCGGCACACTCACCTGGACGGCCTTCAAGGTGAGCCCCTGGCCCTCGGCCCTCGTAGTCCGCTCGATGTTTGATCGCGGCGGCGAGGAGATGAACGCCGCGCTTGATGCCCGGGCCAACCCGCTGCCGGTGCGGGTCACCACCGACGTGCGATATTCGGAGGGGCGCGATACCGTTCTGGATGTCTACCGTCCGGAGAGCGCGGGAAGCGATCCGCTCCCCACGATCGTCTGGATTCACGGCGGCGGGTGGATCTCGGGCGATAAGGGACAGATCGCGAACTACCTGAAGATCCTCGCGAACGAGGGTTTCACCGTGGTGGGGGTCAACTACACGATCGCGCCCGAGGCGACCTATCCGACGCCGGTGGTACAGACGATGGCGGCGCTGGGCTTCCTGTTCCGTGACGCCGATGAGTGGGGCATTGACCCCGACAATATGGTGCTTGCGGGAGACTCCGCGGGCTCGCAGATCGCCGCCCAGACCGCGGCGATCATTACCAATCTCGACTATGCCGAGCAGGTATCGATCTCGCCGTCGATTCCCGCCTCCTCGCTGCGCGCCACCGTGCTCGCCTGTGGCGCCTACGACCTCTCCCTCGCCAACGTGGAGGGGCCGTTTGGCGACTTCCTGAAGACCGTGCTGTGGTCGTACACCGGGCGACGCGACTACGCCTCCGATCCGCAGACCCGCACCGCCTCCGTCCTGAACTATGTGGATCAGAACTTCCCGGCGAGCTTCCTCACCGTGGGTAACGCCGACAGCCTCGCCCCACAGTCGGAGGCGATGGCCACGAAGCTCGACGGGCTCGGGGTGCCCGTGGATACCCTGTTCTTTCCGAAGGGGTACGAGCCCGCGCTGCAGCACGAGTATCAGTTTGACCTGAGCACCGAGGCGGGCGAGCAGGCGCTCGCCCAGATCGTCGCGTTTGTGTCCGCGCAGACCGGCCCGCGTCCGTGACCGATGCCCTCTCCGGGGACACCGCCGTCTCCCGCACCCTGACGGATTCTCGCGCCCGCTCGCACGTGCGGTCCCGACTCGCGCCCACGCTGGGTGCCCTGGGGGCGCTCTGTGCGATTCTCGCGCTCGTGGGTATCTGGGTCATTCGCCTGCGGTTCGCGGCACCGGCCTATGTGAGCGAGCTGGGCGGCGACGGGGCACCCGATGCCGGCTGGTTTGCCGTGGCGCTGGGCACGGTGGCGCTCGCCGGCGTCCTGCTGGGCACTGCGGACGTCTTGCGCGCGCGGGAAGCGCGGCGGCTGGCTCCGAGCGGCATCCTGGGTGGAGCGCTCCTCCTGGGTGGGCTGTGCCTGATCGTTGCGGGCTCGGCGTTTCTGGTGGCCACGGTCTATCCGTGTACGGCCGGGTGCCCGGTCCCCGGAAGTGAGCTTCATACTGCGCGCGATACCGTGCACATCACCGCGGCGATTAGCGGGTTTGCGCTGGTGGCCATCGCGATGCTCATCCAGGCCGTTTCCGGTGTGGATCGCCGTAGCAGGGTGATCGCCTGGGCCTCGGCCGCTGGAGTAGCGGTGATCGCCGGGGTGGGCGGTTTACTCGCCCTCGCTCACGTGGCCACGAACGTTGGTGCGTGGTGTGAACTGATCGCGACGTCGATCGCGATCCTCTGGTGCGCGAGCCGTGGTTTCGCGCGGCGCACCCCCGAACCCTGAGCCGCGGTGGCCGGGTATCCCGAACGGGTACCGGCTAACCGGCGAAGTACTGCGCGATGACGAGCGAGCCGTACCAGAACACCTGGAGCACGCAGAGATAGATGCCGATGAGGCCGAGTACGCGTGCGGCGCGGCGCCGGGCGATGGCGAGGATGCCGAAGACGAGGCTCAGGATCAGGCAGCCGAGCAGCGCAAAGTTGATGGGTGGCAGTAGGAACAGCACAGGGATCCAGAACATGCCCTCGAGGCCACCGGAAACAAACATCGCGGCGGAGAGCAGGGGGAGCACTGCGCCGGTCAGTACCGAGATGATGCCAAAGAAAATCCCGAGTTTCGACTGTTTCACGTGGTGCCTCTCCAAATTCCCGAGGCGGTCCCGGAATTGTGTTTCGTGCTGCGTGTCCAGGATAGTACGGGACTCCCTCATTACTCGCTGTGAGCTGGCCGAAGGGTCCCTGAGTCTGATGGGAATACACCTCTGGGGGGACGGCAATGAGCGCCTCCGATTTTTTCGTCGGGGGACGTGACGGGCCCGGCGTGGCGGGCGTTCGCCGCGCCCGGCCGCCCAGGAGTTACACACATGTAATTACACACAGGTTGTGGATAACCCTGTGGAGAATGTGGGGGAAACTCACAAGCGGGGGTGGAAAACGCCGTGGTTAATGGGGGAAACCTGTGGATAGAGCTGGGGACAGACCCGTGGAGGGGGGACGCGCCCGGGGTGCGAATGGCGTCGTGGTGCTGGAATCTAGGATCGTGCCGTAGCGCGTGTTCTTCCCGAGGCGGGAGCCCGTACCCGCAGTTCGGTCAGGAGACTCAGGCCGATGACACCCAGCCCGATCCAACCCAGAAGCCCGATGTGCTCGCCCACGATCCAGACGGCCAGCACCGCGGCAACCGCGGGTTCGGAGAGGGTGAGGAGCGTGGCCGTGCTCGCCGGGATCCGCGCGAGCCCCAACCCAAACAAGACGTACCCGAGGAACATCGGGATTAGCGCCATATAGGCGGTAACGGCGAGCGGTGCGGGGCCCGAAAGGATGGCACGGCCGGTGGCCAGAAGCACGGGGAGAAGGAGGATCGCGCCGCTGCCAAAGACGATCCCCATCGATGCGGCCCGTTCGGCCCCGTGCAGCATGAGCCGTCGAACAGCATAGGAATAGAGCGCGTAGGTGACACCGGCGAGGAGCCCCAGGAGAACCCCGACGGGAATCCGTGTGCCGGCGAGATCCGCCCCGGGAGCCTGGGGAAGGCAGAGGAGTACACTCCCGGCGATTCCGAGGGCGGCGGCGAGATACCACGGCCTGCGCAGACGGGTGCGATCCGCCACGGCCTCGAGGGCGGCGGCAAAGAGCGGAGCGGAGGCGAGCGAGATCACGGTTCCGAGGGCCACCCCGCCGAGCCTCATCGATCCGTAGAACGCGAGGGGGTAGATCGCCACCGAGACCGCGCCGAGCATGATCATTCCGGGCTGGGCACGCAGGGTGCACCATGATCTGCGGAGGCTCGGCAGGGCGATGAGCGCCTGCAGGAGGCCGCCGATTCCCATGGCGGCTGAACCGATGGCGAGTGCGCCCACCTCGGGTACCAGGCTCGCGGCCGTTCCGGTGGTCCCCCAGAGGAGTGCGGCGGCGAGCACGGCGAGAACGCCGACGGTGTGCCGGGTCACGCGGTGGTGAGGAGCTGCGCGGCGAGCGCCCGCGAGGTGTGAAGGAGATCTGGTGCGCCGGCGAGGCCCGCGCGGGCCATTGATCCCTCGAGGAGGAACGACAGGTGCGTGGCGAGGGCGTCCGCCCGCTCCGGGGTGGTGAGCGCGAGGAGTTCCCCGCGCAGAATGCCCTCAACCTCCTCCTTATGGGTGCGTACGGCGTGGCGCCCGGCATCTCCCGCGGGCAGTTCCGCCGCCGCATTGAGTAGCCCGCAGCCGCGGAATCCGTGGTCGTAGGCGTCCTCCGCGTGGTCGATGTAGGCGTCAAACACCGCCAGTATGCGCTCCACGGGGGAGGCGGCGGTGGCCCGACGGGTGGCGTAGAGCGCGAGCCATTCGGCATGACGGCGCTCGACGTAGGCTTCCACCAGGGCTGATTTGGACGCGAAGTTGTTGTAGAGGCTCATCTTGGCCACACCGGCCTCGGTGATGATCGCATCAATTCCCGTGGCGGCAATACCCTCGGTGTAAAAGCGACGGGAGGCTGCGTCCAGAATGCGGTCGTGTGCGGATCCGCGACGCTGGCCGCTGTTTCTTCCCTGGGTGCCCATTGCCCCAGTATCGCTTAAATATACCGTACGGTCTAATTAAGCGATGTGGGGTTGGCGAGCTCAGACCCGGCGCCGGGCGCGTTCACGCACCTTCAACGCGCTGAGCACCACCGAGGCGAGGGCGGCGAACACCGCGAGCCACAGCACCCCGGCCGCGGCATCGGCCTGCCCGGCGAGCGAGGCTGCCTCGGCGCCGAACAGGGCGAACGCCATGCTCACTGCACCGGACCCCGCCGACTGCCCGATGGTGCGGTTGGTGTTGAGCACGGCTGAGGCGGAGGAGGAGAGTTCGAGCGGGGCGGAGGAGAGCATGTCCCGGTTGTTGGGGCTCTGGAATGTGCCAAAGCCGAGGCCGCAGATGGCGGTGGCGATGAGGATCGGCAGGATCTGCGGGTTCGGACCCACGAGCGCGAGCATCAGGAGCCCGAGGGTGTAGATCATGAGGCCGATGAGCGCGAGCACGGCGGGGCGAATGCGATCGGCGAGGCGGCCGGAAATGGGGGCGACGAGGATGATGATCGCCGGCCAGGGGGTGAACAGCAGTGCCGACTGTAGCGGGGTCGCTCCAAACTCGCTCTGGAAGAGGAAGGGCAGGGCGACGAATGCGATGCCCTGCGCGAAGAACGAGGTCCACGCGGTCAGGACCGCGAGGGAGAAGACACCGTTCCAGAGGCGCGGCGGGATGATCGGGCGCGTGGCGATCCGCTCATGCCGAATGAACCACGTGGTGAATGCCGCGCCCACCGCGAGGAGTGCGCCCGGCACCCAGATGGTGGCGAGGTCAACGAGCTGACTGATCCCGAGCAGGAACGCGGCGATGGCGAGGGCGATCAGGATTGACCCGCGGGCATCGAAGTTGCCGCGCTTGGCCGGGGTGCGCGGCAGGAATAGCGCACCGAGGGCCACCGAGATGATGCCGATGGGGACGTTGATCAGAAACAGCCAGGGCCAGTCGAGCCCGGCGAGAATGAGCCCGCCGAGGGTGGGGCCGGCGGCGGTGCCGATGGCGACCGTCATCGCGTTGATGCCCATCACGCTGCCGATGCGTTCGGGGGAGTAGAGGAAGCGGAACATGGGGATCACCGCGGCGATGACCATCGCGGATCCGATGCCCTGCACCACGCGGAACGCGATGAGCGTGGTGAGAGTCGGGGCGAGTGCGCAGGCGAGCGAGGCGAGGGTGAACAGCGGCGCACCGGCGAGGAAGAGCGTGCGCTGGCCGATCTGGTCGCCGAGGGCGCTCGTCATCGGGACGGCGCAGGCCACCGCGAGGAGGAACGCGGTGGTGACCCACACGGTGTCGGACGGGGCCGCGTGCAGCGAGTGGGAGAGCGCGGGAAGCGCGACGTTCACGATCGAGGCGTCGATCGTCGCGGTGAGCTGGCAGAGCAGGAGCGCGATCATCGCGAGGAGGCGACGCAGCGGGGTGAGGGTGTGGGGCATGGTCGATTCGCGCTTGATGTTTAGGGTGGCTAACGATTTGATGGGCGAGGCCCGAAGCACATCCTACGCCCGGGCGGCTGCGTGATTCGTGAGCGAGGGGTGGCGGGTTGTGGCCGGGATCATCGATGCCGCGGGGTTCGTGTACGGTGTTGTGGTGATTGATCCCAGAGCGCTCCCCGCAGATATCTCGCTTCGTGACCTTCGGGAGGGTGACGAGGTCGCGCTCGCCGCTGCCTACGTACGCAATCGCGCGCACCTTGAGCCCTGGGACCCGGCGCGCAGCGAAGACTTCTATACGGTGGCGCTGCACCACACCGATGTGCGCCGGCAGATCGCGACGCGGGAGGCGGGCTCGACCTACCCCGTGGTGCTGACCCGCGGTGACGAGATCGTCGGACGCTCGGCGATTACCGGTATCGCGCGCGGCGTCTTCCAGAGTGCCTCGCTCGGATACTGGGTGGATGAGCGCCTGACCGGCCGCGGCGTCGCGACCGCCCTGGTGGGCGAGATGGTGGCTATCGCGCGCGATACGCTCTCGCTGCACCGGCTCGAGGCGGGCACCCTGCTCCACAACGTGGCCTCGCAGCGCGTGCTGGAGCGCAACGGGTTCGAACGCATCGGGGTGGCGAAGCGCTACCTACTGATCGCGGGGGAGTGGCAGGACCACGTGCTGTTCCAGCGAATCCTCGGGTAGCGGGTAGCGGGTAGCGGGTAGAGGGCACCGGGAGGTTCGGTAGCGGGTAGGGTCGGGTTATGGTTACCCCGCTCTCTCCCATTGAGGCGTATGGCGCGCGTTCTGCCGAGTATGTCGCAGTACTGGGCCATATCGATGCGACGGCCGCCGAGGACCGCGACCTGCTTCGTACCTGGGCCCGGGGAATCACGGGTGAGGTGCTGGATGTCGGATGCGGGCCGGGCCACTGGACCGAGTATCTGCGCACCGAGGGCGTCGCGATTGCCGGGATCGACCCCGTGCCCTCGTTTGTGCGGTACGCCAGCGAACGGTATCCCGAGTCTCGTTTTCTGGAGGGTAAGGCCGAACACCTGCCCGCTGCCGATCGCAGTATCGGGGGCATTCTCGTCTGGTACTCACTGATTCACACGCCGCCAGAGGAGCTGGGTGCGGCGCTCGCCGAGTGTGCCCGGGTGCTGGTGCCGGGTGGTTCGCTCGCGATCGGGTTCTTTACCGGGCCCGAGATCGCGCCGTTTGATCACGCGGTGGTGACCGCCTATGCGTGGCCGGCGGCGGAGCTTGCCGCACGGATCGAGTCGGCCGGGTTCGATGTGTTGGAAACGCATGAGCGCACGGATCCCGGTGCGCGTCCGCACGGCGCGATCCTCGCGCGCCGGAGTGCAGCGCTTGCCTAACTAGGGGGTGTGCGTCTCGGCGGTGAGGGGGAAGGGCCGGGTGCTCTCAAAGTGGCGCGCGGAGCCGTCTACCGGGTCGGTGAAGCTCAGCGTGCTGGCGAGAAGCTGGAGGGGCGTGCTGAAGTCGTCGACGGCAACATCGAGCGTCACCGGGTAGAGAGGGTCGCCCTCGATCGGGATCCCGAGGCTCAGCATGTGCATGCGCAGCTGATGGGTCTTACCGGTGTGCGGGGAGAGCCGGTAGATGCCGCGACGCTGGCCGTCCGTGCCGGGCTCGATCTCCGCTTCGAGCTCGACGAGCGACTCGGAGTTGGGTTCGACGCCGGGCAGGATTTCGGCGTTCATGATGCCGCGTTCCTTGATCAGGTGGTTGCGCACGATGGTGGGCAGCTCGAGGTCGTCGCGGATCCCGGCCACCGCCCGATACACCTTTTGCACCTCGCCGCGCATAAACATGGTCTGGTAGGGCGCGCGCCAGCGCTGCTCGGTTGCGAGCATGAGCACGCCGGAGGTGACGCGATCGAGGCGGTGCATGGGGGAGAGCTGGGGCAGCCCGAGCTCCTCGCGCATGCGCACCACGACGCTCTCGCGCACGTGTCGGCCGCGCGGGATCGACGACAGGAACGGCGGCTTATCGATCACGACGATGCGCTCATCCCGGTGGATCACCCGAATCTCGCCCGGCACGGGTGCCTCGACGGGCAGATCGCGGTGGAACCACATGAAGGTATTGGAACGGTAGGCGTCGCCCGGGCGCACAGCCTCACCGCTGGCATAGACGAATCGGCCGGTGTCGAGGAACGCATCTACCTCGACATTCTCGGGCAGGCGATAATGCAGCCAGTCGCGCATGGTGATCCAGGGCGCGGGATTCGCGCGGTCGCCATCGTTCGTGCGCAGCCACGCCGCATCGAGCCCAAAACGCTGGGGCAGGGGGGAACGCGGAGGCACTAGACGAGCATAGCGTGGGTGGTGCTGAGGGCTTGTGTCGAGCGCTGTCCAGATTGTCCGGCACCCATGCTCCGAGGTGTTCCTTGGGAGAGACTGTATGGGGGGCTAGTGAAACTATGAAGTTTGCTTATATTGATGAATCTGAACGCGATGAGGACTACTACTTCCTTGGAGCGGTAGTGGTGGACGAATCAGATGCTCACGCGCTTTCACTGAGGTTGCACCGGATCATGGCGAGACACTCGCGTTCCTTCCCTGCCCTGTCGGCGAATGAAGAGTTTCATGCCAGTGCGATGATGCGGGCAAGCAGCCAGCCCTGGCGAAGCCTGCCGTTGCGACTCATACTTGGAATCTTTAGGGAGGTCCTGCAGGTGCTCGTGGCGAGCAACTCACGTGTCTACATTGAGGGTATCGACGTGAGTCGGCAGAAAGCGAGGGGATACCCGAATGTGACTCCAGCACGTGAACTGGCTTTTAGCCACCTGTTTGAGCAGATTAACGGCTGTGGATCCTCGGTGGAAAGGGTTCAAGTGTTCGCGGACAATCATCACACAGCGGATGTTAGTCGAAGCAATTTCGAGAGGTACCAGGCTCATGGCACCTACGGATATCGAAGTAGCAACCTTCCTTGGATCAGCAAGGATATTACCTTCATTAACTCGAAATCGAACCGCATTTTGCAGGCAACAGACGTTGTGACGTATATCTACAATCGTGTGAGGACACGGGGGTCGGCGTCCCCTCAAGCAGTGAACGCCCAAAATGACCTTTGGGCTTTGATCGAACCTGCGGCGAAATTCCCGAGAGGGAGAAACCGGGTGTGGCCTTAAGCACGAAACCCCCACTACTGTGAGGGTTCGGCAAGGCGGGAAGTTTCCTTCCTGCACCCTAATGCTACGTCTTTGGCCGCTGAATTCCAAGGCCTATGAGCGAACTCAGAGTCTTCCGATAGCGGGTGTCCCCGTCCGCGCCCCTCATCCAGGATTGGCCCGTGGGTGCTGTGGGTTTTGGAGGCAGCAAAACCCCCGGGATTGGCCCGTGGGT
>NZ_RCUX01000016.1 GCF_003667565.1 Mycetocola tolaasinivorans
GCAGCTCGGGACGGGTGGTCTCGATCTCGATGGTGCCGCCATCGGCCTTGGCGAAGGACAGGCGGTGGTAGGCACCGGGCTGGTCCTTGTCCTCCAGCTCGGCCTGGGCCACGGCGGTGCGGAAGGTGACGTCCCACAGGGTGGGGGCGAGGGCCTGGTAGGCCTCGCCACGCTCGAGGTTGCGCAGGAACGCCAGCTGGCTGGTGCGGATCGCCTCGGGGGAGATGGTGCGGTAGCTCTGGTCCCAGTCGACCGAGAGGCCGAGGTCGCGCCACAGCGACTCGAATTGCTTCTCGTCCTCGACGGTCAGCTTCTCGCACAGCTCGATGAAGTTGCGGCGCGAGATGGGCAGCTGATCGGCGGCCTTGCTCGACTTGCCGTCGCCACCCTCGTGCGGCGGCACAAAGTCGGCCACGTAGGGCAGGGTCGGGTCGCAGCGCACGCCATAGTAGTTCTGTACGCGACGCTCGGTGGGCAGACCGTTGTCATCCCAACCCATCGGGTAGAAGACCTGCTTGCCGTTCATCCGCTGGAAGCGGGCGACCACGTCGGTGTGGGTGTAGCTGAAGACGTGACCGATGTGCAGCGAACCGGAGGCGGTGGGCGGCGGGGTGTCGATCGAGTACACGCAGTCGTGACCGGCCTCGAGGGCGGCGGCACGGTTGAAGCGGTAGGTGCCGGCGTTTTCCCAGACCGAGCCCCACTTGGCTTCGAGGCCTTCGAGGGCGGGCTTGTCGGGGACGGGGGTGCTCATCGCATGCTCCGGTTTCGTTATGGGCGGCACGGTGTGTACGTGCCTAATGGGTGACTAACGATCAGTTTAGCCGAGAGCAGGCATACGGTGCTGTCCACGCGGGCATGCGAGTGTCGTGCGGGGTGGTCCGGAACGAATGGGTGTCCGATCGGTGTCGGGATCCCCAACCAGACACCGACCGGACACGAGCCCGCGGTTACCAGAACCGCGGGATGATCGCGTCACACCCGGTACGCACGACGCCGTCACACTGGCGGGCGGGGGTGATCAGCGAGCCTGAGAAACCGGAGGGTGCCGTGGCACGCACCACGCGTCGCGTCGGCGGCGTGGGCAGCGAGTGCGAGCGTGACATGGTGACCTCAAACGGTTGAACGAGCGTGAATCTGGACGCCGCCTGAACGGGTCAGTAGAGCCATACAACCGTGTGGAAACGGTGCCGTCAATTCGCTGTGTCGCTAGATGATGTCGTGTGACCAAGTGTTGCGGTCGGGTCGGTGACGTCCCGATTTATGTGATCGGTTTTGCGCGTTCAAGTCCGAGTCGAAAGTTCTGTAGCATTCCGTCGAAGGAGGCCTCAACGGGTCGCTCCATCTCGAACGCCCCCGCGAGGGTGAGCTCAACGAAACCGTGCAGGAGGGCGCGTAGTCCGCGGATCGCGTCGATGCGGGCATCCACGCTCAGGGGAAACTCCGCCAGGGCCGACTCGATGCGCTCCAGCACGCGCAGCGCCGCGGCCTCGTGCGCGATGTTGTCGACGCTCGGAGCGCGCAGGGACGCGCGATACAGGCCCGGTTCGGCGCGGGCGAACGCGAGGTAGGCGTGCGCGATCTCCTCGAGGGTTTGTGCCGGAGCGAGCGCCTCATCCAGCGTATTGGTGGCCGAGGCGGAGACCGCGGCGCGCAGGGTGTCGAGGTTATCGACGTGGTTGTAGAGGCTCGGGACCCGCACGCCGAGCTCCCGGGCCAGGGTGCCGAGCGAGAGCTCCTCGAAGCCCACGCTCCGCACCAGTTCGATCGCGGCGTCGCGCACGCGGTCGGGGGTCAGGCCCGCCCTAGCCACGCTGCGCCCGCGCAAACTCGATGATCGCGGGGGCCACGATTTCGGGGCGCTGAGACTGCGGGTAGTGCCCGGCCTCGGGCACGATGAGGGCGCGGCCGCCGGTCTGCGCGGCGATCCACTCGGCTTCGGCGCGTGCGTTTTTGAAGTCAGGATCCTTTTCGCCCATGACCACCAGTGTAGGAGTAGCGGTGTTCAGCGCGGCTTCGGCGGGTGCGTGATCGGCGCGGGTGGTCATTCGGAACGCCCGGAATGCGTCGCTCGGGCGCAGTGCGGCACGCACGCTCGCGAGGTAGGCGGCCTGATCGGCCGGGGTGGTGCCGGCGTAGAGGTTCGGGAGGTAGCCCATCCAGACGGCCCGGCCCCAGAGTGGCTGCAGCAGGATGTTGAGAATCCAACCGAGGTTGCCCTTCGGATTGCGCACAAACGGCCCCACCAGCACGTTGCCGCGCACGTGAGTGGAGGCGCGGGCGGCCAAGACGGCGGCACCGGCGGCCATCGAGTTGCCCACCAGGATGGCATCCTCGTTCAGGTCGGAGAGCAGGGCGACGATGTCGGTGGACGTCGCGGCATCCCCGTACTCGCTGAAGGTTTTGTCGCTCTCTCCGTGGCCACGGAGGTCCATCGTGATGACCGAGAACCCGGCGGCGACCAGTGCGGGGGTCGTGTGGCGGTAGGACGTGCGGAGATCGCCCATTCCGGGAATGCAGACGATGAGGGGGCCCTCGCCGGTGCGCTCATAGGCGACGCGGCCCTCGGGGCGGGTGAGGTACGTGATGCTGTTGGTGGTCATCTCAAATCCTTTCGATGACTTAAAACTAATGCTATTAGTTTTTGGTGTCAAGCGGGATTGTTAGCATTGAAATATGCAGCGAGAAGACCCCCACCCGACCGGCGATGAGCGCGAGATTCTGGTGAGCCTGCTGGACTTTCACCGAGCCACCATTCTCGACAAGACCGCTGGGTTGAGCGCGGCCCAGCTGGGCACGGCCTCCACGGTGTCCACCCTCACACTCGGTGGGTTGCTGCGCCATCTCACCTTCGTGGAGGACATCTGGTTCATCCGGCGCTTTCGCGGGCTGAGGGTGCCCGAACCCTGGGCCAGCGCACCCTGGAGCGATGACCCCGACTGGGAACTCACCTCGGCGGCGGGCTTCACCGCGGAGCGCCTCCGCGGAGACTACCTCGCCGCGATCGAGCGCTCACGCGATTTGCTCTGCTCTGCGGATCTGAGCGCGCTCGCCGAGGTTCCGGATCAGCACGGCACGCACTGGAATCTGCGTGGCATCATCGCACACCTGATCGAGGAGACCGCACGGCACAACGGCCATGCGGACATCATTCGTGAGGCGCTGGACGGCGTGGTCGGGGAGTAGGGCGCGCTAGCCGCGCGCCGCGGTGTCCGCGAGCAGCGCTCGCGTGTACTCGTCCTCCGGGCTGTCGAACACCCGTTCGGTGGGACCGGCCTCGCGGATCACACCATCGCGCATCACCGCGACGGTGTCGGAGACGTGACGGATGACGTCGAGGTCGTGCGAGATGAAGAGGAGTGAGAGCCTGCGCTCACGCTGAAGGCCATCGAGCAAATCGAGGACGCGCGCCTGGACGGTGAGATCCAGCGCGGACACGGGCTCATCGCACACCAGGATATCCGGATTCTGCGCGAGCGCGCGGGCGATCGAGAGACGCTGACGCTGGCCGCCGGAGAGTTCTAGCGGACGGCGGGAACGCACGCTCTGCGGGAGACCCACGGCGTCGAGAGACGCCGAGATCTCGGACGCAAATGCCGCGGCGTGAATACTGCGCCCGCCCGAGTGGGCCTCGGCCAGAATCTGCGCGGCGCTGAGTCGTGGATCAAAGGTCGACAGCGGATCCTGGAAGATCGCGGCCAGCCGGTGGCGGTTCGGGCGACGCGTGGATTCGGGCGCCGGAACCCAGCGCGAGCCCTGCAGATCCACCGTGCCGGAGTCGGGCGATTCCAGCCCCAGGATCAGCCGTGCGAGCGTGCTCTTGCCCGAGCCGGACTCGCCGATCAGGCCGAGCGTTTGCCCGGGGAAGAGGGCGAGCGAGGCCTGCCGTACCGCGGGGACGCTGAACCCGCGCGACGAGAAGGTTTTGGTGAGGTCGCGGGCCACCAGAATGGGCGCGGGAGACTCCTCGGTACCTGCGGTGCCAGTGAGCGCCGAAGTGTGTCGCTCGGTCGTGAGCGGGGTCGTTCTCGCCGAGGCGCTCAACAGCGGAGTGTGTCGTGGAACCCCCACCGGAGAGGCGCTCAGCAGCGGAGTGTGTCGGGGAACCCCCACCGGCGAGGCCGCGAGCAGGGTACGAGTGTACTCCTCGGCGGGATTGCCGAGCACATCGGCGGCCGGGCCGCTCTCGACGATGCGCCCGCCGGACATCACCGCCACGGTATCGGCGATTCCGCGGACGGCGTCGAGATCGTGACTGACGAGGAGGAGCCCGGTGCCGCGATCACGGAGCTCCGCGAGCAGGGTGAGGATGCCGCGGCGCACGCGGGCATCGAGCGCGGTGGTTGGCTCATCGGCGATGAGGAGCGCGGGGTTTCCGGCGAGCACGCTCGCGATCAGCGCGCGCTGCCGCAGCCCGCCGGATAGCTGGCCGGGACGCTGCCGGATGCGCTCCTCCGGATTCGGAATGCCCACCTCCCGCAGCAGCTCTAGCGCGCGTTCGTGCCGAGCGATGGCCCCGAGTTTTGTGTGCAGCTGGAGCGTGCGGTCGATCTCCCGCCCGATCGTGTGCAGGGGATCCAGAGCTGCCAGGGCGTCCTGGGGAATGAGGCCCACGCGTCCGCCGCGCAGCGCACGCAGTCCGCGCTCGCCGAGGCGCAGCACGTCGGTATCGACCACGCGCAGCGCGTCGGCGCTCACGCGAGCACCCGGGCCGGCGAGCCCGAGCACGGCCCGCGCGCTCACGCTCTTACCCGAACCGGATTCGCCCACGAGGGCCACGCACTCGCCGGGCGCGATCCGCAGATCGATGCCGTCCACCGCGACCGCGTCGCCGAAGCGCACGCGCAGGCCGCGGATGTCGAGGAGGGGCCGAGTCATGAAACGCTCCGAGTGGTTTTTGCGAGGCCGCGGCCAAGCACCGTGGCGGATACGGCGGTCAGCACGATGAACAGGCCGGGGAAGAAGGTAAGCCACCAGAAGGTCGCGATGAACTGGCGGCCGTCATTGAGCAGCGCGCCCCATTCCGCTGCGGGCGGCGCGACGCCGAGCCCGAGGAAGCTCAGCGCACACACCCAGACGATCGCCTGTCCCAGCCCCAGGGTGGCCAGCGAGGCGAGCGAACGGGCGGTGCCGGGCAGGATGTGCCGCGTCAGGATGCGCATACGCCCGCGCCCCTGCACGCGCGCCGCCTCCACGAATCCGGATCCGGCGATCTCCCGCACCCGCCCGCGGATAATCCGGGCATAGCCGGGGGCAGTCGCGAGGCCCACGGCAACCGTTGCGCCAAACGCTCCGGGCCCCGAAATGACCATGACCAGCAGCGCGAGCACGAGGCCCGGGAATGCGAGCATTACCTCGATCACTCGCGAGGTGCCGAAATCGAGCCAGCGTGGGCCGAGACCGGCCACGAAGCCGAGGACGGTGGCGAGCCCGATGCCCAGCGCGGTGGCGCCGAGACCGATCAGCAGCGACGGGCCGGTGCCGTGAATTACGCGGGTATAGAGGTCGCGGCCCGAGCCATCGGTGCCAAAGGGATGCGTGGTGTTCGGCGGCTGGAAGCCATCGGCCGGGTTGATCGCCAGCGGGTCGCCGGGCGCAAACAGCCCGGGGAAAACGGCCGCGATGACGAGCAGCAGGAGAACGAGGGCGGCGAGAGCCTGGGGGATATGGCGTGCGCTGCGGCGGAGGGAACTCATGCGCGGGGCTCCGTTCCGGAGGTCTCGGGCTGCTCGAATATTCCAGACGGCTCGGATGTTCCGGACGTCCCGAACGCTCCGGGCGTCGAGAACGTGCCGGGAGCCGCGGGTGTCTCAGCCTCCAGGGCGCGCTCGACGAGGGCGTCCCGCGAAACCCGCAGCGCGGGATTCAGCGCGCGCTCGGCGAGGTCAGACAGCACGCTCACCACGAGATAGGCGGCCGCCGCGACGAGGGTGAGCCCGATCACGAGCGGCACATCGCGCACCTGCACGGCCGACACCAGGGTGCGGCCCAGTCCCGGTCGGGCAAAGATCGTCTCGACCACCACGGCACCGCTCATCAGGGAGCCGAACGCCCAGCCGGTGAGCCCGATTGCCGGGCCCGCGGCATGCCGCAACGTGTGCCGCGCAAAGACCCCGACTCGAGACTCCCCACGTGCGCGGGCGGTGAGCACGAACGGCTGCGCGGCGGCCTCCTGCAGTGCCTCGCGCAGCAGCTGTGCGAGGAACCCGGCCAGCGGGATTGCCAGGGTCAGCGCGGGCAGGATGATGCCGCGGGCATCCGGGGTCGCGATGGCCGGGAACCAGCCCAGACCGGTGGCAAACAGCAGAATGAGCACGCTGCCCAGCCAGAAGTGGGGGAGCACCGCGGCGGTCATTTCGATTCCCGCGGCGACGTGGGCGGCGACCCGGCCCCCGGCCACCGACCACAGGGCGAGACCGAGGG
The DNA here is from genome assembly GCF_003667565.1 of Mycetocola tolaasinivorans. Lineage (GTDB taxonomy): Bacteria > Actinomycetota > Actinomycetes > Actinomycetales > Microbacteriaceae > Mycetocola > Mycetocola tolaasinivorans. Next base: position 6,424 of record NZ_RCUX01000016.1, read on the forward strand.
CGATAATCCAGGCGATCACGAGCGACCACAGGGCGAGCTCGAGCGTGCCCAGGAGCTGTTCGCCCACGACGTCGGCCACCGGAGCGTGCAGCGAGTAGGAGGTGCCGAGATCTCCGCGCAGCAGCCGACCGAGGTAGCCCAGGTACTGCTGCCAGAGCGGCAGATCGAAGCCGTTCTCGGCGCGCACCCGGGCGAGCGCCTCGGCCGACGCCTGCGATCCGGGCCCGCCCAGAAAGGCCTGCGCGGGGTCACCGGGAATCAGCCGCACGGCGAAAAACGTGACCGTGGCTGCGGCCCAGAGCACGAGGATCGCACCGCCGATACGGAGGGCGACACGACGAGCGCCCGCCCACACCAGGGCGGTGCGGGCGGGCGATTCGGCGCGTGGCCGGGTGGAGCTATCCGGCAAACGAAACCCCGCGCAGCAGCGGGTTGCCGACCGAGTTGACCTCGCCGACACCCTTCAGCTTGCCCGAGTACAGGAAGTGGTTCTGCTGGTCGTACAGCGGCAGGATGTAGTAGCCCTCGAGAATGGTTTTCTGCGCCTGCTCGTAGAGGCTCGCGCGCTCGGTCTGGTCGCCGGTCTCGGCGGCACGGGTCAGGAGGTCATCGAGCGCGGGCAGGTTGACCTGCGCGTGGTTGGCGAAGTAGCCACTCGGCGCGGGGGTGATGCCGGCGGAGTGGTAGAGAATGCGCAGCACATCCGGCCCGACCTTGGTGTAGGGAGCGCTCACCAGGTCGTACTCGTTCTTGCCGAGGGCCTCGTACCAGGAGGAGAGGTCAAGCGGCGTGATGGTGATCGCGATGCCCAGCCCCTTCGCCTGCTGCTGGATCTGCTCAAACAGCGACTGCTCGGCCGGGATCGACTGGTTTGTGCTCACCGGGAAGGCGAGGGTCAGCTTCTGGCCGTCTTTTTCGCGGATGCCGTCGGTGCCGGGAACCCAGCCCGCGTCATCGAGCAGCTTTTTGGCGGCCGCCACATCGGTGTCAAACAGCTTCGGCTCGGAGTAGCCGAGCTTTTCGACGCTCGACAGCGGCGAGTAGGAGCGCGTCGCGGTGCCAAAGAATAGGGTCTTGATGCCGGCGTTGACATCGACGCCGCGCACGAGTGCCTCGCGCACGCGCTCATCGGCGAGCGGGCCGCGGGAGGAGTTGAACTCGATGCGGTTGACCGAGCCGGGGCGCGGGGCGTCGAGGTGCTTGATGTCGTCCGAGGCGGCGCTCGAGGCGATGGTGTCCGGCTGGGCGTTGTCGATGATTTGGACGTCGCCCGAGCGGAGGGCGGCGATGCGGGTAGCGGAGTCGGGGATGAAGCGCCAGCTGATCTTTGCCAGCGCCGCCTCACCGTTGCCGGTGGTGTAGTGCGGGTTGCGGCTCAGCTGCACGCTGTCCTGCCGCTTCCAGGAGTCGACCACAAACGCGCCGGTGCCGATGGGGGCCTGGCAGTTTTCGTCCTGGCTGCGGGCGAGCCCGGCGGGGGATTCGATCGCGAGCCACGGCTGGCTGAGCGATTCCAGCAGCGCGCTGTCCGGCTGGCTGAGGTTCAGGGTGACCGTGTTGGTGTCGGTCGCGGTGGCTTTTTCCACTTTGGCGAGGGCCAGGTATCCGGTGGAGGACTTGGTTTCGGGGTCCTTCACGTGTTCGATGTTGCGCACCACGGCGGCCGCGTCGAGCGGGGTGCCGTCGCTGAACTTGACGTTGTCGGCAACCGTGAAGGTCCAGGTGAGGCCATCCGGCGAGGTGGTCCAGGCCTTCGCGAGCCAGGGCTTGATGTCGCCGTTCTTGTCCTGGCTGACGAGCTGCTCGAGGAACTGGCTGGCGAGGAGCGACTGCGGGTAATTTCCGCCCACGTGCGGGTCGAGGCAGGTGGGTTCAGCATCGCCGCTCGCATATACAAGGGTGTCGTTGGTGGGGGCCGTGGAGGTGCCCGGGGTGGTGGCCGCGCAGGCGCTGAGGGCGAGCGCGGAGCCCAGGAGCAGTGCCGCGGGCACGGCGATTCGGGGGAAACGACGGTGGGTGTTCACGAAGACCTTCCTAGCCGGCTCAAGGTTTTTGGACCGGGTGCAAGAACCCAGCCTAGCCCGACACGCGCGCGATTCCAAACGTGTGTCGACGGGTGTCGACGTGGCCCCGGATATGCTGGGGGCATTCCGATTGAGAGGACCCCGGTGACCGAAGCCTCGCCCGCCGCCCGCGTGGGCCGTCCACGCCGTTCTTCCCGGCAAATGCTGGAGGATGCGGCGGCAGAGCTGTTCCTCGAGCAGGGCTATCCCGCCACCTCAATCGAGCAGATCACCCAGCGTGCGGGTGTGAGCCGCAACACCTTCTTTAACTACTTTGGCGCGAAGGCCGACCTCCTCTGGATCGATCTGGATCACTCGATTGCCGCGCTCGTTGGTGCCCTCGCTACCTCTGGCGAGGCCTCCGTGGGCACCCCGTCGGGAACCGCGCTGGAACGCCTCCGTGCGCTCATTCTCGCGGTGGCCGCCGAGCATCCGGCATCCCGCGTTCCGTGGGCCTTCAGCCAGGCCGAGCTGATGGGCACCCGTGCCGATCTCGAGGCCTCCGCCCCCGCCCGGCTCCTGGCGCTGTCCGAGGCGATCGCGAGCTTTGTGCGTGCGGAGTTTTCGGAGTTCATCGCCCGCACGATCGGTTCCGTCGCCGTGGGTGCCATCGCCGCCGGCGTCGCCGCCTGGATCACCGCGGGCGTACGCCGGGACCCCCTGCAGGCCTACGTCGCCGCCGCCCTGGCCCCCGCTCTTGCCGGTTTTACCGACACCCCCGGAGACCCCTCATGACCGAGCCCTGGCCCGCACCCGTTTTTGAACCCATCGAGCCGCCCCGGCGGCGTAAGCGTGGGCTGATCGTCACGCTCGGTATTCTGTTCGCGCTCATTCTGGTGGCCGGCGGCACACTGTTTGCCCTGAGTCAGGGCATCGGTAGTACCGCCACGCTGCGCGTAACCACCCTCAATAACGCCCACGTCGACGAGACGTTTGTGCTGGGCTCCTGCCAGGTGCCCGCCGGCGGCACCGAGTGCATGGCAACCAACCGTCTCGCGTGCACCGACAGTGGCGAAACCGGTGGGCAGAAGTGCCTCGAAATCGAGGTTCCGGAGGAGAAGCGTCTGCGCGTGGAGACCGCCCTCGGTCAGGATGCGGCCTGGGTGCGTGACCAGCTCGGCTGGAAGGAAGACACCTTCGCGGGCGGCGACACCGATCAGGGCAGCTGCACCATCCCCGGCGAGCCGGGTCAGATCTTCCGGTCGTATCCCTTCGGATCCGAAGCCGAGTACACGATCACCCGCATCAACGTGTTTGGCCTCACCGAGACCAGCGCTGCCCTCCACGGATTCCGCATGGTGGGTCATGCCTGCGGCGACCCCGAGGATCCGGATCACGACCACGACGAGGACGGCGACGAGGGTCACTAGCCCGCCGAAACCGCCCCCATCAGTGCTAGGGTGCTCGCCCACACGCACGCGGCGATCGCTGCGGTGAAGCCGAGCAGCCAGACCGGCGACGGAATGTGGGTCTGCCGCGCGAGGATGTAGGCGTCCGAGGACGCAAGGTTGCGGTGCTTTCGGCCGTGGGCGGCAAAGACGTTGCCGAGGCCGCGGATCGAACCGACGAGCAGCGCGAGGCCCACGGTGATGAGCGCGTAGGTTTGCAGCACGGCGTCGGCGTAGAGCCACAGCGCGGCGCTTCCCGCGACGGAGGCCAGCGCGATGAGGATCGCGCCCCATCCGCGCAGGAAGATCAGCGACAGGATCACGAGTACCGCGCCACCGACCAGGGCCGCCCGGGTGTACCCGGCCGTCGTGGAGAGGATCAGCGCGGCACCAACGATCGCCGGGGCCGGATAGCCGAAAAACCCGGAGACCACCGCGCTGAACGCGCCGCCCGAACTGAGCGTTGATCCGCCGTGGTTTGCGCCCACCCGGATCGCACGCACGCGGCGGCCGAGCACGCCCGCGGAAAACGCGTGCCCGAGCTCGTGCACGAGCGTGGTGAACATCCCGAACCACCGCCAGGTGATCCGCGGCACGCTGAGCACGACGGCCGCCGCGATGATGGCCAGCAGGATCCAGGGTTCAAGCAACACCGGGGCCCCGCGGCCCAGCAGCCGATCGATGTTATCGGCGAGCGGAATCGAGGCGAAAACGGGGGAGTGAGCGAAAATGCGCGGACCCTTCCTGCGGGGGAGACAACGGGGCGGTGAACGGTGGTTGTCGACTATTCTCCCGGGCTTCACCGTGCGTTCGCCGAACGCGCCCCGCGCGGCTCGCCCCGCCCCGCAAATGCGGGTACACTTTTGCGTACCAGCTTTGATCCGGCCATCACCGGGGAGCTTTCGGAAGAGCGCGGCCCCGGCCGCGGGTAGAACCGAACGGGTCCGGCCCGTCACAGCCCAACGAAGCGATCCGCCCCCTGCCCGGGGATCAGCGGATAAGCGAGGTGGTACCGCGGCTCACGTCGTCCTCGCAGGAGAACATCTCACTGCCAGGAGACCACATGTCATATCCGAAGACCCCGGAACCTCAGCCCGGCGCCGCTTTTGGCGTCCAGGCCTCGCCCCGCTTCCCCGAGATCGAGGAGCAGATCCTCGAGTTTTGGCGCACCGACGGCACGTTCCAGGCCTCGATTGACAACCGCGAGGGTGCCCCCGAGTGGACCTTCTACGACGGCCCGCCCTTCGCCAATGGTCTCCCGCACTACGGTCACCTCCTGACCGGCTACGCCAAGGACCTCTTCCCGCGCTTCCAGACCATGCGCGGCAAGCAGGTGCACCGCCGCTTCGGTTGGGACACCCACGGTCTGCCGGCCGAGCTTGAGGCCGAGCGTGAGCTGGGCATCACCGATAAGAGCCAGATCGAGGAGATGGGTCTCGCCGCGTTCAACAACGCCGCGCGTGAGGGCGTCCTGAAGTACACCCGCGAGTGGGAGCGCTACGTTACCCGTCAGGCCCGCTGGGTGGACTTCGAAAACGACTACAAGACCCTCGACATCACGTTCATGGAGAGCGTGATCTGGGCCTTCAAGCAGCTGCACACCAAGGGCCTCGCCTATGAGGGCTACCGCGTGCTGCCCTACTGCTGGCGCGACCAGACCCCGCTGTCCAACCACGAGCTGCGCATGGATGACGACGTCTACAAGGACCGTCAGGACCAGACCGTCACCGTGACCTTCCCCTTCGCCGGGGACCGCGCCGCAGAGCTCGACCTCGTGGGCGTCAAGGCCCTCGCCTGGACGACCACCCCCTGGACCCTCCCCACCAACGTGGCCCTCGTGGTGGGCCCGGCCATCTCCTACGCCGTTCTGCCCGCCGGTGAGGCCGGCGCGCACGACGGTGGCGACGCCGGCTCGCAGTACCTCCTGGCCGCCGACCTCGTGGGCAGCTACGCGAAGGACCTCGGCTACGCCGACGCCGCCGAGGCCACCGCCGCGATCACCCGCACCATCCCCGGTGCCGAGCTCGTGGGCGTGCGCTACACCCCGGTGTTTGGCTACTACCAGAACGTCGAAGACCTCGACATGTCGAACGCGTGGCAGATCCTCGCCGACGACTACGTGAGCACCACCGATGGAACCGGAATCGTGCACCAGGCCCCCGCCTACGGTGAGGACGACCAGCGCATCTGCCAGGCCGCGGGCATCCCCGTTGTGCTCTCGGTGGATGAGGGCGGACGCTTCCTCCCCGAGGTCACCGACGTCGCCGGTGAGCTGTGGTTCGAGGCCAACAAGCCCCTCACCGCCCTGCTCAAGGAAAAGGGTCGTCTGCTGCGTCAGGCGAGCTACGTGCACTCCTACCCGCACTGCTGGCGCTGCCGCAACCCGCTGATCTACAAGGCCGTTTCGAGCTGGTTCATCAAGGTTCCCGAGTTCAAGGGCCGCATGGGCGACCTGAACCAGGACATCAACTGGGTGCCGGAGAACGTCAAGGACGGTCAGTTCGGTAAGTGGGTGGCCGGTGCCCGCGACTGGTCGATCAGCCGCAACCGCTACTGGGGTTCGCCCATCCCGGTGTGGAAGAGCGACAACCCCGAGTACCCGCGCATCGACGTCTACGGTTCGCTGGATGAGCTCGAGGCCGACTTCGGCGTGCGCCCGACCGACCTCCACCGCCCCTTCATCGATGAGCTGACCCGCCCCAACCCAGACGACCCCACCGGTCAGTCCACCATGCGCCGCATCACCGACGTGCTGGATGTCTGGTTCGACTCCGGTTCGATGCCCTTCGCCCAGGTGCACTACCCATTTGAGAACCAGGAGTGGTTCGACAGCCACAACCCCGCGGACTTCATCGTGGAGTACATCGGTCAGACCCGCGGCTGGTTCTACGTGCTGCACGTGCTCTCGACCGCACTGTTCGATCGTCCGGCGTATAAGAACGTCATCAGCCACGGCATCGTGCTGGGCAACGACGGCCAGAAGATGAGCAAGTCGCTGCGCAACTACCCGGATGTCAGCGAGGTCTTTGACCGCGATGGCTCCGACGCGATGCGCTGGTTCCTGCTCTCCAGCTCGGTGATCCGCGGCGGAAACCTCGTGGTGACCGAGGAGGGTATCCGCGAGGGCGTGCGCGCCGTGCTGCTGCCGCTGTGGAACTCCTGGTACTTCTTCTCGATGTACGCAAACCTCGCGACCGAGGGTGGCTACGACGCGAAGCGCCGCACCGACTCCACCGACGTGCTCGACCGCTACATCCTCGCGAAGACCCGTCAGCTGGTCGAGGAGATCACCGATCACCTGGAGAAGTTTGACACCCCGCTGGCCGCCGCCGCGCTGCGCGACTTCGCCGACGTGCTCACCAACTGGTACGTGCGTCGTTCGCGCGACCGCTTCTGGGCGGGCGTGGACGCCGAGGGCAACGGCAGCGAGGCGTTTGACACCCTCTACACCGTGCTCGAAACCCTCACCCGGGTGGCCGCACCGTTCCTGCCGCTCGTGACCGAGCAGATCTGGAAGGGTCTGACCGGTGGCCGTTCGGTGCACCTGACCGACTACCCGAGCGCCGATGAGCTGCCCGCCGATGACGCCCTGGTGGCCTCGATGGACCAGATCCGTCAGATCGCCTCGACCAGCCTCGCGCTGCGTAAGAAGGCCGGTCTGCGCGTGCGTCTGCCGCTCGCAACCCTCACCGTTGTGGCCGCCGACACCGCGGGTCTCGCCGCCTTTGAGTCGACCCTGCGCGATGAGCTCAACGTGAAGTCGGTCGAGTTCGTGGAGCTCGCCGAGGACAGCGCCGCGAGCTACGGCATCACCTCGAAGCTCGCGGTCAACGCCCGCGCGGCCGGTCCGCGCCTGGGCAAGGAGGTGCAGACCGTGATCAAGGCGGCCCGCGCCGGTGACTGGAGCCAGGACGGTGACGTGGTCACCGCCGGTGGCATCGCCCTCGAGCCGCACGAGTATGAGCTGACCCTCGAGGTGGGCGATGGCGGTTCGGCCGACAACGCCCTGGCACTGCTTTCCGGCGGCGGTTTTGTGCTGCTGAACACCGTGACCACCCCGGAGCTTGAGGCCGAGGGTCTGGCACGCGACGTGATCCGCGCCGTGCAGGACACCCGGAAGGCCGCCGGGTTCGAGGTGTCCGACCGGATCCGTCTCGACCTCGTGTTCGCGGATGCCGCGGATGCCGAGGCCGTGACCGACGCCACCGAGCTCGTGGACATCGCGGGGGAGACCCTCGCGACCGAGTTCGGTCTGGTGGCACTGCCCGAGGGTTCCGCCCACGCGGCGGCCGAGGGCACCGACTGGGTGGGTTCCGTCCTCGACGAGAGCCCCGAGTTTGCCCAGTCGATCGCCGCCGCCAAGTTCGCCAACGCTGGACGCTTCATCGTGGCGGTTTCCCGCCTCACCGAGGCCGACGCGGACGCGTCCGAAGATAACTAATCCCCACCCTAATTTCTCACTCAGCAGTGCGATCCGGGCCCACCCCACGGCCCGGATCGCACATCGAAGGGATCGGCAGCAATGACTCACTCCTCCAACGAACCCGAACTCCCGGCCGACGCCGGTGCCGAGGATGCGGCGGAACTCGCCGCGCTTTCGGGACCGCTGGGTCTTCCCGTCTCCGATCCGTCGGACATCGCGGATGACGCCGACGCCGATGTGGACGAGGAGATCCTGAACAGCGAGTTTGACACCGACCGCGCCGCGGCCGTGTTTGCGAAGCTGATGGAGCGCACCGGCGAGGTGGCTCCCGAGCCGCGCCTCGACGCCACCGCCCGCGTGCTGGAGCTGCTGGGCGACCCACAGCACCAGGTGCCCGTGATCCAGATCACCGGCACCAACGGCAAGACCAGCACCTCGCGCATGATCGAGTCGCTGCTGCGGGCCCACGGCCTGCGCACCGGACTCTTCACGAGCCCGCACCTGGTGCACTTCACCGAGCGCATCTGCATCGACGGCAAGCCGATCGCGCACGCCACCGTGGCGGACAACTGGGATGACATCGAGCCGTTCCTGGAGCTGGTGGACGCCGAGCTGGAGGCCAAGGGCGAGCCCCGGATCACCTTCTTTGAGGCCGTCACCATCCTCGGTTTCGCGTGCTTCGCCGACGCCCCGGTCGACGTGGCCGTGGTCGAGGTGGGCATGGGCGGTACGTGGGATTCCACCAACGTCGCCAACGCGCAGATTGCCGTGCTGACCCCCGTGGATCTTGACCACGTGGGCAAGCTGGGCCGCAACATCGCCGAGATCGCCGCAACCAAGGCGGGCATCATCAAGCCCGGTGCGATCGTGGTGTCGGCGAAGCAGAAGCCCGAGGCGCTCGCGCAGATCGAGGCCCGCGCGGCCGAGGTTGGCGCGACCGTGGTGCTGCAGGACCGCGACTTCGAACTGACCGAGGACATCGTGGCCGTGGGTGGTCAGCAGATCACCGTGCGTGGCCGTGCGGCGACCTATAGCGAGCTGTACCTGCCGTTCTACGGCGACCACCAGGCGCAGAACGCGTCGGTGGCGATCACCGCCGTCGAGGCGTTCCTCGGCGACGGAGAGCGCCCGCTGGGTGAGGACCCGCTGACCGAGGGCCTGGCCCTCGCCACCAGCCCGGGCCGTCTGCAGCTCATCGGCACCGACCCCACCATCCTGGTGGATGCCGCCCACAACCCGCACGGCGCTCGTTCGCTGCGCGCGGCCATTGAGCGCTACTTCGACGTGGATGAGGTGGCCCTGGTCGCCGGAATCCTCTCGGATAAGGACGCCGCGGGAATCTTCCGCGAGCTGGCCCCGATCGTGACCACCGCACTGATCACCCGGTCGAGCTCCGAGCGTTCCACCGATGTGGACGCCCTCGCTCGCATCGCCCAGCATGAGCTCCCGGACACCCTGGTGGCCCCCTATGAGGAGCTCGTTGACGCCCTGATCGCCGCCCGCGAGTGGGCCGATGAGGCGCCGCGCCGCATGGTGGTCGTGACCGGGTCGATCGTGCTGGGCGGCGAGGCGATCGAGATCGCCGCCGACCGCGAGTGGAAGGCATAGGCATGGCAACGCGTGTGCGCCGTCAGCGTGGTGTCAAGGAGTCGCTGCTCTCGATCATTCTCGGCTTCCAGATCATCATCGTGGGCCTCGCTGCCCTCCTGGTGTTTGGCCTGAAGGCCTCACCGGGCGAACCCTGGTACGCCCTCGTGGCCGGTGGCGTGGTGGTCGTGATCATGCTGATCGCCCTGGGTACCCTGCGCTCCCCGCTGGGGGAATACCTCGGCTGGTTTGTGCAGCTCTGCATGGTTGCCGCGGGCTTCCTTGTGGGCGAGATCTGGGTGGTCGCGGCGATGTTCCTCGCGCTCTGGATTTTTGGTGTCTACAAGGGCACCCAGCTTGATGACCGCAACGCCGCGTTCCGCGCGGCGCAGGAGGCCGCCGGCGAATAGTCGCCGCGCCTCGCTTTCCGCCGCCGCGGTGCCGCTCCTTCGGGAGGGGCACCGCGGCGGTTTTTCATTGTCTCCGATCGATCCGTGATGCGTGGCGTGCAACGTTCAGGACAGAAGTTGGCGGCGAATATCGCGTATCGATAAGTGCGCTGAGGCTGGTGCTTTCGAAAGCTCCTCGGGCTGAGCGAAATCAAGTGTTTGCGCAGCGTAATGCTTGTTCGCCCTTCGTTGAACATGTCCCACGGGGTGGGCCTCCAGAAGCATGGTCAGGCAAATTGTTCCGCGAATCTGCGCGAATTCCTGACTTTTTGTTGGAGCGCAGGGAGCTGCGGATGTCTCCGTCGGCGTATACCCCGCCAGGAGCGTCTCTGATGCCTTTCGCCCAGCCACGGTGTGTCCGAGTCTTGGCCGGGTTCTCCGCTTTGTCCGCGACTTAGAAGACTTTTTCCGAGATGTAGTTGGAAACTCGCGGAATCCTGCGGGGGATGCATCATTGCGGTCCGGAGATTTCAGAAAACTCAGGCTCACAGTCTCTCGTCTGCGTAGCGTGCCACTACGGGCATCGTACGGATGGCCGCCAATTGAAAGGAAGTAAAATGAAACACGTTCGAGGTTTAGGAATCTCGGCAGTTGCAGCCGTGGCGTTGCTAGTACCGTTGCTCGTGCCGGTCGGCGCGAGTGCCGTGGCGTCGGTTGCCACCACGGAAGTAGAATCCACGGTTGCTGATTCGCAACGAGAAGCCAGCGCGCTGTGGCTGAGCAATGGAGTTACGAGACAGTATCCGGCTGTGGGAGGCGTCTGGGAGTACGGTTTCTGGAACGCTGCGATTCGGTCGTACTACACGGTGAATCGCGTTCACGGGAGCACGGTTGTGCTGAACCGCACCGAAGTCGTGAGAAGCATTGATACGGCTCCGAACTATAGATCGGTTGCAGAGAAGTTTGCTCTTAACTATTGGGGAAATAATGACGCGTACTATTACCGCGTCCATTAGCAAGAGAGTTCCGATCAGTGCGTAAGCGTGGGGTGGCGGGAATTGCGGCGGTGGTCTGTCTCCTGGCCGTGGTTCTCGCTGCCCTCATGACGGATCTGCGGGACCGCGCACTGCCCGAGGCGCTGGGGGCACGTGCGAGTATCACCGTGATGTATCCGACCGGATCGAACGACGATGCCCAACTCCGGGCAGAGCTGGCCGAGGCGAGTGCACGGTTTGGGCTGGGGCTCGTTCGTGCCCTTCCCGAGGTCGAGGCGGGCAGCGGTGCCGTCTATGCTCTGCTGGAGCGGGCCGATTCCTCCACCGAACCGGTGCCGAGATTTGGCACGCTTCCCGATGCCCGGCTGTATGGTTCGGCGCGACTCGACGCGAGTCCCACGGCAGGGGAATACCTCGTGACGGGGCAGTCTCCCGATCGCGTCGGGTTTACCGCATGGGCAGAATCCTCCGGTATTGATATCGAATGGAAGCAGGACTCTCCGTTGGAAATGGCTCGCCTCCTGGTGAGCCAACCGAGCTTCCTCGCGGCGTTGTTCGCCGTGCTGGGCCTCGTCACGGTTGCGCTCATTGGGTGGCTGACCGTTCGCTCGCGGGGCAGGGCGCTGAGCGTGTTTGCCGGCATCCAACCGGGCCGGAGCGCGCTCTCGGATCTTCGTACCTTCAGCGGTGTTTTTCTCGGCACGTCCGGTGTGCTCGTGGCGGCGACAATGGTGGCCGTGGGCGTGGCGCGTGGATGGGTGTTTGCTCCGCGGTTTGGCCTGGTGGTCGGTATCGGCATCGCTCTCTCCTGGATCGTGGCGGTACTGATCGGTGCAGTGCTCCTGCGTGCATCCGTCCCCACGGCAGCATCGCTCGTTTCACGGGTACCGCCCATGCGTTCCCTCGGCCGTGCGGGGGCCATCGCACGGCTCGTGCTCCTGGCAATGGTCCTCATCTCCATCTCGCCGGCGTGGGCCACGCAGGCCCGTGCCGGTGAGTCCGCGCGCCAGCTCTCGCAGTGGCAAAGCCTGGGGGACCGAGTGGAACTCGTGGTGACCGGCGTCACCGAGGTGCAGTGGCAAGAACTCAGCCCGCGTCTCGGGAACCTCCTCCGCACCGCCGATGAGCGCGGCGTTGCGGCACTCTCGACGGTCTGGGACCGCTCGCGCCTTGACGAGTACGGAATCACGCCTGAGACGCCGCCCTCGATCATGTTTGCCACACCGACCTGGTTCCCTGACGCCCGGCTCCCGGATGGTGAGCGTGTGCAACCGTCACCCTCCGTGGCCGCGAGGTACCAGCAGGAACTTGAAATCTGGGCGGTGGATGCCCAGACTGCGGCCACGCTGAGCGCAAACCTCATCTTCATCGTTCCCCCTCTCGATGCCGACGTCCTGGGTGTGGGACTCGGTAACGCCACCCTCGAGGCACGACCCGGCGTGCACATCGCGGTCTTCGATTCGTTTGCGCCGTTTAAGAGCGACATTCTTGCCTCACTTGCGACCACCGGAAACATCGTCCTGAGCGACCTCGCCACGGCTCAGGCGCTGATTCAGGAGTTTGGGCTCACCGGCGAGGTACGTGCACGCTACATCGCCGAAAATGGTCTGATGCACGCGCAGTTCGCCGCGGGTTTTGCTGCGCTCACCGCGGCCTCACTCGCCGCACTGATTCTGGGCCTTCTCCTGGCGTCGTCCATCGGCGCCAGAATCCACGCCGAGGTGAACGCCCGCATCGATCATCCCCTGCGCGTGGCCGGGGTCTCACCACTTCGAGTCGTTGCTGCACGTGTGCGACGCGAGAGCGTTCAGGGCGTCGTGGTCATCGCCGTTGTGGGAACACTCGTGGTGCTAACCGCTCAGCCCGGTGCCTGGCTGGTTGTCCTCGTGGGGGCCGCCGCGCTCGCCCTCTCCCCACTGACCCACCTCATCGCGGGCCAGCGTACGTTTATCATCCTGCGCCGCAGGCTCATCTAGGAGAACACATGCTCATCGATGCACGAGACCTCCAGGTTCGCCTGGGTGACCACACCCTGATCCAGGGGGTGTCGGTCCGCTGCGAGCCGGGAAAGATCACGGCGATCTCCGGGCCGAGTGGGAGCGGGAAGACCACGCTGCTGCATGCCCTAGGTCTTCTGATTCCGGTATCCCACGGCTCCCTGTTGCTCGATGGGCGTGAAGCCGCCCGTGCGAGTGAGCGTGAACGCCGGGCGTTTTGGCGGGAGCACACGGCGTTCGTCTTCCAGGACTACGGCACCATCGAAGACCGCAGCGTCGCCGCGAACACCGTTATGGCGCTGGGCCCGCTGGGAGGAACACAGCGGGGTGACCCCGACCGCCTGAGAAACGCGCTCGCCCAGGTCGGCCTTGCCGGACGCGAACGCGACCCCGCCGCCCGTCTCAGCGGTGGCGAAAAACAGCGGCTTGCCATTGCCCGAGCCATCTACCGTGATGCCCGCGTCATTTTGGCTGATGAACCCACGGCCTCACTCGATGCGGAGAATCGCGAACGCATCATTACCCTTCTGCGCACGCGGGCCGCTGCCGGGGCCACCGTGGTTATTGCGACCCATGATGAGGCGTTCGCTGACACCTGCGAGGCGAGGTTTCGATTCGATCCCTCCGTGAGCTCCCGCGGGTGACAACGGGGACTTAGGAAAAGATTCCAACTGTTTTGTGACGTTTGCTTCGCCCGATACGTCCTAGTTGTGTCGCCGCTTCACGCGACCCGCACCGCAGGGTGCGGACAGGATTGTAAAGGAGTTCATCATGGCCAACGTAACGGGAAACAGCATTCCTCAGCCCAAGATCGAGCAGACCGTCCCGGGCACCGCAGCCCTCGGCGGCAAAACCACAATCGATGACGGCGTCGTCGCCAAGATTGCCGGAATTGCCGCTCGCGAGGTGCCCGGGGTGTACGCCCTCGGTGGCGGTGCCGCCCGCGTGGTGGGTGCCATTCGCGACGCCCTGAACACCACCGACCTCACCCAGGGCATCAGTGTCGAGGTGGGCGAGAAGCAGGCCGCCGCCGACGTCACCATCGTTGCCGAATACCCGGTGTCGCTTCAGAAGGTCGCCGATGATGTGCGCGCGGCAATCTATCGCGCAATCGAAGACCTCGTGGGACTCGAGGTTACCGAGGTCAACGTGACCGTCAACGACGTACACATCCCCTCCGAAGATGACCACAAGGATGCGGAGCCCGCGGCTGCGCAGGAGGCACGAGTCCAGTGAGTAAGTCGGCCGTGGGGGCGGCTGCCGGGGCCGTCCTCGCCCTGACCTGGATCGTGCTCGGCTTCTGGGCCTTCGTGCTCGTCGCCGTCGCGATGCTCATCGGTGCGGCGATCGGCCGGATCGCGGATGGACGGCTGGACGTCCGCGCACTCGCGGACGTCTTCCGCGGACGGCGCTCATCGTCATGACCGCGGACGTCCGTGCCGAAACCGGTGAGCGCTCGCTTACCGGACGGACCACCGTCACGGGCCGGGCGCTCCAGCACCTCGCAATCGGAGTGGTGCGGGATGCCGCGCGAGTCTCCGCACAGGACATCACCGTCACCCTCTCCGACGATGCCGGCAACCTGAGGGCCGCGGTGACCGTGCCGGTCGCCCTCGGATCGCATCCCGGGGAAACCCTGATCATTCGGGGCGAAGCGCTTCGCGACGCGGTGATCCGCGGGTTGGAGACCCTCGCCGGCCGCACGGTCTCCACCGTAGATATCCGATATTCCGGCATTCGAGAGGTGCGCGAGAGGAGGGTCCTATGAGCGACAACACCGACGTATACACCCGCGTCCTGCGGCGCGAGAGTCACGACTCCCGCACGGCACCCGCGGTGGTGACCGCCGCTATCCTGATCCTCCTACTCGCGGGCCTCCTGGTACTCGGGATCTGGACACTCGTTGACGCCAAACTGGGGGATTCGATCGCCGGATTCCTCGCCGGGGAAAACACGACGCTCGACGCCGTCACGCTCTCGCTCGCTGCCGGGATCATTCTGGTCCTGCTCGCGATCGTGCTGATCTGGCTCGCTATTGTGCCCGGCCGTCGCGACCGACGCTCGCGATCCACCGCACGGCTCGCGATACTCGCCGACAACGGCGTACTCGCGGACGTTGTGGCCGATCGCATCGCCGAGCGCTGCGGACTCGACCGCGGCAACGTGTCGGTCCTGATCGGCAGATCTGCGTCGTCCGTGCACGTCACCCCGACCAGTGGCGTCCCGCTGGACTCCGCCGTGGTGGCGGACATCGCGACCGGCACCCTCGCGGCGGTGGGATTCGAGTCGAACGTGCGGGTTCGGATCGCAGACCGGGGAGTGGTGTCATGAACGCGACAAACCGCATCGTGAACCGGGCGCTCCTGCTCGTGACCGGCCTCGCCCTCGCCGCGGTGGGCATGCTTCTGCTGCTCGCCAGTGGAAGATTCCCCTGGCTCGATCCCGCCGCGGATGCCGTGGCTGAATGGGGTGATTCAGTGGGTGCCTGGGCAGGTTCGTTCCTGTTCGAGATTCCTGGCCTCGGCGAGGTCTCGGGAGGTCTGCTGATCGGGTTCGTCGCGGCCATCGTGCTGCTCGTCCTGCTCATCATCTTCCTCGCTACCCGCGGGGGAGGGCGCACCGGCACCGCGGCTCGACGTGAAACCGAGCGCGGGAATACCGAGATTGACGCCCGGCTTGCCGATGACCTGATTGCTGCTGTGCTGCGCGAAAGCACCGACGTGCTCTCCGCACACACCGGCGTGTATCGGGTGCGCCGTGCGCCAGCCATTCGCATCAGCCTCACGCTGCGCCGCGGCGCGCAGCTGCCCCGGGTCCTCGACTCCGTCGATGGTGCGCTCACCCGCTGGGACGCTCTCGTGGGACATGAGATTCCCGTTGTCCTGCACCTGCAGGGCCGGGGATGGCTGGATCGGTGGCGCTCCGCGACGCGGGTGCGCTAAGACCAAAACGCAAGAAAGGAAGCATTATGCCGAAGAATCTTCTCATCATCGCGATTCTCGTGGGGGCCGCATACTTTGTGGGCGTGCAGTCCGCGAAGAACCGCGGCAAAAACTACGAGGACCTCCGCCACCAGGTTGAGCGACTCTGGACGAGCCCGGACGCCAAAAAGGCGCGGCGCCGAATCGCCAAGAACGCCCAGAAGCAGGTCGACAAGACCCGCAAATCACTCATCGGAAACTAATCTTCGGTCGCCGTCCGGCGACCCCAGCACTACCAAACACCTCAAGGGAGTAGAACAATGAGCGCAGAAAACCGCATCAAGGCAGCCGCAGACACCGTCGTGGGCAAGGCCAAGGAGGTTATCGGAAACGTAACCGACAACGACAAGCTGGTTGCTGAGGGAAAGGCAGATCAGGTCAAGGGTGACGTGAAGGACACCGTTGAGGACGTCAAGGACGCCTTCAAGAAGTAGCGACGTGGGGGCGAACCGGAAGGTTCGCCCCCGTTCGCGTGGTCGTAAATAACATTTGTACAAGATTCTCTTGTTTCGGGAGAGCGGGCGGGAGAGGATGGGTCCACGGAGGCTGTGGCCGCGCACCGGGTGCGCGGATCTCGCCGCCGCAGACTCATCGACTGAGGGGGACGGGGAATGAGTGGTGAACGCTTCGCAGGGGCCTTGGACAGCGCCGATGATCGCATCGTCGCCGGCCGGGCCGCTGACGGTGACACCGTCGCTTTCGCGGTGCTGGTGCGGCGGTATACGCCGATGATGCGCGCCTATGCTCGCCGCATCCTGCCCGGCAGCGCCGAGGTTGACGATGTCGTGCAGGACACCTTCATCACCGCCTGGGGCCAACTGCCCGAGCTGGAGAACCCCGAGCGGGTGAAGAGCTGGCTGATGCGGATCACGAGCCGTAAGGCGGTGGATCGCCTGCGGAGCTCCCGGCCACACGCGGATATCGATCTTTTGGAGCCCGTCGCGCCTCCCTTTGCGACACCGCCGCGTCGGGTCGAGGCCCGTGCGGGTGTTGCGGCCCTGAGTGCGGCACTGCAAGAATTGCCGGATGCGCAGCGGGAGTGCTGGGTCCTGCGGGAGCTCGGCGAGTACGGATACGAGGAGATCGCCGAGGAGCTGGATCTTCCGCTGTCCACCGTTCGTGGGCTCCTTGCCCGCGCGCGAAAATACATCCTCGTGCGGATGGAGCAGTGGCGATGACCGGTGACGAGAGCATGGAACTGAAAACCCTGGGTGTGGAACCGGAAGACCTCGACGGTTTTACGATCGAGGATCTCGCGGACTACCTGGATGCCGATCGCACGCCACCCAACCCGGCGATCGAGGAGTCTGCCGGCTGTCGCCTGGCACTGGACGCCCTCGAGCGCCTGCGCGGCATGACACCCGACCTGCGCGCCTCCGATGAGGCGGCTGAACTCGCCGCGGACGACACCTGGGTGCAGGGAATCCTCGCCGGTATCGCGCTGGATGCCCGTGCGGGCAGACGCATTCCGCTTGCCGATGAGGGGCTTGGGGGAGACCTGGCGATTACCGAGGGGGCCGTTCGTGGCCTCATTCGTGCGGCCGAAACGGTGGTGCCGGGTGTTCTGGTAGGGCGCTGTCACCTCGACGGTGACGTGACCGAGCCCGGTGCGCCGGTGCTCATCCGGTTGGAGGTCGGCGTGACGTATGGGCTGCCCATCCCGGCCATGGTCGAGCGCCTGCGAGCGGAGATTGGTCTGCGCCTGCGCGCTCACACCGATCTTGTGATAACCGGCATCGATATTGCCGTTCACGATGTTCAGCTGCGTGAATCAAATGCAGACGCAGCAACCGAGGGGGAGCGATGAGCGTGTCACACGAGGGTCTGGCCGGTGTCGAAGGCGTGCCTGTCGAAGGCGTGCCTGTCGGAGGGATCGAGTCCGCGGCTGAGATTGAGGCGCAGATCGAGGCCGCGGTGCGCGCCGTACCCGGGGTTTCCGCGGTTTTTCCGGCGAGTTCTACGGCCTCACGCGTGGTTGAGGCGGGGGCCAGGCTGCTGGGGATTCGGCAGGATGCGCCCGCCTCGGTGGTGCTCGAACGGATGCCCGCGGGGGTTGTCGTCGCCGTGGCTATTGGGATTCGAGCATCGGCGAGTGCCTCCGATACCGCTCGGGCCGCACATGCGGCGGTGTACGCGCTGCTGTTCGGTCAGGGCATCGAGATTTCGGACGTCCGGATCACGGTGGTGCACATCGATAACGGGCATTCGGATGCTCCGTCACCCGATCCCTCGGGCCCGACGCCCACAAAATAAGCAACCGGGGTTGACGGACTGAGTTGGAGCAACGTAGGTTGACAGTATGGAACCACAGCCCCTCGCATCCGTCGCGGCCGATACCACTGACCCGCGCGCCGGCCTGCGTGCCGTCACGACGCTGCGCACCCTCGCCGACACCCTGGAACTCGCACAGGTGGAGGCCGCGCTGCGCGCAGGCATGAACTGGCAGGACATCGCCGATGCTCTCGGGGTGAGCCGTCAGGCGGTGCACAAGAAGTACTCGAAGCGCATCGATCCCACCATCCACGTACCGAGGCGGAACCCATGAGCGGGATCATCGGCGCGGCCGGAGCCGCCCAGACCCTCTCGCTCGCGGCGATGGAGGAGGCCTCCCGCCAGGGGAAACGCGACACCGATATCGAGCACCTGCTGCTCGCACTCGCGCTGAGCGACCGCCCCGCGGGGAGTGCTCTGCGAGCGTGTGGCGTTTCACTCTCCGCGGTTCGCCGCGCGATTCGAGACCAGGAAGCCGCGGAGCTGGCCGCGCTCGGAATGAGCGTGCGGATGCCCGAGCCGGGGAGAATCGTGTTTCACGAAACCTCGGGTTATGCCTGGACCCGGCGCGCCGAGGCTCTGCTCTCGTCGGCAGCGAGCGCCCGCTCCGATTCGGAGGGCGCGGGATACACCGAGCGTGTTCTGACACTCCTGTTGGTCGAGCCCAGTGGGCGCGTGTCTGATGTGCTCGCGCGCTGTGGGACATCGACCGCCGAGGTTCGTCTCGCGCTCGCCGGAGATACGGGGAAAATACCCGCGGCTTCCTCAGCGCGCGCACGCATGGAGCTTGACGTGGCCGGAGCTGCGGGAACCCGGGGGTGGGTGTCCGGAACATCGGAGGTGTTTGTGCCCGCTGTGCCCGCCGACGTGTGGGCGCTCCTGGTGGACCCACTCCGGATTCCCGAGTGGTTTCCCGCTATCGGCACCGTGTCTGGACTGGCCGAGGATAAGGGACTCGAAGATAACGAAAGCTCGCGGCGCTGGTGGGCGCTCGCCCCGACCACGCGCCCGGATGGGAAATCGATACGCGTCAGGGAACAGTTTCGTCGCCGGACGGTGCAGATGATCGAGGCGCGCGCGGGGGAGAGCGTGCGCTGGCGCTTCGAATTTCCCGACGCTGCCCGGGCAGGAACGCAGGACATCGTGTGCGACCTACGCGAGGATGCCGGGGGAACGCGGGTGCGGCTCACCGCGCTCTGGGCGCGCCCGCAGGGGTGGTGCCGCCTGGTGGGCGTCCTTCTCTCGGGCCCGCGCCGACTGGTGATCTGGCTGAATCTCTTCCAGATCGGCGGCGCACTCAGCCGGGCTTTTCGCTAGATCGTGGCCGCTCGCGAGGCGAGCCCGGGTACCGCGGGCTTCGGGTCTCGAATGAACCAGACCAGGACGAGCGCCGCCGCGATGACCGCGAAGTTGCCGAGGCCGGCGATTGCCGTGAGCGGTGAATCCGCGGGAAACTCGGCCGCGAGGAAAATGGTGGGGTCGGTGGACGCGTGCAGCAGGATTGGCCAGATCAGGTTGCCGGTGACGCGCAGCGCGAGGTACATGCAGAGGCCAAATGCGAAGGTGTAGGCCAGCTGAATCACGGTCGCGAACAGCGACTGACCGGCGAGCAGGTTGCTCGCGTGCAGGGCGGCAAACACCGCGGAGGAGACCAGCGCCACGGTGAGCTCACGGTACCCGGCCTGTCGCAGCAGGCGGATCACGAGCCCGCGGGTGAGGACCTCCTCGGCAAAACCGATGAAGAGTCCCGCCAGTAGCCACGTGGCCACCACGCCGGGCCACGTGATCGCGTAGTCAATGCTGAAGAGGCGCAGGACGTTGAACATCAGGACCGCGATGACCGCGATCCACATCCAGCCCCGACCGGTCACGGTCTGGGTCTGGAACAGCGAGCCGAGCCAGCCCACCGACCAGGCAAACCCGATGAGGAGCGCCCCGCCCAGGATGAGCGGGAGGATGTAGCCCACCACAATCGCCGCGGCCGAGCCCTCCTCGACGCCGCCGGCCAGCGGGAGAAATACCAGGGACAGCACGTTGTAGAGCACGATGTATCCAGCCGCCAGCACGAGGGCGCGCCACCATCCGCCCCGGTTCCAAAAGTGTGTCCAGGAACTCTCCGGCCGTGCGGCTTCCGACATGTCTTTGCCCCCTTGGTGCGGTGCCCGTGTCCCGCTAGTGAGAATGTATCGCCCGCAGAGCACGGCGCAACACCCGCCTGAAACACTCTGATTACCCCAGTTCGAGGGCGTTTTCGGTGGCCGGTGCGGGCGGGATGCACGGGGTCTGCCAGTCTGGGAGTGCGCCCTGCGGCGCCTCAACCACCGGGGGATTTCTTGGGACTGACACCAACCGAGCACGCGTTTGTGCTGCGCCTCACCGCCCTCGTTCTGGCGGGGGTCGCCTGCTTCTTCCTGGCGCTCTGGGTGACCGGTAACGGGCCGATTCCGCTCTGGGTGAGCATCGGCATCGCTCCGGCATGGGGTGGGCTGGGCCTCGCCCTAATTTCACCGTTGCGACGCATTCTGCCGCCCGCATCCGCTCCACCGCTGCGCGACGCCGACGAGGGTGACGTGGAAGAAAGCTCGCCCACCCCTGCGTGCTAGGGCACACAACAGACACCGGATCGTTCGCCGCGCCGCCGTGGTTCCCCGTGACCCGGCGCGGCTTGTTATCGTGTCAGTGGGCTTTCGCCCTCCCCTTTTTAGACCTAGGAGGTCCCCATGGCCGTTGAAGAAACCCTCGTCCTCGTGAAGCCGGACGGCGTCGCTCGGAAGCTCAGTGGCGAGATCATCCGCCGGATCGAAGCCAAGGGCTACTCGGTTGTTGACCTGCGTATGGTGCAGCCGGAGCGTTCGCGCCTCGAGGCGCACTACGCTGAGCACCAGGGCAAGCCGTTCTACGAGCCCCTCGTCGCGTTCATGCTGGAGGGCCCGGTTGTAGCCATCCGCGTGGCCGGAGACCGCGTGATCGAGGGTTTCCGCGTCCTCGCCGGTACCACCGACCCGACCCTCGCCGCCCCCGGCACCATCCGTGGTGACTTCGGCCGCGACTGGGGTCTGGCCGTGCAGCAGAACCTCGTCCACGGTTCGGACAGCGTGGAGTCCGCCGAGCGTGAGCTGGGTCTCTGGTTCGACTAGTCGACACACAAAAACGGCACCCCGCGGGGTGCCGTTTTTTTGTTGGACGAAGAGCCGAGTATGGCCTCAGACCGCGTGGCGTCCGGGACGCTTAATCGCTGAGCCCACGATGATCGGTTCGATCTGGTCGATCGGGTACTCCGCAAGAACCGTGGTCATAAAGTGGTAGAGCGCCCCCAGATCGGCGAACCAGGCGGCGACGTTGAGCGAGAATGTGCCGGCAAGGGCGAGGGTTCCGTGCACGGCCGGATGTGTCGCGAGTGCTCGCCCCACGTCGTCGAGGTGCTGCGGGGGCAGACGGATCCAAAAGTTCACGTCGATCGGGAGGCCGAGCCGTGCCGGGTCGACGCTGACCTCATAGGCGAGTTGCCCCGTGTTTCGCAGCGTTGTGAGCCGCCGACGAACGGTCGAAACGGGGGCCTGAACGCGGTCGGCGACCCAGGTGGCACTCGCGCGTGGCTGCAGGGTGAGTGCGTCGATAATCGCCGCGTCACGCTCACCCACCGGTTGACCCTCCACTCGGGGATGCTGGGGGAGCGTGAGCGCGCTCCTCTCGTGATCACTCAGTGCGTCGAGGCGCCAGTCTTTTGCCTCGGAAAACACGTGCAGTATCGGATGGGCTTCGACGGCGGCGATCGCCCCGGTCTCCGGGAGTTGCCGGGTAATCAGCCTGCCCGCCGTGTCGGATTCCGTGATGAGCACGGCGGCCAGTTCGTCGCCGCCGATCGACGCGTCGATATACGCGATGTCGGTGCGTCTCGCGAGTGCGCGGGAGAGCTGTTCGAGTCGGCCACTGAGTATCCGAATCCGCAGCATGAGCGCGACCCGGGCGGGCTGCGGAGTGCGCGCGACCACCCGAACCGCCCCCGAGTCGAGCAGGTGATTGAGACGCCGACGGAGCGGCCTCGTCCCGAGGGTGAGCACACCAGCGAGGTGTTCAACGGTGGCGCGGGGGTCGCACTGCAGGGCCGCGATGATGCGCCGGTCGGTCCCGTCAAGTTCAACTTCGCTCATATTGGACATGATATTTGCCAATATCGCTTACTTTCAATGCTGCAATACGCCACGGAGCTCATGAGGATCGAGCATTGAGGCATGAATACCTCAGAACTTACCACTTCGGAATCGCTGGAGACACTCGCCGCCCTTGACATCGCCCTGCGTGCGGTGGGGCGGCACCTCCTGGCCCGCCCGGCGATCGCACCGATGCCCGATATGTCCGCATTCCGTCAGGAGTTCTCCGCGATGGAGAACGAGGTTGTGGCGATGCTGCGACCAGCGCTCTCGGCGCTCAATCCCGACGCCGCCTGGCTGGACGAACTCGCGCCGACCCGGGTGGCCGGGGATGCCTGGCTCGTCGACTCCGTGGATGGCGCGGTGCAGTACATGCGCGGGCTTCCTCAGTGGTGCCTGACGGCGACCCTGGTGCGCGACGGAGAGGCGGTGCTGACGGTGCTCCACAACCCGGTACTCAGTGAGACCTACGCCGCGGCGCTCGGCGCGGGCGCGTGGCGCAACGGGCGGCCAGTTTCGCCGGCCGCCACCGAGGATGTCGGTGTCGCGCTGGTGGCAACGAGCCAACCGCCCTTTGCCGCCGCCCAGCCCGAAGCCGTCGCGCTGGCCGGAGCTTCGCTCTCCCGGGCGCTCGGTTCGGTGGGAGCGGTGCGCAATCTCGGGCCGACGTCCTGGCAAATTGCGGACGTTGCCTCCGGTCGTCTCGATGCGTTCTGGGAGCACGGTGATGACCGCTCGAACCTCCTGGGAGCAACGCTGATCGCCCGCGAATCCGGGACGGTCGTGACCGATCTCGCCGGGGTGCCGTGGACCCCGGAGTCCGCATCCATCCTGGTCGCTGCTCCCGCGCTGCACGCACCCCTGTTGGGTGTGCTGAGCGCCTGAGCAAATGAGGGGCCCGCCCGGACTGTCGAGCGGGCCCGGGTAAACACCTAACGAATGATCGCTCGGCGCAGCATGCGCCAGGAGCCGAGGCTCGCGAGGATGATCATCACGCCCGCGGCCACGGCGAGCCACCAGGGGCGGAAGGCTGCGGCGATCTCGGCGGCCTGGGGAATCAGGATCAGGATGGCCACGATCAGAACCAGCCCGATGCCGATGCCCAGCAGGATCGGTCCGCGGTTGGAGAATCGGATCCACGCGGCACCAAACACCCCGGCGACAGTGAGGAGGGTGAGTGTACCCAGCAGCACGATCACGAAGGTGATGAGAAGGTTGCCGTAGCCCAGGATGAAAATATCGAAGATGTAGAACCCGATAAACCAGTGATCGGTCAGCAGCTCGATTGCGGTGAGCGCGGTGAGTACCGCGGCGAGGTAGGTGGCGACAATCAGGTTCCAGAGCAGCGTCCCGAGCGTGAATGAGCGGCGGGTTGAGCCGAGGGTGATGGCGAAGCGGAACGTGGTCGCGGTGGAGGCGACCCCCATGTAGCCGAGGAACCCGCCGAGGGCCCACACCAGGCCGGGGTTTGCCTGCGAGCCCGCGATCCAGCCCTCGGAACCCGGCTGACTGCCGGCTCGCCAGGATATTAGCGAGATCATGATCGACAGGAGCGCGACGACACCCACGTAGATGACCGGCAGCCCGAAGGTCATGATTCGACGGGTGAGGTGCAGGCGGGTGACCGCGAAGATGGGGTTCATGGTGAGTCCCTTCGAGTGTGTGCCAAGCGTGGACGTGGGGGCGATCGTCGGAGCCGTGGTGAGCAGCGTGGAGGTCATGCGCGTGCCTCCTCGGGGGTGCGTTCAGTGCCGTAGGCGGTCACGAGGTCGGCCACGCTGACCGGCAGAATACGGGCACCCGCCGCCTCGGCGCGGGCGATGAACTCGGTATCTGCCCGGCCGCGCACCGTTGCCGAGGCCAGCCCGGGGACGGTCTGTAGACGGAGCACATCGAGATCCGCCGTGAGGTCACGAATCACGTCATCGCGACCGCTCACCGCGAAGGCGAGGTCCGGGATGTCCTCAATGCCCGCATCGAGCAGGACCCTCCCTTCGTCGACGATGAGTACGCGGTCAAACAGGGATTCAGACTCCTCCACGTGGTGCGTGGAGAGGATGACCGTGCGCGGGTGCTCCGCAACATCGCGGACGAGCACCTCGTGAAAGTATCGGCGTGCGTTGACGTCGAGCCCCAGATACGGTTCGTCCATCAGTGTGAGCGGCGCTCGCGAGGCCACGCCCAGAATAATGGCGACGGCGGAGAGCTGGCCGCGCGAGAACTTCTTAATCGAGCGCCCACGCGGGACGCGGAAGCCTGCCACCAGCTGCTCGGCAAGCTCGGCATCCCAGTGCGGGAGGAAGCTCGGCGCAATCGACAGCACGTTGCGTACGTCGAAGTCATCCGGGTAGCGCTGGTTATCGCGCACCAGGTTGATCCCGGCGAGCGTGGCGGCGTGCTCAAACGGCGAGTGGCCGTTTACGCGCACGGTGCCCTCGGACGGGAGATCCTGCCCGGCAATGAGCGAGAGGAGTGTGGTCTTGCCCGCGCCGTTGCGGCCGAGGAGCCCGCAGATGCTGCCTGCGGGCAGACGGAGCGAGACGCTGTCGAGGGCGGTGTGGGCGCCGAAGCGACGCGTCACTCCCTCGAGGACGATGTGATCGGTCATGATGGTTCCTTTGCGATGGTGTCGCGGACGAGGCGCTCAATCTCGACGGGATCGAGACCGAGGAGGCGGGCTTCGCGAACCAGGGGTTCAACGAAGTCGGCACGCAGCCGTTCCCGGCGCTGTGCGAGCAGGAGCTCGCGTGCCCCGGGGGCCACGAAGATGCCGATTCCGCGCTTCTTATAGAGGGCTCCCTGCTCAACCAGCAGGTTGACGCCCTTGGATGCGGTGGCCGGGTTCAGATCAAAAAACACGGCCAGGTCGGTCGCCGAGGGCACCGCCGACTCCTCCGGGTAGGTTCCGGAGACGATGTCGTCGGCCAGCCGGGTGGCGAGCTGCTGAAAGAGGGGAGTGGTACCTGTGAACACATCACCACTCTAGTCCATTAGTTGACTAATGGACCAGTGGAGTGCGAATTCTTTCGGGAATGAATTTCCGGACTCCGTGGTTGCCCTGGGTATGACTGAACCCATCAAGGTAGACATCTGGTCCGATATCGCATGCCCCTGGTGCTTCATCGGCAAGCGCAAGTTCGAGGCCGGCGTCGCCGCATTCGCCGCGGGCTCCGACACCCCGGTCGAGGTGGAGTACCACTCGTTCGAGCTGGCCCCCGATACCCCCGTCGACTTCGACGGCAGCGAGCTCGACTTCCTCGTGAATCACAAGGGCATGCCCGCCGAACAGATCACCGAGATGCTTGGCCGCGTGACGGGCATCGCCGCCCAGACCGGCCTCGAATTCAACTTCGATAAGCTGCGCCACACCAACACCGTGCTCGCGCACCAGGCACTGCACTTCGCGAAGGCGCACGGCAAGCAGCGCGAGCTCGCCGAGGTGCTGTTCCGTGCCTACTTCACCGATGGTAAGCACGTGGGCAACATCGCCGATCTCGCCGAGCTGGGTGCCACCGTCGGCCTCGACGCCGCCGAGCTGACCGCCGCCCTCGAGACCGACCGCTACCTCGCCGATGTGCGCGCCGACCAGGCCCAGGCCCAGGGGTACGGCATCCAGGGCGTGCCGTTCTTCGTAATCGACGGCAAGTATGGCGTGTCGGGAGCGCAGGAGGCCCAGGCCTTCGAGCAGGTTCTCACCCAGGTCAGCGCGGAGCGCGGGGCATGAGCGCCCCGTTCACGCTGATTGGCGACCCTGCGGCAGAGGCCTGCGGGCCTGACGGCTGCGCGATCCCGGCGACGCACCCCGCGCTCTCCGAGGCGCAAACCGCCGGGATCGATGCGGTCACGAGCGAGGCGACGGCGCATGATTCAGTATCGAACTCGAACGAGCCGCGGTAGTTCGTACACGAAAAACACCGTGCCCCCAGCTCTGGGGGCACGGTGTTTTTTATCTACTCGGCGACACGCCCGAGGTTAGAGGTACGAGATGACGTCCAGTCGGAATTGAGCGATCAGCGCCACGATGATATAGCAGGCCAGGACGATCGGAATGATCCACTGGAGCAGTCCGGTCGCGACGCGTCGCACGGACTCTCCGCCGCCCAGACGACCCTCACGGAGGTTCACCAGTGTCACCACGAGGAACGTGGGGATCATGACCGCCCACGTCCACATGCAGTACACGCAGAGGGTGCCGAGGTCGAAGATCGACTGCGAAATCAGCCAGATGACAAAGACGATTCCGCCGAGCATGCCCACGTTGAAGAGGATCCAGAACCAGCGGGCGAAGCGCGCCCCGGCCAGCAGGGCAACCCCCACGACAATCGGCGCAATCCAGGCGGCCAGTCCGATGATGGGGTTGGGAAAGCCAAATACCGAACCCTGCCAGGAACTCAGGTTTGCCCCACACTGCACGACCAGGCTGAAATCGCAGCTCAGCGCAGCCTTGGGGTTTTCCAGGTTGGCGATCTTCTCCATCGTCAGGATGAATGCGGGGATCCAGCCCAGGATGCCCGCCACGATCAGGTAGGAGGCGAACAGGCGTGGTGGACGCGTCGTTTCGGTGCTGGTCATGACTGGAATTATGGCATATCGGATTGGGAAAAAGGTCATGCCTTGCGCATTCTGCGACCCGCCCGTGCGATAATGAATTTTGTCGAGGTTTCGCCGCGCGAGGCCAAGACGAAGAAGGCTTATTGGGCACAGATAGCGCCTGATGTGCGAGTGAGCGTTGGGAAACGCTCCCGCGAAGTGATCTGAGCCACGGGGCCGGTCACTGCAGTGCATAGGATTTGGTGAGTTGAACGCTTCGGCGTAGAGATTCGCCCAAGATTCCCGGACGGTAGCGCGGCTACTCATCGGATGAGGAGTGCACCAGTAATGGTGAATAAAAAGAACAACGAGGCAGTAACTGCCGAAAATACATCCGCAACCACCGAGGGTGCGCAGGAGCCCCAGGCTTCGACCGATGCCCAGGCAGTTGATGCCCCGGTTTCGGCAGTGCCCGGCACGGAGGCGCGAGCGCCTCGTCGCACCCGCGGCTCTCGCCGCGTCAGTGCCTCCGCCGGTGCGGCCACCGCACCGAGCGACGCGACGGTCAACGAGGGCGACGCTGCCGCGCCGGTCGTAGCGAACGAGAGCGTGCCGGAATCGGCCACCGACGAGCGGGCAGCCGAGACGCCCGCGGTCGAGTCGGCCACGG
The DNA here is from genome assembly GCF_003667565.1 of Mycetocola tolaasinivorans. GTDB lineage: Bacteria > Actinomycetota > Actinomycetes > Actinomycetales > Microbacteriaceae > Mycetocola > Mycetocola tolaasinivorans. Next base: position 33,869 of record NZ_RCUX01000016.1, read on the forward strand.
CCGAGGGTGAGAGTGTCGCCGCACCGCGTCAGCGCCGTCGGGGCCGCCCGACCAAGGCGGAGCAGCAGGCCGCCGCTGCGGCGAAGGCCGAGGCCGAGAGTGCGGTTCCCGAGGCTGAGAAGCCCGTTGCGGGCGAGACCGTCGTCGCCGAAACTGTGGCCGCCGAGACCGCAGTGTCCGAGACCGCCGTCGCCGAAGCACCCGTCGCCGAAGCACCCGCCGCCGAAGCGCCGGCCGCCGAAGCGCCGGCCGCCGTCGACACCACGGCAACCGATTCCGCAGCACCGGCCGCCGCCGCCGATGCAGCCGCCACGAATGTGCCCGCCGCCGAGGTGCCCGCCGCTGTGGTGAGCCCGCTGCCGGTGCCGTTCGTCTCCGCACCCTCCACCGCACTGATCTTCCTCGCCCCGGATCTCCCGCCGCTGCCGCCGCGCAGCACCCGCCCGGAGCACCACGAGACCGAAGACGAGGAGGAGTACTCCTCGACCCGTCGTCGTTCGCGTCGTCGTGGCGGCGATCGCGAGAACACCCGTGACGACCGTCCCGCCCCGCGCGAGAGTGGTCGTGACTCCTACCGTGACGGCGGCCGTGACTCCTACCGCGACGGCGGTCGTGAGAACTCGCGCGATGGCGGCAACGGCCGTCCGGCGCGCGAGCCCCGCGAGGCCGTGCTCATCACCGAGCCGCAGAAGATCAAGGGCTCGACCCGTCTCGAAGCCAAGAAGCAGCGTCGCCGTGATGGCCGCGATGCCGGTCGTCGCCGCGCCGTGGTGACCGAGGCCGAGTTCCTCGCCCGCCGCGAGGCTGTGGACCGCACCATGGTCGTGCGCGAGAAGAACCAGAAGATCCAGATCGGTGTCCTCGAAGACAAGGTCCTGGTTGAGCACTACGTCGCCCGCAACGAGGAGGCGTCGCTGATCGGCAACGTGTACCTCGGTCGCGTGCAGAACGTGCTGCCCAGCATGGAGGCCGCGTTTGTCGACATCGGGCGCGGCCGCAATGCCGTCCTCTACTCCGGTGAGGTCGACTGGGAGGCCGCCGGCACCACCGGTAACCAGCCCCGTCGGATCGAGCTCGCGCTGAAGCCCGGCGACAAGATCCTCGTCCAGGTCACCAAGGACCCGGTGGGCCACAAGGGTGCCCGCCTGACCAGCCAGGTTTCGCTGCCCGGTCGCTACCTCGTGTACGTGCCCAACGGCTCCATGTCGGGTATCTCCCGCAAGCTGCCGGACACCGAGCGTGCTCGTCTGAAGAAGATCCTCAAGGCCGTTCTCCCTGAGAACACCGGCGTGATCGTCCGCACCGCGGCCGAGGGTGCCACCGAGGAGCAGCTGACCCTCGACGTCAACCGCCTCACCTCGCAGTGGGCGCACATCTCCGAGCAGGTCAAGAAGGCCAACGCTCCGGCCCTGCTGCACAGCGAGCCCGATCTGCTGGTCAAGATCGTCCGTGACGTCTTCAACGAGGACTTCCAGTCGATGGTCATCGCCGGAGACGACGCCCGCGAGATCATCACCAGCTACCTCCAGCAGGTCGCCCCGGACCTCGTTGACCGCGTCGAGCGCTACGAGGGCAGCAAGGACGTCTTCGACGAGTACCGCATCACCGAGCAGATCGAGAAGGCACTGGACCGCAAGGTCTGGCTGCCCTCGGGTGGTTCGCTCGTGATCGACCGCACCGAAGCCATGACCGTGATCGACGTCAACACGGGTAAGTTCGTGGGCTCCGGCGGAAACCTCGAGGAGACCGTCACCAAGAACAACCTGGAGGCCGCAGAAGAGATCGTTCGCCAGCTGCGTCTGCGCGACATCGGTGGCATCATCGTGGTCGACTTCATCGACATGGTCCTGGAATCCAACCGTGACCTCGTGCTGCGCCGCGTGATCGAGTGCCTGAGCCGCGACCGCACCAAGCACCAGGTGGCCGAGGTCACCTCGCTGGGTCTCGTCCAGATGACCCGCAAGAAGCTGGGTCTCGGCCTGCTGGAATCCTTCAGCGAGCCCTGTGAAACCTGCGCCGGCCGTGGCGTTATTGTGCACCACGACCCGGTCGTCAAGCACAAGCAGACCCCGCAGCCCGAGCAGCGTCGCCGCGGTAAGGGTGGCGCGGGCCAGGGCCAGGGTGGCCAGAACGGTCAGTCCGGTCAGCAGAACGGTGGAAACACCCAGCAGCCGGCCGTGAACAACGCACCGAAGGCCGCGACCCACGCGATCACCGATGACGCCAAGAACATGCTGGCTCAGATCGCCGCGAGCACCATCGCCGGTACCCACGAGCACGAGGCCGCCGCTCAGGCGGAGGCCGCGGCACCGACCGCCGCCGAGGGTCGCAAGAAGCGTCGCCGGGGTGGAAAGAGCCGTGATGCCCAGCTGCAGCTGGAACTCTCGGAGTCGCCCGCCGCCGAGACCGCCGCGCTCCTGCTGCCTCCGGCAGTCGAGTCCGTGCAGGTCGAGGTAGCCTCGGTGAGTGCGCCGGCCGCCGCCGAGCGCCAGAACTCATCAGAGCGTCAGAACCAGCAGGAACGTCAAAACCAGCAGGAACGTCAGGCCGAGCGTTCGGATCAGAACGAGCGCCCTGCTCGTCCCGCGCGTTCGCGCTCGGGTCGTCGCGGTCACGAGTCGCTGCCGCTGCTCGACATTCCGCTCGAGGCCGTGCGTAAGAACCACAAGGTGGACGTCAAGGTGGCCGAGGATCTCCTCGGTTCCGTCCTCGACGCGCTGCCTGAGCCGAAGCAGCCGGGTAAGGGCCGCAACCGCAACCGTCGCGTCAGCACCCAGGCACTCACCGGCACCCCGGTGCGCCACGATGGAGATGCGCAGCCCAGCGCCGAATAGCGCCACATAAAACAATCGCCGCCCCGGAAACGGGGCGGCGATTGTTTTACCCCGGACTAGTCGAGGCTCAGGAGTGGATTGAGGTGCTGGGCGAGCGCGCGCCGCAGCTCATCGGCGATGCTGATGCTGCGATCCGTAACCCACTGCTGCTGGAGCCCGTCCGCCAGTGCGATCAGTGCGCGAGCATCCCGGATGCGCTCCCCTTCGGGGCGGGTATCACCGAGTGTTTCCAGGTGTTCGGCGAAGTCGGCCGTCATGCGAGCGTAGCGCTCGCGGAAATACGGTGCTGCTGGATGCTCGGGCGAGCTGGCCGCGGCCGACATCGTCACGAACAGTTCGATCAGTCCGGGCCGCGTGGTGTTGCGCGCCAGGACCGCAAGAAAGTCGCGCAGTGGATGCTCGGGGGAGATGGCGGCCTCATCCACCTCGTCGCGTCGGCGCAGGATCTGGACGAGGAGATCCTCGCGGGATTCGAAGTAGTGCATGACCCCGGCGAGGCTCAGCTCGCAGCGCGCGGCGACCGTGCGCAGGGAGGTGCCGCGATAGCCCTCGTCCGCGAAGACCTCGAGTGCGGTGGTGAGGATTTTTTCGCGCTGGCGCTGTCCCTTGGGGGAGAGTGGTGACCGATCGGACATCCGCCCATCGTATATCAGCCGCACCGGTATGCAACAAAACCGTTCACTGTATGCTTTTGAGTGTCAACGCCGACCTCAAGGAGAATCGTGACCCAACCGCCGAGTTCCACCGACGTCCCCCAGGGGGATGTCGCGCCCACGGAGTTTACCCCGCCACTCCGCGTGCTCTTGGGCACGCTGCTACCGGCCAATATCGCCATGTTCATGGTGTGGGGTGCCACCGCCTCGCTGCTGCTCTCGCTCCAGATTCAGGATCTCGATCCCGATAATAAGGAGGCCAACCTCTCCCTGGTCCTCACCGTGGGTGCGCTCTGTGCGATGATCGCGCAACCCCTCGCCGGCGTTGTTTCGGATCGTACCCGCAGCCGGTTTGGGCCGCGCGCCCCCTGGATCGTGGGCGGCAGCCTCGTGGGTGGCCTCGCCCTCATCGGAATGGGGCTCGGCACGACGATCTGGCAGATCATGATCGCCTGGATCGCCGTACAGATCGCCTACAACTTCGCGCAGGGCCCGCTGAGTGCGATCCTGCCGGACCGCGTCCCGAGCGGACTGCGCGGCAGCTTCTCGGCGATCATCGGCCTGGGCGTCATGCTCGGCATGGTCGGTGGGCAGATGGTCGGTGCGATGTTCGCCCGAAACATCCCCACCGGATACATGGTTTTTGCCGGAATCGCCCTGGTCGCCCTCACCCTGTTTGTGGTCATCAACCCGGATAAGGACAACCGCCACCGCCCGCGCGAGAGATTTGTTGTCACCACGTTCCTGCGCGGCTTCTGGGTCAACCCGATCAAGCACCCCGACTTCTTCTGGACCTTCACCGGCCGTCTGCTGCTGAACGCGGGCTATCTCATGGTCAGCACCTACAGCATCTACATTCTGCAGGACTACATCGGCGTCACCGCCGAGCGCGCGGTCCAGCTGACCCCGCAGTACGCGATGCTGAGCATGGGCGCGCTGTTGATTTCGACTCTGATCTCCGGCCCGCTCTCGGACCGTCTCAAGCGTCGTCGGGTCTTCATCGTGTCGTCCAGCATCGTGCTTGCCTGCGCCCTCTGTATTCCGCTGCTGATGCCCACCGAGGTGGGCATGGGGCTCTTCTCGCTGGTGTCCGGTCTGGGCTTCGGTATGTTCCAGGCGGTCGATACCGCCCTCATCAGTGAGGTGCTGCCCAGCAAGGCGGACTTCGCGAAAGACCTCGGCGTCATTAACATCGCCGCGACCCTCCCGCAGACCCTCGCCCCGGCACTCGCCGGCGTCATCGCGCTGAGCTTTGGCTACGTGATGCTCTTCCCCATCGGCATCCTCCTGGTTATCCTGGGCGGAATCGCCGTCATTCCCGTTCGTTCCGTTCGCTAGCTCGTTTTCAACCCCGAAAGGTCACCATGTCACTCCACCCGCAGACCGAATCGATCCTTGCCACCCTGACCCTCGAGCAGAAGGCTTCGCTGCTGAGCGGCGCATCCTTCTGGGATACCGAGGGCATCGAGGATGCCGGCGTGCCCTCGATCATCCTCTCCGATGGCCCCCACGGTGTGCGTCGCCAATCCACCGGGGGAGACCACCTCGGGTTGCTCGATGGTGAGCCCGCGACCTGCTTCCCGCCCGCCGTTGGGCTCGGCTCCAGCTGGGATCCGATCCTCGTCGAGCGCGTGGGTGAGGCCCTGGGACGCGAGGCTCAGGCCAAGCGTGTGAGCGTTCTGCTGGGACCGGGAATCAACATCAAGCGCGATCCGCGCTGTGGCCGAAACTTCGAATACCTCTCCGAGGACCCGCTGCACGCGGGTGTGCTCGGTAGCGCGTTTGTGCGCGGCGTGCAGTCCCAGGGCGTGGGCACCTCGCTCAAGCACTATGCGGCGAACAACCAGGAGACTGATCGCCTGCGGGTGAGCGCCGAGATCGACACCCGTACTCTGCGCGAGCTCTACCTTCCGGCGTTCCGCCGCGTCGTGACCGAGACCCAGCCGTGGACGGTGATGTGCTCGTATAACAGGGTCAATGGCGTCTACGCCTCCGAGCACAACTGGCTGCTCAACACCGTGCTGCGTGACGAGTGGGGATTTGAGGGCGTCGTGGTGTCCGACTGGGGTGCCGTGCGCGACCGCGTACCCGCACTGGCCGCGGGCCTCGACCTCGAGATGCCGAGCACCAATGGCCGTACCGACGCGGACGTTGTCGCCGCGGTTAACGATGGCTCGCTCGACATCGCCGTGGTCGACACCGCCGCGCGCCGCCTGATCGACCTCGCCCTGCACGGCCGTGATGGCCTGTGGGCAGACGCCGAGCTCGACGTCCCCGGCCAGCACGCCTTGGCGCGCGAGATCGCCGGCCGCAGCATCGTGCTGCTGCGTAATGAGGGAGACATCCTGCCGTTGACCCCGGGCGCGGGTTCACTCGCGGTCATTGGTGAGTTTGCCCGCACCCCGCGCTATCAGGGTGCCGGAAGCTCGCAGATCGTGCCGACCCGTCTCGACAACGCGCTCGACGAGATTCGCGCGCAGGCCGGTGCCGATGTGCCCTACGCCGCGGGCTTCACCCTCGAGGGCGACGAGGATGCCGCCCTCGCCGATGAGGCCGTGCGGGTGGCCTCTGCGGCCGAGACCGTCCTGTACTTTATGGGGCTGCCGTCGAGCGCCGAATCCGAGGGCTTCGACCGCGACGACATCGAGCTGCCCGCGGCCCAGACCGCGCTGCTCGAGCGCCTGCTCGCGGTCAACCCGCGGATCATTGTGGTGCTGAGCAATGGTGCCGTGGTGCGGGTATCCGACTGGAACGAGCGTGTGCCCGCGCTGGTTGAGGGCTGGCTGCTGGGCCAGGCGGGCGGCGGCGCGATCGCCGACGTACTGTTTGGCGTGGTGAACCCCTCGGGCCGCCTGACCGAGTCGATTCCCGAGCGCCTGCAGGATGTCCCGGCGTTCACGAGCTTCCCCGGTGAGCATGGTTCGGTGCGCTATGCCGAGGGCCTGTACGTGGGTTACCGTCACTACGACACCCGCGAGGCCGCGGTGACCTACCCGTTCGGTTTCGGGCTCTCCTACACCTCGTTTGCCTACGACCACCCGGTGGCCCGGGTCGAGGGGGAGACCGTGCGCGTGAGCGTGCACGTCACCAACACCGGTGCGCGCGACGGCCGCGAGGTCGTGCAGGTCTACAGCGGGTTGCCCGGTGCCGAGGTTTCGCGCCCCGTGCACGAGCTGCGCGCCTTCGCCTCGGTTGAGATCCCCGCGGGCGAAACCCGCGAGGTCGAGCTGAGCTTCCCGGTGGCCGGGCTCGCGTACTTCTCCACCATCGCCGATGTGTGGAGCGTCGAGGGTGGTACGTATGTGATCGAGATCGCCGCCTCCTCGCGGGACATCCGCGCGCACCTGGACATCCAGGTGGCCGGCGATCCCTCGCCGATTCCGCTGAGCGTCAACTCAACCCTGGGTGAGTGGTTCGCGCACCCGGTGGGCGCGCCGATCCTGAATGCGGCTTTCGCGCAGGTGCTCGCCGAGGCGCCGGCCGTGGGCGGCATGCTGAACGATCCGCACCTGCGGAAGATGGCCGAGCAGATGCCGATGTCGCAGATGGTGGCCTTCGGTGCTCTCTCGCCCGAGCAGGCCCAGGGCCTCGTGAGCGCGGTGGAGCAGGCCAGCGCCTAGCCTCATGCACGGGCGGCGGGGCGGCATCCGATTCGGATGCCGCCCCGCTTCCGTATCGTCCCGAGCCGCTACGGGGTCGGGTATTCGGGCCGGGTGAGTGCGTACACGTATTCGCTGCCCCAGGCACCGTCCGGGGTCTGGTCGTTGTCGATGAGGTGTGCCTCCCGGCGCAGGCCGAGACGCTCACAGACCCGCACCGATCCGAGGTTTCGGGTGTCGAGTCGGGCGAAGACACGGTGGGCCCCGAGCCGTGTGAATGCAAGGTCGAGCGCCGCACGGGCGGCCTCCACCGCAAACCCCCGCCCCCGAACCTCGGGGGAGAACACCCAGCCAATTTCGACCTGACGCGCGCGGGCACCGGTCAGGGTGAGCGGCACCTCACCGATCAGGAGGCCGTCGTGCAGGATGGCAAGGGTGAGGCTGTCGCCGCTTTCGGCCCAGCGCCGCGCCGCCGCGGCACGATTCACGGCCTCCGAAGATTCGGGCGCGCTGAGCGGGGCGCGGTAGAGATATTCGGCCACCTCGGCGCGGCCCTGATAGGCGAGGTGCGCCTCGGCATCCTCCGCGGTGAAAAACCGCAGGGTGAGGCGCTCGGTGGTGAGGGGAAGGTAATGGGCAGGGATAACGTTCTCGATGTCCATGCGTCAACGCTATCGGATCGGGGCCTGGGAGATGGTTCGCGGCCGCTCATTTAACTCGGGGGAGGGTGATTTTGAGGATCATGTTTTGTGCGTACGGTGGGGGTGTAACGATGTAGCTGATGATCAGGGTGTCCTCGTCTTTGAAGAAGACGTACTTGAGGTAGTTCTCGTCCGCAGGAGGTCTTTCGATTTTGCGGGGTTTCCATCCCTGTTCGAGGAGCCAGGGGGTGAGGTCGTCAGCAACCTGGCGTGGGGTGCGGGGTCCGTCGGCGTAGAGTGCGAAGTCCTTTTCCCAGGTGAGGGTCCGAGGCCACCCTTTGACATCGAACGCGTCCATGCTTTCCGAGCGGCCTCCGCCGGAGGGTGGGTTGGAGATTTCTTCGGGGGCGATCTGGGCGAGGATGTCGTCACCGATGCCCTCGGCTCGGGCGTCGTCATTTCACTCGGGGGAGTCTGATCATGAGGACCATTGTTTGGCCGTAGGGCGGGGGTTTGACGGTGTATCTGATTGCGAGGAGGTCTTGGTCTCGGAGAAATATGTTTTCTGCGTATGCCGGATCTGAGGGTTGATAGTCAGATGTGCTGCGATCCCATCCCTGGTCGAGTAGCCAGGGGGTGAGGTCGTCAGCGACCTGGCGTGGAGTGCGGGGTCCGTCGGCGTAGAGTGCGAAGTCTTTCTCCCAGGTGAGGGTCCGAGGCCACCCTTTGACATCGAACGCGTCCATGCTTTCCGAGCGGCCTCCGCCGGAGGGTGGGTTGGAGATTTCTTCGGGGGCGATCTGGGCGAGGATGTCGTCACCGATGCCCTCGGCTCGGGCGTAGTGTTCGGCGATCTGTGCGTCACGGGCGGGGCGAAGCTCGGGGAGATCGGTTTTCGGTGGGTGCAGGGTTAGACAACCGGACAACACGAGTGTCAATGCCAGCGCGCCGATGACGGCGGAAATCCGTACGAGTATCGGTGTGGGATTCATCGGGACCGTGGCTTTCGCGACAGAGGCTCAAGATCGAGAGGAGAAATGAATTTCGGGGGTTTCTTGACGCCGGTATCTGGTGCCACGGAGGGGGGAGAATATGGTCCCGGCTGGGTAAGCAAGTTCGGAGCGAGGAAGTCATCCGGCTGGTACACGGATACCGGTTTGCCGCTGACGACGTTTGCTATGTTTTCGAGGGAGGTGCTGTAAGGACCGAGCACGTCAGAATGCGATTCGTCGCCTCCGCGCTCAACCGATCCCAGGGCAGGGTCGCGCTTGTCGATAAACCCCGTCTCCAACCTCGTAATCCCGGGAACGGCGAGCGGGTTGTTGAAGCCGTGGCCCAGCCCGAACCCTGAAACCCCTCCCTGGGTGAATCCGACAACACGGTCATTGCGGGCCTGGAGGAGGAAGTGTGGTTTGTCTCCGGTGTGGGGAAACGCGTCCAGACCATCGCGAAGCGAGGTATCGTGGCCAAGCCCCGCGGGGGCGACATACACGATGCGATCGGCGCGGAGTCCCAGGGATTCGGCACGGGCCAGGACCACCGCACCGTAGCTGTGTGCGATCGGTACGAGCGCGGCCCCCGGCGGTAGGCGCACACCGTTGAGGAACGACAGCATGCGCGGAGCGCCGTCTTCGGCGTAGGAGCGCTTGGCCGCCTCAAGAAAACCGACGTCGCTGTTGTCGATATCGGGCAGTGCCGAGCCCTGATAGGTGAAGTAGCCGGAGGCCGGGCCGGAGATGTTGTACATGTTGCGGCTGCGATCCGCGTTGCCCTCGAATCCTCCGAGCCTGCTGTTGCTGCCCGGGATGAACGTGCCCACGTTTTGCACCCAGGGGGCGATATCACCGGTGATGGGATCCAACGCGCCCTGATAGGTAATGATCGCGTCCAGCAGGGGGTTGAATGAGACGAGCCTAAGCCCGTTTTGAGATACTCGTGTGCCGTCTTCGGCAAAGATCCTGAAGATGCCAAATGACTCATCGCCCACCCTCTCTCCGGCATAGCGTTCATTGCGATCGCCGAGGATCGCGTCGAGGGTCCTGATCTCGGTCTCGCGTCGTTCAATCTCGCCGTCGTACTGACCCGGGTGGGCGGGGCTCGCGCTCGTCAGGTAGGTCAGCTCTCGCTCCAGTTGGTTGCGATACTCGCCCGCGGTAATCCGGTTCGCGGTGTTGCGATCGCGCAGGGCGATGCCCTCGAGGTTGCCGAGAAGGAGCGGGTTGTCGCCCAGGAGACGCTGGCGGCTCTCCGGGTCGAGACTCGCCCAGACCTCGGCGATGATACCGGGATCGAGAAGCCCGGCAATGTCCGTAGCACTCACCGTGCGAGAAACACCGTCGATGATGGCCGTGACCGTCACGCCGGTGCTCACCCGGGGCGGCGGAGGGAGGGCCGTGCCCGTGGCCATGTACTGCCAGATCAGTGACTCGAGCTGGGCCGAGGTGCGGGAGTCCTGCCCGCGGCGTTCATCGTCAAGTCGGGTGAGTGAGCTGGTGGCGGCGGAGAGCCGTGCCGGAGCCTCGCGTATGGTGTTCTCCAGCGTCCACCGGGTGGCATCGGAAACCTCGCGAGAGAGGGCCCGCTGCGCGTCGCGTTCACCGCTGATGATGGCGTCCTGGGTAGAGCGGTGGATTGCCGCATAGTATTGGATGCCGTTCATTGCCGAGGCATAGCTGCGAAGCGCGTTTTTCCAGGCCTCATCCAGCACGGCGATGTTGTGCAGCATCGACCCGGGCACGCTGAGGGAGGCGCGCAGGCGCACGGTGGAGAGTGCATCGTCGGCCTCGGCCGGGAGCGCATCAATCGCCGCGCGCATTCTGAGGGTGATCCGGCCGAGCGCATCTCCACGTGCGGGCCAGCCGCTGGCCTGGTGCACGGCGTCTACCGATCCGGCCAGTGCTCGGTCTCCCGGTCGTTCCATCACCGGATTGCTTCCACCCCGGCCCGCGCCTAGGGGCGCAGTCCCGCGGCGATCTGGGCGTCCAGGAGCCGGAAGGTGTTCGCGGTATCGAGGGCGGCCTCGCTCTGGGCGCGAAAGAGCCGGGCGAAGGCCATCAGCGTGCGCTGCCGCGCGGTGTGAACGGCGATGTGTATCGCGTCGGGTTGCGGGGCGCCCGAGTCGAGCGGTGTACCCAGTAGGCGCTGGGCTTCATCCTCGGCGTTATTGCCCGCGCTCCGCACGGCGGTGGCGCTGTTTTCGAGTGCGGAATAGCTGATCTTCATGGGGCGCTCCCTGCCTGAAACCCGAGGTTTTGGCCAACGTACACTTCCATCGGGTTTTGCGCGTCCCAGCTGTCGGCTGGTGACGGTTTGGTTGTCGCATGCGCGGGCGCGTGCTCCGGGAAACCGGGTTAGGCGCGAGCCAGGCGGCGCTCGCGCTCGGTGATGCGCAGGCCGCTAGCGATCAGGCGGCGGGTGAGCGTCTTGGGGGAGACCGGCGTGGCCCCGGCGGCGATCAGGCTCTGATACACGCGGGCCGGCACGTCATAGTGGTCAAGATCGAACCCACGGCGCGGAATCTCATTCTCGGCGGCGAAGGTGTGCAGCTCGTCGAGGGACTCATCGCTGACGAGGTGCGACCAGAGGGTGCCGTGATTCGGCCACATCGGATCATCAATCAGGATTGTCATGTCACTGAGTCTAAGCAGATGACGCCCGGTTTCATTCCCGGATGGCCGCGAAAACACGCCGGTGGACGACACGGGCCCGAGGGTATTTGGTAAGCGGGCGTTAATCGGCTAATCTTGAACCTTGGAACGCGTGTGCTTATCCCACACGTAAAACCAAAGTTTTCTGACAGCCGTTACTCTGATCCCACTGGGTTCCGGCAGGGCAGTGACACTCAGATATGCACGTAATCGGAGCTCAGC